>JAUICH010000017.1 GCA_030427505.1 Verrucomicrobiia bacterium
GTAAGGAGGCATCGTCCGCTTTTGGCGTCCCAGAGCTTGAGGGTGTTGTCATAGGAAGCGGAGAGCACCTGGGAGCCATCCGGGCTGAAGGCGCAGGAGTTTACCCCACCATGGTGAGCCGCTCTTATTTCGGGTGGGAGGGTGGGAAGATCCGGCCGCCGCGAAAATTCCGATGGTTCACACATTGCCACCGAGACTTCTGTTTGCCAATCGACAGGTAAGCCAACTTCCCCTACCGAACACCTCAGCCACTCCGCGTCTCTCAGTAGTGCCTCCTTCATTTCCGCCCGGCTCAAATCGCACTCCCGCCAGAGGCTTCCACAAAAATTCGCGTCCCCGGCCCGCAGGCCACTGGCATCCACTTCCCGAAACGTCGCCCCCCTCGCGTCGGCGCCCGCCAAGCCGGCGCCGGACAGGCTTACCCGCCGCAGTTTAGCCTCATTCAGAAAGACCCCGGCAAGGTTCGCGCCCCGAAGGTTGAGCCAGGGGCCCTCCTCGGGACCCTCAATTTCCCAACGCGCCAGATCTGCTCCATGCAAGTCCACCCGAGGCGGGTCCGGCGCGGGGTATCCCTGAGCCAGGGCCAGAAGCCAATACCGAAAAGCCGCCATGGAAGCCTGCTCCGAGTATTCGGCAAAAATTTCCGCCAGGCTCTGGACTGCCTTCCCCGGCACCTCACCCGACAATAGCTGCCCCAGAAACTCCAGCGTTTCTTGCGATGGCAGGGGAATGGACCACAGCTCCACCAGCCGTTTCCGCCGGTCCCCACCCTTCGCTCTCCCGGCCTCCACCAGTGCCCGGTGCAGGTAACAGGCCAGGAAATATTCCTGCAAGCTGGTGTGAGAGAATCGGAAATGCTCCTGACTCGAATCCGGCCGGAGAATAAAAGTGGCTGTGCGCAGGTCTTCATTGAGAAGCTCCGGCGCTTTTCCCTGATACCGCTTTTCCATAGCGGGGTGAGTGTTGAGAAAGTCGTCCAGCCATTCCTCGACCCGTTCCCAAGTCCATTCCCGAGCCCCGTCGCGCCACAGGTCCGCCGCCAGGTTTTCCATAAGGACGCGCTTGTGCGCATGAGAGAAGTGATGTTTGCCATCGTCCCGGTCGAGCCATTTCCTGACCATCCGGTCATAGAGCTTTGCCGCGTCGATCCGTTCTCCCTTGGCCCGCATGCCCTCCAGCCACGCGATTTCGTCCGCGAGGAGAGACAACAGGTAGGGACGCTGAGCCAGGTCGCTAAGATTATGAATCGAGCGGAATAATTCGATGGCTCCTTCTACCCTGTCCGCCCCCAGAGCACCTTTCAGGTAGTCGCGAATCTGCTCTTCCGTGAAGGGTAAAAGAATCAACGCCCGGTAGTCCTCGGGCCGGATGCCGTCCCGCCCTTCCCCGGTCAGCATGGCATTCTGATTCCACACATCCTTAAAATAATGAGAACGGCATGAAAGGATGAGCCGGCCCCGCTTTCCTTTGTTCTTTGTCTCCTTGGCAGGCGTCTCAGGCGGCAAAACGCTCCACAACTCCCGGATGAAGGCACGGGCCTGACCCGGCGTGTAATGCACGATCTTTTCGTCCAGGCCATCAAAGATGATGATCGCCCCCTCTTTCCTGACCATCCCGATGAAGTCGTCCGCATTCAGGCCAGGAGACCCTTCGCTTTTCCAGTGGCGCTTGATGACCTCGCCGAGGATTTCTTGCAGGGTAGGCACTTTCTCGCTTTTCCCTTCTTCACCTTCGCCGCTACGCACGAGCCGTAGATCAACAAAAATGGGGAGCGGAACGCCGGTATCACCCCGCTTCCGGGCCTCCAATAACTCCCGCGTAAACTGCTTAAGCGTCGTGGTTTTCCCAATGCCATACTCCCCCAAGATTGCGCAAAACGGACTCCCATCTTCATCCTGAAGCCAGCCATGGAGATACTCTACCGCGTCCTGACCTTCCCCGCCGCCTTCGCCGGCCCCCGCCACCGAGCGTTCCAGATCATCCAGATTGACCGGACGCGCTCTGGTCTTAGCGAATTTGTGTTTCCGATCCGAATCATAGGCCATTCGCTCGGCCATCTCGTCATAAGACGGGCACTCTGTCACAACGTCCACTTCCGGCTTTCCGGGGAAATCTCTCTCCAAGCGCCGGACAATTCTCTTAAAGAGTGCCTCCGCGAATTTCTCTTTTTGCTGCTTCGTACCGCACTCGGCGAACGTCCGGGATCGCTTGGCCTGTGGTGACTTATGTTGGAAAATCTGGATGTGTTCCAATCCTTGAAGGTCGTGATGAGAAGGGTCCACTCTCTTAAGGGCCACTGGGATCAACACCTCCCGTTTAAGCAGATTGGGTAACTCGTGATGCTTGATGTAGTTGCTGGCAAGAAACGCGGGGCTAACCAGAAGCAGTCCGAAATCGCACTCCTCCAGGGCTCTCTGAATCTCTTCATGCCATTTTTTCCCAAAATCGATGAGGCTGTCGGACCAGATTTCGAAATCGTAATTTCCCGAGCCAAAGTGTGGCTCCAAAAGTTCCATGAGTTTTCCGGCATCCGGTTCGTCGGCGTGGGCAAATGACCGGAATAGCCGCACCTTCGGTTTCTTTCCGGCCGTCCCCTGCTCCAGCTCTTTTCCCGTTTTCAGAATCCCCTTGGACTTGATCGACGGCACGCGCTCCAGATCTTTCGTGCCTTCCTCGGAGAACTCTTCCACCGCTTCGACCGTGGTGTCCGGGCCCTCAAACCAGCAGTGTCGCTCCGCTGGAGGGGTCCGTTTCTTGGTATCGACGCAGAGTTCGACCTGAATGCCATGCGCGGTGGCCGTGTCGCTGAGTGTTTTCCGGAAGACCCGAAAGCGGTCGAGCTGAGCGTCCAAATCGAGTTCCGGAAACCCGGCAACAAGACACTCCTGAAGACTGACCTTGCCGCTTTCTGAAGCCACGGCCAAATCCACAATCGGGGAGAGGCGGTCGCGATTGGTGCGTCCCAATTCCTCCAGAAGAGGTTCGAGAGATCGTTTTACCCGCTGAGGGGGAATGAGAGCAATTCGATGCGATTTCATGAAGTAATCGTTAAGTTCCAGCCCTTGCATACCCTGACGAAAAGAACCCAGCAAGCTTTTTCTACATGTTTTTCATGTTTTCTTTACGATTTAAATTACAAACACCAAACTGGCCCTGAAAGCAGAACGCGGAGGCCTTTATTGTCTCCATTCGGAACCGGAATCGGTTCCGATTTTCTCCGTCACCGCCAGGATGGCGGCGAAGCCGCTGGTCTGGGGTGGGTTCGCGCTGGTTTCCCCGCGGATGTAGAGTCCGGAAATATCCCCGTCCAGGAAGAGGGCGTCTTCACTGCCGAGGTGACGGAAGAGTTCGGCGAAAGTGCGCAGATTGACTCGGCTAGCGGTTTCGGGCGGGTCGCGCTCCGAGAGGGCGAAGATGACTTTTCCATCCGGCCTCGCGCCGACTCCACTGCGTAGCAGTTTGTTGAAGGTGGGATGGATCTGCTAATTTTCCAAGCGCAACGGACCGGGCTGCATAGCGAGCCTGGGGTTCAAGCCGAAGTCTCCCCCATGCCCCCCCATGGGCGTGCTGCTAAAGCCGCAGGAGTTCGAAGACGTGGTGGCGTTTTTGGAGACGTTGCAATGAGGGGGGAACCTCTCAGATTGCCTGGCTTGTGAAACCAGATGAGAAAGAGAATCGTTGAAGATTCTGACCGCTGGTTCAAAAGTCATCCATCATGGGAGAACGGCATTTCTTGAAAAACACCTACCGGGCGATGCCCTCTCTCATTTCGCTTGTCGCAACTGCGGAGCTAGCGTTCTTACTGCTCTGCCCATCCGGTACCCAAGCAGCCTTGTTTCAGCTCAGCTCGCCGCTGGACGCTTCGACAGACGCGCTTTCCGGAAAGAATGAGGTGGCAATCGTGGTTCCGGTGGTCGCTCTGGAGACCCGCCCTGGACTCATAGAAAAAGGGCAAACCTACCGGGCGATCATTCAGGTTTGGGAACAGGGCGGGGCGACCTCTTCGCTTGGGCTGCGGAAAGGGCAGATCATGGATGCCGCTATTCTGACGGATCTCGCTTCGGACCAAGTCACCAAACTCGATATTCTGACAAATACGGATGGAGGCGAGACGCCTCCGGATTTCTGCCTAACATCAATTCTTCCACTGGCTCCAGTTGCGACCACCGGCAACGAAAACGAGGCTCTTTGGAACGAGAGAATCGAACGCCTGAAGAACAATCCACACCGGCTGGCACGCATCCGTCAGCAACGCCGGGAGCTGGAAGAAAGAATCGCCTTCCACGGAGGCGAACATCCCTTGGTAACTCACGCCAAATCACCAGTGATTGACGCGTTTCTAAGTCTGTTATCAAACCCTGAAGAGTCGGCCAATAAACGAATCTCCCTTCAGAGAGCCCGAATATGGTCAATGCCGGACTTAAATCAGCGAATCGAGGTCAGAAACGCCGTCGGCCCAGTCGAGGCGATCGTGTCCTTGGCGGATTATCTGGAGTCTAAGGGAATCGATTTCATCTACGTCAGCATTCCTTTCGAACCAGAACTCTCGATTCACGAATTCTTCCCTGAATTGGACTCCTGGACCAGCATTCCGCGATTGCGATTTCTGGAAGATCTCAGCCAGGCAGGGGTCGAAACGATCGACCTTCTACCCGCGCTAAGGGACGATAAGAGCGGAAAACCGATGACGTTTCCCACCGTGGATCCTCACCTAAGTTTTGCCGGCACCCGAGTGGTCGCGCAAACATTGGCCGATTATCTGAAAGTCCACTACGCGGAATATGTATCTCAAGTACCCCAGGTTCAGTATCGCAAGAAAACTTTCGCCTATGAAAGTGACCCTGGTTTCACTGAAGAAGTCAGTCAAATCATCGAACCGGACGGACAGCTATTTGGCAATCCCTCGGATTCACCCATTTTGGTTATTGGAGACTGCAATACTTTCTATTGGCAGGTGGCCAAATGCAAAAACGCGGGCATCACCGCACAAATGAGTGAGATTTTTGGCGGCACCATCAGTCAATTTTCAGGACCCAATTTCCTACCCCACCAGATGGGAACCTGCCCGCCAGAAGTGCTCTCCGGACGTAAGATCATTCTATACATGCAGTCTCCTTGGACATTGTACTTTTCGAAACAACCGTTTTACCGCCCCGTTTTTGCTCATGACTAAACGTTGCTTCTCAAGCATCAGTTTCCTGATCTTCACCCTGTTAACGCTCGTCGCTTGCAAGCCGGCAGAGGAACAGCCACCAGCCACGGAGGGTCCGGCTACGGTCACGGCTGTAATCCAGGAAGTCAGTGATTTCCCCCCAGACATGACGAGCAATCCCTACCCCGATGTGCTGTTGTCCGTAAAGGCAGAGATTGAAGGCACCGCTGTAATCCTGCAATTGCCGGTATTGAGAGACTTCAAACCGACGGAAGTCGCTTCCTACCACGGCGGCGATATCATTGAGGTTAAACTCGTCGAAGACAGGACCCCATATACAACCTGGCAACAGTTCGATACCCTGGGAATTTTCGATCTTCCCATCAAAGTCGGTATTGATGCCGTGCGAACGCATCGTTCCGAGACAGTCGCAACAAAAGAAGCCCCTCCTTCCGGCGAGGTCGATGAATCGATTCGAATGAGCCTGCTGCGTCTGCGCGAAACAGATATCAATACTGAATCCACTGTCGCGATGTCAGAAAACGGCGACTTTAAGTTGGCCCGGAATGACATGGGTCATGCCATCGTTGAACTGGTGAGTCGAATGTATGCACAAGGAATCGACGTGACCGTTGCGGGTGAAATGGATTCCGCCCTGAAGCAATACCTGAACGACTATCTCATCGCTATTGCCGATACAACCGAGAAGGATGCCATTGTCATTCACTCTCCCGCGGAGGCCAACGCGGTCAAACCGGAAGACATTTCATCTCCCAAATCCGTCCAAATCTTGCTGAAAGCGGAGAAGTAGAGCAACCTCCGGTCACAGCTTAGCGAGATTCCTCCGTCACCGCCAGGATAGCCGCGAAGCCGCTGGTCTGGGGTGGGATAGCGCTGGTTTCCCCGCGGATGTAGAGTTCGGAAATATCCCCGTCCAGGAAAAGGGCGTCCGGGCAGCCGAGGTGGCGGAAGAATTCGGCGAAGGTGTAGAGGTTGACGCGGCTGGCGGTTTCGGGCGGGTCGCGCTCGGTAAGGGCGAAGATGACCTTTCCGTCTGGCGTCACCCCTACTCCGCTACGGAGGAGTTTGTTAGGGGATGGTTGGTTGAAGGCGGGGTGGATTCGATTCTTTTCCAAAAGCAAAGGGCCAGACTGGATGGCGAGCCGGGGTTTCAAACCGGCATTGGCGTAGGCTTCGGTTTCGAGAATGCCCGGCTGGTTGTCCGGGTTCAGATAGAAGACGCCGTTGGGCTTCAGGTAGAAGTTTCCTTGCCCGGGCTGCCGGTTCAGGCGGACGCGGATCTTTCCGTCTTCGATATGCAAGCCGGTGGGAACGAAGCCGGGCTCGTAGATGCCGCTGTTAGTGGCGAACTTGAGGCGCTTACCCTGCGCGTTCAGATCTTTCTCCAAGTTCGCAAAGGTCTGGTAAGGTTGGCCGTTTTTGTCCCGTGAAAAGAGTTCGAGTTTCTCCTTCGAAGGATCGAGACGGTAGATGCGGAACTTCGCGCCTTTGAATTCGACTTGCTCGCCCCTTGTAGCCGGTGCGAAGGCGCAGAGAGTGACGAACAAGATCAGCAAGCGCGAGATATTCATTTCCAAGTTACGCGAGTTTTGTGCGCCGGTTGTCAGGAGAATGGCCGCAATAAGGCGCAAAAGACGCAAGAGTTTTTCTGAGTGCGGACACACCGATCTGGACTGTCTGCGCGGCTTGCAATTAATTAGCCTCCGAGAAAACAAGAAGCGTTCGCTACACAGAGGTGGAACGCGATCTCCGAGCGCGTTCGCGAATGGCTTAAAAGGTCAATTCCGGACAGGATTTGGACATCCTGGCCGGGCGCCAGGACCTTACGCGTTTCGCGCCGCAATTTCAGTCGCCATCCGTGACCGAAACCGCCGTTACATCTTCGGCGACCCGGTTCGCGAGTTCCTCGCCCGGAGGTCGAGGACCACCTTTGTGTCTCGAAGGCTTTGGGTTATTTGAAAACCACCAACTCTAATACTGAGCAATTATTCAGGTAATCACCTTACTCGCCATCGCTGCCGCGATGTCCTGGCCGCCCCTGAGCAGGGTGTTGCCTTCGAAGAGTTCTTTCGGGTCCACGCCTTTGGCTTCTTCCCAGTCGTGTTCCTTAAGCTGGCCGCTTTGGCCGTAGGCAATCAGGGGGTTCTGGTAGCAGACGCGCTGGATGTCTTCCATGGAGATGCCGGCCTCTTTCATGAGGGCGGCGGTCTTCGGGACGGCCAGGGCGTCGCTAATGCCCCAGTCGGCGGCGCTGTCCACGATGATGCGTTCGCCGCCGTATTCGCGCATGATCTGGACCATGCGTTCGTTCCCCAGCTTGGTGTGGGGGTAGATGGTGAAGGCCGCCCAGTAGCCACGGTCGAGGACGGTCTTGACGGTTTCTTCGTTGTTGTGATCGATGACTACCTTGAACGGGTCGCAGCCCACGTCTTCCAGCACGTCCATGGTGCGGATGGTGCCAGTCTTCTTATCGCGGTGCGGGGTGTGGATCTGGATGGGCAGATCGGCCTCCAGCGCGAGGGCGGCCTGTTTGCGGAGATAGATTTCTTCCAGCTTGGTCTGGTCGTCGAATCCGATCTCGCCGATGCCGACCACGCCTTCCTTGCAGATGTAGAGGGGCAGCAACTCCATCACGCCCTCGGCGAGACGTTCGTTGTTCGCCTCCTTCGGATTCAGGCCGATGGTGCAGTAGTGCTTGATACCGAACTGACTGGCGCGGAAGCGTTCGAAGCCGATGAGGGTATTGAAGTAGTCCTTAAACGAGCCCACCTCCGTGCGCGGCTGGCCCTGCCAGAAGGAGGGTTCGATGATGGCCACGGTGCCCGCCGCGGCCATCCGCTGATAGTCATCGGTGGTCCGGGAGACCATGTGCACGTGAGAATCTAAAAAACGCATGGGGATGAGGGGGGGACAAAAGGCTCTAGTTACTTAGAAAACAAAGGAGCACGCTTTACTCAGTTTTTTGACCACAGAGGACACAGAGTTCACAGAGAGTTTTTTGGATTCGTGGGCGGCTTGGACAGGACGTTGACCACGGATGACGCAGATAGCGTTGATAACTGAGAAATCCATCTGTGTTCTCTGTGTCACCTGTGGTTTGAAATCCGAGGCTGTCAGTTTCTGTCAGGCCGCCGCCGCGAGCAGGGCTTGTTCTAGGTCCTGGCCCAAGGTGTCCCAGGTGAGGCGGCCGGAGATGGCGTCGTCCAATTGGGAGGCGACGTCATCACGGAGCCCGGCGAGCTTCTTGTCCGGATCGCTGTTCGCTGCAATGAGGGCGACGGCAGCCTTCTGATTCGGGTTTTCGTCTTCGGCCACGCGGGCGAGATCGCTGATGATCTGTTCGGTCAGGAAGGGCGCGCAGGAGCGCCACAGTTCGGGGGAAACGTAGCGGCCCGCCGCCCAGCGTTCGTGGGCCAGGTTGGAAAGGGCTTCCGCCAGCTTCAGATTCGCCCGCGTTTCCAGGCCTTGGACGCGATAGAGCGGGCGGCTGATGAAAAGGGCCTTTAGCACCATCTGGTTCCAGCCTTCGTCGTCGAAGTGCCGCATGGGAAAGGGCGTGTCCAGGGCAATGGCGTCGAACACGTCCACGATGTTCGTCCGCGTGCCTTCCCGGGCTAGGGGCACCAATTCCTCGGGATACTGCAAGAGGGGGAAGGCAGAAAAAATCGCCACCTGCTCGCGGATGTCGGCGGTATTGATGAGCGCGTTCAGCGTTTCCAAGAAGGTGTCTTTTCCCTGCTCCGCCAGGGTCAAGAGCAGGATGACCCGCGCCAGGCGGAACTCGTCCCAGTTCGCCACCGAAAAGCCCGGAGTTGCCTTGCTCAGCGCTTCCTCGTCCTCCGTGTTCACCGTGACGGTGGACTGCTTGTCGAAGTGCCGGGAAACCCCGCTGAAGGCATAGTAAAAGGGCCTCTGAGCAAAGCCTTCCTTCTGTTGAGCGAGATGGTTCTCCAGCCAATCCACCGCTTCCGCCTCGGCGGTGTGTTTCAGAATTTCGAGAAGTTTTTCCTGCATGGGGGTGTGAAATTTAACGTAGGGAGCCCCGGCCCAAACTCAAGGGTTCATCCCGTCGCCAGCCCGAAAATCCAGCGGGAAACGCGGGGCGCCGGACAATTTTTGAGACGCCCTTGCTTTGGCAATCTTAATAATTTTCGTTGTTTAATCTCTCAATTTCTTTAAATGTGGGGACATGGCTTCCGTCGTTTTCCTGCTTTCACTGGCGTTTTTGGCCTTGGGAACCGCCGTCTGGTTCTTCCGCCGCCAGTGCAAATTCCCCAGCGGCAACCGCCGGAAAAGCCTGTGGTCGCGATCCCTGCTGGAAGGCGGGCAGATGATCGAATCTCCCTTTGAGGAGGATTTCGACTCGACTCCGGAAGAGGAGACTTACGTCCAGACGGAAATCGATATTCCCTCCGAGCCCGAGCGGTCTGCTTCCGCCGAGGACTTCGGCGCCATGATCCCCCTGAGCTACGAGATCTCCGAGCGGGCCGCCAGCCCAATCGAGGAAGAGCCCGTGCGGTTTATCCCCAAACCGAAGCCCAAAGCCGAAATTCCTGCTAAAGAAAAGGAAACGGACACGGCACCGGAATCCATCGTCACCGCTCCAGATACTCCGGTCACGATGCCCAGCCCGGAAAACGAGAAGCTGGAAGAACTGGAAAGCATCTGTCCGGAAGAGGAGAGCGCCTCCGCGGAGGCGCCGACGGAAACGGCTTTGCCCGTGGCTCCTCCCGTCTTTTCCTTACCTCCAGCGGCACCCCTCGCTGCAAACTCGAAACCGGTTGAGGAGGTTCTTGAGGAACTAGAAGCCATCGAGGCCGAGGCTCCCCCCATTTCTTCAGAGGACGAAACCAGCGCGGTGGCCGCTGAAGAGGCGGAAGAAGCAACCATACCCGAAGAGCCCGCGCCGGCGGCTCCGCCCGCGCGGCCTTTCGATCCCGAAATCTGCCTGCGGCTCGACGACCTCCACCAGCACATGGACGGGCTGGACGCGGTAGTAGCCGCCCTGGAAGCGCAGATCGCCGGTATGGATGCGGTCGCGGATTCCCCATCCATCGATGCCAGGGGTTCGGAAGACAGTGACACCTCTGGAGTTCTGGTGCCCTTCCCCACGGCGGAAGAACGCGCCCGTCTGGAAGTTTCCCCGGGGGAGAGCAAAGGCGAGGACGCTTCCGTATCCGCCGCCGCTCGCCGCCAGGCTTAAGTAAAATTTTCTTCCCACTCGACCCAACTCAACACAGCGGCGCAGAGCCCCCTCCCCTCAGCAAGCCAACCCCCGGCACCTAGTAAAGAGCGAACCGGCTTCCGGTTCGCTCTTTTTCTTTCCCTGCTTCGGTCTATAAGCCGCGCCACTCCCGTAAATGCGGGACCAAGAAAAGATTGGCGCGCCTCTTTCCCTGGGCAAGAATCGGCCCCATGACCCGGAAAACCCTGTTTGCTCTCTTCACCCCGTTTTTTCTGACTGTCCTGGCGTTTGCCAGCGCGGCACGCGCCGCGGACAGCCGGCCGAATATCGTCTTTATCTTCACGGACGACCACTGCACCCAGGCGCTGAGCGCCTACGATCCCGAGCGCATCTCCACGCCAAACATGGACCGTATCGCGGAAGGCGGCATGCGCTTCAACCGCTGCTACGTCACAAACGCCCTCTGCGGACCAAGCCGTGCCGTCATTCAGACAGGCAAATACAGCCACATCAACGGCTTCATGCGCAACGGCCAGTCCTTCAACATGGAGCAGCAGACCTTTCCGAAGCTGCTTCAGAAAGCCGGTTACCAGACCGCCATCGTGGGCAAGTGGCACCTCGAAGTCACTCCGCAGGGATACGACTACTATGACGTCCTGGTCGGCCAAGGCCCTTACTACAATCCCCCCATGATCACCAAGGGAGAGGATGGCAAGCCAGTGACCCGGAAGCACACCGGCTACACCACCGAGATCATCGCGGAGAAATCCCTGCACTGGTTGAAAGAAGATCGCGACCCTGACAAACCTTTCATGCTCATGTTCCAGCACAAGGCCCCGCACCGGAACTGGTGCCCGGCGCCGAAATACCTGAACTGGCTGGACGACGTGGAGATTCCCGAGCCAGAAACCCTGTGGGACGACTACTCCAACCGCGCCTCTCCCGCCCGGAACCAGGCCATGACGGTGGCGAACCACCTAAACGATTCGGACCTGAAGTTCGTCCCGCCGAAGTACCTCAACGAAAAACAGCTCAAGGTCTGGAACGCGGCTTACGAACCGAAGAATGAAGCCTTCCGCAAAATGAACCTGAGCGGCAAAGACCTTATCCGCTGGAAATACCAGCGTTACGCGAAGGACTATCTGCGCTGCGTGAAATCCGTGGATGACGCCATCGGCCAAGTCATGGACTACCTGGAGGAAGCCGGGCTGGCGGACAACACCATCGTCATGTATTCCTCCGATCAGGGCTGGTACCTGGGCGAGCATGGCTGGTTCGACAAGCGCTGGATGTATGAAGAATCCCTCCGCACCCCGCTATTGGTGAAATGGCCCGGCGTGGTGAAGCCTGGCTCAGATAACAATGACATCGTGTCCAACCTGGACTTCGCGGAGACCTTCCTGGAGATGGCCGGCCTGGAGGTACCGGACGACATGCAGGGCCGCAGCCTGGTGCCGTTATTGAAAGGCCACACGCCCGAAGACTGGCGCCAGACCTTCTACTATCACTACTACGAATATCCCGGCGCCCATGACGTGGCCCGCCACTACGGCGTGACGGACGGGAAGAAAAAGCTCATCCACTACTACGAACTGAACGAGTGGGAAATGTTCGACCTGGAGAAAGACCCCAACGAGTTGAACAGCGTCTACGGCAAAGAAGAATACACCGCCGACCAGAGCGAAATGATGGCCGAACTCAGCCGCCTCCGGGAGAAGTTCAAACTGCCCGAACAGGACCCGCCGGAGTCTTTTCGGCCGGCACGGAAAAAGCCCAATCAGCAGAACAAGAAGAAACCTGCCAAAAAAGAGTAGTCCCGTTCTTAAAGGGCGAAGGGCGGATAGCGCCTTCGCCCTCCTCCGTTTTCGCCTCCAGTCCCAGCCCCCCTTCAAGGGAAGGGGTGAAGCTGGGTGAAACAAACCGCTGGTTACTTGGTTAGCCGCGCGGCTGTTGCCGGGCCATTTCGTCTCTTTCCATACCAGAGATGAATTTGCTCGATCACGGCCCCGGGCCCTTCCGTTATCCACCAGTAGGCGCCCAGCGGCAGAGACAGACAAAGAACGTAGCCACCCATCACGCCCCAGAAGCCGGGCATCACGCCAGTGGCGACCAGCTCCATGTAGGCGAAGTGCCACAGCCAAGTCAGTCCTCCCGCCGTCAGGAAGACCAGGGGTATCGCGGCCAGCTTTGGCCAGCGGAGCCGCCTGCAAATCAGGGCGCCCGCCGCGCAAGACGGCATGAAAATACCGAAACCGGCCACGACACCAGCCACGGCTATGAGCGCCATACCCACGGGATAAGCCAGGGGCCCACCCACTCCGCTACCGGTGACAATGGCCAGAAAGAACAGGAACGCGTACGCAAGCGTCCACAGGCCCCACAGCGCCACCACGCCGAGTGTCACGGCAAGAAGATGACGCGGCAAAAAACGAATCACACTTACCATTACGGTTCTCGGTCTGTCAGGTTTTCACAGAATTCCATCGTTTCTCACCTCGTTCGCTACGCTCTGAAAAACAAGCCTGGCACGCCTTGAGAATCCAGAACAAGGCCTCCAGCGGCCGGCTAACCCCGGCCCACAAATACTTGATTCTTGCCCAAAGCCTTGGCGCGGTACATGGCCTCGTCCGCCGCGCGAATGAAGTCCCGCTGCCGGATGCGGACATCCGTGTCCGGATCTCCCACCGAGGACAAACCGCAAGTCCGGTAGGAAGCGACTCCGACGCTGGCGGTAAATACGCCCTTCAAGTTCAACGGCGTCCGGCAGCCCGCGCTGGACTCGGTGAGGAAAGTGGTTTCCAGGATCGCGACTCGCAGCATTTCCGCGATCTCCGCGGCGGTGGCGGCATCGGTTTCCGGCAGGATGACCACATACTCGTCGCCCCCGTAACGCGCCAGGGTAGCGCCGGGGTGATCCACCAGACGGCCGAACAACCGGCCCACTTCACCAATGACCCGGCTGCCCACCAGATGGCCATGGGCGTCCACCACTTCCTTAAACCGGTCCAGATCCAGAAACAGCAGGCTCAGATCCGTGCCGCGAGCTTCGCAAGTTTCGATCTCCTCCCTGAGTTTCCGGTGAAAAAACCGGTCGTTGCGAAGGCCGGTCAGTTCGTCCCGCTGGGCCACTTCCCGGTGAAAAGCCGCGCCGATCAGGTTCCGCAACGAAGTGGAAACATATCCTCCGAACACCTTCATCAGCCGCAAGTCGCGGGGCCGGTAACCGGATTTGCTGATACGGTTGATCAGGCTGATCACCCCGATCACCTCCTTTTCCAGCAGGACCGGCACCGCAAGGATGGAGCGGGTGCAGTAGTCGTTCTTTTCATCCATGCCGGCGAAGAAACTCGTGTCGTCGCGCGCGTCATTCAGGAGCGCTGCCCGGCCTTCCCGAAACACTTTTCCGGTAACGCCCTCGGAAATCGGCAGATGCGCACCCGCTATCCTTTCCGCCCGTTGTCCAAAGGCCGCCACGTAAACCAGTTCACCCTCCACTCCAGGAAATCCACTCAGGCAAATAGAACCGCTTTCGGAGGGCACGTATTCGTTTGCCGCCCAGAGGATCTCGGAAAACACATCCCCCAGCTGAGGCAGACGCTCATACTGAGGCTCGAAAAACTGCTGCTCCACCCAGGCATTCAGCCGGTCCGACGGCACCGTCACGACGTCTGAAGCCACCCTGGGAGCGGAAGGAGAGACATTCTTCATCGGGCCACGGCAGTTCCAAATGCCCACCGTTGCACCGGAGATGGGCTCTCAGAAGCTTACGCGAACCTGACGAAGCTGCCAAATGTTCCCTTACCGGGAAGCCCGGATACGGCGCATTAATCTCCCGCCGTTGGCTTGCTCAAATCCGATTCAGATTCCAACGCGGCACGCGCCACCCTAGCTGTCTCGGCTTTCTGCTTTTCGCGCCTCAAATGTCTCTTCTCGGCAGCGAACGCCACGAAATTCCTCACATTTTCATCTGCAAGGTAGAGATAGGCGAGAAAGCTCCAAAGGAGAAAGACTGCCAACCCTCTCAGCCTCAGAGGTCCCACCCCCCCGTCATCCAAGCCAAGTCCCCAGATAATCGAGGCCAATGCAAACAACAGCGCAACGACTCCCGCACAGAACCGAAATGCCTGACTGTGGAAAAAGAAAGCGATCAGCGGTGGCAGAATCAACAAAAAGCCAGTTACCCCAACGTTCGGCCCCTTCTCACGATCCTCCATGGACCAAAACAAGAGAAGAGCAATTGCTCCAAGATAGACAATGGTCCCCAAGAAGAGAAAGCCCCGGCCAAGACGCAACGGCCGCGGCATTGTCCACGGTGCTTTCTCATCCTGAACGGAAGGCATGACTCGTTATATCCCAATGCCTGGGATACGCTCAAGTTTTTCAGGAAGGGTCGATGGCAAACCCTGATATGATCTCGCCCTTCTCTGCTCCGGCCAATCACCCCAGCCCTTCCACCTTCCACCCGTCGCGATAGGCACGGCTCACCAGCTTGGTGGCCTCCGCGTGGTTGGTGAAGGTCTGCGTTTTGCGGTCCCACTCCAGCCATTCGTTGGCGAAGCGGTCGGCCAGGGCGCCCACCAGGACGGTTTCCGTGAGCGGGCCGCCGTGGCTGAAGTCCGCGCAGGACTTCCGCCCTTCCAGGACGGCGTCCACCCAGTCGTGGTAGTGGCTCCGCGCGGTGATTCCGGTGGGGTATTTTTCCTGGGGAAAATCTTTCTCCGGCAGCACCACGGGCATGCCCTTGCGGTAGTTTTTGAAAATGGAGCCGCTTTCTCCGGTCCAGAAGGAACCGGACTCGGGCAGTTCGGGATACTCCGCCGGAAGCTGGATGCGGCTGGCGTCCGGACGGACATCGCCGTCATGCCAGGTGACCTTCACCGTGTCTTCGGCGGTGAATTCAGTACCGGGGAAGATCAGCTCCACCTGACGGCGCTCGCCCCACAGCGGCCCGGAACTGCCCGGCGTGGTCTGCCGCACGCGCAACGGAGCGGTCAGGTTCAGCGCGTCAAAGGTGGGATCGAAATGATGGCAGCCCATGTCGCCCATTTCACCGCAACCAAAGTCGAACCAGGCGCGCCAATACTTGGGATGGTAGGTACCCTCCAGCCAGGGACGCGGCTCGCGAACCCCCAGCCACAGGTCCCACTCCAGCGTGGACGGAATGACGTCTCCCTGATCGCGAAGCGCGGTGTTTTTCGGCCACCAGCTCAGTGGCTTGTTTTCCCAGATGAGCACTTCCTTGATCTTGCCGATGGCGCCGCTCTGGATGAGTTCCACGGCGGTCTTGCTTTCGGCGGTGGAGCGGCCCTGGTTTCCGAGCTGGGTGACCACGCCGGCTTTGGCGGCTTCCTCCGTGATCACGCGGCACTCATGCAGCGTGGTAGCCATGGGTTTCTGAAGGTAGACGTGTTTCCCCGCGCGAATGGCCGTCACCGCCGGAGCGGCGTGCATGTGGTCCGGAATGCCGACCGTAATGGCGTCAAACTTGTCCGCCGCGCTGGCCAGCATCTCCCGCCAGTCGCTGAATACCGCCGCATCCGGGAATGAAGCCGCCGGGCGTTTCATGGCCATGGCGTCCACATCACAGAGCGCCGTGATTTTCACCTTGGGATGACCCGCCACATTGGTCAGAGTGGTCCCTCCCATGCCGCCGACGCCAATAGCGCCGACCTGGAGCATGGAGTTGGGCGATGCGCTGCGAAGAATGGCGGGAAATCCGGTCACGCCGGCCGCCAGGCCAGCAGTACGGAGAAAATGACGGCGTTTCATCGGGGGATTTTTAGGAGGGGGTTGAGATTTATCGGGCCCACCAGGGAGCCCTTGTCATTCTGGCACAAGCATGGCGGCGGACAACCTTCAAAGCCAATTCTCTATGGGTCACCGGTATCCTCCAAGCCTTCTCGGCGAAGAAAACCAATCAAGCCTTTACCCCCATGCCCGATTGGCTTAGACCCAACTCGATGAAGTGGATAGCCTTTCTCTTTGCCTTACTGCTCGCCTCCTCAGCCAGCGCACAGACCACCCGTTTGCAGCTTCTCCAGGAACAACGCAACCAGGCCATCGAACGGACCGTCATTCCCATCAACGCCAAGTACGTCCAGGAACTGGAAAAGCTCTTGAAGACCACGATCGCCGCCGGAGACCTGGACGAGGCCGTGAAGATCCGGGAGGGGATCCAGAAATTCCAAGCCGAGGCCGTCACGGCCCCAGTGGAGGAAGCCCAGCTCACACAGGTCTTTTCGGAACGGTGGCTGATCGGGACGAAGTGGGCCTGGATGGACAAGGACTCGCAACCAATGAGAGGCGAATTCCGAAAGGGCACTTTCGATATCTACCACCAGGAAGACGATGGTGACTGGGTCCTCAAGGAAGGCACCTGGAAGTGGGAAATCGTCAGCGAGGAGGAGCGAAAAGTGACCATTCACTGGTATTCCGGCCCAGAGACAGTGCAGTTCTCAGAGGACCTTAAAAGCATCGATGGATCGAAAGAGAACTGGATCCGCTACGAGGAATAGGTTTCCGGGCCCAAAGAGAAACCTTGCGAAGCAGACAAATTCAGTCACATTACCGCTCGGTCTCGCCGTTGTGATGACGGGAATCGAGCCTTGGCGGAATTCCTGAAATTCCCCAAGCTCGGCTAGATCCGAAGTGAAGGGGCTATAGCTCAGTTGGTAGAGCGTCTCGTTCGCAATGAGAAGGTCAGCGGTTCGAATCCGCTTAGCTCCACCACCGTCCCCGTGAGTGAGGGATTTAGTGGGATTTAGTTTGATTAATTCGCCCAAAAAATTCAGCGTTTTTTGACCGAGTTTTTTGACCGAATGAAAAAAGCTAAGCCACGCTACCCAGGCCTTTACCTGAAACACGGGCTTTGGACGTGGCAACCTTCCCAGCGTGGAGGCGTCAAAAGCCGCCGGGTGCATCTCGGCACCACCGATTTCTCCGAAGCGGTCCAAATGGTGGAGACCCTCAAAGCCTCCGCCCTGGAGGCCAAGGCCGTGTGTCCCCTGGACGCGGAGGTTAACGCCTTCCTCAATGAAAAGCAGGCCACCGGCGAGCACCACGGCCGCGGCACCAAACGCGCCGCCAGCCCCGCGCTCAATCGCCTGAAAAAACGGTTCCGTTGCACCCCCGACCGCATCACCACCGCCGATATTGAAACCTGGAAAACGGAACTCCTCGCCTCCAACCTGAGCCGCGCCAGTGTAAAGAGTTACCTCTCCTACGCTCAGAGCTTTTTTTCCTGGCTGGAGAAAAAGGGTAAGATCCGCCGCTCCCCCTTTGCCGGAAAAGCCGTCAAGACTTTGAAAAGCATTCCCACCCGCCGGGAGCGCCATTGCTCCCGGATGCTCCGGGATTTCCTGATCGCCTCTTGCGCCCACCGGGATCTCCAGGCCCTCTTGGCCATCGGTTTCCATACCGGAATGCGCATCAGCGAAATCTTGAACCTCCGCCCGGAGTGGATCGTCACCAATGAGAGAGGCGCCCCTCAATGGATTCGCGTGCAGAATGAGGAGGGCGGTTTCACCATCAAGGACAAGGATACCAAATTCGTTCCGGTGAACGATTGGCTGGCTTGTTTCCTCATCCGCTACGGATGGAACCGCGGCCCCTACGTCGTCCGCCCGGAGAAACTCCCCGGCAAACATTTCCTCCGGTGGGAGAGCCGGAGAAATTGGGCCGCCCACATGAACGCCGTGGGTTGCCCGTGGGTCACTCCCCACGTGATGCGCCACACTTACATCACCCTCATGTTCTCCGCCCCACCGACGAAGCGGCCCAGCGAGAGCCACTTGGAGCGCTGGACGGGCACTCAGGCCAAGACGTTGAGAAAGCATTACGCGCATTTGATTGAGGATCGGAACTTGATCAATGCCGCCATCTAGGCCTCAGCCGGTGTCTCCGGATACCGCGGTTGCATCTTGAGGAGTTCATCATCGATATTCTCCGCGTCCATCGCCACCCACCCACACACTCGCTTTTCGTGCTCGTGCGCCAGCTTCGAGGCCCCCTGGCAAATGCTCAGAATTTCCTCCAGAGGGTTGACCCCTAGATTCTTCCCATTGGAAACCACGTATGAGGAGAGGAACCCGGCCACGCCCGCGTTGCACATTTCCAGGCTCATCTCAAACCCCTCTTGGCTCGCCATCTTTATGTGCCCCAAGAAAGCCGCTAGAAGCTTCCGGTTTAGATCGTTGGCGAAATTGATTTCTTCCGGTTTCATCCTCCGCTCCTCCAGCTTGATCTCAACGCCCACGCTCTCATCGGGACTCAGAAAGAGAACATTCCCCCCATCCCGCCGGAACCGGCATCCGTTCTTGAATATCCGCTCCGGCTGGCCGGACTCCAGAAAGGAGGGCAACTCCGCCTCGATGAATCGGGCCATTTCCTCCGGTATTTCTTGATCGATTCTGTGCATGTTAGTTTTGGTTGATTCCCTCTATGAAAATCTATGCCGCCTTCTGGCTCTCCACCGCCGCCAGCCGTTGCGCCTTGTAGCACCTCACCGCCGTATCGATGTCGGCCCGGCTCCAAAGTTTGGTGTTGTATTCCTCCACCGTGTAATCGAGGAGCCCGAGATCCAGGAGGGTGCGGAAAAACTTCCGCCGTCCGCACAGGTAGAGCACCGCCACCTTTTCATCCATCAGCACCGGCCAGTCCGGGAGGTTGCCGAGTTCCAGCACGTTCACGCCACCACCTCCTCCGCTTGGGGTTCTCTCAGCATCTCCGCCAGCCGGTTCAATTCGGACACCAGCATTTCCAGCGCCCGGAGAGATTCACTCCGTGAGATCTCAAACTCAGACACCAACCGGCTAGGACACCGCGGCGCCATCAGGTTCCCAATGTCCACCCGCACCACCGCGATCAATTGGAGGAGATCCCCCGTCTCTTTTTGGCTCAGCGGATTCCGCTTTGTGACAATTTCGTTGCCGGTTTGCATTTCCTGAATATTCGGAACGGTTCGGTAAAAAATCAGGAAACTTAAAGAAACCGTTTAAAGGTTCTTAAAAGCTTCCTTTAAGGAATCGCTTATAGATCCTTACAAGGAATCTGGCAAGAATCTTTTAAAGATTTTTCGCGGAGTCGGTTTTTACTCCCTGCGTATGGCAAAACCAAAACCGGCAGAGGAGCGAGATTCGATGACCATCAAACCGTTCGTCTCGGATGCCGAAACGTTTCGGAATCAGGCAAATCTCAGTGAACGCTCCTTCAACGAATGGGCCATCGAAGCGCTCCGCTATTGCGTCTCGATCGATTTCCGGGCCAAGAAGCGGGAAGTTTCGGAATGGAGCTATATCGATCCGCAAGAAATCGAACGTCGAACTCTCCGCGTGGCCGATGAACCCGTGGTGCCGGGAAAACCGGAGGGCACCCAACGAAAAAAGACGGGATCAAGTTAGGGTTGCCCTGTAAGATAATTCCATTGCCGTGGGTAGATCCCACCCATCACAAGCAACCTGAATGACATTCCTGTTCCCTATGAAAAGCGCCCTCACCCTCCTCCTATTGGCCGCGTTTGCCATGCCAGCCCAAGCCAGAATTGGCGAGACTCTACAAGAGTGCCTGGAACGCTATGGCCCGATACGCAACATCGATGAAAAGGCCGGACTCACCTATTTCCATAAGTCAGGCTTTACCGTCGCCATCCACTTCCATGAAGATCACGCCGATAGCGTGGACTACATCCGGACCGGTGAAGATCAGAAAGGCACCCCTTACCCACTCACCCCCGCTGAAATCCAAGTCTTCCTTTCAGTCAACGGAAAAGAACTCGAATGGCTGGAAGCCCCCCGCTCAACTAGGCTGGTTCAAATCTGGGAAACCAATGACGGAAAGATTCTCGCCCAATACGATTCGCGCCAGCATATCCTCACAGTGATCACCAAAGCCGCCACCGAGCACACGGACGCCGCCGCGGAGGCTGAAGCTAAGCAATCCCTCCAAGGCTTCTAAGGCCCCTCCACTTCACCCTCATCCAGCCGGCGGCGCCAGAACCGCCACACCCACACCCCGATCCGGATGCAAATGAGGATCAGGGTGCCCCCGGCCACCCCCGCGTTGAGCCACGTGGTGACGGTCTCAATGTTGGCCAACACCGTGGACCCGATCCCGCCAATCACGGCGAGGAGATCTTGCGCTTTGTGGGAGTGCAGCATTTTAGAAATTATAGAAGTGTCCCGAATGGGGCAGCTTTAGAATTACCAGAAAACCCGGCCCGGGCTCAGTCGCCCTCCACCAGTGTGTAAGTAAATGAGTTGCCCCACCGGCTCATCGCCTCCCGGCAGAGCTGGCGGAACTCCAGGAAATCGGCCACGCGCTGGAACACCTGGCACCCGGCGGAGCTCGCCCTCACCAGATCTTTCACATAGTTCCGGCCCGCCGCCGGGTCCACGGGCGCGTGTATGTTGATCCCGAACCAGCCGCCCTCCACGCTCTCAGGGTCCAGATCAAACACCCGGTCCCGGTTGCCGTCACGGAACACCCGCACCGGCCCGCCGCGTTGGCAGAGCGCTTGATAGCGCCCGTTGTGGAGATCCAGGCGATACACGCCGCGGTATTGTCCGGGCGCGAGAATGGCCGCGCCCCGCGGATTGAGAAGCTTGTCGATCAGGTAGTGAGAGCCCGGATAGGTGGTGATGGGCCATTCCCGGAAATGAAATTCGCCCGCGTATTTCCAGAAAACCGCCAACTGGCACCCGAACCGGTCCAGTTCCGGGAATGGGTTGCGGATGCCCACAATGTTGAGATTGAAGTTCCGGCGATCGTCCAGAAAGATCTCATGGCCCCCTTGATTCAGGAGCCGCACCACCCGTTCTCGTGTCGCCAGTTGCATGATACGAAAAGGGGGCAGTCAAAACAGACCGCCCCCTTTTCTAACTCAACCAACTAAGGGAAAGTCTCCGCTTCAGTAGCTGCGGAGATACGTGGCGCCACTCCCGTTCACCGGGTTCCGCTCCGCGTCCTCCGTGGCGCTCATCCATCGCGCCATCCCAAAGGAGATCATCGCCGCGAACACCGAGGCCACCGGATGCTCCGCCACCACCTCCGGCGCCTCCGCCGGGTTCCCGGTCAGGTAGGCGAGCCCGCCGGCGAACGCCGTGAGCATGGCCCGGATCAGAGAGGGCACGCTCCGCCCGATCAGAAAGCCCACGCCTCGCGCCGCCCATCCCAGGTTCCTCGCCCGGAGCCACGAGACAAAGCGGGAGCCCCAAATCAGGATCAAGCCCGCGGTGCCGGAGGCCAGCTCGCCCAGGGTAAGCCCGTCTTTTACCGCCGCCGCGTCCGGAGCGTTCGCTTGCACCGCGGCGTCTCCGCCAATGCTCGGATCGAGGGCCACGCCCTCGCCGTTGAAAAGAGCGCTCGCCAAGAGCAGCGAGCCCACAAAGGTGGCCGCGGCCCGCGCCAAGCTGGCCGTATTTTTGCCAATGATGAATTTGATCAATTGGGTTTTCATTCGGTTTTATCAGGGTTGCACCGCTTCCGCCGCCTCCGCGGCGATTTCGGCTTGTGAGATTTCGGAGGCGATCTCCGCCTTTTGCACATCCGCCGCGATCTCAGCTTGGGAGACTCCCGCGGAGATCTCGGATTGCTTCACGGAGGCATCCGCCGCCGCCTTGGCCTTCTCCGTGCTGAAATAGCCACCCAAGGCCTCCTTGAAAACTTGGCCGGTCACCACCGTGCGCACCGTTCGCCAGATCCATTGGCCCGTGTTATCGAGCGGCGTTCCGTTATCGATCGGACCGGAGATCGCCAGCGAGCCCACCACCAGCCCGGCATCCGGCGCCACGGTGGTTTCGGTGAGGGTGTCGTTCTGATAGCCACCCGTGAGGAGTGGTATTCCGCCAGACCGGCTATTGCTTTCCGCGATTTGATCCGTTACGAAACCAATATTCGCCGCCGTGAACAGGGTCATGGAGCCCGCCACGCTCGTTTCTTTGTAGTAAAAGAAACACCCTTGGGAACAAAGGCTCAGCCCCAGGAGGGTGAGCACCGAGAGAATGGTTTTCATCTCCCTCCCGGAAGTGTCAACCCTGGCCGCTTATCTCAGCCAGCCCAGCCCGGACCCAAAACCGCTTCGTCTCCGGGCTCTGCCGCCACACGATCCGCCACAGGAGCGCCTCCGCCGCCTCATCCCATTCCCAGGGTGGCAAGCCATCCCGCCGCGCCGCCGGGTTCGCATTGGTCACCCGCTCCTGATCCGCCCGCGTGGGTGTGAAATCAATGCCCAGCCAATCGGAGAACTCCCGGAACGCCCGGAGATCGGTGGTGAGCGTTTCCAGCTTCACCACCCGCGCCCGCTTGTCGCTCGCCGCCCACTCTCGGAGGAGCCGTTGCCGGGTGGTCACCTCAAAGATCACCGCCGCCAGCTCCTCCGGCTGGCGCCCGTCCCGGTTCATCCAGGACCGCACCACCGCCCGCGTTTCCCGCTCCAGCACAAAGCGCCGCGGGATCAGCCGCTCCATGCCTTCGTGCCCGGCGGAGAGGTGATAGCCTAGAAACCCATGCACCTCGCCATAGTTCGGCCCATGGTCCGCGAATCGCTCATAAGGGAAACGGCTCCACCCGTGGATCATCGCCGGATCGCGGAGATCCGCCTCCTCATGCCTCACCTGGTGAGTGGCCGATTGGTTCAGCGTTTCCGCCAACCACGTGGACCCACTCCGCCCCACCGTTGCACCAAAAAAAAGCATACCCTCCTCAGTTAAGAAGCCCCTCGATCCCCGCCAGAAATGCCGCCGCGTTGTTCCGGCTCAACCGCCGCGCAATCTCGCCCGCCGTCTTGGCCCGCGTTTCGTAGAGATCGAGATGATCCAGCGCCACCCGGCAGAGATCCACCGGATCTTGGGGATTGGCTTGCCACCCTCGCGGGAGATACTCGATCGCCTGGCTCCCCACCACCGGAATCCCGAGCAGCATGTGTTCCGCCGCCACGGAGTTGAAACTTTCCATCAAGCTCGCCTGGAAACAGAGATGCGCCGCGTTGGAAATCTGTGTGAGGTAGCCCTCCCAATCTCCCCAGGGAATATGGAACCAATCCGCTCCCGCCATCTCGATCAGGCGGAGATAGCCCCGCATCTCATCCGGGCTCTCCCGGGTGCACACCGCCACCGTGAGCGGCACCTCCCGCGCCAGCACGCACGCCGCCGCCATGTGGCCGGGCCAGTTTTTCTCCAGGGTCATCCGCCCCACCATGGAGACACAAACCCGCTCCCCGATCTCCCGCCTCCGGCTCTTGAGCCCCTCCGGCAGCATCACCAGATTGGGCAGGCTCACCAGCCGCTCGATCCCCGGCCACCGTTCCGCCGCCATCACCGTTCCATAAAACACGTTGGGCCGCTCCAGGCTCAGTTGCACAAACTCCGCGTGAAGGTGCCGCCGGTGATCTTTCATGGGCAGATTGCACGGGCTCCCGTGGTTCAGGTTCACCCATCGCACGCCCGGGAATCTCGCCGCCAGATCCGCCACCGCTTGCGGTGTCATCTGCCACACTTCATTCAGCACCACCCGGGCTCCGGTTTCCTCCACCATCGCTCCCATCTCCCGCGGCCCTTCCCAGGCCGCGTAGTCGTGGCGGATGCCGTGTTCCCCCAGGAACCGCCCCACCCGCGCGCCACGGTATTCGATCCAGCTTGAGAGAAACCGCCCCAGCAGGCTCAACACCTCACACCGCCCCGGCGTTCGCCACCGCTCCACCCTGGCGCCCCGGCCTCCCGAGGGCTGGCGTTTCTTCTCCTCCTCACTCGCTCTCAGCATCGCCCGGGTGATCCGCCGGCCCGTGCCCAACTCCGTTACCACCACCACGGAGGGAAACGCCGCCAGCACCGCCGCCGCGTCCGCCCTCGCCTGGAATGGCTTGGGCCGCGTCCGGAGAAAATCGCACCCCGGCAGCTTGGGGAAATCCTCCTGGCTCACGATCGCCGCCACCCGGACCCCAGGCGCCCGGTGAGCCGCGATCAGTTGCTCCGCCTCCTCCACGGAGCCGGGATAGATCAGCACCGCCCGTTTCATCGCGCTACTCGTGGAGATCCCGTTCCAGCCGGAGGACAAAGGTTTGCGACGTTCTCACGAGATCCTCTGTCTCGATCTCCTCATACTGATCCGCCGTCTTGGAGAGACTGGCCGTAACGGTAACCGTTTCGGTTGGCCCGTCCTCATTCCTCACCGGAAACTCCGCCGTCCCCTTCGTAAACTTGGCCACCTGCGGATTGGCCTCCCGGAAATAAATGTGCATCCGGGAAGTGCTGCCCCCCGTGTAGATCAGCGGGGAATTAAAGGTGGTGGTGGGATACCATGCCGGCCGCGCCGCCCGGATCAGATCATGGAGCTTGCTTTGCAGTTGCGAATAAAGGTCCCCGTCATCGGATGCCTCCAGAGAGAAATCCACGATGTGCGACCCGCCAGCCTCATAGAGCTTGAACGTCTCTGTCACGGGAGAGCCCGCCACGTTGGGTTTGATGTTCTTTCCCTCCCAATGCCAGTTCGCCAGATCCAGCTCAAATTTCCAATACTCCACCGGCTCCTCCGTCACGGAAGCGTGCCAGTAAGTGAGCGTCGGCGTTTCCACGGTAACCGCCAACGTGATCCCCGTGGCGGAGCCCGTGATGTTCACGGAGAGCCCGGTGTTCCAGATCGGAAGATTGATTCCCGTGTTCCCACCGGAACCCACTTGGCTATCCGTCAGATCCCCCGCGATACTCGAAACCTCAAACACCCCGCCCACCTTCTCGATCGTCATGGTGGCCACCACGGAACAGTTTTGGCGCGTTTGGGCGGGCACGCTCAACACAACGGTTAGCTCATACTCTGTTTCTTCGGGGGTGGTAATCGGGATCTCCAGCGTTTTCAACACCTCCGCGCCACCCGCGATCAGAAAGCTTTCCACATCGTTCCCCGTGTAGAGATCCGGCGCAAATTCCAGCACAGCTTCGATCTCCGCCAGCATCGGAACATAGGTTCCCGCAATGTTGGCATAGCTCGCCACCACGTTTTTGAGCTTCGCCCGATCCAGGGAAATGATCGTGCGATACCGCGGCCCGGTGTCCCCTGACACCTCCACCATATCGGTTCCCGTGTTCAGAGCGAAAGCCTTCTCCGTGTCGTATTCTTTCACCGCCACGTTGAGCTCCTTGAGAACGGCGCCCTGGCTGGCCAGCTCTTTCATGAATCCCACCGCCATCGGGAACCGGTCGCCCAGCTTCACCGGGAGCACTGCCTTGGATTCCGGCACTCCCGCCGCTTCATCGCCTTGAGTCGCCAAGTTTTCCTGGAGCACCGCCGGACCCAAAGCCAAGCCCGGAATGCTCACCTTTCCGGTGATCAAATCAAAATCGATCGGAACCTCTAAAAGTTGCGCCGCGTCCATATCAGTTAGTCACAATTTTTGCCAAACCAAACTCCTCCAGATCCACCGTGGTGGGGAGCTCCCGATCCTCCGGCACCTCTGGCGCCGTGATGGCGAGGAATCCTTTGGGATCGGCCACCTCATCCTCCACATCGAACCGCACCAAGCGGCCCCTCACCGCAAAGTTGGGCTCCTCCGGCGCCGTGCCCGCGATCTCCGCCCCATACAAAATTTGCTGGAGCGTGAGCTCCGTGGCACTCCGCGCCACCTTAATCCCGAACGGATGCACCTGAGAAACGCCCGACACGATCAGATCTTGCCGCACCACCGGCTCTCCCCATTCGATCTCATCCAGGTTCCAACCCGTGGTCGCCGGGCTCGTTTCCTGCGTGGGGAGACCCAACTCAATCACCACTGAAAGACTAACTTTTGTATTGGCTTTCAGGAGGCCCAGGCCCACCCCAATCCGGCACTCCAGGCGCCGCCCGGCCCGGAGCTGGTTCTCATTCACCGTGAACATGAACAGCTCCCGGATGAAGTCCGTGGGATACCATGAGTTTTCGGAGGCGAGCTCCTTGGCCACCCGATACCACGCAACCCCGTTGCACGCCGCAAACTCGCCCGGTTGCAGCTCCACGGCATCCCGCCCGCCCACGCCATCCAGTTCCAGCACGGTTTCCCCGGTGTTTTGAAACACGCGCCCCTTGAACTCATCCGCCGCCACCGGCACCGCTCCGCTCACCAGAACGCCGCTAATGGCTTCAGAGGCCGCGTCATGCACCGCCGGAACGAAACTCCCGCTCCTCGCCAAGATAGTGGAGGGCATCTCGATCTCCCGGATCAGCCCGGACTCCGGCCAAGCAAATGGCGTACGGGCACTCACCTTGAACGGCACGATTTCCCGCACCACCGGCAAACGCCACGGACTCACCACCACCCCGGATCCATCCACCGCCGCCAAGGTCTTGGGCGCCAGCAGCTCCAACGCATCCAGCCTCGCTCCAATCTGCGCCAAGGCCTCTGGCAGGAGGAGCACTTGCGGGATCGTGTGCTCATGCGAATCAAACGCGCTCGTCTGCTCCGCCGCCAAGATCGTGACAAACAGCGTGCCCGTCCCGGGCGCGGGATCGTAGTCCCCAATCAGGGTGATCTCCACCGTATCGTCCCCGGTGGCTTTGGCGGTGTAATCATTCCCCCGATCCAGGAACTTCCCGGGCGTGGCGTTCTCCACTATCGAGATCGCCAGCCGCCGCGAGTTGAGGTTGTGGGTGATCTCCTCCACCACGCTCGACCCCATCGTGGTCCCGTAGTGCTTGGCGCCCACCGCCACTTGATCGAGTGTGAATGGCGGGTAATACACCGGATTCACCGGGCGGAGCCAATCCACCTCCTGGCCCGTGCCCAGGCTATCGAAAATCAGTTCCCGCCGGAGAAAGACTTGCCGTTGCAAGGTCCAGGTCAGGATGTTTTCCTCATCCGCCGGATCTTCGTATTTGACCTCAATCTCAAGCCACAGCTCGATCTCCTCCTCCGTGAGCGTGGGATCTCTCAGGATCGCCGCCACCGCCGCGGGCGCCAGATCCAGCGTGAAGGCCAGATCGCCCGGGGGCGCGTCCACGGTGGTGATCGTCAGCAAATCCTGATCGATCCCCGCCATCTCGCCCAGGAACTTGATATGTCCCACGTTCGGAGCCGGATTGGTCACCTCAAAGAAACCTCCCTCATCCGCCAGCACCTCAATCGCTTCCGCGAACTCCACCGGCCCATCATCCCGGTTTAGGAGCTCCGTAGAGACCAGCCCACGTTCCACCTTGTAAATCCCGCGATAGTGGGGGTTGAACGTCACCTTTTGCACCTCCGCCACCACCACATCGTCCACGGTGCCGCCCGCCCTCAACTCCGTGATCGCCGGAGGGTCCGGGAGTTGCCGCTCAAAGGCATCCGTGAACGCCACCGGAGTTTGCACCAAGCGGATCTCGTGCACCCACGTTTCATTCTCCTCCGTGGCCCGCATCCGCACAAAGGCCAAGGGCCGGAGGAGGTTATTGTAAATCTTGAACGGCACCGCCTCCGCGGCATCCGCCAGCACCACAAACCAACTCCCGCTCTCCTCTGTCACCGCCAGAGTTCCGAACGCCGCCAGCCCGTGCAGGTCTTCCAGCGCCGCCCGCACATCCGCCGCCACCGCATCAAAGGCAATCGGCTCCGTGATTTGCTCCACCTTGTGGGTGCCCGTGCCCGCGCCCGTGAAATCGATGGGAGTTCCGCCCGCCTCATAGGACACCTGGAAAACTCCGTCCCCGGCATTAATCACAAACACATCCCTCGCCGGGTTCCAGCCCGCCGGGAACGTGCCCGTGCTCGATCCCCTCAACCGGTCGCCATCCTCAAACGGATGGCCCGCGCACGTGATCACATCCGTGGAATCGTCCACCGTGAACGTGAGCTCCGTATCCTCCAGGCCCAGGCAAAAACTCCCCGCCGTGGGCCGGGCATCGATGCGCCCCAACCCCGCCTTGAGGCCCACCACCTCGCGGTCCACCTCCACCACTTCATCGCCCACGCGCTCCGTGAACCGGAGTTTCAGCTTGAGCGAGTCGCTCTGTTTCAGCGCGGGCCACTCAAACTCCCCACCGTCCAGGCTCTCCGCGGCCTCATCGCCGCCAATATCCACATAAAGGAGCTTCTCCATAACCGGTTATCACCCCACAACCAGTCAATTTCGGCCCAACCGCCGGAGGCGGGAGGCCGTCCCTCAATCTGTGTTCTCTGCGCCATCTGCGGTTCCTCCCTCCGGATCTAGCTGATCCGTGGGAATTGCCCCAAAAAACTCCGCCGGAAACGGGATCGCCTCATAGGGAAAAGCAGGCTCCAACGGCTCCGGGCTCCCGGCCTCCACTTCGGCTTTCCGCTTCGCCCGGAGCCTTGCCGTTTTATCAAATCCAAAGCCGTCCCCTTCCTCCTCCATCACGCCGCCTTTCTTCTCCGGGCCGGTTTCAGCTTCCGCCCCTTGCCGGTCCACTCCGGACACGTCGCCCGGTTGTGACCCTCACCGCCGCACACCGCACAAGAGTATCGTGTTCCCGCCTTGGGCCGCGGCTTGCGATCCAGACTGGCAATGCCCCCGAATCGCTTTTTCTCCTCCGGGCTATACAGCCCCCGCCGGAAAAGCGCCCAATTCAGCTTCTTATCCTCCGAGCTGTTCCCCGGCATGTCCTGCCACGTTTTGCCCGTCCGGGGGTCCACGCCATCCCACTCGCACACCGGCGCGTGGCCCATGTGGCTCCCATTCTCCGCCTTGTAGAGCTCCGGGAAACTGCTCTTTTTCGTCCAATACCCAGAGTTCGCCCTGTCTTCAAAACTCATAAACCATCTCCCTTTCCTCCATTGCCTCCTGTTTAAACCTCTGGGCTCACACCTCACCCCACCGTCCAGAACGCCCCCGCGATCCGGCTCTCATTCAGCAACGCGTCCGCCCGGGAGTAGGCCTGGTTCACCTCATCGATAATTCCTTGGATCGCAAAG
The DNA here is from genome assembly GCA_030427505.1 of Verrucomicrobiia bacterium. Lineage (GTDB taxonomy): Bacteria > Verrucomicrobiota > Verrucomicrobiia > Verrucomicrobiales > DEV007 > JAUICH01. The sequence goes on from JAUICH010000017.1 coordinate 29,224, forward strand.
TTCGCCACCCCACCAGCCAAGGGCAGCCCGGGAAAGCTCAGAAACGTCTCCTCGATCGCGTCCAATTCCTGGTTGATTCCGAAGCCCAGATCCCAGAACACCCGGTGTTTCACCCACACACTCCACCCCGGCCCAGGCTCAGCGCCCGCCGGAGTGCCCACCGGAGAAAGCAAATACACCGTGGCAAGGTGGAGCTCCTCAATCCCATCATCCACCCACCCGAGCGCCAGTTGCTCCGCCACCAGCCGATCCGAAACCCGCGCCAAAAACCGTTTCCTCACCGAGATCCGCGGAGCCGGTGCCTCCGGCGCCGTGAACCCTAACTGAAACAGCGCTCCCTCCGCTCCGTTGCTCCAACTCGCGTTCAGCGCGGGCCGCTCCTGCACTAACACAATCTCAAACGCCCGGAGGAGCCGCCGCGTCCGCCCATCGGAGAGATTTCCCTCCAGCACGCTTACCCCGTCCTCCGCCTGCCGGAGCACACTGGACGGGCTCACCCCTTGCGCCTCGAAAAACGCGGGCACGATCTCCGGCGCCTCCTCCGGCTCCGCGTCCGTGCCAATCGCCCGGATGCTGTCCATTGGCACCGCTACCCACGGCGCCTCCGAAAGCCACGCCTCCATCCGCTCCTCCTCCTCGCGTCCCTCGCTCCGGTAGCGGGCCACCGTCGCCTCCGGCGCCCAATCCTTCTCCACCGTGGCCAAGGTCTCAAACTCGCCCCCGTTCACATACCCGGGATGCACGTTCACCTCATACAGCTCTCTCACCCCGTTCCAGAAAACCTTGGCGTTCCAGGGATGCCGGAACCCCCGGCTCCGGTCCACCAGCACCTTGAGAGGGCGAGACCGCGCATACCGCAAAACCTCCTGGTTCCATTCCTCCGCCGGAATGGTCTCCACAAACCGCGCCCCGCGGGCGAACGTCGCCGCCGGTTCTTTCCTCCCCGTCAGCTTGCCCATGCTTACCTCGCGGAGAAAAAGTGAAATCCCCGCCCCTCCGCGATCCCAAAGGCGAAACTGTGTTTCAGGTCCATGAAAACCACCTGGTTCACCTTGGCCACCCGCGTTCTCTCTTCGTTCCAATACAGGATCGCCAAGGCCTCAAACCCTTCCGCGGGCTCCCGCTCTCTCCGCGTCTCCCGTAGGCTGGCCACGTGCTCGATCGTGAGCCAATCCGCCTCCTCGCTCAACGGAACGCCCGTGGCCGGATCGAGCAAAAGCCTCACCACGATGAAGGATCTCCCATCCTCCCCGGGCTCGCCCTCCAATTCCACTCCCGGGACCTCCTGTTGCTTCCGCTCCGCGTCCAGGCCATCCAGATAAATGCCGCCAATCGTGGGCATGTCCGTATTCACAAACCCCGGCCCCACCCTGACATTCTCACCCTGAATCGAGACTTTGAATTTCCCATTGAACTCATCCCGGGGTTCATACACCGCCGTGGTGCCGTTTCGCCCCTTACTCACCCGGGCGTCCGGGTCCACCTCGATCAAGTCCCGTTGCCGGATAAACTCCCGCATCAGTTCCCACTTGGGCAACACCTCCTCGCCCGGCGTGGCCCGGAGATCCTCAATCGTGACAATGCGCCCCGCGTGCATATCCTTGGCTTAGCTCAGGCAAAAGCCCCGGAGGCCAGCATCTCCACCACCCGCGCCACCGCTTCCTCCTGATCGCTCCGGAGCGCTTCCAGAAGGCTCATCCCATCCAGTTGGCGATGCGGCGCCGTGAGCGCTTCCACCAAATCGGCGTCGTCATCATAGATCTCCAGGAGATCCGCCAGCCACGTGACCTCTCCATACCGCGGCACCGCCAGCACATAACCGCTTTCCCCGCTCTCCGCCAGATCGTCCGCCGCCTCTTCCTCTGTGTCCCGGAGCGTTCCCTTTTCACCGCTCTCCGGATAGATTGCCTGATACCTTCTCATAACGATTTAGTCCCTTTCACCACCAGCTTAGCCACCTCCGGAGGCCAGCCGCCCGGCGGGCTCCCCATGTAGTGCTCCGTCACCTCATAAATGTTTCCCCGGTAGGCAATATCCGGCACCGCGTAGAGCCAATCGGATCCCTCTGGAGTTTCTGGATTGCCTGGAGGCCGCTTGATCACCTTCCCCACCTTGTCCAATAGGCTCGGTTTCCGCCGGGAGACGAAAGACCAGTGATAGGCCGGGAGATAGACGCGGATCTTCTCCGCGTTCCACATGATGTTCGCCTCCTCCCCCGTTTCATCGGAGCCTTGGGCAAAGCCACCTCCGCCACTATCATCGCCTTTTCCTTTCGGTCTCGTGGGCGGGAATTTCAGCCGGCCATTCTCGATATAGCCGCCATAGTCATCGATGAGCGTTTGCACGTTTGGGTGGCGCTCGATCGGCCACTCCACCAGCTCTCCGGAGAGTTGCCACACGGGCCGCTCGTTCAGCGGCGCCCCGGAGGGAATCCCCTCATACCGGAGCCCCACCTGATACCCGTTCTCCTTGAGTTCCTGGTCATAAACCCCAAACGCCCAATCCACCAACGGCAGACCGCCCAAAGAGATCTCCGCCTTTTCCAGCGAATCGATCGCCTCGATCGTATCCACCCAATAGGGTTGAATGATCGTCCGCACGCCCGTCTCCGAACGCCCGCCGCTCGTGCCATGAATTTTGAAATACGCCATAACCGCTAATCCTCAGATCACGCTCCCCATGGGCACCGCCCGGGTGGTTCCAAAGATGCCCACCCCCTTCACCGTGGGCGCTGCCGCCCGCGTGTCGGGCCGCTCCCGTTTGATCTCCGCAAGATGCCGCTCGATGTTCCGGAGGAGCCCCGTTTGCTCGTTCAGAATCGGCTCCACCCCACCGCCGCCAATCATGTCCACCGCCTCCGCCAGACTCACTCCGCCGCCGCCACTTCCCCCGCCGCCGGGCACCAAGTTCTGATTCCCTTTCCGCCCCTGAAGCGCCTCCAGTTCCGCTAGCCCGGGAAACTCCGCGCCGCTTTTTTTGAACTGGAGTTCGTGCATCTCCGCCAGCCCGGTGAATCCGGCCCGCTTCATGATCGCCGCCATTTCGCGGTGATAGAGATCCTTGGAAAACAAGGCCACCGGAGGTTCGCCAGCCGCTTCCTCTTTCCGATTGATCTCCGCGTCCAGCTTGGCCCGCCGATTCGTCTCATCCACCTGGTTGATCACCTTCTGCGTCTCCAACCGTTCCAGCATCTCCGCCAGATCGTCCCGGAGCCGCTTCACCTCCTCACCCCGGCTCTGAGGGTCCATGATCTCATCCAGGATCTCCCGAAACCGGCTGGGTGCCTGCCCGTCCGCCGCCGCTCTTTCGGACGGCAGCATGTTGCGAGTGCGAGTTTCGAACATCCCCGTATCAGGATTCCAAACCCGCTCCACCACCTTGGCCGTGCGGCCCATGATGTTCAGAAACTCCAGCCCGCCCATCACGATCTCCTCCACAAAGGAGCGTCCGATGGCCACCAACCGGCTCTCAAAATCTGTCCACAACCGCTCGTCCCCAAACACCTCCAGCGCCTTCTCCACCCCTTTCTCCAGCGCTCCCACCGCCTCCAGAAACGCCAGCTTGAGGCCCATCCCCGCCGCGCTCAGCAGCTCGTCCCGCGAAAATTCCTGGATCGCCGCCCGCGCCGTGTCGATCGCGTCCCCGATCGATTCCCCAAACGCCACCGCCTCATCCCGGAGATCCTCTACCATCTCCGTGAGATCCCGGATCAAGGGCCGGAGCGAATCCGCGATGGGGCGCCCCATGTCCAGCCGCACGTCCGCGATGTGAGCCTTGAGCACCTCCCACGCGCCCCCCGTGGTCTCCGCCATCCGCTCCGCGCCACCCGCGAACCGCGCGAACCCGCCCTCCAGATTCTTGAACAGATCGATCACCTCCTTGGCGGCCACCTTGCCCTCAGAGATCAGCTTGATGAGCTGCCCCTCCGTCATGCCCATTTTAGCGGCGAGCTCCTGAAAAATCGGGATGCCCTTCTCCGCGATTTGCTGGCGGAGTTCCTCCATGGAGGCCACGCCCTTCGCTTGCACCTGAGCCAGCGCCGCGCCCAGGAGATCGGTCTCCTGTTTCGTGAGCCCCAGGCTCCCCGCCACATCCAGAATCGAGCGTTGCAGTTGCACCGCGTCCTCCTGGCTGAATCCCAGGCCAATGAATTTCCGCGTGGTGTTCCCGATCGAGGCGATGTCCTGCCCCGTCCGCATCGCGTCCGCCCGGAATTGCGCAAAGAGATCCTCACCCGCTTTCGTGTCGCCCAGGAGAGCCCCCAGGCTCATCTCAAAGCGCTCCGCCTCCGCCGCGCTCTTGACCGCCTCAATGAACGTCTTGCCCACCAGAGCGCCCACAGTGGCCGCGCCCGCCGTCAGGCCCACCGCGCTCAAAGCCCCGAGAAACGCCGTCTTGAACCCCCGGGCCATGTCGCTCCCCATGTTGCGGCCCTTGCGGTTGAATCGCCCCGTGAACCGGTCCGCCAACCGCTCCGCCTGCATCAGCCCGGCCCGGAACCGGCTGATCCTCAAATCCATCTCCGCTTGAAAGTCGGCCACATCACCCGCCCACCGTCAAATTCCCCTCACCGCCGCCGGAACCCGCTCTTTTGCGCCAACCGATGCTTGTAGGCTTTCCATTGCCGCCGGAGCGCCTGGCCGCGGAGATTCAGCGCCCGTTGCGCGTGCCTCTCCAGATCCTTCACCTTCCCCGCGAACCTCACCTTGTTCACGATCTTGATTTTGATTCCCTTGTCATGGAACCCCACCTTGATCGCCCCGAGCGAGGGGTGGCGCCAGATCCACGCCGGTGGCCGGTAGCCCAGGCGGGCGCTCGCCCGGTTGAACCCCGCCGCCAGCGTCCCCACCTTTCGTTTCACCTTCCTCCGGTATGCCCAAAAATCCTTTTCCCGCACCACTTCCCGGAGCCGCTTGTTCCCCACCCGCCCCCGGCTGTTCCGTTGGCTCTGGTGAATCGCCTCCAGATCCTTTTCCCTCACATTCGCCCCCACCGGCAGAAACACCTTGGCCAGATCCGCCTCAATCGCTTTCTCCCCCTGGCGCTTCGCCGCCAGCCCGCGCGTGGTTTCATCGCCCGGAGGCGTGAGCCCCACCATGTCTTTCATGAACAGCTTGCCCTGTTTCAGCATGAAATCCTGAGCGCTCAGCTTGCTGTGCCGCATCAGCTTTTCCGCGTGCTCGAAAAATACCGTGCTATCGACTCGAAGCGCCATATTCATTTCCCGGCCGCGCCGCGCCAGCGGCTGGCCGTCCTTTCATCTGTGCTCTCTGTGTCATCTGTGGTTTAAAACCCGTTCGCCCCCCGTTACGCGAACACCCCCGGATCGATCGCCTCCCCAGTCTCCTCAGCCAGCGCCCGCTCCTGGATGCGGTCCGCTTGCTCCACCGCCGCCCCGGCCGGCTTCTTGAAAGGGTCCACCGTCCAGTAAAACGGGTTCTCGCTCTGCTTGCAGTGCCAATACATCACCGCCCGCGGAAACGGCAGCTCATCCAGGATGAATTCCTCCTCCTCCTTGGAAATCCGCCCCCCTGACAAGGCCCACACAAAACGGGCCGGTCCGGAGGGCGTTAGGAGTTTGGGGGTGGATCGCCCGCCGCGAGTTTCGTTTCCCTCTTCTCCATCGAAAACCACGCCGCCCGGGCCATCTTCACCCACCGCGTCACCTGAGCGAACAGCCCCAGCACCACCCCGGCATCAAACTCCACCTCCTCCTCAAACAGATCCACCGCCAGTTCCACCGCTTCCGCGCCCTCGCCCGAGCTCAGGAACGCCGCCCGCACCGCCTCCGGCTCCGCGCTCTGCATCCAGGCCACCATCATCGCCTCCCTCACAAACCTCCCCAGCGGCAGCTCCATGATCTCCTTGTCCGAGCCCACAACCAGCGTGAGCCGGAGCACCTCCCCCGCCCTCACAAAACTCCGATACGTGAAGTTCCGCAGCACGATTCCACCCGCCTGGATCTTGTCCGTTCCCTTCTCCTCAAACGCCGCCGCCAAGAGCTTCGCCCGTTCCTCCTCAGACGGCGCCCCCGCCCCGGCCACCTGGTCCCGCAGCATGAAGATCTCCAGCCAATCCTCCTTCACCTTCTGGATCTTCGGCATCACCGCGTCCATGAGGGCCAAATACTCATCCCCCTCCAGGTCGATCCCCTCCTCAAACAAATCCACCTCGCCCTCGATCGCTTCCCGGGCGCCCACGCCCGCCATCCCGGCGGAGGCAAACGCCGCCCGCACCGCTTCCTTGGGTGTGCTCAGCATCCACGCCACCGTGTTCACCTCCCGGCACAGCTCCATCCGCCCCAGCGCCTCTACCTCCGCCTTGTTCCCGGCCACCACCACCAAGGCCAGATCCTCCAGGCACCTCACCACATCCCTCACTGAAAAGTTCCGAAATTCCATATCTCGCATCCCGTTTCTTGTATCCCGTATCCCGCATCAGCGGCCCAAAGGCCGCTCTACGCCATCCCCCACTCCCGGAGTTTCTTGTCCCGTTCCTCCTTGGGCGTATCGATCGGCAGATACGCCCGCTTGCCTTTTACCCGGATCACCATGTGCCGCCTGAAAGGCTCTTGGTAAACCGGATGCGGCGCCTTGGCGCTCAGCTTGTAGCAAAGGCCCTTATACACGTCCCGCGTCTCCTCCAGCAGCGTCCGCATGGGTCCCCGCGGGAAGCCCTTGGCGAATTGCTCCACCTTCTCCAGCCTCACCACCGGAGACACCCCGTTGGCCAGCGAGAAAATCAGGCGATGGAACACCGCCTCCACCCGGTTTGGGTAATGCGCCGCCCACTCCGGGTTCCAGATCCGTTCCCAGAACTTCGCGAAGTAGAGCGATTTCCCGCCTACCTCCGGCACCACCTCCGGATCGAAACACCACCGCACCGTCCGCCGGTTCTCCGTCTCCCCGTTAGCCGAGAGATGGCCGTGCCCCTGGCACGCCTCGCAATAGCCCATCTCCACCATTCCATCCGGTCCCGGTTCCACGCCCTCCGGGCTCGCGAATCCGCTCCCCTCGCACGCCTCACATTTCTTATCCGCCCGCGGCACCTCCTCCGTGGCGTCCAGAAACGCCGCCGTGATCTTCGGATTGCTGGCGCACGGTATCCGCGCCCACCGGTAGCCCGCCGCGATCGCACACGCCACCGCCAGCGTGAGCCGCGATTGCAACGGCGCCACGTTCACGTCTTCCACTGGGAGAGACGTCTGTCCCTCCATCCGTTTGATCCCTGCTTTTGTTTCCGCCTCGCTCATATCCCGGGCCACCCGTCAAACCTCTTCGCACCAAAAGAAAAGGGCGAGCCCCACCCTGCTCGCCCCCTTCCCTACCTATTTCAGCTAAACGAAAATCTTACGCCCCGTCCGCCGTCGCGTTCGGTGCATGGAGCCCGCTCGCACTCCAGGAGCTCTCCTCGCCCATGTTCTGGTTCTCCTCCGCCTCTTCCACCAGCGTAACGCCACCAGTGAGGCCATCGATCGTTGGCCCCGCGCTTCCTTCCACGAAATCCGCTGGCAGATCGCCCTTGCCTCTCACAGTGAACGGCCATTGCACCCCCGCCGCGTTGTTCCGTAAAAACGTCCCATCCGAATCCAGCACCGGAGAGCCCACCACGCCCAGCTCTTTCGCCAGACGAAACTCCTCCACCTCCGCGGTTTCGATCGCCCCAATGCCAAAAACTTCGAGAGAAAAACTGGCCATAAGAAAAAGCAGTCTAAGTAAAATTTTCCGTTCCCTCCGTGCTTCAAAAATCGTGTATCCCGTATCCTGAATCCCGCATCAGCGGCCCAAGGCCGCCCACTAAGCCGGATTCTCCCAGCCCATCGCCGTGATTTCGAAATCTGGATACTCCCCGTTCGCCATCTCCGTTCCCTCCGCTTTCGTGATCTTCATGGCGCCCTCCGTGAACGGACCTGGAGCCACACCTGCAAAGCCCGGATCGCCTTTCCCGCGGAGCACCACCTCCACCTCCTTCACCTTTCCTCCGCGGAGCCGCACAATCTCAGCATCCTCATCCCGCACAATGTGGCGCGTGACTCGCCGCGTCCGCCGCGATTCATTCACAAACGCCTCAGAGGGAGCGGAGACTCCGTAGGTATCGGTGATATTAAAACTCATAACCGGACAAGTAAGATCCTGATTTCAGTGGCGCCGCCTGGCTAGGCCTTTCCCTTTCCCTTGTCTCCACCCTCCGCCACAGCGGAGGGAACCACCGCGCCCGAGGCGTCCCACACCTCCAGGAGAGGCCGCTTTTTGCGCTCCGGCCATGCCCCGGATTTCTTGAGCTTCTCACACTCCGCCAGCCGCTCCTCCACCGGCCCCATCGCCACCACCGTTTTCACATTCCGCCGGTCCGGTGTCAGAGCCACAATCTGAGCAAGCGTTTCCATTACCCCGCCCGGCATGTCAATCACCCCAAAATCTCCGCCACCCGCGCCTCACTCAAAATCTCCGCCGCCTCCAGCGCCGCAAGGCCTCCCGTTACCCTCACGTCATCGCTCCACACCTGACCCCGCCACATCGCCAGCCTCGAACGCGCCACGATGATTTCCGGCGCCGAGCTCGTCTGAATCGCCAGCGCTTCCGCGTCCGTAAACTCCTCCCAAAAATCCTGAACCGAAGGCCAGACCTTACGGGCCATTTCTTCCTCAATCGCAGCCTGGTGAGCAATCGCCGCTTCCTTCCATTCTGCAATCTTTGCCTCATACTCCGGATCGCCGGACGTATAGGTCTGCCCGTCTATCCGCGTGAACGGATTTTCCTCCCTCAGTTGCGCTTCTATCTGTTCCGGCGTCATCGATCAACTTGGTTTCGTTAGGCCATAGACATCAATGGTCCCGGCTTCCAGATTTCCGATATAGGCCGTCAAGTAGAGCCCCGTCATCGCTTGCCCCGCGCTTCCAACCAGATACCCCCCACCCTGCAACATCTGCACCGCGCCGGAAGAATGGTGAGCCTGGCCGTGAATGTGAAACCGTTTAATACCCGGAATACGGGGAGCCAGATCGATAATGAACTCTGATTCCTCCCCCGTATCACTTCCCAAGGCGGAGTTAAAAAGACAATGCCCGGCTGATAGTCCCCAATAGTTGGTGGCCGGAGCGCCCCCGGCATTGTTAACATAGGCCAACGCCCCCTTATAGTCCGCCCCAGCGGGCGTGACAATCCCGCTTGAGTCCCGGTATCTCCATCGGAAATCTGAAGTGTCCGAAGCCGGAATCAATCCACGGATGCGAATCTGATACCAGTCATACGTGTCCGTGAAAATGTCGGCAAGATCCGCCGCCGCGTCTCCGTTGGTGATCTCGTGTCTAGCAATCGGCACCCAGGCGCCACCACCGCCGCCGCCCGTGTATTCCTCCCACTCCAGAGCAATCCCGCTACTCGAAATCTTCAGCAAGTAAAGCTTGCCCTCTTCCCCCTCTCCGAGCGCCGGAGGGTTCGGCACGCTCACCTCATGCAAAGGATACGGGTCCGTTTTACCCGCCAGATAGAGCCGGAAAAGAGACGTGCCCGCGATCTTCGCCGCATACACCCCCCCATCCACCGGAGTCCCCGGCGTGCCCACCACCTTTTGCCAAAGCCGTTTGATCATCCGCGATTCCGGCGCCGCGCCCGGTTAGTTGTAAAAGTTTCCCAATGTTTGACCTCAGCCTTGCGCCTCTCTCGCCTCCGTAATTCCTCTCGATACTCAGCCGGACAATCTGGATCGGTTTGGAGAATTTCCCGGAGATCCTGGTCAGAGCATTTTCTCATCACCTCGAAAAGCTCCCGATCCATTGCCTTGTCTCCCCGTCTCCTTGTCTCCCCATCTGGCGGGAACCGCCGCCGGGCTACCGGCTACCAATCCGCCGTCTCAAACCGCACCACCGGCTCGGAGTCATATGTGAGATCTCCGTCTCCGTCCTCCCCGACCTTGTCCAGTTGCGTGAGGTTCGAGTGCGAGTGGCCGGAAATGTCCATCGCCTCCGCCTCCGCCAGCTTGTGCCACGTGTCCCCAGTCTCCTGGTAGAGATACAGCGCCGCCCCACTGGTCACCGTGCCATCGTCGGAGGCATCCAGCACCCACACCGTGAGATTCTTCGCCGGGCTCAGCGCATCCCGCGCCGTGATGTCCGCCACCACCACCGTTTCATCATGATCCGCCAGCGCCGCCGCGATCTTGGCCTCAATCATCGCGGAGTTCCCCACCTGCTTCGCCGTCCCTGAGCTATCCGTGACATACGTTTCCGCGATCCCCGAGTTGGCCACGAAATACACCGCGTCCGCCACCGGCGACCCCGGTAGCGCGTTCACCTTATAAAACGAAAGTTTCGCCATACCTCAAAGCTCCCCGTCAAAATAATATCTCAGTTCCCTCCCTTTCCTCCTGTTCGGAAAAATCCAGGCCCTACCACTCCGCCCCATCCCAATCATCCCCAGGAGTGAGATCGCCCGAGCCCGAGCCCGTCCCGCCACCACGGAGCCCCAGCCTCACCGGAATCACCTCCCGGAAAAAACGCTCGTCCTCATCCTGCTCTAAGTCCCCCACCCAAAAGCCACTCACCGGATACCCCGTCACGCCCTCCACCGTGCTCCCCAGGAGATCCAGGTTTGCCTCATCAAAGAGCCCCACCCGTTCCTCCGCCGGGTTGCCCACCACCGCCTCCACCGCCGCTAGATGCGTGACGATCCCCTTGGCTCGCGGCGTCCTAACCAACACCTCAAAATCCGCGTAATAGATCGAGCCCACCACGTGCGGGACCGTCTTGCAAAAGAGGATCAGCACCGGCTCAGCGCTCGGCAGCGTGTCCCCCGTCGTGCCCTCCCGCACCGTCAGTTCCACCACCGGGTCCAGCCCCGCGAAACACGCCTCCGCATACGCCCGGAGCCCCTTCTCTATCAGTGGCCGGTTCATGATGATGACTTCACAAAGCTCGCCATCTCCCACCAGTTCCGCCCCTCCGGCTCCAGAGCCGAGACCGTCACGTTATCCCACCGCCGCCCATCCTCACATCCCACACACCGCTCCACCTGGAAGAACCGAATAAACGTCACCCCCTCCGTGGGTCCGCTCCGCCGCGTGAAATGCACCGCGAACACAATCAACCACTCCGCCGCCCGCGTGCCCAAGTCGTCCGCCGTCCAATCATACACCCCCTTGTCCACCGAACGCGAAAGATGCCGCCCCAGCGCCTCAAACGCCACCCGGCCCGCCAAAAATCGATCCACCGTTTCCGCCATACCCCGGCGCTTACGTCAAACCCAGCTCTTGCGCCTTTTGCGCCTTTTTGCGGCTATTCCTATCCCGGCGACTGCATCCCCCTCACCAGCCAGTTCTCCGCATCCTCACCCGTTACCTCCGTGATCTCAAAAACCTCTCCCGTCAGATCGTCCACCATCTCCGCCCGGAGCCCCGGCGCCGCGGCCATCACCTCCTTGGAGATCCAGGCCGTGAGCGCCCGCACCCGGGCATCCCCGCCCGTCTCCCCGTGCACCGTAGCCATGTCCCGATACACCGCGCACGCCACCGCCTCACCGCCCCCTATCGAGACCGAGCCCGGAAAAGCCAAAGCGAGCCCACAATGAGCTCGCTTCTGCGCTGCTTTAAGCTGTGCTTGAGAAGGCACCGGTTATTCCTTGGCCGCTTCCTTTTCCTTGGCCGCTTCCTTCGAATTCTTCGGCACCTGCGGCACTTTCAGTTCCTTCTCCGGAGTCTTGGGCTCCTTAGAGCCCTCCGGCTCCTTGTCTCCGCCTCCCCCAGTCTCCTTGTCTGGCGAAACCGGTTCCTTGCTCTCCGGCCCACCCTCCGGCTTTTCAGCCCCCGGCCCGGCAGCCCCCTCCGCCTCAATCTCCGCGTCATACACCCGCGAGTGCACCACCACGGGATCGCGCACCACCACCACCCGGCGAATCGTCTTATCCGTGGCCCGCGCTCCGTCCGCCACCGTGCCCGCCTTCTGCGGATCTTTGCCGTGATGCACCAAACGGAACCCCCCGTTCACGTCCTCCACGATCACAAAACACCCCGCCAATCGATCTTTACCGTCCAACATAAGAAAAATCCTCCCTATCAGTTATCTGCGGTTCAAAACCTTTGCGCCTCTTGCGCCTTTTCGCGGCAATTCCCCCTAGTGATACTGATTCACCGTTACCACCTTCCCGGAGATGTTCCCGGCCGCGGAGTTCGTCACCCGGAACCGCAGATACCGCGGCAGATCCGACGGCGGACGCCACCGGACCGATGCCCCAGACGCCCCGGCGCCACCCGCGCCCGTTAACACCAACAACCGGTCCGCGATCACCGCCGTGGGAGTGTCGGTCTCACCCGCGCACGCCGCCACGATCAGCGTGGCCGCGTCTCCCAGTTCCCCCGTGGTCACCGTGGGGAGGGTGATTTGATATTCCACGCTTTCCGGAAACTGCGCGTCCGCGTTCCTCGCGCCCGTGTCGATCGCGTCCGTGTAGATCGCCGCCGCCCCGTTCGGGAGCGCCTTCGTTACCGGCGAAACCGCCGCGTCTTCAATCCGTCTGCCGCTCATGATGATTAGAGAACTGAGTTACTTGTGTGATCCGTGGTAAAAAAACTTTTGCGTCTCTTGCGCCTTTTTGCGGCTAACCGTTACAGCGCCGCCTCATCATTCGCGATGGAGTCCGTGTAGATGATCGGGATACCCGCCAGACTCGACGGCTCCGGCGCGTAGGCCGCGTGTCCGCCGCCGTCCGCCGCCACCGCGCCAATCGCGCTCCGGCTCTCCTGGAGCGTGAGCCCCGCGTGAGAGGAGTTCATCAGCCACCGCAGACTCCCCGAGTTGCGCATGAACACCGGGAACTTGGCCTTCAGTTCCGCCCCCAGCTTATCCGTGAGCGGCTTGCTCGCCGCCCGGTCGATCGAGTGGATGCGCCCCAGCGCCCGCGTGTGATTCATCGCCAGCCCCAGCCAGCCGCGGAGGTTGTTCACGTGCGCCATCATCTTCTTGCCGTTCCCATCCGTGATTTGCTGCGTCGGCCACCGGCCCGTGTGCGTCAGCCCCGGCAGCATCCCGCCGCCCGGAACCAGCTCCACCCCCTGGTGGTCGAACCACACCAGCCACGCGCTCGTGCAGTCGTTACCGTCCCCGCCGGCATCCACCACCATCCCGGAGTCCACCATGGCCGAGAACCCAATGAAGCCCTTCGCGTCCGCCGTCGTGCCGTAGTAAATCTGCTGGCCGATATTCAGCCCCATTTGCATCAGAGCGCCGCTCGTTTCCTGCGTCAGCAGGTCCCCCAGAGACCCATCATCCGCCGAGGCCTTCGCCTCATCCAGCTCCAGTTGGTAGTCCAGGAAAAAGCATTGGGCCACGAACTGCTCATACGTGCTGGAGCCCGGCGTGGCCCCCTCGCCCGGGTTGCGGAATCCGCCTTGCGGCAGACTCAGCCGCCGCGTGGCCTTATACGTCGTGCCCGCCAGCGGGTTCCGCATCGGAAACACCGTCAGTTCCGGCGCGTAGTCCACCACCTCCTCCACCAGCCCAATCGTGGTGTCGGAGTTGGTCCGCTTGGCAATGTCCAGCATCGTGATCATGGCGAAAAAATAAAATAGAGTTCAGTGGTAAAATCGTCCGTAGTGTTAACCCGGGTCAGAGTGTCAAACCCTCTCTCTGTGGTTTCCCCTAATTGTTCGAACCACCGCCCTCAGCGTAAGCCGCCTCAAAGCAAGCCCTCAGCCGGTCCCGGCCCGTGAGCCCCTCCGTCTTCGGCGTATTGGAACGCGAGGCCTCCGGCAGATCCGCCGGTGCCGAGTGATTCGCCGCCGCGATCCCCGCCGCCGCTTCACCCACCGATTTCGCCGCGCCTTTGAGATCCGCGTTTTCCTTTTGCATCGCGAGCACCTGGTTAGCCAGTTCCTCGCCTTGCTTCGCCTTCGCCTCAGCCTCCACCGCCCGCGCTTCCGCCGCGTCCGCCTTCGCCTTCCAGGCGTCCCGCTCCTGAGTCATCGCCGCGAGATCCGCCGTCACCTGGTCGAGTTGAGCTTGCGCCTCCCCCTGCTTGCCCCCCATCACCGCCCGCGCCAGAGAAAAGAGATCCTTCTTACCCTCCTTCTTAGGCTCCTCACCCTTCGGAGGTTCGTTGCTCCCACCATCACCAGCACCCGCCGCGCCAGTTCCATCCGTGCCATCCGTGCCATCCGTGGTTCCTCCCTGAGAAACGCCCGCCGCGCCCTGGCCGCCGCCCTCACCTTCACCCTCCTTACGGAACGCCAAAGGAAAACACCAGCCCGCCAGCCGCGACACCCCCGCCACGGCCAGAGCCGGAACCGGCGCCGCGCCCATCATCCGGAGCCCATACAGCGCCACCATCGCCGCCGCCGTCAGCAACACCATTTCTCGCCCCGCCACCTGCGAGGTTTCCCAAACCACCGGCGCCACCGCCAGCGCCGCAAACGCCAGCACAAAAGAGCCCACCAGAAAGAACAGAGCCAACCCCCGCCCCGCGAACCGATAAGAAAAAAGAGATGCAGTCATGCCACCCCCCGAAGTGTCAAACCTCCGCCACTTCCACCAAGCCCGCCGGAACCCCAAAAAAATCAAGTTCCGCCGCCGCCGCGGGATTGATCCAGAGCACCTCCACCCGTTCCCTGGCGCCATCCGCCATCGTCCGCCGTTCCACCCGGAACCACTCCGGGAATAGTTCCTCATCGTAGAGCGGGCATCCGTATCCACTAACTACCACTTTTCCCTCTATTCCATGGAGCGTCTCCGCCATGTTTCGATGGTCTTTCTCCGTCATCTCGTGGGAGTAACCTTTCCCACCCACCCGGTGCGCGGATCGGGTTTCCCATACATAGGGCGGATCGCAGTAAAAAAGAGTCTCTGGCCCATGATGCCTTCGGATCACTTCCAAGGCATCTTTGTTTTCAATCACCACCCCACGGAGCCTCTCCACCATCTCCGGGATCGACTCCGGATAGTTCCGCCAGTCGTGCGCGGGCGTTGTGCCGCTCCGGTTACTGTCCGGTCGAAACCCCGTTTTGATCGCACGGCATAGAGCATTGGACCCAAATCCCATTAAAGACCTCGCCACCGTTCGCCGTGCTTGCTCCACCGGATCATCGCTAACCTCAAAACTCTCCTTGAACTCCTCGCGGGAAAATGGCGTCAGTTCCACCGCTCGCCGGAACTCTTCGCTTCTTTCTCGGATCACACGAAAGAGGTTCACCACCTCTCCATCCAAGTCGTTATAAACCTCCGCGTAGCATCGCGGTTTACGCATCAGCACCGAGGCGCCCCCCCCGTAGGGCTCCACATAAACGCGGTGAGATGGAAAATGAGAAATAATCCAAGGAGCCAATTTCCACTTTCCCCCGTGGTATCGCAAAACCGGACGCATACCCCCGCCCGCCTGCCAAACCCAAACCACTCCGTTCCCTCCCTTACCTCCTGTTCAACCACCTCACCGCGCCGCCACCGCCGCCAAAATCACCTCCTCCAGCGAATCCACCACCCCATCCAGGAGCCCATTCTCCGCGCCCTCCAGCCCGGTGAAGGTTTGCCCCTGCATCACCTCATCCGCCAGCCCCTTCCGCCGCTCCCGCATCCAGCCCTTGAAAATCCGGCTCGTCTCATCCACCCCCGCTTGCAGATGCGCCGCCTCCTCCTTCGTTACCTCCTTACCCATCAGCCCGAGCGCCTTGTATTTCCCATCCCGGAACACCAGCGCTTTCACCCCCGCCTCCTCGAACAGCTTCGAAAAATCATACACCGCCGTGAACACCCCCACCGAGCCCACCATGGCGCTCGGCGCCGCGTATTTCCACGCCGCGCCCGTCGCGATCCATTCCGCCGCGCTCCCCTGGATGCGGTCCGTGTAGGACACCACCAGCTTTTTCTCCGCCAGCCGCGCCACCGCCTCCGCCGCCTCATGCACTAGCGTCACATGTCCCCCCGGCGAATTCACATCCAGCACCACCTTATCAATCCCCCCATCCATCTCCAGATCCCGGCACACCTCAATAATCTGCCGGGGGTCCGTCCCCCACCACGGATAGTGAGCCGAGATCACCCCCTCAATCGGCACCACCGCCACCCCAAACTCCTCAGCCCGCTCCACCCGCCGCGCCAGCGCCACCGGCTTCCCGTTGGCTTCTTTCAGCGCCCTCCGTCCGCTCAGCTTACCTGGCAAAACTCCCAGCTTTCGCTCCAACTCCTTCCGGCCCAGCCGCATCAATTCCGCACCTTCATTCTCCCCACGGCTCATTTCCCCAGCCCATACAAGGGACTCATAAGCCTCCTCAAGAATCGCCCACAGCCAAGTCTTCATCGCATTATGAAAATTCTAAGAGTGGTCCATTTGGACCACCTCTATAATTTCTGGAATCCCTCAGAACCCGCTAAACTCCGGAAGCTCCGCCACCTCCTCCGGAGTCATCCTCGCCTCCGTGATCGTCATCTGATCGAAAAACCCGTTTACCAAGATCTCCCTCAGCTCCGGGAAAATCGTGTCCTCCACCCCCTCCGGCGCCACGAGATACCGCGTTCCATCCACATTTAGCGACACCATCCGAACCGTATTGTGCGCCATGCAAGATTCCTCACAGCACGGTGCACCCCCTTGCCGAGCCATCAGCTCTCCCCTGAAACTGTAAACCTCCTGGCCCTCCTCTAAGGCCTGATCCTCCGCCTTTTTCCCGTCATACACCGCCAACACCCCGTCGCTCCTCATCTTTTCCGTGGTCTCCATGAGACGGTGATTCCGCAACTCAAACCCACATCTCCGGCACCGTTGAATCCCAGAAAGATAAGGCCCCGCCACGTGATTGAGATTCTCTCCTTTTTTCATGCTCTACCCCTCCTGTCTTCTGCGGCTCAATCCTCATCCTCTTTCTCCGTGTCCTCCCTTTCCTCCTGTTCGCCCTTCCCATCACCCTCGCCAGCCACGGCCACCCCCGCCGGTCCCGCCAAGAGCATCGCCTCCAGCTTCGCCAGCCGCTCTTCCGGCCAGTTCCGCCCCTCCGCTTCATTCAGGATGAACTCCACCTCATCCAGCCATTGCCGCGTTTCGCTCGTCCAATCCTTTTGGATCTCGGAATAATGCGTGTGCAGCGTCCGCAGCATCGCCCGGCGTTCCTCCAGGTTCAGCCGTCCCTCCCGGCCCCGGTCGATCGATTTACGCCGCGGCGGAATCCACTCCACACTCCACCAGCCCACAAAGTTCTCCATCCCCTTCGGCACCTTCGGCAACCGCAAACGCCCCGCCGCGATCTCCGTTCCGATCACGTGAAACCAGCACCGTTGAGCAAACGGCACCACCACCTCCATCCGCATCGTATCCAGCGCCTCTTGCGCCTCCTCGCTCATTACCCGCGCCGTGTTCCCGTTCAGCCCGCCGATCTCCCACAGCAGCTCCGGCGGAATATCCAGGGAAAGGCAGATCGCCCGGATCAGCCAGTTGAACAGCTCAATCTGATTCCGGTTGGGCCGCTCATCGTGCAGCACCCCAGGCTCAAAGCCCTCCCACTTCGGCACCATCCCCCCACCAAAAACCTCCTCATACAGATAAAAGTCATCATCTGGATCATCCTCTCCGCCCTCTTCCCCGTCCCCATCCGCGTCCTCCAGGAGATACTTTTTCAGGTTCCGCCCGAGCCCCTTGGTTCCCGGCAATTGCGCCCCCGGCTCCGTCGCCTTCAGATAGAAAGCCAGCAGGTTACTCCCCTTGATCCCCACCTTCACATCGGAGAGGATCTCCGTAATGTCGTGCATGTCCGGGATCGCCGCGTGCAGCGCCCCGATCCCCCGCGTTTGCCCAGGCCGCTCCCACATCGTGTAGAGATGCGCCTTGTTCGCCGGAATCACCGTCGCCCGCGAGTGATCGTCCGGGTGAATCAGCCGGTAAGCCCGTTGCTCGTTCTCCGCGCCCACATACACCCCATCAAACCACCGGTCCTCCGGGTGCCGCGGGCCAAAGCCCCCCACCTGGCCCAGCGTGAACCCCCGCGGGTTCCCAATCTGGTGACCCTCAAAACACCGGATTTGCGAGTTTCCCCGCTCCCCCGTTACCCACGTGGTGAGCGAGTCCCCGTCCTTGAGCCACAGCCGGTTCAGGTTCAGCACGTAGCTCCGGAACCCGTATTTCCCCGCCCGGTCGAATTGCCGCGGGCTTTCCGTGTTATGGCGCCACGCCCGTTTCGCCATCTCATTCCATTCCGGATCGGGAGACACCGGTTGCGGGCTCACCCAGCCCAGCATCCGCGCCACCGCCCGGATAATGCGTTTCGCCGTGGGGTTGTTATCATACAGCCACCGGCTCTTGCGGAGCACCTCCGTGCGGTTCTCCGCGTTGATCTCCAACCGCGTGTCCAGTTGCGGGAACACGATGAACCCCCGCTTTTTCGAGTCATTCCTCGCCGCCTCAAACCCGCCCCCATCCGCCCGGAGCCGGTCCAGCGGCACCACCGAGCCATCCGGCAGCGCCACCCGGATTCCACGTTGAGACTTATGAGCCGGAGCCCCCCCGCCGGGGAAAGAAAGGCGAGAGTGACTCCGGCTCTGGCGTTGGCGGTCGCGTGTTGCGGGAGAGCTCATCAAGAAAGAAAAATCCGTTCTCTCCCCGCCCCCCTGTTAAATCACCACCCTCAATCACCCGCCTCCCGAAAGGAGGCGTGAGTTTCAAAATCCTCGCGAGTGATCCAACCCGTGTAGGCTAAGCCCCCTTCAACCCACACGCGATCCTCCTCAACTTTCGTCACCACGCACACACCCTCATCCACCAATTCAATCTCCGCGCCAACCTGGCGAAGTGATTCAAAATCTGGCTTTTCCCTGTCTCCTTGTCTCCCCATCTCCTTGTCTCCTCGCCTCCCCCTCACGGCTCCGTCCGCCGCTTCGAAAAATCCAGCAAATGCGCCATGTTGTTCACCGGGTTTTCCCCCTCATGGAGATGGATCGCCGCCTCAATCGTTTCCACCATCCCCCGGCGTTCCCCCACGCTTTTCACCTGCATCCGGAAATCCACCGCCTCCAGGCGTTGTTCCAGCACATCATCAGGAGCCAAAAGGCTATCCACCACCACCCCCAAAGCCGCCTCAAGTTGCTCAACGGTTTTCGTCCGCTTCAACGCCCGAGCCAAAACCATGTCCGCCGCCATGCCCCCCTCAGAGTGTCAATCAATCAATCCTCACCCACCTCCCAGGCCTCCGAAAACTCCTTATCCGCGAACATCTCCGCCAACCCCGTTATCTGCTTTAGTCTCAGCACTTCATCCGGCTCCATTCCCAATTCCTTCGCAATTTTCTCCTCGCTCCAGTTCCTCCGGCTCAGGTCCAACACGATGTCCGCCATCGCGTCCACCTGGTGTTTCCCCCGCGCCCGGTTGTGCCGGATCGTGGACGCGATCCGGTCCCCCTTCGCCGCCCGCTCCCCATTAATCACCACAATCGGCAAGTGACTCATCCCTTTCGCCTTTCCCACCAAATGCCGGTGGAATCCGTCCACCACCTCGAAAAGTCCGTCTTCCCGCTCCCACGTCACGATCGGCTGTGTGAACCCGTCGCAGTCGATCGAGTGCCTCAAAAGCTTCATCTCCGGAGGCGCCACCGAGTTCGGGTTGTAGTCATTCGCCACCACCAGTTCCGCCGGAACCCACCGCACAAACGAAACCGGGTGGTGCTTCGTCCATTCCGGCGGTTCGGATTCTAAATGAGTTGCCATTCTTCCCTCCGTTTCTTCATCATATTCTTGTATTTCTCGTAACCCTCCGTCGAATGCTGGGCAAAGCTCAACCCCTTGCACCAATAATCATTCCGGAGGAGCGCCTTACAGATCCGTTGCCAGCTTGGCAACGCCTTAGTCGTTACCGGCCCCGCGTCCGGGATGCCCTCCGGGTAACCCCGTTTCTCATACCACTTGAGAAACACCGCGATCTTGTTCCGGAAATGCTCCGCCGTCGCCGGGGGCATTGAGTCCAGCATCATCCGGGCAAAACTCTCCCACGTGTGGCCCTCCGGCTTCGTGATCCTCATATTCCCCATCACGTTTCCCGCCTCTTGCACATACAGCGCCCCCTGGTTCGCTCCCGCCACCCGCGCCACCACCCGCCCCCACGTTTCCGGTTCGATCAAGTGATACAGCCACAGCCCCCGCCTCTGATCGTCCCCATACGGTTGGCAAATCCTCGCCTGGTGAATCGTCAGCCCCGCCCGGTGCATGTAGTCATAGAGCCGGTTATATGGTTCTCCCGTCTTCCCGTGGTAAATCCAAATATCCTGCGTTTTCCAGTCGTAGAGCGGATACGCATTCACCACGTGCCCGCTTACTCGCGTTGTCCACCCCAGGCCCGCGTGCCGTTCCTTCTTGTTCGTCGCGATCGTCCGCCACCGGTTCAAACTCTCATCGCTCCGGATACCCACGAAACACGCGCATCGCCGCCCGTCCGCATACCATTCCCCGAATGCCGCCACAAACTCCTCAAATTCCATCCGCCCTCCATAAAAAGGAAACCTCGCCGGGTCCGTGATCGCCCGCCGCGGCGGTTGTCTCACCCAATCCCCCTCCCGCCCAGGCTCCCAGCAACACCACTGCGGTTCGAACTGAGAAACCGCGTTTCTCAACTTCAGAGGCACCGCCACCCAGAACGCCTCCACCCATTCCGCGTAGTGTTCGAACATCGCCTCCGCGTGCTCCATTGTCAGCCGGTATTGCGCCTCCAGATCCACCAGAAACAGCCCCACCTTCCGCCCCCGCTTCCGCGCCTCCGCCATCACCAGATGGAGCATCACCGTCGAGTCCTTCCCCGCCGAAAAACTCACGTAAATCCGTTCGAAATCGTCAAACACCCGCGCCACCCGCGCCCGAGCCGCCGTCAGCACGTCACAACCAAGACCCTTTTTGCGCCCACTCATCTCCGAAAACTACCGGGCTCCGCCCGCTATGCAACGCCCCTTGTCATTTTCGGCGCCTTCCTTTCCGCTTCACGCTCTCCGCCATCACCGTGGGTCCGATCATCTGCCAGAACACAAACTGTTTCTTGCCGCAATCGCCCCAGTCATTCGGCCCCAACGTGTCATCATGAACCCATCGTTGGATCTTGCGCCCGCCCACTTGCTCCACCACGAATTTCTCACTCGTCCACTCCGTGAGAATCCCATCCGGCACCGGGTCCGGTAGCCACAACCGCGGTTCCTCCCGCCGGGCAATCTTCCCAAGGTAGAAATCGCATTTCACGCCGTGGTCATAGTATTCAATGACCA
Organism: Verrucomicrobiia bacterium; assembly: GCA_030427505.1. Classification (GTDB taxonomy): domain Bacteria; phylum Verrucomicrobiota; class Verrucomicrobiia; order Verrucomicrobiales; family DEV007; genus JAUICH01. The sequence goes on from JAUICH010000017.1 coordinate 50,428, forward strand.
TCACTTGTTGTCCCGAATCGGTCCAGTCTTCCACCTCCCTCAAGTTCCGGCCCCGGAACTCGGAATGGAACCCCGAGCCCCGCGAGGGATGAACCGACCACCCCAAGGCCTGGCCCTTTAGGCACGCCTCATACACCCGTTTTTGCCGGTAGCGCGAATCGATCAGTCCTCCGAACGTGTAAAACGGTTTCCGCGGGTTCCCGACCCAGGGATAGGGCCGCGTCCGGAGCGAAAGAAACTCGTCCTCATCCGCGCACATCCCGAAATCCACCAGAAAGCTCTCTCCCCGTTCGTTCCAGGCGAACACCAGATATTTAATAATCTCCTTTTGCCGGTCCCCCGTGATCGTGAGCACCTTGGGCTTGAAGGGCAACATTCCCACTTGTTCGCCGCGCTCGTAAACCAGCCCGAACCGTTCCCCCAGCACGATCCGTTTGCCGTCCCGTTCCTCCACCAGACCCCCGCGGAGGTTCAGAATCGCTGTATCCTTGAGCCCCATCTCCCGCGCTTCGATCGGGAGCCCCAGGTGGTTCGTCCGGAAATCGTCCTGAGCCGCGTGGTTAGGCGCCAGCACGTGCGCCGTGAGCCACTTCTTGGCCAGCGCCCCCCAGCGCACCCCAGGGAAAGAGGAATACAGATCCGAGATATGGAAGCTCCGCACCCCGGGCTCCGGCGCCACGCTCCGCCCGTCCAGCTTCATCCGTTCCTTGAGTGCCGTGGGCACCCATTCCCCCTTGGCCACCATCGCCTTTTTCTGGCTCTCCCGGATCGGCTCGTGGCACTTTTGGCATTCGTAAAACGTCTCCGCCTCCACCCGGTCCAGATCCCAGCCCTCCGCCAGATCCTTACAGTGGCCGAACCTCAAAAACTCCCACCTGAGTTCTATTCTCTCCCCGCAGTGTGGGCACGGCACCATCCATTTCTCCTGGCTCCCTTTAACATAGGCCCGGTGAATGATGCCCCCCTCATGCTGGGGTTTTCCCAGCACAAAAAGCAGCGCGTCGCTTACCGTCGTGAACCGCGATTGCATCGCGGAGTAGGTGGTTCCGTCCGGGAGATTCTCGTGATCCTCCGGCTCATCCAGCACGCCCAGGCGATACCACGTCTCCCGGAACGGGTTCGGGCTCCCGGAGCCCGCCACCGCGATCTCCATGTTGCGGAGCACGATGTGAAACGTGGAAAAATCGTTGGGATCTTCGGAAACCTGATCCGCCGCGCAATCCTTCAGCGTCTCCGCCAGTCTAACCTTTGAAATGCGCCTCGCTTTGGTGAGCGAGTTGATCACATACCCCACGTTGCCCGGCCAGTGCTTCGGCATCCACCGGATCACGTTGAGCGTGGCCTCCGTGTAGCCGCTCTGGCTGGACTTCATCGCCGCCCCCTCCCGCGTGTCCGGATCTCGCGGGAGATCTTGCCACGCCCGCGTCCAGGGTGTCAGGCGGCTATCGTAACCCGTCACCTCCGCCGCCATCTTTTCGGAGAAACGCACGTTCGCATCCGCCCACTCCCACACCGGCTCCGTGGGTGAGCCCCGGAACGTGGAATCAAAGATCCCCAGCAAGAACGCCCGCTCCGCGATCACCCCGCCACCTCCGCGCTCTCACGCTCCGCCCCCTCCCGCACCGCCACCGAGAACTCGGAAGCACGGAGCTTCTTGAAACACTCATCCCTCGCCGCCACCGCCAGCGCCCGCCGTTCCCCCGCGTCCATCTCCGGCGCCACCGTCTCAAGCAGCTCCACCATTTGCGCCAACACGTTCCGGGCGATCGCCGCCGCCATGCTCACGATCTCCGCCACCAGCACGTTTTTCCGGAGGAGGTGCCCCCGTTCCTCCATAATCCGGTTATAGTCCTTCTCCCAAACCCGTTGGGTGCTCACCGCCTCCATCCACACCTTGCGCCACCGGTCCGCTTTGGCTTCCAAGCCATCCTCCAGAGCCCGCCGCATCTCGTTATATGCCGTCTCCGCCAGCGCCCGGGCTTGCCTCAACCCCAGGTCCGCCTCAATCTCAACATCCAAGTCCCCCAGCTTCACCGGCTCCGCCCGTTCCGGCTCCGCCTTCTCCTCCGCCGGCTTGCCGCCCTGGCCACCAGCCCCCGCCAGTTCCATCACCGGCGCCCGGCCCGCCCGTTGCTCGGCAATCGCCACCTCCACGATCTTGTCCGGAATCTTCGCCGTCATGTGCGCCCGCCACCAGAGCACCAAGGCATTGGCATCATGGAGCGGAGGCAGTTCCTTGAGCCCCGTGCCCCGTGCCTTGCCCGCCTCCTGGCCAATCGCCACCCAGGAACGCACCGTCCGGTCCGATTTCCCAAACCGCTCCCCGTAAATCTTGTAAGACTCCGGATACAGAATCCGGCCATCCTTCATCACCCGCACCACCGCCTCCACCGGCCCCAGGCCATCGCCCGCCGCCAGCTCCTCACCGCCAGTCTCCCCAACCGGCTCACCCTTCTCCGCCCGCTCAGCTCGCTCCGCCTCCTTGAACCACGCCTCCAGGAGTTGGGATTGCCGGTCCGTGAGTGGCTTCCCCTCTCCCAATCGCTTTTCAATCACCCCGATTTCTGCCGCTCGGAGCTCCCTCGCCCTGTCCGCGTCTGCCATGCACCTCGATTTCTGCCAGTTACCCCAAACCAGCAGTCAAAAGCGGCAATCCCGGCGGCACCCCGCCCATGCACCATGCGCCCCGCCACCACCCAGCCCCGCGCCTCATGCATGGGCAGCGGCAGAAAAATTTTCGGCCTCCGGCACCATTTCTACCATTTGGACTCGCTCAATACGACCAACGAGGCCCATGCAGGAGACTCCTTACCCCCCCGGCTTTATGGTGCTGGCCACCGAACATTTTCCGCCGCCCATCTGCCCATGCATTACCCCCGGACCGCCTAACCGCCTTACTTTTCACAAACCCCTACCTGACAGACTAAACCTATCTACGATTTTCCTTTTCCCAAAGTAAGGCGGTTAGGTGGTCCAACACCATAACCCCCTCCCCCTCAAGCCCCCGCGTGGACCACCTACGAGACCGCCTCGCGATTTTTTAGCCGTGGAGGCGGTCCGGGCCACTTGCTCGCCCTCTTTCATCGGCCAAAAACCCCGCCTTTTGTCGCCAGCGACAAGCCCTTGGACCACCTCCCACCTCCCGGACCGCCTTCCATAGACCGCCTCGCGGTCCTCTGGACCGCCTAAAAAATTTCGTCAGACTCACTCCTCATCCGGCGTGGACCGTCCGACCTCCACGCCAGCCAGCCAACGCACCTTCTCCTTTTGCCCCGGCGGGATGCTCCGGCGCCGCCGCTCCTGGAGCTCAGGCCGCACCCGGCACACCTCCCTCACAAACGGCATTTGATCCGTGGTGAACGGCTTTACCCCGTAGTGCTCACACCACTCCACAAAGCGATCCAGGAGATCTTGATTGGTGCACCATGAGCTCTCCGCCGCGTCCAGCTTCACCCACATATCCCCAGCCTCCAGAAACGATTTCACCTGGTTCCGGTGGCGCATCAGCTCATTGATCGCCTCAATGTTCCCCCTGGTGTGAGCAAAGTGTCCCCTAGCATGAAGCCGCCGGTAGCCCTCCACCGCCCACCGGAAAATCCCCGGGAGCTCCTTGAGGAGCTTCTCCTTGAGCCGGAAATCCTGCTGTTCCCTTGGGATCGATTTCATCCAGTTCATTTGGAGAAACCGCCGCCCAAACCCATCCCCAGCATCCGGAGTGTGAGCCACCACGTTGGAAGTCATCACAAACCGGCCTTGAGGAAGGAAAGAAAAACCCGGCTTGTGTTTCCGGTCCACATAGACTGGCTCATTCGCCGCGATTTGCTTGATCAAGCCAATATGCTTCCACGAGTTCTTCGTGAGCTCTCCGGCTAGATAGAGCCGTTTACCCACCAGAGATCCCCGGGTGAACGGGTTGTCCAGTTCCTCCAATTGGAGCGCCAACGTGTTCTCTTGGCCCACCAAAGCGGACAGAATATCCACCACCGTGGACTTCCCCGTGCCCCCCGGCCCAAACAGGAAAAAGAACACGTGGTAAGAGATCCCTGGAATCGCGCAATAGCCATACATCTCCTGGACTTGGTTACGCTCATCCTCCTCCGGCTTCATCTCTTGGAGCCACTCCAAGAACCGGGGACACTCCGCCCTTTCGTCCCACTCCACCGGGAGTTGCGTGGTGGACCGGAACCGCCGGTCATGAGGCAACAGCTCCCCGGTGAGCACGTTGAGCATACCGCTCCGGCAGTTCACCAAGTGCGGTATCTCCACCGCGTTCAATCGGTCCGGATGGCAATACTCAGCCGAGCGCATCAGCCACACCACCGATTCAATCAGGCTCTTGGAGATCATCGGCTCCGTGAGTCCATCGCTCCTCAGCGCTTCTCTCACCCAGGCCTCCACCTTCTCCGGGCTCCTCACATCCACATACCGGCCTCCCCGGTCCCATTGCCAGAAATCCCCCGAGTGCATCAGGTCATGGAGCTTAACTAAGCGATTCGCCATCCGGTCCTGGAGGATCGTGATGCCGCCCCGGTCCCCCACCGTGTAGAGCCGATCGAAAGCGATCTCCTTGGGCACCGTCGTCTCCTCCGCCATCCCACGGAGTTCCCTCCTCACCGCTTCCCCATCCACCTCACCGCGTTTCTGACTCAGCCCGGCCAGATACCCCGCCACCGTCGCCGGTTCGGATTCGGGCGGAGCATACACCTTGCCCATCTCCAGCAAGTGAAGCCGCCGGCAATGGTCCAGCACTTGCCGCACGAATCCCCTCGCCCTGGCATCATCCATCTCCGACACCACCACCACCCACCGCTTGCCCAGCACCTCAAACAGCTCCGGCCCCATCTCCAGGCCAAAGAGCGCCACCCCATGGAGCCCCACCCCACGGAGCGCCTCCGCCGCTTCCTCGCCTTCCGTGGCCCACACCGGTTCCCACTCCGGCACTTTTGCCAGATAGGCCACCGCCGCCTCCAGCGCCTCATTGCCGCCCTCCGTGGCAAACACCCGCCCCCGGAGCGCCTCTAGCTGATTCGCCACCGTCACCAGCCCCCGGCCCACGTCCCCATCCATCGCCTCCGTTTGGAGCCGTTCCCCCATGAGCCAAATCTCCCGGCGCCGCCAGAAATCCTCCAGCGTTCGGAGATAAAGCGGAAGCATCGATGGGGTGGGCACATCATCCACCAGTTCCCCCACCGTTCCCGCGCCACCCACCTCCTCCATTTTTCCGGACTGCAAAAGCGCCGCGTTCAGCCCGATCAAATCAAAAGTGCCATCCGCCCTCCACAGCGACACCATCACCATCCAGAGCGTTCGATGAGCCGGAACGAAAAAGGCGCAATTTCCGCTCCGCGGCATCCCCTCGCCAATCTTCGCCAGCACCTCCGGCACACACCTCACCGGAGCTTGCAGACAGCACGAGAGCACCGCCCTCTCCGTGTCACGGCTCACCGGCAGACTTTGCCCTAACAAAGCCCCCTGATCGCCTTTCCCGTTCCCTTTGCCCTTTCCCCTTCCCCCGTTCGATTTTCCCGCCATAGATCTCTGGTTTGCGTCTATTCACCGCCCCAGGCTCCCCAAGCGCCGCCAAACGCCTCCAGAGCCCGGCATTCAGGAAGAGAGAGCGCCTAGCCCTCCTCCACCGCTTCCACCGGCTGATGCTCCGGCAGCGACACCCCGTAGAGCTCCACCAGCCGTTTCCAAGCCTCCGAATCCTCCAGGGAATCGCCCTCCCACAGATCGAACCAATAGAGCGCCCAGGAGCACACACAAAGTGAGGCAAACCCTCCCCACTCACGCTCAAAGCCCGGCCACCTCGCGAACACACTTTTTTGAGAGTCCGGTTCCACCCGGTCCAGCGCCATGAGAACGTGCATCGCCGGATATTGCTCTCCCCCCAATCCCAGCATCCCCGCGGAGATCAGAAAGGCCGCACACTCCCGCTCGAACTCATTCCGATCCTCCACCTTTTTCGTGGGGGTCAGTAAACCAGATCCCGGCCGCACCATCCCCTCGATCGCCAAAAGCATCGCCCGGGCCGTCTCCGCCCGCTCCGCCGCTTCCGTCTCCTCATCCCGCTCCGCGTGCTTTGCCTGGCTTTGCTGCGCCTGCTTGTCCTTGCTCTCCACCGCCGGGAAAGGGCACATCGCCATATCCTCCGCGTGAGCCACCCGGGCCGCGTCAATCACCAAGTGACGGTTAACCAAGAGCCTCACCACCATCTCCCCATCACAGGCCGCATACAGCGGAGCGCCAAACTTGCCCGCCAGCTCCCCCCAGGTCTCGCCCGGCACCTTGCCCGGAGCCAGTTCCTTCCCTTTCGGCACCGCCTCCGCCAGCCGCCACGGGCTATCCGCCCCCGCCCTCAGAAACGTGGAATCCTGCTCAAACAGCTCCCGGCACACCGCGAAATCCAGAATCTCAATGTCGATCCCGTGCTCCTTGCGGATCGCCCCCTCCATGCCCGCCCAGCGCTTCCGGTCCTCCGCGGGCTTGAGATATCGGTTCCGGATCAGCCTCTCCGCCTCCGCCTGGCTCCCCGCTTTCGCCGCCGCCTCCAGCGCTGCCATCCGCGCCGTGCCCGGCCCGCTCTCCGCGTTCTCACACATCTCCACCGGCACCTTGAGCCCCGCCTCCGCCACGTAGAGTTTCACCTCCCCGGCATCCACCTTTTCCAGCCACTCCTGCGGCAGTTCCAGCAATCGCAAGCAACGGTGCACCCTCGTCTTAGGCACGCCCAACGTCCTGGAGATCTCCCTCTCTGAAGCCCCAAAGCCCGCCATTCGCTCATACCCCAGCGCCTCCTCCACCGGCGTTAGATCGTCCCGTTGCAGATTCTCGATCATCTGAATCCGGAGCACCGTTTCATCATCCAGTTCCCGGATCACCACCGGCAGTTCCATCTCCTTCGCCGGGAACTCCGCGCCCATGCCCTCCTCACATAGGCACGTGGCCCGCCACCGCCGCTCCCCACAGACAATCTCCACCGGCCCGTCCGCCCGCCTCCGGCCCGTGATCGGCTGAGCCACCCCGTCGTGATACACACTCTCCGCCAGCTCCCGCAGCTTCACCGGATCGAACCGCTTCCGCGGCTGCAGCGGAGACGGGATCACATCATGGGGACGGAACACCACGATCATCCGCGGATCATCCTCCCCCTTCCGTTTCTCCACCGCCTTCGGCGCCACCCCGCCCCCTTGCCGGTTCCGCGCCCGCTCCCGCCGCTTTTGCACCCGCTTCACCAGCCGGTTCACCTCCAGAGCATCCATCCCAAATTCCCGCGACGCCTCCTCATAACCACCCTTGCCGTGCTCAGCGTTCCAACGCTCCACAAAATCCACCACCTCATTTTCCTGTTTTAACGATTTCATATCTAACTCCCAATCTGTTCTCCGCTCACCGTTTGCGGTCATTCAACCTCCGATGTCAGCACCGGCTCCACCCCGGCCAAATAGTGTTCCAAAGAACTATGGCGCCTCACGGTAGGATGATGGTAGAACGCGCATGTCTCTGGAGATGCGGCGTGATGTTCTGCCACATCGCTAACGAAACTTATGGGAATACCGGCTCCTATCGCGATGCCCATTTCCACATGAGTCCCTCTGCCTCCCGGCCAAAGAACTATCACCTCATCCGCCTCAAGAACGCCCCTCGCCTCACTCTTTGCCACTTCCTCAATAACCTCCATTCCCCTTCGCCATACCGCCCCGTGGCGTGTCCAGTCGTAGGTGATCTTGTGACCCAACGCCGCCAGAGCATCTCTCAAGCGGTTGTGCTCTGCATGGTTCTCTAGTCTTGTCGCGATATAGAATCTCATTTTACTAACTCCCAATCTGTTCTCCGTTGTCTCTGTTATCTCCTGTTCAGAAATCCCCTCACTCACGCCCCCGCCCGCGTGGGCCGGAACGTCCGGTGGAGCCGGTCCCGCCCCGCCGAATCCGCCCGGTTCGAATTGCCCGCCGCCCGCGCCTTGTAAATCGCCACCAGCCCGCTCCGTTTTTGCCGCGTGCATCGCGTCCCGCGGAACTCCGCCTCCTCTAGCTTTTTCGTGATCAGCCGCTTGAGCCGGGCCGAGATCGCCGCCCGGCCCTCCCCCGCCTTCTTGCCGATCTCGTCCAGCGTCATCTTGTCGAAAGGAGGCATCTCCAGGTAGTAGGCAAACACCATCGCGTTCAGCCCCACGCTCACCACGTCCGGATCTTTCGCCGGATCGCCCAGGATCTCCCGGAGCCCCGCCCGGAGCCCCGCGCCCATCTCCCGGAGCGCCTCCAGCAAGCCCTCCTCCTTCATCTCCTCCACCGTCTTGGGATCTTTCTTGAGCAGATCCAGGAAAGGCGTCCGCATATCAAAAGCCGAATACCCCGAGCCCGTCGCCCCGCCGCTCACCACCTCCGTTTGTTCCGGGAACCACCCCGCCGAATCCAGGAGCCGCGCGTCCAGAATCTCGTTCCGGTCCTGCGTCCCCTGCTTATCATCCGAACCAGAATTGCGTTTCTGTCCCATAAAAAAATCAGTGTCCTCCGTGTTATCAGTGGTTAACCAAATTCCTGAGCCGTCCCCGCGCCCGCCGGATCTCCGCGTTCGCCTCCGCCTTGTCCTCCTCTGTCATGCAGGCCAGTTGCTCCCGCTCTCCGCGAGGCACCACCTCCCCCTTGTGCAGTTCCCCCCACTCCTCCCGCGTAACCGTCTTGCTCACCTCCCCCGTTACCTTGAGCCAGATCCCCCACACCCCCGCCACGGAACTCCGGATGTATAAGACTTTCCTTTCCATTGGCTTTCAGGAGTTCTTAACTATTGAGGCAAAATTTTTTTGGCTCCGTTAGGCCTCACCCCGGCACCGCGAGATCCGGATTTGCTTCCCGCACGCCTCGCACTTCGCGAACTTCGGCGCCGCCAGCTTCTGCCGTTGCTCCACCACCGTCTCAGAGTCCCTCCCTCGCCCGAACCATCCCGCGTATTTCATGGCGACCCCGTGCAGGATGAAGGCATAGCCTTCCTTAGACCCACAATGCGGGCACGCCTGGAGAGGCCCCACGTCCGGCTTAGCTTCCTGATTTTCCACTTTCATTTCTTTTTGCTTTCGCTTCTCTAAATAACTCGTGAGGGAAAACCGGCACCCGGCTCCAGAGGACCACAAAGCCCACGGCGAGCGCTTTGCCCGTGTGAGGATTGCACCACCGCCCATCTCTGATTAAAGCCAGCTCCTGACACCGGTCCGCCGTGATCACCAGCACCTCATGATACCGGGGCGGTTGATCCTCTGCCGCATCCACAAACGCGCCCACCTCAAGCGCCTCGAATTCATCAATGCTCATACCGTTGTCCTCCGCGGTTTAACTCCCACCATGGGAAACTCCCGCCGCCGGTAGATCTCCGGCCACTCAGCCGGATCTCCCCCCTTCTTATGGTGGAGCTTCACCAGATCTTTTCCGTGCTCGCTCGGCACAAACTCAGCGCCCACCGGCCACCGCCGCTCCGGGCAAACCACCGTCCCCCGGAGCCCACCGAAATCAGCCACCGCCCGGGCGCCCATCTGCTTCATGAAAAACGGCACCCCAGCCCGCTCGCATTGCCTCATCAAATCAATCGCCCAACACGGATCAAACACCCGCGCCCGCGAGCCCGATTCACCGCCACAGATCACCCAATGAATCAGAGACGTATGCTCCCTGTCTCTTTCCGCCAGCCGTTCAAGCTCATCACGGAGAACCGTTGGCCTCATCGCCTCTATGTTAGGTTTCCAAGGCAACGCCCACTCCAGGTTCACCGGTCCCAACATCGGTTCCACGCTCAGGAACCGCACCGCCGCCGGAATGCGGAGGAGAGCCGGAATCCGCTTATCCGCCCACTCCTGATTCTCCACCGAAGTCCCCACCCACACATTCCGCGGAGACTCCTCCCCACTCAGCCAATCCGTGAGCCACCGGCGGAACGCGCCACCCTTCTCCCCTGTCTCGATCCGGTCCACCCCCAGCGCCAGCGTGAGCCGCTCCTCCCACACCTCCGGACTCTTCGTGAGGAGTAGCCAATCCAAGTTCGGAGATCCATGCACCAACCGCAAAAGCTCCAGCAACCACCCCACCGGCACCGCCTCATCATCATCCAGCCAATCCGCCATCGAAGCCGAAAACACCCGAGGCCTTGCCACATCGGATTCTTGCTCCGGCAAAGCCACGCAATCAGGATTCGGGCACCCCAAAAGACCGCCCGGGAAAGGCCGCTCAACTCGCTTGTAGAAACCCCGCCGCCCACACACCGAGCATTCCCGGAACAGCCCCGCCCCGGCCCGCTCGTTCCACCGCGCCACCTGCGCCACATAGCTCCCCACCGCGTGCACCCGCGGGCGCCCCGGCCCCCAGGAACCCAGCACCGCCGGATTGAACTGAGCAAACCGTGCCGCGTAGCAGTTCCCACACCCCGCCGATTTCTTCTTGCATCCCCTCCAGAGATTGAAGGTAAGATCACACCACTCAACGCCAGTTTCCTCCGCCATGACTCAAGCACCCTCCCCGGTAAAAGTGAAAGACCACCGCCCGGACCCCGGCCTCCGGCCAGCCAGTTTTGACCGCCCTTTTTGACCCAATCCACCCAACCCATTGACCACCAACCAAGAACCGCCCGGAAGCGAATTATTCGCAATGAGAAGGTCAGCGGTTCGAATCCGCTTAGCTCCACCAGTTTTCCGGATCCTCGCGAAATCTGATTTTCCCCCATGAAAAACGTTCGCCCTCTTTTCCGCGTCACCGTGCTTGTGGGTGCGTGTCTGACCCTCTCCGGGTGCGGCACCGTGGCCCACCAAACCGGTCGACTCATGAGAGGCGTGGATGGACTTCTTTCCCCCAAGCGCCGGGCGATCTACCCGGTGAGTTCCGTGACGGAGGAAGCGCAGTCACCGGAACCCTCCGCTCGGGAAGTTCCCGCTCCGGTAGGAAACCCCACGGCCTGAGTTCCCGACCGGCTTTGGCCGATCCTCAACCTTTCGGCTTAAATCCGGGCCGGCCGGGGGATGGCGCCCCGCCGCATGTAGCCGCTGCCTGGCACGACCACCAGGACCATGACAAAACCGGCCAGCATCCAGGCCATGGTCAGGTCCAGAATCTCCAGGACCACGTAGCCGGCGGGAAATTCCCACCAATTCCAAGCCGGCAGGTGCCCCACGACCCCGGCAAAAAGTCCGGTCACCGTGGCCACGGTGACCCGGCTCAAGTACGTCAGCGCGGGAGACAATGAAGTCAGGATAATCGCCATCAGAGCCGCTCCCACGAGCTGAATCACGATCCCCCGCAAGAGAGCCCGGCGGGCCAGGTAGCCCTCCTTTTCTCCCGGCCGTACCACCGCAAATACAAACGGACCATTCTGAATTCGCTCCGACATTTCCTCATGGGAAAGATTTTCCTCCGGACCCGGACGAGGAGCGACGTATACGCCGTGGGCCGGCACGTTTTCCCGCAAGACCTCCCCCACGGTGTCCGCGTCTTCGAAGGTCTGGAGAGCGGTCTCGTGCCAGGGCAGAATCATCCACGACAGTGTCAGCCACATGACGGAGACGGTGGCGCCCAGAATGGTTCCGGCTATTCCTCTTACGATCATGCCGAATCTTTTCCAGACAGAACCCTGCTCCTCTCCCGCCGCCGGAGTCCGTTGCGCTCCTTTGACAACCGCGACACGAAGACACGGCGGCTGTCTACACGGCCTGCTTCCAGTGGAAAGTCCTGCTTCATGAGTTTCCCTCCGGCTCGAATTTATACATCCTTCCCCGACCCGGAGTCTAGCGCTCCCACCCTGTTACGCAAGGGCGCACCTGCCCGGTCATTGATTGATTGCAAGGCACGCGGCTCCGCGCCAATGTCGGAACCTTATGGCACTGATACCGAACGTCCTGGCGGAACGCTACGCCTCCGCCGCCATGTGCGCCATCTGGTCTCCGGAGGGCAAGGTACGGCTGGAGCGCGAGCTGTGGGTGGCCGTGATGAAAGCCCAGCGCGAGCTGGGGCTGGACATCCCGGAAGACGCCATCGCCGCCTACGAGAAGGTGATCGGCGAGGTGGATCTGAACTCCATCATGCGGCGGGAGCGCGTCACGCGGCATGATGTGAAGGCCCGCATCGAGGAATTCTGCGATCTGGCCGGCCGCGAGCACATTCACAAAGGCATGACGAGCCGCGACCTGACGGAAAACGTCGAGCAGCTCCAAGCCTACCGCTCGCTCCTGGAAACGCGGAAGAAAGCCGCCGCCGCGCTGGCCGCCCTGGGCCGGAAAGCAGCGGAGAGCAAGGACCTGGTCATCACCGCCCGCACCCACAACGTGGCGGCGCAGACGACCACTTGGGGCAAGCGCCTGGCCATGTTTGGCGAAGAGCTTCTCGGCGCGTTCCGCCATCTGAACTACGTCATCGACCACTACCCGGCCCGCGGCCTGAAAGGCGCCGTCGGCACGCAGCTCGACCAACTGAGCCTTTTTGATGGCGATCCCGAAAAAGTCGCCGCGCTGGAAACCAGTGTGGTCCGGCACCTGGGTATTCCCGAGCTATTGGCCGACACCGGTCAGGTCTATCCCCGTAGCGTGGACTTCCAAGTGGTCTCCGTTCTGAATGAGCTGGCCGCCGGTCCCTCCAGCTTTGCCAAGACCCTGCGCCTGATGGCGGGGCATGAGCTGGCCAGCGAAGGCTTTGCCAAGGGCCAGGTGGGTTCCTCCGCCATGCCGCACAAGATGAACAGCCGCTCCTGCGAACGCATCAATGGTTTCCGCGCGCTGCTGGGGGGCTACCTCTCCATGGCCTCCACTCTGGCCGGCGATCAGTGGAACGAAGGCGACGTGTCCTGTTCCGTGGTGCGCCGGGTCCTGTTGCCAGATGCATTCTTCACCATCGATGGCCTGTTCGAAACCTTTCTGACGGTCCTCAATCAGATGGAAGTCTACCCCGCCGTTATCCAGCGGGAGAACGAGCATTACCTGCCCTTCCTGCTTTCCACCACCTTCCTGATGACGGCGGTAAAGCAGGGCATCGGCCGGGAAACGGCGCACGAAGTGATCAAGGAACATGCCGTGGCCGCCGCCCGCGCCTACCGCGGCGGGGAATCCTCCGGCAACGACCTCTTGGACCGCCTGGCCGCTGACGAACGGCTCGGCATGTCCCGCGAAGCGTTGGACGCCATTCTCCAGGAGGGATCGCAAAAAGCAGGCGCCGCCAACCGCCAGGTAGATACCTTTGTCGCGGAGACGGAAAAAATCTCCCAAGAGTTTCCCGAAGCCACCGCCTACCAGCCGGGCGCCATTCTCTAACCATGCCCGGCCTGAACTTTCGCGAGCCGGAACCGGATCCTCCGGTTCCCATTAGAGAAATTGTGGCCCGGAAGGCCTTTCTGGCGGCCGCGGTCCTGTTGCTGGGCGGATTGAGCTATTTCCTGGCTTTTCATTTACCCTTTGTCCGGAACTGGCCGCACACGGGCAAAGTGTATGGAGTCCTGGGGTTACTGGCTTTGTTCCTGGTAAACCTCCTCTGGAAATATCCTGACAACGGCCGCCCGCATACCGACGACATTCCCGCTCTGCTATCCCCTCACAACGGGAAGACCCTGCTGCTGATCTTCCTCGTGCTGCTTTCTTTGTTCAGCCTGAGCGCGCGAAGCCTTCGGGAACGCCAGTACGCCTACGCATTCGAATCCGGGAGGGTGATGAAGAAATTTCTCACCCCGTCACAACATCGTGGGCTTGTCGTGCTGGTTCCCCGGCTCGGCGCCATCCGGCTGGAAAACCTGGACGCCGCCGTTTGGGAACCCATCAGTCAGTACGACACCATCTCAAAGACCTTCGGCGATCCCCAGGGGATCGCCGCCGTCAAGAAAGCCCATCCGTGAACCGGGCCGCTACCCGGTTCAGCTCAGTTCGGCAAAGACCTTGTCCAGGAGTGCCTTCGTGGCCTTGACGCCATCCGGCTCGCTCAGTTCCTTGCCTTCGTACTCGATACCCACGTAGCCGGTGTAGCCCGAGTCTTTTACGATCTGCATGGCTTTGCGATAGTCCGTGTGAATCTCGTCGCCCGCTTCGTTAAAGTCGTGGCTCTTCGCGCTCACGCCTTTGGCGAAAGGCATGAGAAGCTCGATGCCCTTGTAACGGTCGAACTCCAATCCGGTCTCGCTCTTCGTGTAGGCGGGATCGTCCCCGAAGCGCTCCAAGGCAGCGTTGTAGCGCTTTTCGCCCCAGGCGGACTTGGCGACGTAGAAGTTTCCGAAGTCGGGCAGCGTTCCGCAGTTGTCCATGCCCACTTCGGTCATGACCGCGGCCAGCCACGCGCCGTTGGAAGAGAGTCCACCGTGGTTTTCCACGATCACACCGATGCCTTTGTCCTTGGCGAAGGCCGACAGGCGGCCCAGACCGTCCACGCAGAGTTTCTTTTGCTCGTCGTTGCTCAGCTTGTCGTCGGAACGCGCGTTTACGCGGATGGAATGGCAGCCCAGGAACTTCGCCGCATCCACCCAGGCGTAGTGGCCTTCCACGGCTTCAGTGCGTTTCGCGTCGTCCGGGTTGCCCAGGTTACCGACGTTGTCGCACATGATGAGCACGTTCGTCACCCCCAGGTCGGCCGCGCGCTGCTCCATCTCGCCCAGGTAGGCCATGTCCTTCACCTTATCCATGAAGAACTGGTTCACGTATTCCACCGCGGAAATGCCGAAGTCTTCCTTCGCCATTTTCGAAAAGTTCATGTGATCGATCTCTCCGGCTTTCAGGCCGGTGTGCAGGGACCACTCCGCCAGGGAAACCTTGAAGGGCGACTCGCCGCCCCCGTCCGCCGCGAAACTCGGCAGCCCGCCCAGCGCCACGCCTCCGGTGGTCAGGGACAGTCCTTTAATGAAGTCACGGCGATTGAATGAAGCTCTCATGGGTTTGATTTTTTCAGGGATTGGATGCGCCAGCCTAGCAAGCGGGCGGGCAAAATCAATCGCCAAGCGGTTTCCGCGAACGCGCCCGGCGTTTGATGACCGCGCTACCCCCGCAACCGCGCCAGCAACCCCGAATACCGCTCCCGGCTGTCGTCCGTCTTCACGGCCATGGCCAGGGCCTTCGGATCGCCCACCAAAACGACAAGCTTTTTGCCCCGCGTGATGCCGGTGTAGATGAGGTTCCGCCGCAGCATGACGAAGTGCTGGGTGCTCACGGGGACGATCACGGCGGGAAACTCGGAGCCCTGTGACTTATGGATGGTAATGGCGTAGGCGGGTTGCAGTTCGTCCAGTTCCGCCGGTTCGTAGTCCGCCACCCGCCCGTCTTCAAAACGCACGCCCACCCGCACGGGATCCATGGCGATCTCCGCGATGACGCCGATGTCTCCATTGAATACGCCTTTGTCGTAATCGTTCAGGGTCTGGATCACTTTATCGCCCTGGCGATACTTCCGGCCGAAGCGCTCGACCTCGAATTTGAATTCTCCGGGCGGATTGACCGCCGCCTGGAGATCGGCGTTCAGGGCCACGGTGCCCAAACGGTTCCGGTTCATGGGGGTGAGCACCTGGATGTCTTTCACGGGATCGAAGCCGAAGCGGCGCGGCAGGCGGTCGCGCACCAGTTCCACGATGGTACCGGCAATGGACTCGGGATCGGTCCGGGAAATAAAAAAGAAATCGCTCTCTTCCACCGAGCCGGGCGTTTCCAGGGAGGGCATTTCGCCTTCGTTAATGCGGTGCGCCGTGGTGACGATGTGGCTGGCCTCAGCCTGGCGGTAGATCTGGGTGAGCCGTGCCACCGCCGCCACGCCGGAGGCGATAACGTCTTTCAGCACCGTGCCGGGACCCACGGAAGGAAGCTGATCGGCATCTCCCACGAGCACCACGTGTGCGGTGTCCGGCAGGGCTTCCAGAAAGCGCCGCATCAGCACGATATCGACCATGGACACTTCATCGATGACAAAGAGGTCGCCCTCTAACCGCCGCTCCCGGTTCCGGCCCCAGCCGCTGCCGGGCTGGAACTCCAGAAGCCGGTGCAGCGTGGCGGCCTCCAGACCGGTCGACTCCGCGAGCCGCTTGGCCGCCCGGCCCGTGGGCGCGGCCAGAACGGGCCGGACTTTCTTGGCGCCCACGATTTCCAACAAGCTTCTCAGCACGGTGGTCTTCCCCACCCCAGGACCGCCGGTGATGACGGTCAGGCGGTTTTCCAAGGCAGTGCGGATGGCGTCCTTCTGACCCGGGGCCAGGCCATGCCCGATCCGCTTCTCACACCACGTCAGCGCCCGCTCCACCTGGATCTCCGGATAGCTAACCTCCCGGCTGGCAAAGTCTTTCAAAATCCGGGCGGTTTCCACCTCCGCCCGGAAAAGGTCCGGGGTGTAAATGAGGCTCACGCCATTTCGGAGACCGGCGGAGGCTTCCTCGACGAACCGGTCCTCGCTCAACGCCTGATCCAAGATGACCTCGACCTGGCCTGTCCCGACGGTCAGCAGTTTTTCCGCTTCTTCCACCAGCATCTCTTTGGGCAGGGCCGTGTGCCCCTGGGTGGCTGCCTCGCCGAGCACATGAAGCAGCCCCGCCAAGATGCGCGGAGGAGCATCTCCCCGCAGGCCGAGCTGACCGGCGATTTCGTCCGCCGTCTTGAATCCCACGCCGTGAATGTCCTGGGCCAGCTTGTAGGGATCTTTCCGGAGTACTTCCACGGACTGATCGCCATACGTCTTATAAATGCGCAGGGCCCGCGCGGTGCTGATACCGTTCTCGTGCAGAAACACCATGATCTCGCGCACCGCCCGCTGTTTGTCCCAGGAGGCTTTGATCAGTCTGCGCCGCTTTGGCCCAATGCCTTCCACTTCTTCCAAGCGCCGCGACGCGTGATCGATGATTTCGAACACTTCTTTGCCGAACTTCGCCACCACCCGCTTCGCGTATTTTTTTCCGATCCCTTCGATCAAGCCGCTGCCCAGGTAACGTTCGATGCCCTCCAGGGAATCCGGCACCCGGGCCTGGATCCGATCCGCCTTGAACTGGCGGCCGTACTGCCGGTCGTCCACCCAGGCGCCTGTCGCCTCGATCTCCTCGCCCTCGGTCACTTCCGGTAAGCTTCCGACCACGGTCACGGGCTCCGAACGCTTGGGCACCGTGACCTTCATCACGGTGTAACCGCTGTCTTCGGTGTGAAAGGTCACCCGCTCCACGATACCGCTCAGGGTCGCGCTCCCGCGGGACGCCGGGCCGGTTCTGGGAGATCTTTCTTTCTTCCACGCCATAGTACTTTGCTGAAATTTCCGTAATTACCGTGTTCTCTTTGGGGGTAAAAAACCTTCCCGCGCCGCGCTTTACAAAGGAGTATACCTACCCCATATTGCCGCCCCCATGCTGTCGGTCATTATTACTTTGTTACTTGTGGTTCTCGTTATCGTGAGCCTCCTGCTGGTGCTTATCGTTCTGATGCAGCGCCCGAAACAGGAAGGGCTAGGCGCTGCCTTTGGTGGTGGTATGACGGATCAGGTTTTTGGCGCTCAGACCACGGACGTTCTCCAAAAAGGCACTATTTGGCTGGGGAGCATCTTTTTTGTCACGGCTATTGGGCTGGCCTCCCTTCAGACGATCGATCTGAAAAACTCGCGCAACGTGCAGGATCCTCTGGAAAAGCTGACTCCCGCCGTGGAAGAAACTCAACCAGCCATCCCCGTAACGCCCCCGCTGACGCCTGCCGTACCGGGAATTACTCCGGAGAACACCACTCCCGCCGAACCCGCCACGACCAAGCCCGAAGACGGCGCACAAACGCCGGCGGATGCTCCGAAACCAGAAACGCCTCAGGCTAGCACCCCGGAAAAGACTCCCGCTCCGGCAACCACGGGGGAGATGCCCAAGACAGCTCCAGCTCCCGAACCGGCGGCCGAACAACCCGCGGCTCCCGCGGTAGAGGCCCCAGATCCGGCTCCCGCCACGGACACGCCCGCGCCGAAGCCGGCCGCGGAAAATTCCACCCCCGCTCCGGCACCCCAGCCGGAAGCGAAAAAAGAACCGGAATCTTCCGCGCCCGCGCCAACTCCCACGCCTGCCGGTGCTCAGCAGTAATCGCCGGGTCCCCGTTTTCGCCGCTGGGCTCTCCGTGAGCCCAGGCAGAGTAGTTTTCAGACTTGGAACAGGCGGCCTCGCGGCTTGCTTCCTCAATACCGGCGTTTACTCCGGCCAATGAAGACCCAGGGCGCTGAGAAGCGGCGAATCTCGCCCCTGTTCCCGTTCCAGTATTTGGTTTACCTGGTCTTCCGGGCAGGCGAAGCCATCATCGGCGTGCTTCCCCTGAGGGCTTGTGCCTGGCTGGGGGCCACGCTGGGACATGGCTTCTACCTCCTGGCCCCCCAGTACCGGCGTCTGGCCCGGCGCAACCTGCGCATCGCCTTTGGCGACCAATATTCCGAACCGGAGATCCGCGCCCTGATCCGGGGACACTTTCGAGCCTTGGGGCGGAATCTCCTCTGTGGCATCAAGCTGCCTTTGATGCCGACGGAGGAAGTGGAATCCCGCATCACTTTCGAAGATCAGGAGCACATTCTGAATGCCCTGGCCCACGGAAAAGGCGTCATCGGAGCCATCGCCCACCTGGGAAACTGGGAACTGCTGTCGCAAATTCCCTCCTTGGTGCCCGGCGCCAGGCTCGGAACGCTTTTCCAGCCCCTGGGCAATCCCATCCTGAACCAGCACGTCATCCGCCGCCGGGCCAAAGCAAACGTGGCGCTCTTCGACCGCTCCAGTGGATTTTACGCGCCGCTGCGTCACCTCCGCGAAGGGGGCGGCGTGGGCATTCTTTCCGACCAGCACGCGGGCGACCGGGGCCTGTGGTGTCCTTTCTTCGGGCGTCTGGCCTCCACCACGAATTTGCCAGCCCTGTTCTCCTTGAAAACGGGCGCGCCCATCGTTCCCTTTGGCGTCATTCCGAACGGTCCCGGGCGCTGGAAAGTGGTGTATCTGGAACCCATTTTTCCTCCGGAATCGGGCAAGCGCGACTCGAACGAGGCCGCCATCGAGATCACCGCCAAGGTCAATCAGGCCATCGAGACGCTCATCCGCAAGCAACCGGAAGAGTGGTTCTGGGTACACAATCGCTGGCACACGCCGAACCCGAATTTTCTGCTCAACCGCTACAAGCGAGGTCTCTACCTGCCCGGCAACTACGCCGGGGCGGCCCCACTGAAACCCTTCCGGCTCCTGGTCCGATCCCCCAATCCCCTGGGGGACGCCTGCATGGCGGTTCCCGCGATCCGCGCGATCAAAGCCGGCCGCCCGGATCTGCACCTGACTATACTCTGCCGGGAGAACCTGACTCCCATTTGGAAAGCGGTGGAGGAAGTCGACCACATCCTGGCCGTCCCGAAGGCCGCCTCAGCCAGCCAGGTGGCGGCTGAGATCCGCACGCTACCCGGATTCGACGCGGCGGTCTTGATGCCGAATTCCCTGAGTTCCGCCGTGGAGTGCTGGAAGGCCAAGATCCCCCACATCGCGGGCTACGCGGGTCATTCCCGCCGCTGGCTGATGCATCAAATCATCCCGGAACCGAATGAAACCGGCCACGCCCCCCGGCATCACGCCTACCGCTATCTGCATATGGCGGAGCGGATGGGAGCGTCCGTGGAGGACGTCGATCTCCTGCCGGAAGTACCCCAACCGCTTTCCTCCACCCCCCCGGACATCTACCACCTGTCGCTATGCCCCGGCGCGGAATATGGCGCCGCCAAGCGCTGGCCCATCGAACGCTTTGCCGAAGCGGCCAGCCGGATTTCCTCTGCTCTGCCCGCCTGCCGCTGGACGGTCTACGGATCTCCCGCCGAGGCCGAGATCGGCGAACAGTTTGTGGAGCTTTATAAAGGAAAGGGAGAAGCAACCAATCTGGCGGGCAAGACCACGGTCGCCGAGCTGATGGAGGGCCTGAAACAAAGCCATGCCCTGCTCACCAACGATACCGGCACCATGCACCTGGCCGCGCTGCTGGGCGTGCCGACGGTTTCCGTTTTCGGCTCCACGGAGCCCACGCTGACCCGGGCAATCGGGCCCAATCACGTCATCATGCGCCGCCATGTGGAGTGCAGCCCCTGCTTTCTGCGGGACTGCCCCCTGGACTTCCGCTGCATGCTGGAACTGGAACCGGTCCCCGTGGCGGAGGCCATGCTCCGGCTGCTGCCCGCCGTGTATGGCGGCTCGCCGGAACCGGCGGCGCTGGTGGCAGGCTGAAGTCCAGGACTGGCTCAGCTCTTGGCCGCCCAGATCTTCACGTCATCCACCAGCAGGTGATCTCCATTCACGGTGAAGTGAAAGGAGGTCTTTGTCTCGTGGGCCAAGCCGGGCGACTTGAGGTAACCCATTGGCTCACCATCGAGGCTCACGCGCATTTCGTCTCCAACGATCTCGATAGTGACGCTGTACCACGTCTCCTGTTCCAGTGTCTGCTTGACGGTCGCGCCCCGCCCTTCCAGCAGCTTGTCCGCTTCGGCTTTCTTCGCGGGGTCGCGGCGCATTTCGAAGATGTCATTTCGCATCACGCCTTCCTTGTCGTCGCCCAGGCGAATCTGAGTGGGCGCAAACGCCACGCGGGCGATGTGGCCGGCGTGTGAGCCCTTGTAGCCTTGGTCGTCAAAAACAGCGTTGAAGTTCTTGGTGCCCTCCAGCCGGAAGCGGAACTCCACGATCACGTCTTTCATCGGCAAATAAGTCCGGCCCACGGCCCCATGATCGTCCCGCGCCTGCCAGCCCTTCAGCGCTCCATCTTCAATCGCAAACGCCGGGATCAAGGCGGACCAGTTTCCTTCGCCCTTCCCGCGTCCTTCACTTACCTCCCCGGAAGAGAAGTCATCGGAGAGCAACAATTCGCCCTTTTCCGCAAGGGGTTTGGCGGGGACTTCATCCGCCCAAACAGGGCACAACACTCCAGACAGACTCAGTGCCAGGATAGCGAAGGGAAATGTCAGTTTCTTCATACAATGCATCGTTAATAATTTGGTAATTCAAGAACCCACGGCTACCTGCCGTGGTAGAAGGACTATTCGGACGCGCTTTTCTCTTTCTTCTTTTTCTTATTTTTTCCGCCGCCTTTCGCGTCCTTCTTTCCTGGAGCGTAGTCCGGATTTTTCTCGGTGGGGATCAGCGCGTCCGCGGACTGGTGCCAGGCGAGCAGGTCGGCCAGTAATTCATCCCGCTTCGCCCCTTCCGTCGCGGAAAGGTCGTTCCGCTCGCCGATGTCGTCTTTCAGGTTGTAGAGTTCCACGGCATGATTCCCGGGCAAACCTTCCCGGCCACCGTCCAGCACCCATTCCTCCAGGTAGAGGTGAAGTTTCCAGTCGCCTTTGTGAATCACGCTCACCGGGCGGGAACGGAAGCCGGTCTTCACATCCAGCTCCCGGCCCCGGACGACGGGGTTGTCCAGGTAGCCGGGGAAATGCCAGAAGATGGCCTGACGCGTAAGTTCGCCCTCTCCTTTCAGCAGGGGCAACAGGCTTTCGCCATCCAGGGTCTTGCCTTCCGGCACGGCGGCCCCGGCCCCGGCCGCGGCGAGGAAGGTCGGAAAGAGGTCCACATTGATCACCGGCACGTCGCAAGTGGCGCCCGGCTTGGTCACTCCCGGCCAGCGCACGATGAAGGGCTCGCGAATGCCGCCTTCGTAGTAACCGCCCTTGCTGCCGCGCAGCGGTTCCTGGGGCGAGGCCTGGGTCGCGCCATTGTCGCTGGTAAAGACGAGCAGCGTGTTTTCCTCCAGGCCCAGTTCTTTCAGCTTGTCCAGCAGCATGCCCACGCTGTCGTCCAGGTCATAGGTGCAGGCGGCATACATGGCGCTCTTTGGGTTCATGCCCAGTTCCTTGGCTTTGGTCTCGAACTTGGCCAGGCTCTCCGGCCGTCCTTGCAGCGGGGTATGGATCGCATGGTGCGCCAGGTAGCAGAAGAAGGGGCGCTCCCGGTTGGCTTCCATGAATTCGCAGGCTTTCCTCGTCAGCGTATAAACCCCTTTCGGATCTTCGGGTGGCCCGGCTTTGTTTCCTTCGCTGCCCTCCTTCACTTCGCCGTTGCCGAAGGAGTCAAAGGTTGCGTCAAAACCTTGTTCCGAAGGCTTCGCGCCATCTTTCCCCTCCAGGTGCCACTTCCCGAAATGACCCGTGGCGTAACCGGCGGCCTTCAGCGCGTCCGCCATGGTCACGTTTTCCACCGCCAGACCGCTCTTGTTCGGAATGGGAACGAGCCGCATCTCGTGCTTGGGTCCGCGATTGGTGCTGCCCACGGCATAGACGTGGTGCCGGGGCGTGTAGGTGCCGGAGAGCAGGCAGGCCCGGGAGGGCGCGCAGTTTCCGGCCGCCGCGTAGCCGGTGGAAAAGACCATGCCTTCTTTCGCCAACCGGTCGAGACGCGGCGTCTCCATCAGTTCGCTTCCCTGGTAGCCCGTGTCCTTCCAACCCAAATCGTCCGCGAAAATGAGAACAATGTTAGGCCGGTCCGCCGCGTGGGACAGCGTGGCAAAACCCAGGAACAGGACCAGGCCCGCGAAGAATGAAAGGATAGTTCGGGGAATCATGGGGAGATTTTTTCAGATTCGAACTCGGAAGAATTCAGTTCCCGCTATTAGCGGCTTCCTTCTGTTTCTTCTTTTTGCCGCCCTTGACTTTCTTCTCCTGACGTCCCCGGTTCTGGCGGCTTTCGGCGATGAGTTCCGTGGCCATCCCTTCGTCGCCCTGCTGCGCCATCCAGGCGTCCAGTTCTTTTCCGAGCCGGGTCTTGATATCAGCAAACTCCGGATCGGTGGCGAGGTTCTTGGTTTCCAGGGGATCGGTCTCCAAGTCGTAGAGTTCATCCCCGGTGCGATGGAAAAGCCAGTCCACATGCTTCGCCAGCTCGGGATCGCTCTTCGCGTCCGCCTGCCAGGAAGTGATGGGCTCCCCTTCGTGAATGCCGCCGATGTGGTACGTATTCTCCGGGGCCAGGTTGCGGATCAGCTTGTAGCGCGTGTCCCGAACCGCCCGCATGGGATAGGGTTCTTTATATCCATTGATCCCCACCGTGGTGTGCTGGGAAAACACGTAGTCGCGCAAGTGATCGGACTTTCCTTCCAGGATGCTGAGGAAACTTTTCCCATCAAAGCCTCGATAGCCGTTCGCGTCGGGGCAGCCGGTATCGATCTTTACGGGGTCGATGCCAGCGGCTTCCAGAAAGGTGGGCGGCACATCGACATACTGCATGAGCGCGTCATTGTGAGAACCGGGCTCCACGCGGCCCGGCCAGCGGACCACGGTGGCCACCCGGATGCCGTTGTCATAGACGGACCACTTGCCGCCATAGGGAAATGAACTGCCCTGCTCGCTGACAAACATGACCAGGGTGTTGTCTTTCTGCCCCGTGTCTTCCAGCAACTTCATGAGGTTGCCCACCTGGGTATCCAGCATCGAAACCTCGGCGTAGTAGTCCGCCAGTAACTGGCGGGTCGTTTCGTTGTCGTGGAGGTAAGGGGGCACGGTCAGCTTGGCCGGGTCGTAGAGTTCTTTCGGGCCCCGGGTCCAGGGACCGTGCGGATCGTTGGAGGCATAGGCCAGCATCCAGGGCTGGTCAGCCTGCCGGGTCACGAAAGCCTTCGTTTCCGTCAGGTCGTCCGCGCCTTCGATGTGTTCATAGGGAAAACTTTCCGGTGGTCCCACATGGGTTTTGTTCTGCAGGGCCACGCGATAGCCGGCCTCCTTCAGATGAGTGAAAACACTCTTCGTGCCGTCGAAAGCACGGGTGTGGTTTGGGTAGGCGCCGGCGCGAACGCAGTAGAGGCCGGTATAAAGCGCATGCCGGGTCGGCGAGCATGTCGTGGCGGGATCGTACATGCCGCGCAGGTACATCCCTTCCTTCGCCAATTGGTCGATATTTGGCGTATGAACATCCTTGTTACCGGTGAAGCCCAGATCTGTCCACGTCAGGTCATCGGCAATGATAAGCAGGAAGTTGGGACGGCCTCCGTCTTGAGCTCTTACGGAGGCGGAAGGAAACAAAAAACTGCCCGCCGCGAGGACGGTCAGGAAGATCGACAGGGGGAGTTGGCGCCAGTCAGTCATGGCAATGTTCGGGAGGGTTTGGGGAGTTGTGTTAGATAAGGCGAGGCGAGCCATCACGGCTTCGCGGGCCACCAGGCATCGATCCGGGCGGTGAGCGCTTTTACCTTTTCCGGTTTCTCTTCCGCGAGGTTTTTCGTTTCGAAGGGGTCTTCAAAAACATTGTAGAGTTCCACCTCGCCACTACCCGGTTCCTTGGCGTTTTGGGTCACGTTATCTTTGTGGGGAAGGATGAGTTTCCACCCTTTCTCCGTGTCCAGCCCCCAGCGATAAGTGAGGTTTTTGGCGGGCTCGTGAATGTCCACCGCGTTGTGCAGGTAGATGTCGCCGAAGATCATGTCGCGGGACTTCACGGCCTCGAGATCCATCAGGTTGACCCCCTGCATTTCGGGAGTGATCCGGTCCGCCATTCCGCAAGCGCTTAGCACTGTGGGCACCATGTCGATACTGCTGACGGGTGTCTCCACGGTCTGGGGTTCCACATGCCCGGGCCAGCGGACCATGATGGGCGTGCGCACCCCGCCGTCATATTGCGAGCGCTTGGACCGGGGGGCGTATCCCTTGCTGTCCGGCTGTTGGATCCAGCCATTGTCGCAGACATAGAGGACCACGGTATTGTCTCGCAGGCCTTTCTCGTCCAGGTGATCCAGCAGAGCCCCGCAGGTCTCGTCGAACCACTCACACATGGCCCAGTACTTGGCGATCTCTTCGGAGTCTGTCTGATTTTTGTATTTGGCGAAAAGGCGGTCCGGCGGCGTGTGCGGGGTATGCGGGAGAAAGGGCGCGTACCAGATAAAGAAGGGTTTCTTGTCCGCCGCCGCGGTGTCGATGAAATCCAACACCGGGTCCATGCCTTCCCGGCCGATCTTCAGCCCCTCATCGCCATGGCGGCCGCCGCGCTTGGGGTCGCCATGGGTCATGCCAGCGGTGAAACCACCCCGGGCATGGTTGCCTTCCCACCACTTACCGCTCTGGTGACTGACATAGCCTTTCTCCGCCAGGAGACGCGGCAGCGT
Source organism: Verrucomicrobiia bacterium (assembly GCA_030427505.1). Classification (GTDB taxonomy): domain Bacteria; phylum Verrucomicrobiota; class Verrucomicrobiia; order Verrucomicrobiales; family DEV007; genus JAUICH01. The sequence continues at coordinate 75,455 of JAUICH010000017.1, forward strand.
GGGCACGCGATCCACGTAGTCGATCATCGCCTGCACCTCTTCCTGATACTGAGGCAACGACTTGTCCTTTCTCCCTTTTTCGGTGAGCGGAATGGGCGGCTCGTTTCCGGTGATCTTGTGCTGCCAGGGATGGAGGCCACTGACCATCGTCATCAACGACGGGCGGCACAGACTGGCGGGCACATAGCCGCGTGTAAAGGTCAGGCTCTCCGCCGCCAGCTTGTCCAAGTGCGGCGTCTGAATGTTCGGATGCCCCATGAAGCCATAGTCCGTCCACGCCTGATCGTCGGAGATGAGGTAAACCACGTTCGGCGGCGCGGCGCCAGCGGCATTTTCCTGGGCGGAAACTGGATTACTGACAGAAAGAAACAGGGCCGCGGCCCCGGCCAACAACAAGACGGAGAAAAAGGAGGGTTTCATCACAACGCCCCCATCTTCCCCGAATGCCCTCCGGATGCAAGCCCGCGCGAGCCTTGGACGATGGCGCATTCACGGAGCGGATGCTGTCAGGGGACGCCGGGGTTCTCAACCACAGAGGGCACTGAGAACACAGAGTTGAATCACTTTATGGAACGCTGTAAGGCCCAGCTTTCGCCATTACACAGTCACCCGCTACGATGGCCGATCAGGAAGAAAACCGCACGAATTCAACCATTCTCTGTGTTCTCAGTGCCCTCTGTGGTTTCCCCAAGAAAAGCGTCGCCAACTACCGTTTCTCAATCCGGTACAAGCCCGCGTCCATCCGCAGGTAGAGTTCGTTTTCCGCCACGGCGGCGGAGGCCATGTGCGCGCCGCCGTCGAGGACATTTTCGGCCAGGACGCGAAAGGCTTCCGGCGTGGGCTCGAGGACTGTCGTCACGCCTTCCCGGCTAAAGAAGTAGAGCCGTCCGTTCGCGTAGAGGGGTGAAGCGGAGTAAGCGCCCCCCACCCGTTCCTGCCAGTTCACCTCTCCGGTGTGAGCGTTCAGACATTGGAAGATGCCGTCGTCATTCACAAAGTACAGTTCGTCTCCCACCAGGATGGGCGAAGACATACGGGGAATGGCTTTATTGTAGCCCCACACGATCTCCGGGGCGCGTGCCCCATCCGCGCTGCCGGGCCGGATGGCCATGATCTCGGTCTTTCCGAAACCCGTGCTCGCGTAGATCAGGCCATGGCCAAAGACAGGACGCGGCACGATGGAAAAACCGAGGTGACCGTAAGTGACCTTCCAAAGCTCCTCGCCAGTCGCGGGATCGTAGGCATACAGCCAGTCGGACGCGATGGAGATGAGCTGTTCCTTTCCATCCACTTCCACCACCAAGGGCGTGGCGTAGCTCTTACGCTGCTGCGGATTTTCCGCCATTTCCCCGGTGCGCTCCCGCCGCCAGACGAGTTCGCCGCTGTGCTTGTTCAGCGCCACGATGGATTGGGTATCGCTGCCGTCCAGATGGAAGATCATGAGGTCACCCCAGATGACCGGGGTGCTGCCCGGGCCGTTCTCGTGCATGATGTTCAAGTCCGTTCGCGACCACAGCACCTGCCCGGTGGCGATATCCACACAGGCATTTCCAAAGGTGCCAAAGTGACAATACAACCGGCCCTCATCCAGCACCGGCGTGGGCGAGGCATAACTGTTGAGCTGATGCACCCACTGGGGGGAATCCAGCCCAATGACTTCGACATCCTGCACGATCTGGCCGCTCTCCCGGTCCACGCACACCGCCCGCAGGCTGACCTTGCTGAGCAGAGTGAGCGGCTGGTTGCCGGTGTTTTCTTCCAAACGCTTAGCCGCGTCCGCGGCATCGGCTTCGGTTTCCAACGCCGTGGTCATCCAGATCTGGTTACCCTGGATCACTGGGGAAGAATGGCCCCGGCCGGGGATCTCCACTTTCCAGGTGACGTTTTCGTTCTCCGACCACGTTAGGGGCAGGTCCGCGGTCTCCGGGGCGTGCCCTTGTCCATCCGGTCCCCGCCACTGCGGCCAATAAGGCTCGTCCGCCGCCGAGGCCAGGATCGGAACCAAAGAAAAAACGGTCAAGGCCAGCCCTGACAAAACACGAAGGAAAGTATGCAGCGGTTTCATGACGGATTCTTAGATGGCAAGTCCATCAATCCGTTGAATCCGTCTTCCTCACAAGGGACGGAAAGGCGCTAGAAAACTGCCTGGGGTTACCAAGATCGTGGCCGCGAATGGGCGAATCACTGAGAACACAGAGCGCACTGAGTCTTTTGCCAAGGAAACGGTTCGTGAGTTCGCCAGGCGCCCGGATATCACGGAACCAAGAGCGTGAGCTTGGGAAAGTAGCGCCGGATATACCCTCTATCTTGAGTCGCTAAAGCAGTGGCTTGCCTGGCTGCGTGAGCGGCGATCAAGAAATCTGGAAGGATGGTGGTTCTGGGCCCTCCCTGCTTCCGGTATTCGCGAAAGACTTCGCCCGCCAGCATGGCGGAACCAGCTTCGATTTCACTGAGAGCAATTTTCAGTTGGCTGAAAGCAGCCAGACAATCCGCTTCCGAAGAAAAGAAAGCTCGAACCTCAGCAAAGACCACTGGAGTCGCACCCAATCGTTCTCCTTTTGAAGCAGACTCTAATTTTTTCAACCATGCGGCGCCATTGGCCTCTCCTTTCAGAATGGCGAGCAGGACCGATGAATCGACGGCGATCATGAACGCGAACCTTGTTCCAGGTCCGGGGGTAGCTCCACGGGACCGCGCAATTCCGTCATCAAGTCCTCCACGGACTTTCCTTTGAGCTCTTCTTTCAAGCAGCCCAATACCTGAAAAGCTGGCTCCTCCCGGCCCGGCCCGCGCACCACGTAGCGCAGGCCTTCGCTGACCAGGTCTTTCATTTTTCGGCCCGTCAGCGCCGCCATCGCTTTTGCCTCGCGATAGAGCTCGTCATCAATCTCCAGCGTGGTTTTCACACACCCATATTTCCATATATCCATATTTCCGTCAAATAAACGAATAGGGCTGGGAAATGCGAAAACATCATCGGGTCGTGTCCTCCAGTCCGATGCTGGATCGTTGTAGCTGCGAACATCCACCCCAAATACTTCATGACGCTCTCCTCCCCAAGAATTGTGACCTTCCTCTGGTTTGACGGCCAGGCGGAAGCCGCCGCGGAGTTTTACACCTCCATTTTCAAGAACTCGAAGATTACGGACGTGCTTCGCTACGGCGAAGCTGGGCCCGGCGAACCGGGCAGCGTGCTGACGGTGAACTTCGAGATCGAGGCCCAGGAATTCGTGGGTCTCAATGGCGGCCCGCACTACCAATTCACCCCGGCGGTTTCGTTTATGGTCCGCTGCGATTCCCAGGAAGAAGTCGATTACTATTGGGAGAAACTCCTGGAAGGCGGCGGCCAACCCGTGCAGTGCGGCTGGCTGACGGACAAGTTTGGCGTCTCCTGGCAGGTCGCGCCCAACGCCCTGCTGGAAATGATCTCGGATTCGGATCCCGAAAAAGCAAACCGTGCCATGCAGGCGATGATGCAAATGGTAAAGATCGACATCGCGGGTATCAAAGCGGCTTATGAGTCGAGCGAGAAAAGCTAACCACAGTCCTATTTACCCAAATTGCTTTGGTTATTTCCGCGTTCGTTTCGCGGGATTCATGTTGTGTTTCAGGATGGCACGATTTCCCATGATCTAGGAAAGGCGTACTCGCGGCGACTGCACAGCGGAGGAAAGCCGAGGTGCTTTTCTGCGTGCCGCTGAGCATGGTGAAGAAGCTTCTCCAGCAATGCCGCCGTGGCTGGGACATCACTTGAGCGGCCGCAAACCAAAGAGCCTGACCTTCCACCGCAAGGCCAAGGCCAGGCCTAAGCCCACGGCACCATCCCTGCCTTCACCAGCGCCAGCCACAGGGTCACCACCACCACGGCCGCAAGGGTGGAATAGAATACCACCGCCGAGACAAAGCGGCTGTCCGCCTGGAACTCGTGAGCCAGGAGCGCAGTGTTTACCGCCGTGGGGGAGGCCGCGCCGATGATGAGGATAGCAGCGGCTTCGCCCCGGAAACCGAAGAGCCAAGTCAGGCCGAGAGCGGCCACCGGGCCGCCGAGGAGACGGAGCCCCAGCGCCCACGCGAGCCGCCCACCGATGGCGGGCGGTTTGGTCTTGGAAAGTTGCACGCCCAGGGTGATGAGCGCGAAGGCCACCAGAGCATCCGCCAGGTAGTTCAGCGGCGCCCAGATAAAGGCCACGTTGGCGAGGGGGTTGCCAAGACTCCGCATCAGCAGCGCGAGAAAAATGGCGTACAGCGAGGGCTGCCGCAGCATGGGCAGAAAATGTTTCCAGCGCGACGTGCCCGGCAGGCTGGAGTGACTGCCCGCCAGGAAAATGCCCACGGAAAAGGTCGTCACGTTCATGGTCATCAGCACGAAGACCTGGAGCACGGTGCCATGTTCGCCAAAGGCCAGGGCCATCAGCGGAATGCCCCAGTTACCAGAGTTGTAGAACATGGTGGAAAGCTGGAGCGAGGTGCGGGCCTGGCTGCTCTCGCCGCGCAAGGAAGTGACCAGCCAACTGGCCGCCGCCATGAGCCCGATCACGCACAAGGTCAGCCCGACCACTTTTCCGCCCTCCGCCCCCGGCAAGGTGGAGGAACTGACCCGCACAAAAATGAACGCGGGCACAAAGAGATACAAATTCAGCTTAACCAGCGTATTAAGATCAATCGAAAACCGCCGGTCGATAAACCACCCGATCCCGAACAGGAGCATGAGCGGGAGGCAGACGTCCCGGAGGATGGAGAACAGAATCATGTCTGGCGATTACGGCTGCCCAACTGCATGTGGCGCGGAACGCATCCCTTAATCGGAATTGCCCCTCTCGCCAAGCGCCAATCTATCTGATCACCAGCGCAAGATCGCGTTCTCTATCGCATCGGAAAGACCGTCGCCCCGCCAATCGTCAGCGCCAGCCCCACCGCCGCCATGACCAGCATCATGACACTCACCGAGCGGAAGGTCTCCCCTTCGGTCATGCCCGTCATGCGTCCGATGATCCAGAAGCCGCTGTCATTCATCCACGAAATCGGCTTGGAACCACAGCCGATGGCCAGCGCCAGATAGACCGGGTGAAACGGCAGGTCGATCTTGTCCACAATGGGCGCCACCACCCCCACGGAAGTGATCATCGCCACCGTGGCGGAGCCCTGCGCCGTGCGCACCACGGCGGTCACCCCGAAGGCCAGCAGCAAAATTCCCGCCGGCGTTTCGGAGACCCAGCCCTGCATTACCCCAGCGATGCCGGTCTGCCGCAAAAGGTCGCCGAAGGCACTGCCCGCCGCCGTGATCAGAATGATCACCCCGCCACTCGCTAGAGCGGCCTGGACGCTGGCGGCCAGTTCTTTCCGGCTGCGGCCCCGGGCGCCAGCCAGAATCGCCAACGCCACTCCGGCGGACAGGATGAGGGCAATGTTCTTGTCTCCCAGGAAACTGAGCCACGCCGGTTTGTAGCCAAAGGCTTTGGCCACGGTTTGCCCGCCAATCAGAATTACGGGCAACAGAATGGGCAGCAGCGACAGACTCAACGGAGGCAAGGTCGAGGCATCCCGCTTTGCCATCGCTTCCAGTTCGTCTTCCGATAGTTCCGCCGAAGGCCGCAGGGGCAGGTCCCAGCGTTTGTTGGCCCACACCGCGTAGAGGTAACCCGCCGTCACGGTCGCCAGGCCCACCACCAGGCCCGCCAGGATCATCACTCCCACATCCACTTTCAGAGCCGCCGCCACGAAGAGAGGCCCCGGAGTGGGCGGCACCAGGGAGTGCGCCATGGTCGCTCCCGCCACAATGGCCAGGATGTAGAGCAGATAGTCCCGGCCGGTGTGGGAGCGCAACGCTTTGCCCAGGGGCATCAGAAGGTAAAAGACGGTGTCGAAAAAGACCGGAATCCCCAGCGTAAAGGCACTGGCGGAAAAGGCCATGGGGGTCCGCTTTTCGCCAAAGGCATTCCGTAGCGACAGCACCACCCGCTCCGCTCCCCCACTGTCCAGCAGGCACTTTCCAATAATGGCCGCCATGGCGATGAGAATACCGATCTTGGCGCAGCCATCTCCAAAACCCTTCGCCACCCATCCCACAAAAGAAGAGCTCGCCAATTCATTCGCTTCAGCGGGCGAAAGCCCCTCCCCCAGCCAGTAGGCTTCCACGGTGGCTTCAGGCGTGAGGGCGCCCACCACCAGCGCCGCCAGTATCAGGGCCAGAAATGCGTGCAGCCGCAGCAGCAGGATGCTGCCCACCACCACGGCCATGCCGGTTAAGAGGATCCAAACGGGGGTCATTGGCCTCCTCTTCTAAAAGAGGTCAAGCCATGAGGCGAGGGGAAAATTCCTCCATGGAACCACTTGCTGGAGAACGGGAACCAAAAATCCTGGCGGCATCGAATTTGCTATCTCAAAAGTCCGCCCTGACGATATATGCCATGAATTTCAAAAACTCCTGACTGAAATTCTTAGCGTATGGCGTAACGTCGCGCCCGCCTTCATAGGGTCACCACTTTTCTCACCCATGTCCATCCACTGTTCACTCCACCACCGCACCGCCTACCGGTATGACCGCGCCGTGACGCTGGGTCCGCAGATCATCCGCCTGCGCCCCGCGCCGCACAACCGGACGCCCATTCTGGCTTACTCCCTGAAGGTCAAGCCGGAACCCCATTTCCTGAACTGGCAGCAGGACCCCCAGGGGAACTTCCAGGCCCGGGTCGATTTTCCGGAAACGGTCAAGTACTTCACCGTGGAGGTGGACCTGGTCGCGGACCTCAGCGCCATCAACCCCTTCGACTTCTTCCTGGATGACGAGGCAGAGCACTGGCCCTTCGAATATCCGAAAGTCCTGAGCACGGAACTGGAGCCCTTTCGCCGGAAACTTGAAGCCGGTCCCAAGCTCCAGTCACTTGTCGATCACTTCCAGAGCCTGGTTCCTTCTCCGGAAGAAGTCCGGGAAAAGATCGCCAAAGGGGGCGAAGAGGCAGACCCCCGCGAACGGACCATCGACTACTTGGTGCGGGTCAACCAGGAACTGGAAAAGCGGATCGACTACACCGTCCGCATGGAGCCTGGCGTGCAGACTCCGGAAGAAACGCTGGAGAAAGCCTCGGGATCTTGCCGGGACTCCGCCTGGCTGCTGGTGCAAGTCCTTCGCCACCTCGGTTTCGCGGCGCGTTTTGTGTCCGGTTATCTCATTCAGTTGAAGCCGGACGTTCAGGCGCTGGATGGCCCGCAAGGTGCCACTGAGGACTTTACCGACCTCCATGCCTGGACAGACGTTTTCCTGCCCGGCGCGGGCTGGGTGGGCCTGGACCCCACCTCCGGTCTCTTCGCGGGCGAAGGCCACATTCCGCTGGCCGCCACGCCGGACCCCGCCTCCGCCGCCCCGGTGTCGGGCGCCCTGATGACGAAAGCGGAGAGCGAATTCGAATTCGAGATGTCCGTCAAACGCGTGCACGAAACCGCCCGCGTCACGAAGCCCTACACGGATGAAGAGTGGGAAGCCATCTACACCCTGGGCCAGAAGGTGCAGCGTCACCTGAACCGCAACGACGTCCGCCTGACCATGGGTGGCGAACCCACCTTCGTGTCCATTGATGACATGGAAGGCGACGAGTGGAACACCGCCGCCATGGGTCCCATGAAACGCGGGCTCGCGGACATCCTCCTCAAGAAACTGAAGGACCGCTTCGCACCCGGCGGCTTCGTCCATCACGGTCAGGGCAAGTGGTACCCCGGCGAACAGTTGCCCCGCTGGACCTTCGGGATTCACTGGCGCAAGGACGGCGTGCCGGTGTGGGAGGACGAGTCCCTCATCGGAGACGAAAACGTCGACTACGGTCACTCCGCCAAGGAGTCAGAGGCTTTCGGTCAGAAGCTGGCCAAGCGCCTCATGATCGATCCGAAGTATCTCATGCCCGGCTATGAAGATGCCTGGTACTACATGTGGAAAGAGCGGCGCCTGCCGGAGAACGTGGATCCCTACGAATCCAAGCTGTCCGACGAAATGGAGCGGAAGCGCCTCGCGGCGGTCTTCGAAAAAGGCATCGACCAAGTGGTTGGCCACACCCTGCCGCTGACCCGGGGCAATTCCGAGAGCGGCTGGCTTTCCGGCCCCTGGTTCTTCCGCCAGGAAAAACTCCTGCTCTTGCCGGGCGACTCGCCCATGGGCTACCGCCTGCCTTTGGACAGTCTGCCCTGGACCACGGACGACTTCGGCTACCTCTCCTTCCCCCTGGACCCGACCATCCCCCGGGAAGCTCTTCCCGAGGGACGCCTCCGCGGCCTGTGGGGCGAGGCTCAAACCGGCGAGGAAGGCCCCCGCATGCAGCGTTTCGGTGGCGAAGGCGACCGGGAAAAGGCGCGCATGGAGGAAGAGTTCCGCATGTGGAAAAAGATCGCGGCGGATTTCCGGCCCGAACGCGGCGAGTCCTACGATTTCCTGGTTCGCACCGCCATGTGTATCCAGCCCCGGGAAGGGAAGCTCCGCATTTTCATGCCCCCGCTGCAGCGGCTGGAAGACTACCTGGAACTGGTCACGGCCATCGAGGACACCGCTTCCGAAATGGGCGCCCCGGTCATGATGGAAGGCTATCAGCCCCCGCGCGATCCCCGCATGAATGTCATCAGCGTGGCGCCGGACCCAGGGGTCATCGAAGTGAACGTTCACCCCGCCACCAACTGGGAGGAACTCGTGGACATTACGCGGGGCCTTTATGAAGACGCCCGCACCACCCGCTTGGGCACGGAAAAATTCATGGTGGACGGACGTCACTCCGGCACCGGAGGCGGCAACCACATCGTGGTCGGCGGCGCTTCACCGCTGGACAGCCCCTTCCTGCGGCGTCCGGACTTGCTGGAGAGCATGCTGCGCTACTGGCACAACCATCCTTCCCTCTCCTACCTGTTCTCCGGACTCTTCATCGGCCCCACCAGCCAGGCTCCCCGCGTGGACGAAGCCCGGATGGACATGGTTTACGAGTTGGAGACGGCTTTCCAGCAACTGCCCGAGGGCAACACCATCCAACAACAGTGCCCCTGGCTGGTGGACCGCGTGCTGCGGAACTTCCTGGTGGACCTGACCGGAAACACCCACCGCGCGGAGTTTTGTATCGATAAGCTTTACTCTCCGGACAGCAGTACGGGCCGTTTGGGTCTCTTGGAACTGCGCGGCTTCGAAATGCCGCCCCACCCAGACATGAGTCTCGTGCAGCAGCTCTTGGTACGCTCCGCGATCGCGCGGTTCTGGGACAAGCCTTACGAGGAAAAGCTGGTCCGCTGGGGCACCACGCTACACGACCGCTTCATGCTGCCGCACTTCGTGTGGGACGACTTCGAATACGTGCTGGACGACTTCAAACGCGCCGGCATGCCCTTCGATCCCGCCTGGTTCGAGCCGCATTTCGAGTTCCGCTTCCCGGAAATTGGCAACATTTCCCGGCAAAGCGTAAATCTGGAGGTCCGCCAGGCCATCGAGCCCTGGAACGTGTTGGGAGAAGAGCAGAGTTCCGGCGGCACCGCCCGCTACGTGGACTCTTCCGTGGAGCGCGTGCAGGTGAAAGTGAACGGCATGACCGACCCGCGCCACATCCTGACCTGCAACGGCCGCCAGGTGCCCCTGCACCCCACCGGCCAGGAAGGCGAATACGTGGCCGGGGTGCGCTACCGTGCCTGGTCCCCCTATTCCGCGATGCACCCCACCGTACCCACCCACGGTCCATTGACCTTTGACCTCGTGGACCTGTGGGGCAAACGCTCCATCGGCGGTTGCGAATACCACGTCGCCCACCCTGGCGGCCGGTCCTACGCGGACTATCCGGTCAACGCTTACGCCGCGGAAGGGCGTCGCCGGTCCCGCTTTGTGCCCTTCGGACACACCCCTGGCCCGGTGGAGCCCCCAGTGGAAATCATCAATCGTGAATTTCCTCTTACCCTGGACCTGCAGACGGAGGTAGGGTTCTCCCGGAATGGATGAAACGCTGACAGTAAAGCCAGAACCAGGGAAGCAGGCTGAGCCGAACCGGTTCCAACGGTGGCTGAAGAACTATCGTCCGGAGGAAGGCGTTTACGACGAACTTCTGGACGAATCCGGCGCCATTCGGCCCGGGTGGAGCCGTTTCCTGGAGCAAATCGACCGCATCCGGCCGGACGATTTCTCCGAGCGCTGGCACCAGGCGCAGCGGGTCATCCGGGAAAACGGCGTCACCTACAATGTCTATGGCGACCCCCAGGGCACGGACCGGCCTTGGGATCTGGACCCCATTCCCTTCGTCATCACCCAGCAGGACTGGCAGCAGTTGGAGAAGGGTCTCATCCAGCGCGCCCGCCTCATGGACGCCGTCCTGGCCGACTTGGCCGGACCCCAGAACTTGATCCGCAATGGCCTGTTGCCGCAGGAAATGCTCTTCTCCAATCAGCGGTTCCTGCGTCCCTGCCACGGGCTGCCTGCCTCCGCCGGACATTTTCTACACTTTTACGCGGTGGACCTGGCCCGCGCCCCCGACGGCCGGTGGTGGGTGGTGTCGGACCGCGTCCAGGCCCCCTCCGGAACAGGCTATGGGCTGGAAAACCGCCTGGTCGTCAGCCGCATGATTCCCGAAGTAGCCCGGGAATGTCACCTGGTGCGACTGGCCCGTTTCTTTGACCGGATGCGCGAGTCACTTGCCGCGGCTTCGCCGAACGCCCGGGAGCAGCCCCATGTGGTGATGTACACGCCGGGGCCCTACAATGAGACCTACTTCGAACAGGCCTACCTGGCCCGCTACCTGGGCCTGACCCTGGCCTCCAGTGAAGACCTGACCACCCGGGACGACCGCGTTTTCCTCAAAACGCTGGACGGCCTGCAACCGGTGGACGTGATGTGGCGCCGCGTGGATGACGAGTTCAGCGATCCGCTGGAACTTCGCAGTGACTCCCGCCTGGGCGTGGCGGGCCTGCTCCAGGCCGTCCGGGCGGGTAACGTGGCGGTGCTGAACCTGCCGGGCAGCGGCGTGGTGGAGAATCCCGCCATCATGGCCTTTCTTCCCGTGCTGTGCCGCCGCCTGCTGAACGAAGATTTACACATCCCCTCCGTGGCGACCTGGTGGTGTGGCCAGAAACCCGCCCTGAAGACCGCGGTGGATCAAATCGACCGGCTGGTGGTGAAACACGCCTTTGAAAAAGGCACCATTCCGGTCCGCTTTGGCGGCACGATGCCCGCCGCGGAGCGCGCCGCCCTCATCCGGCAGGTCGAGCGGGACCCCTTCGCCTACGTCGCCCAGGAGTCCGTGACCTTTTCCCAGGCTCCCGTGTGGTCTTCGCAAGGGTTCCGCCCCCGGCGCGTGTCCATCCGCGTCTTCCTGGTGGCCCACGAAGACGGCTACCAGGTCATGCCTGGCGGCCTGACCCGGGTCGCGGGCGAAAGCCAGACCGCTCCCGGCATCTCCATGCAGCAGGGCAGCGGCAGCAAGGACACCTGGGTGCTCTCTGAGGAACCTCTCCCGGCTTATTTCTCAAAGTATGAGACTCGCTTCCCCATTGTGATTCGCCGGCGGCGGGTGCACTACTCGAGCCGTTCGGCGGACAATCTCTACTGGATCGGCCGCTACGCGGAGCGCTCGGAGTTCACCACCCGGCTGCTTCGCAGCGTCATCATTCCCCTCTCCTCGGAAGGCGGCTTTGGCTCGCTGACTGAGGTGGGGCCCATCTGGGATTTGCTCTGCCAGTTAGGCCTGCTCCTGGCGCCCACCTGGCGGAAGGAACCCGCCGCGCAGGGCATCGCCGCCCTGGAAAATGCCCTGAAGGACGCGGTGTTTAACGAGGAAATGCTGGGCAGCCTGCGCCGCATTAACGGCCAGCTCCAGCGCCTGGCGGCCTCCTCCCGGGACAACCTGTCGCTGGACACCTGGCGCATCGTGCGGAGCCTGGGCGAAGACCTGAAACGCCCCGCCCCGACCGGCCCCATCAGCGACATGCTGCCGGTGTTGGACAACCTGATCACCCTGCACGCCGCCCTAAGCGGCATGGCGCGGGAAAACACTACCCGGAACCCGGGATGGCGTTTCCTGGACCTGGGCCGCCGGCTGGAGCGTGCCACCTACGTGACAAACCTCATCACCCTGGTGTTGGAGGAAGAAGAGCCCGCCCGCAGCACCTGCCTGGACGCCGTCCTTCAGGTCTTCGACAGCTCCATCACCTACCGGCAGCGCTATCTCTTCGAGCCAAGACTCTTGCCCGTGCTGGATACCCTCCTGCTGGACTCGGCCAACCCCCGCTCCCTGGCGGCACAGATCGAGGAATTGGACGCTCAACTGGCAGCCTTGCCCGTCGAGAAAAACCGCGCGTTCTTCACCGAGGGCCGGAAGGTCACGGTGAGGGCCTTGGCTCAACTGCGTACCATGGACTTGGGAGCCCGCGAACCCGATCACGAAAAACAGATCCTCTACGAGATTCGGCTCCTGCTGTCCGGAATGAAGCCCCAGCTTGCCGAAGTGTCTTCGGACCTGGACCGTCAGTATTTCTCCCTGCTTCAGTTAGAGCAGTCCACCGCGGAAACGCGGGTCCGTCCGCCCAAGGGCTAGGCCCGCCCCACCGGACGGACTTTGTTTCCTTACTCACTCTCCCCACCAACCTCCTTTCCACCTCCCCTACCGCCGTGCGCTACCGCATCGAACATTTGACCGCCTACGCCTATGGCCAAGGGGTTTCGATCTCCCACCACGCGGCCCGGCTGCGGCCGTTGCACAATGCTTACCAACAGGTGGCGGACTTTCAAATGAAGGTCAGTCCCCGGCCGGACAAGCTCAGCCAGAAGCGGGATTACTTTGGCAATACGGTGGACTTTTTCATGATCCAGGACCTGCACTCCCGCCTGGAAGTCACCACGGTCAGCCACGTCACCGTCTCCTCGGAGACCACCCCCTACCTGAATGCGTCCTTCCCCTGGGAAAGCGTCCGCGACCAGGTGAAACGGGAGCGCACGGAAGAGTGCCTGCACGCCTACGAGTTCTGCTTCCCCTCCCGTCATGTGCCGGTAAAGGAAGCCTTTCGCGAATACGCCGCGCCTTCGTTTCCGCCGGGCCGGCCGCTGCTGGAGGCGGCGATGGATCTGACCACCCGCATCCACACCGACTTTAAGTTCGATCCCAAGGCCACGACCATTTCCACGCCACCGATGGAGGTGCTGGAAAAGCGAAAGGGCGTCTGCCAGGACTTTGCCCATCTGCAAATTTCCTGCCTGCGCTCTCTCGGGCTGCCTGCCCGCTACGTGAGCGGCTACGTGCGCACCGAACCGCCGCCGGGCCAGCCCCGCCTGCTGGGAGCGGATGCCACGCACGCCTGGGTGGCGGTATTTTGTCCGGGCCTGGGCTGGACGGAATACGATCCCACGAACGACGTCATTCCCACCAACGGCCACATCCGGGTCGCCTACGGCCGGGACTACTCTGACATCAGCCCGTTGCGCGGCACGGTGGTCGGCGGTGGAAGCCAGCGGCTGACCATCGGCGTGACCGTGGAGCCCCTGGACGATGAAACGCCCGCCCCCGCGCAACCAGAGGCGACCCCGGCCGCGCCCGCGCAAACCCAGGTCCAGATCCAATCGCAGACCCAGACCAGCCAGACTCAAACGGCCGTGTCCTCCGCACCCGCTCCGGCGCCTCCCCAAAAACAGGACTGACCGGAAAGAGCCAGAGAGGGTTTTTGACCGTCTCACTTGTGCCGCCCGCGCATGTCTTCGCGATGGACTTTTGCCGTCGTCCGGCTCTAGTGAAAGACTCCAGGCGGCATCGAAAGACGGCCCCTCCGTTCTTCCGAGGCAGCTGGAAGGTTTCTCGCCTGCCCATTAGATTGGCCGGACGAAACCCACGGCTGTGGCACCTGCTTTCCTTCCAATCCCCCACCTCTTAAAGCCCTAAAGCCCTCCCATGGAACACCACGAAGCCGCGGCGGATTTCTGGAGCATTCTGTTTCAGATTCTGTGCGTGCTAAGCGCGGCCCTGGGGCTGGGCGCGCTGTTCGAAAAATTCAAGCAGTCCGCCATCCTCGGCTACCTCCTGGCTGGCACGCTGCTGGGCCCCTACATGCTGAACGTGGTGGAGGACCAGTCCGGCGTTCCGGTGGTGGCGGAGCTGGGGGTTTCCCTGCTGCTCTTCGCCATCGGGCTGGAGTTCTCCGCCAAGCGGCTTTTGCAGTTGGGCAACATCGCCGCGCTGGGCGGAAGCCTCCAGGTGGTGGCGACGCTCTTCGTGGCGGCGGGTTGTTGCTTGTTGGGAGGCATGGCATTGAAACCTGCTCTGGCGGTGGGGGCGGTGTTGGCCCTGTCTTCCACGGCCTGTGTGCTGCGGCTCCTGATCGACCGGGGCGAGCTGGACGCCGTGCACGGCCGCGCCTGCCTGGGCATTCTGCTGCTGCAGGACGTGGCGGTGGTTCCCCTGGTGCTTTTGGTGACCATGTTAGGCGGCACCGGCAGCGGAGCAGACCTGGCGCTGGGCCTGCTAAAGGCCATCGGCCTCATCCTCGTGCTGGTGTTGAGTTTCCTGTGGATCTCCAACCACCTGTTGCCGCGCTTTTTCCGCACGCTGGGGCTCATGCGGAACCGCGAGCTTCTGATCCTGCTGGCCGTCGTGCTGGCGTTGGGATCGGCCTACCTGGCTCACGCAATGAACCTTTCTCCCGCTCTGGGCGCTTTTGTGGCGGGTGTGATGCTGGCGGAGTCCCCCTTTGCCACCCAAGTCCGTTCGGACATTGGCGCTTTGCGCACTTTGTTCGTGACGCTGTTCTTTGTCTCGGTCGGCATGCTCGGAGATCCGGGCTGGATCCTGGCTCACTGGCTGACGGTTCTCCTGACCGTGGCCGGCCTGGTCGCCGGAAAAGCCACCATCATTACCCTCGTGGTGTTGCTCTTCCGCCGCCCGGTCCGCCACGCCGTGGCCACTGGAATCACGCTGGCGCAGGTGGGCGAGTTTGGCGTGGTCATCGCGGGCATTGCCAAAGGCGGCGGCTTGTTCACGGATTTCATCTTCCAACTGCTGGTCTCTTCCACCCTGATTTCCTTGTTTGTTACGCCCTTCCTGGCCAGCGGCGCCTTGCACGCGGGCCGGTGGTTCGAACGAAGAGTGCCGGGCCGGAAGCCGCCGGAAGGACACCAGGCAGAAACACCCGGCCCCGGCCCCGCCGGGGACGAAACCGGCGAGCTCGGGATGAAGGACCACATTGTCCTGATCGGCTTCGGTCCTTCGGGACAGCGGGTGGGTGAGGAAATGAGTAAGCTGGAGATTCCCATGCTGGTTCTGGACATGCGCCAAACCAACACCGACCTGGCCCAATCCATGGGCCTTCAGGCCTACATCGGTGACGGAACACACTCGGAAGTACTGCTCCACTTGAATCTTCCGCAGGCCCGGGCCCTGGTGATCACCATTCCCGACCACCGGGGCATCATCGAGATCATTGAGAAAGCGCGCGAACTCGCGCCCGGAGTCCCCATCATTGCAAGGGCGCGATACAACCGCTTCGTCCATGAACTGCTGGAATCCGGCGCCGTCTTTGCCGTGGACGAAGAACGCCAGACCGGCCGGAGAATGGCGGCGGCACTTAGAACCGTTTTGGAGAGTCAGGTAAAAATCAGCGGCCTAAGTTAAAGTTCTTTGAAATACCTGCTAGACGGCCTCACCCTCCTCTCTATTCGGGACGTAACATCCCGTGTGCAGGAGATCCTTCTCCCAATAACCAACTCGAAAATCGAATAATGAAACTCAAACAAATTCTAAGCTCGTTCTACGCCGTTCTCTTCAGCGTGGCGGTCACTGTCTCCCTGAGCAGTTGTTCCGAGGAAGAAGCCGAAACTCCGGAGCCTCCGAGCAAGGTGGATGAGGCCATGGAAGACGCAGGCAAAGAAATCGAAGAAGCAGCGGACGCCACCGGAGCAGCCATCAAGGAAGCGGCCAAGGAAGGCAAAGAAAAGGCCCAGGAAGCCGCTAAGAAGGTGGAAGAGGCGATCAAGGAGGGAACTGAAAAAGTACAGGACGCGCTGGATGAGAAGCCGGCTGAAACGCCTCCGGCCGCGAAACCGGAACCTACTCCGGCCCCCAAGCCAGCTCCCGCCGCGAAGCCCAAACCCGCTCCGGCCCCAACTCCGGAACCGGCCACAACTCCAGAACCCACCCCGGCACCTGAGCCGGCTGCTCCCGAGACTGGGCCTGCCGCGGAAGAGCCTGCCCCGGCACCCGGTTCCTGAGGAACCTGCCAGGCGAATCCTCGCACCAAATTCTACTTCAATAGCTAAGCCGCCCGGCCTTCATGCAAAGCCGGGCGGCTTTCTTTTTGTGGCGGGACTCCTCGAATGAAAGTCCAGGCACCGGGAGCGCTCAGTCGATTGCGAGGTCTTCTTCCCCCTTCGGCTCGCTCTCTTCTTCCGCCTCGTTTTCGTTTTCAACGGGGTGGGGAACATGGCTGAGCGCGGCCAGGCTGAAGGAAATGACCCCCAGCCTGCCCACATACATCAGCAGGACCAGAGCCAGCGTCTCCCAGGTATTGAGATTTCCCGTAATGCCCCGGGAGAGGCCAACCGTGCTGAGCGCTGACGCGACCTCAAAGGCCAGATCCTGCGTGGTGTGACGGCCGGAGAGGCTCAAGGTGTAAACCCCCACCGCGAAGAATAGGAAGTACAGCGTCACCGAAGCAAAGGCGGCCCGCAGACGGCTCTCCGGCACGGTGCGCCCAAAGAAAGTGACCTCTTTTCGTCCGCGAATCACGCTGTGAGCGGTCGCGATGGCGGCGGACCAGGTGGTGCTTTTCAGGCCGCCCCCCGTTCCGCTGGGCGATGCCCCCAGCACCATCAGCACGAGGACACAGATGACAGCGGCACTCCCCAACGCCGAGGTGGAAAAAGTCGTGAATCCCGTGGTGGTAATGGCGGATACCGTGTGAAAAAACGCCGCCTCGAGACGGGTTCCGAACGGCAGTTTGGCAAAGGTGGGTTCGAAAAGGAGCAGGAAGGTTCCAAGCAGGAGACCGCCAGCAGTGGCCACCAGGATGACACGCGAGGTCAGGGTCATATGTAAATCCTTCTTCCGCAGACTGGTGTAGACATCATTCATGACGATGAACCCGATGGCGCCAAGCAAATTCAGGGCTGTCATGGTCAACACCACCACGGGATTTCCCTGAAAGCTCGCCAGGCTGTCGGGAAAGAGACTGAGTCCCACCGTGCAGAAACCCGACACCGCGTGAAAAACAGCGGCCCACAATGGCGCTTCGACTCCCGCTCCTGAGAACGCCAAAAAGAAGACCACCGCCCCGGCTCCCTCCACCAGCAGGGTAAAGACCACCACATGCCGGATGAAATGAAAGGTGCGAAAGTCTTCCGGCAGGGAAAACATGGCCTTTCCCACGCGTGCCACCGAAGGGTGGCCATGGGAAGACATGATGAGAAACGACCCCATGAGCATGTGACCGAGACCCCCCAATTGAAAACCGATCAGGAGAATCAGCTCCCCCACAAAGCTGTAGGAAGACGCGGGATCCACAGTGATGAGACCCGTGGTGCTCACGGCAGACGTAGCCAGGAACAAATGGTCCATGGCGGAGAGCGGCTCCCCACTGCGGTCAGGACCTTGGCTGAAAGGAAGACATAGCCCGCCAAAGACCAGCAGGATGCCCAAGGCATAGCCCAGCATCAGAATCTTGACGGCGCTCATCCGGCCGTGCATGCCGCCAAGCCAGTCAGCCGATACGCGCCAAATCTTTGCCAGTGAAGGAAAGTTCAAGAGGAAGCCTCGTGAACTACATCACGGCTCGCCTAGGCAGGCGTCAAGGACCGAAACAACCGAAACGGACCCGAACATACGGAAAGACGGTCTTTTCTACTCCCTCCCTACTCTTGGGCGGGCGCGGAAGCCGAGGTCTTATTCCGGCCGCGCAGCAGCAGTAGCAGGATCATCGCCGAGCCCACCACGAGACCACCGGCCGCCAGAATAGGCTTTAGTGGAAAGGACATCGCAACCGGTCCGGCCAGTTGGCGGCTGCCGCCGGCTTCTTGAACCGCATGGGCGTGATCGTGAGAGGCCGGATCGCTCTCAGCCGGCAGTGGCCGGGTGTTTTCGAAAGATGCCACGATCTGTTCGAACACGCTCCTCGCGTCCACATCCCCCTGACTGGAGCCGCCCACCTGAAGCTGAACGGCTTCATTCGCGAGGGGAAACTGGCAGGTGTAAACGACAAATTCTCCGCCTTTGGGAAGCATCATGGCCTGTTTCATTACGTCCAGGTTCAGGCCCTTCCACTCAGAGGCTTCCATGGAAACGGTCATTCCCTGAATGGAAGTCAGGCTCCCGGGATCCATGCGATGCCCTGGCCGAATCAGGGTGCCCAGCCGCTCGATTCCGACGACCGTGGCCGGATTTCCCACGCTCGGCTCGCGATCCACGAACTGATAGAGCACGGGGTTGAGCCCCTGGGGCTCCACAACAGCCCGAAACGAATCCGGTACTTCCATGACGAAACCCAGTTCCTGATGCGAGATTTCACCCGCCCTAACGGTAAAGCTCAACAGCCCGTGAAGACCTAGAACGGCCACAAACAACCACCGTTTGGCCAACGCGTGAAACATGCGGGTAAGGGAAAGAGACAGCGAAGTTGGCATCTAGAAACGGATATGGAGGCGAAGGCGACAGAACCTACCACCGAAGGAGCGGCACGAATAGGTGAAAAACATGGTAAATTTGGAAATTTCAGCCAGATCCGGCGGGAATTCAGTCAACTTTGCGGAGATCTCCGGGAAGGTTCCGCTTCCAAAGAACTCAAGGCACGGGGGAAATGAAACCGGAATGGGACTCGGACTTGGCAGCCGGTGGTGCCTCAGTCTCTATGGCACGATGACCTTGTCTTTCTCTGGAAACTCATATTCCTGAAGATCGTCGGAAGGGTAAATGCGGGCGGTCAGGTACTCGCCTTGTCCGAAGACCACAATCACCCGCCGCCACTCCCGATCGCCCGAAAGGATGGACTCCGGAATCTCAAAGTAGACTTCGTAGTCATCGCCTTTTTCAAAAATCTCAGGGAAGGCAGAATCGCGGCCCCGCTCGATCACCTCCGCCGGAACATTGGTGAAGTAGACCATTTCCTTGTCGCGCGAGTAGAAGTAGGCCCGAAACTCCACCTCTTTCCCAGCGATGTCCAGATCGGCGGAGAGAGTCGCCTCAATACAGCGGGCATCTTTCCGGATGCCCTCGGTGGTCCTGAGATCGCGCTCCTCGCGCTGAATTCGCTCAATTTTGAAAGTGCCCGGACCGGGACGGTCGTCGGCCGCCCATCCCCATGTGTGGGACAGAACCACCAAAATGAAAGCCAGCCGCGGGCTCCATTTGGTGGGTGTGGGATTGGCTTTCATGACCGTGCTTCAAGAATTCTCAGGCGGGGTAACCTGGGGGGAGTCAAGTGCAAGAATCCGGCCCTTCCGTCCGGAAGTCCGCGGCGTGGCGCCGGCCTCATTCTGAAAAACAGCATAGCGTCAATTCGTCCGTGACACCAGCCTTCTGAATTCAGCCGCTACGGCTCGCTGGCTGCCCGAAAGGTTCTACTCCGTGACCTCCGGGCTTTTGATCGCCAAAGCGGTGGCGGACTCCAGGGTGACCACGGGCTCCACGGCCGGATCGTGTTCCATGGTGACCGTGATCTGGAACGTGGTCTCTTCGCGAGGGTCCACGTTTACGGAGCAGGCGTAGAGCCGGGAAGCCGCCTGACCCTCAGCGTCCACCACCGAAACCTTAATGACCACCGAAATTACCTGGTGAGGCGTTCCATTGTATAGATTGCCAAAAAATATTTCGGTCGATCCCTCTCCAGACACCCGCAGATGACCGCTGAGTTCCACGCCCTCAAGCGTCTCGCCCGTCAGAGTGATTTCCTCCAAAACCGGTCTGGACACCGGGGGAGATGACTTCGGGCCAGGTGGCCGGAGGATATTCAGCTGGTGAGCTTCGCCAGTAAGGCGGTTGTAGCGGATGACCTCTTTCCCTGAAACCAGCAGCACTTGATGCTGAAAAAGAAAAAGCGCTCCGGCCACGCCGAAGACCAGCCCAGTTAGAAACAATAGTGAGCCCCTCGTGCTGAGCTTTGACGGAACCGGCGGGCGGGTCATTCAACTCTTTCCGCCAAGGGCCCCATCGAAACGCGGCAGGCCCCTTCCAAACACGGACATTGCCAAAATGACCCGGCTTTCCCCAAGGCCGGCGGAAAGATCGCGTGGAGTGCGTCCGGCCCCGGCCCGCCTGACGAGCCGGAGATAGCTTATCCAAGGCGACTGAACGGAGCCAGAGGCTGCTTACACCCGCCTGCGACGGCGCTTGACGTGAAGCTGGGCCAGCGATTTCTGGATGGCTGCCTGAACGGTGGCGATTTCTTCGTCGCCGATCTTCTCCTCCAGGGCATCCTGCGCACGCTTCAGAGCTTCCTCCACGGCGGACTCGTCAATGTCTTCCTGGCTGACGGCCATATCGGTAAGAACAGAGACGCTACCGCGGGTGATCTCCAAGACCCCTTCGCCGATAGCGAAGAAGTGCTCTTCGCTGCTGCCTTCTTCAGTGTAGCGCAGCTCCCCGGGTTTCAGGGTAGTGACCAGGGGAGCGTGAGCTTGGAGCACGCCAAGTTCGCCCTCCACCCCGGGCACCACGACGACTTGCACCTTCTTTGAAAGGATGCGGGCTTCGGGCGTGACGATGTCGAGACGGATGGCCATGACGGTTATGTTGAGTCGGGCGAAAATTGAGGGTTACTTCTCGACGGAGTCGATGCCGCCCTTCATGTAGAAGTTCCCTTCCGGCACGGAGTCGTGCTTGCCGTCGAGGATCTCCTTGAAGCCGCGCACGGTTTCGTCCACCGGGACGTACTGACCGGGCGTGCCGGTGAAGACTTCGGCCACGTGGAAGGGCTGGCTGAGGAAACGCTGGATTTTCCGGGCCCGGAACACGGTCAGTTTGTCTTCCGGGTTCAGTTCGTCCATCCCCAAAATGGCGATGATGTCCTGAAGGTCCTTATAACGCTGCAGCACGCCCTGGACGCCGCGGGCGACCTGGTAATGCTCCTCGCCCACGACTTCCGGCGCAAGGGCGTTCGAAACGGAAGACAGCGGGTCCACCGCCGGGTAAATACCCAGCTCGGCCAGGGAACGTTCCAGCACCACGGTGGAGTCCAGGTGCGCGAAGGTGTTGGCCGGCGCCGGGTCGGTCAAGTCATCCGCCGGCACGTACACCGCCTGGAAGGAGGTGATGGACCCCTTCTTGGTGGAGGTGATGCGTTCCTGCATGGCGGCCATTTCCGTGGCCAGAGTGGGCTGATAACCCACCGCGGACGGCGTGCGGCCCAGGAGGGCGGACACTTCCGAACCGGCCTGGGAGAAACGGAACACGTTGTCCACGAAGAACAGCACGTCCTGATTTTTCTCGTCGCGGAAATACTCGGCCATGGCCAGGGCGGACAGGGCCACGCGGAGACGGGCGCCCGGCGGTTCGTTCATCTGGCCGTAAACGAGCGCCACCTTGGAATTGGAGATGTTGTCCAAGTCAATGACTTTGGCATCGCTCATTTCCGCGTAGAGGTCGTTCCCCTCACGGGTCCGTTCCCCCACCCCGGCGAACACGGAGTACCCCCCGTGCTGCTTGGCGATGTTGTTGATCAACTCCATGATGACGACGGTCTTGCCGACGCCAGCACCCCCGAAGGCGCCTACTTTACCGCCCTTGGTGAAGGGACAGATAAGGTCGATCACCTTGATCCCGGTTTCCAGAATCTGGGTAGAGGTGCTCTGATCCGTCAGAGAGGGAGCGGGACGGTGAATCGGGTAGTAGGTGTTCGTGCGGACTTCGCCACGCTCGTCCTGGGGTTCACCGGTTACATTAAAGATGCGGCCCAGCACGGCTTCTCCCACGGGCACCATGATGGGTTTGCCGGTATTCACAATCTTCATGCCGCGCTTGAGACCTTCCGCGGAAGACATGGCCACGGCGCGAACCCAGCCATCACCCGTGTGCTGCTGCACTTCCAAGACCAGCGAGGAGGAAACTCCCTGTACCTCGTAGTCGACCCGCAGCGCGTTGTAGATTTCGGGCAATTGGGCGGCATCGGAAAAGTCCGCGTCGACAACGGGACCGATGACTTGGACGATTTTACCTTCGTTACTCATCTTGACTGGATATCAGAATTTGCGATTCAAATACGGAACGGTACCGGGCGCGAATCGGGATGGTGTGGGTTGGGAAAACTGGAAACGTTAAAAAAATTGAATGGAATGGATATTTAGCTGGGAGCACGCCGCGCCTACTCGAGAGCCCGCATGGCGGTGGTGATCTCGAGTAGCTCGTTGGTGATCGAAGCCTGACGGATCTTGTTGTATTCCAACGTAAGATCTTTGATGAGTTGTTTCGCGTTGTCGGTGGCGCTCTTCATGGCCACCATCCGGGCGCTGTGCTCGGAAGCCCGGGACTCCAGCACCATTTGGTAAACCTGGTAGTTCACGTACTGAGGCACGATCTGATCCAGCACTACCTCCGCGTCCGGTTCGAAAATGTAGCCGCTGCCCGCGTTCTCCGTGCTGGCCAGTTCCACGGCTTCGCCGTCTTTCTTGGCGCCCATACCAACGAAATCTTTGTCCCGCCCAAGATCGATAGGCCGGATCGGCAGGAGGGTTTCGATCATCGGATACTGGGAAAGGGTATTCACGAAGTTCGTGAAGGCCACCCGGACCCGGCTGACCTTCCCGTCCAGGAACTGCTCCATGACGAACTTGGAAATCACTTTGGACTCCGCAAAGGAGACCGGGTCTTTGACGGAAAAGTCCGCCAGCAGATCCCGCTTGGTCCGGGCGATGTACTGCCGGGCTTTCACGCCTACCGTCACGAAAATGGTGTCTTCCGTGGTGGCGGAGGCGACGTCGCGCAGCAAGTTCGTGTTCAGAGGCCCGCACAGACCTTTGTCCGTGCCGAGGACGAGCATCAGCTCTTTCCCCTCCTCGCCCCGTTCCTGGAGCAGCGGATGGCTGCCGTCTTCGCTCTGATCCTTCAGGTTGACCAGCACCTTGTTCATCAGGTCGGCGTAAGGCCGGCCGGAAGTGGCCTGATCCTGGGCCTTCTTCATTTTAGAAGCGGCCACCAACTGCATCGCCTTGGTGATCTGGGCAGTGTTCTTGACCGACTTGATGCGCCGGCGAATGTCGCGGGTATTAGGCATTCAGGAACTTAGAAGGTGGATGGTTGGGAAGAAGGGCGAACGGCAAAGGCACCTGCTCGGCGCGATCGGATCGATCAGGGATTAAAGGTCTTCTTGAAGTCTTCGATGGTGGACTTCAGCTCTTCGACGATTTCGTCGGAGAAGGCTTTCTCGTCGCGAATCTTGGCGAGCAGCGAGTCTTTCCGGGTGGTCAGGTATTCCTGGAGCCGGTCCTGGAAGTTCTGCACCTGGTCCACGGCGATGTCGTCCAGCGCTCCATTTTGCATGGCCCACAGCGTGGCGGCTTCCACCTCCATCGGGATGGGCGAATACTGCTTCTGCTTGAAGAGTTCCACGATGCGCTGACCGCGTTCGATCTGCTTCTTCGTCTTCTCGTCCAGGTCGGAACCGAACTGAGCGAAAGCTTGAAGCTCGCGGAACTGGGCGAGGTCCAGCTTCGTGGTGCCGGACACCTTCTTAATGGCTTTAGTCTGAGCGGCGGAACCCACCCGGCTCACGGAAAGACCCACCGAAATGGCGGGGCGAATGCCCTGATAGAAGAGGTCCGTTTCCAGGTAAATCTGACCATCTGTAATGGAAATAACGTTCGTCGGAATGTAGGCGGACACGTCACCGGCCTGCGTTTCGATGATCGGCAGGGCCGTCAGGGAGCCACCGCCGGCTTTTTCGGAAAGACGGGCACTGCGTTCCAGCAAGCGGCTGTGCAGGTAGAAAACGTCTCCCGGATACGCTTCGCGGCCGGAGGGGCGGCGCAGCACCAGGGACACCTGGCGATAAGCGACGGCGTGCTTGGACAAGTCGTCAAAGACAATCAGGGCGTCCATGTCGTTGTCCATAAACCACTCACCCATGGCCGCGCCGCTGTATGGGGCCAGGTACTGGTTGGTGGCGCTGTCCGAGGCGGAAGCGTTGACGATGATGGTGTACTCCATCGCGCCGGCGGCTTCCAGGGTAGCGACCGTGCGGGCCACGTTGGCCTGTTTCTGACCCACGGCCACGTAAATGCAGTAGACCGGCTTGTGGTCTTTCAGCTTCCCTTCTTCCGCGGCGCGGTTCTGGTTGGCTTGGGCGATGATGGTATCGATGGCGATGGTGGTCTTCCCGGTGGAACGGTCACCAATGATCAATTCACGCTGGCCGCGCCCGATCGGAATCATGGCGTCCACGGCCAGAATACCGGTTTGCAGCGGGACGCTGACGCTCTTCCGGGCAATGATACCGGGCGCAATCTTTTCCACCGGATAAAAGACATCCGCGTTGATGTCTCCTTTGCCGTCAACCGGCTGACCCAAGGCGTTGACCACGCGGCCCAGCAGACCTTTACCCACCGGGACTTCCAGCAGGCGGCCCGTGGTGCGGACTTCGTCCCCCTCTTTGATTTCAAGTCCGGCGCCCAAAAGCACGGCACCGACCTCCGTCTCTTCAAGGTTCAGAGCCAGGCCGTAGAGACCGCCGGGAAACTCAATCATCTCGTTGAGCATGACATCGCTGAGACCCTCGATCTTGGCGACCCCGTCTCCAATTTCCCGGACTACGCCGATATTCGACTTGGTGACCGAAGTTTTGAGACCCGTGATCTCTGCTTCCAGTTCCTGAAGGATATTGCTCATGACCTAATGGCTAAGTGCTGCTTGCTGACGGATGTTAACTAAACTGTTCACGCAGACGGTCGAGACGATTCTTCACGGAACCATCCCAAACATCGCTTCCGATCCGCACGCGCATGCCGCCGATAAGATCGGGATTGATTTTGAACTCCAGCGTCAAGTCGCTGGAATATTTGGACTTCAAAGATTGCTCGACCGATGCCTTGGTGGCGGCGTCGAGTTCGGACGCGCTTTCCACGATGGCTTCGTGCTTGATCACCTCCAGGCGGACCAGCCGGAAAAACGCGTCAATGATGGACAGGTATCCACGCGGCTTGAGTTCGCCCAAACGGGAAATGACGGTCTTCACGCGACCAAGGTCCAGCCTGCCTTCCGGCATGCTGGCATCCAGAAGCTTGCGGGCCGTTTTCTGGGCGACTTTGCTGCGCTTCATGTGATTCCTGGGTGAGCGAAGAGACTGAAATAAGAATTAGTGAAAACCTGACTGCCTGCCTTAGAGAGCGATCTGCCCGGCGGTTTCCTCGTTGATGCGCTGACGGTCGCCGTCGTTGAGAACCTTGCCCGTCACTTTCCCCGTGGTGTCGACCACCAGACGTCCGAAATCGCGCTTCAATTCGGCCAGGAGACGCTCGCGCTCCAACTCGGTCGCTTCGTTGGCTTTGGCAATGATTTTTCCGGCCTCAGCCACGGCTTTTTGGCGCTCTTTCTCTTCGAAAGCGGCGGCGCTTTCTCTCGCTTCCGAGATCATGCCGTCAGCCCTGGAGTTTGCCTGACTGATGATTTCTTCCGCCTTCTCTTCGGCGGAAGAGAGATCGCTCTTAATTTTGGCCAGATTGGCCTCTCCCTCCGCGATGCGCTCGCGGCGTTTTTCCAAGATCGCGAGAATCGGACCGAAGGCGTACTTCGAAAGAATGAAGTAAACAGCCAGAAAGATGATGACCTGGGCTAACAACTTTGCCCATGAGATACCGAAGATTTCTGCTGCTGCTTCCATGATTTTCTGCCGTGAGGCGTTACCTGGTTTGGAGAGAGATTGTTTTCATTTGGCCCGTCCGGCTCAGGGTTCGCGCTTCATCGTTTGGCGAAGCGCGAACCCGCCGGCTCGAGAGCCGTAAAGGGCCGAACGCCAGTCTTAGCCTTTCACGAAGACCACGACCAGCGCGTAAATGGCGATAGCTTCCGCCAGCGCCATACCAATAATGGAAATGGTGAGGATGTTACCGAAAGCGGTGGGGTTGCGGCCCACGGCTTCAGCGGCTTTGGCGCCGACCATGCCCACGCCAAGAGCGGCGGCGCCACCGGCGACACCCATTCCGAAGTTAACACTGGGAGCGAGTCCACCGGCGCTAGCGGCAGCGGCGTCCACCGCGGCGCCAGTCGTTTCAGCCAGCATGGGAAGTAGTTCCATCAACATAATTTGGTTCCTTTCGTCTAGTTACTTGTCTCTTTGGTTTCATTCGCCACCGCCCACTCTCTTTGGATGGTCCCGGAGGCAAAAGGGTCTCGCGTCCGTTCCGCGCCTTTAACGATTGCGCGGCTTGCCCGGCTAGTGATGCTCTTCGTCGTGCGTGGTGGAAAGCTTGATATACACCGCGCAGAGCAGCGCGAACACAATGGCCTGGAGCAAGCCCACCAGGATTTCCAGAAAATAGAAGGGAACGGGAATCAACACCGAGGTAATGAAGGCAGGCACGGGACCAAGACCAATGGTGTGCCCCAAGTCCCCCATGGCATGCAGCAGGTTCTCACCCGCGAACAGGTTCCCGAAGAGCCGCAACGACAGGGAAACCGGCCGGAAAGCAATGGAGATCAACTCAATCACCCCCACGAAGAAGAAAATCGGAGCGAGAACCAAGGCAACGATTCCCGTCATCCCTCCCTTTGGCGCGAAGGTGTGCTTAACAAACCCCCAGGGCCCCAATTCGCGCATGGTCAGCCAAAACCATACAAACATGGCGCAGATGGCAATGCCCAGCGTCATATTCAAGTCCGCCGTGGCTGGCCGCAGAACCGGACGGGTGACGTGATCCACAAAAAACCCGCTGCCGTGCCCCCAGCCTATCGTGCCGACCCCCGGCACCAGGCCAAACCAGTTCGCCGAAACGATAAAGATAAAGATGGTGGCGAGCAGCGGAAATGCCCGGGGCGCCACGTGCTTGCCCACAATGGCCTCCACCTGGTTGTAGAGAAACTCGACCACGAACTCGAAAAAGTTCTGCGCCTTGTGCGGCACCAACTGCATGTTGGTCGTCGCCTTCCGCGCCGCCAGGAGGATCAGGCCCGTGACGACCGCGGCGACGAAGATGGAATTGGTCAGGAAAGCGGCCAAAGGCTCCGCCGCCACGCTAACCGCAAGAAGCGGCGATATTTCGGCTGTTCCGGAGGAAAAGATCATCAGCGTTACCAAAGCAGGAAGCGTGATAGTAATAAGGAGCCGGACAACTTGTCGCTCCTGAAATTCGCCCCGACCTTAATGGGTGCCCCGATATTCGCAAGGGCAATTTGTGAAATTTTTCACAATGGTTGCAACTACTTCAAAATGAATCATTAACAAAATTATCCTAACAAAACCACCCCTTATTTTTCGCCGGTTTTCCACCATATAAAACGGTCCTCGTGACAGGATCGATGCACTAAAGTATTAGACTATTTTCACGCGCCTCCTTTCCGCGTCCCCAGTTCCGCCTCGACCGCCCCTGTCTTCGGGAAATCCGGACGTCCGGCCGCCTACTCGATACGGTGGATTCGGCGTTTTCTCCCGGCCCTATGATGAGTGCCTCTCCGCAAGCGCTTAACCCGGGTGCTGGGCGGCTCATCAGGCGGCTGCCTCCTCCTCTGGGAAACGGCCGAAGCGCGGTTTTCGCGCCCTTCTGAAAATGTCCCCCGGGGCCTTTGCTGATTGACCCCGCCGGGAACGGACGGTAAACAAAAAGTTTGCATGAGCGATTCCGGAAATGCCGCCAGCGATTTTCTCGCGGCCCTCGGCAACACCATCGGTACTCCTGATCTGGAGTGGAACGAAGAAAACGTCTGCCGTCTCATTCTGGACGACCGGTTGGTGATCGATCTGGAGAAGGCACCGGACAGCAACATGGTGCAGATATACGCCGTCGTGGGCGTGGATCCGGGAGACAATGCCACGGTCCTTCGCCACCTCCTTTCGGCCAATCTCTTCGGTCAGGGAACCAGCGGAGCGGTGCTGGGGCTGGATGAAGACCGCGGCGAGATATTGCTGACCCAAAAAGTGGACACCGCGCTCCTGTCCGCCGAAGAAGCGGTGACCCGTTTGGAAGCCTTTGTGAACTACGCGGAAGCCTGGACCCACGAGCTTCTCGATCTGGCGGGTTCAGCGGAAGGTGAAGACTCCTCCGCGGAGGAGCCGGCCCCCGATTTCCTCCGCGTCTAGTAGTCCGTCAATTTTGAAGTGAGAGATGCTTGGTCTGAAACGAAAGGCGTTAGCTAATGGACGCGGAACGGTCTTTTTGGCCGGGGCCTTCGTTGCTCTTCAGCCGGTTGTGATTCACATAGCCTCCTTCTTCGCGCCTTGCCCCCCGGCCAAAAATCCTCGCCAATCACCCCTCACTTCAAAATTGACGGACTACTAGGATGTATGGACAGATCCCCGAACCGCCCGGAATGGATGCAGAAAGGTGATCCAGTTAGCGCCGCGAGCGGCGATTTTTCAATAGACGCGGCCCATTTTAAGCCTGGCTGCATTCCGCCGCACTCTATTGGGACCACCCAACGGCACTCGGCGCGCTTTGCCAGCCGTAAAAAGGTCTCGCGCCGGGCCGTCCGCCAATTTGTCCACACACCCTAAGCTCCGGAGGAGCCAAACCATTTTTCCAAAAGTTTAGTTTCGCGCACTATGGACGTTACACAGACCGTATCGCTCTCAAAGAGCTACGCCCCGGTCGAATCGAAACCGGTGGAGCAGAGTGAAAGCAAACTGAGCGGCAAGTCCGTCGAGTCTTCGGACAAGGGCATCGGCCGTTCCTTTCACGTCAAGACGGGCTGGGACCGTTTCCGGTCCCGGGTAGGTCAAACCTTCAAACGCATCGGCGATTTCTTCTGCAAGAAAGACACCGAAGCCAGCAGCCGGGCCACCCGCTTCAATGCCCGCCATGAAAAGTTCAGCGGCAAGGTGGAAAACCTCGTCGCCCGCCTGGTCAAAGGCGACTTGAGCGACGTGCAGGACCCGGACGTGCTGGCGACCTTGCGCAATGACGTCAAACACATGCACAGCGACGCCCCCTGGGCGGGACGCCGGGATCTCCTCTCCACCCGCCTGGACGTGGAACTCAGCAAGCTGAGCGACAAAGAGATCGACACGATCGCTGACAAACTGAAAACCGCCGACCTCACCCGGCTGACCGATAAAGACAAGACCGACTTCACCACCCTGGTCCGCGCCGTGGCCCGCCAGCAAGTAGCCCGTGGCACCGAGATGACCACGTTGCTCGGAAAGATAGATCACGAGCACCCGTCCAAACTGGATACCGCAAGTGAATTGCTGGACCAGTTGCCCGTGGTGGAGAAGAAGCTTTCCGACGTTCTGGATGGCTTCTCTGACAGCCTGCCCGGTCTGGACAAAGGGAAGCTGAAGGAGGGACTTAGCGACGTCATGCTGGGAGAAACCATGAGCATCCGCCTGAAAAGCGGAGATCCCTCCAGCGACAAGTTGCCCGGCATGAACCGGAACCTTCTCAACATAGGGCTGGCGGTGCGGAAACAAGCCGTCAAAGAAGGAACCACCAAAGGTCTCGGCTATTCCGACATGCAGAAGTTGAACCCGCAACTCCGGCTCCTCTCCCGCGCCGTCCGCGAGGAGTTTCTAAAGTCCAAGATCACGGATTTCACTGACTCAAGCCTGAAATCCCGGCTCAAAGTGCTCGGCTCCGGCGCCGCCCATGAGGTAACCAAGGGCACCTACGAGTCTGGATCTCGAGTTCACAAATACGACGATGAGACGACGCTGTTCCAAAGAGAAGACGGCGAACACCGCTTCACCGCTCCCTCCCATCTCGGATTGGACCAAAGCGATCCCCGCTTGCTGGAGCGGTCCGTCGTCACCAGTAAGTACGACGAAAAATTGGGCTTTGACGTGTGCGTGAAGACGGATTTCGCCCTGCACCACGGTAAACTCGGCATCGTCATGGAACTGGCTCCCGGACGGACGGCCAATTCGGTCATGGGGCTCGACGGCGATCCCGCGATTGCTCAACGGGAATTGACCAAGCTTCAACTCCTGGACAGCCTTACCGGTCAGGGAGACCGCCACCGTGGTAACTACATGGTGGAGTATGACAAAAACAGAAACATCACCGGCATCAAAGGGATCGACAGTGACTTCGCGATGGGTCCCGAACCCGGCGATCCGAAAGATGTCGTCGGAAAAGGGGGCATTCACCTCACTCACCTGCCGCCGATCGTGGATTCCGACATGGCCAAAGCCATCCGCGCCATGACCGACGAAGACATTGAAGAAATGTGCGGCGACATGTTTGACGACGATACCATCAAAGCCGCCAAAGGACGTTTGGCCGCGGTAAAAGCCCACATCGACGAACTGGAAAAGAACGGAAAGATCATCAGTCCCGACGATTGGGGAAAGAAGGACGTGACCGAAACCCTCGAAAAGACTCTCGTCGAAGTGAAAAAGAAAGAGACCGTCGAAAAGAACGGCAAGATCAGTACCTTAATGAGTTTTGTCTCCGAGAGAACCAGCTATTGGCAGCGGGACCACAAGGTCCTGGAAGGCTACCACAACTTCAGCATTTAACGTCGCGCCATGACTACCACCACCACCTCGTCTGGCTTCGAAAGCATGCATACAGCCCTCCGGGAAGCGGCCATACCTTTCCCTCCCGTTCCCTCCGGCCTGAAAGACTCGCTGCAAAAAGCACAGGACTGGCTCTGGACGACCCGCCCTCAGTTCGAAGCTCTTTCGGATATCGATTCCTACTTTGTCGAAGGCATGGTGGATCCGGAGACGGACTACTTCATGCTGGGCCACGAAGGACACGGCGTAAACGCCTGGTTTCTTTACTGCTATTACAACGAGGGCCCACTGACAGTGCTCATCGAGGCGCCCTGGGGCGGCGCTTTCACGGAGGACTCCGCCGCCAAAGAAGGCATCCGCAAACGCTTCGACCTTCTCGCCCAACTGCGCGACACCATGAGAGCGGCCCAAGCAGCAGGAAAAACGCTTCCCGGCCGGCTCGTCATTCAGCAGAGCGACACCAGCCCGGCCCGCTGGGCTTGGGCGACACCCAGCGAAGACGAGGTCTCAGAAGTTCATGGCGATCTCCCCGGAAACAATGCCCTGACCCCAGCGCTTGAAGCGCTGAGCGCGCTATAGCAGCCCTCTCGTCCGGAAGAATAATTGGACTCAAAAAGCAAGAAGACTTCAACTTGCCCCCAACCAGAATGAGGGCATAATAAATGCCCTCCGCGGAAAGCCCGGCTGCCCGTCAGCCAAACGGCTTTCCCCCCACTTCCGAAAAGGAAACGCACGGGTAGCTCAGCGGTAGAGCGACTGGTTTACACCCAGTTGGTCGGCGGTTCGATCCCGTCCCCGTGTACCACTTTCTATTGCGCTGGGTCGCCTGAGTCTTGGGATTCTCAGCCAATTGAAGGGGCCCGGTCTGTTCTTGGGGCAATACAATCGATTCCAAACGCGTTCCTGATCGATGCTCCGGCGGTTCCTTTGGAACTCCCGGTCTCTTTCTGCCCGTTCGCGGGCTAGAATCCTGGATCCGATGTTTGGGTGGAGACTTCCTCCCTTGGGAAAAACAGCCTTTTTCTTCTACCGCCCCCGGTTGGGAAAGAGGTTTGCGATTAGGTATGACCTTTATGCTGGACAATTCTCTACTTACTCAACTAAGATGCACTATTGCCGTTGCGCACTTTCGAACCTGACGCCGCGATCTCGGTCTTTTCAATTCCAGCCTCTCTCGACATGCCCGCACGCAGAGCGCTCTCTCCCTCGGCGCGAATCAACCGCCGGGAAAGTAGAAACGAGACCTTTGAGTCCCGCATCAACGCCAATCCCAGCGCGACGGTTTGTGTGGCGGAAGGGGACTCGTGGTTCGATTACCTGCCTGCCTGGATCGATTCCCCCTCCGAAGGAGATCTCCTGGCCCGGCTGGAAAAAACGAAAAGGTATGTCATCTACCGCGTTAGCCAGGCGGGAGATACCTTGGACAACATGGTCTACGGCACTGACTACAATAACCGGTGGAAGGAGAAACCCTCGCAAATCGACGAGACTCTTAAAGCCATCCGCAAGTGGGATCCCGCTGTTTTCCTGTTCTCAGGAGGAGGCAACGATCTTTCCGGTGTGGAACTGGAAAGTCTTCTCAATCACCGGGACGCGGGACTGACAGAGTTCCGGAATGAAGTGGTTGACTATGTTTTCGAGGTCTCTATGCCCAAAGCCTATAACGACCTAATCGCGCGGGTCACCGCTGAAAAGCCTGACATCAAGATCTTTCTGCATGGCTACGGGTACGCGGACCCAACCGGAAAAGGAGTCGGCAGACTGCCCTTTAACTGGAGCTTCATCGGTCCCTGGCTGCTTCCAGCCTTGGCCAAGAAACGATACAGGGACGAGACTTCCGCGCGGAGCATCATTCGCGCGCTGATTGACCGGTTCAATGACATGCTGACTCTCATCGCCAGCGGCCATCCCAACGTTTTTCACATCAATCTTTGTTCTAAGCTCAAGTACGATCATTGGGCCAACGAACTTCATCTGAATGGTAACGGTTGGGCCATCGCCGCGAAAGAATTCGACGACGCGATTCGGAACAACCTCTGACCCTTCTCTCCATTACCCTGTACGGATTCGCCGGCAATCCATCCCGCTTGGACGGGTGGACTACCAGGGTCTGAGATGGCTTTGCTACCCAGGGGGTGTACGGGGCAGGCAATTTGACTTGATTGCCCACCTCCAAAGACTCATAAAGCCGGGAGTTCGAATCCGGGCCATCACATGTCTGAACCT
This sequence comes from Verrucomicrobiia bacterium, assembly GCA_030427505.1. GTDB lineage: Bacteria > Verrucomicrobiota > Verrucomicrobiia > Verrucomicrobiales > DEV007 > JAUICH01. The sequence goes on from JAUICH010000017.1 coordinate 108,245, forward strand.
TCTGAACCTCCACCCGTAGCGGAAGGGCCCGGGCCTGACTCCACCCCCACGGAGAATTCGCCCATCCGGCTGACGGAAGAGGGCCGCATTCACTATGAGATGGAGTTGCAGGGGCTGAGCAACGAAAAGATCGCCTTGATTCAGACCCTCAATTCGGACCGGACCTTCGCGCTGGTGGCTTCCGGTGCAATTTGGTCTTGGTTCGGCACAAACAGCCCTGAAGAAATCAACCCGTGGCTGATCTGGTTGCCTGCCATCCTGACGGCTCTGTTTGTCGTGAAGACTTTTTGGACACACAAATCCATCGGCATGATCGCCAAATATGTCCAGGATCTGGAGAGGCAAATCGGTCTTCCGGAAACCGTGGGCTGGGAAAGATGGCTGGGGAAAAACAAACCGAACAAGAGTTTCAACTACCTGTTTTGGAGCGTGTTGCTGGGTGGCAATCTGCTCGTCGGAATCTGGATGCACTGTTCTTTCCTGCCCTCCACCGCTTTGGAGTCCTGCTGTTCGCCCTCATAGCCTGGGGCCAGAGCCTGTTCAGCTTCTTGCTCTGATCTTGACTTCGACTCGGCCACGGGCTGAGATTTCTTCTGATCCCCCCGAAAAGTGTCCCGCCCGGAAGTTCCGGCCGAAACCTGAGCGCTTTATGGTAAAGCGTCCAAGACGGCTGAGCGGACAAACTCTACATACCTAATATGCACTTTTGGTCCCCCTCTCTGGCCCTGGTGGGCATTGGATTTGTCTTAAACGCCTTCACTCTCTCCACCTTGGCGGAAGCTCCCCCGGATTCGGCGGCCCGGCTGATCCTTGGCGAGTTGACTGAGTGGAAGCTTTCCCCACGGGAAACCGCCTCCGTGGAGATCGCAGAAGTATCCGCGAGAGTCTTGCTGCGGGGACCTGAGGGTGAAGTTTTCGCGGCCATGGGTCAGCGGACCGAAGGCGGTCGCGTGGTGGTATTCGCGGACCGGGCCTGCCTGGACGGAGAAACCCTGGAGGGCCCGGCGGAAGCCGCCGTGTTGAACAGCATCCGCTGGGCCGGGAAAAACAATGCGCCCCGGGTGGGCCTGGGCCAGTCGCTGGCGAAGCTTGCACCTCACTTGGAAGAAGCAGGGATGCGGGCCACGGTTCTGAAGACTTCGGACGTGGCAAATCAGGTGGACGTCTACTGCCTGGCGGTGCGTCCGGAAGGTGGTGTTTTTGGCGAAGGCCGGGAGGCTCTGGACGGGTTCTTGAAAGCTGGCGGCGGGCTCGTCCTGGCGGGCACGGGTCCCCAGGAGCAATTGGAGTATTTCAACTCCGTCATCTCTCCGGCAGGCATCCGCTTTACCGGCCCGGCAGAGAAGAACCCGGCTGACACTGTAGCGCTGAGACCGGAGGACGGAGACGAAGCGGGAGGAGCCGTCATGTCCGCGGCGGAAATCATCGAGTCGCTGAAGAAACCAGAATCCGTGGAGATCCCGGCGGACGCGACCGGCCCCACGGGCGCCGCCGTGCGGCTTAAGGATGTTGAGGCGCGCGGGAATGCCGGCTTGATCGGCTTGTTGCTGGAAGGCGCCAACTTGAAAGGCGATGACCTGACCGTCTTTCAGGAGGCGCTCCACCAGTTGAACCTGGCCGTGGGCCCTATCATTCCCACCAAGGAAGCTCCCATCATTCCCGGCAAAGACCCGCTAGTGGATGCCATCGTCCAATTGCAGACAGAGTTCAACAACACCCTTCCCGCGGAACAGATCCGCGCCATTCCCGCTGCTTCGGACTATCCCGGCGCCGTTTCCGGGGACGCCCTCAGGGTAGCGAAAAACCTAACCCTGGATGCGAACTACAAAGGCTGGCTCCCTGGCAGGCCCGCGGGCTTCCCCCTGGCCCCGGAGCAACGCCCCACCGGTCTCTACGCCGCTCCCGGTGAAGTGATTCAGGTCACCGTGCCGAAGTCGCTCGTGGGCAAAGGCTACACGGTCATCATCGGCAACTACAAAGGCAAGGTGAACAAACGAGACCAGTGGTATCGCTATCCGGATCTCTGGCGGGCCTTCCCCATCGAGTCCACGGAGACGCGGGCCGCGAACGGGTTTGGAGGCACCATCACCATCGGCGTACCGCCAAGCCAGAAAGGCGACAGGCCCAATCCCGTGGATATCGAGATCCAGGGTGGAGTGGAAGCGCCTCTCTACGTGCTGGGAGAGACGGACCTGGAGGAATGGCGCGCCCGCATCCGGACGCTTTCCGCCCCCTGGGCCGAACTGGCCAGCGAACGGATGATCCTGACCCTGCCTTCCGAATACATCCGGACCCTGGATAACCCGGACGAAGTCATGACCCTGTGGAATGAGATCGTGGAAAAATGTGCCGAGCTCGCGGTGGTGGATCGCCACCTTTTTCGAGCAGAAAGAATCGCTTTTGACCGGCAGACTTCCGCCGGGGCCTTGCACTCCGGCCATGCCATCGGGGCGCATACTGGGCCCAATGCCGAGATCGCCGTCAACGCGGCGGCCCTGCGCAAGGACGGAAACTGGGGCTTCCTTCACGAACTGGGCCACAACCACCAGCACAATCTCTGGGCCCTGCCCAACACCGTGGAAACCACCTGCAACCTGTGGTCCGTCTACGTGTCAGAAGAATTCTTTGGCATCTCCCGCGATGACGCTCACCGTGCCTGCGCCCCCCTGACGCGCAGGCAGCGCATGGATGCCTATTTCAAAGGCGGAGCCAATTTTGAGAAGGAGTGGAGCATGTGGGTGGCCCTGGAGAGCTACCTCCAGGTGCAGGAAGCCTTTGGGTGGGAACCCTTTAAGAAAGTGTTCGCGGACTACAATGCCTATCAACAGGGAGAAGGTCCCAAGACCCAGCAGGAAAAAAATGACGAATGGGTACGGCGTCTCTCCCAAGCCTGCGGCCGCAATCTGGCGCCGTTCTATCAAACCTGGGGTCTGCCCTTGAGCGACAGCGTGGTCAAGGAACTGGCGGCCCTGCCAGAGTGGGTGGAGGACCCCGTAAAGCGTTTCCGTGGTTCCTGAAGACGGCGCAAGAATCCAATTTGACCTGAAGCCCAGTTCGCGGCGAAGGATGTCGCTACATGAAATCGGTCTCCTGGGATCACAATGGACGGGTGTCTTTCGGATGGTTCGAACACGTCATCCAAGCCCTGATCGTCCTCAATCTCCTGACATTTGCCTTGGAGACGCTGCCGGATCTTGCCGACGGGACCATGAGGATCCTCGGGATCTTCGAATGGATATCTGTTTCAATCTTCTCGGCCGAATACTTGCTCCGGCTGGTACTTTCGCGCCCCCGCTTTAAGTACGCGGTTTCGTTCTTCGGCGTGGTCGATCTTCTGGCGATCTTGCCGTTTTACCTGGGCTTGGGGATCGATCTGCGCTCCGTCCGGGCTTTTCGGCTGCTACGCCTTCTCCGCGCCCTGAAGCTGGCCCGCTACAGCGCCGCCATGCAGCGTTTTCACCGCGCCTTCCTCATCGCCAAAGACGAGTTGGTGCTCTTTGGCGTGGTCGCCGCGATCCTTCTGTTCTTATCCGCGGTGGGCATCTACTACTTTGAGAACGCCTCCCAGCCTGACGTCTTCTCCTCAGTCTTTCACAGCCTGTGGTGGGCCGTGGTGACCCTGACCACCGTGGGGTATGGCGACGCCTATCCCGTCACGGTGGGCGGCCGGATTTTCACCGGGTTTGTTCTCATCACCGGCCTCGGCATCGTCGCCGTGCCCGCCGGCATCTTTGCCTCCGCCCTCTCGAAGGCACGGGCGGAACTGGACGCGGAGACCAGAGCCGATCCATAAGCTGGCCGCGGCATTCCGCCTCTCTCTCCAAACGCGCTCCTCGTCTTTCCGCCAAGACGAAATCCTGACTCATAGTCCCAAGTCACGGATGGGATTATTCCCTTCTGATGTTTCCAGAACGTATGAAAGAGTGACTACCATGGCCGCGTAACGAAGGGTGATATGAAACGCTTGATTTTCATCGCGGCGGTCGCCCTTGTTTTCGGACTCCTCGCGTCTGGATTCCTTCTCTTCTACCTGCACGGAGAACTGCTTTTTGTGGCTGGGCAATCCACCCCCGGAGCTCTGGAGCCCAAAGGTGGAAAACGGATGTTCCTCGAGCCTGACCCAGACGGCACGTTCTACTCGCAACGAGACAAACGCTGGGCGGACGATCCCCTGGGCGGCACCAGTGAATCTCTCCGGAACACGGGCTGCCTGCTTTGTTGCGTAGCCATGGGGCTGAACGATCTGGGAGTCATCTACGATCCGCCCGCGCTGAACAGATTTCTCAACGAACGCCAGGGATACACGGACCGGGGCTGGATTGTCTGGGACGCCGTGAACCAGGCCGCCAGCGGCAAGGGCCGAGTCCACTTCGTCACGCAGATCGACTACGACGTGATCGATGACGCTTTGAGCGCTGGCGATTTTCCCATCGTCAAAGTATTCCTGCCGGGAGGCGCTCCCCACTGGGTCCTGGTGGTGGGCAAACGCGGGAACGAGTATCTCGTCAAAGACCCGCTTCGCGCTGAAGGAGACCCCATACCGCTTTCTCAGTTCCGCAGTCAGATCCACGCCGTCCGGGTAATCGAACGGACGGAGTCCGCTTAGGCTCCAGACTTTCGGCAACGGGCCTATGCAAAGCCAGCCTGTCTCCGGCTTGACGGATTCCGTCCTTCCGCAACCCCTGGTCTATATCTGCACATTCTCTGAAGACACGCTTCCCTCCTCCAACCCGGCCGTTTTCTTCAACTCGGCAAGCTCCAGGCGGAGGTGCCTCTGAAAGAGGGAAATGTCGGCGCTGTGAATGAGCAGGTTGGCCCCTAGTTCGAGAAACCTCGCGTGCTGTTCGACTGTGCCCCAAAAGTGAATGCCCGCCCCCACATTCCCGGCGCGGGCTTTCTGAAAGATCGTCTCACAGGTCTTTAGAAAGTCAGGATGATCGAACTGTTCCGGGATGCCCAGATTGCAGGAAAGGTCGTGGGGACCTATCAGCACCCCGTCCAAGTCCGGAACCGCGAGAATATCGTCGAGAGCGTCGATGGCGGGCACACTCTCAATGTTGACGATGAGAAGCCGGTTCCGGGCTCCGTTTTTGATGTAGCGATCCAGGTCCGGTTCCGCGGGAGCGCCGTCTAGCAGTCCCTCCAGTTTCCGCCCCTTGATGGGCCGGAGTTTTACGGCGCCGCGCAGGGCCCGCACTTGTTCCACACTCTCTATGTAGGGAGCGACCACGCCCGCCGCCCCACCATCAAGCACCATGGTGGCCGTGTAAGGATCCGGCGAAGGAATCCGCACCAATGGCGTCAGACCGAGCGCGGCGTACGCCTGACACATCCAGCTCAGCTCCGCCCGGTCGATAGCGATGTGCTCGGTGTCGATGAAAACGAAGTCCAGCCCGCACCCGCGCACGGCTTCCGGCCAGCGGGGAGAGGGCGAGACGATCAGGGTGCCAAACACGGTGCGCCCGGCACGCAACGCCTGGGCCATTTCAGCGGGGCTCATGTGGTTTTGTTAGGGTGTGAAAATGGTGGATTGGAACAGGCCGTTAGGCTCCTTCCAGAAGATCTTGGCCAGACGGACGTGATTGGGCTCGTCAATCCGCTCCTTGGGAAAGCCCATCTCGCTGCTGATGACCCAGGTTTCGTCAGCGCTGACGTGGACCGGGGCAAACCCTCCTCCAAGGTCCAGCCCCTTTTCCGGCATCAGAATACGCTCGGTATCGCGGATCACGCAGAGCCGGTCCGGGTCCACCCGCGCGATGAAGATCGGCGCGCGGTTTCTGAAGACGTGATCGTTGTTCGCGCCACGGCGCGTGTAGATCAGGTAGAGCCCCTGGCTGTGCGTGATCCAATGCTGCTGGGTATTGTAACTGCCCAGCACCTCCCCATCGTCATACGTCCACTCGACAAACGGCTCGTAATTCATCCCGTCTTTACCGCGTGCGACAAAGGCCGAGTGATCCGCGCGCATGGTGACGAAGAAGCGGCCCTCGTACCCCGTGACCGAGGGTTCATAGAGTCCCCGCTGACGCGGAATATACATTTCTGAACCGTGCTCCAGGTACGTCAGCGTGTCGCCATCAAAGGAACAACGCGCCACGATAGTGGTGTAAACGCGCGTCCCTGGATCTTTCCGGTAGCGGATGGGGAGAAGAATCTCGCCATTGGGAAGATCGAACCGCTGGTTGCAGCCCGCATTGGCTTCCAGGAAGGCCAGACCTTCATGATCTTTCTCCGGCATGGCCAATAGCTTCAGACCCGACCACTCATTCTTATCCGGAAAGTAGACGGCATAGGAAACGCGCTCCAGGCCGCGATCTTCTTTCACTCCCTCCCGAAAGCCAAAGGTCTTCCCCGTGGCGAGCACGACCTTCGTCGCCGCGTGCCATTGGGGGCACACGTCCCCCATCACGAAATCGTGTCCCTCCGCCATGCGGGTGCGTTGCAGACTCTTGATCTGTTTAGGCTCCGTCCAAGTCTTGGCCCCATCCGTGGTCTGCACGTAAAACAGGTCACGAAAACCATGCGAACCCTTTTTCTCAATTTCCTGGGTGGTCAGGATCACGCGTGGGGGTTTCTCCGGAATCAACGCGGCCCGGGACTGCGACCAGTGCAAATCGGGCCCACTGGTGAGCACCACGCTTTGTTCGATTCGAAACGGGTCTTCTTGCGCCGGTGAATGGTGAACCGCCCCGCAGAGGAGGATGATTGGAGAGAGCAACAAGAAGGGGATTCTGAACATGGGGGTATGCCATTATTGATGTCCCCACACTCATTGCAATTTCATTTTCGGCTGGCCGGTTTCCTTTCCGGCTCGCAAACTTCAGGAAACTTTCCCCCCTTCAACATTCCGATGAAACCCCGATTCCTGCTCGCGACGTTGAGCCTGTCATTCTGCCTCTGTTTGCCGGTTCCCGGCAATGGTCAGGCCCCTCATGAACCTGGGCTGCGGGCCGGGGCCGCCTTGGCGAATATCACGCCTAAGCTGGGAGTGCCCTTGGACGGAACCATCTCCCAAAACGGTCCGGCGATGGATGTGCACGACGAACTCCACGCCCGCTGTCTGGTACTGGACGATGGTAGCACACGGCTGGCCTTTGCCGTGGTGGATTCCACCGTGATCTCCCGGGAGGTGATCGACCAGGCGAAGCGTTTGGTGGAGACCCGGTTGGGCATTCCGCCTTCCCACGTCTGTATTTCCGCCACCCACACCCACAGTAGTCCCCGCGCCATGGTGGGCTTGTCTGACGAAGCCAGCCACCGCGAGTATCTCGACTTTCTGGCAATCCGGATCGCGGATGGGATCCAGGTGGCCGCCAACCAGCTGGAATCCGCCGCGATGGGATGGTCCAGCTTTGAGGAGCCCCGCTTCGTTCACAACCGGCGGTGGTTCGTGACGGAAGACGCTCCCCGAAAGAATCCCTTCGGCGCGGAAGGAGAGTCCGTGGTGATGAATCCCGGCCGGAACGGTCTGGTGAAACCGGCTGGCCCCGTGGACACGGAGGTCTATCTCCTGTCGGTTCGCGGCCCCGCCGGGGCGCCGCGCTGCGTCCTGAGTGCCTATGGACTGCACTATGTGGGCGGCATTCCCAGGGGCACCATCAGCGCCGACTACTACGGCGTATATGCCGCGCACCTGGGCGAGCTTCTTCAGGCGGGCCGCCAGGACCCAGCCTTTGTCGGCATCATGGCCAATGGAACCAGCGGCGACATCAATGCCAATGACTACAGCCAGCCGGCGGAAAAAGCTCCCGCCTTCGAGCGAATGGAAATGGTGGGCCGTTCCCTCGCGAAAAAAGCCGCGAAGACTCTAGATACCCTCACCCACCAGGAACAGATCACGCTGGCCGCCGCCGCCACGGAACTGGAACTCGCGGTGCGCAAGCCGGATGAAAAAAGGCTCGCCTGGGCCCGGGAAATGCAAGCCCCCAAAAACCAAACCAAGACCTTAAGCCGGGGACAAGTGTATGCCCGGGAGACCCTGTGTCTGGCGGACTATCCGGACACGGTCCGCATCCCGATCCAGGTCTTCCGCCTGGGTGATCTGGCCATCGCGCAGATCCCTTGCGAAGTCTTCGCGGAAACCGGACTGGCCATCAAAGAGAGGAGCCCGTTTCGGGACACCTTCACGATCGAGCTGGCAAACGGCTACTACGGCTACCTGCCAGCACGCCGGCACTTCGACCTGGGTGGCTATGAAACCTGGCCGGCCAGATCCAGCTTCCTGGAAGAGCAGGCCGAGCCAAAGATCGTAGAGGCCATTCTGGAGCTAATGCACCAACTAAGCCTTAAAGAAGAGAACAAAGCAGCCGCTCAGTAGCGGAGAGGCCGTCCTACCTTTCCAAACGGATTCCCGGTTTCGCAACCATTTGCATTTCCCTGGGTTGCATCCTTACACCCCGACTTGATCTCATGAACGATTTCCCCCTTTCTACTCGCGGTTCCGGCCGCCGCCGATTCCTCAGCCAGCTGTCACTCCTGGGAGCCTCCGCGTTTACGGTACCAGGCGCTTTCGCCGAAGCCCTCACCCTGACACCCCGCCAGACCGAAGGCCCCTTTTACCCAAACCACCTCCCCCTGGATACCGACAACGATCTGCTGGTCATCAATGACAGCATCACCCCCGCCATCGGTGAGATCACTCACCTCAGCGGCCGCCTGCTCGATGCCAGCGGAGCGCCCATTCGCAACGCGGTGGTGGAAATCTGGCAGGCCGACCAAAACGGAGTCTATCTCCACGGCGGAAGCCAGGGGGGCGATTCCCGGGACAAAAATTTTCAGGGGTTCGGGCGGTTCCTGACCGGGTCCACTGGAGAATACTACTTCCGCACCATCAAGCCCGTGCCCTATCCGGGCCGCACGCCACACATTCACTTCGCCGTGAAGCAGAAGGGCGCGGAAAAGTTCACCACGCAGTGCTATATCAAGGGAGAGCCGCAGAACAGGCGGGACGGCATCCTCAATCGCATCCGCGACGCGAAGGCGCGGGACTCCGTGATTGTGGACTTTACCCCTATCCCGGGCTCCGCGGCGGGCGAGCTGGCGGCTCACTTTGACATCGTCTTGGACCACACGCCGGAAAGCTAGGGTTTTCTAACTCAGCAACTGACCGAGTCCTACCAATATACCAAGCGTGGCGGTGACCCCGGCCCAGAACCGGTTGGCGCCCGTGAAAAGACCCAGGGCGCCCAGCCCAACCGCGGCCGCGCCCAGAGAAAAGGCCAGGGAAGGCCAAAGGCGCCAGCTTTCGAAACGAAGCGAAAAGCGATCCGGCTGACCCGCCATTCGCGACGCCAAGCGGTCACCTTCCTCCACCAGCGCCATGCCCAGGCGATCCGAGTAGCTCCCGTGCGCCAGCGCCACGGGAATGACGTAGCTGCAAACCACCGCCGCCAAGCCACAGAGAGCCGCGGCCATCACGAATTTTTCGCCAAATTTTCGTCTTCCTCTCGCCATCTCCGGTTAGTTGAGTAAAAGTGAAGAACCTGGAATTCAGAACTGGGGAAGGACTGCTGTCCTGAGCCACCATCCGTCAGGCAACGGACCGGCGCCCGTTTGCGATCTGGATACAGGAATGCTTCATCCGTTTGTCCGATCATTTGATGAATCCAGTCTATGCTCAGATGACCCGGAACGTTCCGGATTTTTTCCGGGGACGCGATTTATACGCAGGTTTCCGCCCCCTCCAGGAAACGGACGGCCCGCGTTTTCGGGGCCGGGAGGAACTCTCCAGCCAACTCGCCAATTTCTTCTGCAATAGCCGTGGCGGCAGCAGCCGGGTGGTGCTGGTTCACGGGCCAAGTGGGGCTGGAAAGACCTCGCTAATCCAGGCGGGAATGTTGCCAATCCTCAAGCAGGACCTTGACCGGCAGATCGACTGCATTCGCGTCACCCCCGGAACGCCGAAGAAATTCGGCGAGCTGTTTCAATCCACCGCCAAGTTGTTTGTGGACTTGCTGATTTCCAAGACCCCTTTCGTGGCCGGAATTTCGAACGACAAGCTCCGCGCCCAGCTTCAGATGGTGCTGGAGAACGCTCCCGTGGAGGCCGCCGACACCATGGCGGCGCTCTACCGGAATGGGGCCGGCGCGGGTTCCAAATGTGTGATCTTCTTCGATCAATTCGAGGCAATCTTTCCGGAGTACGGCCTCACGGGGAAGAAGTCCCAGAAAGTCTCCGAGAAGCTTCAACAGGCGTTCGAGCTCTTCGAACAACTGGCCCTGACCAATGTCTTTCCCATCATTGTTGGGGTCAGGGACGGAGCCTATCAATACATCAAAGACAGCCTGGAGAGTTATCTGGAAAGCCCAGTGTTCGCGGAGGTGGAAGCGGACCATGTCGACTCCGCGGAGATCGAGTCGATCGTTCAAAGCTTTACCTTTGGCCTGGCCCACGACAGCGACGGTGCCCTGGAAGTTCAGCCCCAGCTGGAAGCCGAGGTGATTGCCGAACTGCGCGAAGCCCCCCAGCTTCTTCCTTTCACGATTTTCTCTTTTCAAAAGGTAGCCGACGAACAAGCCGGCGTAGGCACGCTTTCCCTGACCCACTTCCAGAACATGGGGGGTTTTGGGTTCTGTCTGGCCACCCAGGCCCAGGCGGTATTCCAAAAGGTCAGCAACGATGCGAGGGGCACCTTTCACACCCTGATGGCCGCGCTGCATCCCGTGGATCCGAAGCAGCCGGAAACGCGTCTCGAAGGTAACCACCCTTCCTCACCCTGCCGCATCCTTAAAGACGATCCGCCTTTGATCGAATTGGTTTCGGCCCTGATCGACGCCCGGCTGTTTGAAATTTACCAACCTAAAGACGGGAAGAACTCCGCCCGGATCCGACCCATTCACCCCATGTTGTTCCAGCACTGGGAACTGGCCGCGGTCTGGCTGGACAACGACCTCCGGCTCAGAGCCGGAGCGCTGAGATTTGAAGACAAAAGAGCCCGGTGGGAAGAAGGAGACCGCTCCCCCGTTCTTCTCGAACACGCCACGGCGAATCTGGATGAAGCCGCGGAACTGGTCAGCTATCACGAAACCCGTCCTTTCCTCAAAGAGGACCTAGCCACCTATCTTCGCATTTCGCTGGAACTGGACTCCAGCCGCTCCAAGCGGGGGTTCTTTAAAAAGTCTTCGTCGTTCCGTTAGAGGGAGAAACGACTTCAAGGCCCTTCGGGCTCACGGCTCGCGGTAGCGCCGCCCGCCGGGCACCATTCGCGAGACAACCGGTCTTCCCTGCCGGGGACAGTTCCCGATATACCGGTACGAAAAAACTCCCCCAGCATTACGCTGGGGGAGTTTCCACCGTCCTTCTAAAGCAGAGAAACCGAGAAGGCTATCGCCTGTCACCATCCAGCTATCTCACACAACAACAACCAAGGAATGAGAATCGCTGAACAGTGCCTTCCGGCTCTCGTGTTAAAAATGTATCGAAAACGTAGGCGCTTGTCGATTATTTTTATCAAAAGATACAGTCATTTATGGAATTTTTCTCAGCTCTGCGAATATGGGCGCTGATTTCCGCTGATCCCCTCCTCTCTCCATGCCTGTAGCGGCCTCTTCCAGCTATTGGTTCGCCCGGTTCCTGATTCTGAGGTTCCTGGGTTTCGTCTATCTCATGGCGTTCCTGAGCCTGACCCAGCACGTTCTCCCGCTGATGGGAGCAGATGGGCTGTTACCCGTTGGTCAGACCCTGGCGACCGTGTCTCAGTCCCAGGGTGGGCAGGTGGAAGGTTTCCTGAGATTGCCCTCTCTTTTCTGGTTTTGGCAGGCAGATGGAGTCCTGCTCGCGGGTGCCTGGATTGGCGTGGCCCTCTCCATGTTGGTCGTGGCCGGACGGGCCAACGTGGTGGTACTGGTCTGCCTGTGGGTTCTCTACATGTCATACATTCACGCGGGCAATCTGTTCTTCGGCTATGGCTGGGAGATCCAGACGCTGGAAACGACCTTCCTGGCCTGCTTCCTGGTCCCCTTGTGGCGCTGGCGGATGTTTCCCAAAGGGCGGCCGCCATCACGGATCGTCATTTGGCTGTTCCGGTGGCTGCTGTTTCGCATCATGCTGGGCGCGGGTTTGATCAAACTGCGGGGGGACAGTTCCTGGCAGGATTTGACGGCGCTGTTCTACCACTTTGAAACCCAGCCCATTCCCAATGCCATCAGCTGGTATCTCCATCACCTGCCCCACTGGGCCTTGAAGCTGGGGGTGCTCTTCAATCACTTGGTGGAGCTTGTCCTGCCCTGGTTCCTCCTGATCCTGGCGGAACTTCCGCGCTTGCCCAGGGACATCCGCACGGTGCTCCGGCTTTCCATCCGCCTCGCCGGGGCGCTCATGCTGATCTTTCAGGTCTTCCTGATTGTCAGCGGGAATCTCTCCTTTCTTAACTGGCTCACCCTCATCCCCTGTCTGGCCTGTTTTGACGACCGGTTCCTGATCCGCTTCACTCCCAGGTTTCTGATTCGGAAATGGTCGCGAGCCCGGCACACCCCCCAAACACGGCTCCAGAAACGTCTCCTGCTTGTCGTTTCCCTTGGCGTGCTGGTTCTGGTAAGCATTCTGAGCATTCAACCCGTGGCCAACATGGCCGCCATGGGCGGACGGCGTCAGATCATGAACACCTCTTTCAATTCGCTGCACCTGGTGAATACCTATGGGGCCTTTGGCACCGTGGGGACGCAGCGTTACGAGATCGTGATCGAGGGCACCTCCGATCCTAACCCGGGGCCAGACACGATTTGGAAAGAATACGAGTTCCCCGGAAAACCCACCGCCGTGGATCGGCGTCCGCCGTTCACCGCGCCCTATCACTACCGCATCGACTGGCAAATCTGGTTCGCCGCCATGAGCCGGTACGAACGCGAAGGTTGGCTCGTGCACTACGTTTACAAACTGCTCCAGAACGACCCGGGCGCGCTTTCGCTGCTGAAAGAAAATCCCTTTCCTGACACACCACCCAAATACATCCGCGCCATTCTGTATGAATACCGTTTCACCACTCCCGAGGAAAAACGGGAAACCGGCGACTGGTGGGTGAGAAAACCGCTCGGTCCCTGGATGCCCACGCTGTCCGTGGATAACCCCAGTCTGCAGCGCGCCTTTGGGCCACCCAAGCCTAACTAACTGAGAAACTTTGCAAAGACTTCTTCAGTAGTCTCTGCCATGGCGTCCTTATGCCGGTGCGTCACCACGTAGTCCCGGCCGTTTTCGCCCAGATCGCGGCGCAGCGCGAAGTCCCCGGCCAGGCGCATCCACTGCTGAGCCAGTGCTTCGGCATCTCCCTTTGGAAACAACAAACCACCGCCGCTTCTCTCCACCAGTTCCGGAAAACCGGAGTGGTCCGGCTTCACGATGGGGATGCCCGAAGCCATGGCTTCCAGGGCATAGATCCCTTTCGGTTCCGAGAAATTCGCCGGCACGGTGAAAATGTCGACTTCCTTGAAGAAAGCGAGCTTCCCGCTGAAGTCGGGCGATCCCACATATTCGAAATCATCCTCCAGTCCCGCCGCCCGCAGCTTATCCAACTGAGCCTCATAGAAGTCCCGGTCTTTGGCTGGCAGCCAGCCGCCGGCTTTCAAACGGATACCGGCCCCCTCGGGTTTCTTCTTCAGTTGGATGAAGGCATCCACCAGCACATCAAACCCCTTCTCCGGACAGACCCTGGCAAAGTACCCGATCAAGGTCTTGTCGGGCGCTTCCCTAACCTGATGAATCTTCCACACTTCATCAAACGCCGCCGTGTCGATCCCCAGGCTGGTGAAGTGAAATTTCTCCGGTGGGATGTCTAACAGATCCCCCATTTTCTGGGCATAGAACTGGTTGAAGGTGATAAAGCCATCGATCCCGGCGGCCAGCCGCTTCATCTCTCCCAGCACCTCGGTACGGTAGGGTTCCGCCAGGTCTTCAATGAACAGATCGTCGCCCTGGAGCGTCACCAGGATGGGCACGTTCAGTTCCCGCTTCAAGGCCGGCGCTGAACCGCCGACGAGCAAGTTGGTCAGGCAGACCAGGTCCGGCCGGGATTCTTCCTTCAGCCATTTTACCAGATTCCGAACTTCCTTCCGCTGAAAGCCGGACTCGCCCCGGACCATGGACAGAGTCAACTCGCCCAGTTCCTTTGGATCGACTTTCACCGCCTTGACGGTCAGCCGCCGGATGACGGAGGGGTGATCCAGCCAACGGTCGAGGAAGGCGGGCAGGTGCCGGAACAGCGGAATGCGCTGCTGGAGAAAGACGTTGATCCCCCCGAAGAACACGCGGTCCACGCTCATGTCGGCATCGTCCGTCCGGATGGGCGTGTAGAGCGGCACGAGTTCCACGTCCAGGCCACGCCGGATTAGGGAGGAAACGAGGGCATTGTCCCGCATGCAGCTGCCGCAGTACATGCCCGCGGCGCCGGCGGTCAGGTAAACCACTTTCTTGCCTTTCAGCCGCTGCTTTACTTCGTTCTCTTCCATGTCCGTGCCGTGAAAAGCGTTACGATCCCGGCCAAAGCCAGGCAACCGAAAACGGCTCTCCATACCAGCGCACCGCGCCCTGGCCGAAGACCACGGTTCCGTTCAACACCATGAAGGCCATGAACCCATGCGCGATGCGATGTCCCCAACCCGAGCGCCAGGAGGCCACCGGACGGACGTCTCTCCTCAGCCGCCACCAAACCAGGAAATCACCCAGCCAAACGAGGCCAAAGGCGTAGTTCCACCACAACCCCATTCCGCTGCGCCAACCGGTCACTTCGTGGGTTTGACGGGCGGTTTCTTCATAAGCAACGGCCTGGCTCCAGCCGTAGAAAACGCCATAGGCCAGAATCACGTGCGCCAGGAACAAGATCAGTCCAGCACTCCAAAGGCCAAACGCTAGACTTTCCCCGCCAGGCCACGCGCCTCGCCCAAACCACCACCACCCGGCGCCCACGGCCCAACCGGCCACGGCCAGCCAGATGGTGGCTCTGACCAAAATCTCACCCATCATGTCTCCTCATAGGGTCGTCTGGGCTTCGATGGCCTTACCTTGTCTTTAACCACACTTCACATTGACACAATGGTTCCGGCTTTGCTTCTCAAAGAGTCTCTCAGGATCGCAAAGCCCACGGGGACGCGCAGCGTCCTTGGACTGCGGTGATCTGAATCACCGCTTTGGGGCCGGAGCCGGAGGCGCGGCGGGGCGGGGCGGGAGTGTTATACGCGGTCCGGACAAACCTTCCTCCCGCTCCCAAAGACTTTTGGCGATTTTCATGTATGGCCTTTAAGCCAAGGCGTGTGAGACAAAGTCTCTTGGCGAACAGAGTAGAGAACCACCGACAGATCAGAGAAAGGGGACGCCCCCTACCCCCCACCACGCCTCCGGCTGCCTGCCACAAAGCGCCGATTCTGATCGGCGCACTCCAAGGAAGCTGCGCTTCCCCGGGCGGTGAAAGGAATTGGGATAGGCTTAGGAAGGGCGAAAGCGCTTTAATCTTTCTTGGTGACCCGTGGAAAAAATTAGGACCGCCGCCGCCCCTCTTTCCCTTCAGACCCGGCGCCCAAATTTCCGTTCCAGTTCCTGGTAGCTGATCTGGATAAGGGTCGGCCGCCCATGGGGGCAGCAGTAGGGCATTTCACACTTCAAGAGGTCTTCCAGGAGCTTGTTCAGCTCCGGGGCCTGGAGCCGGTCGTTGGCTTTCACGGCGTGCCGGCACACGGTGGTGGCCACCATGTCTTCCCCCAGGCGCATCCGGGACATCCGGCGGCTGGTCTTTTTCAGTTCCTCGATCACCGCCTCCATGAACTCCAGCGGATCATCGGTCTTAAAGAAGGTGGGCAGGCTGTCGATTTTCAGCGTGTTCGCGCCGAAGGGTTCGGCGCCGATACCCAGCTTCTGGAGGACTTCCAGGTTTTGTCCGATGAGGTCGAAGTCCTTTGGCGGCAGTTCCACCGTCAACGGCATGAGCAGCTTTTGAGTAGGCACCCCCTCCCCCTCCATGCGGTGGCGCATTTCTTCAAACAGGACGCGCTCGTGCGCGGCGTGTTGATCCATCAGGACCAGCCCCTCGTGGCTTTCCAGGAGCACATAGAGTTTTCCCAGCACGCCGAGCAGGCGAAAATCCCCGGGCTTGGGCGCGCCACCGCCCGGCGTTTGGGCGGGCGAAGCCGTTTCGGAAGCGTGCTCCGGAAAATCAGCCGAACTGGGGAAATCCTCTTCTGCTTCGGCCGTTGCTTCTCCAGCGTCCGCCGTCTCGCTTTCCGCCCTTTGGGGCTTGTCCGGCGGGTTAAACGCCGCCCAATCCTGCCTCAGCGACCGCTGCTCCCGGGGCTCGATCAGTTCCGGCTGCGAACCGGCGCTCGCGGCGGTTGGTTCTTGGGGCCGAACCTCCGGACTGGTTTCCGTGGCGCGGGCTGGTGGTTCAAATTCACGATAGCGCTGGGAAGGCGGGAAAACCGTCTCGCGGCTTTGGAGCGGGCTCTGCCCCCGGTCGGCCAGCGTGGCCTGAATGGCCTCGATGACGGCATCGCGCACGCCGTTGCCATCGTGGAAGCGGACCTCTTTCTTGGCGGGGTGCACGTTCACATCCACCCCGCCCGGATCCATCTCCAGGAAAAGGAACGTCACGGGGTACTGCCCTTTCATGAGCGCGGTATGGTAGCCCTCCCGCAGGGCGTAGTTCAGCACCGGGCTGTCCACCGGACGCCCGTTCAGAAAGACAAGCTGCTGCTGCCTTCCCGACCGGCCCATGCCAGGAGGCCCGATGAAGCCACTAACCTCCAGCGGACCGTAGCGCCCGGCCTTTACCGCCAGGAGCCGTCCTGCCAGGTCCATCCCGACCAGACCGCCGATGCGCTCCCGCAGATCCTTGGTGGGCGGCAGTTGGAAAATGGTCTTTTCACCCCGCACCAGCGCAAAACGGATCTCCGGATGCGCGATGGCCTGGAGCCGCACCTGTTGTTCCAGGTGGCTGAACTCGGTATTTTCCGTGCGGAGGAATTTTCGGCGCGCGGGTATGTTGAAAAAGAGGGAGCGAATTTCCACCTGCGTTCCCGGCGGCTCGCCGCTGTCGAGAACGGAGATCATCTTTCCGCCATTGATCAGGATTTCCGTGCCGCTCAGGGCCGCTGGTTCCCGGGTGGTGAGGCGGAATTTTGAAACGCTGGCAATGCTGGGGAGCGCTTCTCCCCGGAAGCCCAGGGTACCGATGGCGGCGAGGTCTTCTTTCGTCCGGATTTTGCTGGTGGCGTGCCGCTCCACGCACATCAGGGCGTCGTCCCGGTTCATCCCTCCGCCGTCATCGATGACCCGAATGAGGGCGATGCCGCCCCGCTGTACCTGGATCTCGATGCTGCGCGCTCCGGCGTCGATGCTGTTTTCGACCAATTCCTTGACCACGGAGGCCGGGCGTTCCACCACTTCTCCCGCAGCCACTTGGCTGGCGAGCGCATCCGGTAAGAGACGTATTTTACCCATGAAACCGCGGAACCTTCGCGATCAGCGAATCCCGGAACGCGCGGCGTCCATTGACCGCACCGGGAAGCCTGATAGATTAATAAGGAATGATTAAGGTAACGGAGAACGCCGTCAAACACCTTCGCGAACTCCTTGAGGAACGCGACTACTCCCCCGCCGAAAAGGGGTTGCGCCTCTTTGTGTCAAAGGGTGGCTGCGCCGGCTATTCATACTCCATGAAAATCGCGGAACCCACTGATTCTGATGAGATTGTGGAAAGCGGCGGCGTGCGGGTCTTCGTGGACCGGGAGAGTCTGCCCTACCTGCGGGGCTGCGAGGTCGATTACGAGGACTCGCTGAATGACTCCGGTTTCAAAATTCATAACCCCAATGCGGCCCGCAGTTGCGGATGCGGCACCTCCTTTGAACCCGCCAAAGCCGGCCAGGAACCGTCTTACGACCCCGAGATGGACGGCACGGCCTGCGCCGAACCCGAAGTCAGCGAAAGGCTCTAACCCGAACCCGCGTATTTCTCCGGTATGGAGAGGTACACCCGCCAGTCAGCCCTGCTACCCGTCTCTCTCATGGAGACCTTTTCGTCCAAGAGCTTTTTCACCCCGGAAGAACGGGCCAAGAAGAAAGAGGAAAGCAGCGGCAGCCTGCTTCTCTGGGGCGCGATCATCTTTTCCCTGCTGGGCCTGAACGCTTTCTCCTGGGTGTTCTGCATGAATGTCTTCGGGCATCCGGAGGATCCGTTTAATTACAAACTCCTCACCCACCCCAAAATCGACCGGCTGGACCCCATTCACGGGTTTTCGCCGGTCACCGCGCCGCGGGGAAATTTCTATTCGGCGAAGGAACTTTACGTACACCAATACGAGTTCAGCGGTTCTCAGTTGGAAAGCTACAACGCCCTCCTGAAACGCCGCTATCTGCATAATTACGAGAACCTGAGCGACGTCATTTATTTCCAGGGCAACATCGTGATCGAGACCGTGCACGTTCTGGGCCCGCAAGACGTGTTTCCCTCCGGTCTCGCCATTCGCGGCCAGTCGGATGACTTTCCAGCCACGACCATCGAGTACATTCTTCCCGCCGAATCGCTGCCCCCCGCGCACTTCGAAGCTGGCGAGTTGCTGGAAGTGGAGCACTACAATACCTGCGCCGCTCTGCTGAACATCCGGCGGCTGAATGACGACCGTGTCTGCTTTTCCGTGGTGCCGCTGGTGGAGCGGAAGATGGAGACCACGGCTGGTTCGGTGGTATCGGTCAGCCCGCCGGAACGGTTGAATATCGAAGGCTCCTGGCCCATTACCGGCACGTCCGTCATCGCGGCAAACGAACCCCTCGTCGCCACTCCGATAAAGGAGAGCGTGGCGAGCACCGGCGGCGAAGCCGCGGAGTAGCGGTAGCCCTAGTGACCCGGAGCCGCCGCCTCGGCCGCTTCTTCTGCCCGCCTTCCGATGGTTTCCCAGCGGTTGATCCGGACTTCCGCGATCTTGAGGTCCTCTCGCTTCCGGTTCCGGAAGACGCTCACGGATTCGTAGCCGGCTTCTTCCAGGACATCGAAAGCGGTCTCAAAGTCGGCCGCCACCCGTTCCGGAACGTGGGAGTCGGAACCGATCACCACGGGAATCCCCCGCTCGCACATCATTCGCAGCATCTCGGGGCCGGGATTCATTTCCGGGTAGACCTTGTTCACTCCAGAGGTGTTCAACTCCATGGCCGTCCCGGCCGCGGCGATGCGATCCAACGCGTCTTCGATCTCTCCCCGCATTCTCTCGAAATTCCAAAAATCCGGCTCCGCGTTCTTGACCAGGTCCGGGTGCGCCAGGCTGTCGAACAAGCCCGTTTCGGCGGAATCCGCCAAATGCCGGAAATAGGTCCGCTGAAACTCGACAATGTCCCCTTTCCAAAAGGCGTGCCGGTATTCCGGAATGTGCCAGTGCACGGAGCCCAGCACGTAGTGCAAGGGGACCCGGCCGTGAAGCTCCGTCAGCCATTCCTCCATGCCGGGAAAGAAATCGCTCTCCAGGCCCAGGCGCACCTCGAAGCCCTCTGGAGCCGTATCCGCGGCCCGCTCCACCATTCCCACGTATGTCTCATACTCGGAGGGGTCCATCCGGACGTGGTGAGAGAACCGGTCCGGCATGGGACTGTGGCAGGTGAAGACGATTCCCGCCAGCCCGGCCCTCCAGCCGGACTGCACATATTCCTCCGGATCGCCATACGCATGCTTGCACAGGGGAGTGTGCATGTGGGAATCGAACATCATTGCGGTCTGTGTTTCGCCGCCTTCGGCCATGAGGCATCAAAAGGCCACGCCTCGGGCTCCGCCAGCGGAATTCTGAAAAAAACGGCTATCAAGGACCGTCTTCCTTGAAAAAAATTCGTCAAAATCGCATTTTCGATAGAAACCCCTGCGAAGTTTACCTAATGTGAAATGTCAGTAATTCTTAACAATCTGCCATCGCGTTTTTCGCATGAAAACCAAACTTACTCTGACCGTTGAAAAGAGTCTCATCAGCCGGGCCAAGACCCTGGCCGACGCGCGCAGTACGTCCATTTCCTCGCTGGTCGAAAATTACCTCTCGAACCTGATCATCCAGGAACACCAGAGCTTCTCCCAGAAATGGAAAGGTTCGTTCCGCCAAACCCAGCACGCTGCCCTGACTCGAACAGCCGCCCCAAATGGCGTCCGGCGCCTTCTCTCGCGGTGATTCGATGAGACTGTTTCTAGATACCGACGTGCTGGTGGACGTAGCCACGGACCGCCAGCCGCACTCGGAGCATGCCGCCTTTGTCCTGGACCAGGCGCAAAAGCAGCATCGTGCCGATCTCAGTGCCTGGGTCAGCTGGACTTCCTTTCTGGAATTTTCTCAACTGGCCAGCCCCGCCGTGGGCGTCAACAACACCGCGGAATTTTGCACCGAACTGTGCGAGTTCCTGCGCATCGCTCATCCCACCTCCGCCCATCTGAGGGTGGCGCTGGCCTTCAACCTTCCGGAATTTCGCGCCACCCTGCAGGTCGCCGCCGCCATCGCCTGCAAGGCGGATGTCATCGTGACGCGAAATTACCAAAGCTACCCGGGACTCCGCATTCCCGTAAAGCCGCCATCGATCTTGGTGGAACAGCTCACCAATGTCCCCGAAAGCCCTGACGAACCAGAGCCCTCCGAGGGCGCCGAAGAAGAGTTGTTCTGACCCGGGCAACGAACCCTTCCCGGAATCCGCCTTGGCCTTTCCAGCCAGGCCCGGCGGCGCCAGGAAGCCCGCGCGGTTTCGCCAGGCCGGGACCGCGGGCTTGATTCTACTCTTGATATTGGGAACGCTGTGGCTCATTCCGCAAAGCCGGAAACAGTTGAGCTACCTGGCGCTGGAAACACCGGGCCATGGTTTCAGCCTGACGCTCCGGCACGGCACCATCAATGGCATTTACTACTGTCACACCACGGGAAAGTGGAATGCCGTATTTTCCGCCAGCCCTTTCACCTCTCCACGCCGGGCTTCTCTCCTGGCCTGGCAACGTCCCCACTGGTTCGCCAATCCCTCCACCTGGGGCCTGACATTTCAGGTCTGGCACCTCCTGGTCCTGGAGTGCGCCTTCCTACTGCTTTGCCTGATCCATGCCGCTTGGAGAAACCGGTGGATTCAGGCTGAGACACCCGGTTCCAGAAGCTTGTCCGGCGTCAGGTAGTTCTGAACATAGTCCGCCACGGCATCTTCCAAAGTCATGATGTTCTCATCATAACCCGTGGAACGAAGTTTGGTGATGTCGGCCTTGGTATAGTATTGATACTTGCCCTGCAACTCGACCGGCATATCGACAAAAGAAATTTCCGGAGCCCGGCCCATTGCCGCGAAAATGGCATTGGCCAATCTCAGCCAGGTATTCGCTTCGCCGGAACCTATATTAAATAAACCGCCGGCATCGGGATTGTCCGCCAGGTGCAGAGTCATCTTGACGGCGTCTTTCACATAGAGAAAGTCGCGCATCTGCTCGCCGTCCTTGTAATCTTCCTTATAGCTCTTGAAAAGGGCAATGGTCCCGGAATCGATGACTTCGTTGAAAGCCTTGTTCACCACGCTGCGCATCTGAGCTTTGTGGTTTTCGTTCGGCCCATACACGTTGAAATATTTCAAGCCCACCAACTGGTTCAGAAAGCCATGGCGTTGAGCGTACTGGTCGAACCAGTGCTTTGAGTACCCATACATGTTCAGCGGCCGCAGCTTGCCCAGGTCTTCGTCCTTGTCGTCCATGCCCTGGGAGCCGTCTCCGTAGGTCGCGGCGGAGGAGGCATAGACAAAGCGGGCGCCCTTTTCCAGGGACCACTCCGCGAGCCGGCGGGTGTAGTCGAAATTGTTCCGCATCAGGTAGCCGGCGTCCCGCTCCGTGGTGGCCGAACAGGCCCCCAGGTGAAAGACCTTGGTGACGCCGCCCAAATCGCTGCCCCGCCCGATCGCGGAGAGCAAGTCGTTCGCGTCCATAAAGTCGGCGTAGCGGAGCGCTACCAGGTTTTTCCACTTTTCATCCGTGCCGAGGAAATCGGTGATCAAGATATCCTCATCCCCCCGTTCGTTGAGGGCCCACACCAACGCGCTGCCGATAAAGCCCGCGCCGCCTGTTACCAAGATCTTTCCCGCCATAAACTCAAAAGGTCTGCAAACTCACTATCTATAGATTCCGTTTCCCGGTTGGAATCGCTGCTATACTTCCAGGCCAAAGAAATCCTTTGCGTTGGTATAGCAGATCCGGCGCACCATATCGCCCACCAGTTCCATGTCTCGCGGCAGTTCGCCGTTTTCCACGTCCTGTCCCACCAGGTTGCAGAGAATCCGGCGGAAGTATTCGTGACGGGCAAAGGAGAGAAAACTCCGGGAATCCGTCAGCATCCCCACAAAGCGGGAAAGGAGACTGGTGCTGGACAGGGCGTTGATCTGCCACTCCATCCCTTCTTTACAATCCAGGAACCACCAGGCCGTCCCCAGTTGCAGGCGGCAGCGCACCCCATCTTCGGATGCGCCCTGGAAGTTACCCAACATCGTGGACAGCGCGTAATTGTCCTTGGGGTTCAAGTTATAGACGATGGTTTTCGGCAGGTGCCCCCGCTGCTCCAGGGTGTCCAGGTAGCGCCGCAGTCCGCCCGCGTGCGCCGCGTCGGCGATGGAGTCGCAGCCCACGTCGCGGCCCAGTTGCTCGAATCGTTTCGTGCTGTTATTCCGCTCGGCTCCGATGTGCAACTGCTTGGTCCAGCCTCTCTCCGCGTCCAGTTCGCCAAAGAACAGCATCATGTAGCCGCCGAAGCGTTCCGTTTCGGGCGCGTCGGCGGACTCGCCGCTCCGCACCAGATCGAAGATGACCTTCGCATCGTGCTCGGAACATTCCTCGTCAAAGACATGGTGCAGGCCGTGGTCCGACAGGCGCCCCCCCAGGGAGTGGAAAAAGTCGTGCCGCTTCCGCAGGGCGTCTTTCAAACCTGACAGAGAGGCGCATTCCACCCCGCTTACCTGTTCCAGTTTGTCCACCCAGGTGTTCCAGGCCGCCGCGTCGTCGATCCTCAAGACCGGGTCCGGGCGGAAAGTGGGATACACTTTCACCTCACAGGACGCGTCATCCCGGATGGCGGCGTGATATTCCAGGGAATCGGCCGGATCGTCCGTGGTGCAAAGGGCTTTCACCTGGTTGCGCGCCAGCAGTCCGCGCGTGGTGTAACCAGGCTCCGCCAGCTTGGCGTTGGCGGTGTCCCAGACTTCGTCGGCGGTGGCGGGAGAAAGCAACTCGTCGATGCCAAAGTAGCGCTTCAGTTCCAGGTGCGTCCAGTGGTAGAGCGGATTCCGCAGGGTGTGGGGCACGGTCGCCACCCAGGCGTCAAACTTTTCCCGAGGCGACGCGCCGCCCGTGCAGAGCCGCTCCTCCACTCCATTGGCCCGCATGGCCCGCCACTTGTAGTGGTCCCCCGCCAGCCAGATGGCGTAGAGGTCTTCAAACCGCCGGTCGGACGCGATCTGGTCCGGAGGCAGGTGGTTATGAAAGTCCAGAATCGGTTCGTCCTTGGCGAAGTGATGATACAACTCCTTCGCCGCGCTGCTCTGCAGCATAAAATCGTCCGTGATGAATCCGCCGCTCATGACCCCATTTCTTTACCCAATCCGGACGCGTTGCCATAACAAAACGCAATAAACCACATAGACGAGGAGGAGCCCCAGGCCTTCCACCTGGGAAAGACGCCTTCGCGTCCACATGAGCGGCGTCACCAGGACGGCGGTTCCAACCATGAACCCGAGGTCCATGTTCTGGATCTCAGTGACTTTCATGGGCTTGGCCATCGCGGTGGCTCCGATGACGAAACAGAGGTTGAAGATCGATGAACCAATGGCATTCCCGGTGATGATGTCTCCCTCCCGCTTCAGAGAGGCGACGATGGAGGTGGCCAGTTCGGGCAGCGACGTGCCAATGGCGATGACGGTCAGCGAAATGATGGCCTCGGGCACGGAAAAGACACGGGCGATATAGACGGCGCCGGTTTCCAGAAACCGCGCACCCACCGCCAAAGCGCCCAGGCCGATCAATATGAGGCTCAGCATCTGCCAAACCTTGCCCGGATTCTTTGCCTTTTCGCCAAACTCAGTTTCGAATTCCTGCAGCACCACGGGGTCTTTCTCCCGTTTTGAAGTCAGGAAGCTGATGGCGGTGTATGCCACAATTCCCAGGATCAGGATTCCGCCGTCCAGCCGGGTGAACTGCCCGTCCCACATCATCCAAACGAAGAGCAGGTTGATGCCGATCAGGATCGGCAGGTCCCGCAGGAGCAGTTCGCTCCGCACGATCAGTGGCCGGAGCAGAGCGCTGATGCCGAGAATCAGGGCGATGTTGCAGATGTTCGAGCCCACCACATTGGCCGCGGCCATGTCCGGGTGACCGTTAAAGTTCAGGTTCAGACAGACGAACAACTCCGGGCTGCTGGTGCCAAAGGCCACCACCGTCAGCCCCACCACCAGAGGCGAAATGCCCAGCCGGACCGCCAGCCGGGAGCTGCCACCCACCAACCAGTCCGCGCCAAAGTACAACGCTACAACGCCGATCAGCAGATAGAGACAGTGTAAGAAGAGTTCCATATCGAAGAGCAACTTTAACCAGGGGGATGCCTTAGCCGGATCGCTCCGGGTGTGTGAGGTGCAACTAAAGGCTCTTCAGCTTCGGCACAACCAAAGATGCCAGCCAGGAGAGGGTTCTGAAAAAACCGTCCACATAGGTGGCCGAGGCGGCCTTCATCATCCGCTCCACCCCGGCGCGCTCGCCCGGTCCGCGAAAGTGCCGCAATCTCTCCACCACCACGCGGGCGCGCTCCGTGGCGTCCACCTCCGCCGGTAGGGTCAACAGGTTGTAGGCATTAATCAGCGTCCAGATGGCCAGGGCGATGATGAGCCCGCTTTTTCCCATGAACGGCGTCACGATGGTTCCCGCGGCCAGCACGGCCAGCGGCAGGATGAAATAGGTGGTCGTCTTTATGGCGGACAGCCTCCAGAACAGGGGCCGGAAGTCCGCCCGGTGCTGCATGGCATGCCCGGCGACGTGCGCCGCGATCCCCAGGGCCGCGCAGGTCGAGCCGTAAAAGTGCCGTTTGGCCAGGAAAAGGCGCTTCGTTTCCGGATCGTAGTGATCCGCGAAGAGCCCTTTTCCCACCACTACTTCCACCACGCCAGCGTCCGCTTTCTCCAGGATCTCCCGGGCCAGTTCCGCGCCCGTGATCGCTTCCGCCGGAGTTTTTCCCTGAGCCCGTTCGTAGGCGGACAGAAACCGCGCCCGGCCAAAGAGGGTCAACCCGAAGGTCACCGCGAAGGGGATGAGAATGGCCAGGAACACGGGAATTACTATGTTGCCGGACCGACCGTCCCGCAAGATCCAGCAAAGACTCCCTTTGAGGGAAGCCGTATCTCATTTACCCAAGAACGGACCGATCAGGCTGTAGGCAGCCACCAGTCCGATAGAGATCGCGCTCACAAAGAAGGCGATGTCGTACCACACGGTGGGCTTCAATTCCGCGGGAAGCCGTTTGAAACGGAAGTGGCAGGCCGCCAATAGGACGATGACCAGCATGGCCGTGGTGGCGGCGCCGCCCAGCAGAACCATGAGCTTGGGTTTTCCCATGAAGAAGTAAGATGCCGCCCACAGCAATGGGATGATCCAAGCCAGGATGGCGATAGCCGAACGGCGCTTCCGGGCATCGAAAAAGTCGATCCAGCCGATCTGCCCGAAGGCATCCGCAAACCCCCGCGTCCAGGCACCCAGTGCCGCGAAGAGGGTGGAAAACAGCACCACGAATGCGCCCACCAGGAAGGCTGCGTTGGCCCACTCTTTCCCCAGGGTTTCCGTGTACATCTTGGAGAGTGTCGTGATGATCTCCGTACCGTCGGGCAGGCCTCCCTGACTGTGCAGGACCGCCGCGCCCAGGATGTAGAACGCCGCCGTCATCACGGTGTAAACCACCATGGCCAGGATGGCGTCCAGGTACATGACCTTGATCCAGCCCTTTGCCCGGTGGGCCCAGGCCGCGTCATTTTCCTGCCGGGGACCGGTCTTGGCGGCATAGCCTTTTTCCAGGAGCCAGTAGTTGTAGTGCATGATCTCATCCCCACCCACGCCGGTAATCCCGAAGGCGCCGATGGCGGCAAAGAGCATCACCTTGTTCACCGGTAACTGAAAGGACAGTCCGGAAAGGAGATCCTGAGCGGACAGGGCAAACTCCGTCCCCTGCAGAGCCAGGACAGAGGCGAGCGTCATGATGGTGAACAACCCTATGAGGATGAGAGACAGCTTTTCAATGGTCCGGTAGTAGCCGTGGAAGATCAGCAGCGACACCACGACGGCCATAAGAAGTGTCCAGATCGCGATGGACCATGTAAGCCCATCTGGAACCGGTAAGAACGGAAGCGTATCCACGATCGCGCCAGACGTGCCCCCAGGAACCGGCAGAGGCAGGATAATGTCCGCGATGACGCCCACCAGCCCGATGATGGCACCCACTTGGAGGAACTTCAGAGCCATCAGCGCCAGCCAGAGCCAGATGGACCAGTTTGCCTTTCCCCAGCGGCCGCCCGGCAGCTGGTTGAAGGCCTGCATGGTGGTTTCTCCCGAGGCGATGGCGTGTTTTCCGAACTCCAACTGGAGGGTCACCTTCACCAGGCAACTGACCAGGATGACCCACAAAAGGACGAAACCCGCCTCCGCTCCCAGGGTGGTGGTGGCGATCAACTCTCCTGAACCCACGATGGAGGCGGAAAGGATGAACCCCGGCCCCAGGTAGCGCAGCCGGCCCAGCCAGTGCCGCGGTGGCTCTTCGATTTTGTCCGGTGTCTGGAGGTAGGGGTTCTCTTCGGGGGTCATGCGGCCCGCAGCTTGTCCCAGGACGGAAAGACCTGACAAGACCAATTGTCCGAGAAAACCGGAAGGCACATTCCTCCCACCGGCGAGAATCTTTCCTTTTCCTCCCGTCTCATTTCACTGAAACTGTGGTGATTACCGATAGATTCTCTCATCCATGACGCAATTTCTCCCCCCCCCCGTTTCCTCCTTTTGCTTTATGGCG
>JAUICH010000046.1 GCA_030427505.1 Verrucomicrobiia bacterium
CTTCGTCAGATGAAAGCCAGATTTGTAGCATAGATTCATCAAGCCCCGCCTGCTTCTCACAGCTAATGATCAGGAGGAGAACTGCGAGGAAAAATAGGATTCGAAAGGCTTTCATTCTTAGCCGAACATCTAAATAATCTACAGAAGAGCAATTACCTGACCTGCCCTATAACTGTCAATTGCGAAATAGAACCTAGGGTGTTATTGCTTGTTGCAAATAGCGCCTAGCTCATGCCAAAGAGCCAGCCATGAGTCGTAAAGGTGGGCTGGAAGAACGGCTTAGGGCGGTCGTCGGTCGCGGGGGCTATTCGTACCGGACCGAGTGGACTTGTGTGGGTAGGTATATACGTTTCGTTTTATTCCATGAACCGGGTTGATTTTTTTGGGGACAGCGGAAGTGCCCAATGGCGTCTAAGCATGCCAAAGAAAGACATTTCCCGTTCGCGCCGCAGTCCTTTCTCCCCTCCCTTCCTCTCGTCCGTCCAGCCCGGACCCGGACCCGACCGTCCGGCTCGGACCCGCCTGTCTGGCTCGGACCGAAATCCGCTGTCATCTTAGCCCGGCTCGTGCTTCAATTCGCCCTGTCATGCCGTCCGGAATAAATACAGAGTCGAGTAAAAAGCAGAAGCAGAAGAAGGCCCGCCCACTGCAGTACCACGCCCCGCACCGCCACGCCACGTGGCTGGAGCTGTTCTTCGACCTCATCTTTGTCGTCGTCGTTTCCAAGGTCACTCACCTGCTGGCGCACACCCACCACGGGCACCTGGAGGCGGGCGTCTGGTGGAAATTTCCTCTCATGCTCCTGCCCATCTGGTGGATCTGGATGCTGCACACCCTGTGGAGCAATCTCTACGACCGCGACAGCCAGCCCCACCGCGCCGCCACCCTGTTTGTCATGCTGCAGATGATCGTCCTGTCCACCGTGCTCATCACCGACTGGGCGGAGGTTTTTCTGCTCTTCAACCTCTGCTACTTCGGCCTGCGCCTCACCCTGGCCGCCCTCTACTTTCTGTCCTCGCGGGCCCACCCGGAGCACGCCGCCTTTGCCACCCGGCGCGGCGCCGGCATGCTCGCCGCCGCCCTCATCAGCGTCGCCTCCATCTTCGTGCCCCCGCCGTGGCGTTACCTGGTGTTCTACCTCGGCATCGGCATCGACATCCTGCTGCCCATCTTCCAGCGGCGCGGCGACAAGGGGCCCGGCGTCCACGCCGAGCACCTCATCGAGCGCATGGGCCTGCTCATCATCATCCTCATGGGCGAGTCCATCATCAGCCTGTCCGCCGGGCTCGGAAAGATAGACTGGTCCGGCGAAGCCATCGCCGCCGCCCTCACCGGCGCCCTCCTCATCGGCGCCGCCTGGTGGATTTATTTTGACAGCTACCACCGCCTGGAGAACCCCCACGGACGCCCCTGCTCCGGCCTCTCCCTGGCCTACCCCCACTTCTTCACCTGCCTGGGCCTCTCCGTCATGGCGAACCTCATCTACCACGCCATCCACTCCGACCTGGACCGGCACAGCTACCAGGTCATGGCCATCGCCGGCATGGCCGTCTTTTACCTGGGCAAGCAGATTCCCTACTACCTCAAGTTCCACACCGTGCGCGGCTACATCTGGCTGAACACCACCGTTACCCTGGCCCTCTGCGCCGGTTCCCTCTACCTCCCCACCAAGGCCACCATCCTCGCCGGCCTCACCGTGGCCCTCCTCGTCTACGTCATCCTCAACTACCTCACCACCATCCGCCGCATGGAAGCCCTGGAGGCGGAGTTTGAGGCCAAAGAAGCCGGCACCTGAGACGCCTTGGCGCCCTTTTGAAACCGGCGCAACTCCCGGGGGACGGGCGCGGGCTCAACTTCTCTCCGGTCAGGATCATCACCCTTTGGAAAGAGATCGTCATCGAAAGGCATGATGGCGACACGGCCATCCGGAAGCAACATATAGGTCACCCCTCGATGAAGGCCTTGCGTGACGACCCACGGCTGCGTGCCCCAGTTGAACGCATTCAACGGCGTTTCCTCGAAAAGAGCCGGCATGTAAGAAAAGCCCGTCGCCTTCGTATGTGTCCACACCTCCCTCGGCACGCCATAGTCATCCAGCGCATCGATCCAGAACTCTACAAACGCATCGACAGAAATCTCGTCGTCCTCAGGGACAAACTGAGGCCACGACCCTCCGTGGTCACGCATGTAGGCGATGAACCCACCATGCATCAACGTCAGCGTCCTAACAATCTCGTCATGGCTCTCCTGATGGCTCTTGATGAATTCCTCCTTCGTTTCAGTCCGCCCGGCTGGAATGCAGACAAAGGTAACCCACGCAACCGCGGAGGTAAGGAGAGCAGCTTTCATCTATCGGTGGCAAAGTAAAAGATACATCCCCTCACACGCTCAAGGGAATGCGGAGATTCTTTGTATGAGCGGCCGTTGGATCAAGAAGAAAAGAGACCCGCCTGAGGGGGGAGAGAGTAGCGCCCCGGAAAGAGCATTTCAAAAAATTGGTCTCAACACCACCCGTCCGCCCTCCCCGCAAAAGCACGGCGCACACCCATCATCAGAAGCCCGAATCCCGTGCCCCCGCCAAGACGCGACCCTCCCCCCCATCCCGCACGCCGACGGCGTGCCCGCCGATAGCCCGGGGTTTTCAAACCCCGGGATAGCCGCCACCATTTGAGTGGCGTCCTGAAGGGACGCGAGAAAAGAGAGGACGAAACGAGTCCAGTGATCCAAGATTTTACCGCACCTCAGCGAGGAGAAAGAAAGACGAGCGCTCCTCCCACCCCTTCAGGGTGGGATTCATGTTAGGCTCCTGACTCCAGGGGTTTGAAAAACCCCTGGCTATCACCTTGCCCGCCGTTGGCGGGCGGATGGCAACAAGCATTTGGGGTCATGGGGGAATGGCACGTAGTTAACCGGCTTTTCGTCCCTGCAACGGCCGATTTCTCAGGGGAAAGACGCTCGAAAAGCCGCCTAACCACGCGCCATTCGGGCATTCACCACACTAGGTCGAATGGCACTCGGTTAAGCGGGGTGACCGGTCAAGTCGAGCCCTTCGACGGCGGCGACTGGCACTGACAAATCCCCGATGAAATCGCTTAACCGGGGTCTCAGGGCCGGAGGGCCAAGGGCCCGGCGCATACCAGCCTGGGGCGCGAGCCCCAGGAAAACGGGTCCCCATGAAGATCGAGGGCCGTAGGTCCGGCGCATCCCCCCCTTTCCTGGGGATGGCGGCGTAGTCACGGCATGCGCCCGCATGCGCCGGGCCTTGACTTCGCTTTGCTCGCCCCCTGGGCTGCCCTGCCGGGCAGTCTACCTGCGCTTCGCTTCGGTTCAGCCCTCGAAATTTGCCAATCCGCCTAACCTGGGCCTTCGGCCCAGGCTGGTATGCGGCGCGCCGTTGGCGCTCATCACCGGCGAGGACGATCAGCCAGGCCCGTCGCGCGAAACTTTGGGGCGCACCTCCGGCGAGATGGCCACGCGATACCTATACCTGTCCGGCAATGGCATCGCAATGGGATCCCGCAACAGAGCCGGTCACGACGCTTATCCGAGTGCCATTCACACTAGATCCAGCCGTTCCCGCACACGGAAACACCCCCTAACCCTCCTTCCTCACCGCGCCGCCTCAACCACCACACGGAAACCGTACGCGTCGCTGCGAATGATAGGAAGATCGCCGTAGCGAAACGAGGAGCGGAGAGCCATCTCCGTGCTAAGGTACCACGACCCACCGCGAACCACCCGGGTAAGGATGCCATCGCTGGATGTTTCCTCCTTCAAATAAGGGCGTGCCTTCAGGACATCGCCATCATTCATCGAGGCCCGGTAGCGGTCTTCGCACCATTCCCAGACGTTTCCTCCCAGGTCGTAAAAACCGAAGCGGTTTGGCCGGAAACTGGCGACGCGGGCCGTTCTGGGGGCGCCGTCATGGTAGCCCTCTATCACGGTATAATTGTTACTCGCAAAAGCTCCAGTATTCGCTTCGCTTCCGGCATAGTTGCCCGCGCCTTTGGGGGGCGGCCACTCATTTCCCCAGGGATATTTGCCCAAAGTACCCACCGCCGCGCTCCACTCGGCGTCCGAAGGCAGCCGGTAGCTCAAACCTTCCTCCTGACCGCCGAGCCATTCGCAGAACGCGTGGGCGTCTTCCCAGCTTACGCACACCACGGGGTGATCTGGCGATTGTTTGCTACCCTCCTGAAAACGCGGGTCCCTCCACGAGCCGCCCGCCTGTTTCCAGCCGCCGCTCTCAAGAGTATGGGCGCCCTCCGTGGCGTCGTAGTCCGTGGCGTCTACAAAAGATTCAAAATCCCGCACCCGCGTTTCCGTGCGGCACATATACACCCCGGGCTTTCCCGGCACGGGCACAAACTCCATTTCCAGGGAATTAACAAAGGGCCGCTCGACCGTCGCGGCGCGGAGCCGATCCGCCGCGGTAAGGGTGACGGCGGACGGAGCCATGGCCCCGCCCCCTGAGCTGCCGCCCCCATTCCCAGGCAAAAAGGAAAACGTCCCATAGTAGCTGGTGTTCATCCAGGGCTCCTGACTGCCCGTGGCCCGCAGCACCCCAGCCCCCACGGTCTTGAACATCCTCTCAATCTCCACGCCCGGCTGGAGCAGTTCGGTTTTCAGGATGCCGCTGAAAGGGCTGTTGTCTCCCTTGCCATCCTTCGCCACCTGGCCCGGCGCCGCCGCGAATACCAGGATGGTCCCGCGCGGCGTGGACTTCGGCACGCCCAGGCCCGCCGCGTCCCCGCGCGACCAGCCCCGGCCCAGCGGGTTGTTCCGGCAGCAGTCCAGGATCACGATCTTCAGCCGGTCATCGCTGCCCGCCATGGCGCCCAGCACTTTGTCCAGCGCCAGCGTGCGGTGCTTCACCTCATACTCCGCCTCCACCTGCGCGTCCACCGGCACCAGGTAGTTCTCACCGCCCACCTCCAGGCCGTGCCCCGCGAAGTAAAACAACGCCACCCCGGAACTCTCCGCCGCCTTGCGGAAGGTCCGCAGCGCGCCCTCCATGCTCAGGTGATCCAGGTCCACCAGCGCCTTCCCGCCGGTCAGCTCAAACCCGCAGGACTTCAGCGCCGCCGCCACATCCTTCGCGTCCGCCGTGGGGTTCTTCAGCGGGTTCCCATGGTGGTAAGCCCCATTCCCAATCACCAGCGCCACCCGCTCCGCGGCCCGCGCATCCAGCGGCAGCCAGATCCCTGACAAAACCAGAAGCGCTGCGAGGAGCCCAAGCAGTCGCTCCATTCCTGTTGTTTTCATAACGGCGTTGCCCATAGCGTATTTTCACTACTTATGCTCTCAAGTTCGGTTACCTTTCACCTGCTGTTCAGGGCGCCGCCTCGACGACCACACGAAACCCCATGTCGTCACTGCGAATGGAGTAATGACAGATGCCTCGAAACGAAGACCGGAGACCCTCCTCAGCTTCACTGGTCCACGAACCGCCGCGGGCCACGCGGTAATAGGGCATGGTGTTACTAAGTGCTTCTTTCCTCAGACCGGGAAATTCCGCCAAAATCTCCTCGTCGTTCATCGACTCCCGGTAGAGGTCTTCGCAACATTCAGAGACATTTCCCCCCAAGTCGTAAAACCCGAAACGGTTAACCCGGTAACTGGCCACGCGGGCCGTCGTCCAGTTTCCATCGTTGTAATCGTAGGCCGTGCTCGAATCCTTTCCGGGAAGCGCCTCAATCTTTTCCGCGCCCGCGTAATTCCCTGTTCCCTTCGGCGCGGGCCATTCGTTGCCCCAGGGGTATTTGCCCAGCGAACCCACCGCCGCGCTCCACTCCGCGTCCGAGGGCAGGCGGTAGGTCAGGCCGTTCTCCTGACCGGACAGCCACTCGCAGAACTCGTGCGCCTCATCCCAGCTCACGCAGACTACGGGGTGATCTTCCGTCTGGGCGAAGCCCGGATTCTCCCAAGAAGCTTCATCATCCGGTGCCTTTCCTATTGAGTAAACGCCCCCCGCATCTTCAATTGTCATTGTGACAGCAGCCCAGCCGGTCTGCCGGTAGTCCGTCGCGGTGGCATAGGCGCGGAAATCCCGCACCCGCGTCTCCGTGCGGCACATATACACCCCGGGCTTTCCCGGCACGGGCACGAACTCCAGGCCCAGGGAATTGACAAAAGGCCGCTCGACCGTCGCGGCGCGGAGCCGGTCCGCCGCCGTCATCGGCGGCGCCATTCCTCCAGACGGCCCAGCTCCCGGCACCAGGGGATACTTATTGAAAGCCGCATAGCTGACCCCGCTGCCGTCAAAGCGGATCCAGGCCGCCTGACGGCTACCCAGAGTGCTCGCCACATCCCCAAAGACATTCGCCACACTGCCGCCGCCAGCCTGCATCCGGCTCAGGAGCGCGGCGGTGAAGGGACTGTTCCGATGCGTGCCGTCAGACGCCGTCTTTCCCGGCGCGGTGGAAAAGACCAGCATCGCCCCCTCCGGCAGTTGGCCTTCCTTCACCTCGGCCAGGCCACCTCCGCTGCCGCCGCCGCGGGAGGTGGCCAGCCAGGAACGGTCCAGCGGATTGTCCCGGCAGCAGTCCAGCACCACCGTCTTCAGCCGGATGCCCGCCCCCGCCATGGAGCGCAGCACCTTGTCCAGCGCCAGCGTTTCCAGTTGCAGAGCATCTTCCCCGTCCGCCTCCGCCAGTTCCGCGTCCACCGGCAGCAGGTAGTTTGCCCCCTTTACCTCCATGCCGTGCCCGGCGTAGAAAAACAGCGCCGCCTCCGCGCCCGAAGCGCTTTCGCAAAAGACCCGCAAGCCGCGCAGCATCTCCTTCACCCCCGCGTCCCTCACCGCCGTGACTTCCCAGCCCGCTTTCTTCAGCGCCGCCGCCACGTCCGTGGCGTCATTCGGCGCGTTCGGCAGCCGTTTCGCATATTCATAAGCCCCATTCCCAATCACCAAAGCATGCCGCTGGGCATACACCGGCGCCAGGCCGAGGGTCAGACCCGCGATCGACATCAGGCAGGCGCACAGGGTTCCACGCCACCGGCGCGGGAGAGAGGCGGGAACGTAGTGGACGGCAGGGCCGGTGCGGTTCATGAGCTAAAGGGAGTAGGAATGGTAAATCGATAGGCCAAGTCGCTAAGCCAGCGCCTCCTGATGCAATCGTATGATGAGCGCTCCCCTATTGCAGCCAATCTTTTTTCTTTCTCTCCCCCACCTTTCCCGGGTGACTTCGGCAGGCCGGGAAAGCGAAACGACCAAGACCCGGACAACGCTACGGGATGAGACTGACGCCCAGGTAAATCACCGCCAGGGCGACGAGCAGGACCAGGAGCTGCCGGTAAAAGGTGACCACGATCTTCGCCGCGGCCACGGCGCACAAAGCGCTGAGCAACCAGTGCCAATCCGTGCTGTCGATGAGGCTCTGGTAAGTGATCATCGCCACAATAAAGCCGGCGAACCACTTGGAAACCACCTGGTTGAGATTCCTCAGACGGCTCTCCTGGGCCCGTGGCTTCGCCTTCTGGGACGGACCCCAGGTGGAGCCACCCGTCCGCTGAGGTCCCCCGCCACCCCGGGGCGGCGTGCCGGTGGGCTGCTGCCACCGCGCGGCGATCTGGGCGTTAAAAGCGGACAGCTCCTGGGACTTCCGGTAGTTCTGCTGGGAAAGCTTGATGTAGTCCTGCGTCCACTTCCAGCTGTCATGCGATCGTTTCTGTTCCGGTGTCATTTTGTTGAGGCGTGGTTAGGATTGGCTCGGCTGATGAGAAAGGCTTACTTTCCTGGAGGATGAATGATGGGAAAAACGTACAGGCATTTTTGGGACGGGTGGCCTGGATCCGGCTCAAGAGCGGCGCTTCGTTTCAAGCGCTACTCCAGATGATCGAAGACGAACGGGTGCTCTATTGCAGAGTGGACGAAAATTTGTCCCCCTGTGAGCCCATGTTCTCATGCCCGGTGGACGCGATTGAAGCCGTGAGCGAGGAGGGCGACGCTCCAGACTAACGGGCGCTGGAGAGAAAAGAAACAGCCCTTCAAGAAGGACGGAACTCAGGCCGGTCAAGAACGGCACCCAGTGAAGCGGCTCTTCCTCCCAATGCCCCCCTCCTATTGCAGCCAACCTTTTTCTTTCCCCTTTTCTACCGGGCTCACCGGCCCCGTCTTAGCCATTACGCGCGTCGAGTCTTTCGCGCAAAATGCCCGCCTTCCTCCGCGACAGGTCTTGAACAGCACGCACCATTTTAAAAATACTAGAGAAGCTAGTTTCCCAGTCCGTGAATGCTGGTTCATTCCCAAAGACGGCCCTATCATGAAACAAACGCGGGCGGCAATGCTTCCCCACTCCGAAAGCGCGGCGCCGCTCAGCTACTACCCTACATGCTCACCAACGACCAGGCCCTGGAGCTCATCCACCAATACGGCGAGTGTTTCGTCGCGTGGGCCACGGACGAAAACGCCATCCTGGCCGTGCACCCCATTCCCAGGAATGCCAGCGCCACAGACCAGGTCGCGGCCCTCGGCCAGATGCGAACAGACTACCCCGGCCCCACCGTGGGCCGCTTTCTCTCCGCCGAAAACTGCACCCTGGAAACCCTGACCGGTCAACAACGGGAGATCGAGCGCGTCGCCAGGAGAAAGCGCGTCTTACGTTCCTGGGAATCCCTGGACAACGGCGGGCTCATCGGCCTCCTGTGCGGCGCCACCCCGTTCTCCGCCCCCATGGATGCCCGGCAAGACAGCTGGCATCTCGTCGAGCGCCTTTACAAGAGCCGCGGCCCCTCCCTGACGGACGCACAACTGGATCAGTTGGAAAAGTTTGCCAATCAGAAAGTCCGGCAGGAGGGCTGGCTCTCCACCGCGCTCAGCCTTCAGTGTTATCTGGCCGCGCTGCGCAACGCGCCGGAAGACCTCGTCGCCCTGTGGCGCCGCCATCGGAACAGCGGCGCCCTGTTCTACGGCTGGACCGCCTTCACCGAAGCCGCCGGCGACCTGGCCATCACAGACCCGGACATCCTGGACCGCTTCATCTCCACGGTCGAAAAGTCCATCTTTGGTTTCAAAGTCGAAGCCATGATCGCCCTGGGAAAGATCGGTCCCCCCGCCGGCATGCGCGCCGCCCGGGTCATCCAGTACACTATTCACGACAGCGCCGAATGGGTTACCGCCCTGCGCGACCGCGCCCTGCACCGCATCCAGTCCCGCCCCAGCGAATGGAAAACCTGCCCGGACTGCTTCCACGGCTACGCCGACCGCCCGGACGCAGACCTCCCCGTTTCCGCCCGCTGCCCAGCCTGCCTGGGCTACGGTCACGTCCCGAAAGAGGAGACATCCTCCACACCGCCCTGACAAACCCGCTACAATCTGGAAAGGGAAAGGGGTCAGTCAAAAAATCTTGACACTTCCCGGCCTCGCCCCGTTCCGCCGTCCGCTCCCGGCCTTCATCCCCCCCGGTGGTCGCCCGTCACGATGACGCGATAGGATTCGGACGCACCGGGACATTCAAAGAAGGAAAAGGGGTCAGTCAACGGGGAAAGGAGTCTCGCTCCTCGTCTACGGCAATCCTTTGCGGGGTAAACTGCTCTGGAAAGTTATCGTGAATACAATCGTATATTTGCGCCGCAGCCATTAGGTGGGGCAGCATATGCACAAAAACCCCTGAAAGTACTGATTTGGCCTCGTCAACTGAGGTATCAGATCCAGGCTCGTAGAGTCTAGCCAAGTCTTGCACATTCAATTTTATGTCTCGCATATGAAATGCAAATCTCTCTGCAAGTTCGCCGTGATTTACGAGTTCCTTTTCTGACCACTCTGCATTGAATGCGTCGATCATTAATTGCCTAAAACTATTCATCTACCAAATCGATTGATTCCTCAAACTTAGAGGAAAGGGGTCAGTCAAAAAATCTTTACACTCCCCGGCCTCGCCCCCGTTCCGCCGTCCGCTCCCGGCCTTCATTCCCCCCGGCGGCCGCCCGTCACGATGACGCGATAGGACGCACCAGGAAACTCAATGCACAAGGCTCGCGACATCCTCTCTCTCCAACCGTAACAGGCTAGCCGTATGAACATTCTTGAATGCGCCTTTTCCCAGCGTCCTCCACCCCACCCCATCAGCAACACCCAGAGCCCGGCGAGCAGCACCCGGACGCGGAGACCGCCGACGCCGTCGTCAGCTCTTCCTCCACCGCGGCCGCGGCCGCGCCCGCCGTCGCGGACCTCGGGTCATGCCGCGCCTCCACGGGATCCAGGCCACAGGTGTCCGCCGCCAGGCAGGCCGTGACCGGCGCTTCCAGGTGCAGCAGGACGGCCGCGCCGCGCGTCTCCAGCGTGGATACCGCGTAGGCAACCGCCACCTCATTTCCGTGCTCCACATACAGCGGCAGCGGCTCGTCCCCCAGGATCGGCGCGCTGGCGCGAAGAATCTTCAGCAGCTTTCGCGGCGCCAGCCGGTGATCGTAGTCCGTGGCGACCAGCAGCTGGAGCTGCCCCCGCAGCACATGACGCACCGTGCCGCCGCAATCGATAAAATCCTTCTGGATGCGGGCCACCTCCGTCACGTGAAAATGCGCCGGCACGGGCTCGCCCCCTGGCAGTAGTGGGACAATCAGCTCGACGGATTCCTGGTCCAGCGCGGCGGCGAGGTCGTTCACAGTGGGGGATTCTATTTTCATGGGGACGAGGTAAATACCTGGGTAAATCGTTGTATTAAAGAAGGTAAAACAAAGCCTATCAGGAAAAAAGGGGGCCACCGGTCAGCAGCACCGGTCCATCCGGGCGCGGTCGTCCCGCAGCACCGGATCGTCCGCCGCCAGGGTATCGAGGAGCTTGATCACCCGCTTGCGAACCGGATCATCCCCCGCCGCCAGGCGGTAGTGGAGGTAGGTGCCCGCCCGCCGCTCGCGGACCAGGCCCGCCTGCTTCAGGATGCCCAGGTGCCGGGAAATCTTCGACGGCAGGAAGCCCGTGACCGGACCGATCTCACAATTGCAGACCTCTTTGCCATGACGGATCAGGTTCAAAATGCGCAACCGGGCCGGGTCCCCCAGCGCGGCAAAGACGCGAGCCCTTTCGGAAAGCAGTTCGTCAGATACAGCGGTAGCGGCAGCCTTCATTATTTCTGTAATTGCGAAATTACAAAAATATACCCCCCTGTCAAATCGCGGCAGTAGTGAGGATTCCGAAAGCAGACCCGGCAGGCCGCCAGGGCGTAGGGCATAGGGCATAGGGCATTTGCCTTCCCTCTGTTTCCTCTCAGCGGCGGCGGTTGATTATCGGCGGCTCCCTCTCCGGCTCCCTCTCCGGCTCCCTCTCCGGCTCCCTCTCCGGCTCCCTCTCCGGCTCCCTCTCCAATTCACATCCCAAATTCCACCCGTCCGGCACCGGACCGCGACGCGCTCCCTTTCACCGCGCCATTCCTTTTCGGACACCCCACCCCAGGGTTTCACCCTGAGCTATCCACGCAGACCCCGTTGGGGCCTCGACAGCTTCGTCCGCCGCGACCTGTGAAATGCAAAACCATTCCGGACGCCTTTCTTGAACTGACTCGCCCCAGATCGACACCTTTTTCCCTCCACCATCAACCGCCAGGCGCCATCCGGCCTGATACCCTCACGATCCTCCAGCACGCCAACGGCGTGCCCGCCGATAGCCCGGGGAGAAACCCCGTGGACCCGCACCCTGACCAACCTTCCGCCCCAACGGGGCGGGCTTGCCGCCCGCATCGCCACGCCACTACCGCGACGTCACCTCCGCCACTCTTCCCCGCCCCTACTGATACGTCACCGCCGTCTCCTTCTGGTTGTTGCCGTGGTTCGCGTCCTGCTTCGCCCCATTCCCAGTGAGG
This sequence comes from Verrucomicrobiia bacterium, assembly GCA_030427505.1. Taxonomy (GTDB): domain Bacteria; phylum Verrucomicrobiota; class Verrucomicrobiia; order Verrucomicrobiales; family DEV007; genus JAUICH01. The sequence continues at coordinate 11,799 of JAUICH010000046.1, forward strand.
TAAGACTTAATCACGTGCTTCCCCTTCGGCGCGCGGTCCTCGCGATTCCGGTCCCGGAGATACAGCACCTCCGTCTCACCCGGCTTCAGCACGCTCACCCCATCCGTGAAGCCATGAATCTTCTTCCCCGACATATCATACACCGTGGCATTCACAAACGCGTGCAGCGAGTCCGACGGCCCCGCGTTCTTCACCGTCACCTTTATCGAAAGCAGTTGCCCCGCCTTCGTGCCGTTCGGCTCTACCTTCACAATCTGCAGGTCATACGGACCCGCCGGCGCCGCTTGCGCCACCGCGGGTCCCCACCCGTGTTCCAGGCCAGCGGGCGCCAGCCCCCAGCCCAGTCCCAGCACGCCCGCGCCCAAGAGACACGCGGCCGCCCGCCTAATACCATGCCCTTTCATGAAGAAAGCCATACCAAGGAGGCACCCACATTGGCAAGCCCCCTACCGTGACAATCCGGCGGGTCGGGACGGCGGCGAAAAGCAGCGAAAGGCGGCGGCCATCCAGCGGACGATTTACTACCCCTATTCCTAAGCTCCATTCTCCCCGGTCACCTCCATGGAGCCCCTGCTCCCTCTCCCGAAAGACCTTCGCCGTTTTATTGACGAATGGCGGGAACACCCTAACATCGTCTCTCCCGGGCATTTGGCCCCATCGCCCGCGTGGCAACCACTAAGTTCGTTCAGGTTCTCTTGCTTTCATTACGTGCAATAGTTCACCCCCCTGCCAACGATACTATAACAGATTACCTACCGTTACACGGATGAACCCGCAGGGAATTGAAGACCGCAGCAAGTTGACCACCACCACCATTGTCGTCATCGCGGCCAACCTGCTTCCCCTCGCCGGCGTCCTGTTCTGGGGCTGGAGCACGGTGGAGATCCTGACCACCTACTGGTTCGAGACACTGGTCATCGGCATTCTCAATATACCTAAGATCCTAATCTGTCATCCCGTGCCGGGCCAGATAGACTACCTCATCGACCTGAAGGCCAGGCTGAAAGAAGTCCGGGAGCAAAAGAAGCAAGCAGGCGCCCCGTTCAACGAAGAACGCTGGCAGAGGACCCTCGCGCGCTTCGAACGGGAGTCCCGCTTTTCCACCCCCAGGCGCTGGCTGAGCAAGCTCTACCTGGTCCCGTTCTTCATCCTCCACTTTGGGGGCTTCATCCTGGTCCTGGGCCTGTTCCTGGGGCTCATCTTCCTCCTCACGGAAGGCCGCCCTTCCTTCCTGGAATACCTCTCCACAGAGGGGAGCGGCGCCCACCAGGCGCAGGCGGCACAGCCCCAGCCCCCCGTCTCACCTGAGCCGTTAGCCACCTCCACCTGGAGCCTGCTGGAAAAATACTTCGCAGACGCCGCCTTCCTCCTCGCCCTGGCCCTCTTCGCCGGCCGGCACCTCTACGACTTCTTCTACGTCTTCCTCTTCAAGGGAACCTACCGCCGCGTCCTGCCCAGCCGCCAGGTCGTGGAGCCCTATCCCCGCGTCATCGTCATTCACCTGGCCATCTTTTTCGGCGGAGCCATCAGCGCCCTTTTCGGCAGCCCCATCTTCCTCCTCGTGGCCCTCGTCGTGTTCAAGCTCTACATAGAGCTGGCCGTTTCCGCCGCCCGGCGAGAGCAAAAGAAATACGTGCAGGACCAGGGAACGAGCCCTGCTGAGGAGCCGGGGGCAGGCTAGGGTAAAGGGTCCAAGGCCCCTGGCCTTCTTGGTTACTCACTCCAATCCTCTTTAGACGCAAGGCATCGCCTACTGGACCGCCTTTACCATCCTCTGCACGGCAGACCGCAGCGCCGAGGCTTGCTCATAGGTATCGCGATAAAACGAAGTTGGAGTGTCCGATTGGTTCAGAATGGGCCCTTCTCCGGGAAAAGCCACCCCGCCCCGAACATGGAAATAGAATACAGGGTTCAGCACCTCAATCTCTCCCTCTTGATTGAACAAGGTCGTCTCAGAATCAACGGCTCCGGACTTCATATTGCCAATCTCCGAAACCTCGTAGACCTTCGCCAGATCAATGGTTCGCCGCATGGGCCGATCCATCTCATCTCGACCTGACCCGGGTGGCCAGAAACCATCGTGACCTGCAAAACTCAAAACACCCCCGGAAAGCTGCACGTCCGTGTATTTATAAACATTCTTAGTCTCCGTCACGTTCATCTCCCTGGCATCGGGCATCATATTCAGCCACGAGTCCGTATAGTTGCCTCCTATAAACGCAGTAGCCATCTCCTCCGTAGCCGTGCCGCGAATCGCTTTCTTAAAGTCGGCAAAAGCGCTTACCAGTTCGGGACTTGCTCCGTAGGTGCCCGAATAGCCCGCTCCTGAAGAACCCGTTCCCGTTGTCTCACACCCCGCCACCGCAACGGCAGCGGCCAGATACACTACGATTAGTTTCCAAGCTTCCATATCCCTACTCTTCAGTCCGGTTCAGCAGCCTTTGCTTCACTCGTTCCTTAGCTGACAGATTTTGAATGTCCGCTTCGTTCATTTTACCCATGCGGTTACCATGCCCGCTCCCCTCTTGTTGAACTGCGTCCTCCGAAATTGCCCTTTCCTTGTATCTCACCCGGTTTTTGTCCTTGGTCGGAAACCATATCTTATACGAAACGACCCCCCTCATCCCGTGCGCTGGATTCGACGTATCATCTACGTTGAGGAATCCCGGAATGGAAAACTCAATCTGATCGCGGCTACGAGAAATGAGCGTGTATCTTATCGGATTGCCTTTCACCACGTTAACTCGTCCGCCACCGCCCTTGCCGCTACTCGAAAACGTATTGAAAGTTATCGTTCCGGCAGATGTATCGATCTCGAAGGTAAATTTCTTATTTTCCTTCCACTTCTTGCCGTTGAACTTCCCGCTTGGCGAATAGCCGGCAATTTCATCTTCGCCTTCAAACGACCACCTTCCGTCAAATTTGGATATATCATCAGCCTCCGGCCATTTGTCGCCGGAACCACTTTGTGGTTTAGCGTTGGCTGGCGGTTTGTTTCCAAGCCATCCTCCGCCTTGAGCCCCGGATGTCGATCCTTGACCCTGCCCCGGCTCTTGGCCTGGATCCTGAGAGGCATTGTCCGTCGAAGAGGTCAGGTTCTTAACCCTTATCTCGGGAGGCGTGGAGCTCTTGCTGTAGTATCGGGGGTCAGCCGAAGCCGTTTGCCCCGGCCCGATCTTCCGGGAATACCAGTCCTCAAACAAGCGGCCCGCCCCCGTCTTGGCAATGGCCCATTCAAACGACAGGGTCTTGTCCGTCGAACTGACGAAATTGATCTCCCACATGTACTTGTCACCAGACTTTCCCAGGCTGGAATACCTGACAGAAAGGCCAGGATGCAGGCTTTTCTCGATTACCGTCCCTTGTCCCAAGGATAGGATGGGAAAGAGAAGCAGGGAGGTCAGTGCAGCTACAACCTTCATCTGGCTACAAACACTGCAAATCCATCCCGTCAGTGTCAAGGGCATTCACCGAATGCCTGCCCCCACCTGACATGCATCTATTCTTTCAACCTCGGGGAACCAACACCAGCCCCTAAAACCGCAGCTTAACCCCCGCGTTAAAGAAAAAGTTTCCGTCCAGGTCCTCCGAAAAATCTTCCCCCGCGCCGTCCAGCTCGATCTCCTGCGCGAACTCATAGCCCAGGTCCACAAACCCCCAGAGCCGCCCCGTCAGGCGGCGGTCGATCCCCAGGGACGTGCGGATGGCGGAGTAGTTAAAGTCCACATCCTCCCCGGACTCGCTGACGCCGGAGACATTCCAGCCGCCGCCGCTCGGAAAGGCATTCGCCGTGATCAGCCAGTCGCGCGTGGGCGCGTGGATGATCTCCAGGCGCGGCGCCGTAATGCCGACGATCCACCGCGGGCTCGGCTCCCAGATGAACCCCAGCGCCGGCAGCACCGTAGAGTCCCCCAGGTCCCGCGAATAGTAGGCGCCCCCGGCAAAGGTCAGCGTGTCCGAATACTTGTAGGCCAGCAGCGCCAGCGCCGTCAGCGTCAGGTCGTCGCCCGAGACGTTCTCAAAGTCACTCGCCAGCCCCGGCTGAAAGCGCAGCCAGGACTTCCACTTCTCCGAGTGATCCGTCCAGAGGTTAAGCGGCAACTCCGCGCGATGCAGCTCCAGCGACCCGCCGCCCAGCGGCTCCGGCACGCCGTCAAAGTCAAACTGGTCAAAGCGATAGATCGCGCCCGCCGTCAGCTTAAAGCGCTCGTTCATGATCAGCGGCACCGCCACGTCCGCCCCCAGCCGATACTTGCTGACCGACCCGCCCCCATCCGAAAGCCCCGCCTCATCGCTCCACGACACATAAGCGCCCGCCACCGAAAAGCGCGGAATGAAGCTCTCCTCAATGTGCTCCTCCCCGGCAAGGGCAGCCCCGAACCCCGTGGGCGGCGCGGCCTCATCCACCACCATCGCCTCCCGCGAGTAAGCCTCCTCGGCAAACCCCGGAGACACCAGCCCGAAACAGGCACAGACGAAAGCAACCACGCCAACGATAGCGGAAGCAACAGCAGAAGGAAGGGAGCGAGAAGTCACGGGAGGATAGTAGCTCGAAATGGCCACGAATCAATCTTCCCCAAAACGGAATCAGCCCCGGGCGGCCCGAAGCAAGGCTTCCAGATCCAGAGGCCGGGCGTCCATCGCCCAGCCACCCTGGGGATCTTTCGCCCACTCGGACGCCGGGCAGCCCCGGTAGAGTTCCAGGCCATTCTCGCCCGGGCCGCGGGCGTAGAGAGCCTCGCCGGCGCCGCGGCCGGAGGCGCCGCCCAGAAAAACGCGGGCCGCCCGCGTCCCACGGCGCTGCGTCAGAGCAAAGCCGAGTGGGCCACAATAGAAGTCGAGAGAACGCTCCGCGTCAGCCACTTTCAGGCATACGCGCCCGATCCGGACGCCGTCGCTGATGGAGTTCCCACTACTTGGCAGATTCATGCCCCCCCATGACGATGAACGGAGCCACTTCCCCGCAAGTCATGAAAAGGATCCGCCAAAGAACGCCGCGCAGCCAAGCGCCCTCTCCAGGCCAAAGCCGGCCAGAAACCTAACTAACCACACGCCATTCCCTACTCGCCCTTGCCACGAGTTCCCCGAGGGCCGAAGGCCCGCCGCAAACCTGCCCGGGTCGAAAGCCCAGGTCCGGCGCTCCCGGCCAAACTCATCCAGCAACTTCAAGCCTACCCCCCAACCTCCCCTCCCTCCTCCACCGGTCCGCTGTCCGGAGGGAAAGTACAAAAGACCGTTTGCCGGAAGTCTGACTCTTTAAACTCGCCTTCAAACAGGGAATCACGGCCATGAAGACAAAAATTCTGTAACAATCCTGTTGCATTGAACCGGCCCCCGAAGCTAGCCACGAAGCTGTGATCTTGATAACGTCCGGTCATGGCTGCAAAAAAGTTCTCGGTCGCGACGTGTAACCTTTTCAACCTCAACCTCCCCGGGTTGCCGATGTATAACGACCAGGATGGGATCACCGAGGAGCGCTACAAGAAAAAGGTCAAATGGACCCAACAACAAGTCCGGGATCTGGAGGCGGATGTTTGGGGCTTTCAGGAACTGTGGCATGAGCAGGCCCTGGAGGATGTCTTCGATCACCCCGATCTCTCCGGTTACTCACGCATCGTTCCAGAAGGCCATCAGGGCGGCAAGATCGTTTGCGGAGGAGCGGTCCGATCGGAAATGCTGGCCGGCGAACCTGAATGGATCGAAGACTTTCCTGAAGGATTCATACTCCAGAGCAGCGGAGACGACCCACAGACCTCGGAAATTTCAGTCCAGATCGACAGCTTCTCCAGGCCGGTGTTACATTTCAAAATCAAGCCCAGGTCCAACGGCAAACAGATCTCCGTCTATGTCGTCCACTTCAAGTCCAAGGGCCCCACAAAAGTTTACCGGGAAGGCTGGTACCGTTCCAACAAGGACTTCTACAAGAACTATACGGGTAACTTCGGTGCTGCCCTTTCCACCATCCGGCGAACAGCGGAAGCCTCCGCCCTGCGCATGATTCTCACCGACAGAATGAAGGGGACCGACACCCCTGTCATGGTACTGGGCGACCTCAACGACGGAAACCAGAGCAACACCTTGAACATCCTCACCGAGCAGCCACGCTACCTCCTGGGGGTTGACGCCAGAGGCGGACGCGACACCTCCCTCTACACCACCAATCGCCTGCAACAATACCGGAGCGACAGAGATGTATACTACACGCACGTTTTCGAAGACACCCGCGAGTCCCTGGACCACATCGTCGTCTCCGAACAGTTTTACGATCACTCAAGAAAGCGAGAATGGATCTTCAAAGGCATGACCGTTCACAACGACCATCTCAACGATGAAGAGTTCGAGGACTCCATCGGCTCGACCGACCACGGCATCGTAAAGTCCACCTTTCAGTACAGCCCAGCCTGACGGAGCCGATTGAGAAAAGGCGTCAGACAAGAATGGCGCATAGTTAAAGCGGCTTTTCGTCCAAATGAGCGCCAAAGGCGCCTGATCTTTACCCACAAGTCACATAACCCATAAAGTAAGTCGGAGTCCGCTGAAAATGTTCACCAAATCGCAGGTTCTCCGGGGAAGCGAAGCTTCTCTAGAGTGCGCCGAATCTTTTTTCGGCGCTCTGAGGTTGGTAGCCGGAGGCGCGGCGGGGGAAAAGCCGTTCGCT
>JAUICH010000018.1 GCA_030427505.1 Verrucomicrobiia bacterium
TCAGTCAGTTATGATTCACATAGCCTCCTTCATCGCGCCTTGCCCCCAGCCAAAAATCCTCGCCAATCACCCATCATCTTAAGGCGGTCACTGCACTAGTAGTCCGTCAATTTTGAGATGAGAGATGCTTGGTCTGAAACGATAGCCGCCAGCGAGCGAGGTCTCGTGGCTTGGCCGCTTTTCGCGGAGACCTGCTTAGCATACTACTACCGCCTGACCTAAAAGCGGTGTCGCCGGACCCGCTAACGCGGCTCCTCTGCCACTCGCATTCCAAGACCGCCCGGGACTGGAATGAAGCGCTGAGTTATTCGAGAGCGCGAATCAATTCAGCAGCGGGCGCCGGTCATCCGCGTGAGCCCTCCTCTCCCGCCGCGTCTCTATCTCACACCTGACTCCGGAACGGATTGCAGACCAGTTCCCGGAGGCGGGCGCCCAGGCCGCGGCGTTTCCAGGCCTGATAGGTGATCGGGTGGCAGCGCTGAAGGTCGTTCTCAAAAATCTGGTCATGCCGCGCCGCGAACGCGGGGCTGAACACGTTCACGTTTATCTCATCATTCAGGGAAAAGGAACGGTTGTCAAAATTCGCGGAGCCGATGATGACCCACTGGCCGTCCACCACCAGGGCCTTGGCGTGAACCATGGTGGGTTCGTAAACGTGAATGCGGACCCCCGCCTCAATGAGATCGCCCCACGAAGCTCTGGAGGCATAGCGGACCACGTCTTTGTCGATGTGTTTGCCGGGCACGATGACGTCCACGGTGACGCCGCGCTTGACGGCATCGATGAAAATGCCGATGGCGTCCTGGTCCGGCACAAAGTAGGGCGTGGTCAGGCGGACGGATTTCCGCGCGTGCCGGATGGCCAGGCTGAAGGCTTCGTACACGCACTCGCTGTCCCGCCGTGGCGAACTCCAGTAAGCCTGGGCGGGCGCGTATCCGGCGGAATCCACGGGGCGCTCAGCATCGGAGTCAGGCTGGCGGCGCGAGGCTTCTTCCGCCGTGGGGTCTTTCTCCATGGGGGGCAGGCTGTTTTCGCCCAGCACCTCCGTCCAGACGTGGCGAAAGGCGTCGTGAATCTGCCGCGCCACGGGACCCGTCAGGCGGTAGTGAAGGTCGTGCCACTCTTCCGGCGAACGGGCGTCGCCCTGCCAGACGTCCGCGATTCCCACGCCCCCGGTATAGGCGAAAAGCCGGTCCACCACCATGATCTTCCGGTGGGTGCGGTGGTTCATCCGGTCCAGGTTCCACCAGCGGATGGGGTTGAAATATTTCACCTGGGCGCCGGCGCCGCGCATTTCGTCGACCAGTTCCTGGCTCATTTTCTTCGCGCCCCAGCCGTCCAGCAGCACCCGCACTTCCACCCCCCGCCGCGCGGCGGCGCTGAGGGCCCCGGCAAAACGATGCGCGATGTCTCCCGACCAGTAGATAAAGGTCTCAAAGCAGATCTCCCGCTTTGCGTGGCCGATGTCCTGGAGCATGGCGGGAAAGATCTGGTCGCCATTCACCAGCGTTTCCACGCAGTTATTCTCCAAGACCGGCGTCTTCACCGCCTCTTCCAGAAGCGGCTCCACGGGGAAGCGGGTGCGTTCGCGGGGCCGCTCGCGATCCGGGATGGCTTTGGAAGGTGTCACTGAAAAGAATTCGGTTGAAGCGCCGGATCGGATTCGGCGGTGTTAGCCTTCGCGACCAGGAGAAGGCGGAATCCTCTCCAATCCTCTCCCTTACTGCTCCCCCCACTTCCTCGCGGTCGCCGCGATTTTCGCCGCTACTTCCTCACGGGCCTGGTAGCGCTCCAGGCCCCGGCTGAGCAGACGGTCGTAGGGCGTGTGGGCATGGCGGATGTGGGCGCGGACGGCCAGAACCACGGCGGAGCGCTCCAGGTCCTTCGCGGCGGCGGAACGGCCCACCCGGCCGCTGTATTTCTGGCAGGCATGCTCGGCGATGGTCTGGCACTCCGCGTCCGGACAGCGGGGGTAAAGCTCCTTCACCCGGGCGGCAAACTTTTCCAGGTAAGCCGCGTCCATTACTTCCCGGCGTTCGGCGGCGCGTTCGCGGGCCGCGGCGCGGGCGTCTTCATCCTCCAGGCACTCCTGTTCGGCCTGCTCCAGCGCGGCGGCTTCCACCAGGGTGCCCTGCCGCTCGTTCCGCCGCCGGGACCGGTTGAACCGCACCACCACGGCCCGGAGGGTGGAGTGCTTGCTGGCCCGGCGCGTCAGCGCCGTGTTCCCACTGGGCAGGAAAACCAGGTGATCCAGGTCCGCGCAGGAGAGGCAGATCTCCCGCTCGTTTTCAAAGCGGAAAAAGTTGCCCTTTCGAATTGGCTCGCCGCACTCCGCGCATTTCGTTTCGCGAAAGGAGACGCAGACAGTGATGGGGTCTTTGTTAGGCTCCACGCCCGCGCCTGGCTTCGCCTTCGGCCCAGAAGAAGCACCGGAATTTCGCCCGTCCCGGGAGCCAGAGCCAGTTCTTGAAGACGAAGGTCGGCGGCGGCGGTTTGGCGAAGGCATGGCTGGGCGGGCGGGACTGCGACAAAAGAAAGCGCCGCAAAGGATATTCCCGGGGAGAAGCCGGATCAAGCGTTCGCGAGCGGGCCTTCAGCCCGCGAAGGTTTTAGGGCAGGAATATCCAGGCCTAGAAGGCCTTCGCTCTGCGCGGCCGGCCTGGAGGGCCGGGAACTCTTCGCTTTGGGAAAGGGTCAAGCCACCCCGGTATCGCACAACCGCCAGAGAGTGGCTGAACCCGGCGTTCCTCGCGTTCCTCGCGTTCCTCGCGGACTTTGCGGACTTTGCGGACTTTGCGGACTTCGCCCTGGAAGGGCGCTCGCACAGAGCGAAGGCCTTCTAGGCCTGGAATGCCAACGCCTTTTCTTATCGCGCCCTGGAAGGGCGCTCGCGAAGAGCCGGGAACATCTTCTGTTTCTTCCGCTTCTTTCTCTCACCTCCAGTTCCGCGAAGTCCGTCCCAAGACTCCGCGAGTTTGCGAGTCGCAAACTTTTCTGGATTTATCCTCGCCCTCGCCTACAATGAATTGACTTACCTTAATTCGCTCTGACGTGCGATTCAACAGAAACCAACACTAAAATCGAACCCATCACTACTTCCCGCCATGCCTGACCGAATCATCCGCGAATACCTTCTCTTCAGCAGCCGCGTCGACACGCTCTCTTTCGAAGCGGAGGTCTTTTATCGCCGTCTCATGTCAAAGGCCGATGACTACGGCCGTTACGACGGCCGACTGGCCATGCTGCGTTCCCAGCTCTTCGCGCTCCGGATCGACCAGGTGAAAGAACCCGACGTGGCCCGGTGGCTGAAGGAATGCGTGGATGCCGGGGTGATCCTCTACTACGAGGTGGACGGCGAACCCTATGTGGAGATCCAGGACTTTAACCAGCGCCTCCGCACCGAGTCGAAATACCCCCACCCTCCGGGCAAGGAAGCGGAGGAAGCCGCCCTCTTGGAGGTGGCCCACCAGAACGCGCTGACATTTGCCCGCGAGTCGCGGTCAAATGACCGCCCTATGCGTATGCGTAAGCGTAGTACAAATTCGAAGGCGAAGACGAGAGCGAGTACGCGCCTGCCCGCGGATGACGGCGCGGATGAAGACGGCCCTTTTGAGGCCCCGGACACGGGCTCTCCCCCAGGCTCTCACTCGAACTCTCCCACTCGATCCCCCTCCCGGTCCCGGTCTTCACCGGATTCTCAGGATGATGGACCGCCCTCGGGAGAGGGGGAACTGGGCAGCGAGGAGGACCTCCGTTCGCTGGTGGACTTCAACGCCTTCTGGGAGGCCTATCCGCGAAAGTGTCAACGCGCGGCGGCGCTCCAGGCCTGGAAAGACACCGCGGCGGACCGCCCGCCCCTGGAGGAACTGCTCAAGAGCCTCAAAACCCAGAAGCGGAGCGCGCAATGGGTCAACGACGACGGCGAGTTCATCCCGTATCCCAAGACCTGGCTGTCTCAGCACCGCTGGGCAGACCACATTGACCCTCCGCCAACGCCCTGCCGCGATTCACCGCAACTCGCGACAAAGGAGGATATTGAGAGGGCGCTGAGGTTGTAGCAGCAGCGCGGTGGGGAGGAGAAGCGTTGTCTTTAAGGATGGCGAAAAGTGTACGAACGCGCCGCTTTTACCACCTTCGCTCGCCTCGCGAAGGTGGAACGCGATCTCCGAGCGCGTTCGCGATTCACCCCGCCAGCCAGTAATGACCTTGTTAGGACCATAGGAATCGATTCTGCTCCTTATGTTATCCCTCTTCTTCTGTTCCAGTCTCCGGGTGCCTCTGCTCTCCTCCCGTGAAAGAGCAAACGAACCTGCCGCCTCTTATATTTTCGCCCGGTGCGCGAGTTCCCCGCCCGGAGGTCGGGGACCACCTTTGCGAGGCGGAAACTTGCTCTGGAGATTCCCCATTTTTCTGGCCCAGTCGCCTTCGCGCTTCTATATTTCGGGCATGCTGGAACGCATCACTTTCAATTCCAAGCAATGCGGCGGCCGGCCCTGTATTCGGGGGCTGCGCATCCGCGTGAAGGATGCCTTGGAATTGCTCGCCGCCGGTGTTCCAGAGGCGAAGATTTTGGAAGACTACCCCTATCTTGAACCGGAAGACATCCTGGCCTGTCTCGAATATGCCGCGGCTGAAGCGGATCATGCCATCCTGGTTACCCGTTAGAGATGCGGTTTTTGGTCGATGCTCAATTACCGCCCGCTTTGGCAAAACTTCTGAGGGATCGAGACAGGCGACTCGATTCCTTCCAGGTAAGACAACAAGACTTCAACAGCTCACTAAACACTTCAATACTAACTTTTTAAGTAAGCGAATTTGGAGTGCGGTGGGCAATGAGGGAGACGTTTTTGCAAATTTGCACAAACGATCACCCAGGATTCGCGCATGCTAACCATATACATCCCGCCGGTGACCCACCGCAATAACCAAGACCACCAGTTCCTGGTCCTGGATCTGGCAAAGTATGCGGTAGTCTCCAACACGGTATCGCCACAGGCCCGACAGATTGGCTTTCAACCCTTTTCCGAAGCGGCGGGGATCCTCATCGCCAGTCACCCGTTCATCAAGAAAGGCGAGGATGCTTTGCTGAGTCCCCCGGTCGAGTTTCTTCAACTCTTTTAGGGCCCGTTGGTCGAACCTATAGACCCAGCTCACGCTTCACTTCCCCGGCGGAATAGGACTTGGCGGGACGATTCAGGCGTTCCTCCGCCAGGTAGATGTCTTCCAGGTCTTCGAGATGGGTCAGGATGGCCTCCCGGGCATAGAAGGTCTTGGTGCGTCCGGTCTTCTTGGCCAGCGCTTCCAGGCGCTTTTCGATTTCGGGATCGAGACGGATGGCAAGCATGTCAAAAAGTTACATCTGCTGTACATGTACAGCAAGCGTCCGGATCGCCATCTTTCCACCCCTCACCCCCCAATCACCCTCAGCACCTCCTCCAGCAGCACCTGCGTCGTGCCCAGGCCTTCGCCGCCGTGGATGCCGGGGGTGCCTTTCCAGTCGCCGAAGTAGCCGCCGGCTTCGGGGAGGATGGCGCCGAAGGGGGCGCAGTCCCAGACCTTGAGGGCGGGATCGACCATGATTTCGACGCGGCCGGTGGCGACGAGGAGGTAGCCATACGCGTCGCACCAGCCGGCGTTGTAATACACGGCGTCCTGAAGGCGCTGCCAGGACTCGGCTTTGCCGTAGTTCTGAAAAGTGGTGTGATCCGCGTGGGCGAGGAAGGCGCGGCTGAGGTCCGTCTGGTCTGAAACCCGGCAGGGCTGGCGGTTCCACCAGGCGCCCAGGCCGGTGGCGCCGGAGAGGATTTCGTCCAGCGCGGGGTAGCAGGCGGCTCCGACGGTGGGCACGCCCTCGATCTCCAGGCCGAGCAGCACGCCGTAGAGGGGCACGCCGCGGGTGAAGGATTTCGTGCCGTCGATGGGGTCGATGATCCAGCGGTGGGTCGCGTCTCCGGCGGCGGCTTGTTCGCCATATTCTTCGCCGATGATGGCGTGGCCGGGATACGTTTTCTCAATGGCGGCGCGGATGTGTTCCTCGGCCCGTTTATCAGCCAGCGTGACGGGGGTATCGTCTTCCTTGTATTCGGCGGCGGCGCGCTCGGTCTGGTAGTATTCCAGGGTGATCTGCCCGGCTTCCCAGGCGGTCTGACGGGCGAAATCGAGAAAAGATTGAAGCGATTGACCTTCCATGGCGGGTTCGGAATAGCAGACTAAGAATTTGGCGGCTGGGACAACGGGCTAAACGGAATGGGGCACTGAAGTCCCAAGAAGCGGTTCATTCCAACACCAATTTTTCTCGAACTTCAAGCGGCCGGTTCCCAGTGGCTACCGGCTGGCGGAGCTGGCATGGGGGAAGGATGACGCCCCTTTGTCATTTCACCTTCCGCCTTTCGCCGAGAGATTTCCCAAGGGTTCGCTGGATTGAGAGATGCAGCTTGCTAAGTTTATAGATTAGCCGTAGCCTGACGAATGATCTTATTTGAGAAGGGCTCTTATTGAGCCAGGCTCCCTTTCCGCGACGCATTGCGTTTCTGGGCGATTATCCTCCCCGCCTCTGTGGCATCGCGACTTTTACTCACGATCTTTGTGAGGCTATCAGCGAGGCTGTTCCCGAGTCTGAATGTTATGTGGGTGCGGTCAACGACCGGCCGGAAGGCTACAACTATCCCTCGCGTGTCCGTTTCGAACTTCGGGAGAAGGATCTCGACTCTTACCGGAGGGCGGGAGATTACCTGAATTTTAATAACGCGGAACTCCTTTGCGTACAGCACGAGTTTGGGATCTATGGCGGGACGGCGGGCAGCCACCTCCTGGCGCTGCTTCAGGAGGTGCGGATGCCGGTGGTGACCACCCTGCACACCGTGCTTCAAGACCCGTCCGCCGCGCAGCACAAAGTACTGCTGGAACTGGCGGACCGTAGCGAACGGCTCGTCGTCATGGCGGAAAAGGGCGCTGACATCCTGAAAGAGACTTACGAAATCCCGGCCGGTAAGATCGACGTCATTCCCCATGGCATACCCGATCTAGCCTTCGCAGACTCGGAGCCTTACAAGGCCCAGTTCGGAGTGGAGGGAAAGTCCGTCCTGCTCACCTTTGGGCTTATCAGTCCGGGAAAAGGCATCGAACACGCCATTCAGGCCATGGCTGAAATCGTCAGCCACCACCCGGACGCCGTTTATCTAGTGTTGGGAGCCACGCACCCTCAACTGCTGGCCACGGAGGGCGAACGGTACCGGCTAAGCCTGAAACGCCTGGCTGAAGACTACGGCGTGAACAAGCACGTCATCTTTCACAACCGGTTCGTCGAGTTGGAAGACCTGACGGAGTTCATCGGCGCGACTGACATCTACATAACGCCCTACCTCAACGAAGCCCAAATCACTTCAGGCACGCTGGCATATGTCTTTGGGGCGGGAAAAGCCGTGATCTCCACGCCCTACTGGCACGCCAGGGAACTCCTGGATGGCGGCCGCGGCGTTCTGGTTCCGTTTCGCGACTCGGGAGCCATCGCGGAAGCGGTCCGCCGCCTGTTGGAAGACCCTTCTCAAATGCAGACCATCCGGGAAAGCGCCTACACCATGGGCCGGGAAATGGTCTGGGCCAGGGTGGCTCAACGCTACCTGGAAACTTTCAAGGCCGCGGGGGCGAAGACCACGGCCACGCCACGAAGGGCGTTTGCCAAGTGGACTCTCGATCACCGGCCGCTGGCCCTCCCTCCCCGCCGCCTGGATCATGTGATCCGGATGAGCGATTCCACCGGCATCCTGCAACACGCCATCTACAATGTTCCCAACTATCACGAAGGCTATTGCACCGACGACAACGCGCGGGCCTTTATTCTTTGCAACCTACTGGATGAACTGGGTGACGAACCCCCATCCGGCAGCCTGAACCGGCTCGCCTCCTGCTATCTCGCCTTTCTCGCCATGGCTTTGGACCGTTCCAGCGGACGGTTCCGAAACTTCATGAGCTACAGCCGGACATGGCTGGAAAGCGCCGGCAGCGAGGACAGCCATGGCCGGGCGCTCTGGGCGGCGGGAACCGGGGCGGGACGTTCCCGGGACGGTGGCCACGCCCGGCTGTCCGCCCATCTGTTCGAACAAGGAGTGCAGGCCGTGGTGTCATTTACCTCTCCGCGAGCCTGGGCTTTCACCTTGCTGGGGATACATGAATACCTGAGGCGCTACCCTGCTTCCTCCAGCCTTCTCAGCATCCGCGGCACCCTGACCAATAAACTGATCACACTGTGGCGGGCCGCTTCCTCAAAGAAATGGCCGTGGTTCGAAGAAAGTCTCACCTACGAGAACGCGCGCCTGAGCCAGGCGCTCATCCTCAGCGGCCAGTGGATGCCGAGCAAGGACGCCCTGGAGATCGGCCTGAAATCTCTGCGCTGGCTGGCCTCCGTCCAGACCGCGGAGTCCGGCGCCTTCCGGCCCATCGGTTCCAATGGGTTCTACACCAAAGGAGAGTCTCGTTCTGAAATGGACCAGCAACCCGTCGAGGCCCAGGCCATGGTGTCCGCCAGTGAGGAAGCCTTCCGGGCGACCCGGGACTCCAGTTGGACGGCTCTTTCCAAACAGGCCTTCGATTGGTTCATGGGACGCAACGACCTGGGCGTGGCGCTCTACGACTTCACGTCCGGAGGATGCAGCGACGGCTTGCACGCTGACCGCGTGAGCGAGAACCAGGGCGCGGAATCGACTCTGGCCTTTCACCTCGCCCTTGCGGAAATGAACAAAGCGGAAGAAACCGCCGTCACCCTTACCATGCTGCCTTCCCCCTTGCTCAATTGAAAACCTCCCTTGGACTACGGAGGCATGAGGTGACCTTGCTCCCCGAATGCGCGCGCGTCATCATCCGGCCCTTCATTCCTTCGGACATGCGCCGGGTAACGACCATCATTGGCCGCGCCCTGGCCCTTACCGAAGAGGAAGTTCTCTCCCAGTTGGAGATCGTGCTGGGGGAGTTCCGCGACCGCCATTTCGACATTGAAGGCCTGCTTCTGGCGAACTTTGAAAGGGTGCGGCACCACCTGTTCACCCAACGGCCCCTGTCTCCCGAAAGGACGCTCCTGATCGGAGCGCTGTTCTCGGGAGAATATGCCCTGGAATCCGCCGCCATCTTTAACCCCTCGATCGTCGTCCACCCCGACCAGGGGGGAGCGCCCGCGGGCGGCCTGCGGTTCATCATGAGCCTGCGCGCCACGGGAGAAGGGCACATCTCTTCCATCGAGTTCCGCGCGGGCACCATCACCCAGGAAGGGGAAATCTCCCTCGATCCCGCCTCCCGGTTCGTTACAGAGCCAACGGTCATTCCAGACCCCAGCTATGAGAGGGCCCCTTTCCTGCAAAAGCTGCACGAGATGGGCATCGATGACAATCACGCGAACGCCGTGGTGGCCTCGCTGGGCGACTCCTTTAACCGCAGTGACCTGAACCGGAGCATCGGCACTGTTCGCCATGAGACTCCCGACTCTCACGAACTAAGGCGCACCCTGGAGTGCATGCAGTGGCTGGCGGACTCCAACTACCAAGTCTGCTTCCCGGAACAGCTCGCCATCAGCGAACGCATCATTTTTCCGGTGTCTCCCAATGAGACCAACGGCATAGAAGACGCGCGCTTTGTCCGGTTCGCCGACAGCGATGGATCCGTCACCTACTATGCGACCTACACGGCTTTCAACGGCAGGGAGATCCTGCCTCAACTGATCCGGACGGACGACTTTCTCCACTTCCACATCCTCACCCTGAATGGAGACGCGGTTCAGAATAAGGGCATGGCCCTCTTCCCCCGCCGGATCGGCGGCCGGTATGCCATGCTCTCCCGCCAGGATGACGAAAACTTGTTCGTCATGTATTCGGACAGCCCGCACTTCTGGAGCGATCCCCAACTGGTCCTGCGGCCATCCGCCATGTGGGAATGCGTGAAGCTGGGGAACTGCGGGTCTCCGCTCGAAACGGACGCGGGATGGCTCGTCATCACGCACGGGGTCGGACCGATGCGAAAGTATTGCATCGGCGCCGTCTTGCTAGACCTCGAAGATCCCACCAAGGTCATTGGCCGGTTACGCGAACCCATTCTCAGCCCGGTGGGAGCCGAGAGGGAAGGTTACGTGCCGAATGTGGTTTATAGCTGTGGATCGCTCATCCATGGCGGCGAACTGATCCTTCCCTTCGCGGTGAGCGACCGGTCATCCGCCATTGCCAGCCTGTCCCTGGATGACTTGCTCGCTGCCTTGCGGGAGGGCATGGAATAGCGGTCTCCACGCTCCCGCCAAATCTAGATAAAAGCTACGAGTCCCCGTCTTCCCAGATCGCCGGGCACAGGAAAAGGATTGAAGCGATTGACCTTCCATGGCGGGCTTGGGTAGTCTGAGTGGGTAAGCGTTCGTGGCCGCCCAGGTTTTTTCCCAGGCCAGCGGACGCGAGCATGTCAGCGTGAAATGGCGGCGGGCTCCACCCATTGAAGCGGAGCGAAAACGCGGGAAGGCCCTCACGCAGACCCGTGCTTTCCGGGGAGGCCGAACATTGCTATCTTATTCCTGTCTAAGACCAAACCCCATGCGTCTTTCCCAAGCTACCTTTTCCAAGTGCTCCCGGACCGGGCCGTTCCCCCGGCGCCGGTCATTTTTGTCCTCCGGCCTGGCGGCTCTGTTCGCGGGAGGCTCGTTCCTTTTCATTTTCACCGGGCCGGCTTCGGCGGCGGAAACGGAAGAAACGCAGCTTTCCTACAACCGGGACATCCGGCCCATCCTGTCGGATAAATGTTTCAAATGCCACGGGCCGGACCCGAACACGCGGGAGGCGGACCTGCGGCTGGACGTGCGGGCCAGCGCCATTGCGGCCAAAGGTTTTGTCCCCGGCGACGCGGACGCGAGCGAACTGGTGATTCGCATTTTCCACGAGGATCCAGATGAGGTAATGCCGCCCACGGACGAGAACCGGAAGCTCACGGACAAGGAGCGCGCCCTGCTGAAGCGCTGGGTGGCGGAAGGCGCGGAGTATGAGGCGCACTGGTCCTACATTACCGTGACCCGCCCGGCGGTACCGCCGCTGGACCCGAAGGCCGCCACCTGGGCGGTGAACGAGATCGATGCCTTTGTCGCGCGGAAGCTGGCGAAGAATGGCCTGGCCCTGTCCCCGGAAGCGGATCGGCGCACCCTGGCGCGGCGGGTCAGCCTGGACCTGACCGGCCTGCCGCCCACGCCGGAGCAGGTAACCGCCTTTGTGAACGACACTCGCGAGGACGCCTACGAGAAGTATGTGGACAGCCTGCTGGAGTCCCCCCACTACGGCGAACGCATGGCGGTCCCGTGGCTGGACGCGGTGCGCTACGCGGACACCGTGGGCTACCACGGCGACCAGGAGCGCGAGGCCTCGCCCTTCCGCGACTATGTCATCCGCTCTTTCAACGAGAACAAGCCCTTCGACCAGTTCACCATCGAGCAGCTCGCGGGCGATCTCCTTCCCAATGCCACGCTGTGGCAGCGGGTGGCGGCCAGCTACAACCGGCTGAACCAGATCAGCGCGGAGGGCGGCATCCAGGACAAGGAGTACCTGGCCAAGTACCAGTCGGAGCGGGTGCGCGCCGCCTCCACCGCCTGGCTGGGCTCCACCATGGCCTGCTGCGAATGCCACGACCATAAGTTCGATCCCTTTTCCATGGCGGACTTCTACTCCTTTGCCGCCTTCTTCGCGGACATCCTGGAGAAAGGCGCGTGGAATAACGAAGGCGCCTACCAGGTGGACACCACGCCTTTTGAAGCGCCCGGCATCCGCTTCGAGCGTTTCGGCCCGGAACTGGAAGTGCCCAACGACGAACAAGCCGCCCGCCTGGAAACGCTGGAGGGCGAACTGACGGTGCAACAGAAAGCGCTCTCCGAAACCACTCCAAAGCTGAAGGAAGGCGCCCTGCGCTGGGCGGCGGAGCAGCGCGCCGCCATCGCGGACCACCTGCCGCGCGACTTCGTTTACCTGGAAGACCGGGGCGAAGACCGTGAGATCTCGGCCAAGGACGCCACCTTCATCTCGCGGAAGGAGGGCCCCGTTTACCAGGGCAGCGTGGCGCGGAAACAGAACGGGAAGGAAACCGTCCAGCACATCGTGAACACCGCGAAGCAGCCGCTGGAACTTTCCCAGGGCGACGAACTGTTCGCCTACGTTTACCTGGACCCTAAGAATCCACCGAAGCAGATCATGCTCCAGTTCCACCGCGACAGCGACCGCTGGGACCATCGCGCGTGGTGGGGCGAGGACCGGATCTCCTTTGGCGGCATCGGCCAGGATACCGTGGCCCACCGCCGGAAAGGCCCGCTGCCGGAAACCGGAAAATGGGTGCGCCTGAGCGTGAGCCTGGAGGACGTAGGCCTGCAACCGGGCGATAAGCTGACGAACCTGGCCTACACGCAGTTTGACGGCCTGGCGTATTGGGACTCCGCCGGCATCCGTACGAGCAACCCGGTTTACCGCTGGGCGGACGTGCCCACTCCGGTACTATCCGCGCTGAAGAAACCGGACGGCCAGCTCAGCGAAGCGGAGCGCGCCGCTCTCCTGGAACACTACCGCGCCCTGGCGCCGGAGCTTCAGCCCGCGCGGGACAAGATCGCGCGGATCGAAGGCGAGATCGGCAAGATCCGCTCCAGCCTCCGCGTGGTGCCTGCTACCTTCTCCGCTGAGCCGCGCCAGATCCGCGTGCTGCCGCGCGGCAACTGGATGGATGATTCCGGCCAGATCGTGACACCCCAGGCGCCGCACTTCCTGCCGCAGATCGCCACCCCTGACAAAGCCACCAAGGGCCGCCTCTCCCGCCTGGACCTGGCGCAGTGGATCGCCAGCCGGGAGAATCCGCTGACGGCCCGCACCTTCGCCAACCGCCTGTGGGCGCAGTACTTCGGCGCCGGCATTTCCAAGGTGCTGAACGACCTGGGCTCCCAGGGCGAATGGCCTACCCACCCGGACCTGCTGGACTGGCTGGCGGCGGAGTTCATGGAGAGCGGCTGGGACGTAAAGCACCTGGCGAAGACCATCGTCATGTCCGCCACCTACCGGCAGAGTTCGCAGAGCAGCCCGGAACTGGACGAGCGCGATCCCTACAACCGCCTGCTCGCCCACCAGAGCCAGGTGCGCCTGCCCGCCGAGTTCATCCGCGACCAGGCCCTCTCCGTGAGCGGCCTGCTGAACCCCGCCATCGGCGGCCCCAGCGTGCATCCCTATCAGCCGGCTGGCTACTACGAGCACCTGAACTTTCCCAAGCGCGAATACGAGCCCGACCTGAACGAGAACCAGTACCGCCGCGGCCTCTACACCCACTGGCAGCGCACCTTCCTCCACCCCATGCTGATGGCCTTCGACGCTCCGGCGCGGGACGAGTGCACCATGGACCGCCCGGTGTCCAACACCCCGCTCCAGGCCCTGGTACTGCTGAATGACCCCACCTTTGTGGAAGCCGCCCGCGCCCTGGCCCAGGAGATGGTGGACACCATTCCGGTTAACGGAACCGGAGATGGCGAAACGGCCCGCATCGCCACCGCATTCGAACGCGCCCTGGCCCGCCCGCCTCAGCCGGCGGAACTGGACGCTCTGAGAGCGCTCTATCTTTCCCAGAAGCAAACCTACGCGAAAGCGCCGGAGGCCGCCGAAGGACTCATCAAGGTGGGGATCGACCCCGTGGACGAAGCCGCCGCGAAAGACCCCGCCGAGCTGGCCGCCCTGACGGCGGTGACCCGCGCCATTTTAAACCTGCACGAGACGGTCACGCGTTACTGATTTTTCCGCCCCCCCTGACAGAGCCACCAAATCTTTTCCCATTTTCACGGTTATGAACCCTCACGCCTTTGCTGACCTGGTCAACCGCCGCACTTTCCTGGGGCATTCGCTCGCGGGCCTGGGAGCCCTTGCCCTGGGCGACCTGATGCGTCCCACTGGCAGCGCCTCCGCCGCCGCGCCGAAGCCGGGCACGGATGCCTGGCGCGGCGTCATTGGCGACCAGCTTCACGTTCAGCCCAAGATCAAGCGCGTCATCCACCTCTGCATGGCGGGCGGCCCGTCCCACCTGGAAACCTTCGACTACAAGCCCAAGCTGGCTGAGCTGAACGGTCAGCCCATGCCGGAGTCTTTTACGAAGGGACAGCAGATCGCCCAGCTCCAGCGGGCCAAGGATGGCCTGAAGTGCATGGGCCCCCAGCACGCCTTCAAGAAACGGGGCAAGTCCGGCCAGGAAATCTGCGAGATCTTCCCCCACATCGGTTCCGTGGCGGACGACCTGGCCATCATCCGCTCCATGTACACGGAGCAGATCAATCACGACCCCGCCCACACCTTCATGAACACGGGGTCCATCATTCCGGGCAGGCCCAGCATGGGCTCTTGGGTGCTGTATGGCATCGGCAGCGAAAGCCAGGACCTCCCCGGCTTCGTGGTGCTGACCTCCGTGGGCGGCGGCCAGGGCCAGCCCATTTCCTCCCGCCAGTGGAACAACGGCTTCCTGCCCAGCCGTTTCCAAGGCGTGCCCTTCCACTCCAAGGGCGACCCGGTGCACTACGTGAACAACCCCACCGGCGTGACGCGCAATGATCAGCAGGAAATCGTGGAAACGGTCTCGAAGCTGAATGGCCTGCTCGGCCAGGAACGTTACGATCCCGAGATCGACGCCCGCATCGCCCAGTACGAAATGGCGTTCAAGATGCAGGCCAGCGTGCCGGGCCTGATGGACGTGAGCGACGAACCGCAACGCATCCTGGACCTCTACGGTTGCGTGCCGGGCGACGGCAGCTTTGCCTCCAACTGTCTGCTGGCCCGCCGCCTGGCGGAGCGCGGCGTGCGCTTCATCCAGCTCTACCACCGCGGCTGGGATCACCACGGCGGCCTGAAGACAAAGATCAAGGAAACCGCTGGCTACGTGGACCAGGGTACCGCCGCCCTGATCGCGGACCTGAAGCAGCGCGGAATGCTGGACGACACCCTCATCATCTGGGGCGGCGAGTTTGGCCGCACCCCCATGGCCCAGGGCTCGGGGCGCGACCACCACATCAAGGCCATGTCCGTCTTCCTCTGCGGCGGCGGCATCAAAGGCGGCATCACCCACGGCGCCACGGACGAACTCGGCTACGCCGCCGTGGAAAACGTGACCGCCGTCCACGACCTGCACGCCACTCTTCTGCACCTGTTAGGGATCGATCACAAAAAGCTCATCTTCCGTTTCCAAGGCCGCGACTTCCGCCTGACGGACGTTCACGGGCACTTGATCGAACCGGTGCTGGCGTAGTCCGGTCTCGCGGCCACAACATCGGATTGGGCGGTCCCCGCGGACTGTCTCCCCCAAAGATCAAACGGGATTCTTGTCTGGGTTCAGACAACCCTCGTTGACCGTAACAAAAAGCAAATTGACCAGATTGGCGGCGCGTGATCCATTGGCTCACATACGCGATCGCTCAATAACGAAGCCGCCTCTCCTTTGCTCTTCAATTCCATTGCCTACCTGGTTTTTCTGGGGCTTGTCTGGGTGCTTCACTCTCTCTTGCCCCTGAAATGGCAGAATCGGCTGCTCCTGATCGCCAGCTATGTCTTTTACGGTTCCTGGGACTGGAGATTTCTTTCCCTGATCTGGATCTCGACGCTTTCGACTTACTATCTCAGTCATGCCATCGCGCGGACCGGCTCTCAGAAGCAGCGAAAGCGCTACGTCGCCTTTGGCGCGATGCTCAATCTCGGCATCCTGGGCGTCTTCAAATACTTTGGCTTCTTCCACGAAAGCCTCCAGGATCTGGCTGGCGCTTTGGGAATTAGCCTGCACGGGCCGGCTATCCATATCATTCTTCCGGTCGGCATCTCTTTCTATACCTTTCAGGCCATCAGCTATCTGATAGATGTCTATCGCAAAGACTATCAGCCTTCCCAAAGCCTGACGAACTACGCGCTGTTCATCAGCTTCTTCCCCCAGCTGGTGGCGGGCCCGATCGAAAGACCCAGCCACCTTCTCGACCAACTCGAAAAGCCGAGACGCGTGACCGGCGAAATGTTGCACGAGGCTCTCTACCTGCTGCTCTGGGGTTTCTTTAAGAAGGTCGTGGTCGCCGACACCTTGGCACTGCGGGCGGATGCCGTGTTTTCAGCGGATGAATTCACTTCCGGCATGGTCATTGCCGGGACCGTGGCCTTTGCCTTTCAGATCTACGCGGACTTTTCCGGATACACGGATATCGCCCGCGGCTCGGCGCGCCTGTTGGGGATCCGGCTGAACAAGAACTTCCTGTTTCCCTACTTCTCGAAGAGTCCTCAGGAATTCTGGAGCCGCTGGCATATCAGCCTTTCCACCTGGTTGCGGGACTACCTCTACATCCCCCTCGGCGGCAACCGGCGGGGGGAACTCAAGACCTACCGGAACCTGATCGTCACCATGCTGCTGGGCGGACTCTGGCACGGGGCCGCCTGGAATTTCGTGCTCTGGGGCGGCTACCACGGAGCCGCGCTGGCCATTCACCGCTTCTTTAAGTCCACATACAAGAGCCGCTCCGGCACTCAGCATTCCGTCGTGAGTGGCCTGATCAAATTAACCCTCATGACGGCGGTCACGCTGTATGGCTGGCTGTTGTTCAGAGCCTCTTCCTTTCAGCAGATCCAGGACATGACTAGCGGTCTCTTTTCCTCCGAACCGGCCGCCCTGTTCCTCGCCACCTTTTTGAAGACTTGTGTGTACGGCGCTCCATTGATTCTGGTCGATTTTGTTTGCTACCGGTCAAACGATGAGTTTGCCATCGTGAAATGGCCTTTGGTTCCCTTGGTGTTGTTCTATCTAGCCTTGATCTATGGAATCTTGATATTGGGAGTGACCAATGTTCAGCAGTTCATCTACTTCACTTTCTAAGAAACGCCTGCTCTTGATCGTTGGCATTCTGACCGGCGCGGTGGTTCTTCTGGAAATCCTTTTTTCCAGTCTGCTGCCAGAAGGACTCATGACGCAGTCCCTTCGCGGCAAGTGTGACTACATCGTGTCCCACCCGGCTCCGGACATCCAAGTTATGGGCGACAGTGTTTCCCAGGGAGGCATCTTCGCGAATAGACTTGAAGAAACCTTGAATGCCCATCCAGGAAGCAGGCCGGTGACGGTGCGAAACGACTCTCTGGGCGGGACCTCTCCTCTCTTTGCCTACTATGTGTTGAAGAGACAATTGCGTGCCGGACACAAACCCGATGTCATCCTGTTCGCTCCCAATATGGCGGTTACCTCGAACCCCATTCCGGAGCGGTTCTGGGGCCGGTTTGCGCGTCCCGGAGAAATGGCGGAGAGCCTCCGCCTGGGAATGCCCCTGAGCGACATGGTCTTTGGCCTGGCCTGCCGGCTCAGCTATACCATGCGCTATCGCGAGGAACTCAGAGGAGCCGTGACCGCGGGGAACCTGGAATTCTTCAAAACCGCCCGCCTGCCCGTGGAGCTTCCCGGCAGCGAATCCGTGGAAAGCCAGCCAGCTCCTCCAGAAAATCCGAATGAAACCTTCGATGCGCGCGAGCTGCCGTGGATGCTGAAGCAACCCTTCCGCCCCCTCCCCTATGTGGACAACCACATCAGGGCCTTCATCGAACTGGCGGCGGAAAACGGCATCCACATCTTCTGGATTCCCATGCCCATCCCTCAAGTGGTCAGCGACTTTCAGCGCGAATCGGGAACCGTGGCCGGCTTCGAACGCTACCTCCAGTCCTTCGCCACCGAATACGAAAACGTTCGCATCCTGTTTCCGGAAAGCGCGGTGTATCCGGACTCCCATTTCAAGGACACCTGGCACCTCACGGACTTTGGCGCCTGGAATTTCTCCGGGACCCTGGGCGAAGCGCTCACGATGTATCTGTCTGAGAACCCAGAACTCCTGCCGGGAACGGCCCGGTAAAAAGGGGAAACGGATGCCGGACCGCGTCCGGGTGAATAGATGGGAAATAAGCGCTTCGCTGGAGATCGTCCCCGCCACGGAACACGGCCACGGCTTCGCCAAGCAGGATCTGGTGGAGAAGCTCACACACCGTTGGCCCGTTTCCTGCATCGACGGGATCTGGGCGGGACCATTCGGTCAGCAGCGGAGTACAACCGGATGCCAGCCCTTGCATCTATCGTGACACCCTTTTCACTATGGGAACCTTGTCCCGGGGCGGCTGATGGGGTTCTGGTACCTTTCATAAACAAATCGTCTTCCTTCCACTAAGCTCCTCCTGACAGACTTTCACCCAGTTCCCATTCCGGCACGCTGGATTCCGCACCGGAACCCGGTGGCCGCATGACCGGCAGCTATTTTCTTCCTGTATTCCCGATTTTCTCCTCTCCCCTCCCAACACCGTGCCACCCACCAAGAAATCCAACGCTGCCCCCGAGCCCTACTACCACCACGGCCTGAAGCCGGAAGACCTGAGGGTTACCACCCAGGGCGAAGCATCCATCCTTTCGCCGTTACGCGAAATGGGGGGCTACCATTTTGTCGATGACGGCGAACGGGTCATGCTGGTCCGCCGGATGATCGACTACCAGCGCACCGTCGAGTCGGGCGCGGAGCTGGCTTCTTTCGAACGCGCGGGGTCCCGGGAAAAGCTCTACTACCAGCCTCCGCGGGTGCACTGCGGCATCGTGACCTGTGGGGGCCTGTGCCCAGGTTTGAACAACGTGGTGCGCGGCATCGTGCGCGTGCTCATGCTCCGCTACGGGGTGAAGCAGGTGACCGGCTTTCAGTTTGGCTACAGCGGCCTGGGGGCCGACCCGCCGCGCCGGCCCATCATCCTGACGCCCGACGTGGTGGAGGACGTGCACCGTTTCGGCGGCACCTTCCTGGGTTCCTGCCGGGGCGCTCCGCCGGTGGAGGAAATGGTGAATACCCTGGCGCGGATGGGCATCGATATCCTGTTCGTGGTGGGAGGGGATGGCACCCTCCGCGGGGGACACGCCATCCACGAAGAGATCCAGCGGCGCGGCCTGCACATTTCCGTGGTGGGCGTGCCAAAGACCATCGACAACGACCTGCACTGCGTGGAGAAGTCTTTCGGCTTCACGACCTCCGTGGAAACGGCGGCGCCCATCATCCAGGGCGCGCATGAGGAAGCCCGCGGCGCGTGGAACGGCGTGGGCGTGGTCAAACTCATGGGCCGTCACTCCGGCTTCATCGCCATGCACGCCACCCTGGCGAACCACGAGGTGAACTTCTGCCTGATTCCGGAATCGCCCTTCAGCCTGCACGGCAAGCACGGCTTCCTGACCGCCTTGCGCGAACGCCTGCAGAAGAAGCACCACGCCGTGGTCGTCGTCGCGGAGGGCGCGGGCCAGGATCTGATGTTCGATCCCAACGACGCGGACGCCTTCGACCAGTCGGGCAACCGGAAGCTGAAGGACATCGGCCCCTTCCTTGTCAACGCCATCAACAAAGACTGCGCGGAGCACAAGATGCCCGTCACGGTGAAGTATATCGACCCGTCCTACATCATCCGCAGCGTGCCCGCCGGCGGGGTGGACAGCGAGATGTGCGGCAGCTTTGCCCAGAACGCCGTGCACGCGGCCATGGCCGGAAAGACGGATCTGTTTATCGGCTACCACAATTCCCGCTTCATCCATGTGCCCATCCTGGCCGGGGTAAAGAACCGGAAAGCGGTAAACGTCGGCGGCCCCGACTGGCGCCGCGTGCTGGACATCACCGGCCAGGAAACCTTCATGCGGGATGAAGACGCGGAAGCAGTGGAGGCGGCCGAGGCGAAGGAAAAGCAAGCCGGCGGCGAGGCCCTGACAAAGACTCCATCGGGAACCAAGCGGGTAAAGAAACCAACCGCCGCCGCGGGTAAACGGTAGAGCGGCAAAGCGCCGCCTGCCAAATTGGGGAACAGTGGATTTCGGAACCACAGAGAACACGGAGTGCACAGAGAGATTCTGAAGTCGTAGGCGCTGGGACTGGGCGGCTGGAAAACCACGGATATGCCTGGGTAGAGGGCCCGGGAAAACTGGTTGCTCGATCTTGCCAGGGGGCTGAAGCGCTTACCTGATTGCCCCCTGGGCTATAGGGTACCATTCAATTCTGCTTTGGATACTTCGTTAGGCTAGAAGCAAACTCCGGCGGCTTCCCTTCCGGCCCGCACTTCGCTGGTTTTCCCGCTTCCCCCGCGGCACACCCTCTGCTACTCTCCCGCGCCATGGACGCAGATCCCATCGTCGCACTGACATCTTCCGAGTTTTGGGAAGCCTTTAAGTATCTTAACAGAGACTTTTTTAGGAAAGTCGAGATCCTCAATGAATTCTTGGGCAAAGTTTCCGGTATTGTCTGGGGACCTTACTTGCTGCTGCCACTCCTAGTCCTGACCGGCATCTATCTCACGGCGCGCCTGAAACTCATCCAGATTTTCAAGCTCGGGTTTTCCCTGAAGATGGCGCTTGGCAAACACGGCCACCAGTCCCACGGCGCGGGAGACGTAACGCACTTCCAGTCTCTCATGACCGCCCTGGCGGCCACCATCGGTACCGGGAACATCGTGGGTGTGGCCAGCGCCGTGTCCATCGGCGGTCCCGGCGCCCTGGTCTGGATGTGGCTGATCGCTTTCCTGGGCATGGCCACCAAGTACGCGGAAGGCCTGCTGGCCGTGAAATACCGGGTCAAGGACGCCAAGGGTGAAATGGCCGGCGGACCGATGTATTACATCGAAAACGGCCTGGGCAAGAATTGGAAGTGGCTCGCGGTCACCTTTGCCGTCTTCGGCGCGATTGCCGCGTTTGGCATTGGCAACATGGTCCAGGCAAACTCCGTGGCGGGGAACGTTGTGTTCCTGATCAACCCGGCCGAAACGTTCTCCGAAGAACAGGTTGCGCTCGCCAAGTGGGTGACCGGAATCCTCCTGGCCATCCTGACCGGGCTCGTCGTCCTCGGCGGCATCAAGTCCATCGCCCGCACCACGTCCGTGCTGGTGCCGTTCATGGCCGTCTTTTACATGCTGGGCTGCCTGATCATCCTGGTCATGTTCGCCGGGGACATTCCAGCCGCCTTCGGCCTGATCTTTTCCGACGCCTTTACCGGCACCTCCGCCACGGGCGGGTTCGTGGGCGCCGGCGTGATGATGGCCATCCGCATGGGAGTGGCCCGGGGGGTGTTTTCCAATGAATCCGGCCTGGGAAGCGCGCCCATCGCCGCCGCTGCCGCCAAGACAAACGAGCCCGCCGAACAGGCCTCCGTGTCCATGACGGGCACCTTCCTGGACAGCATCGTGGTCTGCACCCTGACCGGCCTGACGCTGGTCGTCACCGGCGTGTGGACAGAGGGCGGTGACGCCGCCGCGCACATGACGCAGCACGCTTTCGAGAAAGGCCTGCCCGGCCAGTGGGGCGGCATCATCGTCGGCATCGGCGTGGTGACCTTCGCCTACTCCACCCTGCTGGGCTGGGCGTACTATGGAGAGAAGTGCATCGAGTATCTCTTCGGACTCGGTCCCATCTTTGTTTACCGCATCGCCTGGGTGCTGGCGGTCATTGTTGGCGCAAGAATGAAAATCGAAATCGTCTGGAACCTGGCCGACGTCTTGAACGGCCTGATGGCTCTTCCAAACTTGGTCGCCCTCATCGGCCTGTCAGGGGTAGTGGTTTCGGAAACGAAGCTCTACTTCGACAAGCAGAAGCAGCTGAAATAAGACCGCCAGGTCCAGGTTCTCTGTCTCCTATCTCGTATGCCTCGGCCTAGACGGCCTACTCCGGAAACCGCTCCACGGAGTAGACTTCCACCGGCTGGGCCCGGCCTTTGACCTGCTGCATGCCCAGGGGTTCGCAGTAGGCTTTTCCCTCCGGCCAGTCGCGGAGAAATTCAATGCTGGCCAGGATGGGCTTCTCAAGGGTGCGGGTCAGCGCCTCGATGCGGTAGGTGAGATTCACCGGATCGCCGATGAGGGTGAACTCCCGCTGGCTCATGCCGCCGTAGGCCACCTTGCCCAGGTGCAGCGCGGCGCCGGCGGAAAAGCTCAGCCCCAGGCTGTCAAACAGCTCCTGCTGCTCGTGGTAAATGGTATCGCAGGCTTTCATGAGGCCTTTCGCGGCCCGCAGAGCGTTCAGCCGGTTGGCGGGCGCGACGTCCGTCCAGTAGGCCAGCACGGAGTCTCCGCCAAACTTATCCACCGTGGCGCCGTATTGACCCAGCGTGACTTCACAGTTGGCATACCAGTTCCCGATGGCGTGCGCCACCCGGTCGGGTGGCAGCTTTTCGGAGAGCGTGGTGAAGCCGCGCACATCGCTAACCAGCATAATCACCGGGGCCGAGCGGATCAGGGCCATGGTGGAGGCCCCCACGGAATTCGGGTCCGCCTCCGTAAATTGCCCACCCTCCTGTTTGAACTGGAGGGTCAGGTCGGCAAACTCCAGCTGGTCGCCGTCCTCCAGCAGCCGGGCCGCCGTGATGCGCGAGCCGTTCAGGTAGGTGCCGTTGAAGCTGCCCAGATCGAAGAACCAGAAGCCCTCCTCATGCCTCCGGATCATGGCATGGCGGCGGGACACGCGGGGGTCAGGAATCAGAACGTTGCATTCGGGACTCCGCCCCAGGAACGACACGTTTTCCAATTCGTATTGTTCTCCGGTGGCTTGATTGATCAGGAATCCCTTCATCCGATGTAAGAAGCGGCGATTGAACTACATTTGCGGAGCCGCCGCAAGGAACAAGGCTCCTCTTTGCCCGGCTCCCACACTAGGCAGTGTGGACAAATTGGAGAACGGACCGGAAATGAGGAAAAGGAAAGAGAACCCAGCGCCGCGAAGCGGCGAATATCTGGAGACGCAGCCCATTTTTCGCCTGGCTTTGTTCCCGCTCGCTCTATTGGGGATAGGCCCAATGCCGTTCGCGGCGCCTTGCCAGACAAAAAATGCTCTCGCGCCGGGCCGCCCCAAATTTGTCCACACTGCCTAGCCCCGGGACGGGGCCTCATTGCGCCACGCTTTGTCGTTGCTTTTAAACGCCGCATGCCGTGTCATTTTCGCCATGGATTTTCCCCCGCGTCTCCTGGCCGCCGCCGCTTGTCTTGCCTGCCTGGCGTTTTCCACCCTGAACGCCGCGGAAAGGCCGCCCAACGTGGTGCTCATCATGGCGGACGACCTGGGTTTCGAAACGCTGAGCTGCAACGGCGGCGCCACCTATGACACGCCAAATCTCGACCGCCTGGCGGCGGAGGGCGTGCGCTTCACCCACTGCTACTCCACCCCCCTGTGCACCCCCAGCCGGGTGCAGATCATGACCGGCCGCTACAACTTCCGGAACTATGACGAGTTCGGCTATCTGGACCCTAAGGAAAAGACCTTTGGCAACCTCATGCGGCATGCCGGCTATGCCACCTGCATCGCCGGGAAATGGCAGCTCAACGGGCTGTCCTACCCGGAAAAGTACCCGGAGTCCTTCCGCATGGACCGGAAACGGCCCCACGCGGCGGGCTTCGACCAGTGGTGCCTGTGGCAACTGACCCGGGAACGAAGAGACGGCGAACGCTTCGCCAATGCCCTGGTGGACTACAACGGGGAAGAGTTCAAGCGGCTCGAAGGCGGCTACGGCCCGGACGCGTTCCGCGACTTCATTCTGAACTTCATCACCGAGCATAAGGACGGCCCCTTCTTTGTCTATTACCCCATGGTGCTCACGCACGACCCCTTTGTCCCCACGCCGGACTCCCCGGAATGGGCCGACCCGAAGAAGCGCATGAAAAAGGACAACCGCTTCTTCAAAGACATGGTGGAATACATGGACAAGAACGCCGGCAAGATCGTGGCGCACCTGGAGAAGGAAGGCCTGATGGAAAACACCCTCCTCATTTTCACGGGCGACAATGGCACCAAAGGCTCCATCACCTCGAAAATGCGGGACGGCTCCACCATCACCGGTGGAAAAGGCACCACGCCGGATGCCGGCACCCACGTTCCGCTCATCGCCTGCTGGCGCGGAAAATCTCCTGGCGCGGTCTGTGAGGACCTGATCGATTTCACGGACGTGTACCCCACCCTGGCCAGCGTGGTGGGGACCGACGTCAGCGGAGAGGTCCTGGACGGCCGCAGCTTCCTCCCCCAGATCCGGGGTGAAAAAGGGAACCCCCGGGACTGGGTCTTCTGTCACTACACCCCCCGTTGGGGCAGCAACGACCACACCCGCTTTGTCCGCGACCACGTCTACAAGCTCTACATCGACGGGCGCTTCTACAACGTGCCCGCCGACGTGCTGGAGAAAAACGCCCTGACACCCGAAGACATGGAAAACCCCGCCGCGCGCGAACGGCTCCAGGCCGTGCTCGACTCCATGCCTCCATGGACGGAGGAGGACGCCATCAATCCCCGCAAAAAGGAACGCAAATCTGAATAAGAACACCCCATGAAAAGCCCCCGCATGATCCCTTCATCCACCGCCTCCATCCGCCGGACGCTTGCCACCGCGGCCGCGGTGGCGGCCATCCTCCTCGCCCTAGTCTCCAGCCCGGTCCGGGCACAGGAGACGAAGGAACTCCGCATCGGCATGGTCGGCATCGACACCTCCCACGCCACCGCCTTTACCGGCATCTTGAACGATCCGGAAAACCAGCGCGGGCACGTTCCGGGCGGAAAGGTCGTCGCGGCGGTGAAGCAGTTCAGCGCGGACATTGAGTCTAGCGCCAGCCGGGTGGACGAGTACGTGGAAACGCTGAAGACCCAGTATGGCGTGACGTTCTACGACAGCATCGCGGAGATGTGCCAGCATGTGGACGCCGTGATGATCGAGAGCGTGGACGGCCGCCCGCACCTGGAGCAGGCCCGCCCCGTCATCGAGGCCGGACTGCCCCTCTTTGTCGACAAGCCCATGTCCGCCAGTCTGAAAGATGTGCTCGCCATCTTCGACCTGGCGAAGCAGCACGAGGTGCCGGTGTGGAGTTCGTCGAACCTGCGCTTTCATGAAGGCGTCATCAAGGCCGCCACGGCCGACATCGGCGACATCACCTACGCGCTTTCCTACGGACCCGCGCCTACCGAAGAACATCACCCGGACCTCATGTGGTATGGCATTCACCCCTCCGAGGCCCTGTTCACCGTCATGGGTCCGGGCTGCGAGACGGTGGCCCGCACCTACACGGAGGGCACGGACCTCGTCACCGGAACCTGGAAAGACGGCCGGATCGGCAGTGTCATGGGCATCCGCTCCGGAAAGCGGATCTATGGCGTGAAGGTCTTTGGCACCAAGGGCACCGTGGAGGAGTCCGCCGGGGCGGCCTACCCGGAGTTGGTGACCGAAGTTATCAAGTTCTTCCAGACCGGCACGCCTCCGGTCTCAGCGGAAACGACCATCGAGCTTTTCGCCTTTATGGAAGCCGCCGACGAAAGCAAACGCCAGGGCGGCGCGCCGGTGTCGATTGCGGACTATATCGCGAAACAAAAGCCCTGAAGCGGCGTTACATCGTGCGATGAAATCTTCAGCTTTCCTCCTCTCCGCCGCTGCAATCCTAAGTCTTTCCATCGTTTCACCGGTCCGTTCCCAGATACCGGACCGGTTTGATCAGTGGGACAAAGATAAGGACGGCAAGCTGACGAAGGAAGAATTGCCCGCGCCCATTCAGCGGAATTTCGACCGTCTGGATCAAGATGGGGACGGCTTTGTTTCCCGCGCGGAAGACACCGCCTTCCGCGAGCGGATGGCCCAGAACCGCAATCCCGGCCAGCGTCCGGGCGGAAACCCGAACCAGGGCGGGGCCGCGCTGGAGGGCATCAAGAAACTGGAGAACCAGGACTACGCCGGCACCGGCAATCCCCGGCAAATGCTGGACCTTTACCTGCCGGAAAGCCCGGCGGCGGAAGGCCCCCTGCCCGTGGTGGCCTTCATCCATGGAGGCGGCTGGCAGAACGGCAGCAAGGACGGCGCCGGCCGCCAGGTCGTTCCCTTTGTCGCCACCGGAAAATACGCCGGCGTCAGCATCGGCTACCGCCTGACGGATGAAGCGCACATGCCATCCCAGATTCACGACTGCAAGGCCGCCATCCGCTGGCTGAAGGCCAACGCGGAAAAGTATAACCTGGACCCCGAGCGCATTGCCGTCTGGGGATCCTCCGCCGGCGGACATTTGGTGGCCATGTTAGGCACCACCGGCGACGTGCCGGACCTGGAAGGCGACATTGGCCCCAACACGGCCCAAAACAGCAAGGTCGCCTGCGTGGTGGACTACTACGGCCCCACCGAACTGCTGACCATGGACGAAGGCCCGGGCGGCGCCCTCAGCCACATGGCGCCGGACTCCCCGGAGTCCAAACTGGCCGGCGGACCCATCCTGGAAAACCAGGAAGCGGCGAAAGCTGCCTCTCCCATCACTTACGTGTCCGCGGAAGACGGCCCTTATTTGATCGTGCATGGCGACGAAGATCCCGTGGTCGTTTACAGCCAGTCCGTGAAGTTCGAAAAAGCCCTGGAAGCCGCCGGTGTGGAAACCTTCCTGGTCACCGTGAAAGGCGGCGGCCACGGCAAGGGCTTCGGGCCTGACGTAAAGGAGATCGTCACCAAGTACCTGAACTGGAAGCTCCTGGGCGAAGAGCCGGAAACGCCCATGACGGACCAGACGGTGTCCGCGGTGAGGCCCCAGCGATAAGGCCCGTCAGGAAAAAAAGTCAGAATAGCGGTCAGCCCTGCCTGAAGGGCCGGCCGCCCAAAGCGAAGGCCTTCCAAGCCTGGAACTTTCGCCAAAAGGTTTCGCGGGCGGGAAGCCGGCTCGCGCGCGGGGCAAGAAGTGAGGGCCAAAGGCCCGGCGCATACCAGCCTGGGACGCGAATCCCAGGTTAACGGGTAGCGTATGTTTCGAGGGCCGTAGGTCCGGCACATTCCCTGTGGCTTGGGTGGAGCCACGGCGCGGCAGGCCTTCAGCCCTATCCCCAATGGAGCGAGCGGGAACAAAGCCAGGCGAAAAATGGGCCGCGTCTCCAGATATTCGCCGCTTCGCGGCGCTGGGTTCTCTTTCCTTTTCCTCATTTCCGGTCCGTTCTCCAATTTGTCCACACTGCCTAATATTCTCTTCGCTACACCTATTCCTGGGCCTGTCGCCCCAGGCTGGTATGTGACGCGCCCTTGGCGCTCGCAGCCGTGGTTGACGCTCCGCCTGAATGGCAGACCTTTCCTCCGTGACAATAGGGAAAGCAGCCAACCAACGCCCGGAAGCCGAAACCCCCTACGTCTTCCGCCAGATCATCCACAACAGTCCGGACTACCTTTCTTTAATAAGCCTGAGAGATAATATCCTGCGCCGCCCGCTGGGCCTGGTCTTCTCTCCCGAAGATCTCGCGGCGGAGAGTCAGGACTTTCACCTGGCCGTTTTTGACGAAGCGGGCGAACTGTCAGGCGGCTTGCTCCTTCATCCCGTCCCCAATCAACCCGCCCTCATTCACCTGAAACAACTCGCGGTGTCAGAGGCAAAACGGAGCCTCGGCCTCGGCCGCCGGTTGATGACTTTCGCCGAAGCTTTCGCGAAAGAACACGGCTACACGGAAATCAAGCTGCACGCCCGGGCGGAAGTCGTTGCTTTTTATACTAAGCTAGGCTACCGGGAAATTGGCGAACGCTTTGTGGAGGTGACGATTCCGCACCAAGAGATGCGGAAGAGTCTAACCTGAGCCAAAACGCAAGACAGCGGCGAAAGTTCGCCAGCGGACTTTCAGCCCGCGAAAACTTCGGGTGAGATTTCCAGGGGCTGGCGCCCCTGGCTAGGCGCTATCGGGCCTTCAGCCCTTGGTAGGCAGCTGGCTCTGACGATCCCGGTTAATAGAGTTTCCGGAGCACGGAAGAGGGTGGAGTATTATTGAAGGGCTGAATTCTTCCTTCCACATCTTTTTCATGAACAAGTACAACATTAGAGCTAACTATGACGACACATCCATTCGCGTCTATCAGGCCTACTGCCCGGAGATCGCGTTGCCGGCGCTGGAAGCGCAGCGCTTCGTGCCGCCTTTCAAAATGAGCCGGATGACGTGGATCAAGCCGTCCTTTAACTGGATGATGTATCGCTGTGGCTATGCCTCCAAGCCAGGACAGGAAATTGTCCTGGGCATCGACATCACGCGGGAGGGATTTGAGTGGGCGCTACAGAACGCGGCGCTCTCCACCTTCAAACAAGACATCCACGGTACCCACGAAGCTTGGAAACGCGAGCTGGAAACGAAGCCCGTCCGGATCCAATGGGACCCGGAGCGGGACTGGAAACTGAATCCCATGGAGGGCATCCGTTCCATCCAGATCGGACTTTCCGGCGAGGCCGTGGATCACTACGTCAACGAATGGACATTGCACATCTCCGGCGTCACCCCTATGGCCAAGGCAATCGCTGAGGCGGTGAGTGAGGGCAGGCCCGAACCGCCAGAAGGTCACCCTAGCCTTTCAGAAAAGCTCTACCCTTTACCTCCGGGCACCCCCGTTCCCGTGTAATCCCGCAACGGTTTTCACCTCCGCTCCGCCCGGTCCTTTTCGATCAGTTCCCGAATCCATTCGGGATCGGGACAGACGGTCAGGCAGCGGTAGCCGCGCAGGTGTTTCTGTCCCAGAAACCGGAAGACCCGGAAGCTCCCTGCGCTGTTGATCCCCAGGAGCCGGCCGTGGGTGTCAGCGGCGGGACCGCCGCTGTCCCCCTGGATGAGGGGGGCACTGTGGATCACCTCTATCCACCGGGCCCCAGATGTCTTCGAGGTTTTCCAAGGGCTCCGGTCCAGGACTCTGCCGTAGGCCTGGTTCTGATTCAGGCCGCCGTAGCCGGCGATCACCACCCGGGTCCCCGGAGAAATCTCATCCGGCCGCGCCAACGGAAATTTCCACTCTGGACGAAGCTGCACATGGATCAACGCCAGGTCGGGTTCATCGGGATCGTAAATAGGTACCTTAGCAGGACTGACCCAGACCACACGGGCCCGCACCACTTCGGCTCCGTTCTCATTTCCGCAAATGATGTAAACCGGCGACTTCTCGACGCAGTGGGCGGCGGTCAGAAAATACCCATCTTCCGTGATGGCACAGGCCGTGCCCCACCCAGAGACCCCTTTCCCCTCGGCCTCGACTTGTACCGTGATCTTTCCTTCCTCCACGTTTTTCTGGATACCGGAAAGAGTCAGGGAAACCTCTCCCTCCACCAGGGGATTGGCCCGGTTTTGCGCATACTCCCGGACGGTCTCCTTCCCAATCCGCCGGTTTCGCCAGCCCGGCTTGACCCGGTCTTTCCGCGCACTGAGCAAAGCCAGCGCCGCCGCGTTGGCCTCCTCCCCATCCGGAACGGCGCAGCCTGACAAGCTCAGGCCGAGACCCAGGCACAAAACAGCCAGCAGGACACGCGTCCCACGGTGCTCTACCGGTCCGGCTAAGGCCAGAGTCTCGCAATCGCCTGCCGCCATGAATCGGGGGTTCGACGTTTCAAGGGTAACCCGTATTCCCAAAATTCCGCCAGCCCAGAAAAGAGACCGTCCCTTCAGGCCCGTGGGTTCTGATGAAAGTAAGACTCCCGTCGCGGAGCTCATCGCCGCTTCGCCCGGTCTTTTTCGATCAATGCCCGAATCCACTCGGGATCGGGACAGACGGTCAGGCAGCGGTAGCCACGCAGGTTCTCCTGGCCCAGAATCCGGACGACCCGGAAACCCACGGCGGAATTGATCCCCAGGAGACGGCCCTGGTCATCGACCGCGGGGCCGCCGCTGTCCCCCTGTATGATGGGGGCACTGTGGTCCAGCTCCATCCAGCGGGCGCCGGAGGTTTCCGAAGTCTTCCAAGGGCCCAGCCGGAGAACCTTGCCGTAGGCCTGGTTCAACTGAAGTCCACCGTAGCCGGCGGTGACGACCCGGGTGCCGGGTGAAATTTCCTCTGGCTGCGCCAGCGCAAAATTCCTCGATGGATGAAGCGGCACATGGATCAACGCCAGGTCGGGTTCATCCGAATCGTGAATGGGATCTTTCGACGGGCTAACCCAGACCAGGCGCGCCCGGAACGCCTCGGGACCCAACTCATTGCCGCCGATGATATAAACCGGGCCGGTCTTCACACAGTGGGCCGCGGTCAGGAAATAGCCGTCTTCCGTGACGGCACTGGCCGTGCCGGCCCCCCACTCGGCTTCCCCCTCTCCCTCGATGCGGACCCGCCCCGTGGCCGTGCCATCGGCCAGGTTCACGTGGACGTCGGAAAAGGTCATGGACACCTCCCCCGCCACCAGAGCGGCGGTCCGGTTTTCCGCATACTCGCGGGCCGTCTCTTTACCGATGCGCCGGCTTCCCCAATCCGGCTTGGCTTGGTCTTTCCGTGAACTGAGCAGAGTCAGCGCCGCCAGATTGGCCTCCTCCACGGTCGGAACCGTGCAGGCCTGTAAGCCCAGACACAGGCACAAAGCGGCGAGCAAGGCTTTCGCCCCACGGCGCCAAACCGGCCCGGCCAAGGCCGGAGTCTCGCAATCGCTAACAACCATGAATCGTGGGGTCACCGCGTCTCCGGTGACTTGGAACCCACGATACCCTGAAAATTCCGCCAGCGCAGAAGAGATGTCCTCCATCTAGGCAGTGTGATTTCGCGGCGACTATTCCGGCTGATAGCTGATGGCTACGCGAAAACCAATGTTATACAGGATGAAATCCGGTGTGTTCTTGCTGCGGTTTGCCGACCGGCAATACCGTGCGCTGATGTACCAGCTGCCGCCACGGAACACCTTTCTCTCGCCGGAATCCGGCCCCACCGGGTCCTTCACGCTCCAGCTGGGATAATCGTCAAACCAGTCCAGGGTCCATTCGCAGACGTTTCCGTGCATGTCGTACAGCCCCCAGGGGTTCGCCGGGTAGCTCCCCACCGCTGAAGTCTTCCGCAAATAGGGGCTGTCCGCGCCACGGCTTTGGCTGTAATCCCCGTCGAAGTTGGCGAGCTTGCTGTTCAAACTGGAACCAAAAGAGAAGGGCGTCACCGTTCCGGCCCTGCAGGCATACTCCCACTGGGCCTCGGTGGGAAGAGTGGCTTTCCATCCCGGAGGCAGACCCAGCTGCTTTCCCCATTTCTCGCAGTAGGCCACGGCGTCATTCCAGCTCACCTTTTCCACGGGCAGGTTGTCCGAGCCGGAAAAATTGCTGGGAGAGGCGCCCGTGATCTCCCGGTACTGTCCTTGGGTGCATTCCTTCCGGGCCAGCCAGAAGCCCTGCGTCAAGACCACGCGGTGTTCCTGCTCGTCATCGTCCCGGTCCACTTCGTCCGCGGAGCTTCCCATCATGAACTCGCCGGGCGGACACCACACCATCTCCGTCCCGCCAAAGTTCCGGATTTCTCCCGCCCGCTGACCTTCCAGGGGGTTCCGGGGCCGCGCCGGCATGTCCGCTGGCGAAGCGGGCGCTCCCGGCGTGGCCGCTGGCGAAGGGGTCGCTCCCGGCGTGGTCGCCATCACTTCCGGCCGTGAGTTCGAAACCGGGGTCACCGCCCCATCGCTTAGGGTAAAGAGGCGAAAAGTCCGGCCCGCTCCGTCGAACTTGATCCACGGCACCTGCCGTTCGCCAGTGGTTCTGGCTACTTCGTCACTCACACCCAGGAAAGCATCGAACGCGCTGACACCCGGCTGTGCCAGATGCCTGACCAGAGCGGTCGTGAATGGGCTGTTCCCGCCCGTGCCGTCCAGCGCCACCTGGCCCGGGGCACTGGCGTACATGATCATCGTCGCCTCGGGCACCGCCGCGTCGGGCAGCGCTATCAGTCCTCCGGACGTGCTGCTCCGCGTGGCCATCCAGCTCCGGGTGAGCGGATTGTCCCGGCAGCAGTCCAGGACCACCATCTTGGCGGGTAGCCGGGCCGCCTTCATGTCCGTCAGGACGGCGTCCAGAGAGATGGTCTGACTCCGCAACTGCGCGGAAGTGTCCAGCACCGCGTCCACCGGCAAGAGGTAGTTCTTTCCGTCCACCTCCATGCCGTGCCCGGCATAGTAAAACAGGCCCACCTTCGCGCCCGCCGCCACTCGTTTGAAACGCTCCAGCCCTTCATACATGGCGTCGACTCCCCCATCCTCCACGGAGACCACTTCGAACCCGGCGCCGCGAAGCAACTTCGCCACCGCCGCCGCGTCGCGCGTGGGGTTCGCCAGCCGTTTGGCGTTCTGGTAGGCCCCATTCCCGATGACCAGAGCCACGCGCTCCGCCCCCTCGGCGGCCAGGGGCAGCCAGGCGGCGAACGCCATCCAAAAACCAAAGAGAAGACCTCTCGTGCAAAGGTGAGAACAAAAGACTGAAAAGTGACGCATGACGATGACAGGTTTCTCGTTTCGTGATTGGGAAAGCCCCTCACTTCACGGAAGGACTCAGTGCCACCCGGAACCCCCAGTTCCGGATGCGAATGGTGGGCTGGGTAAAGTCCCGCAGCGCGGAACGGCAGAGGTAGGCTTGATTCTCCCAGCTCCCTCCGCGCGCCACGCGAAGCGTTCCCGTCCCCACTCCCTTGGGGTCTACGGCATAACCCTGCGGATAGTCACCATACCAGTCCTGACACCACTCAAACATATTCCCGATCATGTCATACAGGCCCCAGTCATTCGGCGCCTTCTGGCCTACCTCCCGCGGCCCCGCTCTCCCTCCCGGGTACTGCTTCTCCGCCCAGTCGTCCGTACTCCATCCCCGCCCTTCATAGTCCACGCTGCTGTTGCCGCCGTACCAGGCAATCTCGTCCAGCTCCGGGCCGTTCTTATCTCCCTTGATGGTCAGCGCTCCGGTGTACAGCGTGGTGCTGGTTCCCGCGCGGCATGCGTATTCCCACTCGGCTTCCGTGGGCAGGCGGTATTCCCAATTCTCCGGCAGTTTTCCGGCGCGGCGTTCGCGCTCCGTGAGTTCCCGGCAAAACTCCGTCGCTTCTTCCCAGTTCACCAGGTAGATCGGAATGTTGCCCCCTTCCGTGCCGATCGCCACCGTGGGATCCGCGTCTTTTTTCTGGTTGTTGAACTCCCGCAAGGTGGCCGGATCTCCGGGCAGACAAGTGTAAACGGTGTCATCCTCCAACATCAACCGTGCCTGGTCGCGCAGGCTCCGGCCCATGACCGCTTCCCACTCGCCCTGCGTCACCTCATACTGCCCTAACCAGAAACCTTGGGACAGCGACACTTTGTGACGCACTTCGTCGTCAAACCGGCCTTTCTCGGTTTCCGGGCTCCCCATCCAGAACTCACCCGCGGGGCACCAGCGCAGTTTCATGCCCAGGGCATTTCGCATGCTGTCGCCCGCGAGTTTTCCTTCCATGGCATCTCCAGGTTGAGAGGGAGGTTCCACCATGACTTCCGGCCGGGTGCTCGAACCGGAGGAAGAACCCGTTCCTTCCCGCCCCAAGGCAAAGAGACGGAAGGTCCGGCCCGCTCCGTCGAATTTGATCCACGGCACCTGCCGCTCGCCCGTGGACTTCGCCACGGCATCGCTTACGCCCAGAAAGGCGTCAAAGGCACTCACCCCCGGCTCCGCCAGGTGTTTGACCAGCGCCGCCGTGAACGGACTGTTTCCGCCCGTCCCGTCCAGCGCCACCTGACCGGGCGCGCTGGCGTACATGATCATCGTCGCCTCGGGAATGGATGCGTCCGGCACCGCGATCAGCCCCCCGGCCACGTTGCTCCGCGTGGCCATCCAGCTTCGGGTCAGCGGATTGTCCCGGCAGCAGTCCAGGATGACCAGCTTGGCAGGCAGCCGCACCGCTTTCATGTCGTTCAACACCGTGTCCAGAGACACCGTCTGGGTGCGCAACTGCACCGGAGACTCCAGCACGGCGTCCACGGGAAGAAGAAAGTTCTTCCCGTCCACCTCCATGCCGTGGCCCGCGTAGTAGAAAAGTCCGACCCGGGCGCCCGCCGCGGCCTTTTTGAACTTCTCCATCCCCAAATACATTTCCTCCACCCCGGCGTCTTCCACGGTGACCACTTCGAACCCAGCGTCCCGGAGCAACTTCGACACCGCCGCCGCGTCACGCGTGGGGTTCGCCAGGGGCTTGGCGTGCTGATAGCCGCCATTTCCAATGACCAGGGCCACGCGCTCCGCAGCCTGAACCCCCGCCATGCCAGCGGTCCAGACCGTGAAGAGCGCCACCAGGTAGATCCACGGCCAGAGCCTGAAGTTTGTCCAAGTCAGTCTGTTCATTTCATTCCCTCCCACTTTCGAATCGAACCCCACTCTTTTAATTCATGCAGCCAGGGTCAATAAACACAAAAAAGAAGAGATCCTCGCCGGATCACAACAGCCGGTGAAGGAAGCCAACCCAGAGGACCGGGCACGAAGGGGCGGACTCTCCCCTGCCCCAAGGGAACCGGTTCGCGGACCCGCTACACTTCCAGGGCCGCGATCTCCCGGTTGGCTTTCCGGAGCCGGGCGGCAAACATCATGGCGAGGTTTTCGAGAAGCTTGATCTTCAGCTTGGGGTGATTGTCCCCCAGCGAATCGAAGTCTTCAGGAGAAATGATCCAGCAGCGGGTCTTTTCGTCCGCGGCCACCAGCGCGGAACGCGGGGCCCGGTCCAGCACCGCCAGTTCGCCGAAGGCCATGCCCGGCGTGAAGGTGGCGAGCCGCCGGTCTTTCCCCGTGTCCGCCACGCCAATCAGGGCCGAGGCCCGGCCTTCGATGACCACGTAAATACCGTCCGCCGGATCTCCCACGTCCACAATGACACTGCCCTTTT
The DNA here is from genome assembly GCA_030427505.1 of Verrucomicrobiia bacterium. Taxonomy (GTDB): domain Bacteria; phylum Verrucomicrobiota; class Verrucomicrobiia; order Verrucomicrobiales; family DEV007; genus JAUICH01. The sequence continues at coordinate 34,601 of JAUICH010000018.1, forward strand.
CGTAGGTCCGCTCCTGGAGCATGGGATTGAGGATCGACAGGTCGGAGTCGTTCAGGCCGTTGAAAAGCTCGCTCTGGTCCAGCATGGCCAGGGTTTCATCGATGCGGGCCAGCGAGTCATGCCCTTTCTGGCTGCCTCCATCCGCTCCTAATCCTTCCTCATCCGGGAGGCTCTCCAGCAAGAGATCCTCGCAAGCCTCAAGCGCCCAATCCACACTGTCGAAGGCCAGGGTACGGGCGGAAGCCTCCGCTCCCGCCACACTCTTCAGGATTCGCCGCAGCAGCGTCAGGTTCTCGGTCTCCACCAGGAAGACTTCCACTTTCTGATCCACCAGCCGTTTGACCAGTTCCGACAGCATCCAGCAGGCGGGTTCGTCCGCTTTGACGACTTGCTTGCAGTCGATAATGAAGAAATCGGATTCTCCAATGCCATTCCGGATCTCCCGGAGCACCACCTCAATCGCGGCGAAGTCGAGTTCCCCCTGAAGGTAGTAAATGGCGGTCTTCTTGCCCAGGCCGCGAAGGACCAGCTCTTCCCGCGACGACCGGCGGCAATTGGATTGAATCTGGGAACCGTGCAGTTTCCGCCGGATGACCGGGGCCTGAACGTTGAGCACATTGAACATGTGCAGGTCGAAGTGGCGGGACAGTTCCTGGCATACCTTGATGCCGCGCACGCTGTTACCCCGGGGGTCGAGCCGGGGCGAAAAGACCGCCACCCCCAACTTGCCTGGCAACACCGCCACGATGCCGCCCGCCACGCCGCTTTTTGCCGGCATGCCCACTTTGTAAACCCACTCCCCGGCATAGTCGTACATGCCGCAGGAACTCATGACACCCAGGATGTTGGGAATGTAGTCACTGACCACGGCGCGGGTGCGCGTCACGGGATTGACGCCGCCGTTCGCCACCGTGGCGGCCATCATGCCCAGGTCCCGGCAGTCCACCAGGATGGAGCACTGGCGAAAGTAGGCATCCAGAGACTCCAGGGCTTCGTCTCCCAGGATGTCAAAATTTCTCAGCATGTAGGTAATGGCCCGGTTGCGGTGCCCCGTCAGGCTTTCCGACCGGAAAACCTCTTCGTCCACCTTCATGGGCCGGCCCACGTACCGGGAAAAGGCATCGAGAATCCGGTGAATCTTTTCCTGCGACGTTTTGCCCGCGACCAGGCCGGTGGCGGCAATGGCCCCCGCGTTGATCATGGGGTTGGCCGGCTGACCGGTAACGGGGTCCAGGCTGATGGAGTTGAACGCGTCCCCAGTGGGCTCGACGCCAATCTTCTCCAACACGGCATCCCGGCCATTGTCTTCCAGCGCCACTCCATAGGTAAAAGGCTTGGAGATGGACTGGATCGTAAAACTCTGACGGGTATCCCCCACCTCGTAAACCTCTCCACTGGTGGTGACCAGACTGATGCCGAACCAGTCGGGATTGGCCTTGGCCAATTCGGGAATGTAGGTAGCCACTTCGCCCTCGTGACAGTCCGCGAACTGGTCATGGAGACGCTTCAAGTAGTCCCGGATCGGACAGGGAATCGACACTGGAGGGGCTTCGGCTAAAGTCGTCATTGGTTGGCGCAAAGGAAGTCGCGAGGTCCGCAAGACTCATACCAAACTTCTGCCGAAACAATGACTTTGAATTACTTGACAGTTCACTCCTTGCCTACCGCTGAAATCGAGGCCGCATCCACCGCGGGCGCCTGCCCGGCCAGCGCGTCCAACTCCGCCAGAGAAAAACGCACGCAAACGACATACGGTTCCGCCCCCAGAGTCCAGTGACCGTAGGTAGTGGTCACGAAAGTTCCGTCCAGCAGCACTTCCACGCCGGGATAGGTGGTGTCCCAGCCGTTTCTATTGTCCATGACCCGCACCACGTATTGCCCCGGCGTGCCGTTGACCAGATCCTCATAGGTGCCAACCCACCCGGCCCAGTCGCCCTCCGTGGGGAGCGGACCGGCCATGTCGCCCGGCGTTTCGGCCTTGGTTCCGGAGGGGGTCCGGCCCCGGAAACTGACGAACAACCGCCCATCCGGCCCGTAGGCGCCGGTGTGCCGGTCGCCCGTCAAGGTCAGGGGCATCTCCCGGGGCTCGGTCCAGGTTTGTCCTTCATCATTGGAAAAGATGATGTGGCTGTTCTTCCGCCGGGCGTTTTCCCGAAGCATGACGGCAATCTGTTTTCCATCGGGAGAGCGCACGAATCCAGGTTCGCAGAGATGAATTTCGGAAGAAGCGAAGATGGTTTCCGGCTGTCCCCAGGTCAGCCCCCCGTCTTCCGAGCGGGATTGGTAGAGCGTCATCACCTGCGGGTCTTCTTTCTTGGACCCTTCGCGGATGAAGCGGCCATCGTCGTGAAAGAGCGCCAGGTAGTGGCCCGGACCCGTCTTCAGTGGAATGACGCAGCCCATCGCCACAATACCGCCGAAGTCCCCGATGGGCTCCAACTCGCTCCAGGTGGCCCCATCGTCCTCAGACACCGCCATCCGGATGGGGTAGAGGCCGGAGAACATGATCAGGCGCTTCTTCCCTTCGGGATCCACCACCCGGTAGAGGGTGGGCACTTCCAGGGAGGTTTCCCAACTTTTCGGAGTAGGCAAGCGCTCCGACCACGTCTTCCCCCCATCCGGGCTGCGCTTGTAGACGATGCCGCCGCGCCCATGGCCCTTGGGGTAAACGCAGAGCAGCGTTTTGCCGTCTTCCAGCAATTGCGTGGTCGGGTGGCCCAAATACTGCCCTTCTTCCCGGTCCACCACGACCTGCCTGAAGGCCTGGCCCGCCAGGTCTATGAACTTGAGACCGGCTTCATCGGCTCCAACCTCCGGAAGAAAGTCAGAATGCACGCACACAAAAGGACAGAGAATGAGGAGCCGCGAAAGAAAAGCCTTGAGGGTTATCATCCTACGATCTTTGATGAAGACGGCTGATTGGGTCAATATTTGAGGCGCAAGGGGGCGAAAATCGCATCGCTCCGATAGATTTTGTAAGAATCAGAATTACCTTAATTAGAACTGATTTTCTCTCAAAATTGCGATTTTCGAAATTTCTAGAATATTACCGTCTCAATTTACAGAAAAGCTGCTAAGATTTGAACCTAAATCCGTTCTCTTTCTCCTGACATGGCCGACTCTAACGTCCCGCCCATTCCCGGATTTCAGCTTCGCTCCTCCGTGGGTCATGGTAGCTTCGGCGAGGTGTATTCGGCCACCCTCCCCGACGGCACGCCTTGCGCGATCAAGCGCTTCAGTTCCATGGCGATCGACCGGATGCACGTCGCCAAGACTTTCCACCAGTACTGGCGCATTCCAGAGCGGCATTCGGGCCTGGTTCATTTGCTGGACTGGAATTTCGAGCAGGCTCCCTACTACTGCGCGTCCGAATGGATGGGAGACTTTCAGCGGCTGGAGGACTGTCCGGCGCCTCTGCCCGAACCGGAAGCCTGGGCGCTTCTGGAGCAGATCGCGGACGCTTTGGCGCACCTCCACAAGCACGGAGTGACCCACGGGAACCTGCACCCGGGAAACATCTTTGTACGGCGGGACAAGGACGAAACAGTCGTAAAGGTAGCGGAATTCGGCGCCTGTTATAAAGAAGGCATTCACTACCTGGACCTGCGGGAAAACGCCTATTTCGCCAGCCCGGAGCAGCTCTTGGAGCCCGCCGGCATCGAGGCGGGACTGGGGCCGCGGTGGGACGTCTACCGCTTCGGCGCCATCGCTTTCTGGCTCATCACGGGGAAACTGCCCCGGGGACGGGGCTATCGCAATCAGCGGGCCCACCAGCAGGCCAATTCCGACGGCCGCTACATCCCGGTGGACCCGCAGGAATTCGCCCAAGACTGTCTGGCCAACCCAGATTTTGAGTGGACCGAAAAGACCACCGACCGGGCCTTCGTCACCCGCCGGGAACTGGTCGAAAAATGCCTGGCCATTAACACCGCGGAACGTCCCGTGGATCTTCGCGACGTGGTACACCAATTCCGGGAACTGGACGCTCAGTTCTCGCTGGAAGACGCCGAAAAGCGCATTGCCGCCGAACGCCGGCGTCAACACGGCAAGCTGGCGGCCACCCGGGCGCTGTCCTTTGTCCTGGCCGTCCTGCTCATCGCGGCGGGCGTGCACCTCACCAAGCACCTTCTGGAAAACCGCGCTTACAGCCGCAGCGTGGCCGCCCTGGACGAAACCGTCGTCACACAGCGCGAAAAGATCGAAGGCATCGTGGCGCAGTCAAAGGAACTGGAACGGGACCTGAAAGAGTCCCGCGCGGCGGCCGATCAGTTTTTCGCCCGCCTCGCCCAGGATGGGTTCTCCCTGAACGGGAAACCCTGTGGAGAAATGACCCCGGCCCGCCTGCTGGAGGCGGAGGAATACTACCAGAGAACCCTGGAGCAGGTCAGCACCGAACCGGAAAATGACGTGGAGCGCGCCCGCTGCATGCACAGTCTGGCGCACATCGAAAACTGCCTGGAACGGCGGGACAAGGCGCTGGCCATGTTCGAGAAGTCCGCTCTCCTCCTCACCAGTATTCTGAAAAAGGAAGACCTGGGCGACCTGGACCGCGAAGACAGCTATGAAAGGCTGGCGGACTGCTACCTGGAACTGGCCGAACTGTACACTCCGGATCCGGATGACTACGTGCTCCGCTGTCTCCAACTGGCAACCCGGCACTTTACCCACCTGACGGAATTCCGGGCCCGGGACCGGGCCCTGGAACTCCTGCGCGTGGAGACCGGAGTCCGTCTGGCGAAGGAACTCGAAAACCACCGCCGCTTCGAGGAAAGCGTCAACGCCTATGCCGAAGCGGCCGTGCTCCTGGAGAACCTGAAAGGCTGGGAGGAGACCGCCGCCCAGCGCCTGGATCTGCGGGCGGACATCCAATACCACACCGCGCTGGCCTTGAGAAAGCTGGAGCGCAACGCGGAAGCCATCGACGCCCACCTCGCCGCCCTGGAAACGCTGGGCGAAATCCGGGCCAAGACGGACGGTTACGGTCCCGGCCAACGCCTGCGCATGGCCCTGAGCTACACGGAACTGGGCGAACTTTTTGCCGCTGGTTCTCAGGAAGACAAGGCCCCGGACATTCACAACGAAGCGCTGCGCGTCCTGCTGGGCCTCTCGGAAACGCAACCCGACTCCCCTGAAATCGCCCTGGCGCTGGCCCGCAACTGTAGAGACGTGGCCCGGCTTCAAGCCAAGTCCGGGCAGTCCGGAGAAGCCCAGCGCCTCTCTCAGTCCGCCCTGGAAACCCTGGAAGAGATCGCTCAAACCCATCCGGACAACCTGGCCTGCCTCTTTGCCTTGGCGGAAGCTCAAGTCGGCCACGCGGAACTGCTAGGCGTGAAAGGAAAAACCGCCGGCGGCTATCTGGAAAAGTCCATGGCGGGCACGGAAAAGATTGCCGAAACCGTCAGCAAAGCCGCCGGATCTCTGCCCAGCGCTCAACAGCGCAACCACCAGATCCGCCTGGCTGGCCTCTACCACCACCTGGGCGACCTGGCCGAACAGCGCGGCGAAAAAGAGACCGCGAAAACCTGCTACTCCCGCGCCGTCAAGGAATGGGAATTTCTCGCCAAGAATCAGAACACTTCTGACCGGACGTGGATTGAGGCGAGCCTGAACGTGAGCCGCAACGAATTGCGGAGCCTTCAGTAGTCAGCGGGGATCTCCGCCTCAGCCGGAAAAGCGGTCGTTCGTCCAGGGATCGGCGGAGTTGCTGTAGCCGCGCTTTTCCCAGAACCCGGGTTCGTCCTCGGCCCGGAACTCGATTTTCCGGACAAACTTCGCGCTCTTCCAGGCATACAGCTTGGGGACCACCATCCGGACCGGCCCGCCATGCTCCAGGGTGAGCGGCTTACCCCCAAAGCGCCAGGCCAGCAACACGTCGTCATCCAGCAGCGGCTCCAGCGGGGTATTGGTGGTGTAGCCGTCGTAGGACGTGAAAAACACAAAGCGCGCTTCACCCGTGGGCCGGACCCGGTCCACCAGTTCCGAAAACCGTGCTCCGCCCCAGCGGCAGTCATACTTGCTCCAGGTGGTCACGCAGTGGAAATCGCTGACGTCTTCCGTGAACGGGAGGGCCTTCAGGCCCGCCCAGTCCAGCGTGAGGGGTTCTTCCACCTCTCCGCTCACTTCCAGCCGCCATTCATCCAGGGGAACCCGCGGGCGGATGCCCAAGTCCAGCACGGGAAAGCCCTCGGTCAGGTGCTGTCCGGGCGGCAGGCGTTCGGCGGAACGCGCCTCGCTCCAGACTTCGCGACGTTCCCTCATCTTCGCCGCCCAGCGTTCTTTGCGTTCGATGTAGTCCTTCATCGCGCCTCTACCGGTTTTTCGTGATCTTGTTTTATATTTGCCAGAATCGTTTAGGATGCCACGGCGGAAATCCTCGGAAAAAACGTAGAAAAAGAGAGAGAAACCCCGGCTGGCCCCGCTCCAATAGGAGTGGAACGCCGGCAGTTTTTCGCCACATTCCGCCAAGACGGCTCAATTTGAATAACTTCCCCCGAAACTGGATCAAATCACATCATGAAATTCCTCCGCGTCCTGTTCCTGCTGTTTCTGACGACTGCCTACGCCACCAGCGAAGAGAGTTTTCCGAAACCGGGATGGGAGCCCAAACCGTCTCCTCTGGCGGGCGAGTGGTCCGTCCCCGGCGGCCGGTACACGGAGTTTGTTTCCCAGTTTCCCAAGAGCTTCAACTACCTGCTGGATAACAATGTCGCCAGCCGCGAGGTCTGGATCCTCATGTTTGACACGCTCCTCGAACTGGACGAGCTGACCCTGGACTTCAACCCCTCGATCGCCAGTGAGTGGAGCATTTCCGATGACAAGAAGGTCTTCACCTTCAAGATCGATCCCAAGGCCCAGTGGAGCGATGGCCAGCCCATCACCGCGGAGGACGTGGTGTGGACGTTCGAGGCCATCATGAAGGAGGAAAACCTCACCGGTGTGCACAAGGTCGCTCTGGAAGAGTTCGAAAAGGTCGAAGCGCTCGACGAACGCACCGTGCAGTTTACCGCCAAGCGCGTTCACTGGCGGAACCTGCTGGGCGCCTCCAGCATCTACGTGCTGCCGAAACACTGGTGGAAAGACCAGGACTTCAACCGGGTGAACTTCGAGTTCCCCATCACCTCCGGCCCCTATGTGGTCAAGGAGATCAAAGAGCCGCACTCCGTGATCATGGAAAAACGGCAGGACTACTGGAATGCCGGCAACCCGCTCCTGGAAGGCATGTGGAACTTTGACGAAATCGAGTACCGTTTCTACGGCGACCGCGCGGTGGCGTTTGAGGCCTTTAAGAAAAACGAGTTCGACATCTTCGCCGTTTACACCTCCCACCGCTGGGTGGAGGGCGCGACGGGTGACCGCTTTGATAAGAACTGGATCGTGAAGCAACTCGTCGCCAACTACTCCCCCATCGGCTTCCAGGGCTTCGCCATGAACATGCGAGAGGCGCCCTTCGACGATCCCAAAGTCCGCCGCGCCATGGCGCACCTCGTCAATCGCGAGGAGTTCAACCGGACCCTGATGTACAACCAGTACTTCCTCCACAAGTCCTACTGGGAAGACCTCTACGACGCCGAACACCCCTGCCCGAACGAACTCATCGAGTTCAGCCCCGAGAAAGCCCGCGCCCTGCTGTCCGAAGCCGGCTGGAAGCCAAACGCCAGCACCGGCCTGCTGGAGAAAGACGGGAAGCCCTTCAAATTCACTTTCCTGGCCCGCGACGCGTCGGAGGACAAGTTCCTCCTGCCCTTCAAAGAAACGCTCCGCGATGTCGGCATCGAAATGAAGATCGAACTCAAGGACTGGGCCGCGTGGACGCGGGACATGGATGAGTTCAACTTCGAAATGACCTGGGCCTCCTGGCGGGCCGTGCCTTTCAAGGACGCGGAAGGCATGTGGCACTCCAAGCAAGCGGACGTGAAAACGTCTAACAACTACACCGGTTTCGCGGACCCCGAAGTCGACGCCCTCATCGACAGCACCGTGGAGGAGTTCGACGTGGAAAAACGCCATGAAGCGATCCGGAAGATCGACAAGATCGTTTACGACGCCACGCCCTATGTCCTGCTTTGGAACATCCGGGAAACCCGCTTGCTTTACTGGAACAAGTTCGGCATGCCGCCGCACGTGCTGGGCCGCCTCTACAATGAAGACGGCGCCAAGCGCTACTGGTGGATCGATCCGGATTCCGAGGCCGACCTGGAAGCCGCGAGGGAAAACGATCTCCCCCTCCCGCCCCGTCCCTACAACGTAAACTTCGACGATGTCTTTACCATGCCGGCGCAGGCCGAACCCCTGCAGTGAGCTGACGCGGACCCGCCCTATCTGCATCACGCTAACGGCACGGAATGGATCGCCTTCAATACTTCGCGAGACGGCTGCTCCTGGTCATACCGACCCTGTTGGGCATCGTCATCCTGAACTTTCTGGTCTGCCAGTTCGTGCCGGGCGGACCGGTGGAACAAGCGCTGAGCCAGATGCGCGGCTCGGGCGCGGCCCAGGGCGGCCTGCCTTCCTCCACCATTTCGGAAGGCCAGCGGGAAGCCATTGAAAAACATTTCGGCTTCGACAAACCGATTCCGGTCCGCTTCTGGAAATGGCTCGTGGAGGACAAGATAGGGCTGGACGGTTATTCCTATCACTACACCCACAAGAAGGTGTGGGAGCTGATTGTCGAGCGCTTCCCCGTTTCGCTGACCTTTGGCATCACGGGCTTTGTGCTCACCTATATCATCTGCGTGCCCCTCGGGATCGCCAAGGCTCTGCGGAACAGCACGCCATTCGACGCCCTTTCCAGCATTGTCGTCTTCGTGATGTATGCCATCCCGGCCTTTGCCTTCGGCATGCTGCTGAAGACCTTGCTGTCCGGCACCTCGGACAATTTCTGGGACATCTTTCCCATCGGCGGCTTCCGCTCGGAAAACTGGGATCAGCTCTCCCTCTGGGGAAAGATTGAGGACCAGTTCATGCACATGTTCCTGCCCGTGACCTGCTACGTCATGGGGAACTTTGCCTTCCTGACGCTACTCATGAAGAACTCCCTGCTGGAGCAGATTCACCAGGACTATGTGCGCACCGTCCTGGCAAAGGGCGGCACCATGCGCCGCGCGGTGTGGCTGCACGCCCTGCGGAACGCCCTCATCCCCGTGGCCACGGGCATTGGCGGCGTGCTGACCATCATGTTCGCCGGATCGGTCTTGATCGAGCGCGTCTTCACCATTCGCGGCATCGGCATGCTCAGCCTGGAGTCCGTCCTGACCCGGGACTACGCCGTCTTCATGGGCATCGTCGCCATCCAGTCTGTGCTCTACCTCATCGGCCGCATCGTATCGGACTTCTGTTACGTGCTGATCGATCCGCGCATCAACTTTGAAGGGGACCGTTAGGAAATTCTTTTGGCAAGCATGTTAGGAAAGATCCTCGATCCCGATACCCGCAAACGCCTGGCCCGGTTCCGCCAGATCCGGCGGGCTAATATCTCGTTCTGGCTGCTCATCGCTGTCTTTGCCGTCAGCCTGTTCAGCAACTTCATCGCGAACGACAAGCCCATCCTGGTGAAACATGACGGCCACCTCTACTGGCCCATCTTCAAGTACTACCCCAGCGACACCTTCACCGGCAGCGGCATCCTGACCCGCACCGACTATAAGGCCCTGGCCAAAAGCGAAACCTTCACTGAAAACAAGGACAACTGGATGCTCTGGCCCCCGATCCGCTTCGGCCCGGCGGAGAGCCTCGGCAGTGGCGACATCGAAGTGGAGGAACGCGTCCAGGTGGTTTTCTCCCCCACCCCGCGCGTCGCCACCATCAACCTGCTGCCGGACCTGACCATCCAGCGCGCCCTGCAGGCGGCGAGCTTCTTTGGGAAGGAAAGCGACCGCGAACTCGGCGGCGTGGACATCACGGAAACCCTGAACTTTTCCGACAAGCTGAAGGACGCCATCGGCAAGCGCTTCAAAAACGAAGCCGCCCCCGCCTTTTCTCAGATCGACGAAGAACACGGCGTGGAGATTTCGATGACGGAGTACCAGCCCCGCGGCCGGCCCTCCCCCTCCGTGCGGATCACCCTGCGCGACGGGGGTAACGCGGCGCGGGAGGAGCAGGCCTTCTGGTTCACCACGGCGGAAGGACCCGACTCGCCGAATGAGTTCTGGAAAAACCTCAGCGAAAGCACCCAGACCACCATCTCCAGCAAGGTGGGCGCGGCCCTGGAAGCCAGCGTGGCGAACATGAACCTGACCCTGGACGGCAAGGCCTTCGTCGTCCGCTTTGTGAAGGAGACCGTGCAGTTCCCCTTCCGTCCCGTGAAAGAGCATCCCTTCGGCCTGGACAACAGCGGGCGCGACGTGCTGGTGCTGATTCTCTACGCCACCCGCACGGCCCTCATCTTTGGAGCGGAACTCGTCATCGCCAGTCTCTTCATCGGCATGATCATCGGCGGCCTGCAGGGCTACTACGGCGGCTGGCTGGACATCATCGGCCAACGGCTTATCGAGATCTGGGAGAGCCTGCCCTTCCTCTATATTATGATTCTGTTAGGCTCCATCTACGGCCGCAGCTTCACGCTGCTGCTGGTGGTCTATGCCTTGTTCAACTGGATCTCCATTTCCTACTACAACCGCGGGGAGTTCCTGAAACAACGGAAAATGCCGTATGTGGAATCCGCCCGCGTCATGGGCATTCACCCCTGGAAGGTCATGGCCAAGCACATTCAACTGAACGCCCTGGTGCCCGTCATCACGCTGTTCCCCTTCCTCCTCGTCAGCGCCATTTTCTCCCTCGCCGCGCTGGACTACCTGGGCTTTGGCCTGCCCGCCGGCACCCCCAGCTGGGGCGACCTGCTGTCTCAGGGCCAGGAGTTTCCCTACGCTTGGTGGCTGGTCTTCTTCCCGTCCCTCGCCCTTTTCGTGGTCATCCTACTCGCGGTCTTTATCGGCGAAGGCATCCGTAGCGCCTTCGATCCCAAGCACGAAAGCCGCCTGGAGTAGCCGCGAGCGATCTTCTCTTACTCATGTTTGTCTGGAAAAGATGACCGATCACCCACCAGTCAGCCCTCAAATCAAAAGCAACCGGGGACGCGCAGCGTCTCTTGAGTGCGGCGAATCTTCTTTCGCCGCTCTGGGGAGGGAGCCGGAGGCGCGGCGGGGAGAAAAGGTCAACGTAGTCCGTTTCGTCCAACTTCAACCACCCAGTTCCCGGGGACGCGCAGCGTCTTTGGACTGCGGCGATTCTTCGCCGCTTTCGCCGCTCTTTCGTCACCGAAATCTCCTCAACACTCCCCGCAGTGGCGAAGCCTCTCCACTTCCGCCAGTCCGGCGCCGGACCGGCGATTCTTCGCCGCTTTCGCGGCAGCTCTTTCACGACCGGTCTCTTCAAACCCAGAACCTTCGCCCCCTCGCGAGCGGGCCTACCGCCCGCATCCAATTACGCAACCACATTTCCAGGCCTAGAGGCCTTCCCTTTGCGCGGCCGGGCTGCCAGCCCGGTATATATTCACCCGCGATTGCCCTGACAAGCTAGCAGGCTTCCACCCGTAACGTTTTCCCACCACCTTGCCGGACCCTACCTCCAACACCCTTCTCGAAGTCAAAAGCCTCTCTGTCACCTTCCAGACGGAGGAAAAACTCGTGCCCGCCGTGCGCGACGTCTCCTTTACTGTCAAAAAGGGCGAGATCCTCGGTCTCGTGGGCGAATCCGGCTCGGGCAAGACCGTCACCGCCATGTCCATCGTGCGGCTCTTCCCCCGGCCACCCGGACGCTTCGACAGTGGCGAGATCCTCTTCCACGGCGCTTCCCAGAAACCGAAAGACCTCCTGAAGATCCCGGTGGAAGAACTCCGCAAGATCCGGGGCCGGGAAATTTCCGTCATCTTTCAGGAACCCATGACCGCCCTCTCGCCCCTTCACAAAGTGGGCGACCAACTGGCGGAAGCGGTGCGCATTCACAACCCGAAGGTCACCCAGAAGGAAGCCCTGGATACCGCCGCCGAATGGCTGGACAAGGTGGGCATTCCCGATCCCCGGGAACGGATGAAGGCCTTTCCCTACCAGTTTTCCGGCGGCATGCGGCAGCGCGCCATGATCGCCATGGCGCTCATCCTTCAGCCGAAACTCATCATCGCGGACGAGCCGACCACGGCCCTGGACGTCACCCTCCAGCAGCAGATCTTCGAACTCATCCTGAAGATGAAGCAGGAGGACACCTCCATCGTTTTCATCACGCACGACATGGGCGTCATCTGGGAACTGGCGGACCGTGTCCTCGTCATGAAAGACAGCCACATCGTGGAACGTGGCGAGGTGGAAACCCTCTTCGGCAATCCGCAAGAGGCCTATACCAAGGAACTGCTCGCCGCCGTGCCTAAACTCACGGACCCGCCCGTCGGCAACCGCCAGTATCCGGAAGGCGAAGCGCCGCTCATCGAAGTCAAAGACCTGAAGACCTGGTTCCCGGTCAAGAGCGGCATTTTCGCCCACACCGTGGGACATGTGAAGGCCGTGGATGGGGTCTCGTTCGACATCTTCAAGAACGAAACCGTTGGGTTGGTGGGCGAATCGGGAAGCGGTAAAACCACCATTGGCCGTACGCTGCTGGGCCTGGATAAGTCGACGGAGGGCTCCGCCTTGTATGATGACAAGAACATCCTGAACCTCCCCTTCAAGGAGATGCTCCCCTTCCGCCGGAAGATGCAGATGATCTTTCAGGATCCTTTCTCCTCCCTGAATCCACGGCTTACCATCTTGGACATCCTTACTGAAGGACTATTGGAACACGGCTTGCTGAATGGGAAGGACCGCAAGGACGAAGCCGCCCGCTGGCTGAAGGAAGTGCACCTGGACCCGGATTACATGAACCGCTACCCCCACGAATTTTCCGGCGGCCAGCGCCAGCGCATCTGCGTGGCCCGCGCCATGGCCGTGCAGCCGGAGTTTGTCGTCTGCGACGAAGCCGTCAGCGCCCTGGACGTGACCATCCAGGCCAAGGTCATCGATCTCCTCGTCGAGCTGAAGGAGAAATTCGGGCTCTCCTACCTCTTCATTTCCCACGACCTCAGCGTGGTGAAACGCATCTGCGACCGCGTTCTGGTCCTGCACCACGGCGTGGTGGTGGAAGAAGGCAAGACTGAAGACGTGGTCTCCGATCCCCAGCATCCCTACACAAAGAAACTCATCTCCGCCGTGCCCGTGCCGGGCGATAAATCCAAGCGCGCCCGCCTGGAAATCGGCAGCGGAAAAGCAAACGGCGTCAAAAGCGGCGATTCATCATTGCCAGCGGCTCCGAAATCCGAAGAATGAAGCGCGTGCTGTCCACCTTCCTCCGCCTGCTGCTCACCGTCACGCTGCCCTGCGCGCTGCTGGCCTGCGGCGGCCCCAGCCCAGTGGAGGAAGCGACCGCCAATAACGTGCTTCTGTTAGGAAATGGCGCCGAGCCTAAAGCGCTGGACCCGCACCTGGTCTCTTCGGTGGGAGATTCAAACATTCTCCTCTCGCTCTTCGAAGGACTCTGCGCGTTTCACCCCAGCGACGACAATATGTCTATTCCCGGCGCCGCGGAAAGCTGGGAAAGCAACGAAGACTACACCGTCTGGACCTTTCACCTCAGGAAGAACGGCAGATGGTCCAATGGCGATCCCGTCACGGCGCACGACTTTGTCTATGCCTACGAACGCATCCTGACGCCGGCCATGGGCTCGCCTTATTCGAGCATGCTGTATTTCCTGAAGAACGGCGCAAAGTTCAACCAGGAAGAAATCGATTCCTTCGATGAAGTGGGGGTCAAAGCCCTGGACGACTACACGCTGGAATGCACCCTGGAGCAGCCCACGGCCTTCTTTCCGGAGCTCACCAAGCACACCACCTACTACCCCGTCCACCGGGCCACTATCGAAAAGTTCGGCAGCATGACCGACCAGTTCACCAAGTGGCAGCGCCCGGGCAATCACGTCAGCAACGGCGCGTTCAAGCTGAAGTCCTGGTGGATTAACCACTCCGTGGTCGTCGAGCCAAACCCCTACTACTGGGACAAGGACACCGTGACGCTGAAGGAGATTCACTTCATCCCCATGACGGAATTTACCGAGGAACGGGCCTTCCGGGCGGAGCAACTGCACTACACCTACGCCATGCCGTCCAACCTCATCCCCTGGTATGGCGAGCACTACCCGGATCTCGTCCGCAGGGAGCCCTACTACGGCAGCTACTTCTATCGCTACAACACCACCAAGCCTCCCTTGGACAATCTTAAGCTGCGCCAGGCGCTGGCCTATGCCATCGACCGGAACGCCATCATCGACAATGTGACTCTGGGCAACCAGACCCCCGCGGGCGGCTTCACGCCCCCTACTCCCGGCGGTTACCAGCCTCCCACCCCCTACTCCTTTGACCCCGAAAAGGCGCGGCAGTTGCTGCAAGAGGCTGGCTACGCGGATGGCGGCGAGGTTCCCGAATTTGAGATCCTGATGAACACGCACGAAAGTCACCGGGCCATCGCCGAAGCCATCCAGGACATGTGGCGCAAGCACCTCGGTCTGACCAACGTGTCCATCGCCAACCAGGAGTGGAAGGTCTTTCAGTCCACCATCATCGAGATGAAGTACGACGTCGGCCGGGCGGGATGGATCGGCGACTACATGGACCCCACCACCTTCCTCGACATGTGGCGGACGGACGACAGCAACAACAACACCGGCTGGAGCAACCCGGACTACGACCGCTACCTGAAGGAAGCCGCCCTGGAACCTACCCCGGAAGCGCGTCTCGCCAAGCTTCACGCCGCGGAGGAAATCCTCATGGCGGAGCTGCCCGTGCTGCCCATTTACTGGTACACCCGGAACTACCTGATCCATCCCGACGTCCAGAACTGGAACCCGCTCCTCCTGGACCACCACAACTATAAGTTCATCCACCTGAAAGCCGCTCCGCCCCATCCGTTTTTCAAACGCTGACCAGAGAGCCCGCTCCTTTTCCCGCGCATGTTCCGCTTCCTCCTCAACCGCCTGCTGCAATCGATCGTGGCGCTCATCGCCATCATATCGATTACGTTTTTTCTGGCGCGGGCGGCCCCAGGCGGGCCGTTCCTGGAAGAGAAGGCCATTCCGCCCCACATCGTAAAGCAGATGGAAGCCTACTACGGCCTAGACAAACCCTTGCCCGTTCAATGGCTTACCTACATGGGTAACTTCATTCAGGGCGATTTGGGGCCCTCTTTTGGGAACAAGGGTTATACGGTCAATGAAGTCATCGCCCAGGGCCTGCCGGTCTCCCTCACCATCGGCCTCGGAGGCTTGCTCATCGCTCTTGGCATCGGCGTTCCCATCGGCATCATTGCCGCGGCGCGTCAGAATCAGTTCGCGGACTACTCGCTGATGTCCCTGGCGATGATGGGCATCTGCCTGCCCACCTTTGTCACCGGGCCGCTGCTCTCCATTTACTTGGGCATCAAGTTCGGCTGGTTCAACGCCACGGGCTGGAACGAACCCTCCGACTGGTTCCTCCCCTCCCTGACACTGGGCGTCTTTTACGCGGCCTATATCGCGCGGCTTAGCCGGGGTGGCATTCTGGACATCCTGCGTCAGGACTACGTCCGCACCGCCCGGGCCAAAGGCGTGCCCGAGTGGCGGATCATGGTTCGCCACACTCTGCGCGGCGGGCTGTTACCCGTGGTCATCTACCTGGGGCCCGCCATCTCCGGCCTCATTAGCGGCTCCTTCATCGTGGAAAACATCTTCGAGCTGCCCGGACTCGGCACGCACTTCATCGTCGCCACGACGAACCGCGACTACACTCTCATCCTCGGCACCGTGGCGGTCTATGCCGTCCTCATTCTGACCATGAACTTCCTGGTGGATATCGCCCAGGTGTATCTGAACCCTCGCCTCAGAAGCTCCACCGCTCCCGAGAAAGCCTGATCTCCACAGTATGTCCGACGCCGCTTCCATAGACAGCATGCCGGTGGTTCCGGAAAAGGTGGAAAAGGGTACCTCCCTGACCCGGGACGCCTGGCTCCGCCTCCAGAAGAACAAGCTGGCCATGATCTGCCTCTGGGTCTTCGCCGCCATCGCCGCCCTCTGCTTCATCGGCCCCTACTTCAAGTACATCCCCGGCCTGCGGGAGGTCCTTCCCGACCCGAACGCCACCCATCTTTCCGAACGTTCCCAGCTTCCCAACGCGACCTACCTCCTGGGCTCGGATCACCTGGGGCGCGATATTTTCTCCCGCGTCGTGCACGGCGGGCGCGTCTCTCTAATGGTGGGCCTGCTCGCCACCCTGGTCTCCATCACTATCGGCGTGGTCTATGGCGCCATCTCCGGCTATGCCAGCGGCCGGACGGACGCGGTGATGATGCGGATCGTGGACATCCTCTACTCCATGCCCTTCATGATTATGGTCATTATCCTGACCACTATGTTCGGCAATCAACTCTGGCTCCTCTTTGTCGCCATCGGCGCGGTGGAGTGGGTCACCATGGCGCGGATCGTTCGTGGCCAGATCATGTCCCTGAAGAAACAGGAGTTCGTGGAGGCCGCGGTGTCTCTCGGTTACTCGGATGCCCGCATCATCTTTCGCCACCTCATCCCGAACACCATCGGGCCGGTCATCGTTTACA
This sequence comes from Verrucomicrobiia bacterium, assembly GCA_030427505.1. Lineage (GTDB taxonomy): Bacteria > Verrucomicrobiota > Verrucomicrobiia > Verrucomicrobiales > DEV007 > JAUICH01. Next base: position 51,200 of record JAUICH010000018.1, read on the forward strand.
CCACGCTCACGGTGCCCTCGGTCATGCTGCTGGAGGCCGTGCTCTCCTACCTGGGCCTGGGGGTCCAGCCGCCGGACAGCTCCTGGGGCACGCTGATCAAGGAAGGCGCCGACCGCATGCAGAGCGATCCCGCGCTCCTCGTCTTCCCCGCCATTTTCTTCTCCGCCACGCTCTTCTGCCTGAACTTCCTGGGCGATGGCCTGCGCGACGCCTTTGACCCGAAATCTTCCAAAGATTGATCCTGCTTCTTCCTTCCTGACAGAACCACCATGGCGCTCCTCGAAGTCGAAAACCTCAGGACTTACTTCCACACCCGCGACGGCATTGTCCGGGCGGTGGACGGGGTATCGTTCTCCCTGGACAATGGCGAGACCATCGGCGTGGTGGGCGAGTCCGGCTCGGGAAAGTCGGTCACCTTCTACTCCATGCTGGGCCTTATTCCCATGCCCCCGGGGCGAATCGAGGGCGGTTCCGCCAAGTTCGACGGCCAGGAGATTCTCCATGCCCCCGGCCCGGTCCTCCAGAAGATACGCGGCAAACGCATCGGCATGATCTTCCAGGACCCGATGACCTCGCTGAATCCCTACCTGAAGATCTCTTCCCAGCTCATCGAGCCACTGCAGATCCACGAAAACATGGGCAAGACCGAGGCGCTGAAGCGGGCCATCGCGGAACTCGAACGCGTCGGCATCGCGGACGCGGCGAAGCGAGTCCACAGCTATCCCCACGAATTTTCCGGCGGCATGCGGCAGCGCGTCATGATTGCCATGGCGCTCATCACCCGCCCGGAAATCCTGATCGCGGACGAACCCACCACCGCGCTGGACGTCACCGTTCAGAAGCAGGTCATGGACCTCATTCGCGCGCGGCAGAAAGAGCTCGGCACCGCCGTCGTCCTCATCACGCACGACTTGGCGGTCGTGTCAGGATTTTGCGATCGCGTCCACGTCATGTACGCCGGCCGTTTCGTGGAGAGCGCTTCCTCGAAAGAGCTCTTCACCAAACCGCTGCACGCCTATACCAAAGCGCTGCAGGCTTCCATACCCGCCATGCAGAAAAAGGGCGAGCCACTCTTTACCATTCCAGGCGCGCCGCCGGATCTCAGCACGGAAATCAGGGGTTGCGCCTTTGCCCCCCGCACCGAGAACCACGACCCCGCCAAGTGTCCCCCAGACCGCCGGCCCGAGTACAAAGAAATCGCTCCCGGCCACTGGGTTCAGGACTGCCCCTGCTGCGTGCAACTGTAACCGAAAGAGCTTACCAACTAAGTTACCATGAGCTTTCTCGAAATCGACCACCTCACCAAGCACTTCCGTGTGCACAAGGGGCTCTTTGGAGCGGAAGAGGAAACGGTAAAGGCGGTGGAGGACGTAACCCTCTCTCTGGAAAAAGGCGAGATCCTCGGCCTGGTCGGCGAATCGGGCTGCGGGAAGACCACGCTCTCCCGCCTGATCATGCAGCTCCTGCCCCCGACCTCAGGGTCCGTGGTGCTCCAGGGCGAAAGGCTCGCGGCCTTGCCCCCGGAGGAAATCCGGATGCGCCGCATCGATTTCCAGATGGTCTTTCAAGATCCCTACGCTTCCCTCAATCCCCGCCTCACGGTGTTCAGCACGTTGGCGGAAGCGATCCGTACCCGCCACCCGGAGTCATTTGGCGATAACCTCGCGCGCCGGGTGGGCGAACTGATGAGGCGCGTTGGCCTGGAGCCACGCTACATGAAAAAATATCCGCACGAGTTTTCCGGCGGTCAGCGCCAGCGCATCGCCATTGCCCGGGCTCTGGCCACGGAACCAAAGCTCATCATCGCCGACGAGCCGGTCTCCGCCCTGGATGTGTCCATTCAGTCCCAGATTCTGAACTTGCTGATGAATCTCTCAAAGGACCTGGACCTGACCATGCTCTTCATCTCTCACGACCTGGCCGTGGTGCACTACGTGGCCGACCGGATTGCGGTCATGTACCAAGGCCGCATCGTCGAACTGGGCGATGCTGACGAGGTCTTCCATCATCCCAAGGAAGCCTACACCCGTCAGTTGCTCGAAGCGGTGCCCCGCATCGAATACCAGAACGCGTCCTGACCTCCTGACTCTGACCGAAAGGGCGAAGAGGAAAAAAACCACTCCTCCCTGCCAACTCAGGCGTGGGGTTCAGGGCTCCGTCGGCGGCGGAAGCGGGATGGTCGTGTCCGGCACCGCGGGTTCGATCACGACCGGCGGCAAGTCCCCACTGCTGGCTGACGATGCTGCGGAACCCGGAGCGGGACTGCTGGGCATCGGGACCTGGGGAGCCGTTTCCTGAGGCGGCCGGTTTGGAACCATCGGCGGCGCGGGCGGCGCCGGCTCCGCCGTGGAAGACGAGTTGTTCAGAATGACTGGAGGCGAAGGGCTCGTCTCGGTAGTGGACTGCCGGATGGAGGCAGACATGGCGGAATCGTCCACGCTGGGGGCTCCACGAAACCGCTCCTTGCGATCGATCCACAAAGTCCGGAGGATGCTGCCGGTTTCGCCGGACACATAGACTTTGCCCACGAGGAAATCCCGGGCATCGACCAGGTCGAGGATCCACAGGGGTTCGTCGCTCAATTCCCGCGCGCGCAGCGTGTAGTTTACGCTGTCAAATCCCACCCGCGCCGCCCGCGCGGCGCCTTCCGCCACGGTGAAGGCCGCGTTGCTGTCCAACAGAAACTTGTCGTAGTTAATAAAACCCGCCGGCGGCTTTAGGGGGTAAAGGTCATCGCAATCCCCCTCATCGGTGGCCTCCTGCCCGCCGACCCAGTAGTAGCGGAGTTGATTAGGGGAGAGGTGATTGTGGCTGATGATCTCCCATTCCCAGGGTTGAGACTGACCATCCTGGGCTCTCATCTCCACCAAAGCGCGGAGAGGTTCCGGGCCGAACCGGAGCGAAAGAACCTGAAGGGCGCCCTTGGCGGTCAACCGCTGCTCTTGTGCTTGAGTGAGTGAACTGGCAGCCAAGAGGAGGGCTGTTCCAGCGAGACAGGGCCAAAGAGATGAACTTGCGCAACGAACCTTCATGTCTTTATGACGGGGTTTTCGCAAAATACATTCAGAATCCAATCCCGCAACCCACCGAGGGCCAGAGTTCCACATGTTGAAGGAATTGGAGCCTTCCCTAACGGAGCGTGACCGGTACCGCGCGAAGCGAGGGGCTGACCGCAAAGCGAGCCACCAGGATCGAAGTCCGGGTGGGGTCATTCATGTAGCCGATGCCAAAATTGACCGGTTTCACCGGATAGGCGCGCGTTTGATAGGCCCGCGCCAAATCGGCCTGATAGTGCTCTTTGAACATATCCAGCGTACCAGTGTAATTACCATAAAGACTAATCTGCCAGGAACCGGGTGCGATCAGCCGGAATGGAATGCCGGAAGGATCCTGTAACAACGCCACGCTGCGCTTCAGAATGCCTTCCCGGATCTCGGAAAAGTAGTCGTAGTGCATCAGGTAGGAAGCACTCTTCACAAACGTCACGGGCCGCCCCATGCCATCCAGCAGCGCAAACAGACGGCGGTCCCGCCGCAGATTGTCGTCCGACAGATCTTCCTGGAAGTAGTACACGTCTTTCCGCCGGCCGGTGGGCGTCTGGCAGATGATCTGCAGGCCCGGCGCGTCGTGACCGACCGGCGCGCCTTCCCTGACATACAGCTCGCCACTTTCGTTCAGCCCCACGGGCTGGACCGAGACAATGTGGTGCCCCGTCCGGGCCATGAAAAGAAGGATGATGGGCAGCGTGCCCCGGAAGCGCGTGGCCTTCAGCTCGGTCTTCATTTCCTTCGTCACGAAGTAGCTGGCCCCCAGAATCTCATCCAGGGAATGACTGAGCCCATTGAGCCCCTGGGCAATCTCCGCGTCGCTCAAGCTTTGCAGATCCGGCAAGAGTTCCGCGTCTTCCAGGCCACACATCACATAGCGGCCCCCATAGGGAAAAAAGGCGTTCGCGAAGAGGAAATCCGGACCGGAGAAAGGATAGAAAACGAGCCCCGCGCCCACCAAGTCCGGGGTCTCTGTCTCCCGCCAGTAACGGATGTGGCGGTAGCGGACGATCTCGAAGTGATTCCAGTAAAGTTCCATGCGCTTCCGGTGCGCCTCCCACTCCGGCGTATTCCGGTAGCGGCGCAAAGAGGAACGCTCGCCCCCTTCCAAGCCCGCGAGGAACCGGGCCAGATCATTCAGCGCGTCGTATTCCCTGACCTGCCCCACCACGGCGGCCTCCTCCAGCGGGCGGGCCTGAAGTGGCGCTGCCTGGGCCGGAGCCGGCGCGGGCTTTTTCGCGGGGCTGGACGAACGGCCACTGAGCGAATCGGGCAGGGAACACCCCGCCATGGTCAGGGCCACCAGCGTCCCGGCGGCGATCACGCTCCGGACGGCGGAGACACCTGGTGTGACGGAGCGCGGGCGCGGAAACTTAGGCCTTGGGTTCATGTCTTGAGTTTGGGGAAAAGAGTTACGCGGCGCCTGTCTTCATAGATCAATTCAACCTCAGGCCGCAAGGCCCGGTACTTCAGGCCGGATGGCCCCTCCGTCAAAAACGCGGATTTTCTTTCACTTGTTTCAAGTGCCGCCTGGGATTTGTGAGATAGTCTTCCAGCATGGCTCAAGCCACCCCCAGCCGCGGAATATCGGTACCCGTCGCCACGGCCATCGTGGTGGCCAACATGGTCGGCACGGGAGTTTTCACCAGTCTGGGCTTCCAGGTGGGCGATCTGCCCTCCGGTTTCCCCATTCTCCTGCTCTGGGTTCTGGGCGGGCTGCTGTCGTTCTGCGGCGCGGTCTGTTACGCGGAACTTTCCGCCATGATGCCCCGCTCCGGCGGCGAGTACCACCTGCTGCGGGAAAGCTGGCACCCCCTGGTGGGCTTTCTCAGCGGCTGGGTCTCCATGACCGTCGGCTTCGCGGCGCCGGTTGCCGCGGCAGCCATGGCCACGGGCGCTTACCTGGTGGAGGCGGTTCCCGCCATGCAGTCCGGGGGTAGAGCTTCCGCCTCTATCAATTTCGAACCCTTCATTGCCACGGCCGCGGTCCTGCTGCTCACCTGGCTGCACTTGGGCAAGTTGCCGGTCACGGGAAGGGTTCAACTCGTCCTGACCAGCCTGAAGATAGCGCTCATCCTCATCCTGATCGGAGCCGCCTTTCTCTTCGTTCCCGCTCAGCCGGTGTCTTTCTTGCCCGCGGCCGGAGACGGCGCGCTCATCCGGCAGCCCGCGTTCGCCGTGTCTCTCTTCTTCGTCATGTATGCCTACACCGGCTGGAACGCGACCGCCTACGTGGTGGACGAGATCAAGAATCCCACGCGGAACCTGCCCCTTTCCATGTTCCTGGGAACGGGCCTGGTCATGGCGCTCTACGTGGCGCTGAATGCCGCGTTCCTTCACGCCGCGCCAATGGCTGACCTGGCCGCCGCGCGGGAAAAAGTATCGTTCGCCGCCGCGCGGGCCATTTTCGGGAAAGAAGGCGGCACGCTCATGGGACTGTGCATTGCCTTCGGCCTGCTCTCCACGATCTCCGCCATGACCTGGGCCGGCCCCCGTGTGGGCCAGACCATCGGGCAGGACTACTCCCTGCTTCGCTTCCTGGCCCGGACCAACCGCCATGGCGTGCCGCATGTGGCCATTCTATGCCAGGCTGCCATCGTCATTGCGCTCGTCTGGACCGCTACTTTCGAGCAGGTCATTCTCTACATCCAGGGCCTGCTGATCCTCTCGTCCCTCATGGTGGTGGCGGGACTTTTCTGGCTGCGCTGGCGCCAGCCGAAAGCACCGCGTCCCTACCGCGCCTGGGGCTATCCCGTCACGCCCCTGCTCTACATTGCCGTTTCGATCTACATGCTCTACCACCATGTGCGGATGAATTCGGCGGAGAGTCTCTGGGGCCTCATCACGCTGGTGATGGGACTGATTGTCTTCTTCCTCTCCCGGCCCATCCCGCCCTCGGCCTCAACTCCGGACAAAACGGCGTCCTGACATTGCCACCATGGGAGCCGGTCTCGATGCTGTTCGCTTTGTAGCTCAAACGGACGATGCCGGGCATATTCGGAGTCGCCACGTAGAATCGGTGATACACGATACCTTTTTCGCTTCTCACGAAAGCATCCCAAATCTTGACGCCAACGGGGACGCGTAGCGTCCTTGGACCGCGGTGATCGGAATCGCCGCTTTGGGGTTGGCGCCGGAGGCGTGGTGGGACAGGTTTGGCGAACGCGGTTCCAACAAGCTCCCCTCTATGCCCGACAGTTTCGGGGAAGATCTTCGCGCGCCTTGTCAATGCGAGCCTCGCAGCGTCTCGCCACGAGAACTGGTCAGAAATGCAGGCCAAAGGTTTCCCTTTTAAGGTAAGGCCCATTCCAGCGAATGGGATAGAGAGCCACCGGTCAGAGAATGCCAAGGCTCCTTACCCCCCCACCGCGCCGCCGGCCGCCTGCCGCCTGCCGCCTGCCACAAAGCGCCGATTTTTGTCGGCGCACTCCGAGGAAGCTTCGCTTCCCCGTACCGTCTGGGATTCGGCGGACACTCTCGACTCATTGCGGCTTATGTTATGAGATATGTAACTTTAGAGGTAAAGGCCAGGAAACATCTCCGCATTTCAAAGCAGCTTCCCTTCAATACCCGGCTGCCGCATCCGGCACCGGAGACGCTCTATTCCCGGAGGCGCCTGATTGGCGAAACACACGGGGGGCTACCGGAAAAAAGAAAGCCGCCAGCCCGCCGGTTTTCACCGGACAGACTGGCGGCCCACCAACGATCAGGCTAATGAAAGTTACGTGCCAGCCGCGCTGGTTCTCTCACTCGCGCGGCAGGTTTTCTAGTCGCTACGCCCAGTCAAGAGGGGCAGCAGATACATGAGGAAATAAGACAGGGACGTGATGAAGGCGGCCACGTAGGTCCAGCCCGCGGCGTTCAGCACGCGGTTCATGCCGTCGGCTTCCTCACCCTCGGCAATCATGCCGGTCTGGGTCAGGATGACCTTGGCCCGGCGCGTGGCGTCGAACTCCACCGGCAGGGTGATGAGGTTGAACACCATCATGATTCCCCAGCCAATCGCCATGGCCATCAGGGCCATGCCCCAGGGCACCAGCCCGAAGGTCGCGCCCAGGATGGGTAGCCAGCCACAGAGCGGGCTGGCAAAGTTCGTGATGCCGACGGCGGCCATCCGCCACTCCAGCGGCTTGTAGGCTTTCTTGTGCTGAATGGCGTGACCCGCCTCGTGGGCCGCGATGCCCAGCGCCGCCACGGAGTTGCCGTAAAAGTTTTGCCGGGAAAGCACCAGACGCTTGTGAATGGGATCGTAGTGGTCCCCCATCATGCCGTCTTTGCCGACGATCTCCACGTCGTGAATGCCCGCCATGGCCAGAATACGCTGGGCCGTCTGGGCCCCGGTCAAGCCGGAGCGCGTGGACACCTGGCTGTATTTCGCAATAGCGGACTTCACCCTGGCCATCGCCAGGAAAGAGATCCCCATCGTTACGATAACAACAAATAAGAACATGGTATGGATAGGTATGGTTGAGTTCTGTGTTCGTCTGAATAGACGCCGTAACCGGCTGGAACCGTCTTATAATTTTACCCTTATTTTCTACGTCCCGGCCCTGACAAAGGCAGAACCGCCACCTCCGGGCAGCCGTCCGCCACGCAAGACCGGCCGCCCAGTCCGGGAAGACTTCCCGCCAGGCGGCCGGCCGGCTCGTTCACCTACCGCTTCCGCGGAAAAGGGCTTACTGGATTTCGATGCGTCGCGGCTTCACCGCTTCCGCCAGCGGCAGACGCAGGCTCAGCACCCCGTCTTCCAGTTTGGCGGAAACCGCTTCGGCGTTGATCTCCACGTTCAGTTGCAGCCGCAGGCGATAGTCGCCACGGGTGCGTTCCTCGTAGAGCGGACGCCAGCCTTTCGGCACGGTGTCGCTTCGCGTCCCGATGACGGTGAGCTGGTCGTCTTCCAGGGAAACGGACAGGTTGTTTTTCTGGACGCCCGGCATCACCACGCCCACTTCGTAGGCGTCTTCTTCCTGCCGCACCGTGTAGCGGGGCTTCAGGAAGTATTCGGTCTTGGCTTCGCCGTTCACCGCTTCAGTGGCGCCATGGGTCTCTTTCAATTCAGTGTCAGTCATGATTTTGTATAAAGGTTAGGATTATGGTTGGTTCGGTTGGGTTCTACACATCCACTCAGTTCACGGAGATCTGGCGCGGCTTGCGTTCTTCGGCTTTCGGCAGCGTCACGGTCAGGACGCCGTCTTCCAGCTTCGCGGAAATGTCGTCGGCCTTGATGCTGTCTGGCACCGCGAGCGAGCGGCGCAGATCCACGCTTTCCTGACGGTCGTCGCCTTCGGTCTTCCGGTTGTAGGAGATGGTCAGGGAGCCATTGTTCAGTTCCACGTTCACGTCTTCCTTCTTGGCGCCGGGAAGCTCGACCCGGGCGTAGAAGTTGTGGTCGTCTTCATAGAGATCGGCGGCCAGGCGGTAGCGATTGGCGCCAGCCAGACGGTCCGCCAGTTCAAAGAACCGGCCAAAGTTCCCCAACCCTTCCGCGGGGTTGGAAAACCAGCGGTCCAGATCGTTGAAGTGACTCAGCAGGGGATGTTCGTTGTAGCGTACCAGTTTCATGATGGGTTACCTCCTCAGGTGTGTTTTTCAGGTTGTTGTTTGATTCAGATATCCCGGCCACTATTGCGGCCTCACCTGTTTAAAGTGCACATTCCATGCCGGAAAGAATCTGTATCCTGTTATCCCTTTATTAACAATAGGTTACAAAAACCCACCCTCTAGGACACCTACCCTTTTCGCGTCAAATTGACGCGAAAACAAAACACCCATGCGACATTTTGTTGGGTCATTTTGTCTCACTTCCGGCCCAAAAAAAACCGCGGGAAGCATGGTCTCGGTGTCCCTCCCGATTCACATGTTCCCGCGGCATTTTATTACACCCTGGCGTCGGCAATAGGTTTAATACTGTTCTCATGAACAGTCAACAAAATAACAGTAGTTTCCTCAGAAAATTTTCCCGAATTCTCTCTCCATCACCCGTCACCGCTCCACCCCGCCCCATCTCCTTGTCTCCCCTCTCCCTCTTCTCCTTGTCTGTCGCAACGCGATGACCACGCCCCGCCCCGCCCGCCGGCCACCTTTAAAACACCGCCACGCCGTCCACCTACCCCTCCACCCCTAAAGTCCCACCAAAGGCGCCGGCACCAGGAAGGCGTGCTGCTCCAGAAGGCTGAGGGTGCCGCTAAAGGTCAGGTACTGCGTCAGGTAAACAAAGAGCACATACGCCGCCGCCACCGGCAGCGCCGCCAGGCGGCTCAACCAGCGGAAGCCCCAGAAGGCCGGGCGCTCCTCCGGCCGCTTCGTGGCCCGGGCCATCGCCCAGCCAGTCAGCAGACGGGCGGGAAAGATGAAGATCACGAAAATCAGGGCTGGCAGCCAGGCCACCTCCCGCGGCGTCAGGGGAATCTTTAGGAGATACAGCGGCAGCGAAAAGAGCAGCAGGATGAAAAACGCCAGCCAGAACGCCAGCGGCGCCCGGCCAAACAGCCGCCGCACCGCGCCCACCTCAAACATCGCCCGGAAGCGATTCTCCTGCGCGAATCGCGCCTGGAGGAAGGGCAGATACAATACCGACACCAGCATCAGCCCCGCTCCCAGCAGAGACAGCAACGCTCCGGGACCCTGCTTCGCCTGAGACGCCAGGAACAGCACCCCCACCGGGAGCGCCAGCCACGCTACCGCCCCCACAAAGCCGCGCAGCCCCAGCCAGAAAAAGTAGGGCAGCTTCAGCCCCAGCACATAGTCCACCGTGGCGTCCCGCATCCGCGCGTACTTGCCCGGCGTCTTCAGCCACCGGAAAAATTTCACCGGAGCGGGCCATAGAAAGTGCCAGGGCCGCCCTCCGCGAATGACCGCCCACGCCAGGTGCGCCAGGATCAGAACCGTCACCACAATCGTTGCCACCTGCCAGGCCGTGGCCGTTCCGCTCCCCGGAGCGATCAACTCCGCGTCTTTCCACAGGCCCGACAGAAATCGTACCGGCAACAGGAACAACCACCCCACCGCCACGATGCTCCCCAGGACGGACGCCTTCCGGATGCCAATGAATCCGGCGGAAAACTTCCCCGTCCGCGCAATGCGTCCGCTGACCTCCAGAAGGTAGCCGAGGGAGAGCAGGTTCAACACTGGCACCACCGAAAGCACCGCCAGTCCGCCAAGGATGGCGAGAAAACCAAAGAGCCAATCCAGAACAGAGGCGATGCCGCGGAGAAACCGGGATACCGGGCCAGCTATCGTTTCATTCTCTTCACCGGAATCCTCCGGCATGCCACCAGACCGCTCCTCCATGGCTTCCCCCACATTTGCTGGCGCGGCTTCCACTGCTGAATCGGTAACACTCATCATCCCGTCCTTCCCCTCAATGACGTGCCTTTCGGAAAGGAGGTTACAAGAACCTTCCGGACGCTCAAGAACCACCGTTCACGCCCGGGACGCGCTCCAGCCAAAGCAGCGATCCCTTACGCCGCAAAAGGATTCACTACCGTCACTCCGTGATAGTTCTGTCCGGCATTCAGGTCTTCTGAGTAAACGCGGTGGCACCCCAACATGCGTGCGGCGGTGAGGATCGCGGCGTCGAAATACCCAATGCCAAAACGCTGTGCCGTCTCGACCGCTTGCATCACCAATTCATGGGTCACCGGCAGGATCGGGTAAATGTCCAAACGGGCAATCACTTCCATCGCTCTGCCGTGGGAAACTCCCAGCCGGTCTTTCCGGGTGGCAGCAAGATAGAACTCCTGCACCACTTGAGCAGACAACCCAAGACCCGGCTCGGCCAGTATTTCTCACGCCCGGCTCCGGCGTGCTTGGTCGTCCGGAGCTTGCGAAGCGGCATAAATCAGGATGTTCGTATCCAGGAAAGCCTCAGCGGTCATGAAGTTCGGCCCGGTTCAGCGGAGGCACTTTGCCATGGGATTCACAGACATCCAAAGAATCCAACAGTCTTCCAACGCCTCTTTCCCGCTCTCGGACCAACTCCGAAAATTTAGTCTCCCTTTCGAGGAACTCGCGGACCATGCCAATGACCGTGGTTTTGTTTGAGCTGCTACTTTGCGTGCCTCGGCCAGAAGCGCATCGTCCAGCCTCAGGGTCAAATCAGCCATCAAGACCCAGCCTATCCACTCCGTGGAGTCGAAAGGTTAGACAGCGGGTCAACTTTCGCTAACTTCCGGCAGCGGACTCACGCGACGCTCTATGAAGAAGGACGAAATCACAGCGATATTCGACAAACAGGCGTCCACCTATGACGAAAAATGGAGCAAGACCGCTCCTATCAAGAACGCCTTGCACTTGCTGATTGGCACGGTGCTGTCGGAACTCCCACCGGATGCCAGGATACTGTGTGTCGGATCGGGGACCGGATCGGAGATTTTGTATCTTGCAGAAAAGTTTCCGGGCTGGCGCTTCACCGCCGTCGAACCTTCCGCGCCCATGCTGGAGGTCTTCCAGAGCCGGATGGAAGCACAAGGGCTCGCTTCCCGGTGCGAACTTCATTGCGGCTATGTCGAATCTCTCCAACCGGGCGCCAGATTCGATGCGGCAACGTCGATCCTGGTTTCGCAATTCATCCTGGAGCGCCAGGAACGCGCTGAGTTCTTCCGGGGCATCGCGGACCGTCTTCTTCCTGAGGGCGTCTTGATTACCGCGGATCTAACCGGGGACCTGAGAAATCCAGTTTGTCAAAGCCTCCTGGAGGTCTGGTTTCGGCTAACCAATACCGATGGCACTCTTGAAGGCCTCGAAAAACTGAAGGAGGCCTACACAAAGGACGTCGCAGTCCTTCCGCCTCGCGAAGTCTGTGACATTATTTCGCTGGGCGGATTTGAGACACCGGTGCAGTTCTACCAGGCGGGATTGATCGGCGCCTGGTTTGCGAACCGATTGTCAGATCTATCGCGCTCGGCGTAGAGTGAGGATTGGTGTTGATACCGTCCTCTGACTCAAGTGAGCGCTCTCCGGCGCATTGCCGGAAGTCTGGTGAGTCTCGCTCTTTTCTTGTAACCTGGGGCGCAAGACCCTGCGTCTTCCCTTCTCAAGAACGCAATGCTTGCCCCCATGGAACGCGCGCCCGACTCCTCTCAAACCCTGCCGACCCCAACGAGACTGGGTCCGTTCTGGCGGAACGCCCTCTTCCTCTCTCTCTGCGCGGCGGGCCTGGGCGCGGTCGGTTGGGCCTACCTGACGGCGGATGCGATGCCCGCGTCTTCTCTGCTTTCTTCCCTTCAAAGCCCCAAGTCCCCAGCCACGGCAGGTGTTTCCGATTCTTCCTCTCCAGACCTTTCGGCGGAAGGCAAAGCCGGCTCTGGCGAGTATCCCGATCTCGCCACCACCCTTCGCCGCGTGAACGCGGCGTTTGAAACGCAGTGGACCGAAGCCGGTCTGGAGCCCGCGCCTCCCGCGCCGTCACTGACCGTGGCCCGCCGCCTTTCGCTGGCTCTGACAGGTACCATTCCCTCTCTGGAAGAAGTCCGCGCCCTGGAAGAGATCCCCGAGGAAGAACGCCTCACCTGGTGGCTGGACCATCTCTTTCAGGACCGGCGCCATGGCGACTATTTGGCGGAGCGTTTGGCCCGCGCCTGCGTGGGGGTGGAAGACGGACCGTTCATCATCTATCGCCGCAGCCGCTTTGTCACCTGGCTGAGCGATCAGCTCATGACGAACCGCCCCTATGACGACCTGGTACGCGACCTCATTACTTCTAAGGGGCTCTGGACCAGCGAGCCGGCGGTGAACTTCATCACCGTCACCGCCAATCAGGCCGCCGTGGACGCAAAGAAAAAGGGACCGGACGAAGTGAAGCTGGCCGCCCGCGTCACCCGGGCCTTCCTCGGCCTGCGGATCGACTGCATGGAATGCCATGACGACAAGTTCGGAGACCGCTGGAAGCAGGAGGACTTCCACCAGCTCGCCGCCTTCTTCGCGGGCACGGACCTCGCGCCCTTCGTGGGCGTGCGGGACCACGACCAAAACACTTACGAATTCCGTTTTAACGGAGAACTTAAACCGCGCCCCGTGGAAGCAAAGGTTCCTTTCGAGCCTGAGCTGCTGCCGGCGGATGGCCCCCTGCGCGCCCGGCTCGCTGCCTGGGTGACCGCCCCGGAGAACCGCTCCTTTGCCCGCGCCGCCGTGAACCGCGTGTGGACCCTGCTTTTCAATCAACCCCTGGTGGACCCGATAGACGACATCCCGCTGGACGGCCCCTGGCCCGGGGCCATGGAAGTGCTGGCGGACGACTTCACCGCCCACGGCTACGATCTCCGGCGCCTCATCCGCGTCATCGCCGCCTCCCGCCCCTATCTGCTCGACAGCCGTTCGCTCTCAGACGGACCGCCAGTCACGGACGCTCACTACCAGAGCTTCGCCGCCTTCCCGCTCACCCGCCTACGGCCGGAGCAGGTCGCGGGCAGTCTTCTCCAGGCGTCCACCCTGAAGACCATCGACGCGGATTCCCACATTCTGCGCCGCTTCATGCGCTATGGTCAGCAGAACGACTTCGTAAAACGCTTCGGCGACCTGGGCGAAGACGAATTCACCGACCGGGGCGGCACCATCCCCCAGCGTCTGCTGATGATGAACGGGAAGGTCGTCGACGAGCGCACCCAGGAAAACCTGGTCCTGAATGCCTCTACCCGCCTGGGCCTGCTCTCTCCCACACTGGAAGCCACGGTGGAAACCGCCTACCTTTCCATCTTCACCCGCCGGCCGACGGACGCGGAGCGGGACTACTTCATCACCCAACTCCAGAACGTCCCCGAGAACCGGCGGAACCGCGCCATGGAAGACTTTTATTGGGTCCTCATGAACGCCACGGAGTTCTCATGGAACCACTGAAACACCTCCCCGCCATCCTGACATGACCACCAATCCTTCTCCCTTTTCCACTTGCGGCGGCGCGGATCACACCTCCCGCCGCCGTCTGCTGAAGGCCGCGGGCTGCTCCGGCCTGGCTTGGCTCACGTCTCTGGGCGACGTACTGGCTTTGGACGCGGAAAAGGCCCCCCGCGGAAAACCGGCTAAGTCGGTGATCTTCCTCTACATGGCGGGCGCGCCAAGCCAACTCGAAACCTTCGACCCACACCCCGGCTCCCCCATTGCTTACGGCACCGAAGCGATCGCCACCGCCGCGAAGGGCATCCAGATCGCCAAGGGCCTGGAACAGACCGCCACCGTCATGGGCGACGTCTCCCTGGTCCGCTCCGTGGTGAGCAAGGAGGGCGACCACGAGCGGGCTACCTATAATATTAAGACCGGTTTCCGTCCGAACCCTTCCGTGGTCCATCCCTCCATCGGCGCGGTCATCTGCCATGAACTGGACTCGTCCGGCGTGGAGATTCCCACCCACATCTCCATCCTGCCCAACCGCTTCGCCGCCCGAGGCGGGTACCTGGGCGCGAAGTATGACGCCTTTAGCATGTACGACCCCGCCCAACCGGTACCGGACGTCAGTCCCCGCGTCAGCGACGCCCGCCAGGACAAGCGGCTCGAGGCCCTGGACGTCGTGGAGGCCGCTTTTCAGGCCGGCCGCCCCGCCCACCTGGACGACAACAGAACCCTGCACCGCGACACCATGGCGCGGGCCCGCCGCATGATGACTTCGGACCAGGTGAAGGCCTTCGACATCAGCCTGGAACCCGAGGCCACCCGCGCCGCCTTCGGCGATTCTCCCTTTGGCCGCGGTTGCCTGGCGGCCCTGCGTCTGGTGGAGGCTGGCGCCCGCTGCATTGAGATCACCCTGCCCGGTTGGGACACACACATCAACAACCACGAACTCCACGCCAAGCACATCGCCACCCTGGACCCCGCCTTCGCCGCCCTCATCCTGGGCCTGAAGGAGCGCGGCCTCTTCGACTCCACCGTCGTCCTCTGGGGCGGCGAGTTTGGCCGCACGCCCAAGCTCAACGCCCTGGAAGGCCGCGACCACTGGCCGAACGGCTTTACTCTGGCATTAGCCGGTGGCGGGTTCAAAGGCGGCCGCGTCCTCGGCGCCACGGACCCGAATGGCGAGAACGAACACCCCGACAATCCCGTGGGCGTGGACGACATCCACGCCACCATCCAACACGCCCTCGGCATCGATCCCGCCACCGAACTCATGACTCCCGCCGGCCGCCCCATGGCCCTGAGCGACGGGAAATTACTGCATGAGTTGCTGGCTTAGCCAACGGGGTTCGACAACATTTTAAAGTACGCCCTCAGAGTCTGACGTTCTTCTGTCGAAAGTGCCTTCGGCGCTTCCTCAATCTCGGAATCGCTGGAAACGGGCGCCTCTCTCAGAACCGTGGTGCGCTCTCCTGACATCCGCCCAAGTTCGAACAGCTTCTCGGCGGATACGCCGAAGATTCCCGCCAACTTTCGAACCGTGTCCAGTGCAGTCGCCGTACGATGGCAATGATCTTGTTCGATACGCAATACATCGCCAGCTTCGATACCAGCACTTGCGGCGAGTTGCCGGACACTCCATCCCCTGTCGCGGCGAGCCAATTCAACGAATTGTCCAAGAACAAAACCATCAGCGGATAGGTCTGAATCTTTTGCCGTTCTCCAGTGAATGGGAGGCGTTCCAGCTCCGACTTCGCTGTCGCCTTCGATCTCAGCGCGACTCGCGCACCACTCTTTCGACAGATCCAGTTTCATAATGACTATCGAGTAGTCCGGCGAAAAGCAGCCGCCTGTTCTGGCGTCATTTCAAAATAGAGGAGCCCTTCATGGGAGGAGTCAAAGCCAAGGCGGGTCATGCCGCATTTGTGTTCGTAAAACACCTCCGCCTTTGGCAGCGAATGAAGCCCGATCCTGCCCTTGAAT
The DNA here is from genome assembly GCA_030427505.1 of Verrucomicrobiia bacterium. Taxonomy (GTDB): domain Bacteria; phylum Verrucomicrobiota; class Verrucomicrobiia; order Verrucomicrobiales; family DEV007; genus JAUICH01. The sequence continues at coordinate 67,051 of JAUICH010000018.1, forward strand.
TCAGCATCCAGGCTGGCCTGTATTGCCGCCGCAATCAGAATACTGCCTACTCCCCGGTAGCGTGGGGGCTGTTTTAACTCCGGCCGATTCCACGGAGCCGTGGAAAGAAACTCGACATAGATCAATGGCTTTCCGAACTGATCCTTTAGCCTGGCCGAAGCCACGTTGTTGATCAACATCAATCCCTGCAACTCTTGCCGGCAGACCACCGCGCAGATTTCATATTTCAAAAGCCCTCGAATTTCCTGGGCCTTCGCTTTCCAATTCCAATGCGCGTCTTCTGGACCAGCATAGCTCCGGCAAAAAAAGCGCTCCTTCATGATCGGCAGCCACGTCTGAGACCACATCTCCAAATGTTCCTCTGACACCTCCGCCACAAAGACAGCCTCCACCATCTCTCCACTGCCAGTCTCCAGCAAGTGAACGGCGGACTCGTTCATAAAATCACCAACTCGCTCTTCTCGCGAGTGGCTTCATTCTCAATGAAGAGCTTGCTGCCCAGATCCACCCTGGCATCCACCGACTGCAGGAGCCGGAGCGCCAGCTTCATCACGCCAGTTTTGCTCAACTCTTTTTTTTCGGCCAACTCTTCGAGTACCCGCATCTCTTTCTCGGAAAGATTCAGGGTCATGGTCCTTTTGGAATTCACATTTCAACTTTAGCCGTTCTTTCTCCGGTCTCAATCTTTTTTGGCTATTTTTTAGCTAATTTTTCCTTATCCTAATCCTGCCGCGCAAAATACTTCCGCACCAGCGCTCCATCCGGCGGCGGAGTGAGCAGCGAGACGCCGACACAGCACGCTATGGAGGCCACCAGGTCCCAGAGGAACGGCTGCACGCCGAGCAGTTCGTAAACCTGGAACTTACCCGTTCGCGCCCAGCCAATGAGATAGAGCGCCAGGTGCATGCCGCAGCCGCTTAGCATTCCCGCCACCGCGCCGGCGGCGGTCATGCGTTGCCAGTAAAGGCAGAGAAACATCGGCACGAGAAAACCCGCCGCGAGACCCGCGCTGGCGAAGACGATCAATACCTGAAGGAACTCCGGCGGGTGCATCGCGATCACCATTGCCCCGCCACCCACCAACAGGGTAACCCCGTGGCTCAGCCGCCGCAGGGTCTTTTCCGAGGCACGCGGATTGATATCCCGCTGATAGAAGTCCCGTACCACGGCGGAGGCCACCACCAGTAGAAAGCTGTCGACGCTGGACATCACCGCCGCGAAGGGCGCCGCCACCACCAGTCCCGCCAGCCAGGGCACCCCGGAGGCAGCCGTCACGTAGCGCGCCATCTCCGGCATCACCCGGTCCGGCGCGTATTCCATTCCCGGCAACAGCACCCGGGCGCAGACGAACACCAGCACCAGCGCGACGTAGGTAAAACTGAAATACAGGGTCACCAACACCAGGGCGTGCCTCAGCACGCGGGTGTGGTCAAAGATCATCATCCGCACCATGCTGCTGGGCTGCCCCACCCCGCCAAAGGGCCAGAACACAAAAAAGCTGAACGCCATGCCCAGGGCCAGGAAACCCGCGCCCTGTGTGGCGTGCGGCCCCGGCGCTTTCAGGTAGGCTCCCTTCTCCACCGCTCCTTGGGCATAGGGCCGGGCTTCCGTCAGCCGGAAACGGACGGCTTCCGCCACCGCGCCGCCGTGGAGTTCCGGACCCGCGCCCTGTTCCCGCTCCGCGATTTGAATCTGAATGGCCTCTGCTGGCTCGCTCTCGGTTTTCCCGGCAGGAACTAAAACGCGCTCCGCCAGGCGGTAGAGCTTTCCGTCTTCCTCACCCACCAGCCATTCTCCCCGAGCGATGACCAAGTCCTCCACGGCTCCACCGGCATCGCTCCTCACTACCAATCCGGTTCCAGGCACGGGAGGCGTCATCTCCGCGAGACGCCGCGACGCGTTTTCCAGGCCACCCACCTGGCCAAGGGTCAACACTAACAAGACCACCAAGCCGCCCGCCATCACCACGCCCTGCATCACGTCCGTCCACACCACGGCGCGAAAGCCGCCATACGTCACATACGCCACCACCGCGATGCCGAAGACGATGAGACACAGCAGGTAGTCCGGCTCCGCCGTGCCCACCCACGGCAGGCCGGAAGTCAGGCTCGCGGTGCCCGCCACCGCCGCGTCGTAGGCGGGCGTGCCGGAAAGCAGCGTGTTCAGGATCTCGCTGCCCGCCTTGAACTGCGCCAGCAGGTAAAAAAACAGAAACAGCACGATGAGAAAGGTCGCCACGCCGCCCACCGTCCGGCTGGCGAAGCGCTCCCGCAGGATCTCCGGCACCGTGATCGCCCCCGCCCGGCGGGACACCTGGTTCAGCCGCTTACCCATCAGCGCCATGGACACCAGCGGCACCACCATGTAGCCCGCGATCCACAGGGCCAGCACCCACCCGTGTGTGTAAATGAGGGAGGGAAAGCCCATGAAACTCCCGCCCGACGCCGCCGTGGCCGCGAAGGTCAGCGCCACCGCCCACGCTCCGAAACCCCGGCCACCCAGGAAATAGTCCGATAAAAACCCGCCCCGCGCCGCGCTTCGGTTCGACAGCCAGGCCAGGACAAACACCCCGCCCATGTAGAGGGCAAAGGTCCACAGCACCGCGCTGCTCGCTTCTTCCGGGCCGCCATTCATGCGCCCGGGCCCGCCTCCGGTTTGGTGGCTTTGTCAGGGTCACCCAGTTCCGGATCGCGGCTCCATCCCTCCAGAGCCGCGTCCGCTCCCAGCGCTTCGTCCTTCATGAAAAACAGCGCAAACCACAGCGTGAACAGCGTGGCCACGCCCCACGGCAGCATGACACCCCAGAAGACCCAGGCCGGCATTCCCCACACCAGAGGCAGAGCCGCTGGATCGTCTGGTACCGGCTTGTAGCCAAAGAGGCCCGCGTAACCTATTGTCCAGGCCGCGCCCAGCGCCCAGACCGCGAGCACCACCAGCATCTCCCGCCGCGCGCCGCGCAGTAGGGGGTCTAGCTCTTCCCGGGGCACCTTCCAGGCGGGACTAGAGGGGGAGTCATCCATCGGTGCCCGGCATGTTGAAGGGCGCCAGGCCCCGCGGCCAAGGAAAATCGTCGCGCCAGGGGAAAGGCATTTTCACCCCCGCCCGGGCACGCCCTATCGCCGCGCCGCCCACGCCTCCCGCAGGAAGCGCAGGTAGTTTCCGTGAAAGATGCCTTTCACGTCTGCCTCGCTGTAGCCTTTCTGACTTAGGATTCCGGCCAGCTTTTGCAGATCCGCGATGGTGTCCAGGCCCAGCGGACTCTGCTCCAGTCCGAAGCCTCCGTCCAGATCGGAGCCAATGCCAACGTGCAGAGCATTCCCGGCAATCTGGCAGATGTGATCGATGTGCTCCACGATGTGCTCCAATGTCACGCCTTTCTCCTCCCGGACCGTCTTGCCCCGCACCCAGCCCGGCGCCATCATCCACGTATCGAAGACCGCGCCGATCACGGCGCCACGCTCGACGAGCGCTTCGATCTGATCGTCCTCAAACTGGCGCGGATCCGGCACCAGGGCGCGGCAGTTCGAGTGGCTCGCCCAGACGGGACCGTCAAAGTTATCCAGGGCATCCCAGAAACAGCGGTCGCACAGGTGAGTCACGTCCAGAATGAACCCCAGCCGGTCCATTTCTTTCACCAAGTCTTCACCTTCCGGGCTCAGAGGACCTTCCTGATCGTGCCCCAGGGCATAGCGCCCCACGCCGTAGTGCGCCGGACCGATGGCCCGCAGCCCGGCTTCCCAGGCCCGCTCCAGGTGCCCCGGCGTAAGGATGGAATCCGCGCCCTCCAGGCTGAGCACATACCCGATGGGCGCGCCGTCCGGCACCTCACCACCGGCCTTGCCCAGCAGTTCCAACTGCGAATTCAGGTCCGCCAGGTTGCGAATCTGCCGCATTTCACCCGCTTCTTCCATGGCCCGGTACCAGGCCAGTTGCGCTTGGGTCTGAGCCCAGGCCTGTTGGGGAGAGTTCCATCCGCTGGCCACGCCGCCCGGCTTCATGCAGCCGGCGATCAGCGTGGCCACGCACAGGCCCACGCCGCCCCGCCGCATTTCGGGAAACGCCACGGTGCCCGCGCCGCGTCCTTTCTTATCGGTCATGCCCTGCTCCTCCTCCCGGATGGCTGCCACGGGCTGACGCAGATCGCGGTTGAAGTCCACCGCGTTCAGGCTGAGATCCAGGTGGCAGTCGAAGAGGAGCATACGGTCTTGTCGTCGTCGGGCTCGAAAACGTCGTGGTCGGTTAACAGAACCTTCGCCGCTCCGCTATTCTTTTCCCCTGACGTATTCGTCATACTTCTCCGCGACCTTCGCCTCCTCCGCGGTGCGATGGTGAAAATACAGCCGGTGCCGCAGTGTCAGCGTCTCGCCCGCAGGCAGGGTGTAGTCCCCATCTCCTCGCTTCGCGCCATTCTTCTCTTCGAAATACCCGGTGCCGAAGCGATTCGCGGCGATCAGCCCATAGGTCCGGGCGTGCCACCACGTAGGGTAGCGCAGGTTTTCCGGGTGATCGAATAGCGCGATCCCCGCCACCTGTCCGCTCGGGTCCGGCCCGTAGTAGTCCGCCCACTTGGCCCGCGTGCCCCAGCTGGCCTCGTCCTTCGCGCCCTCGCTGGTCACGATGTGGCCTTTCCCCTGGTCTTCAAATCCCTTGTGGCCTTTCACCTTCATGTCGCCCGCCACGCGCACGGCCATGCCGCCGTCCTTCGCGTCACCAAAGGTCACCGGCCCGTCCACGGCGGTCAGCGCCGTGTTGTAATCAAGCAGTACTTCCCCATTCTCCAGTGGGGTAAATACCATCTCCCGCCGCTCCCGCAGCATGGGCACGCCATCCACCTCCCAGCGGTTGATCACCACCAGCGTGCCCGAAGTCTCGCCCGACTCCGCTTTCTCGATACTCTCCTGCACAATGCGGCGCTTGTGCCCTTCGCGTGGGCTTTGCGGCGCCCAAAAGTCCCGCCCATTCACCAACCCGTGCGCGAACCACAGGGACCGGTGGTGCTCGTGGTCCGTCGATTCTCCCTCCACCCCTTCCTCCATGGGATAGTGCCGCGTCACTGGCGCGCCATTCGGCCCAATGACCGGATAGCAGTAGGGAAAATACCACGCCTCATAGAGATACTCGGTGAAAAGCTGGCCATTGATCTCCACCCGCACCCGGCCGTCCAGTTTCTTCAGCGTCACTTCCGCGCTCGCCACATTCGGAATCGAGAAACCTCCGGCAATCGAAAGGGAGAGGAGTGCCATGGACAAACAGCGGGCGGGAGACAGCATGATAGCAAGAGGGTTCCTGTTCATTATCAGTAACTTATAGAGAGGGCTTCCAAGGTGGCGAACCATTTTTCTGGCGCAATGCCGCCCCTGCGGCTGGGCTCGTCCTCGCCACCCGCCAGCGACTTTCCTTTAGTCCTCCGCCCAGTGGGCCGCGTTCAATCCCTACCACAGCCCACGGCGAGACGGCTGGGAATAACCTTGACCCCTTCCGCACTCCATCCGCTAACCTGACCAGCGTGATGAACACCCACCTGTGGCGGAAACTGGAGGCCTTCACGCTCGACGATCCCGGGGCCGGTCTCACCTTCACCCGGCGCCTCGCCCGGGAAAATGGCTGGACCGCCCCCTACGCCCGGCGCGTCGTGGATGAATACAAACGCTTCCTCTACCTCTGCGTGGAAGCCGGCCACTCCGTCACCCCCTCGGACGAAGTGGACCAGGCCTGGCACCTGCACCTCTGCTACACCCGCGGCTACTGGGACGAACTCTGCGGCAACATCCTCGAAAAGCCCCTCCACCACGGCCCCACCAAAGGCGGCACGGCGGAACAGGCGAAATACCACGACTGGTACGAGCGCACCTTGGCAGACTACCGCCAACATTTCGGAGAAGAACCCCCGGCCGATATCTGGCCGCCCGCGGCCGTCCGCTTCTCGCCCCGGCAGCGCTTCCAGCGCGTGGACCGCGGCCGCTATCTCCTCCTTCCGCGACTCCGGCTTCCTTCCCGGCGCGCCACGATGTTAGGGTTCGCCGCCACGGCCTGCGCCTGCCTCTTGGCTTTCCTTATCAGTTGCGCGGCTCACGCGGCTCAGCATGACAAGAACCCCGATGATGAAATCACCTCCTTGTCCGAGCTTTTCGTCTACGGCCTCCCCATCATCATTCCCTCCGTCGCGCTGCTGTTTATCATTTCCATCTTCAGTAAAAAGGATCGCAGACGCCTCCGAGGCCGTGGCCGCGGCCGGGCTGGAGATTCCTACCTGCCCTTTGGCGGCTCCGGTTGCGGTCCCGACAGCGACGGTGGTGGCGATTGCGGAGGCGACGGAGGAGGAAGCGGCTGTGGCGGTGGTTGCGGCGGAGGAGGTTGTGGAGGCGGCGGCTGCGGGAGCTGACGGCAGCCCTCCACTACGGCGCGTGTCGGTACTACCGCCTACCCCGGATTTCCCCCATTCCCCGCTGGCCCCGGCGTAACCAAAGCGCTAGCATTATCACCGACATGCGCTCTAAGACCACCAGCATCAAGCAACCCTGGGCTCTCGCCGAGGCCGGCAAGCGCCGGGCCGAGCAGCTCGGTTACCCCTCTTTCAACGCCTACATTTCCGGCCTCATCCGCTACGACCTCCTCGTCCGGGGCGAACACACCATCACCCGCCCCATCGCCCAGATGGACCTCGATGCCCAGGACAAGGTGGACTCCGAACTCCTCGAAATCGAAAAGTCCGGCAAAGGCCGCCGCGGCGTCCTCCTAGAAGCCCTCATCGACCGCGCCATGACGCGGGGAGCGAAGACGAAGGAGGAAGTGAGAAAGCAGCTACCGAAGGAACTGGGCTGACCCTTCTACCTGGCTACAAGGAGCGAAGTAAGCGCTCTTTTCGCCTCCAGACCTTGCGGCTATTGCACGCCTCTCCTCATTTATAAGTGGCCAAATCTGGCATTTTTGGCCACTTTTGGCCACTTATACCTTATGTCCGTTATCGGCCGCAGGCAGGAAATCAAGACGCTGAATCGCTTACTCCAAAGCAAGGAAGCTGAATTTCTAGCCATCTATGGCAGGCGGCGGGTGGGAAAAACGTTTCTGATCCGCCAGCATTTTGCCAAGCACTTGGCCTTTGAGCTAACCGGCCAGAAGGACGGCTCCTTACCCGAGCAACTCAATAACTTTCAGCGCGAACTCCAGAGGCATAGCCCCGGCCGGAAACAGATAGAGACACCCCGGTCCTGGCAGGAGGCCTTTCAGCTACTCGCGGATTACCTCCAGCGCCTCCGGAGCCAGAAGAAGCAGGTCATCTTTCTGGACGAGCTTCCCTGGCTGGCCAGCCCTCGCTCCCGCTTTCTGCCAGCGCTCGATCACTTCCAGTGTGGTGTTTTGCGAAATAGGTGGACGAAATTCGCGAGGATTCTTTTTCAAATTCAAGGCGCGAGGAGGGAGTTGAGCTAGCTCAACGACTGATCGAGCAACGCGGAAATTGGAAAAGAAGACCGCGATCACAAAAAATATCCGAGCGAAGCGAGCAAATTTCCGGCCTTAATACTTAATTGATTTCGTCTAGATATTTCGCAAACGCCACACTGGAATAGCTTCCTCTCCCGGAATCCGCGCTTCATTCTCGTCATCTGCGGCTCCGCGGCGTCTTGGATGATTGCCAAGGTCATCGACCACAAGGGCGGTCTGCACAACCGGGTCACCGCCCGGATCAGACTGGAACCCTTCACCCTTGCGGAAAGCTCGCGGTTTCTGCGTTCCCGGAATATTAAGCTGACCGGGTATGACCAACTCACCCTCGCCATGGTCATGGGTGGCGTGCCGCACTATCTGAAAGAGGCAACCCCTGGCAAGTCCGCGGCGCAGATCATCGATGCCGCGTGTTTTCGGCAGAACGGCCTGCTGCGCGATGAGTTTGAGAGACTCTACGCGTCACTCTTCGATCATGCGGACCGCCATGTGGACCTCGTCCGGCTTCTGGCGAAACACCCCAGGGGCCTGACCCGCACCACCCTCACCAAAGCCTACACCACCGGCGGCCGTCTCACTCAAACCCTGACAGAACTCGAAGAAGCGGGGTTCCTCAGCACCCAACTTCCATTTGAGAAGAAGAGCAAAGACACGCTCTACCGGCTGGCGGACGAGTATTCCCTGTTCTATCTGAAGTGGATCGAAAACCGGCGAGACTCCGGGCCCAGACGCTTCCTAAAGCTCGCCAGTTCTCCCGCCTGGCATGCGTGGAGTGGCTACTGGAATCCCTGGTCCACAAACACCTCCCCCAGCTCAAACAAGCGCTCGGCATCGCCCAAGTAGAGACCACTCATTGCAGCTGGGTTCACCGCCCGGACAAGACTTGGCCCAAGGGCACTCAGATCGATCTTCTCCTCGACCGCGCCGATCACTCCATCAACGTAGTCGAGATCAAGTTCTCTCAGGGCCCGTTCACCATCACCAAGAAATACGCCGAAGAACTTCGTCAGAAACTGGCCACCTTCCGCGGCGTCACGGCCACCCGAAAGAACGTGTTCCTGACCTTTCTCACCACCCAAGGCATCACCCAAAACGCTTACGCAAAGGAACTGATACAGGAATCGATTCTGGCCGAAACGCTTTTCGAAGAAACCTTATAAGTGGCCAAAAGTGCCCCAAATCACCCACTTTTGGCCACTTATAATTCCTACTTTATTTGCTAACCATCTTTCTCCGTCGCGCACCCTTGTAGCCCAGCACTTCTCCCCGTCTCCCCATCTCCCCATCTCCTTGTTTGACTTCACTTCGTTCCGTCCATCTACGCTGCGCTCCGATTCCTTGTCTGGCGCAAACCTCCCGCCACCCAACCGCCGCTCCCTCAACCCCGCTCCTCACTCCACGTGCATCACCCCGCGCATCACCGTCCAGTGGCCGGGGAAGGTGCAAATGTAAGGATACTCCCCCGGCTCCTCCGGAGCGAAGAACTGCAAGGTATGCGTCCGCGCGATCCCCAGGCAAAGCTGCGGGGTGAAGTGCAGCACACCGGGATGATCCGGCACGTAGTTTTTCTCCAGCCCCTTCGGGTCCGCCGCCATGGCGATGGAGAGGTTGCCGATCTCTTCCACGCTCCCGGACGTGGTGATAACCAGGTTATGATACATGTTATCCGGATTAAAGAAGCGCAACTCCACCGCGCTGCCCGCTTTTACGGTGAACTCGTTCGGCTCGAACTTCAGGTCTGGCGTGGCGGAAATGCTTACCTTCGTCAGCCCTTTGCCCACGTATTCCGGCGGCCAGAGATCGCGCGGGATGCGTTTCATGGACTCCAGCGCGGCAAAGCTGAGCCCCAGGTCCGTCGCCGCCGTTTCATCCACCGTGTGGCCCAGCAGCGCCACCGCGTCCGCGTCTTCCTTCGGGAAACAGGACGCCGCGTCGATCGCGGCTAGGCGCACCGCGCGGGCCTGCCCGTTGGCCATCCATTCCGGGATGCGCGCATACAGCGCGTCCGGCGCGCGGCTCCGGCCCAGCAGCGTCACCGCCTTCAGCCAGGACGCGATCTGCCCCGGCGACTTCGCGGCCGCGACGGGCGCTTCGTATTTCCCGGCGCGGATCAATCCCGCCGCCGCGTAGGACCTCACGGCAGGGTCCGTGGCCTCGTTCAACAAGGCGTCCAGCCGCCCTTCCCTCGCCGCCAGTTCCTCCGGCTCGTCCCAGGTCAGCAGCAGGCGGCTTAGCACCTGCGTCCGGCTGGAGCCAGAGGCTTCGTCATCCGCTTGCGCCGTGACCAGCGCGTCCAGCAGCCAGTCCGCCGGTTCCTTCCCGGCCCCGCCCGCCAGCAGGTCCAGCGCGGCGCGATGCTCCGCTACCGGCACGCTCAGCCGGGTCAGCCGTTCCTTCGCCACTGGCGCGGTGAGGTCTTTCGTCAGGAGTTGCTCATCTTTCAAGTAAGGCAGGAGAAAGAGGTCCACTGGCTCCGGCACCTTATCTGTCCGCTTCACCAGGTAAGTAAAAGTCTGCTGCGCCGCGTAGCGGAAGCGGTGATCCATCTCCTGCTCCAGCACGCGGGCCGCGGTCTTCAGGCCGGTCTCCGGCTTCCCGTGAAAGCCGCACGCGATCAGCCCCTCCAGCCGCACCCGCTGGCTTTCGTCCGTCACGGCAGACTCTAACAAAGCCACCACCTCGTCCTCATCCGGCATCGCCGCCTGCCAATAGCGCAGCACCCGCACCGCCGCCGTGCGGGCGTGGTGATCGTCCGCCGCCAGGAGTTTCCGCAGCAGGTCCAGGTCGTAGTCGTTAAAGCTCTGGTGCATCCACAGCGCTTCCGTCAGGTGGTGCAGGTAGTCCGGGTCCTTCGGGTCCTGCGCGGCGGTCCATTCCTTCAACGAGGGCAAGACCTCCTCCGCCGGGCGTTCCTGGAGTTCGCGCCGCGCGTGGTAGCGGGTGCGGTAGTTCGGGTTCTTCAGCAGGTCTAACAAAACCCCCACCGGCTGGCCCGCGATCTCCGGCTGCCAGACCAGCGGCCGGTCCTTGCAGGTGATCCGCCAGACGCGCCCGTGGGTCTGGATGCGGCGCGGGTCGCGGAAGTTATACGTCGTGTGGCCCACGATGGGGTTGTAGTAGTCCAGCACGTAGAGCGCGCCGTCCGGGCCCAGTTGCATGGCCACGGGGCGGAAGGTGATGTCCGAGGTCGTCATCAGTTCCTCCTCCCCTTTCGGTTGGGAACTTTCCACGCCGCAGCCTTCCTCATTCAGCTGATACCACCGCACACCGTGCCAGCCTTTCATCTGGTTCGTCACATACCAGCCGCGCACGTCTTCCGGAAAATGCTCGCTCAGAAGCAACTCATTCCCGCAGGACGGGCGGCGGCCCGCCGGAGTGAAGCTCTGCTGATCCCGGCTGTCGCGCGCCTTGTCATATTTCCCCTCCCGCGGGTAGTCGCCCGGCGCGGTGTAGGCCGGCAGGTAGTAGTTCAGCGCCGGCGAGGCATCCGCCAGCAGCGGCTGCCCCCAGTGATCGAAGATGATGCCCCAGACGTTCGACCAGCCGTATTCCGCGAACACCTCCAGCCGCTGATCGCGCGGGTCCAGGCGGAACACCGCCGCCTCAAACGCGCGCACCGGGCCATACGGCGTCTCCACCTGCGTATTCAAAAACAGGCCCTGTCCAAAGTAGAGCCGCCCGCCCGGCCCCCACTGAAAGGCAGAGATGACGTGGTGATTGTCCTCCGTGCCGAAGCCGTGCATCTCGATCCGCTCCTCGTCCGCCACGCCGTCGCCGTCCGTGTCACGCAGCCGCATCAGGTTTGGCTCGCTCACCGTGTAAACCGTCCGCCCGCCATCCGTCAGCGCGATGCCCATGGGCAGATACAGCTTATCATAAAAAGTAGTGCTCTTGTCCGCCTTCCCATCCCGGTCCGTGTCTTCCAGGATAATCACCGAATCATGCGGCTCCACGTCCGGCAACGCATGCGGATGCGTCGGCACATTCGTCACCCACAACCGCCCCCGCGCATCAAACGTCATCGCCGCCGGACTGTGCAACGGAAAGTCCACCTCCGACGCATAAAGACTCACCTCATACCCCTCCGCCATCACAAACGCCTCCCGCGCCTCCTCAGGAGAAAGCATCTCCGGCTGCGCCCCCCCAATCAGGTCCGTCGCGTGGCTTATTTCAGTGAACAAACACGACAATCCAATAGCAGCCATCACCGCCACCAGCACCCGAACACTCAAAAAGTTTCTCCTCATAACAAAGTCTCCAAATCGCTCAACTTCCAAAAAATCACTCTCCCCATTCATTTGCCCCAACCAATCCTAGCCCGGCGCCAATTTCCTTGTCTCCCCTTCTCCCCCTCTCCTTGTCTGTCGCAACGCGCCCGCCAGCTCACTTCCCAGCCTCCACCCAAATCTCTTCCTCCAGCCCAGCGATAATCGAATCGAGTTCCCGCATCTCCGGCGGAAACGAAATCACCCCAAACGGTTCCTTCCGCCGTCCAAACACATACTCCGCGTTGATCGGCCGCCAGCGCAGGAAGAACTTCCGGTTCTTCTTCAGGATCAGTTCCCGCAGCGGCTCGTCCGCCTTCGTCACCGGCTGGGTAATGCCAAAGCCTTCCGCCGCCAGCATCTCCGACACCGCGCGATAGCCCCGCTCGTTCAGGTGCACGCCGTTGATCGTATAAAAGTCGTCCCCCGCCGGCCGATGCTCCATCAGCGCCAGCGACGGCGTGAAAAGATCCACAAAAGGCAGGTCCCGCGCCGCCGCGAGCTCCCGGATGCGCTCCGTGTAGCGCTTCAGGTCCGCGTTGTGCGCCGCCGGGTCCGGGAACGGCGGGTCCAGCTTTTCCTGCGCGATCGGCGAGACCAGCACCAGCCGCGCCTTCGCCTCCCCATGAAACGGCTGCGCCTCCAGCCGGTCGATCAGCGCCCCATACGCCTCCGCGAACCCGTCCAGCCCCGCATCGCCCTTAAACGCCTCGTTCGCCCCAAAACACAGCAGGATGACGTCCGCCTTCTTATCCGCCAAATGCTCCTCCAGCGTCCCAAAGTCCAGCGGCCGGGGCATCAGCCCCACCTCATCCCCGCTCCACCCCATGTGCCGCAGCGTGATCCGCTCCCCCGAGAAATGCCGCTGTAGCGCCACCTCAAAAAACCCAAAGTGCTGCATCCGCTCCGCAAACGTCCCCCCCAGGACAACGACCCGGTCACCGGGCTGAAGCGTGATGGGCGCCGTGGACTTCGACGAGGCCCCCGGCTTCGGCCCGTCCGCCGCCTCCGCAAGACCCGCGAAGGGCCAGGGCCCAACCAGCCAGACACAAAAACAACAAAGCCCAGCCAGGCCCAACACCAGCCCGGCCAGAAAGGAGGGATTTTTTCCTGAATGCCGCATGAGCTATCTTAGATAGCAGCCGGACAGAATTCGCTCGAGAATTCTTTAAGATTATTGAGGTCAAGACGCGCTACTGAATACTGGTTCCTTTCGAATCTCGCGCGCCACGTCAGAGCAGCAATGTCGACGACTGTTCTCGGATCTGTTGCGATATCACGGCCAACCCTAGAGCCAATCAGACAATCAGTTTCGCCAAAGACTATTCGGCATCAACCACTTCCGAAGAACGCGCTATGTTGCCCCATCACCACATCTATCTACGCGTCTTTACGACTAACCTAAGCACTTGATTCTCAGTCTATTTCTGACCAAGATAGAAAAAACTTCCCGCCACCCAATGAACCCAGACGACGAGCTAGTCGAAATCGTAGTCGAGCATTACCTAGAATCCGATGATTTCAACGGTCTTCCGGCTCATGAGTTTATGGAAGACACCGAAACGGAGCTAGAAAATCTGCGTGAGTGGCTCCGGACTCTCGTCGAATCCGACAAGATTGTCCTCAGGTTCAGAGAAGATGGAAACCCCCACATTAAGAGACTACCAGATCTACCAATTGACACTCAAATCGAGATTCTTCGGAACACCGATTTATTCTACACAGTCATCTACCCGTCGAACTCCGTACTTTCCAAATCGGTCGACCGCTCAAAGTACTCTGACAAACCTTTCTCCCTTCGCTTAGCTCTCGGGGAGGCCCAGATGGATTTCCATTCCTTTGATCTTAGCGTCCTAGAATTCTACAGAAACGATCCACGCTATTACTACAACGTCGACGATGTTCATGGAAAGATTTACCTCCAAGATAAACATGCAAAAGGAAACCAGATTCAAGACAAGGACGATGTCTATCTTGAAACATTTGGATTTTCTTATGGTGAAGACATGAATCGTTCTGTGGCAACATATACCCGATATCTTTGCAAACTGAGCCCAGAACATCAACAGATATGGGAAGCAAAACGACTACCTCACCGAGGCAAAATTCACCCGGATTACTACAAGAGCACTATTCGGGCAATGTTTTCAGACCATATACCAATCCTAACCGCCTTCACCTTCGAATTGCATCACATTAATGAAATGGCAAAAGCAATGGGGCGCTCTCCTTTATTTCGAAGAACATTCAAAGCGCCGGAACGGCCCAGCCATTTCAATTTTCTTATCCGGCCAACAGCAAAGGAATACAATGATTTTGTACTATTGTTAGATCAGACTATGTCGGACAATCTAAACAAAAAATTCTTCAATACCGAAATAGATCTCGTAGAAGAGATACAACGAAAGGATGGAAAGATAGAAGTCCGCCAAAAGGGAACAATTGCGCTACTAGAAGAATGGCTGTCCAAAAACTTTCACCCTGAAGACCCTTCTCCGATTCAGAAAATGATCGAAACTTTCAAGAAAGTGAGAAGACTGAGACAAAAGCCAGCACATTCGGTAGTAGAGAACGAGTTTGATCAAAAGTTCTTCAAGGAGCAGCGTCTTCTGATCATCGAAGCATACGAGGCCATTAGATTGCTTCGGCTAATTTTCTCAAATCATCCAAGCTGTCATGAATACAAGGTCGAAGAGCTTCTCTACGAGGGCCGCATTCGAGACTTCTGAAGAGATTTAAGCTCAGCAACTAATAGAATCAAAGAGGGCTAAAGCCATTGTTGACTACCAGATTTTTTCTAAACCTTTGTGCAAGAACTCAACATTTCATCCAATGAGGACCTCACCTACCCGAAGGCTCATAAAGGGACCAATCCACGTCGACGTAGCCGGCTTCTTCCAGCTTGTCGGTCTTGACGTTCCAGCAGAAGAGGCCGGGGCGGTTGCCGCGCCAGTTGCCGAACTTCAGGGTGTAGTGGTAGCCGGTTGGTGCCAGGTCTCGCCGTCGAAACTCCAGGCGAAGGTGGCTTGGCACGGGCTCTGATTATGCGATTCTAGGATATGATCCGGACCTCGATGCTCGAAATCGCGAGAAGTGGCGACGGCGCGCTCGGCTGCATGGGGCTGGATCATTCAGCTCTTCAAGACCAGCTGGGCTTACCCACCATGTGGGGGCCGGAAGATGACGTTCAGCGTGCCCACATCTGGCGCTATGGAGACATTGAGTTTCACTTCCATGACTGGAAGGTCTGCCTGATCTGTTCAGACCATGGAGAACTGACGGACGGCGGAGAGTCCCTGACGATTAATCCATGGGTAGTCAATGCAGGCCTGCCGCTATCAGACTTCGAGAAGGCTCTGAAGGATCACTCTATCGAGTTTGAGAAGACTTCTCCGGTCTCAGATCCCTCCATGGTTTGGGTAGTGACCCAAGAAAGCGTGAAGTTCACTTTTGCTCAAGATTCAGACTCCGCCCCAATGAGGCTGGCTGGTTGGTCTCTTGATAGGTAACAAAGAAATGAAACTCAACATTGTGGATGTCAACGAAAGACTATGCGGTCTATCGGAAGAAGAGACTCGATTCGGACCAGATCTAAAGAATCTTCTTACTTGTCTACCAAAGTATTGGTGCCCAAAATGCGATGTTGTCACACCATATGAAACTTCCCCTATGTCGATAGAGGAATTCTCAGAATCGGTGCGGCTAAATTTCGAGAATCAAAGACCCACCAAGAAATCCGAAAGCTTTACCGAACTAAAGTGCCGCATTTGCGGGCGGCTTGTCCGAGTCTACTATGTAGCGAACGAATTCGCCATGGGTGCTTACAAATACTATGCAACTGGCTTGGTTGAAGAAGAAGCTACCTAGCGCAGCTTTCTCACCTCGCCGAAGGCTCATACCGGAACCAGTCCACGTCGACGTAGCCGGCATCCTCCAGCTTGTCGGTTTTGACGTTCCAGCAGAAGAGGCCGGGGCGGTTGCCGCGCCAATTGCCGAACTTTAGGGTGTAGTGGTAGTCGGTTTCGTGCCAGGTCTCGCCGTCGGGGCTCCAGGCGAAGGTGGCCTGGTCGAAGTCGGTATCGGAGCGGAGGTAGAGGGTGTCGGTGGTGATCTCGGGGCCGGTTTTTGCGCCGTCCTGGGTGACGAAGAAGAGGACTCGCTTGGTGGCGGTGTTGGTCTCGGCTTCCCCCTCCCCATCCCCTGCAGCGGCGACGGTTGCTGCTGATGTTGCTTCTTCCGCTGCTTTGCTGGAGGCTCGTCCTCCGGCTCCCACCTCTCCTTCTTCCCGGACGCCGAAGATGGCGTACTGGCCGCCGTATTTCTGGAAGGAGCCGGAAAAGTGAGTGATGCCGGTGCGGGCGCCGGGCTTCAGGCCGGTGAGGTCGAGCTTCGCCTCCACGCGGGTCTGGCCGATGCCGAGCTGGCGCTGGGAGAGGGTGTTTGGCGCGCCCCAGAAGGGACCTTTCAGCTTGCCGCCGGATTCCCGTTCGGCGGAGGGGATGGGTTTTGACGCGATGAGGCGCAGGAAGCCGGGCCGGGCGGTGAGGGAGTCGAGCCAGTTGGCGAGACGAATGCCTTCTCCCCCCACCACGCCTCCGGCTACATGCCGCAGAGCGGCAAAAGGAAATTTGCCGCACTCAAGAGACGCTTCGCGTCCCCGGGAACTTTTTGGGTAGTCCCTTTGGCAAACACTCACCGGACCACCCCAAGACTAACGGGGAAGCGAAGCTTCCTTGGACTGCGGTGATCCAAATCACCGCTTTGCGGCATGCAGCCGGAGGCGCGGCGGGGACGGAAGGCGTTCGGAAGTCCCCCACCCCATCTCCGCCCTCTATTCTTTCAGAGCCGCCACGACGGAATGACAGCATAACGGAACCAGATTCGAGGTTTACCGGTCGGGATTCGGGATGGCTCGCGTTCGCCAGTGGACTTTCAGCCCGCAATATATGTTATGGACGTGTTCCCAGGCCTAAAGGCCTGGGCTTTGCGCTATCGGGCCTCCAGCCCTTGTTTGCCAGCCGGATCTTACGATCCGGTGGACCGGAATTTCTCAGAAGTTCTCAAATTGCGTCCTCGCCGCGAACTCCAGCACGGGGCAAGGACTTCCACTGCCTTCCAAGCGATGGAAGATCCACTCACTGGCCAAACGGTTATGAAAACCTTCAACAGAACCGGCAGACTCGGAGGGGAGACAAGCTCCTATACCGTCCTTCCCCCGGCAGACCGGGGGTATCCATTGGACTTCCCCTCCCCCGGCGGAACCGGGGTTCCCATTGGAACACTGTATTAGGATGCTAAGCCCTCGCCTTTCCCCACAATCTCACACCCCCGCCAATTCTCCCACTTCCTCCAGCGCGGGGTAATCCGTGTAGCCTTCCGGTCCATTGCCGTAGAAGGTCGCGGGATTGGGCGTGTTCAGTTCCGCGCCCAGAGCGAAGCGTTTGGGCAGGTCGGGATTGGCGATGAACAGCTGGCCCCAGGACACGGCGTCCGCTTCGCCGGAGGCGAGGAGTTGCTCGCCTTCTTCGCGGGTCAGGCCCTGGTTGGCGATGAAGGCGCCGCCGAACTCGCGTTTCATCATGGGTCCCTGACGAGGCTCGGTCATCCCTTCGCGGGCGAAGAGGAAGGCCAAGCCCCGGCGGCCGGTCTCGCGGGCCACATACCCGAATGTGGCGGCGAGATCGGAGTCGCCCATGTCATGCGCGTCGCCACGCGGGGCGAGGTGCAGGCCCACGCGATCCGGCCCCCACACGCTGACGACGGCGTCCACCACTTCCAGCATGAGCCGGGCGCGATTTTCCATGGAGCCGCCGTACTGATCCGTCCGGTGGTTCGTACTGTCCTGGAGGAACTGGTCCAGCAGGTAGCCGTTCGCGCCGTGAATCTCCACGCCATCAAACCCGGCGGCTTTGGCGTTTTCCGCGCCCTTGCGGAAGGCTTCCACGATGCCCGGGATCTCGTCCGTTTCCAGAGCACGCGGCGTCTCATAGGGTTTCTCCGGCCGCACCAGGCTCACGTGGCCGGCGGGCTGGATGGCGCTGGGCGCGACGGGAAGTTCGCCATTCAGGTAGATGGGGTCCGAGATACGTCCCACATGCCAGAGCTGAAGAAGAATGCGTCCGCCGGCCTCGTGTACGGCTTTCGTGACCAGCTTCCAGCCTTCCACCTGCACCTCCGACCAGATGCCCGGCGTGCCGGGATACCCCACGCCCATGGGCGTGACGGAGGTAGCTTCCGTCAGAATCAGCCCCGCTGAGGCGCGCTGGCGGTAGTATTCCGCCATCATGGCGTTCGGCACCCGCGACTCGCCCGCGCGCGTCCGCGTAAGCGGCGCCATGACAATGCGGTTCGGCAGCTCCCAGGCGCCGATCTTCACCGGCTGCTGGAGTAAGGATGCGGACGTGTTGGCGGTCTCAGTAGTGTTCATGTTAGCAAAAAGACAGGATCGTTGAATTTGGTTCGAAGGAACGGCGGCGACCCGCCGTCACGTATTCGATTGTTTGATGATTGTCGAACCAAAACGAGATACCTTTCACCCGTGCCTCCGAAAACTTCACGAACCTACACCCACCCCGACTTGAACGAGGTGCCCCTGGCCGCCGCCATGCAGGCGCTGGCGGACCCCAGCCGGGTCGCCATCGTGCGCACTCTCATGGCGGACGGCGGCCGGGAACTGGCCTGCAATGAGTTCGACCTCTGCCAGAGCAAGGCCACAATCTCTCACCACTTCGACATCCTGCGCGAGGCGGGCATCATCCACACCCGCACAGAGGGACGCCGCTGCCTGTCAAAGGTACGCCAGGGCGAACTGGAAAAGCGTTTTCCAGGTTTGCTGAAACTCGTGCTCGCCGAAGAAGCAGCGACACCAGCAAAGGCCTAGCCTGAATGGCACTCGGTTAAGCGGGGTGACCGGTCAAGTCGAGCCCTTCAACGGCGGCGACTGGCACTGACAGATCCCCGGTGAAATCGCTTCTCCGGGGTCTCAGGGCCGGAGGGCCAAGGGCCCGGCGCATACCAGCCTGGGGCGCGAGCCCCAGGAAAACGGGTCCCTATGAATATCGAGGGCCGTAGGTCCGGCGCATCCCCCCGGGGATGGCGGCGGAGTCACGGCGCGGCCCGCATGCGCCGGGCCTTCAGCCCTCGAAATTTGTCAATCCGCCTCACCTGGGCCTTCGGCCCAGGCTGGTATGCGGCGCGCCGTTGGCGCTCATGTCCCGCGAGGACGATCAGCCAGGCCCGGCGAGCGAAACTTTGGGGCGCACATCCGGCGAGAAGGCCACGCGATACCTTTACCTGTCCGGCAATTGCATCGCAATTGGATCCCGCAACAGAGCCTGTCACCCCGCTTATCCGAGTGCCATTCGGCCTAGCCTGTATTTCTCACCAGTTCTCGTGGCGAGACGCCGCGAGGCGCGCATTGGCAAGGCGCGCGAAGATTATTTCGTGGAACTGTATGAGTACATACTGTTCAAGGAAAATTCGAGCGGAACGCCGGCAATGCGGGCCACAGCAAGTCGCAGCCGAAAACTGGTGAGAAATGCAGGCTAGCTAACTGGGCTTATTTGGGGGCAGGCCCAATGCCGCTCACCGCGCCTTGCCAGCCCAAAAATGGTCTCGCGCCGGTCCGGCCCCAATTTGTCCACACTGCCTAGACCAGCGGAAGGCACTGTGTCGTCGATATCGGCAAAAGAATCAGCTTAGTTAGCGCCTGACTCGGCGCCCGGAGCCGCCGGAGCTTCGCCAGTGGACCCGCCACCGCTCCGGCCTTTGTAGGTTTCCAGGGCCAGCTTGGCCTGAACTTGCACGGAACTGGCGGCCACGGTGCCCAGCAGGCCGGTACGATTTCCCTCAATGATGCGCTCCACCGTGATCCCAATGGGTTTACCGTCCATCCCGAAGACCGGAACGCCTTGGGTGGTACCAGCAGTCGTCACATAAAACACGCGATCCTGCTGAAACACACCGGTAATACGGCCAGGAATGACTGTGGGCATGTAGGCATAGGCCTGGGAAGAACGGGAAAGACCAATGACGGGGTCGCCGGGATTTGGCGCCGCGCTGGGCTCGCTCAGGTTCAGGCTTTCGATGACTTTGCCCAGTTCCTTGGCTTTAGCCTCATCAGGAAGAATGAAGGCCAGATCCGCCTCCACCTCTTGGCGAATGACCGTGCCGGGAAGCAAGGAGCCGTCTCCGTAGCTGATCTCCACACGGCTGTACTCCGTCTTGGCGGAGAGAATCTTCACGGGATCTTTGTCAGCGCTCACCCGGGCCTGCTGCCCCACCAGCCCCACACTGGGATCGATGGCGCTGTTGGAAACGACGACCAGCCCATTCTCCTCAATGGTCACGCCCAAGGTGCGGCGTTGCTGAGGCCGGGCCGGCAATTCGTCTCCCGTGGTCCGGGCGGTCAGATTGCCTTCGATGGTTACGATGACCAAAATGCCTTTCTTTTCCTCGATCAGCTTCAGGGCCAGATCGCCGATTTCATCAGCTCGCGCCGCTTGACTGAAGATTGCCGACCCAGCGGCCAGCGAAGCGCACAACAGCAATGTCAGGAAGGAAGAAAGGGGGAATCTTCTATGGTTCATGGGAATTGGGGGGAATTCGGAAATAGCCTGTTTTTAAAAGGGCAGCCACGTTATCGTGGGAAGAAAAGATACGCCAGAGCTTTTTCCAGCGAAGCGGGAAAGAAGTGTCGCGAATAGTTACGAAAAAGCCGGTTCTGATGACGAACCGGCTTTCTAAATTTCGTACTATTGCCACTTTCGCGGCAACCCGGGCCATGCCCGGAATTAGCGGGAGTAAAGCTCCACGACCAACTGTTCGTTGACCAGCGGATCGATCTCTTCGCGCTCGGGTTCGCGAACCACCACGCCGGAAAGCTTGTCACGATCCACCGTGAGCCATTCGAGCACCGGACGGGCCTGGGTGCTGTCTAGAAGACGCATGCCCAATTGCTGAGAGTTGTTGCCTGGGCAAACCGAGATCACATCACCGGGTTTGCACTGGTAAGAAGGAATGTCCACGCGGTGACCGTTCACCTGCACGTGGCCGTGGCCGACAAACTGACGGGCGGCACGGCGAGTATTGCCGAAGCCAAGACGATAACACACGTTGTCCAGACGAAGCTCCAGAAGCTGCAACAGCACGTGACCGGTAATGCCACGGCGGCGGGCGGCCTCATGGAAGTAGCGGCGGAATTGCTTTTCCAGAACGCCGTATTGGAAACGCAGCTTCTGCTTTTCCGAAAGCGCGATGGCGAAGTCTGACTGCTTGCGGCGACCGCTCCGGACGCCGTGCTGTCCGGGAGGATAGGCACGCCGTTCAAGCGCTTTGGAAGGACCGAACAACGGCACACCAAACCGGCGGCTGATCTTATCTGTGGGACCTGTGCATCTCGCCATATACTAAAACTAGCTGAAATTTTCTAAGAGTTCCGGAACGGCGACTAGACGCGGCGGGCTTTGGGAGGACGACAGCCATTGTGCGGCACCGGAGTCACGTCCTTGATGCGGATGATCTCAATTCCCAGGGCCTGCACGGCACGAACCGCGGACTCACGGCCGGCGCCCGGCCCTTTGACCCGCACCTCCGCTTGCTTCAGCCCGTGCCCCATGGCCTGGCGGCACGCGTCTTGAGACACCAACTGCGCGGCGTAGGCCGTGCTCTTCCGGCTACCCCGGAAGCCCATCTTGCCCGCGCTGGACCAACCCAGCACGTTGCCATTCTGATCCGTCACGGAGACGATGGTATTGTTGAAAGTCGCGCGAACATGCACGATGCCGGCATAAACGTTCTTGCTGCCCTTGGCCTTGAGAACTTTCGGCTTTTCCTCTTCGGAAGGGTCCAGTTCCAGGAAAATATCGCGAGCGGTTTTACCCTTCTCTTTTTCTTTTTCCTTTTCTTCTTCGGCGGGCTTGGTTTCTTCAGCCGCGGGAGCGGGCTCCGCCTTTGTTTCCTGGGGCGCCGCCTCAGACGCCGGAGCCGCTTTGGGCTCTTCCACGGGCGTCTCTTTCGTTTCCTTTTCGTCAGCCATTGCTATAAGAATTTAAATCGTTTCGTGTCCGGCGGATTCCACGTGGCGCGAATTCCTTCATTCGCCCAGTCTCCAGCCATGCGGCCCGTTTATCAGACCTTGCCCTTCTTGGCTCCGGCGGCCCTTACCACCCCGACGGTGCGGCGCTTGCCCTTGCGGGTGCGGGCATTGGTGGAGGTGCGCTGACCGCGCACCGGCAACCCCTTACGATGACGCAGCCCACGGTAGCAGTTGATGGACTGAATGCGCTTCATGTGGCCCTGCAACTCGCGGCGCAGGTCGCCTTCAATCACAATCTTGTTCGTCGTGATGACGTGAATGATCCGGGCAATTTGGTCATCCGTCAGTTCACCCGTGCGGATATCGGGATCCACATCCGCCTGTTCCAGAATCTCTTTGGCCGTGGAGCGGCCAATTCCGTAGATATAGGGCAGAGAAGCTTCCACGCGCTTCTCGTTCGGGATTTCAACTCCAAGGACTCTGGCCATAGATCAATTTGGTGCCGTTAGAACAAAACTCGGGACGCTGCCCAATCAGCCCTGACGCTGTTTATGACGGGGGTTCTTGCAGATGACACGAACCACCCCGTGCCGGCGGATAATCCGGCACTCACTACACAGGCGTTTCACTGAAGGTCTTACTTTCATTTGAAGAGTCTCCAAACAAAGGTTTGGAAGGGTTAGGTTTTCCCGCCCGGAACGTCTCCTTACCGTCTAACCGAAATCGCCGAGATGGCGCCAGCCGCAGCGGGAGAGCACCTGTATCATACTTTTTCCGGGTGGCAAGGTTTCATTGTTATTTCTGAGACTTTTTCTCGCTGATTTTGCGTGGAAAAGGCGGATTCGAGCCGCTTTCCGTTTCTCCCACCCATTCAGGCGGTGGGAACCGTCAATCCACCTGTCAATTTCGGCACCAGCCGGGGCCGGGCCGTCAGGATCTCCGGCTCGTCTTTGGTCACGAGCACGGTGTGTTCGAAATGCGCGGAAAGTTTCCGGTCCAGGGTCACGACCGTCCATCGGTCCTCGAGAATCTTCACTTCATGGGTACCGGCATTTACCATGGGTTCGATGGCCAGAACCATGCCAGCACGCAGCCGGGGGCCCCGCCCGCCCTTGCTGGACATCGTGTTGTCCCAGTGGTTCGGCACCTGGGGCTCTTCGTGAAGTTTCCGGCCCACGCCGTGGCCCACAAACTCCCGCACCACGGTAAATCCGTGCTCCACCACACACTGTTCCACGGAGGCACACAGATCTCCCAGGCGCACGCCTTCCCGCGCGTGGTCGATGGCCACGGCCAGGGATTCCTCCGTGGCGAACAGCAGGCGCTCGGTTTCCGAATTCAGCGAGCCCACCGGCACGGTGATCGCGTTGTCCCCCACCCAACCGTCTTTAAAAATGCCGACATCTATTTTCACGATGTCTCCAAATTGAATGCGGCGTTCGCCACCAATGCCGTGCACCACCTCTTCATTGATGGAAATGCAGATCTGCCCGGGAAATCCCCGATATCCCTTAAAAGCGGAGGTACAGCCCCGCTCTTTCATGAACTGAAGGGCCGCCTGATCCACTTCCCGGGTGGTCACGCCGGGCCGGACTTCCTTTGCCGCCAGTTTCAGGATCTCCGCCGCGAGAGCTCCGGCTTCCCGGAGTTTGTCGAGCTGCCGCCCTTTCCTGATGGGAATGTCACTCATGGTTCGCTAGCGGAAGGCCACGGCGAGAAAGCAGCCGCGGAGAGCAATCGCCCTTTTCAAACAACCTACGGCAGAATCATTCCCTGGAAACAGGACCCGTCTATTTTCCGGCGACCTGAGAGTAGATGAAGGCGCAGATGCCGAACAAGATCAGAAGCGCGACAACCACATAGAGCCACAGCATGGAATTGCCGGAGGCGCCAGCGGCCTTGCCGGGCGTGGTCCGTTCGAACCGTCCCTTGATACGTCCCTTTCTCAGGAACCCGTCGTAGTGCCGTTGAATGAGGTGAGTTTCCACCTGGCGCATCACGTCCAGCAACACACCCACCATGATGAGCAGGCTGGTGCCGCCGAAAAACTGCGCCGCCAGCGGTGGCACTTGCATGAACTTACTCAAAATGTTCGGCAGCACGGCGATGATGGTCAGGAAAATGGCCCCGGCAAACGTCAGCCGACTCATGGTGTAGTCGAGGAACTCCGCCGTCGGTTTGCCTGGACGCACGCCGGGTATGTAACCGCCGTTCCGCTTCAGGTCCTCAGCGATCTGGTTGGGCTGGAACATGGTCGCCACCCAGAAGTAGCTGAAGAAGAAGATCATCAAGGCGGAAAGAGAGTAGTAGAGAGGCCCCCCGCCACCCAGCTGGGAAGCGATGTTATTCGCCAGTTCGGATTGCGGGAACGCCATGTAAAGAATCTGGGACGGGAACAGCAGAATGGCCGAGGCAAAGATGATCGGCATAACGCCCGCGTAGTTCACTTTCAGCGGCATGTACTGAGTCTGACCGCCATACATCTTCCGGCCCACGACGCGCTTCGCATACTGAATGCTGATACGCCGCTGTGCCTGGGTGATCGCGATGACACCCGCCACCACCAGGAAAAGGAATGCAATGAGGGCCACCAGCTTAAAGGGCTTCACCACATCGTCCGCCGCGCCGATCACAAAAGTCTGGAATACCTGCACCAGCGCCGCCGGCAGGTTGAAAATGATGTTCACCGTAATAATCAGGGAAACCCCGTTCCCGATTCCTTTTTCGGTAATCATCTCGCCCAGCCACATCAGGAGCATGGTCCCACCGGTAATGATGATGACCGTGGTGATAATAAAACCCATGCCTCCATTGGGGACCAGCTCCTGCCCCTCACCGGCAATGTGCCGCAGCATGAAGTTCGACTGCGGATGCAACAGCATGCGCGCCAGCATATAGCCCTGAAACAGACAGAGCACGATGGTGGTATAGCGCGTGTACATCGTGATCTTCTGCCGGCCACCCTCTTCCCGGGCCAGCTTGCCCAGCCGCGGGATGACCGCCGTGAGCAACTGAATCATGATGGACGCGCTGATGTAGGGCATGATGCCGAGCGAAAACAGCGCGCAGTTCTGGAGACCGCCTCCACTGAAGACGTTCATCAGGGCCGCGACCGTGGCCAGGCCCTCGTTTTCGTTCGCCCGGCGCTGAGCTTCCTGCAGCCAGCTTTCGAGAACGGTGATGTCAATCCCCGGAAGCGTGATGGACGCGCCCAGTCGCACCACCACGATCATTACCATGGTGAAGAAAATGCGCTGACGCAGTTCCGGGATCTTAAGGCTGTTGGAAAAGGCGGAAATCATCGGCTACGAGGGTCGTCTCTTGGGGGGAAAACAAAGAGGGTGAAGCGGGAAATGAGGCCGGGCCGCCCCATTGCCACGCGGCAGTGGGGAATGGGTTCATTTGGGCCAGACCTTAAACCCTAGGCGTCAATTTTGCCGCCAGCTTTCTCAATCTTCTCGCGAGCCGATTCGCTAACCTTGTCTGCCTTTACCGTCAACGACTTCGTCAGTTCTCCGTTGCCGAGAATTTTGATACCCTGGAACTGGCCTTTTACCAGGCCCGCGGCGCGCAGCGTTTCTTCGTTCACTTCCGCTCCGGCTTCGAACTTTGCTTCCAGGGAAGCCACGTTCACAATAGCGTAGTCGGTCTTGAACTGGGTGTTGTTAAAACCCCGCTTCGGCAGACGGCGCATGAGGGGCATCTGGCCACCTTCAAAACTCGGGCGAATGTTACCGCCGCTACGTGCTTTCTGGCCCTTGTGGCCTTTACCGCTGGTCTTACCATGCCCAGAGCTCTCCCCGCAGCCCAGCCGTTTCCGGCGGTGCTTGGCGCCCGGGTTGGGTTTCAGATTGTGAAGTCTCATTGGATATTACCTCCTAAAACGTGATGATTTTCCGGGCTCACCGCGCACCGGAAAAAAATCCAGGGCGGCAGCCAAGCAAAAACTCTGACTATATGGCTTTCTTGTCCGCGGTCTTCTTCCCGCGCAGAGACAGGATCTCGTCGCGGCTGCGCAGAGAACCCAGGGCGTCCAGCGTGGCCTTCACCACGTTAGCGTGATTGTTGGAACCCAAGGACTTGGCCAGGATGTCCTTGATGCCGGCGGCTTCCACCACCGCGCGGACACTGCCGCCGGCGATGATGCCCGTCCCCGGAGAAGCCGGACGCAGCAGCACGCGGCCGCCACCATGTTGGCCCACCACTTCGTGCGGGATGGTGTTCTCCTTGAGACACACGGACATCATGGACCGCTTCGAAGAATCGCTGGCCTTACGGATGCACTCCGCGACTTCCCCAGCCTTGCCAAATCCATAACCCACGCGGCCTCCACGGTCGCCACACACCACCAGGGCGCTGAAGCTGAACCGGCGGCCACCTTTTACCACTTTGGCGCAACGGTTGATGAAGACCACTTTCTCCGTCAGTTCCGGACCGGAGTCTTCGTCGCGGGTTTCACCCACCCGGCGGCGGGCCTGCTCCACGCGCGATTCCCGCACCTTCACACCGGCGCCTGCTTTGCTGTCGGAGGCGCCCGAACTGGCAGCTTCGGCTTTTGCTTCCACTTTTGCTTCCACTTTCTCGGCGGAAGCTTCTTCTTTAGCCTCGGCCTTGGGTGCTTCCTCGGCAGCCGCGGTTACCGTTTCCTCTTTGGGAGCGGTTTCCACGGGCGTTTCCGCCTTCTCTTCAGGAGCCGCAGCCGTGGTTTCCGTCTCCTCTTTGGGAGCCGTTTCCACGGGCGTTTCCTGCTCAGCCGCTTCGCTCGTCTTTTCCTTATCGGTGTCCATTATCGCGATTCTTAAAATTCCAGTCCGTTCTCCCGGGCCGCGTCGGCCAAAGCTTTCACCTTGCCGTGGTAGATGTGTCCGCCGCGGTCGAAGACCACGGTGTTCACTTTGGCGTCCTTCGCCCGCTTGGCGATCAACGCTCCCACCTTGGCGGCCGTTTCCTCACTGGCCTTGTGGGTGCCCACTTCCTTGTCCAGAGTGGATGCCGAAACCAGGGTCTTGCCGGCCAGGTCGTCAATGACCTGCGCATAAACATTCTTGTTGGAAAAATGCACCGCCAGACGGGGCCGTTCCGGGGAACCCGACAGCTTTTTCCGAATGCGGAATCGGACCTTGGCCCGAATGTTTTTGCGATTGAGCTGACTCATCGTGGTCTCTTGCCTCTAAACAGTGAAGTTAAATGGGAAAAAAGGAAATCCAGAGGGCTACTACTTCTGAACGCTCTTACCGGCTTTCCGGCGCACGTATTCATCCTTGTAGCGTACCCCCTTGCCTTTGTAGGGCTCCGGCGGGTAGTAGGCGCGCACGTCGGACGCGAACTGACCCACCAGTTGTTTGTCGATACCTTCGACTTTGATGTTGGTGTTCTCCGTGACGGTCACGGTCAATTCAGACGGAATCGGGTGCTCCAGCGGGTGGGAGTAGCCCAGACTCAGGTCCAGGACGCTGCCTTTGACGGCGGCACGGAAACCCACGCCCAAGATGGTCAGTTCCTTGGCGAAGCCTTCGCTCACGCCTTGGATCATATTGGAGATCAGGCTGCGGGCCGTGCCATGCAGGGCCTTCAGCTTGCGGTCTTCGCTCGCCCGCGTCAGCGCCAGCGTGCCGTCTTCTTCTTTGAGAGAAATGCCTTCCGGCAGGTCCCACTCCAGCTTGCCCTTGGGGCCTTCCACCGTGACGTGGGCGGAGTCGTCCACCTGGACCGTCACCTTCTCGGGAAGGGCAATAGCTTTGTTACCAATGCGTGACATCGTTCTACAGCGTTAAAATGTTCCGAATAAACTCTTACCTCAGGGGCTGAATGAGCGGGCAAAGGGGAAGCGCGCTTACCAGACCTGCGCCAGCAATTCGCCGCCGACGTTCTCTTTTTTGGCCTTCTGGCCGGAAAGGATACCTTTCGAAGTCGAAAGAATGGCGATCCCCATGCCACCAAGCACGCGGGGGACATCATTCGCGCCAACGTAGTGGCGGCGGCCCGGACGGCTGATCCTTTTCACATCCGTCAGCGCCGGCGTTCTGTCAACAAACTTCGTTTTGACCTTCAACTCCGGAAACTTGCCAGTCTTGACCACTTCATAGGACCACACGTAACCCTCTTCCTGAAGGATGCGGGCGATCTCTTCCTTGATCTTGGAATAGGGGGAAACGAACTCCTCCTTCTCCGCCATGCAGGCGTTCTTGAGCCGGATGAGAAAATCTCCGATCGGATCTGTTAAAACTCCATTAGACATTGCTTTATCTCCTTGTCCTAAATCTGATTCATTAACCGCTTAGGCGGCGGCGGCCTGGCTGG
This sequence comes from Verrucomicrobiia bacterium, assembly GCA_030427505.1. Classification (GTDB taxonomy): domain Bacteria; phylum Verrucomicrobiota; class Verrucomicrobiia; order Verrucomicrobiales; family DEV007; genus JAUICH01. The sequence goes on from JAUICH010000018.1 coordinate 95,095, forward strand.
CCGGCTTGCGGAAGGGCATTCCCATCATGGTCAGCAGTTCCCGGGCGTGATCGTCGTTCTTCGCCGAAGTCACGATGGTGATGTCAAAACCGACAGTCCGCTTCACCTTGTCCAGTTCAATTTCCGGAAAGATGGTGTGATCGTTCACGCCGATGGTGTAGTTACCCCGGCCATCGAAGCTCTTGTAAGGCACGCCGCGAAAGTCGCGGATGGTCGGGACAGCCACGTTGATGAAACGGTCCAGAAACTCCCACATGCGCCGCCCGCGCAACGTGACCTTGGCGCCAATCACTTCGCCCTGGCGCAGTTTGAAGTTTGAAATGCTCACCTTGGACACCGTCGGGACCGGCTTCTGCCCCGTGATGATCGTCAGGTCAGCCATGACTTCTTCCGCCGCCTGCTTGCGTTCGCCATCGCGGCCGAAGCCACTGTTCAGCACCACTTTTTCGATGCGTGGCACTTCATGGACGTTGGCCAACTGAAGCTGTTCCTTCAGCGCCGGCGCCACCGCTTCGCGGTATTTGATTTGTAGGGTTGGTTGCATCTCCTCTGCCTGACTTTCTGGTTTCTGGGGTGGACCTCACGTGCCTCGCGCCGCTTACTTCTTGGCGGCGGGCTCGACGAGCTTCACGTTCGAAATGTGAATGGGTCCTTCTCTTTCAATAATGCCGCCTTCGGGGCGGTCCTGGCTCTTCCGCGCATGCTTCTTGATCATGCGCACGCCTTCCACGATCACCTGGCTCTTTTCCGGGTACACCTGCAGCACTTTGCCGCGGGCGCCCTTGTGGTTGCCGGCGATGACCTCCACTTCGTCGTTCTTCTTAACGTGCGTTTTGATGCGCGTGCCTTTCATAGTACTTCCGGGGCCAGGGACACGATCTTCATGAAATTCTTCTCGCGAAGTTCGCGAGCCACGGGGCCGAAGATACGGGTGCCCCGAGGGTTTTTGTCTTTGTCGATGATGACAATGGCGTTGCGGTCGAAGCGCAGCACGGAGCCATCCGCGCGGCGGATGGGGGCCGCCGTTCTCACCACCACGGCGCGAACCACTTCGCCCTTCTTCACGTTGGCCGTGGGTGTGGCCTCGCGAACGTGCGCGGTGATGATGTCTCCCACGCCAGCGGATCGGGACCGCTTGCCAAGAACGGTAATCATCTTGGCCACGCGGGCGCCGGTGTTGTCCGCCACCTGCAATTTGCTTTCCATCTGGATCATATGACCAGTCCTCTAAATAAATTGGATTGTTAGATTCGGAGTATCCGCCGCCTTAGTGCGCCAGGACCTTTACCAGGCGCCAGCACTTCTTCTTGCTGATCGGGCGCGTTTCCGTCACCAGAACCTTGTCGCCGATCTCCGCTTCTTCGTTTTCGTCGTGCGCGTAGATCTTGGTCGTCAACTTAATGATCTTCTGGAACTTCGGGTGCGGCACGCGGCGCACCACGTCCACGACGATAGTCTTCGTCATCTTGTTGGAAGTGACCACGCCCACGCGCGTCTTGCGCAAGCCGCGGGAAGCCGTGGTGCTCTCCGCCGTGGTTTCCTCAGTTTTCTGTGCAGTGTCTTCGCTCATGCCCAATGCTTTCTATAAATTCCTTCTGTGTTCAGGCGGCCGGTTCCGCGACCTTGGCCTGCTTCCGGCGGTCGGACAGAATCGTTTCGATCCGCGCCACTTCACGCCGGGTCTGACGAATCAGCGACGGATTTTCCAACTGACCGCTCTCCTGCTGCACGCGCAGATTGAGCATTTCTTCTTTGAGGTCGCGACGCTTCGTCGCCAATTCCTCGCTGCTCATTTCGCGCAAGTCTTCGATCTTCTTTTTCATTTCCTCAATTCGATAAGTCAGTCGTCCTGTGTGTATATCCTGCCTGCTTCGTCCGCTCCAGGTGTTAGCGGGTCAGGAAGCGGCAGCGCACGCCCAGCTTATTGGAAGCCAGGCGCATGGCTTCCTTGGCGGCGGTTTCCGACACGCCGGCAATCTCAAACAAAACGTTCCCCGGGCGGACCACCGCCACCCAGAATTCCGGAGCGCCCTTACCCTTACCCATACGGGTTTCCGGGGGACGGGCGGTGACCGGCTTGTGCGGGAAGATGCGGATCCAGACCTTGCCTTTACGTTTCAGGTAGCGGTTGATCGCGATACGGCAGGCTTCAATCTGGTTGTTCGTGATCCAGCCGCGTTCCAGCGTCTGGAGACCGAACTCACCGAAGCTCACCTTCGTTCCGCGCTTCGCGTTCCCCGCGCGGCTGCCGCGCTGGGTCTTGCGAAACTTCACTCTTTTGGGCATCAAGGGCATGGCTCTATCTCCTGCTTAGTAAAAGGTTTTCTGGGAATCGGGCCCTGGTTTCGTTCCGGCCCGAAAATGGACAACTTAGCGGTTTCCACCGCCACCACCGGGACGGCGGCGGCCTCTATGGCCACCCGGCGCGGCGACCGTGGCCTGAAGGTTTTCCTCTTTCTTGTTCAACCAAACTTTCACGCCAATGATGCCCCACACGGTGCGGGCTTCGGAAAACCCATAGTCCAGAGGCACGCGCAGGGTCTGCAACGGCACCTTGCCTTCGCGATACCACTCGGCGCGAGCGATGTCGGAACCACCCAGCCGGCCAGCGCAACGAATCCGGATGCCATCGCAACCGAAGTCCATCGCGGTCTGCACGGCGCGCTTCATCGCGCGGCGGAAAGAAATACGGCGTTCCAACTGAAGGCCCACGCTCTCGGCCACCAACTGGGCGTCCACTTCCGGCTGCTTGATTTCAACGATGTCCAGCTTGACCTGCTTGCCGCCGGACATTTTGGAGATTTCGTTGGTCATGCGCTCGATCTCCGAGCCCTTACGGCCAATCACCAGACCCGGACGGGCGGTGTGCAGGGTGACGCGGACGCTGTTCCAGGCGCGCTCGATGACGATCTTCGCCACGGCGGCAAACTGCAGCTTCTCCTTCAGGTAGCGGCGGATGCGCAGGTCGCTGTGCAGGTTGTCGGCGAAGTCGGACTCCGGCGAGTACCATTTCGAGCGCCACTCCTTGTTGAAGGCGAGGCGGTAGCCAATTGGATTTACTTTCTGACCCATGATTCTGAAAAGGTTCGTTCCTGGTTTGTTCCGGGAGGGTTACTTGCCGTATTTTTCTTCGTGTAGTTCGCTGGCTTTCGCGACCCATTCGTCACGCTCCACCCGGCCCTTAAAGGCAAGCAACTCGTCAAAAGCCGCGATGTTTTCCTCGGTCCAGTTCGCGATCTGTTCGAAACGGTACACCCCGTGTTCGTTAAGTTTTTCTTCCAGCACTTTGCCCACGCCGTTGATCAGTTTCAGATCGTCCACTTCAGCGGGGGCGCTGGCATAAATGGTTCCCAATTTTTCGTCCACCGTGGCCTCTCCGGGAGCGGCGGCTTCCGCGGCTTTGGGCTCTTTGGCCTTCTGGGGAGCTTCTTCTTTGGGTTGGCTCGCCGCCTTGGCGGGCTTTTGAGCCTTCTTCTTGTCGCCACGCTGGCGCGGTTCGGGAAGTTCGATTTCGTCGGTCAGGACAATGCGGATGTGGCTGGTGCGCTTCCGGATGGGAGCGGCGGAACCGCGGGCCCGGGGACGGAAGCGGCGGAAGGTCGGGCCTTCGCCCACGGTGGCTTCCTTAATCACCAGGGACTCCAAGGCCAGCTCGAAATTGTTTTCCGCGTTCGCCATGGCGGAGCGCACGGTCTTGCCCACCAACTGAGCGGCCTTCCGGGGAGTGAAGGTCAGCACGTCCAGCGCCTGGGAAACCGGCAAGCCCTGAATGGCTCGCGTGACGTCACGAACTTTCCGCGCCGAAATGCGGGCGTATTTGTATGTCGAATGAACTTCCATGGTCCTCTTTCCTGCTAAAAGTGTGGTTCCTAAAAATGTCTGTTAGAGCGCCTGCTGCGGTCTGGGCCGGACACGGTCTCCTACCCTCACGTCGTCGCCTTCCAGCGCCAGTTCCTGGAGCAGGGCTCCGGAAACGGAATCGCGGGTGTCCACCACCAGCGCGGTCCCGACCGGCCGGTCTTCTCTAAATACTTGCAAGGGCATGCCCACGCGCACGCCGCTGTTCTTGCCGACGTTCAGCACCACCAGGCCCACTTCGGGATCGATGCTGACGACTCGCGCTTCGGAAAGCGAAGTCGGGGCGGAGTCCGGACGGGTCGCGGTCAGACCCAGCACTTCGTCCACGTTGTGCAACTCGGCGGTCACGGCTTCGCGGGTTTCGTCGTTGGAGCCCACCGTGGTCTGCATGTAGGCCACCACGGTTTCGCTGAGGCGCAGCAACTGCTCGGACAGCTTTTCGTTCTCCTGGTTTACCAGGTCCAAGTCACGAACCGCCTTCAGAAGGCGCTGCTGAAGGCCGGAAGGATCCGGGCTCAGCACGTCGATCCCCAGGGCTTCCATGCTAATGAGGAGATCGCGATACGCCTTGCGGTTGGTCTCGGCTTCCGCGTTGGCCTGCGCCAAGCTCTCGGCCATCACGTCCCGTGACTTCTCCAAATCCGCCAGTTTCGCCTGGGAAGCTTTCAGCTTCTTCAATGCGGTCTCCAGCGCGGCCTTCAGTTCCGTGACTTCCACCGAATCGTAACCGCTCGCTCCCTGCGCCCAGCTCGCTGAAGGAGCGAACGCGAGGCCACAGACACACAGCGCCGCGGCCACGAGCGCCGCCAAAGCGGTCCCGCGCGGGTCTGTGTTTCTGTGAAGGGCCGGTTTCATGATTCGGTATAAAGTAAAAGCCAGACGGCCTGGGCTTAGCCCTTGATCTTCGGATTGTGTCCGCTGTGTCCGTGGAACTTACGGGTCGGGGAGAACTCTCCCAGCTTGTGTCCCACCATGTTTTCCGTGACGAACACGGAGATGAAATCTTTGCCGTTGTGCACCAGGAAGGTATGGCCCACAAAGTCCGGCGTGATCATCGAGCGGCGCGACCAAGTCTTGATCGGGCGCTTCTGGCTATTGTCGTTCAGCACCTCAATCTTGTAGAGGAGCTTCTGGTCGACGAAGGGACCTTTTTTCAGTGATCTACCCATGACAACGGATTCGGTTGCGTTTCTTTCTTAAAAGGGTTGGCTTTCTGCCCGCGTTAGCGGCGTTTCTTGGCCTTGCGGCCCTGCACGATAAATTTGTCGCTGCTCTTCTTCGGCTGGCGCGTTTTCTGCCCCTTGGTGTGGCCCCACGGGCTCTTCAAGTGCTGGCGTCCACCACCGGATTTACTCTTACCCTCACCACCACCGTTCGGGTGATCGACAGGATTCATACACATGCCACGCACGGTGGGGCGCACGCCCTGCCAGCGGGTCCGGCCCGCCTTGGCGCTCTGCTGGTTCATGTGGTCGGTGTTCCCCACCACGCCAATGGTCGCGTAGCAGTTGTCCTGAATCTTCCGGATCTCCCCAGAGGGCATCTTCACCAGCGCGTAACCGCCTTCGCGGTTGGACAGCGTGGCGGACTGACCGGCGCTGCGCGCCACCTGGCCGCCCTTGCCGGGCTGGATTTCGATGTTGTGGATGGCGCTGCCCGGAGGGATGTGGGACAGCGGCAGAGCGTTGCCCGGCTTGATCGGCGCTTTTTCGCCAGCCTGCACTTTATCGCCCACTTCCAGTTTCCGGGGGGCCAGGATGTAACTCTTCTGACCGTCCTTGTATTCCAGCAGTGCGATGCGGGCGGAACGGTTCGGATCGTATTCGATCGCCACCACTTTGGCCGCTTCGTCACGGCGCAGGCGCTTGAAGTCGATCAGCCGGTACTTCCGCTTGTGCCCACCACCACGGTGACGGCAGGTAATGCGGCCGGTATTGTTGCGCCCCCCGCTCTTCTTCAAAGACACCGTCAAGCTCTTCTCGGGCTTGCTCTTGGTGATCTCCGCGAAGTCGGGCAGCAGCTTGTAGCGGCTGGACGGGGTGACGGGCTGATGTTGTTTCAGAGGCATGGCTGAAAATTCAGGTTAAACGTTTTCTCCTGGGGGGATGCTGGCGTCGCGATTCGCTGGCTCGAGGAATTACACGAGGTCGATCGTCTCGCCCTCTTTCAGTTTCACAATGGCTTTCTTCCAGTGGGCGGTGCGTCCGAAGTCGGCGCGGCGTTCGCGCTTCTTCTTCCCCTGGTAGTTACAGGTGCGCACGTCTTCGACCTTCTTGCCGAAGAGCTTTTCCACCGCCTGCTTGATCTCCAGCTTGTTGGCGCGGCGGTCGACCTTGAACACGTACTCGTTGTTCAGTTCGCTCAGGAGCGTCGCCTTTTCGCTAAGCTGGATGTTTTTGATTACTTGGAAAATATCTTTCATCGTCTCTTACCTCGATGGTTGGGTGGTCGTCGCTCCTGTGGGGAATCAGTCTTTCTTCTTACCGCCGGTGCGGGTGGCCAGGACTTCCATGGCATCGTCCACCAGGATGATTTTGTCGAAATAAAGCAGGTGCTCCACGTTCACTTCACCGGCGGACATCAGCAGAGCGCTGGCGTAATTGCGGCCCGCCAGCTTGGTGCTGTCGTCAAAGTCCTTGGCCACGATCAAGACACGCTTGCCGTCCGTCAGACCGGTCACTTCCTTGGCGAAAGACTTGGTCTTGCCGTCGGAAATGGAGAAGGCCGGGACGGAAAGCACGTCGCCTTCCGCGATGCGCTCGCTGAGCGCCTTGGCGAAAGCCAGGCGGCGCACGCTCTTGTTCACCAGCTTGGAGTAGTCGCGATTGCGCGGACCGAACACCACGCCACCACCCCGCCACACGGGGGAGGAGGTGCGGCCGGAACGGGCGCGGCCCGTGCCTTTCTGGCGCCAGGGCTTGCGGTTGGAGGCGGACACCTCACCCCGCGTCTTGGCCTGGGCGGTACCGGAGCGGCGGTTGGCGCGCATGGCGGTAATCACCTCATGCACGGCCTGCACCCCGCGATCACCCTCTTCGATGATGCCGATGTTCGCGTTCTTCGCGTCTTCGATGGATAAAACGTTCGTAGCCATTGTCTCAGCTCCTCTTGGGACTTTTTGCCCGGATCGCTCCGGACTCTGCGCTCCCGATTAAATTCTCTTCGTTACGCCTCGCTGGTTTCGCCACCGTTGGCCTGCTTCTTCAGGTTCTGCGCGGGCGCTTCTTTTTTCACCGCCGGACGCACGATCACGTAACCGCCGTTGTGACCGGGAACCGCGCCGCTGATGAGCAGCACTTTGTCCTCGGACCGCTTCTTCACAATCTTCAGGTTCTGCACCGTCTTCCGGTAATTACCGTGCTGACCAGGCATTGTCTTGTTCTTCCAAACGCGGCCCGGCGTCGTGCCCGGACCCACGGAACCCGTCCGGCGGTGCATCATGGAACCGTGCGTCTGGGGAAGACCTCCGAAACCGTAGCGCTTCACTACGCCCTGGAAACCCTTACCCTTGCTGGTACCAATAACGTCCACCCACTGACCTTCCTCAAAGAGGTCGATGCCGGGATGATCCACTTCCGGAAGCTGCTCGTCGCTGTCCAGGCGGAACTCGCGAACCACACGCTTCGGCGCGGCGCCGTTACTCTTGAAATGACCCGTCTCCGGTTTATTCACCCGGCTTTCCTTTACCGTTTCAAATCCGACCTGCACCGCGGAGTAACCGTCTTTCTCCTGAGTCTTGCTCTGGATGAAAACGTTATCGCTGATGTCGATCACAGTCACGGCAATGGCCTCGCCTTCGTCGTTGAAGACGCGAGTCATTCCTACTTTCTTTCCAATTAATCCGATGCTCATAGTTAAGCCCTCGGCTCCTAACCGTTGGTGTTAGTAAAAGTTCTAAATCTTGATGGTGATGTCCACGCCGGCGGGAAGGTTGAGCTTTTTAAGCTCATCCACCGTGCGCGCCGTGGGATCCACGATGTCCAGCAACCGCTTGTGAGTCCGAATCTCGAACTGTTCGGCGGATTTCTTGTTCACGTGAGGGGAACGGTTCACGCTGAATTTTTCAATACGCGTAGGCAACGGTATGGGCCCCGCCACTTTGGCGCCAGTACGCTTGGCCGTTTCCACGATGTCCGCGGTGGACTTATCGAGGATCCGGTGGTCGTAAGCCCGAAGCCTTATTCTAATGCTGGTGTTTTGCATGCCGCTGTCTCCTCAGTAGGGAAATTGGGTGAGTGATGGGGCGCTACGCCCGGAAAGGGTTTCTGATTAGGGTTAGTTGGAGTTACCGCCGCGTTGTTCCACGATGTCGTCCACGATGTTGCGCGGCACTTCCTCAAAGTGAGAGGGCTCCATGGAGAAACTCGCCCGGCCGGAGGACAAACTCCGCATGTCAGTGGAGTAACCGAACATTTCAGCCAGAGGCACTTCGGACTTCACCAGGCTCAGACCGTTCTTGGTGTCGATCTGATTGATCTTGCCCCGGCGGCGATTCAAGTCGCCAATGATGTCGCCTTGGTAATCTTCCGGAGTCGCCACTTCCACACCCATGATGGGCTCAAGAAGGATGCACTTGGCTTTCTTGAAGGCGTTCTTCACGGCGAAGATGGCCGCCATCTTGAAGGCCTGCTCGTTGGAGTCCACGTCGTGGCTGGAACCGCCAATGATCTCGACGGCCACGTCCACCACCGGGAACCCGGCGATGATGCCGTTGAGCATGGACTCTTTTACCCCGGCGATACAGGCGTTGATGTATTCCTTCGGAATGTCACCACCCACGACCTTGTTCTCCACTTCCAGCCCCTTGCCTTTTTCATTCGGCCGGATGTTGACGATGACGTGCCCGTATTGACCGCGGCCACCCGTCTGCTTAACCAGCTTACCTTCCACGCCATCGGCGGCGGCGGTAATGGTTTCGCGGTAAGCGATCTGCGGCTTACCAGCATTGGTTTCCACGCTGAATTCCCGCTTCATGCGGTCCTGGATCACCTCCAGGTGAAGCTCACCCATTCCAGCAATGATGGTCTGACCGGTCTCTTCGTCGGTCTTCACCACGAAGGTGGGATCTTCCTCAGACAAGCGTTGCAGCGCGTTGGCCATCTTCTCCTGGTCGGCCTTGGTCTTCGGCTCGACAGACATGGAGATAACCGGCTCCGGGAAGGCCGGCGGCTCAAGAACCACATCAAACCCATCCAGAGCCAGAGTATCGCCAGTGGTGATGTTTTTGATACCAACGATGGCGGCAATGTCACCGGAGTAACAGGTTTCAATGTCCGTGTGCTGGTTGGACTGAATCTGAATCAGGCGGCCAATGCGTTCCCGCTTACGGGTCCGGGGGTTATAAACCGTGTCACCCTTGGACACGCAGCCGGAGTAAACCCGGATGAAAACCAGCTTACCGACGAATTTGTCGGACCAGAGCTTGAATGCCAAGGCGCAGAACTTCGCGCTGTCATCGGAAACAACTTCGATCTTGATGTTCTCGTCGTCCGGATCCATCCCGACGGCGGCCGGGATCTCAATGGGGCTGGGCAGGTAGTCAACGACCGCGTCCACCAAGTACTGAACGCCCTTGTTTTTGAAGGCGGAACCACCCACCACCGGGATGATCTTGTTGGCAATGGTCGCGCGGCGCAGCGCCTGCTTCACATCCTTGACGGAAATGTCCGCCTCTTCCAGGAACATCATGCCGATCTCTTCATCGGCATCCACCAGGGCTTCCACCAGTTCGTCGTAGGCCGCGTCCGCAATAGCCTGCTGATCTTCGGTCAATTCCTTGACGTCATAAGTGGAACCAAAAACATCGTCATCCTTGTAAATGACCGCCTTCTTGTTGATGACGTCGATCTGCCCCTTGAGCTGATCTTCGGCGCCGATCGGGATCAGGATGGGATGCGCGTTCGCGCCGAGCTTTTCGCGCACTTCCGTGACCACGGAATCGAAATTTGCGCCGGTGCGGTCCATCTTGTTTACGAAGACAATGCGCGGCACCTTATACTTGGTCGCCTGACGCCAAACCGTTTCGGACTGAGGCTGCACACCCGCCACCCCGCAGAACACCACGATGGCGCCATCCAGAACACGAAGAGAACGCTCCACCTCCGCGGTGAAGTCCACGTGACCGGGAGTGTCGATAATGTTAACCCGCTGATCCTGACCCGCGAACAGCTTGAAGATATTCTCTTCTTCCAACTGCTTCCAGGTACAGGTAACGGCGGCGGAAGTAATCGTAATGCCACGCTCGCGCTCCTGCTCCATCCAGTCCGTGGTGGCGGCGCCATCGTGCACCTCACCGATTTTATGGATCATGCCGGTGTAGAACAGAATACGCTCCGTCAGCGTGGTCTTACCGGCGTCAATGTGCGCGGCAATCCCAATATTACGGGTCTTCTCCAGCGTTACGGGACGCTTCGGAGAATTCAGATTCTTGGTCTTAGGTTCTTGAACGGTGGCACTCATCGGTCGAAGAGAGAGAAGGCGTTAGTGTTTCGGTGTGACCGGGGGTCTCGGCACAAACTCAAAGTTAAAGGGTCTGAGGCAATAAGGCCGCCCAGAGGCGGACGAACTACCAGCGGAAATGGGCAAACGCGCGGTTAGCCTGCGCCATTTTGTGAGTGTCGTCGCGCTTGCGAACGACGTTGCCAGAATTGGAACTGGCATCCTTGATCTCAGTCGCCAGAGCCACATGCATCGGGATGCCACGGCGGCCGCGGGCCGCGCTTACCAGCCAACGCATGGCCAGAGACTCCTGACGGTCCGGATCGACTTCCAGCGGCACCTGATAGGTGGCGCCACCCACGCGGCGGCTTTTGACTTCCACGCGAGGCTTCGCGTTTTCCACGGCGCGATTGAGGATCTCCAGGGGATCCACGGCGTCCGAGCCCTCGTTGGCACGCTCGATGGCGGCATACACAATCCGCTCGGACAGGGCCTTTTTACCACGGCCCATAACCTTGGCGATCAATCTCGCCACCAGAACGCTATCGTACCGGGGATCCCGGTGCTCAGGCTTATGAAAGATTTTTTTTCTTCGTGACATAGGATAATCCTCAGAGTTTCTAAGAACTTTCGTATCGCGAAGAAGCAGTTGATCACGCTCCTGTTACCAGGATCCGATCAACCACCTCCCGTTTTACGCGGTCGTTTAGTTCCGTATTTGGAGCGGGACTGGCCGCGGCCATCGACACCCAGGGTGTCCAAAGCGCCACGGACCACATGGTAACGCACACCCGGCAAGTCCTTCACACGTCCGCCGCGCACCAGCACGATGGAGTGTTCTTGCAAGTTGTGCCCTTCCCCTCCGATGTAAGCGATCACCTCGTAGCCATTGGTCAGACGCACCTTCGCCACCTTACGCAAGGCGGAGTTGGGCTTCTTCGGCGTGCGGGTGTAAACCTGAAGGCACACCCCGCGCCGCTGGGGACAGCTCTGGAGGGCGGGAGACTTTGATTTCTCCGCCTTGTCCGCGCGTCCTTTCCGGACCAGTTGGTTGATCGTTGGCATATCTAAGTTCTACAAAATTTTCGGTTTCAGTCTTTCCACGAGACGCCACCTCACCCTTATGACTTGCAGACAGCTCGCCCCTCCTTTCTGAGTCAGAGGGGGCGCACGCCGCGGCGGCACTCAGGGTTGAAAACAGTCTCCCCGGCCTTTTCGCAAACCGAAGGCGGCTGCGGGGAGGGCGGGAATATATGTCCGCACCCCAAGGGCGCAAGATCATTTTGAGGAAATTTTGAAGAATTTGTCACTCCTCAAACTTCCAGGTGGTCCCACTGCCTGAACGGAGTCTGGCAAATCCCTAAATTTCCGGTCTTTTGGTAGCAGGAGGCGGATTTGAACCGCCGACCAAAGGCTTATGAGTCCTCTGCTCTACCCCTGAGCTATCCTGCCCTTTCAGACCAAAAAATTTGGCATTCCCTCCCGGTTGTCAACCCGGAAAGGGCGGGCCGTGACTGTCCCACAGACCGCCCTTTCGTCAACTGGCAAGTGCGGGTTTGGGCCCCGGTTGCCGCAATTTTTGCCTAAAGCCCTTTCTTTTCCTTCTTCTTGCGTCTTTTTGCGGGCGGTTCATCCTCTACGGCTCCTATCTTCATTCTTCGTTTACGCATGATCATCGCGCGCATCAAAGGCGGCCTCGGCAACCAACTCTTCCAGTATTCCATGGCCCGCCACTTGGCGGACCGCCTGAACGCCTCTCTCTCTCTGGACCTCGGGCATTTCGACAGCTTTCCCCTCCGGCAGTTCGAGCTGGGCCGTTTTCAGATCCGTGCCGAGCTGACGAAGCTCGTCCACCGGGACAAGGAGGTCCCCGGCCACGACTTTGCCGCCGAGAACCTGACCCTGGTCCGGGAAGCCGGGTCCGGTTTCGATCCCGCCTACCTGGAACTGGCCGCCCCTGAAAATGGCTCCGGCATCTACCTGGACGGCTACTGGGACGCCTGGAGATACGTGGAAGCGTCTCAAAACACCGGATTCCTCGCCGAAGATCTGACCCTGAACACCCCTCCCCCGGCTGAGGTTCAGTCTCTAATAGAGGAAGCGTCCGGCTCGGAATCCGTCTGTGTCCACTTTCGCCGGGGGGATTACGTGGCCAGCCCGGTTATCAATCAGATCTTCGGGGTGTGCGGGCTGGACTACTATAAAGCAGCCCTGGAATCGCTGCGCCCTCACCTGACCTCCCCCACCCCCAGGCTGTATGTCTTTTCGGACGACATTGCCTGGGTGAAGGAAAACTTCACTCCCACGGACGCCGCCATCACCTTCGTCTCGGGGCAGACGGCTGGGGATGTCATCCACGACTTCGCCATCATGCGCAGTTGCCGTCACTTCATCACCGCCAACAGCACGCTCTCCTGGTGGGCTGCCTGGATGGGCGCCGCGCCGGACAAACAGGTCCGCTGCCCCGCCCGCTGGATGGCTCAGGAGGACAAAGGCAAGCCCCACCTGGTGCCGCCAACCTGGATGAAGGTCTGAGCCTTTCACCTATCAATATGGTAAGGTGGTCATCGCAATCCCATGCAATCTCTCAAGTCACATTGGAAAGACAGCCTTCCGGCCGCACTGATTTTCCTGGCGCTGAGCTTGGCCATCATACCGGTTTCCTTGGCCGGACCGGAGCCCGCCCCTCTCCTCAGCGGCGGCGTGGTACTGACCTTTGATGACCGGAATTTTGACGACTGGCTGGCCGCGCTGCCCCTCTTCGAAAAATACGGCGCCAAGGCGACTTTCTTCATCAGCGGCGAGATCGACGGGAAGACGCTGACGACGGCGCGGGAATTGAAGCGGCACGGTCACGCCATCGGCTGCCACAGCGTGCATCACTACAGCGCCGTGAATTATGCGGCGGAACACTCAGCGGAAGACTACGTCCGAGACGAGGTGCTGCCCCAGTTGGAGGCCTTCCGGGCCGAGGGCTTTGAACCGGTCTCCTTCGCCTATCCGATGAGCCAGAACAATGAGGAGACGGATGCCGCTCTACTCAAAGTGTTTCGCCATCTCCGTACCGGGAAAAGCCTGGCCACCGGCCGCAACCTTCGGGACGACAATCCGTTCTTTGTCCCAAGGGACGGAATCGCAGATCCCGAAAACGGCTGCCTGGAGGCCAAGGGCATCGACTTCGCGCCAGAAAAGGAAGACCGCACCTTCGAGCAGATCGACGGAGCCCTCGCCCGGGCGGCGAAAAACGGAGAGGTGCTGGTGCTTTACGCCCACCGCATCGCGGACTCAGGAAAAGGGAACCGCCTCAGCCCGGCGGCGCTGGAACACGTCCTTCAAACCGCGAAGCAACTGAAGCTGCCCTTCTATACCATGGACGACCTGCCATAGAAGATTTGGCTCTTGTCCCGGCCTGTTCTAAACATACTAAGCTGGCACACTCTCTGCGGGAAGGATCGGAGCGCGATGTTCCGCCCCCAAGAGCCATGAGCCGCCACCTTTTTCTGAAACCCTGACCCTCTTCCTCCGCGATGCCAGCCAACCCTCTCATCAAAGCCATGGTGCGAACCAAGTTCGCCCTGCAATCGCCCAAGGCGGCAACGGAAGAAATCCGCCGGGAATACGAGCTCACCCTGAAGGTGGCGGAAGACCTGGGAACGGAGCTGGCCGCCCGGCCGGTTCGGGTGCCGGAACTGATGGGCATCGATGAAGACATGCGCGACTGGTCGGTTTACCAGATGCTGGAGCACAACCTGATCGTGAACGGGGAGATCACGCGAGTCGTCGCAAGCCTGGCGCGCGGAACGCCCTACGAGACCACGTTCAACGCCAAAACCGACACCGTTCCCTCCGCCAGTCCCGGACCGGAGCAGGTCGAGGCATTCCGAACTTCCGTGGAAGATTTTCTCGCCCTGGTGGAAGGTGAATTGGCGGACATCAATCTGCGAAAGTCGACAAAGCGTCAACACCCGCAGTTCGGACTCATGACCGCGCATGACTGGCACTGCATGTTCGGTTTTCACCTCATGCTCCACCGGCAACAGGCGGAGAAAGCGGCGGAGCTACTCGCGAGTTCGGCCTGAGCGTTTACGGTTGCGGCTGCAAATTCAGAAAGCCGGACAGGTCTTCAGGGACGGGCTTGAGGCCACCCCCGGCGTGATCCTTCGCCCAGCCGAGAATACCCGCGAAGACAGTCGCCGCTTCCAGGATCTTCACGGCATCCAGCCACACGGGCAGGATACGGACCTCGAAGGTGTGTTTGTCAGGCAGCGGCAGGACCAGGTTGCGAAGGTTGAAGTCGCAGTACTTGGTCAGCTTCAGTTCGATGAGTTGCTCACGGGCCCCTTCCCAGTCGAGGGCGAGGAACCCAGGGTAGCTGACAAACTCCAGCAGTTCAGGCGGCCATCCGCCGAGACGGCGGCAGCGGGGGTTGGTCCCGAAGTGGTCCTTCAGGGCCTCTCCGTGGGCGCTGAAGAAACGCACCAGGTGGGCCACGGTGACGGGGTGGCACAGCGGAGCGCCGTCAAAGTGAATGTGGATGGCGCCCTCCGCCGGGACGGTGAAGCCCAGCTCCAACGCCAGCCCCAACAAGGTTTCCACCTGGTGAAGATGATCGGACGCGATGGGCGGGGTGATGAGTTCGCAGGGACGCTCGCGCTCCCCCGGAAGCGTGGCCCCGAGCACGATGGGGGCGCCCGTGACATCCGCCACGCGCCGCATTCCCGCCACGCCTTCCTCCACCTGCGTGCCGAAGAGACCGGCAATGGGCTGGAGCACGGTTTCCAGCGGAGCCGTGGGATCCGCCTGCCGCATGGTCAAGTGCAGCATCCGTGAATCGTCACTGACGATGCGGTACCAACCCGGCCGTGGCGGGTGGCGCCGGTCCAGGTCGTCCTGGAGGGTCAGGTCGTCCACGCACTGCGCGAGGAGCCGCCCTTCAGCGTCTTCCACGGCGAAGCCGAGCGTCAGGTTCTCAAAGAAAGGCGTGTTCGGCGCCTTGCTCGGCTCGCCTTGAGGATGAAAGAAACGCCTTACGTTCCCACCATGGTGACGGGCGATCGCCTTCGCCAAGTCCTCCCGGCTATTTCCGGGAGGAGCCAGCAGTTCGATCTCCAGCCCCAGGGGACCCAGGTCCACCGGACCCCGCTGGTCGCTGGCGGAGAAACTCATTGGCCGGCGTGGGCGGACCGCAGCGCCGCTTTGATGACGACGTCATTGCCACCGATGAGGAGGCGAGTCATACGGATCTTGGAATCGGAAATGCCGGTGCCCCAGTACTGGCCGAGCAGCTCGGCATCGTCATAGGAGTAGCCACCATCCGTGTACCAGCAGGGCAGTTCTTCGACAGGCTTCTTCAGCGCTTCGCCCCGGGCCTGACGCACATGAAACTCTCCATCCGAGGGGCCCCAGGCCAGAATTTTATGACCCAGGCGCACTTTCGCGTCATATGGCGTGGACTCTTTCCAGAAGTCCGCCAGGACCATGGCGTCGCAGTAGTTGTAACCCCGGATGTAGAACTTGCTGACGGCGTCCTGGTCACTGAACTGCACGGCACCCGGCTTGGCTTTGGGAGCCTGGGGCGGCTGAGCCTGCGCTTCCTGGGTCATCTGCGCGGAAGCCATGATGGCCGCGGTCACCGCGGAAGCAGCCACCGCGGCGGTGCGGGGAGAAGCCTGGAACGGGCGGCGGACGGAGTCTGGTTGTTGGCGTTTCATGATAAGGGATGTGACCGGTGAAGAGTTTAATTGTCAAGCATTGGCACTCAGTCTTGGAGTAACGGTCTTGGCACTGGAAACCCAGTCCGTTTATCCGTCACGCCGCGGCAAAATCCTCTACGAAAGAGACCGCTTCCTGGACGCCATCCTCCGCGCGGATTTCTCGTCCCAGTTTCTGTGCGTTCGTCAGGATCGCGGAATCCGTGGTGACTTCGCGAAGCGCTTGGGTCAATTTCTCCACGGTCAGCTTCTTTTGCGGGATGGGTTCGCTGCCTGCTCCCAAGTCACGAACGCGCTGGCCCCAGTATGGCTGATCTCCGAAAAAGGGGACAACCACGGAAGGTTTCCCCGCGCGTAGAGCAGCGGCGGTGGTGCCGGCTCCCCCATGGTGGACGATGGCGGCCATTCGTGGAAAGAGCCAATGATGCGGCGCTTGATCGATTTTCAGAATGGAGTCCGGCAGTTGGTCTGCCTTCAATCCTCCCCACCCCGTGACCAGGATGCCGCGCAGCCCCGCCTTTTCAAGTGAAGCAGTGGCGATGCTTGCCAATCGAGCCGGGTCTTTCCCCGCCATGGACCCAAAACCAACGTAAACCGGGGGCGGTCCCGCCTCCAGGAAGGCGCTCAGTTCGGGAGGCGGCGGCCAACTCTCTCCAGCCGCGCCGTCCTCTGGCGACTCGTCGAGAAACCAGTAGCCTGTCAGCCTGGCGGTGTCCGGCCAATCGGAGGGCACGGGAACGACATGGCGGCTGATGGCGTGGAGCACGGGAATGGGCTCTCCCCCGGCCGTGTGAAGGAGATCGAAACGCTTCTGCCGGGGCAGGCCGTGTGCATCGCGCCAAGCTCTCACATACTTTCCGGCCGATACTCCGGTGAGCCAGTTTACGAAATGGTAGGTCCAGCGATTGTATCCAGCGCCAAGCTTCAGTTTCGGGAACCCCATGTTCGGGTACTCCGCGGTAGGAACCAGCATGGGAATGGCAAGGCCCAGAATGACGGGAACGCCCAGCTTTTCGGCAAAGTGGGGGCCTCCGTACGCCTTCGGGTGGAAAAGGATGAGATCCGGCTCCGCCTCCTGGGCGGCGTTCCAACCATCCCGGAGCAACTCCTCCTGCAGAGGGCCCACCTGCTTCATCATGCTGAAAGTGCGGCGGAGAACCTGGAAGAGATTCGACGTATTCTCCATCAGGTCGCGGCCCTGGCCAGTATCCATAATGGCGAGAAGGCCATCGCTCAAACCAGCGAATGAAAGACCATTGGCCCTGACAAAATCCTCAAACCGCGTGCTGGTGGCGACCGTCACATGGTGACCCGCCCGCCGCAGCCCTACTCCCAAGGCGGCGTATGGCTGCACGTCGCCCCGCGAACCGTAGGTGAGAATCAGAATCTTCATGAAGCCGTCCCCATGAATTACGACAGGGAACGCCATGTTGTCGACTTCCCCCGCCCTTCGGGTAAGTCTATCCGGGACCGGAGCTTCCGTTTCCCGGATAGACAAGATACCTGCACCCGTGCCTCTGGCGGGTTCCACACGAGGTCCGGTTTCCGTTTGTTCGAGCCATCAGAAGAAATAGGGAAACCCCGCGGGCTGGCGCGATGGCACACCCAGTGCTAAGAAGTAGAAACGGTCACCAGAGCCGCCTCAATAGCCGTCACTTCCGCCTCCCATGAACCTCTTCACCTACGGCACGCTGATGTTCGATACCGTGTGGCTGAGGGTGACGGGACGGCCGTTTCCTTCGGTGGAAGCCACGCTGCCCGGGTACCGCATCTTTGGCGTTCGGGACGAATTGTTCCCCGGCATTGTCGTGGATGAAAGCGCCACTGATGGGGTGAAAGGACGGCTCTACCGGGAGATCGACCCGGGCACCATGGCGCGGCTGGATACCTTTGAAGACTGGTTTTATGTCCGCGAACTGGTGCCGGTTCTCACGGCCGAAAATGAGGCCTTGCACGCGCACGCCTACGTCGTGCCTCCGGAAAACGTCCATGTGCTGACGGAAGCCTTTTGGGACCCGGCGGACTTCGCCGCCAGCCACCTGAACCGCTTTCTTTCCGGCCGGTAGTGCCGCCCAATGGCGGCGCGGATTGAAGTTACAAAGCCCAGACACCATTGTAATGGCGGGCGCGAAGGTCCGCGACAATAGTTAGCTGCACCCCTCCTCAATTCTCCTCATGAATGTCATTTCCATCCTGATGGCTGTTGTCAGCCTCATCTTGCTGATTGTTGGCCTCATTCCCCTGCTGGGCTGGCTGCAATGGATCGTCGTGGCGGGAACGGTGGTTGGCGTCTTCTTTGGCGCACTCAGCAAAGAGCGCTCCGGCCTGATCATCAACCTGGTCTTTCTTGCCGTGGCCCTGTTCCGCTTGTTCATCGGCGGAGGAATCGTTTAGGGGGGTGCGGGCAACTTGGCGGGCTACCCGGCGCGTGACCAATTCCCGTCTGGCAAGGCGCGCCGGGCGCCGTTGAGTGGTCCCCATAAAGGAAGGCGGAAAATAGACTGCTTGCGGCGCTGATTCGATTTCCTCTTTTCATCCCATCCAGCCAGTTCGAGAATTTGTCCACACACCCCAATTGCCTGGCTTCCAGGCCCGAATCCCCAGGCGGTATCCGGAGAACCTTTCGCCTACCGCATGCAGGATATTCCATGCTACTTTTCCGCAGTCCATGAAAACACCCCTCCTCAACCCCCAGTCTTTCCCGGTCCCTGTTCTGTCCGTCATCCTGGTTCTGGTACTTGCCTGCGTTTGCCTGATCCCGCTGTCTGCCCAAGCACAGCAGACCCATGAAGGCTTCAGCGAAAAAAAGACGGAAAAGGTGGGCCTGAACTACCTGCTCTACCTGCCGCCAGGCTACGAAAACAACAAGAGCGAACGCTGGCCCCTGGTGGTGTTTCTCCATGGCGCCGGCGAACGGGGTAACGATCTCAACCTGGTCAAGGTCCACGGTCCTCCGAAACTGGTGGAAGCTGGCGAATCCTTTCCCTTCATCCTCGTCTCGCCCCAATGCCCGGAAGACGACTGGTGGCCCTGGCAGCCGGTCATGGAACTGATCGAGCACATTAAGAAGAAACAGCGCGTCGATCCCGATCGCGTCTACCTTACGGGGCTTAGCATGGGAGGGTATGGTACCTGGCACTTTGCGACCCGCTACCCGGACAAGTTTGCCGCCGTGGCCCCCATTTGCGGTGGCGGCACTCCCTACCTTTGCAAACGCATGCCTCACCTGCCCGTGTGGGCCTTTCATGGAGCCAAAGATCAAACCGTGCCGCTGGAGGAATCCAGCCGGATGATCGAGGCCTTGAAAAAAGCCGGTTCCACAACGGCCAAGCTGACCGTCTATCCGGAAGCCACGCACGATTCCTGGACGGAGGCCTACAATACAAAGGAACTCTATGATTGGCTCCTGAGCCAGCGCCGGAAGTAGGCCGGCGGGATTTACGGCCCTCCCACGCCTGCCAGGTAGCACGCCAGCCTGTCAGCGGCCTACTTCAGTCCTCTGTCTTTCCCCAATCCATTCTCCCGTCCATGCCTCTCCATCTGATTCATCTCAGCGATACTCATCTGGGACCCAGTGCGGACTACGAAGTGCGGGGCGTGAGAACTCAACCGGTGGTGGAACAACTGGTCGAGGCGGTCAACACGCTCGACTTCACCCCGGACCTCATCGTTCATACGGGCGACGTGACCGACTACCCCACGGCGGAGGCCTACCAGGTAGCGGCGAAGTGTTTCGGCCAGTTGAAAGCCCCCTGCGCCTACATCACGGGAAACCATGACTACGCCCATCTCATCCGGGAGCACCTGACCTTTCCTCCTGGCACGGTATTTCTGACAGAGGAGCCCAACCGCGTCTTCTACCGCATCGACCTTCCCGGACTCCGCGTCTATGGACTGGACGCCCGCCTGGAAAATGACGAAGAGCCCTGCGGCGAATTGCCAGAGTCTCAACTGGATCTTTTGGAAACCGATGCCCTGGCGCATGAGGGTCCCGTGGCCCTTTTCGTTCACTTTCCGCCCCTGCCCCTTCATACGCCCTGGATGGACCGCTACCTCCTGATGAAGAATGGCGAATCCTTCCACGCCCGGCTCTCAAAGTGGCCGGGCGGGAAGCTGCGGGGCGTCTTCTTTGGTCACGTCCACCGTGGCGTTCAGCTTTTCAGGGACGGCGTGTTCTACAGCGGCGTGGCGAGTAGCGTCTGCCAGTTCACTACCCCCGCCACTGAAGAGAAGATCGAATTTCTCACGGACGTTCCCCTGGTCTTCAATCACCTCATTATTTCCGATAGCGGCGTGGTCGTGAAAGAACAGATTGCCCCACGCCGGCCCCTCGCCTAAGCCCCCCCCCCAAGGACCTCATGATCTCCGCCTTCATAGATCAGGCCACCGAATGGATGAAAGACCACAAGGCCATCACCGGTCTCGCGGTGACACTGTCTTTCTTCACCTTTCTCGCCTCCCTCATCGTCACTCCCGCGATCGTCATCCGGATGAGTCCGGACTACTTTCTGCGCCCGCGCGCCCGGCCCCATACCTTTCGGCAACAGCACCCCACGCTCCGGTGGACTGGCCTGGTTCTGAAAAACTTTCTCGGGTTCTTCCTGATTCTTGCCGGAATCGCCATGCTCGCTTTGCCGGGCCAGGGGCTCCTCACCATTTTCATGGGACTGGTCCTCGCCAACTTTCCAGGAAAGAACCGCTTGGAACTGTACCTGGTCAGGCTCCCGGCCATCGCCAAGTCCATCAACTGGATGCGAAAAAAGGCCGGCCGGGAACCGCTTCAGATTCCTCCCAAGGAGTCCGGCATTCCCTCCGCCCACTGCAGCGGATCGTAACCGCGCGAAACCACCACAAGCTTCTGAAAGAAAATTTTGCCGGTTGCCTTATACCCATACCCCCTATATGTAAACAAGCATGAAGCGTGACGAGAGCCAGAAAAAGAAACTGAACGGCCGCGTCGCCCGCATCGCCGGGCAGGTCGCCGGCGTGGGCCGGATGATCGAGGAAGACCGCTACTGTCCGGATATCCTTCACACCATTTCCGCCATACACGCCGCCCTCCGTGGCCTGGAAGCCACCTTGCTGGAAGACCACGTCCGCCACTGCGTCATGGAAAGCACCGGCAGCAAGAAAGCCGCGAAAGAAAAGCTGGAAGAACTCCTTCAACTCTACCGGAGACGCCTGTCATGAAACACGGTCACGAAGATTCCCACTCTCATCACCACGGTCACGGCGAACGCCCTGCCGCCTCAAATCCAGAAGACGGCAACGAAACGGAGTCTTGCTGTCACCACGAGTCTCACGAGCCCGGCCATCACCCGGAAGACGAAGCCTCTCACGCCTGCCATCACGGCAAGCCGGAAAAGGAAGCCCATTCCTGCTGTGGCGGGCACAGCCCGTCCGGCGGCGAGGCGGCGTCCGGCGCCCGCTACACTTGCCCCATGCACCCGGAGGTGATTTCCACTAAACCTGGCGACTGCCCGAAGTGCGGGATGTCCCTGGAGCCGCTGTCGCTTCCCCCCGGAAAAACGCTCTACACCTGTCCCATGCACCCGGAGATCGTCCGCGACGAGCCGGGCGATTGTCCCAAGTGCGGCATGGCGCTGGAGCCCATGAACGCCGGAGCGGATGGTGATGCCGCGGCGGAAGAGGAGATCCGCTACCTTAACCGCCGCTTCTGGATTGCCGCCGCGCTCTCCCTGCCCGTGTTGATCCTGGCCATGGCGCCGATGATTCCGGGACTGGGCCTGGAGCATCTCATACCACACTCGGTTTCCAAATGGATCCAGTTCGCCCTCGCCACGCCGGTGGTTCTGTGGGCCGGTGCGCTGTTTTTCCGGCGTGGCTGGAACTCCATCGTCAACCGCAGTCTTAATATGTTCACCCTCATCTCCATGGGGGTCGGCGCGTCCTGGGGGTTCAGCGCCGCGGCGGTCCTTGCGCCGGGTATCTTCCCGGAGAGCTTTCGCCAGCACGGCGAAGTGGGCGTGTACTTTGAGTCCGCCGCCATCATCACCGTCCTGGTCTTGCTGGGGCAACTCCTGGAAGCCCGGGCCCGGTCCAGGACCGGCCAGGCCATCAAGTCCCTTCTCGGGCTCGCGGCCAAAACAGCCCACCGCGTGGGAGCGAACGGCAAGGAAGAAGACGTGCCCGTGGATGACATCCAGCCCGGTGACGTGCTCCGTGTCCGCCCCGGCGAAAAAGTACCGCTGGACGGCGTCATCACGGAAGGCTCCAGCCATGTGGACGAGTCCATGATCACTGGCGAACCCGTGCCCGTGCGCAAGGCGGCGGGAGATGCCGTCATCGGCGCCACGGTTAACCAGACCGGCTCCTTCCTGATGCGGACGGAAAAAGTCGGCGGCGACACCCTGCTCTCCCAGATCGTCCACCTCGTGGCGGAGGCGCAGCGCAGCCGCGCCCCCATCCAGAAACTGGCGGACACGGTGTCCGGCTACTTTGTGCCCGCCGTGCTGCTGGCGGCGGTGGCGGCCTTCGTCATCTGGGCGGTATGGGGCCCCTCGCCCGCGCTGGCCCATGCCCTGGTGAATGCCGTCGCGGTCCTCATCATCGCCTGCCCCTGCGCCCTCGGACTGGCCACGCCCATGTCCATCATGGTGGGCGTGGGCCGCGCCGCTACCGCCGGCGTCTTGGTGAAAGACGCGGAGGCCATCGAGACCGCCGAAAAGGTGGACACTCTCATCACCGACAAGACCGGCACCCTCACCGCCGGAAAACCGCGCGTAACCGCCATCCTCGCCGCGGGCGGCGGAGACGAAGAGTCCCTGCTCCGGCTGGCGGCGGCAGTGGAAACCCACAGCGAACACCCCCTGGCCCGCGCCATCGTGGAAGCGGCGGAAGAACGCGGCCTGTCTCTTCCGGACGCGAAGGACTTCCAGTCCACCACGGGCGGCGGCGTGACCTGCCGGGTGGAAGGGGCAAGCGTGCGCGTGGGACAACGCCGCTTTGTGGAAGAGGAAGCCGGCGCTGAAATTCCCGAAGAACTAAGCCAAAAAGCGGAAGAACTCCAGGCCCAAGGCCAGACCGCCGTGTGGGTGACGAAAGGCGAGACCGCCTTAGGCGTGCTCGGCATTTCCGATCCCGTCAAAGACACCACTCCGGACGCCATCGCCGCCTTGCATGGGCGCGGTATCCGCGTCGTCATGGCCACGGGCGACAACGAAAAGACCGCCGCCGCCGTGGCGAAGGAACTGGGCATCGACGAGGTCCGCGCCGGTCTCTCCCCCCAAGACAAGATCGATCTGGTCAAAGAGCTCAAGTCCAGTGGCGCCATCGTGGCCATGGCCGGAGACGGCATCAACGACGCTCCCGCGCTGGCGGAGGCCCACGTCGGCATCGCCATGGGCACCGGCACGGACGTCGCGATCGAAAGCGCCAGCATCACCCTGGTGAAGGGCGATCTTCAGGGCATCGTCAATGCCTTCACGCTCAGCCGGTCCGTCATGCGGAACATCCGGCAGAACCTGTTCTTCGCCTTCATCTACAACGCCATCGGCGTCCCCATCGCGGCGGGCGTGCTCTACCCCCTCACCGGCACCCTGCTCAGCCCCATGATCGCCGGAGCGGCGATGAGCTTTTCCAGCGTGTCCGTCATCGCCAATGCCCTGCGCCTGCGTCGCCTGAAGCTGACTCGCGCGACCCCCAGGCGAGGGGCTTGAGACGCCGCTTCCAGAGGGCTACCCGAGCAGGGCCCAATGATCGCTGTGGCGCCTGCGGGAGCGGGCCTTTACTTCATAACGGCCATCGCCCACGGAGATCACTTCTATCCGCACCTTCGTCAGGCCCCGGTCCCGAAATCCCAAGTCATGCGCCACCGCGGGCGTCACGTCCAGGATGCGCCCGGAAATGAACGGCCCCCGGTCATTCAAACGCAGCACCGTCGTCCGGCCGTTCTCAAGGTTGGTCACCCGCACCTTGCAGGGCAGCGGCAGGGTCTTGTGCGCTCCCGCGCGAGCCCCCGGACGGAAAGATTCCCCCAAAGCCGTTGTACCGCGTTTCAACCCGAAAAACCGGCGCTCGTCGTACCAGGACGCGACTCCCTCCTCCCGGAACACCAGGGCCTCCTCTACTTCCAGAGGGTAGTAGCGCTGGCCCCGGATCGTGTAGGGCGCTCTCTTATAGCCTGGATACTTGGAGGCGCAGGAAGAGAACAACAGGCAAGCCAGGCTTGCTGAAGTCACTAAGAAAATCGACGAACGCAATGACATCAGAATATCGGGATTTTACTTAAGAGATATTAAGATAAGCACATTTTTCTTCTTTCGAAAAGATCAGCCTCGCCCGTCATGAAAGGCGTAACTCTTACGACTCCATCGAATCCGCTCCCTGGCTTCCAAATTCCGGAGCCCTGGTCCTGGCGTTTCGATTGTCAACCGCCACATTGCGAGAGAGATTGGTCTGAAGCGCCCGTGGAATGGCCTCTCCGCATGTTCCGGATTGCCTGTTCCTCCCAATCCTAACCATTCCTCACCATGTCAGACGCTGAGATCAATCTGAAAGACAAGCTCACTCCCTTGCAGTTCCGGGTGACGCAGCAATGCGGCACCGAACCGCCCTTCGACAATGAGTTCTGGGCTAACAAGCAGCCGGGACTCTACGTGGACATCGTGTCCGGTAAGCCACTGTTCTCTTCCCAGGACAAATACGACTCCGGCACGGGCTGGCCGAGTTTCTTCCAGCCAATCGACCAGGACGAAGTCGTCGAGGTCGAGGACCTTAGCCACGGCATGCACCGCACCGAAGTCCGGTCCCGCACGGGCAGCTCTCACCTGGGCCATGTCTTCCCCGATGGCCCGAAACCCACCGGCCTGCGCTACTGCATCAACTCTGCCTCGCTTCGCTTCATTCCCGTGGAAAACCTGGAAAGTGAAGGCTACGGAGAATACCTGAAGCTCTTCGGGAAAGCGGAGTGAACGCCTTGGGTCTCTAACCGGAATCCCAGGCTCAGGCTTTAAAACTTATTCCGCCACATCATGGACTCCACTGGGCGGTCCGTTTTGGCATTGTATTTCGCGGAACCCTTGTCCCCGTATGACGTCAAGATCTCCCCTTCCACCTGGAAGTAGATGAGCTGACCGATCGGCATGCCGGCATAGACGCGCACGGGCTGCTTCACGGAAATCTCCAGCGTCCAGTAGTTGCAGAAACCAACGTCTCCCTTCCCCGCGGTGGCGTGGATATCGATCCCCAGGCGGCCCACACTGGACTTGCCCTCTAGAAACGGCACGCAAGTGTGCGTCTCAGTGTATTCCTGGGTAGCGCCCAGGTAGTTAATCTGCGGTTCCAGGACGTAGCCATCCGGCGGAATCTCAAAATGCACGATCTCGTTGTGTTTCTTGGCGTCCAGAACCCGCTCTTTGTAGGTGGCGAGGTGGCCGCTGAGATGCACATCGTAGCTGTTGGTGCCAAGCTTTTCGCGGTCGAAGGGCTCGATCACGATTTCGCCGCGCTCCATGGCTTCGAGGATGGATTTGTCCGATAATATCATGGCAAAAAGGCCCGGGCCGGGTGTCCCGTTCCGTCCGGATAAGAGCCCTCTCCACCCGGTTCGTCAAGGCCGGAGGGCACGGAGCCCCCGTTGGGTTGTTTTTGGCAAATCGCTTCCCTCTTGAGCCGGCGGGAACTTTCTCGCATCGTTTTCCCCTCACCTGCCTCCCCGAATTTCCTCACCTTGAAGACTCCCCTTCCCGCGCTTCTTTCCCGTCAGGCCCCGATGATCTTTCTGCTGGCCGCCCTTTCCTGCTGGGCCTGTTGGCTTCCGCCAGGCATTCACGCTCAGGAACCCAGGCATCTGGTCACTTATGAAGAAGCCTACGCCGGGCTGGCTCCCCTGGCGGCCAGCCCGGAGGTCCCGGCGAACCGGTCCATGGTCCAGGACGCGTTCACCGGCGGTAGAGTCTACTGCGGCTACCAAGGGTGGTTCTCCTGCCCAGGTGACGGCTCGGAAACGGGGTGGACGCACTACCAGGGGGTGGATGGAAAATTCGAGCCCGGACACTGCTCCATCGACCTCTGGCCGGACGTTTCGGAACTTTCGGAAGCGGAGAAATTCAAAACCCTTTTCCGCCACGCGGACGGTTCTCAGGCTCATGTTTTCAGTTCCCAAAATGCCGCCACGGTGGTCCGGCACTTTCGCTGGATGGCGGAGTATGGAATAGACGGCGCTTTCGTGCAGCGTTTCGCCAACGCCGCCTCTCCCCACCTCTCGGACTACCGCCAACTCCGCCGGACCAATCGCGTACTGCTCAACTGCCGTGCCGCCGCGAACGCCCACGGCCGCGCCTGGGCGCTGATGTACGACTTGAGCGGCATGGGCGACGCGGACATGGACCGCGTCTATGCCGACTGGAAGCACCTGCGCACCCAGATGAACCTGGGTCTCGACCCGGCGGACCGCGCCTACCTCTACCACCTGGGCAAGCCCCTGGTCGCGGTCTGGGGAATCGGCTTTTCAGATTCCGACGGCAAAACACGCCCCACCCTGGAGAAGCAGGCGGAGTTCCTCCGCCTCCTCAAGCACAACCCGGACTGGGGCGGTTTCTCAATCATGATCGGCGTACCCACCGGCTGGCGAAGCGGAGACCGAGACGCCACGGCGAATCCCACCCTATTGGAAGAAATCGCCAAGCTCGCGGACGTCATCAGCCCCTGGACCGTCGGCCGCTATTCCACGCCAGAGGAAGCCCGGCGTCATCGCCAACGCGACTGGGAACCGGATCTCGCCTGGTGCGCGGAACGGAACACCAGCTACCTGCCCGTCGTGTTCCCCGGCTTCAGTTGGCGCAACCTCCACCAAGGCGGAGAACCCCTGGGCCAGATTCCCCGGCTGGGCGGAAAGTTCCTCTGGGAACAATTCATCCAAGCCAGAGCCTCCGGCGCCGAAGCCGTTTACGTAGCGATGTTCGACGAGATGGACGAAGGCACCGCCATCTTTAAATGCACGAACGAACCGCCCACGGGTGAAGCTGGCGCGGGCGGCAGCGAGTTCCTGACCCATGAGGGACTGCCGAGTGACTTCTATTTGCGGCTTTGTGGCGAGGGCGGGCGTTTGTTGCGGGGGGAGGTCTTAGGACGGTGAGCGATCCGCTTCAGCGCGCCAGAATCTCTATTTCAAAAATACGCACCGCTTCGCCACGGGTTTGAGACAGAAATCGACTTGAACGCGACAGATTCCCGAAGACCTGCTACACTTTCCCCATGGCCAAGACCCTGAGAGCGATTGAAGCCATCCTGAATCCGGATGGCCGAGTCGAGATGGTGTCCTCCCTCCTGACCATTACCAAACCAACTCAGGTAATTTTGACGGTGGTGGTGGACGACGGTGGCGCCGGGGGTGAAGAAAATGACGTCAACCTGGCGAGCGCCAGCGAAACCGCTTGGGCCAAAGACTGGAACCGAAACGAGGAAGATGACGCATGGGCCAGTTTGCAAGAGGAGACGTCGTCCTAGTCCGGTTTCCCTTCTCCGACCTGAGCCAAACCAAGCGGCGTCCGGCGCTGGTTCTGGCCGTGGTGGAGTATGGGGATTTGGTCCTTTGCCAGATCACAAGCAAGCACTACGGAGACCGGAGAGCGGTAAGACTGGAGGCTGCCGATTTCGAGAAAGGTTCTCTGCCTCTTACCAGCTATGCCCGGCCAGGCCGCCTGCTAACCGGAGACCCCGGCCTGATCGACAAGTCACTCGGTTCCCTGTTTGAATCCAAGCGAATGGAAGTCGTGGGTGCCGTCCGGGCTTTGCTGGAGAAAGGATAGGTTTCTCTCCTAACTCTAAAACTTATCCGCCGCCACATAGGCCTGCACCACGGCTTCTTCGCCTTCAGTCCCTTTCATGGAATTTCCGTGCTCCATTCCGATGATGAAGTCGCGGCCTTCCTTGGTGCTGCGTTCGTGGATGTATTTAAAGACGTTGCGGAAATTGATCTCGCCCGTGCCGGGTTCTTTACGTCCCGGATTGTCACCCACCTGGAAGTAACCGATTTCCTCCCAGCACATCTCGATGTTCGGGATGAGGTTTCCTTCGGTAATTTGCTGGTGGTAAATGTCGAAAAGCGTCTTGCAGGCCGGGCTGCCGACGGCGCGGCAAATCTGGTAGCTCTGCGGCGACTCGTGGAGGAACATGGTGGGGTGATTGGCGTGGTGGTTCAGCGGTTCCAGCACCATCACCAGGCCGTGCGGTTCCAGGATCTCGGAGCAGCGCTTCAGCAGCTCGATGCAGTTGGCGGTCTGGTAGTTCCAGTCCAGCTTCAGGTCATACGCCCCCGGAACCACGGTCATCCAGGTGGCGTTGACGCGCTTGGCGACTTCGATGCCCGCCGTGATCTCGTCCAGGACACCTTTCCAGATGTCTTCGTTCTTTACCGTAAAGGTAGGCTCCGTCGCACCGGCATTACCAGTGACCACGAAGACCCCCATCGACATTCCCAGATCGCTCATGGCCTTGGCGATGCGCTCCTGCTCAGCCACCTCGCGGGTCATCATGCGGTTGTCTTCCCAGGCGGTGAAGCCACGGTCCGCGGCCCACTTCAACTGATCCACGGGATCGTCCCCCGCGCTGGCCTTGAACATGTTGAAGTGCGGCGCGTACTTCAGTTTGAAGGAATGCTTTTCCGCCTTCCCTTCCTCCGCGGCGATTGCGCTCCGGCCCTGGCTGACAGCTGCTCCCACAGCCGCCGCTCCCAGGGCGGTTTTGGCGAGAAAATTCCGGCGATTCAGGTGGTTTTCAGGGGGCATGGCCATGGTAGGAGGGGTGTGGGTTTTGAGGAAACGGCAAGTCGCCGCCGACATCCTTTTGACATAAGAGCCGTCCAACCGTGGCGCAACCCTCAAGTCATCCAATGTAAACGGGCATTCAGGAGCACACCGCGAGCCGCGAGCTAAAACAAAGGCCAGCCGATCACGTCGTCGCCCGGCTGGGGTTTCACCGCGGTTTCGCTGTAAAAGTTCGAACTGGAACCAGAAGCAATGGAGGAAGTGTCGCCCACCTCCTTTACCTTCAGATACCCCACGATCATGTCGCCCCGGCGTACCGCCAGGCGTTGATCCACGGCAATGTTGTTCTGTTTTCCGGCGCTGATCTCCACGATCCCCCATTGCGGATCGAAATAAACCACCCGGCCGATCGCCGTGGCGTTTCTAATCTGCCGGGCCAACCCCGAATTCTGAGTGGAAGCAGGCATCGCGGCCGGTGGCGCCGTGCCGGGTAAGGGGCCGGACGTGCCCGGGGCGCCGGGGCTCTCGTTGCCGGTCCACTTGGGCAACTCTCCATACTGGCTTCCCGGCGCCTGCCCAGTGGAGGTGGCGGCGGGAGCGGAGGTTCCGTTTCCATTCACCTGATTGTAGCGTTCCATTACCGCCCTGTTCTGCTGCTCAAGCATCTCGCGCTCCTGGCGCATCCGCTCAAGGTCCGGGTCCACGGGCATGGCTGGTACTGCCGGGGTTGAGGCCAGAGCATTCGCGGGCGCCTGGGGCGGGTTCGGATACGCTGGCACGGAAGCGGGCGAGGGAACGGGTGCCGGAACCGCGCTCGGTGCTGGGGCAGGTGCCGGAACGGAAGAACTGGCTGGAGCGGGAGCCGGTTCGGGTGTTTCCGGTTTCAGAGTCCCGCCGGATTGTTGCGCTTTGTTCTCGATATCACTGAGGTGCTTTTTCAGCACCATTTCCCGTTCCGTCAGTTCCAGTTCCCGCTGCTGAATGCCTTTCAACCAGAAGTGATTGACGCCGATCCCGCAGATCACCAGGACGACAATGAAAGACACAATGAGAAACGCAATTTTCATAAGGCCACCTTTCTTTCGGGGGAGTCCCTGAGCCTGCTGCAAACTGGGGTGATTCTGGCGCATGTCGAGGGGCGGTTAGCTTACACCAATTGTCCGGATTTGGGAATGGCTCGTTTTTCAAGGCGCTCCCCCCGCGGAAAGGGAGTTTCAAGGCCCGGTTGACCCTAAATTTTGCGGGTGCTACGTTCCCGCTCCCCGGCGGAAACTGCCCGTGGACCCCAGTAGAAGAAAATTTCGATGAGCCAGGACGCGCCCAATTACAAAGACACCCTGAACCTGCCCAAGACGGACTTCCCCATGCGGGGAGATCTTGTGAAGCGGGAACCTACCCGGCTGAAGGCCTGGGAAGACGCGGGACTCTACGGTCAGATCGTGACCAAACGGAAGGCTGAGGGGGCGCCGGACTTCATCCTGCACGACGGTCCTCCCTTCGCGAATGGCGACGTGCACATGGGCACCGCCCTGAACAAAGTGCTGAAGGACCTGGTCGTGAAAAGCCGCACCATGGCGGGTTACCACGCCCCCTACGTGCCCGGCTGGGACTGCCACGGCCTGCCCATTGAGTTCAAGGTCGTCAAGGCCACGCGCGGCCTGGCCCCGGCGGAGATCCGCACCCAGTCCGAGGCCTACGCCCGGAAATACATCGACATCCAGCGAAACTCCTTCAAGCGCCTCGGCGTATTCGGCGACTGGGGGAAGCCCTACCTGACCCTCGATCCCTCCTACGAGGCGGACATCGTCCGCACCTTCGCAAAGTTCGTGGAAAACGACCTTGTTTACCGCAGCAAGAAGCCCGTGCTCTGGAGCTACGGCGCCCAGACCGCGCTGGCGGAGGCGGAGGTGGAATACCAGAAGCGGACCGACCCGGCCATCTTCGTGAAATTCCCCCTCGCCACCGGCGAGCTGGCGGGCAAGTCCTCTCTGGTCATCTGGACCACCACCCCCTGGACGCTCCCGGCGAACCTCGGCATCGCCCTGCATCCGGACTTTAAGTACGTCCGCGCGGACTTCACCAATGAGTCCGGCGAACACACCGAGAACCTCATCATCGCGGAAGACCTGCTGGAGCAGTTCACCGCCAAGACCGGCTGGAAGCCCGTCGAGGGCGACGAGTGGCGCACCACGCTAAAAGGGGCAGATCTGGAAGGCGTGGAAGCCCAGCACCCCTTCCTGGACCGCACGTCCAAGGTTATCAATGCCCTTTTCGTCACGGCGGAAACCGGGACCGGCGCGGTCCACATCGCCCCCGGCCACGGTTCGGACGACTATGTGGCCGGTCAGCAGAACCAACTGGGCCTGCTCTCCCCCGTGGATGACGACGGCAACTTCACGGACGAAGTCGGCGTGCCCGAACTCGTGGGCCAGCACGTCTTCAAGGCCAACGAACGCGTCATCGAAATCCTGAAGGAAAAAGGCGCGCTACTCGGGCGCGAAGATTACCTGCACGAATACCCGCACTGCTGGCGTTCGAAAACGCCCATCATCTTCCGCGCGGTGGAGCAGTACTTCATCCGCATCGACAAGTTGCGCCCGACGGCGCTTGAGGAAATCGACAAGGTCACCTGGCTGCCGCACTGGGGCCGGAACCGCATCTACGGCACGGTGGAATCGCGGCCGGACTGGTGCATCTCCCGCCAGCGCACCTGGGGCGTGCCGCTGCCTATCTTCTACCCGCCGCAGGGGGAAGCGATGATCGATCCCGAATTGGCGCGGAAGGTCGCGGACCTCTTCGAAACCGAAGGCACAAACCTGTGGTTCGAACACGACGACGCCTGGTGGGCCGAAAAACTCGGCCTGCCGGAAGGCACCCGCCGCTGCACGGACACGCTGGACGTGTGGATTGACTCCGGCACCAGCCATGTGGCCGTGCTGGACAAGCACCCAGAGCTGCACACCCCGGCGGACCTCTACCTGGAAGCGACGGACCAGCACCGCGGCTGGTTCCAGAGTTCTCTCATGGTGAGTGTGGCAGTTAGGGGTTCAGCTCCTTACAAGGCCGTCATGACCCACGGCTTCGTGGTGGACAAAGACAGCAAGAAAAAGATCTCCAAGTCCGACGGCGGCCGCACCAAGCCCATGGACGCGGAACACTTCATCGGCAAATTCGGATCGGACATCCTGCGCCTATGGGTCAGTTCCGTGGACTGGCAGAATGAAGTGCCCTTTGGCGAGGAGCTATTCAAGCAAACGTCCGAAACCTATCGCCGCATCCGCAACACCCTGCGCATTCTGTTAGCGAACCTCTATGACTTCGATCCCGTGGCCGATGCGGTGGAGAACGACCAGCTCACCCTGATCGATCGCTGGATCCTGGAGCGTCTGCACGGCGTGGTGACGGACTGCGCGGATGCATACGAAAAGTACGAGTTCCGCCGTGTGTTCAACACCTTGAACCAGTTCTGCGCGGTGGACCTGAGCAGCCTGTATGTGGACATCACCAAGGACCGGATGTACTGCGACGCGCCAGGTTCTCTGCGCCGCCGCGCCACGCAGACCGCGATGTCCCGGGTGTTTGAGGACCTGACGAAACTGCTCGCCCCCATCCTGGCCTTTACCTCGGATGAAGCGTGGGAATTCTCCGGTAAGACGGAAAGTGTTCACCTGGAACGCTTCCCGAAACCGGACACCGCTTTCGCGGGCGGTGAAGCCACGGAAACGGTGAACGAGTTGATGAAGGCCCGTGCCGCCGTGCAGCAGGAAATTGAAAAAGCACGCCAGGAAAAAACCATCGGCAGCAACCTGGAAGCCGCCGTGCAGCTCAGCCTGCCGGACTCTCCCCTGCTCAACAATGATTTGGCTACAGACGAAGCCCTGGGCGAATTCCTGATCGTCAGCGACCTGAAGATCGTCCGCGGCGCACCGGAATTGGGGGCGGAGGTGAAGCCCACCGAAAACGCCAAGTGCCAGCGCTGCTGGCGCCATCTCTCCACCGTGGGCAGCCAGGCGGAGCACCCCGCGCTCTGCGACCGCTGCGCTGACGTGGTAGGAACCGTGGAACTGAACGTGGCATAACTTGGGGCAAGCGCGTAACCTCCCTGAAGACTCCCTCGCCCTTAAAGCCTGATGATCAAATACCTCCTTTTCCTAACGCTTCCTCTCTACATTCTGGACCAGGTCTCGAAGGAGTGGATCGCGCGAACCATGCTGGAAGGCGAATCCTTCGCGGTGATTGCGGGATTCTTCGACATCGTGCGAGTGCACAATACCGGCATGGCCTTCGGAAGATTTAACGGGTCGGAGTATGCCAACATCGCGTTCTCGTTGATCGCCATCTCCGCGCTCACCTTTATTGTGGTCTTGTGGAAGCGAGGGGCGTTCCCCAATGCGGCATCCAAAGTGGCCGGAGCGCTTCTGATCTCCGGCATTCTGGGAAATTTCACGGATCGCCTGGCCCGGGGTTACGTGGTGGACTTCCTGAGCTTCGACCTCAAGTTCATGATATGGCCATCTTTCAACGTGGCGGACTCCTGCATCTGCGTTGCCGCGGGCCTGCTCGTCCTGAGCGCCTTTTTGCAACCGTCTGGCGACAAAGAAGAGAGTGAAGGGAAAGACGGCGGAACGGGCCAAAAGCCGAAGCCGTCTTCCACGGCTACACCGGACTCTTAGGGTCTCATTTCCCGTGAAGAAGAAGGGACCGCGGATTGCTCGGAAGGGTTCGGTTTAGACTTCCAAAGCGAAGGCCTTAGTTCGACGCCATCCGTACTTTTGGTGTCGTCAGCGACTCTTGTCTTTTCCATATTTACATCATGAGCCGGCGCTTCATCATTTCCCTCAGCGTCCTTGGCGTGTTGTTAATCCTGAGCCTGTTTGCCGCGAACTTCGGTTACGTAAAACTGCAAGATCTCCAAACCCTGGATGCCGAGGCGGTCCGGATCGCCAAGGCCTACCCCCAGGCTTACCAGATGCCCACCAGCCGGCTGGCTCAGGTGCTTGTTAGAGAAGGCCACACCGTGCTTCTGGTGGACGCCCGCGAACCGGAGGAGTATGCCGTCAGTCATCTTCCCGGCGCGGAACTTGCCCACACCCTCGGCGAGGTTCAGTCCTTGGTCGAAGCCCACGCCGCAAACGAAGTGGTGGTGTACGACACGGTCGGACACCGGGCGTCCGAACTCGTTCTGAAACTGCGCGGCGAAGTCCCGGTCCCTGTCTCCAGCCTGCGGGGCGGCATCGTCGCCTGGGCCAATGAGGGCCGCCCTATTGTCACGGCGGAAGACCAGCCCGCGTCCAAAGTACACCAGTTCGAAGCCAAGTGGGGCCGTCTCCTGAACGAAGACCTTCGCGAGCCCCTGCCGGAAGAAGAAGAAGAAGCCGAATCCACCGCTCCCTGACGGCAATTGATCCGCTCGGAACAGGCATTCTCCCGCGGAGCGCGGTCAAACGAATGCCTGTCGAGCGGATCAACGCATCGCCAGGAAATAGTGTTAGGGATTAGGCAGTGTGGACAAATTGGGGGCGGAGCGGCGCGAGAGCATTTTTTGTCTGGCAAGGCGCCGCGAATGGCATTGGGCCTACCCCCAATAGAGTGAGCGGGAACGAAGCCAGGCGAAAAATGGGC
>JAUICH010000053.1 GCA_030427505.1 Verrucomicrobiia bacterium
TGCCCCTTCCCAGGGAGTCGATCTCAACCTCCAGCGCACCTCCGTTCGTAACGCCGACGGCCTCGCCACTGGCGGGGGAGTTGGACCAGTCGATGGCGACGAAGAAGCCGCCGATACCGCTCTCGCCAGTGCCGTCGGTCGAGAATATCACGTCGCGGGGATTTGGACCTCCGACGGAAACGGGGGAGGGCAGCTGACTGTCTACCGCGACGGTGTGAGGCAAACCACCCGCACCACCACCTTCACCCCCCGGGACATGAATGACGTCAACAACTGGCTCGGGCGGTCGAACTGGACTGGCGACAATTATCTGCAGGGCCGGTTGAACGAGTTCCGCATTTACGAAGGGGCGATGAATGACGCTGCCGTGCAGGCAAGCTTTACCGCCGGTCCCGACGCCATCCTCGGCTCCGGAGAGATTGAGATCACCTCCATCCAATACGACGCCTCAACCGACGGCCTGACCCTTACCTTCACATCGGTGCCTGGGAAGTCCTATCGTGTCTTCTGGTCCACCGACCTCGTGGACTTCAGCAACGAGTTGATCGATGGCATCCCCGCCGATGGAACAAGCACCACGGTTGGGCCAATCGTGAACCCTGTTCCCAATGCTCCGAAGCTCTTCCTGAGAGTGACGGAGTAGCATAAAGATCCTTCCTAGATCGATCAGGAAGCGGCCTCAATGGCCGCTTCTTTTGCATTCAGGATGTGGCTCTTCTCTTTGTGTGAAGGGCTCGGCGGCTTGCTGGCTTGGTCGGCCCCATCGCGCCTGCAGGACAGCCTTTTTCGTTGTGGTTAAAAGCGGATGTTTGAGGTGGTGGTGACCGACCTGCTGGCCCTGGAAACTCATCCAGCCGAAGAAATCGGCGGACCTTTATCTTCGTGAAGTACTCCTTGAGGGTGCCAAGGCGGGCCCGTTGCGTGCTGATGCTCAGAGGCTTGCCCTGCGAGCCCTCGGCCGCTGACTTGCCGTTGTGCTTGCGGTGTCGCCAAAGGTGCCGCTGGCAGCTTTCAAGTGTCATATGCCTAGGAGTGTCCAGCGACAATTAGAATTTACCTCAACGACAATTAAAATCATCCACGTGGGTGCTGGTTCAGAGGCGGGGGTTTCGGAGGTTCGTCAGCCATGCCGCCGCAGTCTTGGTGGAGGGAGGGGGGCGCGAGGACGGCGTAGCCGGATCTCGCGCCCCCCGACCGGAACCAAGGCTGCGGCGGGCGATTTCGCCCCTTTCCGGGCGTCATTTGGCGGGGGCGGCTAGGATTCCTTCCCGGGTGGGTCCGGAGGGCCTGGCGAAGCCTTTTCAACGCGTTGGGCTTTCGGCCCCTCCCCCGTTTTGCGGACCCGTTGGCTCGGGCCGTCAAACTCCAGAATGATGGAGTGATGCACGAGTCGGTCCACCGCTGCCATGGTGGTCATGGGATCCTTGAAAATTTGGTCCCATTGGCTGAAGACGAGGTTCGAGCTCAGCAGCACGCTGCGACGTTCGTAACGCTCGGCCAGCAGGGTGAAGAGCACTTCCATTTCTTCGCGACTCTGTTGCAGGTAGCCAATGTCGTCCAGGATGAGCACTTCGTAGCGATCCAGTTTTTTCAGTTCTTTTTCGAGCCGGAAGTCACGTTTGGCCTCCAGGAGTTGACCTACGATTTTGAAGGCGGGGCGAAAGAGGACCCGTTTGGAGTGACGCAGGATCAGTTCCCGGCCCAGTGCTGCCAGGAAGTGCGTTTTGCCACGACCCGGCAGGCCAAAGGCGAGCACGTTGGTGGCTCGCTCGACGAAGTTGCCTTCGATGAGGGCGGGAAGCTGGCGGCGCACTGAGGCGGGCAGTTTGCCTTCATCCAGGCTGCTCAGGGTCTTGCTCTCGGGAAGGCCCGAGCCCGACAGGAGGCGCGCGGTCCGACGTTCGCCGCGGTCCACCGCTTCGCTTTCGCACAGGTGTCGGAGGACCTGACGAGGACTCCAGCCTTCTTTTTCCGCCCGTTGCATGACTTCTTCGTAAAGGCCCGCCATGGTCGGAAGGCGGAAGCTGCGCAGAAGCAGGGCGGTGGGATCACTGCCCGCTCCCTTGGTCTTGCCCACCTTCTTTTGAGCCGATGCGCTCATGCCTCCACCTCCTTGGTCGGGGGGACCGGTTGGGGTGGATCGTGCCCGTCCGGGGTGGCTTCCAGCAAGTGGTCGTAACTCCCCAAATCGACTTGCAGGGGTGGGCGTTGCCGAAACTCGCGTTCCAGGTCCTGCCAGGTTTCCAAGAGCTCGCTTACCGTCGTGGTGGAGACCTCGGGATGGGCGCTCGCCAGCAGGGACTCCAAGGCATTTTCCACCACGGTCACCCCCTCACCGGCAGCCAGTTTCAGGATTTGTAAATATCGCTGATCGGCACTGCCGGGGCACTTGCGCTCAAGGTGATCAAAGGCCGCGCGGTAGGCGGGAGCGGGGAAGAGTTCCTCGCGCCAGCGGTATCCGGCAAAGGCTCCGGGCTTGCGAACGAGATGGCCGATGATGTGGCGAAAGTCGAAGACCACTCCGCTGTCACCCCGGCCGCGCGGCAGGCGGGCCACCTCCCGGGTGCCAGACCACAGGACGATTCGATTTTCGTAAATGCGGGCCAGCAGCTTGCTGCCGATGAGCCGACTTGGCACGGTGTAGGCCAGTTTGCGCACCCGGATGGTGCTGTTGTTGCTCACGGTGACCATGACTTCCTGGTAGTCCGGCAGGTCCTTGACTTCTTTTTGCGACATCGCGGCCAGCTCCTCGGACAGCTTTGCCGCGCGCAGCTCGTTGGCCGCTTCGAGGACAATTATCAGAAAGTCGTCGTACTCTTCCACGCTCTCAAAGTCCCGGCTCCCCCGCAGCAACAACTGCTGGTGCATCCGACGCTTCAGATGCCCGTGACTGCTTTCGCAATCCCCATTTTCCTGGGGCCGGCCGACGTTGATGGTCCGCGGGGTGGTCCCGTAATGCTCGCAAATGCCGAGGTATTCCTCATTGAAGCCACGCTCTTGGGAGCCGCGCTTGATCTGATGCGTGGCGGTTGAGGAATGATCGCTGAGCAACTCTGCGGGCACGCGGCCCAGTTGACCCAAGGTCGCCTTCAAGCCGCTGCGAAGCGAGAGGGTTGACTCGCTTTGAGCCCGCACGGCCCATTCCCAGTTCGAATACGGCAGGACCGCGTGGAAGAGTTTATG
>JAUICH010000047.1 GCA_030427505.1 Verrucomicrobiia bacterium
GGAAAAGCCGTTCGCTTTCTCTCCAATCCGTTCCCATCACCCCTTCTCACGGCCCTTTCAGTCTCCAAAGATGCCGGACGAGACCCTTTGTGACTTGTGGGTAAAGATCAGGATCATTCGCCGCTTTCATTCGCGGAATACCTGTAAGAAATTGAGCGAGGTGTGACCATACAGAGAGATCATCGGCCAGGGCGACAGCCGCCAGATGCATTCAGAACCGTGACGCGGGAGTCCTCCTAGAATGGTATTCTTTTGATAGAAGCGATCCTTCGGCTTTTATCGAAAAATAAACCAACGATAGAATAAGCGCCGACCTTACCATCAGACCTCTTCTCACCCCGGCCACTGCCGCAGCGCCAGGTTCACCACGCTCCGCAACTCCTCCTGGCTTGCCCCCGTGACCGCCTGGGTCGAGAGCCCGTGAACCAGGGTGTCGATGTAGCGGGCCAGCAATTCCGGATCGGCGTCCGGGGGTAGATCGCCTTCATCCTTCGCCCGCTGGAAACGCGCCACGTAGGCCGCGTGAACGCCCTCGTAGTCGCGGATGAGCTTTTGCGCGATCTCGCTGCTCGCGTCCCCACATTTCCCCACCGCCTGCGCCGCCAGGCAGCCGAAGGGGCGGCTCGTGTCGCACATGGCCTCCACCGCGCCATGGAGCCG
Organism: Verrucomicrobiia bacterium; assembly: GCA_030427505.1. GTDB lineage: Bacteria > Verrucomicrobiota > Verrucomicrobiia > Verrucomicrobiales > DEV007 > JAUICH01. Next base: position 661 of record JAUICH010000047.1, read on the forward strand.
GTGTTCGGCCACTTCCCGCGCTGTCGGGGCCTCCAGGGCCTCCAGCACGTAGGCCGCCGGTCCTTCCGCGTAGCGTTCCATCACCCGCAGGAAGACCGCTTCCTTGTTGCCAAAGGCCGCATACAAGCTGGGCGGATTCAACCCCATGGCCTCGACCAGGTCGGAGATGGAGGTGCTGTCATACCCCTTTTTCCAGAAGACTCGCATCGCTTTGTCCAGGGCCTCGCCCTCGTCAAAAGAACGTGGCCGGCCCATGCGAGCGCCTGTTTTCTTCTTTTTCATAGTGAACGTTACAAAAGTTGCTTGACCGGTTTTAGGTTCCGGTATCCTTTTGTAGCGAACACTACATTAATCATGAACACTTCGCAAAAACTAAATGGTAAGATCGCCCTCGTCACCGGGGGCACCAGCGGCCTCGGCCTGGCTACCGCCCAGCGGTTCGCTAGTGAAGGCGCCCAGGTTTTCATCACCGGGCGGCGCCAGGAGTTGCTGGACAAAGCGGTTGCCGACATCGGCGGCAACGTCACCGGCACCCGTGGGGACGTGGCAAATCTCGCGGATCTCGACCGGCTCTACGACGTCATCCGCGAAAAGGCAGGCCGCCTCGATATCCTGTTCGCCAACGCAGGGGGAGGGGAGTTCCTTCCCCTCGGGGAGATCACCGAGGAGCACGTCGACAAATGGCTCGGTATTAACATCAAGGGCACCCTCTTCACCGTGCAGAAAGCCTTGCCGCTCATGTCCGGCGGCGGCGCCATCGTCATCAACGGCTCCATGGTATCAAAGAAGGGCGTCCCGGCCTTCAGCGTGTATGCCGCCACCAAGGCCGCGCTGCGCTCCTTCGCCCGCACCTGGGCCGTCGACCTGAAGGGGCGTAACATTCGCGTGAATGTCGTCTCCCCCGGCACGGTTATCACCCCAGCCTACACAGAACAGCTCGGCCTGGGGGCTGAGCAGATCGACGGCATGAAGACCGCGGCCGAAGCCGCGACGCCCCTGGGCCGTACCGGCACGCCGGAAGAGATCGCCAGCGCCGTTCTCTTCCTGGCCTCGGACGAAAGCAGCTACGTCACCGGCGCCGACCTCTTCGTAGATGGCGGAGCTGGACAAATATAAGGTGGTTCAAAACCCTAACCTACCCACGACACGCCCGGCTCTCTGGAGCCGGGCGGTCCCTGAACAGTTGCCTCCAAGGAATCCGAAGTTTCCCCAAGAGGACATTCCGCGGCCCCGCTCTCCAAACCTTGCTGAAGACTCCTGCCACACCCTTGGCGGCCGTTCATCTCCAAGGGTTCCAGGTGGAGTAAAGGCAACCTTCCCATTCCCGGATTGCATTCTCAACAGTTTCGAAGTTAGAGTGGCCGTATCCCGTCTGGGAGACAAGCGGGACCCCTCGCCGCCATGAAATGGAAAAAGCTATTGCGAATCCTTTTCAAGATTTACTGTTACCTTTCGGCAACTATTGTGACGGTGTTAATCGTCACCTTTTTGTATTGTCTGATTTTCTGCAGGGGTGAATCCAAAGTGGTGAACTTTGGCGAGATGTTTCCCGGTTCCGGACTGGGTTGGTATGATTTGCCGGAGCCAGGGGAACCTCGGGACGAGAGGTTCGAAAGAGCCACGCTTGCGCTCGACTCAGCTGTCAGGGACCCCGTTGTCATCACTCCAGAGCAGATTATCGAAATCTTCGGGCCGCCTGACGATTCGTTGCCAAGGCCGCCGATCAGAGGCGGAGATCAGATCTTTACCTACTTTTACGAAGACGGGAATGGGGGGAATTCTCTGGCAGATTTCTTTTTCGTTTCCGGGAGTCTGTACAAAGTGAGTTACAACGCTGCCAGTACCCGGAAGGCCCCATTGGCGGATACTTTTCCTTTTTCCGGAGTTCCGCCGGATACGCAATGAGCCTCGTGTGAATCTCCGGAGCGGCTGCCGTACTTGGCGTGCTTGAGCCAATTGTCCATTTCTGAATGCGGTACCTGCATCCGAATCTCTAGAAGCCAACTCATAGACCCATTGGCAAAAGTCTGTTCGCAAATCGGTTTGGGAATAGGAAAAGGAAAATGAATCAGGCTCGCCAAGAGAAGAGGCGTGGCGTTTTTCCGGTGGCTTCATTGACGCCGGGCTCTGTGATCAGCTAACATCTCCGCCGGCCGACGCCTCGCTACCAGGAAAGATTACACACAGGCCGGTCCCGCATCATTCTGAGATGGCTTCTAATGATTGAAGAGTCCGATCAGCCAAAGCAAACACTCTGCGATGTCTGCCAGGAGCAGCCGGCGACAATATATCTTTGTCATGGCCATTCCGGGGAGACCCGAAACCTTTGTCAGTCCTGCCATGATCGGAACGCTTCTCCTGCAGAGCAGGAGGGGATGAGGAATGCGCTTGACCGTTTTCGCCAAGCCCGGTGCCAATATTGTGGCGCGCCGGCGGCTGGAGGTTCGATCTGTGGCGGGGTTCCAGGTTTCTCGGACGAAAAGTCCCAGTTCTGGTGTGAGCGATGCCGATTGGATCTCATTGAGTTCAGTAAACTTCCGGAAAATACCCTGCCGGAGGCATTCGATATTTCAGATGTAGAGTTTCTGGAAGCCTTCAACCGGCAGATGGAGAAGCGCAAGCAGCGTGAGTGGGACTACATGACGCAAAAGATAGTGGAACGAAGAGGTGGTGAGGAAAAGACCGGGCCCGGAGAGACAGAGGGGAACAGCAACACCGTATTATTCCTCCGCACACTCCGGTCGCTGCTGCCCGCCTGGAAGGGGGCTTCACTGTTTTTCGTAGATGCGGATTCGGTTCTCAAAGCAATCAGTTCATTGGGAATTCCGGTGAAGATGATTCCCATGGTGGAGCCCGGCCAGGATTGGGATCTGGTCAGCTCGGACTTCTCAGATGAGGAAATATTGAAGCGGATGTTCGGAGAGAAGTTAGAGAAACTACCGAATGGTAAACTCCTGATCGTAACGGAAGCCTGCACCCGGTTTTCCATGGAACCGTGGCTGGTTTCCCATGAACATTTCCGAGACTTCGTGATTCATTATGACATCGAAATGTTCTTCGACGGAGACGTGGTGATACTGGCTCCTGACGCGCACCAGATCGTTGTTTTCCACCATGAAGGGTACTTCGCACACTTCGATCTGAGGAATGGATAGAATCGGGGAACGCCAAAGGGCTCCAGTTTCTCGTCGCCATTGCGGCCGTGGCCCTGGCGTATCTGGTGGCTCACTTCGTTCCGCGAGAAAAGTACCTGAAGCAGAAAGAAGACAGGAGAATAGTGCTTGCCGGTTTGTTCTTCAGGCCACGTGTCTCTCAATGACTGTCTTGCGTGGCGGGTTCTCTTCCCGCGTAATCACTCTTCAGCCGATCCAGAATCCGGTCGACCGGTCCCTTGGTAAATCCGAGTTCGTGGGCTTTCTCCAGGTGATACCGCGACTGGTCTTCCCGGCGCCGAATTACTTCCACCGCAGCCAGGTTGTAGTGCGGCATGGGATACAGGGGGTCGAGTGCCATGGCTTCATTCAGGCTGCGCTCCGCCTCATCCAGCTTGCCCAGATGAAGCCAGCAAGCGCCCAGGTTACTTAGAGCCATGGCCTTGGCGCTCACGGTGTAAACGGATGGAGAAATCCAGATCAGCCGCCCGAGCCATGGTTTTCTTTCCAGTTCTCCGAGAAAAGCCCGCAATGGCTGAATGGCTTCGCCGTGACGTCCCGCGTCCATCATACGGCGGCCCTTCATCAGATCTCGCCAGAGGTATCCGGTAATCCTTCCGGGAAGCAGGAAGAACGCGGCCACGTAGATCAAGACCATGGAAGACAAGCCAGAAAGCACGATCATCATACCCCCGGCAATGGCCAGCGCCAGGAGCCCAAAGAGGACAAACTTGAATCTTAGGGTGCGGCTCAATTCCGTGGGCTAACGTCCCGGGGCGGGTCCTGGCGACTTCGCTTCCTCTGCCTTAATTATCGCTCCAGCGCAAGCAGGAAGTTCAAGAGTCAGGGCTCTCGCAGGCCCTGCATCCCCTCATGGGCGTATGTTCGTTTCAGGATCGAGGGAGACGAAGAAGCTAACCTCCACCCCTGTCCGAAGCTTCCGTCGCTACAGCCAGTTGGAACAGCTTGTGGCGGAATCCGCGGGGACGAGCCTTCGCCCGGCTGGGCTCGCCGTATGGGGAGAACCTGGGGCGGATGCCGCGCACGCCCTCGCGAACGCCGGGGCAGGGCGGGAGGGCAGGGGCGGCGTCACGGCCGCTCTTGATGCCTCCCCACCACGGACCCCGGCGTCCGGCTTTTTCCTAGGTTGCCAACTCCATGGGAAAAGGGGGTTCCTTGATGCGTAGACTCACCTCACTCATCCGGCGCAAACCGAGCCTCGATCGCCCGGTAGAGCGCCGGTAGCAGGATCAGGGTGAGCAAGGTCGAGCTGACCGTGCCGCCCACCACCACGATGGCCAGGGGCTTCTGGATCTCCGAGCCAGGGCCGGAGGCCAGCAGCAGGGGCACCAGCCCTAACACGGTCAGAATCGCCGTCATCATCACCGGCCGCAGCCGCCGTTCCGCGCCGTCCAGAACGGCTTCGGCGATGGATTTGCCCTGCCGCCGCAGTTGGTTAAAGACGGTCACCATCACCACGCCGTTCATGATGGCCAGCCCTAACAGAGCAATAAAGCCCACCGAGGCCGGCACGGACAGGTAGGCGCCGGTGAAGAACAGCGCGAAGATCCCGCCGATCAGCGCGAAGGGGAAGTTCAGCAGGATCAGCAGCGCCTGGCGCAGCTCGTTGAACGTGGCCATCAGGATGATAAACACCACCAGCAGGGCAAAGGGCACCACCAGCAGCAGCCGCTTGGTCGCGCGGGCCTGGTTCTCAAACTGGCCGCCGAAGTCCAGGAAGTAACCGGCGGGCAGGTCCACCTCCTCCTGGATGCGCTCGCGGACTTCGTTCACAAAGCCCACCACGTCCCGGCCTTCCACGTTGGCCTCCAGCACCACCAGCCGCGTGCCGTCCTCGCGCTCGATCTGGGTCGGGCCGTCCACTTCCTCGATCTCCACGATGTCGCCCAGGTAAATGCGCTCGCCCCCCGGCGTGGTGATCTGCAGGTTCCGGATGGCCGCCGCGGAGTCGCGGGCGCTTTCCGGGTAGCGGACAAACACCGGCGTCCGGCGGTTGCCGTCGATGACCTCCGTCACCGTCTCACCCGAGACAGCGCGCTCCACCAGGTCGTTCACGGATTCTACCGACAGGCCTAAGCGTGCCAGCTCCGCGTGCCGCAGGTGGATCTTCAGGTAGATCTGGCCGCCCAGTGGCGTGCGCTGCACGTCCACCGCGCCCGGCACCTCCCGCAGCACGTCCTCGATCTCCCGCGCCTTCTGGTCCAGCACCGCCAGGTCGTCCCCGCTCAGCTTCACCGCCACCGCCGACGTCACGCCGGAGATCATCTCCGACACGCGCATGTCGATGGGCTGGGTGAAGGCGTAGACCATGCCGGGGAACTGATCCAGCACCTCGCGCAGCCGCGCGTGCAGACCCTCGCGTGTCTTCACCTCCCACTCCTTGCGCGGCTTCGTCACAAAGAACACGTCGCTCTCGTGGTAGCCCATGGGGTCCAGCCGCAGCTCGTCCGAGCCCAGCCGGGAGATGATGCCCTCCACCTCCGGCACCTTCATGAGTTCCTTCTCGATGGCGTTGTCGATCTCCAGCGAGCGTTCCAGGGAGATGGTGGGCAGCTTTTCAAACTGCACCACCAGCGTCCCCTCATCCAGGTAGGGCAGGAACTCCTTGCCCGTCATCAGGAACATCACGCCGCTCACCGCCAGCAGCGCCAGCGCCACGCCGGTGGACAGCCACGGGTGCTTCACCACGAACTTCAGCGAAGGGCGGTAAAGAAACTTGAAGCCGCGAATCACGAAGTTATCCGCGCCGCCTTTGTGACTCATGATGATGGAGCCGAACACGGGAATAACCGTCATCGTCAGCGCCAGGCTGACCACCATGGAAATGACGATCGTCATGCCCAGCGGGCCGAAGAGCTTGCCCTCGATGCCCGTCAGGCTAAGGATGGGCGTCAGGGACACCACGATGATGGCCACGCCCGCCAGCACGGGGCCGGACACCTCCCGCGCCGCGCGGTAGATGATCTCTCCCCGGGGGTGGTGACCCCCGGACTGTTCGCGCAGGCGGGAGTGGATGTTCTCCACCATCACCACCGCGGAGTCCACCAAGATGCCGATGGCAATGGCGATGCCCCCCAGGGACATGAGGTTCGCCGTCAGCCCCATGATCTGCATGACGATGAAGGTGCCCAGCACCGTCAGCGGAAGGATGAGCCCGGCGGTTAGTGCGCTGCGCACATTCCCCAGGAAGATGACCAGCACCACCAGCACCAGCACGATGGCCTGGATCAAGGAGTTCCGCACCGTGCTAACCGCCGCGTTGATCAGTTCCGCCCGGTCGTAGAAGGGCACAATGCGCACGCCCTCCGGCAGGGCGGGCTGCATCTTTTCCAGTTCCGCCTTCACGGCTTCCACCGTCTTCCGGCTGTTCGCGCCGCGCCGGTTCAGGACTATGCCTTCCACCGCCTCGCCCTGGCCGTGGGCCGTCACCCCGCCGTAGCGGCGCATGGCCGCCAGCTTTACCTCCGCCACGTCGCCCACCTGGATGGCCCGGCTGCCGCGCGTCGCCACCGGTACGCCACGGATGTCCTCCAGGTCGCGAAGCTGGCCGGTGGTTGTCACCAGCAGCACCTCGTCATTCCGCAGCAGTTGGCCGCCGCCCACGTTCCGGTTGTTCGCCTTCAGCGCGTCGGATACGTCATTGATGGTCAGCCCGTAGGCCTGAAGCGCGTCCGGGTCTGGCGTCACCTGGTAACTCTTCACCTCACCGCCCAGGGCGTTCACGTCCGCCACGCCGTCGATCGACAGCAGCCGCGGCCGGATGATCCAGTCCAGTGTGCCGCGCAGCTCCATGTTCGTGTAGCCTTCGCCTTCCACCAGGAACATGTAAACGTCGCTCAGCGGCACGGTGATCGGCGCCAGACCGCCCTCCACGCCTTCCGGCAGGCCGGCCAGCACCTGGCCGATCCGCTCCGCCACCTGGTTGCGGGCCCAGTACATGTCCGTCCCGTCCGCGAAGTCGATGGTGATGACGCTCAGCGCGTCCTTCGTCAGCGACCGCAGGACCGTCTGCCGCGAGATGCCGCGCACCTCCGTCTCCAGCGGGTAGGTGATGCGCTGCTCCACTTCCTCCGGCGTCATGCCTGGAGCCTTCACGATGACCTGCACCTGAACGCTGGAGATGTCCGGGAACGCATCCACTGGCAGTTCCCGGAAAGACTTCAGCCCCACGGCGATCAGCACGCCCGCCAGCACCACGAAGAGAAACTTCTGCGCCAGCGCGAAATAAATGGTATGTCCTAACATGGTAGTAAATATGGGTTGAGGGGAAGGATCAGCCTTCGCCCAGTTCCAGCTCGCCCTTGAGCTGCGCGGCGTTCCGGGTGACGACCGTCTGTCCGGCGGAAAGCCCGTGCAAAACTTCCACGTTAGCGCCGTCCGAGCGGCCCAGTTCCACCGGCACGGCACGGAAGACGCTTTCGCCTTCGCGGATCCACACTGCCTTGTTTTCGCCCAGGTCCAGCACCGCGCCGGCCGGTACGGAGAGCACGGCCTCACCCGCGTCGCCGGTGATGGCCACGCGCACGGGGGTGCCCGGACGCCACTGGCCGTCCGCGTTGTCCAGGACCGCGCGGGCCAGCACCGTCCGGCTGCCTTCCTCCGCCAGCGGCGCCACGTAGATGACTTCGCCCTGGCCCTCCTGGGCGCCCACCGTGGCCAAAACGCGTACGCTCATCCCGGCCTTCACCTGGCCCGCGCTGCCCAGCGGCAGGTAGAAGTCCACCCACAGCGTGGAGAGATTCGCGAGGGTATAGACGTCCACCTCGGCCTCCACCTCCGCGCCGAGCTTCAGGTTCTTCGCGATGACCTCGCCCGCCACCGGCGCCACGATGTCCCGCCCGGTGAAGTCCGCGTTCTCCAGGTTCTCCAGCATCCGGTTCGCCTCCGGCTCCGTGATGTGGAGCATCTTCAGCGGCTGCAGGGAAGCCGTGTGCCGCACCTCCGCCAGGCGCAACTCCCGCTTCTTCTCATTCAGCTGCTCGGCGGAGCTGACGTTCCGGTCAAACAGCCGCTGTTCCTGTTCCAGCAGTTCCCGGGCAAAGCGCAGGTTCTGTTCGGAGTCCGCGTGCTCCATCAGCGCCGATGCCAGGTCGCTGCTTTCCATGCGGAAGAGCGGATCGCCCTCCGCCACCTGGCCTCCCAGCTTCTGGTAGTCTTTCACCACCAGGCCACGGATGCGCGGCACCACGGTCATCACGTGCTCTTCATTCAGGCACACCGTGCCCGGCGCCTGCACCTGGCTGCCGATGGGCCGCTTGGCCACTTTGTCATAAGCCAGCTCCAGGTTCTCCAGCCGCGCGCCTTCCAGGTGCAGCACGCCCAGGGTGGCCGGGTTTTCCGCTTCCTGCGCCCGCGCGGCGCCGTGTGCCCCCAGCGTCAGGGCCGCCAGGAGAGTAGCCTTCAAGATGATATTTCGGTTCATGTTAGTCAGGGATGAAAAATTTAAGTTGAGGGTTTTGTTAGGAATTGATCTCAGAGAGGTCGCGGCCGGTCAGGCTTTCCAGCGTGACCCGCGCGCGGTGGTATTTGCCCAGGGCCGTGGTTTTCCGGGCCCGCAGGCTGACCAGTTCGCGGCGCGCCTCCAGCAGCTCCAGGTAGGTGAAGCGGCCCAGCCGGTGCCCCTCCAGGGTCGAGTCGTAGGCCGACTCTGCTGCCTGGATGAGCTTGCCCGTTACGCTGGCGTACTCCGCCCGCGCCGCCCGCAACTCTGCATAGGCGGACACCACCGCCATCTCCAGTTCCCGCCGCGCCAGGCCCACGCTGGCCGCCTGCCGGTCGCGCACCGCTTCCGCTTCGGCAATGCCGCCCTCGTTCCGGTTCCAGAGCGGCAGCGGCACGGACACCGCCAGTACCAGCGCCCCATCGTCAGAGGGGGAGTCGTGCCGGAAGGCCAGCCCCGCCGTTACGTCCGGCGTCCGCTTCGCCACCTCCAGCTCCAGGCCGGACCGCGCCGTGCTCAGCTCCGCCTCCGCCAGCCGCAGCCGGGGGTGCTCCTCACAGGCCAGCTTCAGGTCCTCCAGCATCGGCGCCGCCGCCGCGGGGGGAAGCAGTTCGCCCTGGGCGGAGTCAAACGTCGCCTCCTCATTCCACAGGGACGCCAACCGCTGCCGCGCCAGTTCACCCTGCAGCCGGGCGTTTTCCAGCGCCACCTTGGCCTCTTCCACGGCGATCTCGCTCTGCGCCACGTCCAGGGAGGACGCCCGCCCCTCGTCCTGTTGACGGCTCACGTTGTCCAGCGCCTCTTTGGCGATGTCCTCCGTGGCTCGCGCGTCCGCTTCCGCCCGCTGGGTCTCTAACACATCCACAAAACGGACCGCCGTTTCCGCCAGCACCGCGCGCTTCTGCGCCTCATAGCTCAGCTCCGTTTCCGAGACCCGGTAGCGTGCCATCTCGCCCCGCAGGCGGCGTTTGCCCCCCAGTTCGATGAGCTGGCTGACGCCCACGTTGTACACCGCGCTGTCAAAGCCGCGAAAGTCGCCGCTGCCCAGCACGTCTTCGATCTCCGTCTCCAGTTCCGGATTCGGACGTTCCAGGGCGGACAGAACCCGCGCCTCCGCGGCACGGCGGTCGAATTCATAGATCTGCAGCGACGGGTGCCGTTCCAGCACCAGCGCAAAGGCTTCGGCCAGCGACACGCTGCCCTGCGGAAGCGCGGCCGCCTTGTCCGCCGCGTCACCGGCCCGAACCGCCGAAGGCAGCCAGGTGCCGGATAAGAGAACGAGTAAAAGGATAGGTATTGATGATTTCATTGAGTTAGAAAGTTGAAGTTGAGTTGGCAAATAGGTTTCAGAGGGGGAGAACACGGGCCGCGGCTTCCACCGGTGTCCTGGCCCGCCGCCGTTCTTCCCGGTAAAAAGGAAGTCAGCCGGCGGGGCAGGGGAGGGGGAGTTACCAGCGTGCGCGAGCGGCCCGCTTAGCAAAGTAGCAAGTCGATCCGGCGAAGGGCCGGCATCGGAGATCGGTCAGATCAGATCAAGAACACGCAGGAAACCTGCGGAGAGAGAGAGGAACCTAGCCAGAGCGGTTCCGAGGGAGGCGCCCGCAGCATGGCCGCGCCTCGCGGCAGGGGTACCGGAGTGATTTCCGCCAGCAGCGGAGCCACCCCGGCAAAGCTCTGCGCCAGGATTGCGCCCAGGTCCTCCTGACCCGGCGACTCCGCGCTTTTCATTACGTCGTCGTCACAGTGACACACCAGCGAAAACGACGGCGGCGCGTAGAACCCCGGCTCATCCGTGCCCTGCCCGTGCAGGGTAATCCCAAAGACCGCCAGGAGCTGACAGATGCAGCTTGGCAGGATCAGGTAAATTGCGAGATAGCTCGCGCCCAGGGATTTCAGAATCACGGTCCATAATCGTTTGGCTATAGATGGCGAGCTGTCAAAGACGAATTTTCCGCGTTCGCGCCAGCCGCTTCTCCCGCCAGATCATTACGGCCCCGTAGTGCACCCGTAACGCCCGCGTAAGATTCCGGAAGTTTCATAGGTTAAGCGAAACCTCAAACCGCATGACCAAGATGAAGCGCTCCCACCCTATCACACCAATCCGCTTCGCCCCCTTGGCGAGGGTCAGTGCCCGGTTCAGGGCGTTCTTGCTCACACTCTTGTGCCTGATCTCGGCGTTCCCCTTTGCGCGACTCTTCGCGCGGGACGGAGAGAAGGTCTCTCCGCCAAACGTCGTCATTTTCATTTCGGACGACATGGGGTGGAATGACGTGGGTTACCACGGTAGTAAGATCCAGACGCCGAACATCGGCCGGCTGGCGGCGGAGGGCGCGCAACTGGATCGCTTTTATGTGCACCCCGTGTGCAGCCCCACGCGGACCGCGCTGATGACGGGTCAGTCGCAGGCCCGCTTCGGTATTACGAATCCGCTCGGGCCAAGACCCGAGCCGTGGTTCAACCGCCGGATGCTGAAAACGGCATGTCCGGTGGTGTGGGAGGGGCGACGGGCGCGAGCCCGTCGCCTCGACCCGATCCTTCCGCCGTCGATTTCAGCACCTGAAGCGGACAAAAAGAGTAAACAGGAGGTACTCCTGCAAAAGAGTTTCCCATTCCACTGGACCTTCAGTAGTCTCGGCGTCCGGATACCAACTCCATGAGCCCGATATTGACCCCCCGAGAAATTCTGCGTTCCCTTGAGTTCATCTGCTGGCGAGTGAGGGTGTTAATGTTCGCAGTCCTTACCCTATCACCTCTCACCGCCGCCCACGCCGGCGTCTTCGAATACGTCACCGGTGAAGCCGGCCTTTTGCCGCCGGGTACGGACGACCGGCCCTGGAATGAGGTGCTTGAGGAGCTAAGAAACCATGCCTATCCCGATCCGCCGGAGGGAACCAAGGGGGTGGAGCGGTCCCATACCCACACCCTTTCCAATGGGCACGAGGCCACGTTTTTCTATTATGTGCCGAAGAGTTACACCCCCGGCACGGCCACGCCGCTCATGATCACGCTGCACGGCGCCGCCATGCTGGAGGAGCCGGAGCGCGGCCGGGGCGGCTACAAACGCTGGCAGGAATGGGCCGAGCAGACCGGCGCCATTGTCGCCGCGCCGTCCTGCACCATTTACAATGTCTGGTGGACCCCGGAAGGGGAGGAGCACATCCTGGAAACCCTCCGCTACCTGGGCGCCCGCTATCACCTGGACCGGAACCGCGTCTATCTCAGCGGCTTCTCAGATGGCGCCACGGCTACCTACAATCTGGGCACCCGCTTCGCCGGTCTTTGGGCCGGATGCATCGCGTGGAATGGCTCCATCCGCGTCCTGCCGAGTGCCGATCACCTGCCCGTCTTCACGCAGAACGCCGCCATGGTTCCCTGGCGTGCCGTTCATGGTGAGAAAGATCAGCTTTATCCGGGCGCCGAACAGAAGTGGCCCATGAAACGGCTCGAACGCACTGGCGCGGATCTCACCTGGGACGTCTTCGACGGCATCGGTCACGAGGGGCAGAAAACTTTCGCGCGGGACAAAGACTTCATCTACCCATGGATCGGCGGGCATACCCGGAATCCTCTTCCGGAAAAGGTGGACTGGACCGTGCTGGAGCCCGGCCGCTACGGGCGCGCCTTTTGGGTCCGCGTCACCGCCCTTTCCACCCGCGAGCACGATCCCTGGGAGAAGCAGCCCGACCTGACCTGGCCCGCCGAGCCGGGCGATACCGAGCACCCCATCCTCGGCATCTCCGGCGCCGATCAATACGAAGATTTCGTGCGCGATACCACCAAACCCGGCGTCCTCCTCCGGCGCATCCTCACCGGCAGCGGCGCGGATGAAGCCGGCCTGCTCCCCGGCGACCGCATCACCCACCTGGCCGGGCGCGAAGTCCGCACCACCGAACAGCTCGGGAAACTGCTCCAGGAACTCGTCACCCCGGGAGACACCGTGGAAGTCACCATCATTCGCAATGGCGAGCCGAACTTCCCCCTCAATCTGGACGTGCCCTACCGCCCCCAGACCTTCGATCTGCCCGACCACACCCAGGCCGGCCGCCTGGAAGCCCGGCGGGAAGGGAACACCATCCACACCCGCTCCCGCAAAGTAGGCCGCTTCGAACTCCTCATTTCCCCGGACGTCTTCGACCTTTCCCAAGAGATTGTGGTGAATTTCAAAGGAGCCGAGAAATTCCGCGCCAAAGCAGAGCCCAGCACCCGCGTTATGCTGGAGGAAATGCGCGACCGCCTCGGCGATACCACCACTCCCTACGTGGCCCGCATTCCCATCCTGGTCGATCCCGCCGCCGCGCCGGAAGGAGAGCAGGGAACCCCGGCGGGAAAGGACCAACCCTAGTCGAGTCGCCAGGCACCGGGCACCAGGAGGAAATCGCGATCTCCGGGCGCGAGCGCGAGAGCGGCAAACCCCAACGCCCGCGAAAGACCCGGGCCGTCGCGGGCAAGCTCAGCCCACGAAAGGGCGCACACAAAACACGCCCAGAACGTATAAATAGACACTGGCATTCTTCGGAAAACGCCTCCAGAATTCCGCGAAATACCTCCTCACCAAACCCCACCCCCCATGACGTTGATCTTCCTCCTGTTCGTCATCAACCACTGCATCGGCCTCGGCTTCATCATCGCCGATCAACAGCAGCCCGCCAGCCGCCAGACCATCAGCATTCCCGAAAAGCCCCGGGACTACTTCCTCATCTACCTCCTCGCCCCCAGCGCCTGGCTTCTCATCCTGGCCAACGACTTTTTGCGGAGACTGGATGCAGGCGCTCTGTCCCTTGGCGCTGCGAACACAGCGAATAGTCAGGAGGGCAGGGAATCCGGTCTAGCGGACTCCTCGCTGACCGAGCAACGGTAAGCGCGAGACAGAGGGACCGTTCCCCAGTTTGAGCCCACTGTTCCAGGATCTCCCACCCTGCAGCGAAAGAGACCTCCAGGGGCCGGGCCGGACTGGCAGGAAACTCGCAAACTGGGCCAACGGTTGAAGGCAGAGGAGGATTCGTGCAAAGCGTGTACGAATCGGAAGGCCCCCGGGCAGAACCGAGGTCCTGGCAACGATGAGAGAACGGCTGAATCTGCTTTCGAGAACGCGCTCGGAGAGGCATTCCACCTTTGCTTCGCGGATCCGCTGAGTGAATCCTATCGGGATCAAGCCCAGGCACGCGCGGATGCGACTCAGCTAAAAAGGTTCAAGCGAAGGCTGGTGTCCTAACCAGTCACAATGCCATGAGGGCTGGCTTGGGGTTGAGCTTTCTTCCCGAAATTTTCCGCCAGGGTGAAAGAATCTTTCGCCCGGAGACGATAGTCCGCCAAGGGGATCTCTCTGCCCGGTGAAGAACCGTCTTCATGCCGCCGGTATTGAAGACTCGCCTTCTCACCAACTGTAACCAGATGACCGCACAACTTCACGACAGCATCGTCCACGATGGGCGCGTCCATGCCATTACCGGGGCGGCGGGGGAGGGACTGTTCCGGCTTCAGGACCATGGGTTGGAGCCGGTCAGCTACATCACCTCTTGTTGGCGGGGGAATGTCCTCGGGTATGAGATCGATCGGAAAAAGCGGCTGAAAATTTCCTGGTTCACCATGGGAATCCGCTATCGCGATCTTCAAAAAATCTGGAATGGAGAGGTGCCGGAGCTGTTCGGCATGCCGGTGTGGGCCTATCAGAAACCGGGAGTCAAATACCGGGACGACCGGTTGGAAAAAGAAAACGGCATTGTCCAGGGCTATCACTGCACCAGCCTGAACGGACCAGTCCCGTTTACCGGCGGCCTTATCTTGGGTATCGGCTTCATCCGGGACTGGTATCTACACCAGGGCTATCAGTCCCCCTGGAAATACCAGGAAGTGAAGGAACTGATCTTTAAGAAGGGCCGCTTGAAACAGTCCTGGGACCATTCGCAGGCGATGGCTGACATCCGGGCCTCCCTTTCCGAACGCGATCTAACCCCGGGGGAAGCCGTCTGGGACCACGAAACCGCCCGCCGCATGCGGGAGGCCTTTCACCTGGACTACTGGCCTCGCCGCACCCTGAATCCGCCGGAGTGACGGCGCCGCCGCCCCAGGTTAGGCCGGCCGTTTGTCCTTCTTCCAGGAAAGGATTTCTGCTACGCTTTGCGGAAATCCCCCGGAATGCTGATTAGACTGGTTACCGCCTTCTGCCTGGCCGGCCTGGTGGGCTGTTCGCCGGCTGACGAAATTCAGCGCTTCCAGTTCAGCTCGGACACGGAACTGATCCTGCGGCATTGTCACGATTGGGAGGCGTCCATTCCCGTATCCGCCGAGTTGCGCCGGGGCGGGATGGTGACGGATGAATCCCTCGCCCTGGATTATCTCGACCCTGGTGGCCTGCGCCGCTGGAAGGCTACCTTTAGTATTGAGACCCTCTACGGAGAAACCGTCGGCGTCGTCCGGAGAGACGGCGGCAGGGGCAGGGGCGGGGGAGCGGACGGAAAGATCCTGCTCCTCGTGGATGCCGCCGAAGCCTGCCTCTGGCCCAGCCGCGGCCCGGAGGATGGCCCAGGCCACCAACGGCTGCGAAAGCTTTACCAGCAGATTTCCGATGAAGAGAAGACCTGGCGGGAGTGAGGGGGGAGACAATTTTACCCACCAGCCTGGGCCTTGCTAATTGAGCCATTGCCGAAACACGGGATAAGGCCGTCTGCCGTTCATGAAATAACCTTTTCCGGCACACCCGCCCTGGCGGAGGTGCAGCGCGAGTTGCTTCCGAAGTGGATCGAGGAGCAGGGCGACGTGATGGCGCTGGCCCGGCTCGCGCCGTTTATCTGCACCAGCATCGGACCGGTGGAGTAGGGTGGTAAGGAGTTCGGAGGGATTGTAGTGAAGCGCGTTATCGGGTAGTGTGGGAGGATGAGGAAAGGGTTTCGTATCGCTGGATATCTTACCGCCGGGCTGGGAGCGGCCGTGGTGGGCGTGGTGGGCGTGGTGGCGTTTTTCGCTCTGGGTGGGTGTGTCACGGTGCCGAAGGGGATTCAGCCGGTGGCGCCCTTCGATCTGGAGGCCTACTTGGGCCGCTGGTATGAGATCGCGCGGCTGGACCACTCCTTCGAGCGGGGGCTGGAGGAGGTTCGTGCCGAATATTCGTTGCGGGAAGATGGGAAGATCCGTGTCCTGAACCAGGGCTACGCGGCGGGAGAGGGTAGATGGAAAAAGATCGAAGGCGTGGCGGAGCCCGTGCGCGGGGCGGATGAGGGCTTTCTTCAGGTCTCTTTCTTCGGCCCCTTTTATGCGGCTTACTGCGTCTTTGAACTGGGGCCGGAGGGGGACTACGCCTTTGTCTGCGGCGCGAACCGGAGCTACCTCTGGCTCTTAGCCCGTGAACCTGAGGTCAGCCCCGCCGTGAGGGAGCGGTTCCTGAACCGGGCGGCCGAGCTTGGTTTTGATACCAGTGGGTTGGTCTGGGTAGAGCAGACTGGCCTCAGCCCAGGGGCTCCGGGACCGTAAACCGGTTCCAGATCTCAATGCCGTGGCTTCACCGTTTTACTGTATTCTTCGGCCATGCCGATCAGGGAAATCTTGATCCCGAGTGCAAGAAAACGCAGGCTGAGTGCCGATACTTTTTCTGAAACCTCCGGTGATGAAAACCCCGATCTCCACTCCGAGAACAGCCCAGACTCCGGTGCCGCGCAAGGGCCGTGCGATTTCGGTGGGAATAGCATGGAAGTATTTAAGGGGAATGGTTTATTTTCTGGTGGTTCTGTATGTTTTTACGTTTTATTCAGCAATACGTGGCGCTGCCGAACGTGAGGCTCTGGTCATTGGAAACGGTGCCGATCAGCATGGAAATCTGTTGAAGCGTCGCACCGCAGATGCCTCCGACATTGTCGCTGCCCGGCAAGAATGCGGGTTCGAACTGGCCGGGGCAACGACTGGATCGACCGGAATCACGAAGGAATGGAGCGCGGGCCTCGCGCCTTTCACGAATACCTTGGAGAAGGGATTGCTTCTGGAAGGCGCGGAGATTCACGAAGTCTTCCGCCGCGTGGGCGCTGGGGTCTGGCAGGCTACCGGCAGTCGGGAGCCTTGGCTGGATACAAGTTGCTAGTGCACTGACCGCCTTAGAATGATGAGCGCTTGGTCTGAACAAAGAGCCGCTGGCGGCAGGGCGGGAACCGGTCTTTTTGGCTGGGGTCTTCGTTGCTCTTCAGTCAGTTATGATTCACATAGCCTCCTTCATCGCGCCTTGCCCCCAGCCAAAAATCCTCGCCAATCACCCATCATCTTAAGGCGGTCACTGCACTAGGGAGTCTTTTTCTTTTCTCCGGCCGTGCCAGGGGTGGACGGGCCTGGAGGGGGCGGCGGCGCTGTCATGGCGCCGCCGCCCACGCCTTCCTGGGGAAATTGGTGGCGTTTCGGACCCGGTGCGGCCACTAGAGCATCTTGAACTGAGTCGTAGCCGCCCTTATCAGAGCTTGGCGCCGATGGAGTTCATCTAGGCAGTGTGGACAAATTGGGGGCGGACCGGCAGCGAGGCCATTTATTGTCTGGCAAGGCGCCGCGAACGGCATTGGGCCGCCCCCCAAAAGAGTGAGCGGGAACGAAGCCAGGCAAAAAATGGGCCGCGTCTCCGGGTATTCGCCGCTTCGCGGCGCTGAGTTCTCTTTTCTTTTCTTCATTTCCGGTCCGTTCTCCAATTTGTCCACACTGCCTAGTGCTCTGACCGCCTTAAAATGATGAGCGCTTGGTCTGAACAAAGAGCCGTTGGCAAAAGGACGCGACCCGGTCTTTTTGGCTGGGGTCTTCGTTGCTCTTCAGTCAGTTATGATTCACATAGC
>JAUICH010000019.1 GCA_030427505.1 Verrucomicrobiia bacterium
GAGCGAGCGGGAACAAAGCCAGGCGAAAAATGGGCCGCGTCTCCAGATATTCGCCGCTTCGCGGCGCTGGGTTCTCTTTCCTTTTCCTCATTTCCGGTCCGTTCTCCAATTTGTCCACACTGCCTAAAGATCCAGCACACAGGGCCACCAGCACCATCCTTAACCACGCCGCCGCCGTGAAAGACAGTCCCACGCCGGTTCCCAACGCGACGTAGGCCGCGATACAGGCGGGACACTTTGGGAGCAACACCAACACCCCGGCTGGAACGGCCCACTGAACGAAGCCCAGCATTCGCCCGAGCCAGGGATGATTCTGGCAGGGAGCAACGCGGCAACAACGAGAAGGGTGCATGGTGGTGGAAGCAATTCGTTCGGTCAGAAAGACGACGAACTAAGCCTTCGGCCAAGGACAGCCCGGCCCGAAAACTTCACGGTCTGACAAGCTTCCCAAGCGAAAGGGCGGCTATTTCTTTGGGCCTACTCCCGGATAATCGGCCGCACCTCCACGATCAGCCCGTGTTCCAGGCAGGGGTCGCCCTGGATGATTTCGGCGGCTTCATCCAGGCTGTCCGCCAGGACATACCAAAAGCCGCCGATGAGCTCCTTTGCTTCCAGGAAAGGGCCGTCCGTCGCGGTTTTTCCCGCGGACACCACCCGCCCTTCATCTTCCAGGCGCTGGCCGCCCCGCATCTTGCCCTCGGCAATCATGCGGTCGAACCATTCGTAGAAGTCCGCAAAGGCTTTCTCAATATCCTGGGGCGTCATGTCTTCATTCCACGCGCCCCGGCAGATGGCCAGGTATTCCTTCTTTTCGGCCGTGCCACTCATGGCGGGAGAGCTTCAGGCCTTTCTTCCGAAGAGCAGATAGTCCAGCGAAAAGCGGCCCGGACCAACGGTAAGAAGCACCAAAGAGAGGCAAAAGTACAAGGCCGAAAGCTCGTAGGACGGCTGTCCCATCTCCGTCGCCACAAAGGGAGCCTCCCACTCTACCGCCATCTTATAGGTGGCCACCACCATGGTGCAGGCGATGCCCAGCGAAGCCAGTGGCGTGAGAAGTCCCAACACCCAGGCCAGGCCACCTCCAAACTCTGAAAGGGCGCCCAGAAATTGGAAAAAGCCCGGATAACCCTCCGGTCCCATCCAGGAAAACGGATGCTGAATCTTTCCCCAGCCGTGCATCATGAAGGCCACACCGGCGACAATGCGAATCAGGAGAAGGGAAAGACTACCGAAAGTAGGTTGGGCCGGAGGCGCGAGACATGTCTTCAATTTCATGAGGGAGATAAGATTGGGAGTGATACAATTCAAACGCTGGAAGACTTTCGCCCCGGTCTCAGGGCTTCTTCAGCATCAACGATATAGGTTCATGGAAAATTAGGGGAACCAGCCTCGTCAGTCGAGCAGGTTCTGGACTTTGACCCTTCTCAGGTTTGAGATTTGGGAAAACCGTTCGCGGAAACTGATTCCGCGCGAGCCTTCAACTGGGCCAGGCCCGTTTCAAACTGACTCCCACACATTTTGTCCATGTCCATGAACAGACACATGGCCTTGCCCACGAAATTGTTCTCGCCCCGCATGTTCCAGGTGACCTCCGTTTGTTCGTTTACCGGCAGAAATGTGAACTCCACTTGAGAGACACCGGCCATGGGCTTGAAAAACTCAAGCCGCATCCGGATGAGTTCATTGGGACGGCTTTCCTCGATGGTCATTCTTCCCTCGCCAACCTGGCTGTTTCCCACCCAGGCATAAACGGCTCCCTCTCCCGCGGGCGGTCCTTCAAAAGTGCGCTGCATTTCAGAATCCAGGTTTTCCCAGGGCGACCAGGATTCCCATTCCCGCAGGTGGTTCACCAGCGGAAACACCACGGATGGCGAAACGGCCATGGCCGTGGAGCGCGTCACCTGGAATTCGGAAGGCCGGGTGGCGACAAAGATCGCGAAGAGCCCCACGAGAGCGGCAACGATCAAGAGAATTTTAACTAACATAGCAGGACTAAAATTGAAGTCTTTGCTCAATACGAAAATACCACGCTCACCCGCCTCATCGCTCGAGATCCAGCAGGGCCTTGCCCCCTTCCATGTCAAAGGGAGCGGAAAAGTGTTCGTGTGCGATGAGCCAGCGTCCGCCCGTCTTGCGATAGCAGGCCGTTCCGCGCAACCAACTGGCTTTTTCTTCGCCCGTCTCCGTATCGATCCCTCCACAGCGGGTCAGGAAGAACGCAAACGCCACCTCTTCCCCCGCGGTCACGTTCAGGTCGTGAACCTCAAAAATCATCGGCCCCGGGCACAGGGTCATGCAGTCTTCCCATTGCTTGCGGTAGGCTTCTTTCCCTTGAAATCGAAGCTCAGAAGCCGCGTCAAACGCTACCACGTCCGGCAGGTAGTGGGACATGATGGCGTCGAAATCGACGGCTTGGACGGCCGCCAGCCAACTGCTGACGGTATCGCGCACTTCGGCCTCGGAAACCGAGAAGGTCACTTGGTCATTCATATGTCGTTAGTCAAGTAGTGGATTGTTAGGACAGGCGGCCCGATGGCTCCTTCGTTCCTGGTGCGAGGGTCTCTCAGTGGCAGGATTTCTTCTCCCCACAGCCACAGCCTTCGTACTTATCATGGTGGCGCACCCAGCTCATGGGGCCGTCTTCGTTGCGGCCTTTGGGAGTAAAATCCAGAAACATGTAGGCGCCCAGCAGCGGCTCCAGGCCACGGGTATAGGCGGAGTAGGTGTGATAAATCGCGCCATCCTCCCCCAGGCAAAAGACGCTGAGCCCGGGCTGCTCCTGCATCTGAAAGTCATCCATTTCTTCAAAGTTGTAGAACATCTTTCCCGCGGCCATTTCCTCATCGGTGGCGGACGCTTGGAAGTCGTAGTTGAAGTCGCTTTCGTGAGACGACACCCAGGTAAAGTTCCACCCCATGCGTTTCTTAAAGGGCAGGATCTCAGCCAGAGGGGCCCGCGAAACGCAGACGAGATTCACGTCGTGATGGCGAAGATGCTGAAGCGGGCCTTCCATGTGATCGGCCACAAACGAACATCCGTTACAGCCCTCTTCCCAACCCGGACCCAGCATGAAGTGATAGACGATCAGTTGGCTGCGTCCGTCGAAGAGATCGCGCAGGGGCACTTTTCCCTCCGGCCCTTCAAAGACGTAGTCTTTTTCCAGCCGCACCCACGGGAGTTTCAGGCGCTCAGCCCTGAGCCGGTCGTATTCCCGGGTCAGAGCCTTCTCTTTTTTCAGCAGTTCCTGGCGGGCGGCCAGCCATTCGTCCCGGCTGGCGACAGCGTGTTCCGGAGTGTCTCCGGCCTTGGCGGGGGTTTGGGTGTCCGTGCTCATGACGTGTTCGTTCGCTTGGTTGATTTGAAATTCCACCAATGTAACGAACAGCCCGCCATCTTGAGGACAGTACCATGAAAAAAAAATCCAAGGGAATTCCGGCCCCCACTCCCCCAGTCTCGTCTGGCCTGAATTCTAACCGGACCGGTTAAACTTCTTCGCGAGCAATGCTTTCGCAGCTTTTGATATCCAACTTCCCAGACGCCAAAGTGGGGATTTCCTCCACCTCGACGACTTTCTTGGGCACCCAGAGATTGGAAACTCCATTCTGCAGGAGGCGGTAGCGCAGTTCCGTCAGATCCACTCCGACGGAGGAGATCAAGATCAGGGCCTCGCCCTTCGATTCATCGGGCACGCCCACGACGGCCAGTTTCCGCTCGGACTCGCTGTCCAGCCCCAGGACCTTACCAATTTCGTCTTCCACGGTTTCGTGGGGCACCATTTCACCGCCGATCTTCGAGAACCGGGAGAGGCGCCCTTCGATATATAAGAAGCCATCTTCATCCATGCGGCCGATATCGCCCGTGCGGAACCAGCCGTCCTTGATGACCTCGTCAGTCTTGGCTGGCTGATTGAGATACCCGCCGAAAATATTAGGCCCGCGCAGCCAGATCATGCCGCTTTCGTGAAGAGACATGGGCCGGTCCGTGTTCGGATCCGTGATTCGCACGGCCACGCCGGGAATGGGCTGACCCACCGAGCCGAGCCGGCGGTTCGGCAGCACGGGCAAGCCATCTTCGCGGTCCGGAACCGGGTCCGGCAGGTTTACGTTGGAAACCGGAGAGGTCTCCGTCAGGCCATAGCCTTCCAAGACGGGTTTCCCAAGTTTCTTTTCGAAGGTTTCCGCAATCTTCAACGGCAATTTCTCCGCCCCAGTCACCACCAGCTTGGCGGACTCGAACTGTTTCGGAGTGGCCTTGCGGAGGTAACC
Organism: Verrucomicrobiia bacterium; assembly: GCA_030427505.1. Lineage (GTDB taxonomy): Bacteria > Verrucomicrobiota > Verrucomicrobiia > Verrucomicrobiales > DEV007 > JAUICH01. Next base: position 4,266 of record JAUICH010000019.1, read on the forward strand.
GCGCAGGAAAGTGGGCGTGGCCAGAATGAGGTTGGCGTGGTGCTTGTAAATCAACTCGGCCAGGGTGTTGGCGTCCAGGGGATTCGGGTAGGTCACCATGGTGACGCCCTCGATCATGGGATACCACAGCGTGACGGTACAGCCGAAGCTGTGAAACAGCGGCAGGCAAGCCAGCACCCGGTCGGTGGAACTCAAATCAATCCGGGCGCCAAACTGGTTCACGTTGGCCAGGAGGTTCTGGTGGGTCAGCACGACCCCCTTCGGATCGCCCGCGCTGCCGCTGGTAAAGAGCAGCACGGCCTCCTTGTCCCCCCCCTTGGTGGGAACGCCCAGGAGCATGGCCAAGAGACGCGCGGGGAGGAGCTTGCTCAGAACGAACCACCGGGTGGCCCGTTTCTTCAGCGTAGGCAAGGTGCGCTCGATATAGATGAGCTGTTTGTTCGGAGGCCAGTTAAAGCGGGTCATCTTCCGCACAAACGGATCGGCGGTGATGAAGCGATCCAGGCCGGCCTGCGCGATGCTGGAGGTCACCGCCTTGTCCCCAGCGGTGAAGTTCAGGTTTACGGGAATCTTTCCGGCCAGCAGGACCGCCAGGTTGGCCACCACGCCGGCCCGGCCGGGCGGCAGCACAATGCCCACGCGTGGCTGGTCCGTGGCTTTCTTGATATATTCGCTGAACGCAATGGCTCCCGCCAGCAGCCGGTCGAAACGCACCTCTTCACCGTCATTGCCATCAATAACCTTGGTCGCCCCACCGTGTTTCTTCAGCCCCTTGAGCAAAGCATAGGGCAGGCTCATTTTCAGGATGGGGCGGCGGCTGAAGACTTCTTCCCCCACTGCCAGAAGACTCTCCCGGTAGTTTGCCAGGTTCGCGGCTTCCCGCTCCAGCGGCTTACCGAAAGCAAACACCATGCACTCGGTGTGCGACCGGCTCTCTATGGAAAGCCGGGTCTCTTCCGGATGATCCACAAACAGAGGCGTCACTGGAGCCCCTCCACTCAATAGAAACTTCAAAACGGCGGAGGGAACTCTGGTCAATTGGCCCGCGCAAACGTGCGCGTGGCTGGGGACGAAGACAATCGCTTCCCCCTTGGAGACACGTTCCGTCAGCTCTTTCCGGAAGGGTTCCTGATGGTCCTCACCGCGTTCGAACTCGAATGCCGAGACCTCTTCCCGGTTCAGGTGCGCCTGCAGGAGCGGGTCGTATTCTCCATGCCGGTCGATCAAAAAGGTGATTTTCCGCTCATCTAAGCACTGCTCCAAATGAAGCAGATCCTGAAAGGACAACTGGTTCGGAATCACAAACACCCCGTCCTTGGGAAGTTGCTCGATTCCAATGACTTCAGTCTTACTGGAGGGTGCGTTTGCCATGGTGGCTTGAATATGTCCCTTGCTGGGCTTGGATTCAGCGCTGAACTGTCTGGCGGAGATTTGTTCTTCCCTTGGAAGAACGGTTTCTGTTTAGTGGTTGCTTTCTCTTTAGCCCGCCTAGTTTACGGGCGTCAAATTTACCCATACAACATCTTAATTCCTTATGGCCGAAAAAAACTCCGGCGACAAGCAAGCGGCATTGGCTGAAAAGCATCGCGTTTATTGGAAGAAGAACCTGACCTGCGTCTCCGTTCTTTTGATCATCTGGTTCGTGGTCTCCTACGGGTTCGGGATTCTCTTCGTCGACCAGCTCAACAAGATCCAGTTTGGAGGGTTCAAGCTGGGCTTCTGGTTCGCTCAGCAGGGTAGCATTTACGTTTTTGTGGTCCTCATCGCCGTTTATGTCGGCTTGATGAACAAGTTCGACCGGGAAGTCGAACAGCGGTAGCAGCCAAGCCGTCTCGCGTATCCGCACAACTCTCTACCCTCCTTAATTTCATGGACCCTATTCAACTCTGGACCCTCGGCATCGTTGTCGCCACGTTCATTCTTTACATCGCCATCGCCATTTGGTCGCGGGCTTCTTCCACCAGCGAATTCTTCGTGGCCGGCAAGGGCGTTCCCTCTCTGGCTAATGGAATGGCTACGGCGGCGGACTGGATGTCGGCCGCTTCTTTCATCTCCATGGCGGGCATTATTTCCTTCGATGGATTCGATGGCTCACGCTACCTCATGGGCTGGACGGGCGGCTATGTGCTGCTGGCTCTCCTCTTGGCGCCCTACCTGCGAAAGTTCGGGAAGTTCACCGTGCCGGACTTTGTGGGGGACCGCTACTACTCCAGCACCGCCCGCGTGGTGGCCGTCATCTGCGCCATCTTCGTTTCCTTTACTTATGTCTGCGGTCAGATGCAGGGCGTGGGCATCGTCTTTTCCCGCTTCCTGGAGGTGGACGTGGACCTCGGCGTCGGCATCGGCATGCTGATCGTCTTTTTCTACGCCGTGCTCGGCGGGATGAAGGGCATCACCTACACCCAGGTGGCTCAGTACTGCGTGCTGATCTTCGCCTTCATGGTGCCGGCGATTTTCATCTCCATCCAAATGACCGGCAGCCCGATTCCGCAGGTCGGCTTTGGCGGGGAGTTCAAGGACACGGGCATGTCCGTGCTGGAACGGTTGGACGGCCTGAACCAGGAACTCGGCTTCAGCGCCTACACGACGGGTAAGTTTTCCACCATCAACCTCTTCTGCATCACGGCGGCCCTCATGCTGGGTACCGCCGGGCTGCCCCACGTCATCGTCCGCTTTTACACGGTGCGCCGGGTGAGCAATGCGCGGACCTCCGCGTTCTGGGCGCTTTTCTTCATCGCCATCCTTTACACCACCGCTCCGGCCGTGGCCGCCTTTGCCCGGACGAACCTGATCGAGTCCGTCAACGAGGTGGAATACACCAGCGTTCCTCAGTGGTTCAAAAACTGGGAAAAAACCAAGCTGGTCGCCTGGGTGGACAAGAACGGAGACGGCAAGATCCAATACCGCAGCGGCGCTCCCTTTGAAGGGAAAGAGCCTGTTCTCCAAATGGAGGGGGACAATCCGGTCTTGGGTGAATCCGGCCAGGTGCTGGTCACCAATGCGCTGACGGACAACGAAAACGAACTCTTCGTGAACCGGGACATCATGGTGCTGGCCAACCCGGAGATCGCCGGGCTGCCGGACTGGGTTATCGGTTTGGTGGCGGCGGGCGGACTGGCGGCGGCGCTTTCCACCGCGGCGGGTCTGCTACTGGTCATTTCCACCGCCTTTGCCCATGACCTAGTGAAGAAGACCTTCAAACCGGACCTAAGCGAAAAACACGAACTCGCCCTGGCCCGTATCGGCGCGGGGGTCGCCGTGGTGGTGGCCGGTTACTTCGGGATGAACCCACCCGGCTTCGTGGCCCAGGTGGTCGCCTTTGCCTTCGGTCTGGCGGCATCCACCTTCTTCCCCATCATCATCATGGGGATTTTCTCCAAGCGCATGAACAAGCATGGGGCCATCTGGGGCATGATCGCCGGCCTGCTGTTCACGGGCATTTACATCATCCACTTCCGCATCGGCTTTAAGTGGTTCGGCATGGAAGCGGGCGCGGAAGAGAACTGGCTCTTCGGCATTTCGCCTGAAGGCATCGGCACGATTGGCATGCTGCTGAACTTTGCCGTGGCTCTGGTGATTTCCGCCCTGACCCCGGCCCCGCCGCGGGAAGTGCAGGAACTGGTGGAACGCATCCGCCTGCCGGAAGAACCGGAAGAAGCAGCCGAGGCTTTCGACGCTTCCGTCTAAAGGAAAAAGAAAGATTGCGCGCTAAAACGGGGCGGCGGACCGGCAACGGGACGCCGCCCTTTTTTCGTTATTTGGCCGCTTTCCCCGCTTCCTGTAGTTCCTTCTGAATCTGCTGGAAGTCCCCTTCCTCGCAGCAACGCACAAAGCCCTCAGTGTAGGACTTCAGCTTGTCCCAGGTGCGCCGGATCATCTTGGATTCTTCCGCCGTGATGGTGTTGTCCAGGGCGGCTTGGGAAATGATGGAGAGCAGAGCGGCAAACTGCTGGACGATCTCATGGGTGGCGGGCACCACTTCGTAGCCTTTTTCGCAACTGCTGTGAGGATTCCTGACAAAATACCCATTGGCCCGTTCGCACAGCCACTCGATGAGCTTGGCGTCGTCCGTGATTTCCAGGAGCCGCGCCACCCGGTCCAGGGGATTGCGACTACCGGAACCGGTCTCCGTATTGGGCTGCGCCCACTTGTAAACCAGCGAAAGCGAGATACCCAGTTCGGAGGCTATTTCCTTCGGGCTGGTCTTTTCAAAGGTCTTCTTGATGACCTCGTGCGAATCCATGCTTCGGAGTTTCGCTGATGCCGCCCCCCTTGACAAGCGCGCAGGCAGGCAGGTTACAAACCCCTTGCCCCTTTGTAATGGTTCAGTTAGTCCAATCAGCTATCATCGCCGACAATTAGAGAGCGCAAGGGCTCCGCCCGGCCAGCCAGGCTGGAACAGAAACCTCCCGGCTCTCTCCGCGGCCCCGAACCGCCTGAAAGGAGAACCACCGCCATGGAATTTTTTGCCGAAGCCTTCAACGCCCTGAACCTCCCCGTCACGATCCTCCTGGGGCTGGTCATGCTCTACTGGGTGATCTCTCTCCTGGGGGTCATCGACTTTGAGTTCCTGGATGGACTGGCCGATCTGGACCCGGACGTGGAGGTAGACGCGGATACCGAACTGGAGACCGATTCCGCCCGGACCTCCGGCGGCGGTATCCTTCACTCGGTGCTGAATTTCCTAAACGCCACGGATGTGCCGCTGCTGTTCGTCATTTCTCTCATCGTGCTGTGCCTCTGGGTCCTGAACCTGGTGGGCAACCACTACTTGAACCCTGAAAGTGACGCCTTGATTGCCTCCGGCGTCACCGTCGGCTCCCTCATCGGCGCGGTGTTCCTGACAAAGTTTCTCACCCGCCCGCTAACCCCGCTGATGCGGTCTTTCAAGATCAGCGAGGAACACCAGGAGCCCATCGTCGGCCGGGAAGGCGTGGTCCGTTCTTCGGAGGTCTCCCAGACCTACGGTCAAGTGGAGGTGGCCTCGAAAGGCGCTCCCCTGCTCCTGCACGCCCGGGTCGGCGAAGGCCGCGCCCCCATCCCCAAGGGAGAAAAAATCATCGTCATCGCCAAACAGGAAAACGGCGGCGCCTACCTGGTCCGCTCCCTGGAGGAGAAGACATCCTAACCAAACAACCCTAGAACAAAAAATATGGACGCTCCCTTCATCGTCAAAGCCGTCGTAGCCGGCGTCGGCCTGGCGTTTTTCATCCTGGTCACCGTGGTGGTGATCTATGCGAAACTCCTTCACAAGGTCAAAAAAGGCACCGCGCTGGTCCGAACCGGACAGGGTGGCACCAAGGTGGCCTTCGACCGCATGATGGTCGTGCCCGTGGTGCACCGCGTGGAGGCCATTGATATCTCCGTCAAACGGATCGAGATCGACCGCAGCGGAGGCGGCGGCTTGATCTGCAAAGACAATATGCGCGCCGACATCCGGGTGACCTTCTTCGTCAGGGTCAACAACGCGGCGGAAGATGTGCTGAAAGTCGCCGAGTCCATCGGCTGCGAACGCGCTTCCAGCGAGCAAGCGATTCGCGAACTCTTTGACGCGAAGTTCTCGGAGGCCCTCAAGACCGTCGGCAAACGCTTTGAGTTCATTGAGCTCTATGAAGAGCGGGACACCTTCCGCGACGAGATCATGAAGGTCATCGGCACGGACCTGAATGGTTTCGTGCTGGACGACGCAGCCATCGACCACCTGGAGCAAACGCCTATCGAGGCGCTCGATCCGGACAACATTCTGGATGCCGAGGGTATCAAGAAGATCACCGAACTGACCGCACGCCAAGCCAAGCTGGCCAACGAAATTCAGCGGGACAAAGAAAAGGTCATCAAGCAACAGGACGTGTTGGCCCGCGAGGCCATCCTGGAACTCGAACGCCAGCAGGCCGAGGCGGAAGCCAAGCAGGCCCGCGAAGTTTCCGTCATCCGGTCCCGCGAAGAAGCGGAAGCCGCCAAGGTACACGAAGAGGAACGCCTGAAATCAGAGCGCGCCCGCATTGCCACGGAGGAAGAAGTGGAAGTCGCCACGCAGAACAAGGACCGCCAGGTCCTGGTGGCGCAGCGGAACAAGGAACGCACCGACGTGGTGGAACAAGAGCGCGTCCTGCGCGACCAGGAGTTGGAGTCCATCGAGCGCGAGCGCGTGACCCAACTCAAGTCCATCGAGAAAGAGAAAGCCGTCGAAGTTGAAAAGAAGAACATCCAGGACGTCATCAAAGAACGCGTCATGGTGGAAAAGACTGTAGTCGAAGAACAGCAGAAGATCCTCGACACCGAAGCCTACGCGCAGGCCGAGCGGCAGAAGAAAGTGGCCATCACTCTGGCCGAGAAAGAAGCCCAGGAATCCCTGGTGAAGAAAATCAAGGAAGCGGAAGCCGCCAAGGAAGCCGCCCAACTGGCCGCGGATCAGGCGCTCTACGACCGGGTGCGCAAGGCGGAAGCCGACAAGCAGGCCGCCGAACTGCACGCGGAAGAAGTCGTCGTGGCCGCGGAGGCGGAGCAGTCCGCCGCCGAGAAGCAGTCCGCCGCGAAGAAGATGCTGGCCGAAGGAGTGACCGCCGAATCCGCCGCGCCTGGCTTGGGCGAAGCCCAGGTCATCAGCGCCAAAGCGGACGCCGAAGCCACCGGCATTACCGCCAAGGCGGAGGCCATGAAGAAGCTGGACGCCGTCGGCCGCGAACACGAAGAGTTCAAACTGGAACTCGAAAAAGAGAAAGCCGTCGAGCTGGCGCACATCAACGTGCAGGCGGACATCGCGGCGCGTCAGGCGGAAGTCGTCGGCGAAGCCCTCAAGCGCGCCAACATCGACATCGTGGGTGGCGAAACCACCTTCTTCGACCGCATCACCAACGCCATCACCACCGGCAAGGCCTTCGACCGCGCCGTGGAGAACAGCGCCACGCTGTCGGACATCAAGGAGACCTTCTTCAATTCGGATCCGGACTACTTTAAGAGTCAGGTGCAGGCCTGGGTCGACCGCTTCGGCGTCAGTAGCGACGATCTGAAGAACCTCTCCATTGCGGCTTTGTTAGGCCGCATGGCGAAAGAGGCAAAGGACGACAAGACGCGGGGCGAAATCCGGTCTCTCCTCGGCGCCGCGGAACGTTTCGGGTTCGACGGCAACAACGCGGGCGATACCATCAAGCGTCTCACGTCTTGAAGGTTCCCCGGCTTCTTCCCCTAACGCCCATGTCCATGAAGAGAGTAAAGGCCAACCCTGGCTCTCTTCCCTCCGACCAATCCCGTGGCTGATAACACGACAGAATCGCCGGCAAAAGCCGGCCCGGAGACTGAAGCCAAGCCAGCCGGCCGGACTCCGTTGGAAGGCGGCGCTTACGAAATCATCCGCGCCCGCCTGGAAACGCACGGCGCGGACCTGCGCCAGCGGCTGACCGCCCTGAACACGGAGCGCCAGTCGGTCTTTGGCGCGGTGGAGCCCGCCCTCATCGCCACGGACCGCATCAGCACGCAGAACAGCTGCGTCCCACGGGACATCGTGGCGCTCGGCGGGAACCGTTTTCTTTTCGGCTACAACGTCCACATCGGCTTGAAGTCCACCACGGATCTCAAGGACGTGTTCGGTGTCTATGAGTACGACGCTGAGGAGCACGCTTTCCGCGAAACGGATCTCGGTCTGTTGCGTTCGGGTGATTTCGAAAGCGATTTTGCTTACCTCTACAAGTACTACAAAGAGACCACCTTCGTTAAGTTCATGGTCATCGGACCGCATCTCTACATGGCCTTCCGGGTGGGCCGGGCCGTGGAAGATGTGAAGACCTTCAAGTGGCTTCTCGGCGGCGGCGAACCTCAGTACCTTGGCAACCGTTCCGATCACGAATACGTCTTTCCCCCGCAGCAGGAATTCGAATGGATACGCGCCCACCGGGGCATGCACCGGGCCGGGGTGCATCCACACGTTTCCATAGAAGACCGCCTGTTCGTGGAAACCGTCGGCGGCGACCTGACCATCAAGATTGAGGACAACACCTCCTCCGGCGAAGGCATCTACGCGGAGGCCGTCACCAACAGCGACCAGACCCTGGATGACGCGGAGATTTTTTACGCCACCGTCGGCAGCCTGATCCTCCTGAAGATTCTTCCCTACCAAGAGAAACACTACCGTTACCTGGTCTACAACGAAAAGGTTAAGAAGGTCACCCGTATCGACTCCATCGCCACCTCCTGCGTGCTGTTGCCGGACGAACACGGGCTCATTTTTTCGGACGGTTACTACCTTCAGACGGGCGAGCTGAAGCGTTTTGAAAGCGGCCTCCGCGACATGCTGTTCGAACGCCGCATCGCCTCCCCCAACGGCGAGGACTACCTCTACGCTTTCTACAACCGGCGGGACGGCGTTTACATCCTGATGTCTTATAACGTCATCGACCAATCGGTTGAGACGCCCATCATCTGCAACGGCTACACCACCTTTCCGGACGGCGAACTGGTTTACTTCAAATCTGAAGATCAGCCGCAGAAACATCACACGCTCCAAGTCTGGCAGACGCCCTACATGCAGGGCGAATTTCGCGCCAGCGAACAGACGGATTCCTACCTCTACAAGGTGGGAAACCCGGACATCGTCCGCTGCATGGCGGAGTGTCACGAGGTGCTCAACCTCCTGGGCAAGGAAGATACCTACGCGGATCTCTACGTGGACCTGGCCCGAAAGTCGGGGGACATCGTGGACTCCTATTTCTGGGTCGGCGACGAGCGGGCGGGCAACCTGAAACCCGCCCTGTTGGAAATCCGTTCCGCCGCTCAGGCCGCCATCGCGGAATTCGACAAAGTGCAACGCCTGCGCCGATCCACGGCGGAGGAAACCACGCGCACGTCGGACAAAGCCCGGAAGTTGGTCGCCAAAGCCCGCAACACCCGGCCGGACGACATCCTCGGCTTTGTCGACAGCCTGGCTCAACTGCGCACGGTTCGCGGGGAGGTCATCTCGCTTAAAGACCTCCGCTACGCGGACACGGCGTCGATCGAACAGCTCGAAAAAGAGATCGCCGGCGCCACGGAAACAGTGTCGGAAAATTGCGTCACCTTCTTGCTCAAACCGGAAGCACTCGATCCCTACCAAAAGAAGGTCGAACAGTTGGGCAGTGAGATCGAACCGCTGGGTAAAGTCGCCGGCGCGGATGCCTTGGAGGAGCGGGTTGCCAAGGCGGGCAGCGAACTGGAGATGCTCATCGAAATCGTGGGCAACCTGAAGATCGCGGACGCCACTCAAACCACTCAGATCATCGACGGCATTTCCGCCATCTACTCCGAGCTGAACAAGGTGCGGGTGGCGCTTAAGAACCGGAAGAAAGACCTCGCCCGCCAGGAAGGGGCCGCCGAGTTTGGCGCGCAGATGAAGCTCTTGAACCAGGCGGTCGTCAACTACCTGGAAATCTGTGACACGCCGGAGAAGTGCGAAGAATACCTCTCCAAGCTGATGATCCAGCTCGAAGAGCTGGAAGGCCGCTTCAGCGACTTCGACGAGTACCTGGAGCAAATCTCCGGGAAACGCGACGAACTCTACAACGCGTTTGAGGCCCGGAAGCTGACTCTCATCGAAGCCCGCGGCCGCCGGGCCACTTCCTTAGTCAAGTCAGGCGAGCGCATCCTGAATACCATTCGCCACCGCCTCGATGGTTTTGAAACCATTCCCGAGATCAATGGCTACATGGCTGGCGACCTGATGCTGGAGAAGGTCCGTAACCTCATCGGCCAGCTCAAGAACCTGGGCGACAGCGTCAAGGCGGACGATCTCCAGACGCGGCTCAAGACCATTCACGAAGACTCCGTCCGCCAGTTGAAGGACCGGAAAGAACTCTTCGTCGACGGGCGGAACGTCATTCAGTTCGGAAAGCACAAGTTCTCGGTTAACCACCAAGAACTTCAGCTTTCCATCGTCCCGCACGATGGCGAAATGTGCTTTCACCTGGCGGGGACAAACTTTTTCGAAGCGGTCCACGACGAAGCCTTTCTCGCCACCCGCGACGTTTGGGACCAGGAAACCGTTTCCGAAAACAGCGATGTCTATCGCGGCGAATATCTGGCCTGGCAGATTCTCAAGGAACTCACCACCGGCGCCGGCGGCGAGAACGGATTGGAAGGCGTAACCGCCGCTCAGTGGCTGGAACTGGCAGAACCGGAGCGGCTCGCACTCGTGCAGCGCTTTATGGCGCCGCGCTACCAGGAAGGCTACACCAAGGGTGTCCACGGTCACGACGCCACCCGGCTGCTCGACCGGCTGGTTTCGGTTCACCAGGCCGTGGGTCTGCTTCGCTTTGCTCCAGCGGACCGGGCGCTGGCCCTGCTCTTCTGGGCCCACTGGCCTGAGCAGGATGAGGAAAAGGGGCGCTTCGACCAAAAAGTTAAAGCCTATGGGCTGATGAGCGAAGCCTTCGGGCCCGGCGGCCACCAGGATACTTATGTTGAGTTTCTTCGCGACCGGCTGAGCACCTTTCACCGGGCCCATGGGGAAGTCTGCGCTCACCTCTCCGGGAGCGATCCCGGCGAAGCGGCTGAGTATCTTTTCCTTGAACTCCAGGACCACTCCCCGTTCGCGGTCTCTCCCGAGGCGTCCGCGCTCGTCGCACACCTTCGCCATGTCCTGACCTCCAAGCGCTTGGAGAAGCAATTCGCCGAAGCCCAGAGCGGTCTGGAGGGGCACCCGGTATCCGCCTACGAAATCGCCCGTGACTGGCTCAGCGGAGTTCTGTGCGAGCCGTTCTCCGGTCAGGAAAACGCCTCGGCCTCCGGCACCGCGCGGCAGTACCGCCGCTACATCGTGGAAGCCGCCGCGCACCTGGCCAAGGGAGGCTTCGAGCTGCTGGACGTCCGCCACGTGGAAACCACCGCGACCCTGGAAGGGCTGCTGGGCAGCCACGCCCGGATCGATAAAGAGGCTTACCAATTTGATTACCTGGATTTCACCCAGCGCCTCCGGCGTTTCGAACGCGACGTGGTCCCTCGCTTCCGTACCTGTCACGAACGGAAGACCCGGTTGGTCAGCGATCAGCGGAATTCGCTTCGCCTGGATGAATTCAAGCCGCGGGTGATGAGTTCCTTTGTCCGCAACCGCTTGCTGGACCGCGTTTATCTGCCCCTGATTGGAGACAACCTCGCAAAACAGATGGGTACTGCCGGAGACGACACCCGGACGGACCGCATGGGCCTGCTCCTGCTCATTTCCCCGCCCGGCTACGGCAAAACCACGCTCATGGAATACGTGGCGAACCGCCTGGGCGTGACCTTCATGAAGATCAACGGCCCCGCCATCGGTCACGACGTGAAGTCGCTCGATCCCGAGGACGCGCCGAACGCCAGCGCCCGCGAGGAAATTCACAAGCTGAACCTGGCCCTCGAAATGGGGGACAACGTGATGATCTACCTGGATGACATCCAGCACTGTCATCCTGAGTTCCTTCAGAAATTCATTTCTCTTTGCGACGCACAGCGGAAGATCGAGGGCGTCTTTCGGGGCCGCCCGCGCACCTATGATCTGCGCGGAAAGAAGGTCTGCGTGGTCATGGCGGGAAATCCCTATACCGAAAGCGGCGGTAAGTTCCAGATACCCGACATGCTCGCCAACCGGGCGGATACTTACAACCTGGGCGACATCCTCGGCGGCCACCAGGCGGACTTCGAAGCCAGCTACCTGGAAAACTGCCTGACCTCCAGCCCGGCGCTGAGCCGCCTGGCCAGCCGGAGCCAGGCGGATGTGTATGCCATCATGAAGATCGCCGCGGGAAGTTCTCAGGAGGGTATCGACTTCGAAGGGAACTATTCCGTGGAGGAGATCGAGGAGATGACCGCCGTCATGAAGAAACTCATGCGCGTGCGCGATACCATCCTTCGCGTGAACTTGGAATACATCCGCTCCGCCGCCATGGAGGACGCCTACCGCACCGAGCCGCCTTTCAAGCTCCAGGGCTCCTATCGGAACATGAACCGCATCGCCGAAAAGATCCTGCCCATCATGACGGACCAGGAAGTCGAGGCCGTGATTCTCGATCACTACGAAAACGAAGCCCAGACCCTCACCACCGGCGCGGAGGCGAATCTGCTCAAGTTCCGCGAACTGGAAAACCTGCTCACCGAAGAAGAAACCGCCCGCTGGGAGGAGATCCGGCGCCGCTTCGGCCGCAACCTGCTGATGGGCAGCGGCGGAAAGGACAACGATCCCGTCTCCCGCGTGGTCGGCACACTCGCCACCTTTGCCGATGGGCTCAGCCGCATCGAAGGCGTCATGAGCCGCGCCGTCGAACACCAGACTCAACCCGCCACCCTGGCGGACGTGACGGTGGAAAGATTGGAACAACTCATCGCCGGCCTGCGCGCCGTTCCGGTGGAAGTGGAGATCAAAGTTGTGCCCGTCCAGGAAGCACCTGACAGCGACCAGAAGTCAACATCCGCGAAAAAGAAAGCCTCAACGAAAAAAGCCTCTTCTTCCCCCGAACTTCCGGTGGACATCCAGTCCCGGACCGAGCAAAAGGAGTAGGCGGCGCCGCCAATGGCACACCGTCGCCTCTCGACTCGACCGGCTCAGGATTCCGCGTTCACGGTCTCGATCCCACCGCAATCTTCGCAAACCGTAGCGGCGGCTTTCGTCCCATACACGGTCAGACACCGGGGACAATAATGGGGGATCGCTCCTTCGGCGAAGTCATCTTTCTCGATAGACGGTGTCTTAACGATATCCCAATCCGATCGCCCGAGGAAAGCTTCCAAAGATGGCTTCACATATACAGTGTGAAAGAGGCTGGCGTTCTCCAGAGCTTTCCGGGCAGTTTCGCTCTGGCTGGGATCGAGAAGGAAGGGCACCGGATATTCCGCGTCCCTCCAGACGCTCGAGACGATCTCCCGCGCCTCTTCTTTCCGGCACAGCACCTTCGCCACGGCGGCGGGATGAGCGCTTCGCAGGAGGTCTCGCGACAGGGCATCCATGGAGCGGATGGCATGCTGTGGCAACGTGAGTGAAAGGAACGCATACTGCCAGCGTTCGCCTTTCAGGCCGGGGAAAAGACGCCGGTGCAAGAAGAAATACTCCAGGGTCACCTGCCACATCAGGGCCCAAGACACCACCAAAGCGTAAAAGAATGGCAGGCTGGCCCCGAAACGCCAATAGGCAAACGGCACGAACAGGAAGGTCGCTACGAATAGCAGACTATCGACGTAGCGCGGCCAGCGGGTGGCCCTCAATAACAGGGACATCCGGCGGCGCACTCTCGACGGATTCAGCGACCGCGCCACCAGCTTCTGGATGGCGTCGTGACGATCTGAAGCAGGTAAATCAACCAGCGTTCCCACGGTCTCTGCCGTCCAATGCGCCAAAAAGGGGTCCGGCATCTTCAGGACACGCTTCCGGTTAATCTCCAGCCAACGGCGGTCCGTGGTCACCGATTCTATCTCCTCCCAGGCGGCGAAAAACGCCGTCTGATGAGGCCGCGGTCCCGGGTTGGAGCACGCCACGGTCAGAGTTCCCACTCCTTTTTCTGTCAACGAAACCGGAAACGGCTCGGCCACGAAGATCGAGCCCAGCGGCGGCAGCGGCATCGCCACGACCAGTCCGCCTTTTGCGGTTCCCGCCACGGGTATGGGCCGTTTGCGCGTCCAGTTCCGGTTGAATACGGAGAGGAAAGCCACGCCATGAGGCCCCAACCAGACCAAGCAATCGCTGACGTAGATCAGGATGAAAATGAACAGAAAAAGTTGCCCGTCAGACATGAAGTTAAGGGCTCGTTGACCAGAGGTGTCGTGGGTTGGCGAATCGGAATATGTCCCGCTACCAGCTTCATGCAAAACCGCCGGACCCGAAGGTCCGGCGGCAATGTTCAGATTGTCAATTTTCGCGTGACTCTCGCCAAGTCACTCAGGGCCGACACTATCGGCGGGTAAAGATTCGCTTCAGAAAGGCGCCTACCGCAACGACGCCCACCGCGACTAGCTTCCAGGCTTTGGCAAGAAACTTTCCGATCACCGCAAACAGACCAGCCTTGGCGGCCAAGGCCGCGCCACCACCTCCGATGAGCGCCAGCAGTCCGTATTTCGCAATCTTGTCCCCCTCTTTGTATTCCGCGTAGGTGTTACCTGGCTTGTAAGAAAATCCGGCAATCAGGTTCTGGTAGGTAGGAAGCAGCTCATCCAATTGGCCCGGATCGCAGACCAGGGTAGAGTCCATCACTCCGTGGCGGCCCAGGAGTTTGGTGTTGAAGTTCACCACCCGGTTTCCGTCCGCATCTTGTAAGTCGAGAGCCCATTCCAGGTTATTGGTGGCTTCATTATAGTTGGGCTCAACCGCCCAACCCATGACGTACATTTCCTGAAGACCGTTCTCTCTCCGGTACTCGTTGGAAAGTTCCTGGTTCTCTTTTTTCTCCTTCAGAATTTTTGCGGGATTGATCTTATCTTTCTCGTCATCTTTTACGTAGCCGCTGTCTTCGAACCGGAAGAGAACGAACCAATTCAGATCCTCCGGGGCGATCACGCCGGTCTCGGTCTCCGAACTCGGGTTGCCGTAGATCTCCATCAGTTGGGCAGCGCCGTCTCCTTCCGTGAACCGGAAGCCCTGCGGGATCTTGATTTCCGCCCACTTGTCCAGGTCACCCACCCCCTGCCGCTTCCAGCCAAGATCTTCCACCATCTTCATGAAGACCTGCTCCTGTTGCTCCGGAGTCAACTGGTCAAAGTCGGCCTCACTATCCGAATCCTGTGCAACCACTGAAAGAAACGAACACCAGAGCAGGGCAAATGCGGAGACACAGGGCAGCCATGCCCCTCTCCCTGCAAACCAATTGGACAGGCGTGTACAAGTCATAGGACGCCTCTTATGCGGAGCGTCTTCTCGAATTACAAGTAATTCCGTGGGAAAATGCTTTCACAGACTATTTCCTGCCTTTCGCGGCTTTCGATTCCTTCGCTCGCGGCGGCGGCGCGCCTGACAGCTCTTTCGTCTCGATCATTCCGGAAGAAACTTCCGCAATCGGACCTGTCGCAAAGAAAATGGCGAACCTTGTCAGGCCCGCCATTTTCTTAACAACCAGATAAGTAACTAATTTGTCTCTCCCTGAGATCTTCAGAAATAAATTCGCGTTCCCACCAGCACCGACTGCTCGTCTTCGCCCAGCAGTCCGCCAACCTTCAGGGCCACGCGCTCGGTGAGCTTGCAGGTGATGCCCACGTTCACGTCCCAGCCTTCACCACTGTCGAAATGGTAGTAGTAGACATTGGCAAACACTTCACAAGAACGGCAGACCGCGTAGCGGAAACCCGGTCCCACGGAGAAGCCGAATTCGTCGTCGTCTCCAAAGTCCGCTTCGGTGCGGCTCCAGATACCGGCGGCTTCCACGTTCAGGTGGAACCGTTCGGTAACCGGAAAGTAACACCCGAGGCCGGCTGAGCCGCCAAACAGATCCGCGTCCGACCCATCGGTATTCGCGTGCACCCATTCAAAGGAACCGGTGGCATACATGGGGCCCCAGAGGGCCTTGGACACATTGGCCCCGGCCCCATGACCTTCATCCCAACCAGGATAGTCAAAATTCCGGTAAATGTAGTGGGTGTCAGCGAAGTCATAGGTGAGCCAGGGCTCCTCCACTTCGCACATGGTACAGACGGTTTTTCCGGACGGCGCTTCGCCGGCTTGGAGTCCGCTGAGCGTCAGCCCGGAAAGGGCGGTAATAAATAAGATATGGCGCTTCATAAGATTTGAGCAGGTTGATGAATCCTTGAAGATCAATGATTCACTACCACGAACAAATCTTTAAGACCACTAAAATATCAATAATGTTTAAAATTATAGCTAAACGGCTTGGTATCCGTCTAGCGGGCCTCCCTGGTCCGCCAAGGCAGCCGCGCCGCGCGCCGTATCCTGAGGGAAAGATTTCCTTCTCCGGCCTGGAAAACCCTTCTCGCAATGAGAGGCCCCTCTCGCGGCCCGCGCCCTGGTAAGGGCGCTCGCGAGCGGGTCTCCAGCCCGCGACTTCCGGGGACCGAAATTTCCAGGCCTAAAGGCCTGCACTTTGGGCGACCGGCCCTTCAGGCCGGAGAAGCTCGCTAGACGGACACGCGCTTGACCGCCTTTCGAGAACCTACTTCATCGGAGAAAAGTCCAGCGGCTTCAGAAAGGTGTTCTTCACCCCGCCCTTGATCAGGATTTTTCCGTTTTCTTCCGAGGCCTTCCGGGCCGCCTGCCAGTCCGGATCTCCAGCGAAAGCTTTAAAAGAAGCATCCCGGGTCTCCAGATCGGGATGCGCCAGGAGGTACACCAGCGTGTGGCCCGCGGTTTCTTCTCCTTCCACCGGATGAAAGTAGGCCACGTTCGTCATGCCGTGCTTCTCGAACAGATCCACGGTGTGATCGCGAAACCGCGCGTCCAGGTCCGTCAACTTGCCCGGATTCGTCGTGTAGATCCGCAACTCGAAGAGCCGTTCGGGATCTTTCGGTTCGATTTTCAGTTCCGGTGAGTAGTCCGTCATTTCCAAAAACAGCTGATCCACTTTTCCCACCAGTTTTCCGTCCGCGGTGGAAGCCGCGTAGGCAGCTTTCCAGTCCGGGTCGTCTTTGAAGGCCTTCCACATGGCATCCCGCGCTTCCCGGTTGGGATAAGCCATCAGATAAACCAGCACGCTCTCGCTATTGTCCGTGGGCACCCAGTAAGCCACGTTCGTCATGCCATGCTTCTCAAACAGGGCCACGGTGTGATCGCGGAAGCGTTTTTCCAGGGCTTCCAATTTGCCTTGGTTGGCGTGGTAGGTTCGTAGTTCGAAAATACGCGAATCTTCCGCCCGCGCCGTGAGGACCGGGAGGACGAGAAGGAAAAGCAAAGCCACGAACGGCGCGGCGAACACAGGGCGAAATCGATTAGGATATTGGGAATGGATCATTTCAACGGGGGGTTCTGGAGGGTTCTTCTATATTTGGTGTGAAAGCGCCGCATCAACTGTCCGGCAAAGCGCCTTTCCAGCCTTTGGCCAGTTGGCCGGCCAGTTCCTTGACCTTGGTCTCGTATTCCGGAAGCACGGCCAGGTTGGTGTTTTCTTCCGGATCGGACTGCAGATCGTACAGCTCGTATTCGCGGAATTTGTCGGACGCTTTCATTGGCCGCCACTCCACCAGGTGGTAGCGCTCCGTGCGCATGCCAAAACCCAGCGCGGAGCCATGATCGGGAATCTTTCGCGGATAGACGTGAAAGACCGCTTTCTTCCAGGGGCGGTCCGGCTTGTCCATCACTGGTTTCAAGGAAATACCCTCCAGACCGTCGGGAATGTCCAGCCCACACAGATCCGCCAGAGTCGGGAACACATCCACAAACTCCACCAGCGCTTCGCTCCGCGCTCCCGGGTTGGCCTGGCCCGGCGCATAAAAGATCAGCGGCGCGCGCACCGCCACGTCATAGTTCGTGTGCTTGCACCAGAAGCTATGGTCGCGCAGTTGCCAGCCGTGGTCGCCCCATAGCACGATGACTGTGTTGCCGGTCAGCCCTTCTTCTTCCAACGCCGCGATCAGGCGGCCCACGCAGGCATCCACATAGCTGGTGGCCGCATAGTAGCCATGCACCATGTTCCGCTCCTGGCCGGCGGACAGCGGTCCCTTGGAGGGGATGCCCTGGTAGGCGCGCAGTTCACCCCAGGACGTCGCGGCATAGGAAGGCGCGTCCTTGGGAGTAAAGTTGTTCGCCGCGGGATCCATGTCCGCCGGATCGTAGAGATCCCAATACCTCTTCGGCGCCACGAAGGGCAGGTGAGGATTCAGGAAACCCACGCCCAGGAAGAAGGGTTTTCCCTTTTCCTTATACTCTTTGATCAACTGAATGGCGGTGGCGGTGTTCGAGCCGTCCGTCAGCTCGTCGTCCCCCAGTTCAGGCGCTTCCCAGGGCAGGCCCCTAACTTTGTCTTTGCCGTTCTTCGGATCGCCACCCTTCGCCTTCACTTCGGCCACCAGGTTCTTGTAAAGTTCCTGGGCTTCCGGACTGAAGCGCGGAGCGCTGGGGTAGTTTTTCATCCGGCTCCAGGAAAACTTATCGTCCCGGTTCCCATGACCGGTGTGGAAGATCTTACCGAGCCGCTCGGTGTGGTAGCCGTTATTCTTGAAATGTTGTGCCACGGTGACGGCATCCGGCACCTTGTCCCGGAAGTGCGTGGGCAGATCGAAAACGCCGGTGGTCTCCGGCCGCAGGCTCGTCATGAGGGACGCGCGAGAGGGATTGCACACGGCCTGCTGGCAATAGGAGTTCAGAAACGTGGTTCCCCGCGCCGCCAAGGCATCGATGTTCGGCGTAATGGCGCGTTCGTCTCCGTAGCAGCCCAGCGCGGGCCGTAAATCATCGACAGCAATGAAAAGGACATTCAGCGCCTCCGGTTTCTTGCTCGCGTCCTGACCGCGGGCCATTCCAGAGAAAACAAGAGCGCTAACCAGGCACAAGATCGCAACGGGTTTCGAAAGAGTCTTCATAGGGGGAGGATGTGAAGCGCGGGAACTTCGGCGGGATTCTGCCCCACCATGTGGAGTTCAACAATCAATACCTGCTGGCGTAATGACGTGCGGCTCCAGCCCGCAACGGACCTCACACAGCCGCCTCATTCGTAACCATTTCTGACGCAAAGGGAGGGAAGCGAAAAGAAATAAAGGACGGCGCCGCCCGTCCATCACCGGAGCATTTCACCAGCTCCACAGACTGAACCCAACCCCCTCGAAACGAGTAATCTCCCCATGAAACACCTGATCCTCCTTCCCTTGGTGGCGCTTGGTTCTCTGGCGCTCACCTCATGTTACTACCATGGCGCCCCTCACCACTACGGGCAAAACCGCCACGCCACCCGCGGCGCGGTCACCGGCGGCCTCGTGGGGGCTGGCGCGGGCGCCATTATCGGCAATCAGTCCGACCGCCCCCTGGAAGGCGCCGCCATCGGCGGTGTCCTCGGCGCCCTGGCCGGTGGAGCTCTCGGCAGCTCCCGAGATGGGTACTACCACCCCTCAGACCGCTACTACTCCCGGCCTTCGGCCCGGTACTACTACTACGAAAGCCGCCGGCCTTCGTACTATGACAATGGCTATGGCTACCGGCGGCACCATCACAGCCACCGCCGTCACTACTGGTAGGAGCCTGCTACCCCAAGCCCGACCAGCCCTGGCCCGCCCCCAATAAAACCCATGGCTACTATGGACAGCCAGGTCTCAAAAAGCGTAACTTGGACCGGTATCTCCCTCCGGGAATCCAGGACGACCTCACCCGAGACTTCTCCATGAAAGGCTATTTTCTCCTTCCCGCGGCGGCTTTGGCGGCGCTGTTTCTAGCTTCCTCCTGCTGCTACTTCCAGCCCTGTCACGCTCCTACCCCGTGTGACGATCCCGCGCCGGTCTGCGGCAGACCCACGAACGGTCTGACAGACCCGTGCTACACCTTTGGCCCCGGCCACGCGCGGCACGACTACTACCGCTCCCGGCAGGACTGCTACGAAGGCGCCCCTGGAAGCTGCTGCGGCACGGGGGAATACGTCCCCGCCTCCAACAAGTAGCGCTCGCCTGTGAGCTGATTCAATTCTAGGGGCGCTTCTCAGCGGTCCCAGCGTCCTGAGCTGGGGCAGGCGCTCTCGCCGCCGCGGTCTCTCCACTGGGTTCCTGCATCCACACACTGAGCCGGGCCCAGCGGTCTTTGGGATCCTGCAAATACATCCCACCCGCCACGATGTCCGGCAGGCCATCTCCATTGAAATCCGCCAGGTCAAAGGTGGCCAGGTTGGTCGGGTCGTAGGAAATCTTCTTCCGCGTGAAATTTTCCTGCCCGTCATTTTCCAGGAAAATGAGACTGGGCAGATCGTGCGTCTCCCAGTCGAAGTACATGTTGGACGCCACGATATCCAGGTCGCCATCCCCATCCATGTCGCGGGCCAGCGCCCGGTAGCAACTGTGGTAGCGGCAAATATCCCGCAGACGGAAGTTCAGGTTCCCATCGTTCTCCAGCCACTGAATGCCGTGATAAGGCTTAGTGGTGGAACCGGTATCCATGTTATCTCCGTTGGAATAGAGAATGTCAGTATCTCCGTCCTGATCCAAATCCACCAGGGTCAGCCCGGAGGAGCCGTAGGCGGGATTGTCCGCTTTGCCGATGAGGTGAATGTCAAACTTCCCCTCGCCGAGGTTCATGCAGCGCAGCACCATCTCATGCTGTTGCGAGACCAGCGCCACAAAGTCCATCCGGCCGTCATGGTCCAAATCTTCGGTTTCCAGGCGCATGACCCCATTCAGCCTCAGCATGTTATGAAGTTGAAACTTCTCCGGGCTGACCTGCTCCAGCCAACCGAGCATGCCCGTGGTGCGCCAGCCAAACATGGCCAGGACAAAGTCGTAGTCGCCGTCGCCGTCCAAGTCGGCGGGCTGCACGTCTGAAATGCGGGGCACGCCTCCGATGAGGCGCTTGGGCTCAAAGTGTTGCTCGCCATCATTGACGAGCACGATCGCGGCCCCTTGCAGTTCGTCGTTCGGCCACATGAAACCCATGGTGGCCACCGCAATGTCCAGATCTCCATCGCCCTCAAAGTCGAACGTCTCCGTGCGCACGGGCGCTTTCAATTCGGCCAGCACGGTTTCCTCCCACGATCCATCCTCCAGCCGCCGCAGCCAGGTCAGGCGGTCGAACCAGTTGTCGCACACCAGCACGTCTTCCCGGCCGTCCTGGTCCAGGTCCGTGACATTGACGTTGGAAATCTGGGGCCGCGGCCCGGGCTCGAGTCCCACGGTTTGCTTCGTGAAGCTCAGTGGGCAGGGCAGAAAATTGTCCGGCCGGCGGTAAAGTTCCTCCCGGGCATAAGCCTGGTAGTAGGTAACCAGTGCGCCGATCTCCTGGCGGGACAGGTATCGCTCCTGGTCGATCATCAAGTCCGCCATTTCCAGGATAATGCGCTCCCACGCGTCCCGCCGTTCCATGTAGGGTTCGGGGAGCGCGTGGCACCCACTGCACGCTTTCACCTTCAGGGCCAGCATCTGGGGCGACGGAGGGGGCAGGGCAGCCGGATCCGTCGCGTCCTGTGCCTGGGTAGCAGGGTTCGCCAGACCACCTCCCATAGCCACCGCCGCCAACACGCGCGGCACGAGTATGCGAAAAGACTTACTGACCGCGGCCAGTCTGGAGATGTGGGGGATCACCGGGAGGAAAGAATCCCCTTACCTTTCCCCCAATGTCCCGCCGTGTCGAGCCATGCCAGCCATTAATTGAGTCGGCCTAGAGTTTGACCGGCAGCTTCTCGATCTTCTCCAGTCCGGTGATGATGCGGGCGCCGCGCTGGTAATGAATGTAGGCATAGAACCACTGAAGCAGGACCGCTAATTTGTTCCGGAAACCCACCAGGAACATCAGGTGGACGAACAGCCACATAAGCCAGGCGATGAATCCGGTGAACTTCAGGCCCATGCTGCTGGCCACGGCCGCCGAACGCCCAATGGTGGCCATGCTGCCTTTGTCGAAATAAGAAAAGGCTTCCCGCTCCTTTGGCTGGGGTTGCAGAAGGATCTCCCGCTCCACTTCATTCGCGATGACCTTCGCCGCGTGACGGCCCATCTGCATGGCGGCGGGACAGAGGCCGGGCACATTCCGGCCTTTCGCGTCGATACAGGCGGCGATGTCTCCCGCCACGAACACTTCCGGATGCCCGGGAATACTGAGATCCTGATTCACCTTGATGCGTCCGGCCCGGTCGGTTTCCACGCCCAGTTTCGAGGTTAGCTCCGGCGCCTTGATCCCGGCGGCCCAGATGACGTTCGCGGCCCGCACGGTCTCGTCCCCAAATTCCACGACATCATCCTCCACGCGCTTTACCGGGCTGTTAAGCTTCACGGTCACCCCCATCTTCTCCAGGTGCCGCCGAGTGTATTCCGAAAGCTTTTCGTCAAACATGCCCAGAAGCCGGGGCGCGGCTTCCACCAGGTAGATGTGGGCTTCGGCGGTGTCGGTACGTCGGAAGTCTTTTTTCAAGACCCGGCGCGAGAGTTCGGCGAACGACCCGGCCATTTCGACACCAGTCGGGCCACCACCCACGACCACGATGTTCATGAGGCGCCGCTTTTCTTCCGGATCTTCACACATCTCCGCCCGCTCGAAAGCCAGCAGAACATTCCGCCGGATGGCCATGGCATCGTCCAGAGTCTTCAGGCCGGGAGCATCCTTGGCCCACTCGTCATGCCCGAAGTAGCCCGTCTTCACCCCCAGCCCGATGACCAGGTAGTCGTAGGTGAGCGTATGCTCTTTGCAGTGCACCTCCCGGCTCCTCAAGTCCACGCTCGTCACCTCATCCATCAGCGTGGTGACGTTCGGGTATTCGGTGAATATAGCGCGAACCGCGCGGGCAATCTCTGGCGCCGCCAGTCCCGCGGTGGCCACCTGGTAGAGCAGGGGTTGAAAGAGGTGGTAGTTCTGCCGGTCGATCAAGGTGACACGCACCGGCACGTCTTTCATGGCTTTGCAAAATTCCAGGCCCGCGAAACCGGCCCCCAGCATGACGATGTGTTTTCGTTTGTTTTCAGGGTCCTCTTCAGTGTTCATGGCAGCGGCACTAGGTTTGGGAAAGTCTGACAGCTAAGCGAGTTATCCTCGTGATAGATAACGGCGTTCGCGCTATTCTTGATTCCTACTTCTCACGTTTCCCTCATGAAGTCGATTCCAACACCCTTCCGCCTTTCGCCCCTCTGGACCAAGGGGCTGTCCTGGTTCTTCCGCGGTTGCGGGGCCCTCTGCCTGTCCGCCGCCATGGCCGCGCCGGAAGCCGCGGACACCGCTTCCACCGGTCAGGACGAGCCTCTGAAAGTACCCCAGGTCCAGCGTCTGGGTGAGAACCGCTACCGGCTGGGCGAAATCGAGTTCAACAGCAAGACGCGCGAGATCCGCGTTCCAGCCGAGGTAAACTTGCAGCAGGGCCTGGTGGAATATTACCTCGTCCACGAGACGGGTAAGATTCACGAGAGCGTATTCTGCACCAAGGTCCGGCCCCTGGAACTCCAAATGGTGCTCAAGCTATGCCGCTACCAAGAAGGCGAAGGCGACCTGTTTGACGTGTTTTACCCGGACGAGGAGCGCAAGGAGCGGGAAAAACAGGAGCGCGCGCGGGGCGAGGCCATTGCGATCGAGGTGCAGTGGGAAAAAGACGGCCAGACGGTCACCCACCCCGGCGCGAGTTGCGTGCGGAACCTGGCCAGGTCCGCCCCCATGACGGACGGCCCCTGGATCTACACCGGATCGGTCGTGGATCAGGGCGACTTCATCGCGGAGATCGAGGGCTCCATCGTGGCGGTTTACCTCGACATCTATGCCATGCTCAACAGTCCGCGCGAAGGCGCGGAGGACGACGAGCGCTGGGTCAGCAACGCGGAAATTCTTCCTGACATCGGCACGCCGGTCGTGGTATTGATGAAACCCGTATCCGAACTGCCCAAATGAGAACCACATCTTTGCTTTCCCTCTTTGCCCTTTCCGCTTCTCTAGCCATCGCGCTGCCCGCGCAAGCTCAACAGGCAGCGGTACCTGTTTCGGAAAAACACTCTCTGAAACTGGAGATCGAACACGTCATCGACACGGGCGTGAAGTGGCTGATTGAAAATCAAAATGCCGAAAATGGTTCCTGGAGCGACGCGGAGCACCCGGCCATTTCCGCCCTCGCGCTGTCCGCCATCATGGGCCATCCGGAAAGGGAAGAGAGCAAAGCTCTCACCGACGCGCTCAACAAAGGCTACTCTTTCATCCTTTCCAATCAGAAGCCGGACGGCGGCATCTACGCCAAGGGACTGGCCAACTACAACACCGCACTCTCTCTGATGGCGCTGCTGGCCTCCGGCAAGGACGAGAACCTTCCCTCCATCCGTCAGGCGCGCAGTTTCCTGATCAAGCAGCAAGCGGACTTCGACACTCCAGGAAAGACCGACAACATCCTGGATGGCGGCCTCGGCTACGGAGATGGATCCGCGCACGCGGACCTTTCGAACTCCCGCTTTTCCATTGAGGCGCTCTACTACTCAAAGAAAGCCCTGGCCGACACCGCCGGCGGCACGGGAGGCGAAGATCTCGACTGGGACGCGGCGATCCAGTTCATCGAACGCTGTCAGAATTCCGAAAAGACCGTTCAGACGCTGAAGGAAAAGGGTGACGAGCGGAACCTGACCTTGCGCGAGGAAGACAAGGGCGGCTTCGTTTACAAACCCGGCAACTCCAAAGCGGGCGAAGTGACCCTGGAGAACGGAAAGATCGCCCTCCGCTCCTACGGCAGCATGACCTACGCGGGCTTGTTGAGCTTTATCTACGCGGACATGGACCGGGGCGACCCGCGCATCCAGTCGGCGATGACCTGGCTGCGCGAAAACTACACCCTGGAAGAAAACCCGGGCATGGAAGCCCAGGGGCTCTACTACTACTACCTGACCATGGCCAAAGGCCTGACCGTAGCGAACGTGAAAGAACTGGAACTGGCAGACGGAACGAAGATCGACTGGCGGGAAAAGCTGGCCGTGAAACTCTTCGATCTTCAGAAGCAGGACGGCTCCTGGATCAATGAAGGCTCCAGCCGCTGGCGCGAGAACGATCCCGCCCTGGTCACGGCCTACACCGTGCTGGCCCTGGAGCACGTGCACAAGAGTCTGTAAGAACCTCTCTCCAGGCTGCTTTGCCCGGGGAAAGACACAGCTACGCCTGGGACCCACCCTCCTTTTCCCCTCCGCCCACGTCCCGCTCCTGATTCCGGCTGAGAGCGGGGCGTTGGAGGATTTCAGTTCGAAATGGGGAGGCATTCTCCCGGAAACGGCCTATGATCGAGAACCCGCCACGGGACTCTCTCGAACAGCATGATGGGACGACGTTTTCTCTTCACCTTCCTCTTTGCCGGACTCCTCTGGGGCGGCGCCCACCCTTTAAGAGCGCAGGAAACGCCGGTGGCGGCGCCGGCAGCCGCCGCGCCGGCGGAGGCGCCCCTCACCGTTGAAGGCATTGAGAACCGGCTGAGCGAAATCGAAGCCGACACGAGCCTCGACGACACCGCAAAAAACTCGCTTACGGAGCGCTACCGGAGCGCGCTGGAGTATCTGAATCAAGCTGCGGAGTACCGGGCCCGGGAAAGCGAGTACCGCCAAGCCCTGGAGGAAGGTCCGGCGGAGGTCGAGCGGATCCGAAAGGACATCGAACACCTCAAGACTTCCGGAGCGGAACCCGCCGCGGCCCCAGGGCGGCGGGTCGACTCTGTCTCGCACGAGGCGCTCCAGTCGGCGTTGGCACAGGAGCAGGTGTACCTGACGAACCTGAAGTCCGAGCTGAAAGAGCTGGAGACGGAGCGGACCCAGTTGCAGACCCGTCCCGCTCAAACCCGGGACCGTTCCGTCGCGGCCACGGCGGAACTGAAGAGCATTCAAACCGACATCAGCGGCCGCGCGGCCCTGAGCGAAACCCAGGAGATCAGCCGCGGCGAACGCGCGGACCTCGCGCGGTTACGGGCACAACGCCAGATGCTGGAGGCGGAGATCGCCATGCTAGCGCAGGAGGACCTGAGCAACGAAATCCGCGCGACCCTCAACGAAGCCTCCCGCGACCTGACGCAACTGAGGATCGAGGCCTCGGAACAACGAATCGCCAAGCTCCAGGCGGAAGCTTCCTCGCTTTTGACAGACGCCTACAGCCAGGCGGAAAACTTGATCCAGCAGATCCGGGCGAAGGCTGGGGAAACGCCCCCCTCTCAGGTGGAGGCCTCTCTCACGGAATTGACGGACTTGGTCGCGGAAGCCCGGCGGGTCAGCCAAGCCGTGAAGTCCGTGGGCCAACGGGCCAGCGAACGCGAAGCGGAACGCAAGCGTGTGGCGGAGGCCTACGACAGCGTAACCCAACAGTTCGACCTGGGACTCCTGGGCGACACACTGGCTCAGGTGCTGCTGGATCAGCTCCAACGGCTTCCCGACCAACGGGTGGCCAATCAATGGTTGACCGCCACTCAAACGGAAATCGTTGAGGCCCGGAGCGGCCAGTTCCAGCTGGACAACGCCACCCGCCTTCCATCCGGCCGCGACGGCAGCGGAGCCCGCTCCCCGGAAGAGGCCGGCGTCTCGGCATTCCAAGAAGAAATCGCCGCCCTGGAATCCACCAGAACCTCTCTGCGGGAAGACCTTCGTTCTGGCTACCGCCAATGGATTCGCGAACTAGGCGAACTGGATCAGGTGGAACGCGAGATCCTGGTGGTGAGCCAGGAATTCCGCAACTTCGCCATGGAAAAGCTCTTCTGGGTGCGCAGCTCGCCCATGATTGGCCCCAACACGTTTCTCACCTTGCCGGGTGGTCTGGCCTACTGCTACGGCCC
This sequence comes from Verrucomicrobiia bacterium, assembly GCA_030427505.1. Classification (GTDB taxonomy): domain Bacteria; phylum Verrucomicrobiota; class Verrucomicrobiia; order Verrucomicrobiales; family DEV007; genus JAUICH01. The sequence continues at coordinate 30,578 of JAUICH010000019.1, forward strand.
GAACCGGTTCGCCGAACTGCGCGCCGCGCTGGCCCGGATACCCTTGTTCCTTTACCTCGTCCTGGGCGCTCTGTTGGCGGGGCTGCTGGTACCCCGGCGCCGCTTTTCACGGTGGCTGAACGAGACGGGCCGGAAGACCAAGCGCATTTCCACGGACCACTACGGCCACACCATCACCGCCCTGGCGATGACGTTTCTGCTGGCCGCTCCCGTGCCCGTGCTTTGCGTGTTTCTGGGCCTGGCGTTGAAGCACCAGAAGGATGCCACGTCCTGGAGCTTTGGCCTGGGACACGGGCTGGTGGACACCGGTTTGTTTCTCTTCCTAGTGGGTTTTCTGAGGGTGCTCTGCCGACGGGACGGGATGGGCGAACGCCACTTTGGCTGGAACCCGGTCATGCTCCGGCGGTTCCGGCGCCTGGCCGGCTGGTCGATCCCCATTTACGTGCCTGTCACCCTGACGATAACACTGATCGTGACGCAGGCAGGTGTCCCCTATCTGAACGGACTGGGCCGGATATCCGGGCTGGCCTTTGTTCTCGGAATCGGCCTGATCTTTGCCTGGATCATGCACCCGGATAGAGGCATCGCGGCGGCGATCCACGAAATTTCGGCCCGGTCCTGGTTCGGCCGCCTGCGGAAGGCCTGGTTTGGGCTCTCCTTTGTAGTCATGCTAGTGTTGGTGGGGCTGCTGACGTCTGGCTATGTGTTTACCGCGTTGCTGCTGGTGGACCAAATCGAAAAGAGCCTGACGGCGATGTTCGCTTCCGCGATCGTTTTCGGTCTGGTTCTCCGTTGGTTCTCCATCCGGGAAAGAAAGCTGGCCTTGAGCGAGCTTTTGGAACAGCGCAAAACCCGCCTGGAAGCCGCCCGCAAAGCGGCCAAAGCGGCGGAGAATCCGCCCGAAGAAAAGACCGGCAACGCTCCCCCTAAAGGAAACGCTGAAGAAACCAACATCCCGGACATCAATGAAGCCGAGGCCATGAATATGGCTGAGGTCAGTGGGCAGACCCGGCGGCTCATCGGTTTCCTCATCAGCATCGGGCTGCTGGTGCAGCTCTACCTGATCTGGACGCAGTTCGGACCCATCGTGGAATTTCTGGACCACCTGGCCGCTGTCGGAAGCATCAGCATTCGCGACGTGGCGGTGGTGATCGTAGTTATTGCGGTGACGATGGCCACCACGCGAAACCTGCCCGGACTCTTGGAAGTGCTGGTGCTGAGGCGCCTGGATCTGGACACCGGCACGCGCAACGCCATCACCACGCTGGCGAAGTACGTCGCGATCGCTATCGGCGCGGTCTTTCTCTTTCAGAACCTGGGCGTGGACTGGTCTCAGTTTGGCTGGATCGTCGCGGCACTCAGCGTGGGCTTGGGATTCGGTCTGCAGGAGGTGGTGGCGAATTTCATCAGCGGCATCATCCTGCTGTTCGAGCGGCCCATCCGCGTGGGCGACGTGGTCACCATCGATGGCATCGACGGCGTGGTCTCCCGCATCCAGATCCGCGCCACCACCATCACCAACTGGGACCGGAAGGAATTCATCGTGCCGAACAAGCAGTTCGTCACCGGCACCCTGCTGAACTGGACGCTGAGCAATCCGGTTAACCGCATCACCATCCCCATCGGCGTGGCATACGGCAGCGACACGGAGCAGGCGCTAAAAATTCTCCTGGAGACCGCCAGCAATCACCCGCTAATCATGCCAGACCCGGCCCCACTGGCCACCTTCGAAGCCTTCGGCGATAGTTCTCTCCTCCTGAAGCTGCGCTGTTACCTGCCCAACATGGACAACCGCCTGCGGGTGCTCACCGACCTTCACACGGAGATCGACAGCCGTTTCAAAGCCGCCGGCCTGGAGATCGCCTTTCCGCAGCTTGACGTGCACGTGCGGGACGCGGCGGAGTTCCGTATCGAGCATGTGGAACGAACAGAATCGCCAAACTCTTGAGAATGGATAGCTGGACTCACATCCTCCTTCTTACGTATTCCACTCTGTTCCCAATCACCAACCCCTTGGGCAACGCAGGAATTTTCCTTTCCCTAACCTCGGACCAGGACAAGGCAACCAAACGCAAGCAAGCTCTTCGTGGCGCCATTTACGCTTTCTTCATTCTTGAAGCCTTCTTTTTTGGCGGGAGTTACATCCTGAATTTCTTTGGCCTGAGTCTCGATGGAATCAGAATCGCCGGAGGAATATTGATCGCCAAGTTTGGCTTCGACCAGCTTCAGCCACGCCGGGAGACTACCCATTCAGACGAAGAACACCAGGAGGCCAAGCAGATGGACGATATCTCTTTCTCCCCCTTGGCCATGCCCTTGCTTGCGGGTCCTGGGGCCATCGCTTCCGTCATTGGAATCACCTCGGTCATTAAGCCCACGCTTTTCAGTCACCTCATTGTCAGCATCGGGATAGCCGCGACGTGTCTGACCTGCTGGATCATCTTGAGAGAATCAGAACGGCTGATGAGATTTCTCGGCATCAATGGCGCCAACGCTCTCACCAAAATCATGGGCTTCCTGCTCCTCTGCATCGGTGTGCAACTGGTCGTCGACGGCATCGAACATCTCGTCAAATAGGGATCGCTCACCACTCCCTCGCCGCGTGCCAGAAAATCATGGCACCGGTGCACGAGACTTCTTCAATTTCCCTTTTTCAAATAAGCCACTCCGTAGTCTTGCGGCAGGGGCGTCACTTGGTTCCCCGCCGCCCATTGGTTCCACAGGGCTGACAAGCGTTCCACCTCTTCCGCGTTCCCCGATGCCACGTCACTGAGCTCCGTCCGGTCAGCGCTCACATCGTACAGCTCCCAAGGCGCATCCCTCAGGGCCACCAGCTTCCACTTCCCTTCCCGGACCGCCCGGTTCCCTTCGTGTTCGAAAAACAGCGGCCTCGGCTCCGGTTCTCCCATATGTTGCCTAATCAGGCTCCGGCCCGGGTACGGTGCCCCTCCCCCAGAGCTCACTTGCGTTCCCGCCGCTTCCAGCGCCGTCGCCATCAAGTCGATCAAGTGCGCGGGCTCTTCGCTAACCTTTCCTGTAAGCTCACCCAACCGTTGCGGCCAATGCACAATACAGGGCACCGCGATGCCTCCTTCATGGTTGAAGTGCTTGTAGAGCCGCCACGGAGTGTTCGAGGCGTTGGCCCAGCCAGAGCCCATACTGTGAAACGTCCCCATGCTGCCCATCTTCTCCAGTTCCGCGCCCGTGTGCAGGATGTTTTGATTGCTGGACACGATGTCGAAGCCCCTCGGGTCCCACTCCGCGCAGGCTCCGTTGTCGGAAGTGAAGACGATGAGTGTGTTCTCCCACTGGCCGCGGGCTCGGACGACCTCAAAGACGCGTCCGATCTGTTGATCCATGCGGTCCACCATGGCGGCGTAGATGGCCATGCGACGGGCCAGGTCGGCGCGGCGGTCTTGAGGCAAGGTGTCCCAGGCGGGGTTCGTTCCCGTCTCGGTTTCGCCATAGTTCCAGTAGGGCGAACGCGGGGTGAGTTCGGTCGCCGCTGGCACGATACCGAGTTCCTTCATTCGGGTCAGGCGCTCCTCCCGCAACTTGTCCCAACCGCCCTGGTATCGGTCCGCGTACTTGGCGATTTCCTCCGGCGGGGCCTGGAGGGGAAAGTGTGGCGCGTTATAGGCCAGGTAGAGGAACCACGGCCGGTCCGGCGTTTCGGCGGCTAGGTCCAGGAAGTCCAGGGCGTAATCCGTCACCGCGTCTGTCGCGTAAAATTCGCCCTCCGCGTAGGTCCGTGCCTTCCGCCCCTCCGGCCGGCGGGTCATGTGATCCGGATCGAAGAAAGTCTTCGCGCTGACCAGCGTTCCGTAAAATTCCTCGAACCCATGCTGGGTGGGGTCTTCGGTTCCCAGGTGCCATTTGCCACTGATGAAGCAGCGGTAGTTCGCTACGTCGCTCAACACATTGGCAATCGTCGGCGTGCCCGGCGCCAACCGCCCCCGGTAGCCGGGTTGACCGATGTCCACCGTCATGTGTCCCAGGCCCACGGCATGCGGGTACCTTCCCGTCAGCAGGCAGGCCCGCGAAGGACAGCAGCGCCCCATGGAATAGAACTGCGTCAGCCGCACCCCCTCCGCCGCCAGGCCGTCGAGGTTCGGTGTGGCAATTTCACTCCCGTAACAGCCCAGATCGCTGAACCCCAAATCATCCGCGACGATGTAGAGGATGTTGGCGGGAGGACCGGAAGTCTCAGAATTCGCCGCCGGGCTCGGCATCGTGATTCCTATACACAATCCAAGGCCGGTCAGTAATCCGAGGAACCAATTTCGAAGGGGGATCATCGGTCCACGCTAGAAGATGGCGGAGACGCCGTCAAAGCCAGAGCGCGGTCTCAAGTCTCTCCCGCGGGTAGTGTGCTTGACATCCACGCCGTTCCGGGCGATCCATACTTGCAATGCTCATCAAGCACCCAACCGGAATCACTTGCTCCGCGACGCGGCCTTTCGCCGCTTCGTCACGGATGGGTTCCGCCTCTTTCGAGGTGCTGAAGCTGTCCATTTCCTGAGGCAGTCCGGCCCGTCACCCTTTGTTCTGGCGGCCTGAAGAAACCGAAGAAGGGCACCACTGCCCGCTTCCTTTCGCCGCACTGCCTGCCCCTACCCTGACCACACGGGTCTGGCGTGCCGTCGCGTATGCCTGTCTCCGTGTCCTCAGCCCGGGTGGGCCGTGGGGCGCTATCCCAAAACCAAAAGCAAACCATGAAAACACAAGAACGCACTCGCCAGAAATCCGGCCGCACTTATGATCCCGCGATCGTGAAGATGCGCAATATCGGTATCGTCGCCCACGTCGACGCCGGGAAGACCACGCTCACCGAGCGGGTGCTTTTCTACACTGGCGCCATCCATCAAGTGGGAGACGTGAATGCCGGTAACACCACGACCGACTTCGATCCCATCGAGCAACGCAAAGGCATTACCATCAATGCCGCCGCCATCTCGTGTACTTGGATCCGGACACCCGAGCCCGGCTCCGCGCCGGATCTGCCCTACCAGATCAGCATCATCGACACGCCCGGCCATGTGGACTTCACCGCCGAGGTGGAGCGCACCATGCGCGTGCTGGACGGCGTCATCGCTGTGTTCAGCGGAGTCGATGGCGTGCAGCCGCAGTCGGAACGCGTCTGGCGTCAGGCCGAACGCTACGGCGTCCCGCGCCTGGCCTTCATCAACAAGATGGACCGCACCGGCGCGGACTTTGACGCCGCTCTGCAAGACCTGCGCGAAAAGCTCCAGGCCAACGCGGCCGCCATCCTGCTGCCCCTGGGCAGCGAGGACGGTCTCCGCGGCCAGCTGGACGTGCTCAATCAACGGGCCATCCTGTTCGACGAACCGGACGGTTCACGCTACCGCTATGCCCCGGTTCCAGCCGAAGAACAGGCCCGCGTGGAAGCCGCGCGACAGGATCTGGTCGACCGTCTCATCGATCTCGATGAAGACCTGGCTGAGGTGTATCTGCTCGATGGCACGCTCACGGCTGACCAGCTTCGTCAGGCCATCCGCCGGCAAACGCTGGCTCGTGCCTTCGTGCCCGTCGCTGCCGGGTCCGCGTTCAAGAACCTTGGCGTCCAGCCTCTGCTGGACGCGGTCGTCGACTATTTGCCGAGCCCTCTGGACGTGACGCCCGCTCCCGGGCGGCATCCCGAGACCGAAGAGTCCATCGCTGTTCGCTCAGCGCCGGACGCGCCCCTTCGTGCCCTGGTGTTCAAGATCGCTTCGGACGAATACTCTCGCCGCCGTGCCTTTGTGCGCGTTTACTCCGGCCGTCTCGTTTCGGGTGACGTGGTGCTCAATGCCACCACGGGGAAAACTCTGCGTCTTAGCCGACTGGTCAAACTCCAGGCGGACCAGGAGAGACGGATCGACTCCGCCGAAGCGGGCGAGATTGTTGCGCTGGTTGGCGCCAAGGGCGTCGTCACGGGTCATACCCTGTGTGCCCTAGACAGTCCCGTGCTTCTCGAGCCTCCCACGTTTCCGGATCCGGTCATCTCCATGGCCATCGAACCGAAAACCCGTGAGGACCGGGAACGACTGGGCTTTGCCCTGCAACAACTCGCCGAAGAGGACCCAACCTTCCAGGTCACCGTTAATCCGGAGACGGGGCAGACCCTCATCGCCGGTATGGGCGAGCTTCACCTGGCGGTCCTGCGAGAGCGGATGTCCGAAAACTACCGCGTGGAAACCACCGCCGGTGAACCGAGAATCGCTTACCGCGAAACGGCGACACAAGCCGCGCGCGGGGAAGAGAAATACGTTCACCAGCGGGGTGGCCCCGGCATGTACGGTCATGTCGTGCTCGAGCTTCGCCCAGCGGAGCGCGGGACTGGCGTGGTCATCCAAGACCGCACGATAGGAGGCAGCATTCCCCGGCATTTCATTGGTGCCTGTCAAAAGGGCATCCATGAAGCCTTGGCAAACGGCGTGTTAGCAGGCTATCCGATTGTGGATGTGGCCATCGACATTGTTGATGGTTCCATACACGAGCAGGATTCCACCGAACGAGCCTTCGCCATCGCGGCTTCGCGAGCGCTGAAGGACGCCATGGGCCGTGCGGGTGCCGTGTTGCTGGAGCCCATCATGCGGGTGGAATGCATCACGCCGCCAGAACACCAGGGCGACCTGGTGGGTGACCTTACCCGCCGGCGGGGACAGGTGCTGAACATGCGGGCCAGGGGTCTGACCTCGATCATTGAATCGCTGGTTCCTCTGGTTCGAATGTCCGGCTACGCCACGGTCATTCGGACGCTCTCCAAAGGGCGCGCCGAATTCTCCATGGAACCTTCCCACTTTGAGGAAGTGCCCGCCGCGCTCGCCGCGAAGGTAGTGGGAAGTCATTCCTAACTTCCTAACTCTCCTCAACCAAATCAGCCAGCCGGTTCACCCCGGCTGGCTGAATTCGTTTTCTACGCCATGAGACAGCCGTCTCGTCTCACATGCTTGTAGCAATCGTGTCTATTGCGTTAGCCAATAGTCGAAGAATGCCAGCGCCAAGGTGGAACGCGATCTCCGAAGGCGTTCGCGAAAGCAGAGTGTGGCTGCATTTCACCTTTGTTTGGAAATCTAGCTTTCCTTTGCGAAATTTTCTCTTTCGCTCTCAGCGCGAATCAATCACCGCTAAAGATTGCCCGCCCGGCCCGCGAGTTCCTCGCCCGGAGGTCGAGGACCACCTTTTGCCATGGTGCGCCCGAACAAATCCTAGAGCTTGACGCACATTATCCGGTTCAATCATCTAGCAGTAAGTGGGGAGGCTAAGACACGCATTCACGTCATGTAAGGTTTTCCGCTTCCGTTTCAGTGCGCTAAGCCTCAATCTCTCCCCCATGAAATCCCCCCATTTCACGCTCTCCCTCCGTTCCCACTTCGGCGTCAGCCTTTGCCTGGCGTTCCTCATGCTTGCCGGCCTCCTCTCGCCACACACAAGAGCCGACGTGCTACCACCGAAACCGGACGCCAAACACCAGCCCATCTGGCCGGACCTCGCTCCGGGCGAAACGACCAAGGAAACCGGCACCGCGCTTCCTCCCAGAGAAGGCGAGACCAAGCCCATCACGCGCGTCGAGAACGTCACCTGCCCCACCTTTACGGTTCACCTCGCGCCCAAACCGAACGGCGCCGCGATGGTCATCCTGCCGGGCGGAGGATTCAGCAAAGTGGTTCCCGACCTGGAAGGCACGGAGGCAGCGGACTGGCTGAACGAGCACGGCATTTCCGCCTTCGTTCTTTCCTACCGTACCACCTCAGCCCCCGGTGAGCCCGGCTGGCCCGAAGCGCTTCAGGATGCCCAACGCGCCATGGCGGTCATCCGCTCCCGCGCGGGGGAATGGGGGCTGAAGAAAGACCGCATCGGACTCTTGGGTTTTTCCGCCGGAGGTCAAGTCGCTGCCCGGCTGCTAAGCACGGGCGACTCCCTCACCTATGAGCCGGTGGACGAAATCGACCGGACCACCTCGCCCTACCCGGACTTCGCCATCCTCATCTATCCTTGGCGCATCTACGATGGCGCGAAAGACTCCCTCATCGACGGCGTCTCCGTCCCCCCGAATTGTCCGCCGACGTTTCTGGTCCACACCGGCGACGACAAATCCTCTTCCTTGGGCGCGGTGCTTTTTTATGCCGGTCTGAAAAAGCAGAACATCCCGGCTGAACTACACGTTTACGGAAACGGCGGACACGGCTACGGCTTACGCGAAAGGGAAGGCTCGGAGATTTCCTCCTGGCCGGGCCACGCCGCTCATTGGCTGGTGCGCACGTTGGAGACAATGGACATGGCGGGGAAAAACCGGTAGCTCACCTTCTGAGCTTTCCGCCATTCCTGGTTAACAAAGAAGAAATCCATAGTTTTTAAGAAATATATCATCGCAATGCTTGACTACTTTTAGAACTGTGGCTCATTGCCCGCCCCCCCGATTTTATTCACCTCTACCGCTCCCCAGGCGATGAACACAGTATTCCTATCGGGGTCTCAGGGCATCACGCACCTGAACGGCCAAGTCCGCTCCCGGCTGGACGCTCTCTTGCAGAAGTCCGCCCACATCCTCATTGGTGACGCGAATGGCGTCGACCGCTCCATCCAGATGTACCTGGCCGGTAAAGGCTACCGGCAGGTCACCGTCTATTGCTCCGGTTCTCAGTTCCGGAACAATGTGGGCTCCTGGAAGACCAAGCGCATTTCCGTTCCCTCCCACCTTCGTGGGCGGGACTTCTATACCCGCAAGGACAAGGCCATGGCGGAGGACGCGGATCGCGGCTTCGTTATTTGGGACGGCTCCAGCGCGGGTTCCATCGAGAACGTGCTGGAACTCCTGAAACGCGGAAAGAAGGCCACGGTCTATCTGGAACCCAAGGATCAGTTCTTCCTCGTCAATAGCGTGGAACCGCTGAAGCTCCTCCTTTCCAACGTATCTGGCGGCGCCATGGCCGCCATCGAACGAAAGGTGGGCCTGAGCGACGCGCTGAAAGCGCTTCAATCCAGCTGAGCAGCGCAGCGGGACGGGGCGGGATCGAGTCCCTTGATGGAGAATCGGCCCGCTCCTAAGATGGGAGCATGACGAATTTCCGAAGCCCCCGCTCCGACTTCTGGATCTCCTTCCTGGTGCTGTTGGCCGTCGCGGTTTCAATAGTGGCCTGCAAGCTTGTGGCAGCGCCCACCGGCACGGAACGCCCTAACATGGTTCTCATCCTGGCGGACGACCTGGGCTATGGCTCCCTGGGCTGTTACGGCAGCACGGCGGTGAAGACCCCTAACATTGACGCCCTTGCCGCGGACGGGATGCGCTTCACCGATTTCCACAGCAATGGCGCCCTCTGCACGCCCACCCGCGCCGCGCTGCTCACGGGCCGCTACCAGCAGCGGGCGGCCTGGGTGGATGACGCGCTCCTGTCTCCGGAATTTCGCGAACAACGCGCCGCCAATCTGAAACAACGCTGGGCCTGGGGCCTGGCGCTGGATGAGCTGACCGTGGCTGACGTCCTCCGCTCCGCCGGTTACCGAACCGCGCTGTTTGGAAAGTGGCACCAGGGCTACGACCACCGCTTTCATCCCATGGAGCAAGGCTTCGACGAATTCCGCGGCTTCATCGGTGGCGCGGTGGACTACCACACCCACGTCGGCCATCACGGCCTGAAGGAACTGGACTGGTGGAAGGACAGGAAAATCCACAACGAGCCCGGCTACACCACGGACCTGCTGGCAGGTTACGCGGTGGACTTCATCCGCCGCCAAGGGGACGCGGGCCAGCCTTTCTTTTGCTACATCACTCACGGCGCGCCCCACGGTCCCTGGCAAGGCCGCGACCCGGACTCCACGAGACCGGAAGTGGAGATCTACCGGGAGATCATCGAAGTCCTCGACGAGTCCGTCGGCCGGGTGCGGGACGCCGTCCGGGAAAGAGGACTCGAAGCTAACACACTCTTCATCTTCTGCTCCGACAACGGTCCCGATGCGCCAAAGGATTTCCCCTCCCCAAACGGACCGCTTCAGGGAAAGAAGGGCAAGCTCTTGGAAGGCGGCCACCGGGAACCCTGCCTCGCCGTCTGGCCGGGCGTCATTCCGGCGGGCACGGTCTGTGATGAGACGGTCATGATGATGGACTTGCTGCCTACCTTCGCCGCCCTCGCGGGTGTGGAGAATGCCATCCCAGAGGAACGGGAAATCGATGGGGTAAACCTTCTGCCCTTATTGAAAGGTGAAAAAACCGAACTCTCTGATCGAGTGCTGCACTGGGAGCAAGGCGGCCTCTGGGCCGTGCGAGAGGGTCCCTGGAAACTCATGGGGAAGGAGGAAGAAGCTCAGACCCTGGTGAACTTGGACGAGGACCTCGGCGAGACCACTAACCTCCTTGCCGAAAAGCCAGAACTGGCTGAAAAGCTGCACACCCTGCACCGCGCGTGGGCGGAAGACGTGGGTATGGGCGAACCACCGAAGTGAAACTCAAGCTGGGATAGCCATTCCCATAGGTCATTAAGCGATCCCACTCGTAAAGGTGGAACGCGATCTTCGAGGGCGTTCGCGAAAAGCACAGCAAGTCAGCTTTCCTTCCTTGTTAGGACATTGAACCCACCCTGCCCCCGCAGTCCTGCCTGTTTGATTCACGCATTTGAGCAAACCAGAGCGCCGTCGAAAACACTGGTGCCCGGTTCCCGAGTTCCTCGCCCGGAGGTCGAGGACCACCTTCCTCCATTCGCGTCGCGGGCGACACCGATAATGATACTGAGTCCCATTCTTTAGAATTAGAATAGTTCTAATTTAGATTGATTCCGGCGGAAAACTGCACACGTTGATGCCGCAATCCCGTGTCTCAGTCACCCGTCATCCCCAAAAGTTCCTCTACTGGAGCGGACTCCGTCCGGCGCCAGCCGTCCCCTACCGGCTCAACCTCTCCAGAGTGGGTCGCCCGTCTCACGGACTTTCTTTCCGGAGAAAAACAGGTGGAAGCCATTCTCGTCGATGCCCAGACACACCGGGTGTCCGTGGCTACCTTGGGCAAGGTGGACGAGACGCGCCTGAAGGAAAAGCTGGATGCCGTGCTCCGCACCCTGGACGAGACGGTCTTCTCCACCCCGCCCACCGCTGGCGCAGGCGGCGGAGGCACCGGGATCATCCAGGTCCGGCAGTTGCCCCACGAAACGCTGCTGGAAAAACCGTCCTGCCCCACGGCCCCTCTCTTCTGGAAATGGCGGGAATTCGCTTGGCCGGAAGCCGACGAGTTGGAGGCCCAGACGCAGGAAGAATGGAAAGCCATGGCCTGGCAGGCAGGCATCTGTGGAGTGTCCCTCGTCGGCGCCTGGGCCCTCGCGAAAACCGGTACCGGACCGGCATGGTTACCCATTGCGTTTTACTCCGTCTCTCTGCTGTCCGGCGGCTGGGACGCGGCCATCGATACCTGGGCAAAGTTGCGCCAGGGCCAGTTGGACATTCACTTCCTCATGCTGGCCGTGGCGGCGGGTGCCGTAGCCATCGGCGCCTGGGCGGAGGGCGCGCTGCTCTTGTTCCTCTTCTCGCTGTCCGGCGCTCTCGAGCACTACGCCCTGCACCGCACCCACCGGGAGATCAATGCCCTCACCAAAGCCTCGCCCAAGACCGCGCGTGTGGTGTTGCCTTCCGGAGAAACGGAAACCCGCGCCGTGGCCCTCCTTGAGCCGGGCGACCTTATCATTGTTAAACCCGATGAGACCTTCCCCGTGGACGGCGAAATCCTGGAGGGCAAGACCGCCGCGGACGAGTCCAACCTGACCGGCGAATCCCACCCCGTGCCAAAGGAAGTGGGCGATAAAGTCTTTAGCGGCACGCTGAATGAATGGGGCCTGGTGCGGGTAGAGGTCACCCGCCTGGCTTCGGAAAGCGCCCTCCAGAAAATCATCGCTCTCATCCAGCAAGCCCAGCATCTGAAGGCGCCCAGCCAACGCTTCACCGATCGCTTCGGCACGCACTACACCTACGTCATCTTGAGCGTTACGCTCATCATGTTCCTGGTCTGGTGGCTGGTACTGAAGGTACCGCCCTTTGAAAACACGGAAGCCACCGGCTTCTCCGCCTTTTACCGCGCCATGACCCTGCTGGTGGTGGCCAGCCCCTGCGCGCTGGTGCTGTCCATCCCCTCCGCCATCCTGGCGGCCATCGCCTGGGGCGCGAAGCACGGCATTCTCTTTCGCGGTGGCGCAGCCATCGAGAAACTGGCGGAGGTGGACGCCGTGGCGCTGGACAAGACCGGCACCCTGACCACCGGCGAACTGACGGTGCACGCCGTCGAAAGCTTTCCCGAAGGCCGCGAAGACGACGTGGCGGCCATCGCCTACACCCTGGAATCCCAGTCGAACCACCCCATCGCCCGCGCCATCACGGAGTATGGGAAAAAGCACGGCCTGGCGTCCCGCGATCTGGATGAATTTCAGTCCCTCTCCGGCAAGGGTCTGCGGGGCAAGGTAGACGAAAAAGTCTGCTACCTGGGCCGGCGCGAGTTGATGGAATCTGGCGCTCTGAAAGACTTCATCGCCCAGGCGCCCGAGCCTCCCGTGGAGTTCGCCGAGGTGTGGGTGGTGCACGAAGACCTCATCGGCCGCGTGCTCCTGAAAGATCAGATCCGCCAGGAAAGCAAAGGCGTCCTGGCCGCGTTAAAAGCCAGCGGCGTCACCACCATCATGCTCACCGGCGACCGGCGCGGCGCGGCGGAAAAGGTGGCCCACGAACTGGGCGTGGACGACGTCCGCGCCGGGCTGCACCCCGAAGACAAAGTCAAAGCCATCCAGGAACTTGCTGAAGCCGGTCACAAGGTCGCCATGGTCGGCGATGGCGTGAACGATGCCCCCAGCCTGGCCGCCGCCTACGTCTCCGTCGCCATGGGCGGCAAAGGCAGCGACGCCGCCCTCGAACAAAGCGACGTGGTCCTGATGAAAGACCGCATCGAAAAACTCCTCACTGCCCGCTCCCTCAGCCTCTCCGCCCGCCACGTCATCCACCAAAACCTCGCCATCTCCCTCGGCACCGTGCTCCTGATGGTCAGCCTGGCGCTACTGGGGAACGTGCATCTCACCCTGGGCGTTATGGCCCACGAAGGCAGCACGGTGCTGGTGTGCTTGAATAGCTTGCGGTTGTTATTTGGGCGGGAAAAATCACCCGCAAACTAACCTGCGGATCTTCACAAGTATTCGTGGCGAGACATCGAGAAGCCAGTACCGGCATGCTGCGGCGGTGAACTGGCAAAAAAAGAAACACAAGCAGGGCCATGGTTATGGCCTTCATTCATCGATTCTGGTGTAAAACCGTTCGTCACTCCTTCCAAGTGGCGTCACGCTTTTTCCAATAGCCAGGCTTTCTGCTCTGGTGCATCACGGCAATGATCCGGACGGTGTCTCCCTTGATTTCATAGATCAATTGGTAGGAAAACCGGCGAGTCGCGACCTTGCGATAGGGGGAATCAAATTGACGAGCACGTTCCGGTTCCTCCGCGATTAGCCGAGCCGCCGCCATGGCTTCATCTATAAACTCCTCTCCCAGCCCTGGCTGCCGTTGCTCGTAAAAAATCGCTGCATCCACCATTTCCCGCTCCGTGGCGGGATGCCAGATCAAAGTCATGCGACTCACTCCGGTGATGTCACATGGCGGAACTTCTCACGGACGCGCGACATCATCTCTTCATGGGAGACTCCCTCCACTCTACCTTCATCCAGGTCCCGGCTACGTCGATCCAACTCAGCTTTCCATTCCGGATCGAGAGGACCATCATTTTCGAGTCGTTCGATCTCCGCCTTGATCACCTGAAACTCATCCCAAGGGATCTGGGCAGCCACGGGCTTTCCCTCCGCGTCAGTGACAATCTGGTGAGTGATGGTCATTCTCTGAAGCTACTCCATCGATGAATTTCTTTCCAGTCGCTTTGCAGAGTGCGAAATGAGCCAAATTCGCCACGGAGTGGCCGGACCGCGCTTTCAGGTCAGGCAACGATCTCCTCTAAGGAAAGAACTCGTTGGGTACGACAGAGAAAGAAACGCTTCGCCGTTACTCAAACGTAATCGCCGCCGGCGCCGGCAGCTTCACACGGCTTTCGCGGGCGGAGGGCATTTCCAGGGCCGGGAAACCTTCCGCGGATTGGGACTCGGAGTCATCGGAAGTTGAAGCCTCTGGCGAAGTTTCGTCTCCGTCTCCATCGACACTGCCGGCTTGCTGCCCCGATTCTTCTTCATCTCCGCTTGAGGCGAAACTTTCGTCCGGGGACGGCCCCTTGGGTTTTGGGCTGGCGATGTTTACCACGCGGGCCCGGATGACGGGGGTAACCGCATTGTAAGGATCGTCTCCCAGGATGGTGGGTCCCACCGGCAGGACGGGGGCGGAGTTGGCCACCCGGGCGCGGAGGGGGGAAGACGTCATGTTCATCGACAGGAGATTTTCCACCGGTGCGGGTCCAATGGCGCCGGGGAGCGGCTCGCCAGAATGGATGGTGCAGATGCGGGTGATCGGCGTGTCGGGGCGGACGTATTCCACGTAGGCCGTGGCCCTTCTTTCGGTGGGCATCCCGGGGCCATCGGACACGTTCTCAAAGCAGGCGTCCGTGGCCAGACCACCGGAGATCTTGCACAGCTTCACCTTCTGCGCGCCCTCTGGCGGGGCGAATGCCTCGGGCGGATAGATCTCCGCGGCGGCGTTCATTGCGTCCACCCAGATGGGCAGGACGGTGGTATTACTGAAGGCGCCTTTGTAGATGGTCTTCGGCGTATCAAAGCCCGCCCACACGGCGCAGGTGACCCGGTCGGTAAAGCCGACGAACCAGTTGTCCGTGTAGGCGTATTCCGTGCCGGTTTTACCCGCCACGGGGAAATCTTTCAGTCCGTATTCGGTGTAGGCCTTCCGGCCGGTGCCTTCCTTCAAGGCGTCTTCCAGACAACTGGTGATCTGGTAGGCCGTGACGGTATCGACAATGCTCTCTTCCTTGAAGTCCAGGTGTTCCCCCTCGGGGATGGATTTGCCTTGCCCGTCTTCGATCCGGGAAATGATGAAGGTTTCGCGCGGGCGGCTGCCACCATTCGGAAAGACGGTGTAGGCCAGGCACATCTCGCTCAAGGTTGCCTCGCTACGACCGAGCAGCGTGGCGTTGTAGTTCTTGATATCGCTCAGGAAATGGATGCCGGCATTCTGCGCCAGCCCGACCACATTGGACAGTCCCGCGGAAATCCCCAGGCGCACGGTGGCGGCGATCTTCGACTGCGTGAGAGCCCGCCGGGCACTGATGGAGCCTTCGTGGAAGTCCTTGGCCAGGGTCTCCACGCCCCACTCTCCAAGAATACCGCTCATGCCGCCGATCATGACGCGGCGGTTGTCGATCGGGGAATCGTCCACTTCGGTGCCCGGGAAGTCGCCCTGCTGAAAGGCCGCGGCATAGACGAAAGGAAGGAAAGCCGTGCCAGGAGGCCGGCGGGCCATCGTAGTGCGGTCGAACATGCTGTCGGAGAAATCCCGTCCACCCACGGACGCGAGGATGGCGCCGGACCGGTTGTCGATCAGCAGGAGCGCCCCCTGGAGGTATTCCGGCGCGGGCGGAGACTTGTCCGCCGGCTGGCTCGTCTTACTCCACTCTTCTTTGAGCGTTTTGTATTCCTTAATCGTCTGGTGCTTGTACCCCGTGACAGACTCCTCCACCACGGCGAGATGGGTCTTGATGCTGTTTTCCGCCAGCTTTTGCAGGTGGTTGTCGATGGTGGTGTAGATGCGGAAGCCCCCTTCGTAAGCCCGTTCGTAGCCCAGCAAGTCTATGACCTTCTGGCGCACCTGCTCGTAAACGTAGTTGCTGCGATTGGCGCGGTTCTGTTTCGGGACGGTATGAAGCGGTTCCCCGGAGAGCTTCAGCACCTGGTCGTAGCCGATCTTGCTCTCTTCATACATCCGCCGGAAGATGAAGTTCCGGGTCTTCAGAGAGCCTTCGGGATTGTTGAAGGGAGAAAGGCGATTCGGGCTCTTGATCAACCCACAGAGGGTGGCGCTGTCGGCGACGGTCAGTTCGCTGGTCGTCTTGCCGAAATAGCCTTCCGCCGCCGCCTCGATTCCGTAGAAGCCGCTCCCGAAATAAATGCGGTTGAAGTACAGTTCCAGGATCTCTTCCTTCTTGAAGCGTTCCTCCAGCCGCGCCGCCAGGAAGGCCTCCACGAGTTTTCGCTCCAGGGTACGTTCCCGCAGTTCGAAGGCATTCCGGGCCAGCTGCTGGGTAATAGTACTGGCGCCCTGGGTAACCTCTCCCGCCTGGAGGTTCAGGACAACCGCGCGGGCGATGCCTTGGTAGTCCACCCCCCGGTGCTCGAAAAAGCGGGAGTCCTCCGCCGAGGTCAGAGCATCCACGAGATGCTGCGGAATCTCCGCGTAGGTGATGGGCTGCCGGTTCTGGACATATATGCGGCCGATTTCTTCCCCGTTCCGGTCGTAAATGAGGCTGGCCTTCTCCAGCTTGTAAACGTCGTTCAGGTCGAAGAGCGCGGCCTTTTCCTTGAACTGCCCCAAGTAGAACAGGACGCAGACGCCCCCCATGGCCACAAACACCATGAAAATGCCGGACAAGATGGCCAGCCATTTCGCCACTCTCACCCAGGCCTTCCGGTTCCGCCGGTGGACGCGAGGCTCGAGAAACAGGGATCGGGAGACTTCGTCAGGCACGATTTGATTGGGAGAAATTGAGATCCGTCGCCAGATAAGAAAGCCGAATACCCGCAGCTTGAGGCAGTTGATTTCCAGGTTCTAAGTTCATCCTGCGCAAGCGTCCGGGATCCGTTTCGATAATCCGTTTAAACTAAGGCCGGGCAATATGCGGTGCAACCCGCCTCAGAGCAAGTATCTGTCGGGTCTGGAAGATCATGGAAGGAAATCACAGCCAAACGTTAGAGGACCTTATCAAAGGGAAAATACGGGCGCAGGGAGGCCTTTCTTTCCCGGAATTCATGGAACTCGCGCTCTATGAGCCAGAGTATGGCTATTACAGCCGCACCCCGGCCATCGGGCGGCGGGAGGGCGATTTCTACACCAGCGTCAGCGTGGGACCGGTCTTTGGAATCTTGCTAGGCTACGCCCTGGAAGCCCAGTGGCGGCGCGATGGCGCCCCGGAAGACGGCTACTGGATTCTCGAACAAGGCGCGCACGACGGCCAGCTGGCGCTGGACATTCTGGATGGACTAGCCCAGCGGAACAGCCCCCTTCACGGTGTGCTCCGCTACGGCATCCTCGAAAGCCGTGCGCCCCAACGGACGTTGCTGGGGAAGCGGTTGGGCGAAAAGAACGTCACCCTTTTCGACTCCGTGGACGCTTTCATCCACGCCAATGGCAGCGGCGGTCACCACGGCCTCTTTCTCTGCAACGAACTTGTGGACGCCTTCCCGGCTGCCCGGGTGCGTTTTAACGCGGACCAGGGCGAATGGGAGGAGCTGTATGTGGTGGAGGCTGCCGGGAAAGGGGCACTCGAAACAGAAACAAATGCCGTAGAGTCTCCATTCGTCTGGGAAACCCGCTCCCTGGAGACAAATGCCGCCCTGCGCGCCTGGGCGGAGAAAAAATTGGGCCCGGATTTTCCGGACGGCTACGTCACGGAGATCTGCCTGGCGGCCCGCGACTGGGTGCGGGAAATCGCCGGCCTCTTCGGCGGCCGGGGCGCGTGGTGGATCATCGACTACGGGATGGGGGTGGACGACTACCTGGCGCCGGAACGGCGGGACGGCACGCTGCGCTGCTACCGGGATCACCGGGCCACGGACGATCCTTTTTCTGGCCTGGGTGAGACGGACATCACCACCCATGTCAATTTCACCTGGCTGGCGGAATGGGCGGAGGAAGCCGGGCTCAAAGCCACGCCTCTGGCGGATCAACACACCTTTCTGACCCGTGCCGCCATGCCCTGGCTTCAAGCGCTGGAACAAACCAGCGGCGCAACCGGTCTGACCCAGGAGCAAAGCGCCCTGGTCCGCCAGTTCCAGACCCTCACCCATCCCGGCATGATGGGCCGGGTGTTCAAGGTGCTGGTGCTAGAGCGGCCTTAGAATAAAGGGTACCATCTCCTAACGGCGTCGCGAAGCAAAGGTCGGACGCGATCTCCGAGCACGTTCGCGAAAGCAGAATAAGGTGTCTTTTCATCCCTGTTTGGACATCTCAACTACCGTTAGCCAGTCTGCCCCGTTCACGCCATTTGCATACCGGCCGCCACCATCAATACGGGAGTGCGGCCCGCGCGACGAAATGCCAGTACGCCCGTTTACTCCCCAATCTTGACGCTCGGCCCTTCAGGCTCGCCCTTGAGTTGCCAAATCTCCACCTGCCCATCAGCTCGCCCGGCGATCACATAGAAGTCGTCTCGATATTCCATCGGGACGCCAGAAATGAAGACGAGTTGTGGCGCAGTTGTTTCCACCGCCGTCATTGCGGGAACATAGGTAAAGGCTGCCCTGTCGCTTCCCAGGTTTCCGTACAAAAGGAGTGACTCCCCTTCTTCTCGAGAGATGTAGCCCGGAACCAATACGCGCAGTTCCGGTGGGAACGCACCATCGTGATCTCCAGCATAGCTCTGGCACGCGAGGATGAGCTGCCGGACATTGTTCCTATAGATCGTGAGCGGATTCCGGTCGGCTGTCCGGGTATAGCTTGGTAATAGCAACACCACCATCAGCGCCACGGTTGCAACCATGAGAACCAGCGTCCAAACAATCTTTTTGCGCAGGGATCTTAGGCCCGGGTCCGTCTCCATCATGTTTGCATTCCAACTCCTGAAGCCAAGACCTACCACGCCGGGAAAGCCTTGGCCACTTCAAGCGGAGAGAGAATGTCCGGAGACCGAAGGGGTCTCCTCGCCGCCGGCAGGGGCGAAACTCCTAACATGCTTCCTTTGTCGTTAATACTGCCTTACTTCCGCTCTCCAGTGGTCAGCGGCGTCACGGGCGTTTCCTTTGGCTGCCGTTCCTGGATGATGTTCAGCTTGCCGGTTTTCAGCCGGGGCAGCACGTACTTCGCGAACAGCTCGCACTCTTCCTGGTGCGGGTAGCCCGACATGATGAAGGCCCGCATGCCCATATCGACATACCTCTCCAGCTTGGCCACGATCTGGTCGGGATCGCCCACCAGCGCGCTGCCGCAGCCAGACCGGGCCCGGCCCACGCCACTCCACAGGTGCGGCTCCAGGTAGTCGCTGCCCGCGGCGGCCCGCAGGGCGTCCTGCCGCAGCACTCCGGCGGACTGATGATCCTGCGCCCGCGCCTTGATCTCCGCGCCCTTCGCCGCGTCCAGCTTGGAAAGCAGCCGGTCCGCCGCCGCCTGGGCCTCGGCTTCGGTTTCGCGCACGATCATGTGAATCCGCAGCCCGAAATCGATGGTCCGGCCATACGCGGCGGCCTTTTCGCTCATGCTTTTCATTGTGGCGGCCAGGTTTTCCTCTGTCTCCGGCCACATCAGGAACACGTCGCAATGCTCCGCGCAGAGGTCCTGGGCGGAGGGCGAAATGCCGCCGAAGTAGAGCAACGGTCCGCCGTTCTGTTGCCAGGGCTTGACGGGCTCCGTGGAGGCAAGGTGCACGTTGTAGAATTCGCCCTCGAAGTCCACCGCTTCCTGCGTCCAGCACTGCTTCAGAATCTGGATGGCTTCGCGGGACCGCTGATAGCGGGCCTCGGATTCTTCCTTCATTCCGGGCAGATCGGAGGAGATGATGTTGATGGTCAGACGGCCCTCCGCGATGTGGTCGATGGTGCTGATGTGCCGCGCCAGCATGGGGGGATGAATCTCGCCCATCCGGACGGCCACCAGTTGGTTGATCTGCTTCGTCTGCGCGGCCATGGCGGCGGCAAAGGGCAGCGGTTCCTGCCCGGCCTGCCAGGAAGACGGCAGGAGAATGTTTTGGTAGCCCAGCCGGTCGGCGGTCCGCACAATGTCGCCACAGTGCTGGTAGCTGCTGCGCAGGCGTCCATCGGGCACGCCCAGGTATTCATAGTCGTCGCCGCAAAGGGCGCTGAACCAGGCTGTTTCGATGGTGCGGGTCTCGGTGCGGATGGCGACCGGAGGCTTGGCGGGGGGGGTTATTGTCTGGCTGCTCATAACGTGGCTCCAAGGTTCTGGTTACTTTATACGTCAGATCGTGAAGGATAAAAGCACGGTCAAGACCACCACGGCAATGACCAGTGAAGCGACGGCGGCGGCGATGACGGGCCGCAGGCCGATCCCACGGAAACTGGCCAGCCGGGTCTGGAGGCCCACTCCCGCCATGCTCATGGCCAGGAGGAAGCCGGAGGCGATCTTGAAAAAGTGGCTGCTGTCCCCGGAGATTTCCGAGCCCGCCTCCGCCCAGGGCAGATGAGACCAGTTCAGCGTTATCTCCGGTAAAAGCCCAAAGGAACGCGCCAGGGCCATGGCCAGGAAACCCAGCACAAAAGTCGGGAACAGTTTCCAGGGCGAACGCTTCAGCCGATAGCGGGAGGTGTGGCCGGAGTCCGGCTGCCAGAGGGAGGCCATGAGGAGCGCCACCGGCGCCAGGAGACAAACGCGGGCCAGCTTCACAATGGTGGCCACCTCGCCCGCTTCCTGGCTCCAGGCAAATCCGGAAGCCACCACCTGCGGTGTCTGGTGAATGGTCAGCCCGGCCCAGATGCCATAGGCGCGGTCGGATAGATGAAAGAAAGATCCGATGATCGGCAGCAGCAGCATGGCGATTAATCCTAACAAAGTCACCAGGGCTACGCCCAGCACCACGTCCCGTTCCTTGGCTTTTAGAATGGGCGCCACCGCCACAATGGCCGTGCCTCCACAGATAGCCGTGCCAGTGGCCAGGAGAATCGCCACGGTTGTGTCCAGCTTCCAGAGTTTCCGGGGCAGGAAAAGCAGGAGAAACCCCGCAACCACCACGGCGGCGCTCAGCATCAGGCCCAGGGCGCCCAGGCGGATCACTTCGCCAAAGTGCAGCCGCGCTCCCAGCAGGATGACCCCGGCGGGCAGCAGTTTCTTTACCGAAAAACTGATGCCCGCCCGCGCCCAGCCCGTGGGCAGGAGGTTGGAAATGAGAATCCCCACCAGGATGCTCATCAGCACCGGATCGAAGAGGTGGGAGCCGTCCGGCAGGGTAAAGGGCCAGACCGGTAAGTGACTCAGGTAGCCCGCCCCCACCGCGATGGCAAAGGTCAGCAGGAGCCCCAGGGTCAGTTCCCGGGACGCGGGCTTGGGCAGTTCCCCACCCTCCATCCAGATGAGGTGTTCGCCCCAGTTCAGGGAGTCCTTACGTTGCCCGGCCTGCTTCATTGGGAACATCCATAGGGTGAATTAATTCTATTTGCAATTAATTATTCGGTCACCCCGGGCTGGCCACCCGGAACGATTCGGGCTATCTCTGCTTTTTCCGCATTTTCACCCATGGAAGCGCCCGCCATCCAGGCCGAAATTATCCGCGAAGTCCGCCGCCAGCGCGAGGTCTCCCGCAAAGACCTGGCGGAGGCCCTGGGCGTGGCCCGGTCCACCGCGGGCCGGCACGTGGACAGCCTGGTGGAAACGGGCCTTCTCCTGGAAACCGGCAAGGATTTTCCTGGCGGCGCGGGGCGGCCACGCATACTCCTCCGGCCCAATCCCCAGGGCGGCCGGTTCGTCGGCGTGGATTTCGAAGCCGGTCACCTCTACGGCGTGGCGGTGGACTTCGACCAGCAGACCCTGACCCAGCGGCGCGTCAACGTGGGCCGTCAGGTGAAGGCGCCCGCCGTGGTTACCGCCATCCGCAAGCTCATCGTCACGCTGGAAAAGGACAGTCCCGGCTATGAAACCCTGGCCATCGGACTGGGCGTGCCCGGCTTGGTAAACCCGGAAACCGGCATGGCGCGGGAGTATCCCTACATCCCGGAATGGAAAGACATTCCCCTGGCCGCGAAGATCGCCTCCGCCACCGGCGCGCCGGTCTTCATCGAGAACAACGCCCGGACCAACGCGCTGGCGGAACACTGGTTCGGCGAGGGCAAAGGCATCAACGAACTCGTCTGTCTGACGGTCCGCACCGGCATCTCCGCCGGCGTCATCACCGGCGGTCGCCTTCTCACCGGACGGCACGATGCGGCGGGAGAAATTCGCGGCTGGCTGACTCCGGATGGCAATGCCCTGGAAACCGTCGCCACCGCCCGGACTATCCTGGAAGACGGCCGCTACTACGTGGACGCCAGCGACGATCGCGAGACCGCTTGGCTACGCTTTGAAGACGAGTGCAATGCCGGAAAGGTCAAAGCCCTGGCCCTCCTCGACCGCGTCAGCGCCTTCCACGGCGCCGCGGCGGCCCAGCTCGGGCAACTCCTAGACCCGGAACTCATCTTTTTCTCCGGCCCCTTCGCCCGCCTCGGCGATCTCTGGATGGACCGCGTCCGCAAGTCCGCCGCGGAGCGCTACCGCAATCAGTACCTCGACCCGCCCCGCATCCTCGCCTCTCAGTTAGGCGAATTCTGCGGCGCCCTCGGCGCCGCCGCCCTAGCGCTGCAACTCTGGTCGCCGGGATTGCGGCGGAATTTTTGAAAAACCAATAAAACTAACCTCGAATTACTCTGATAGCGCGATTCGCCCAAACACCTAACTCTATGGCAATATCCGAGACGAAACTTAAGGCCGCGAGGAAGAAGGCCGCCAATAAGGGA
Source organism: Verrucomicrobiia bacterium (assembly GCA_030427505.1). Lineage (GTDB taxonomy): Bacteria > Verrucomicrobiota > Verrucomicrobiia > Verrucomicrobiales > DEV007 > JAUICH01. The sequence continues at coordinate 53,194 of JAUICH010000019.1, forward strand.
CAGTGGGCTTTGGCCGCGGCTTTTGACTCCCTATTGCGGGACACGGCGTGTCTGGATGCACGAATCAATTTGCTAGGGGCCATGCACGAAGTAGGCCTGCTCTCCAACAGTCTCGCCCCCTACTGGAATGACTGGCGGTCCGCGGCGGCGGATCACGACCTGTGGGCCGAGCGCTGTCTTGATCGCCTCCAGGAAAGTGATGCCGACTACTGGGCCGTTGCGGGACTGCTTGCAATGCCGCTTACCGCGGTCGCTTCGGCATTGAGTCAAAGAAACTACAAGCTTCTCTTTGTCCGCTTCGCGGACTCCTACAAGGATGGAAGATGGCACATTGCCACCTTTGCCGGACGGCACCAAGGCCGCGTCATTGCGCCCGTGATCGAACTTGGTTGGGATGATGAACGATCCATTGTCGAAGCGTCACGGTGGCGCGCGGTGATATTGGAGGAGCAGACCAATACCGGCGGCAGCGTTGCCGAGCACGGAAGCGGCTCCTACTTCCTGCGCGCCAAACTCCCCTATGGCTGCTGGAGAATCCACGACGAGCCCTTCGCGGTAAAGAATGAGTGGATGGTTCCCAAGGCTGAAACAGCCTTGGCCGACTATCCGTGATTGGGGCCGCATCTGTAACCAGACCCCGCTGTCACAGCCACGCGCTCGATGGGCCGTATGATGACTTAATCCATAGTTAGGATAAGCGTTAGCTTTGCTTTATTCTATCTGTGCCCTCTGTGTCATCTGTGGTTTCCCAATATTGTCGTTCCCTAAGGTCTCTCAGTACCAAACCTCGTAAGGCTTCGTCACCCCCGGCACGGCCACGGGGTACCAGCCGTCCGCGTCCGGCACGACGGGGGGCACGGTTTCGAAGCTGGCGATGTCGTCCGGCACAAGTTTCAGGTCTGAGGCCATGGCGTCTTCCCAGGTGACCTCCTGGCCGGAGTAGTTCGCCAGGCGTCCCAAGATGGCGGTCATGGTGGCGTCCGCGCCAGCCTGAGCTTCGTTGTAGGGCAAGTCTTTGCGGATGGCGTCGAACAGCGGGTAGTGCTCCAGCTGGTGGCCGTCGTCGCCGGAACGCAAGCGCTGCTCCACCGCGTTCTTGCCGGTGATCTGGTAGAAACGTTCTTCCAAATGAGCCGTGCCCAGGGATCCCAGAGCGCCTTCACTTACGCTGCGCCAGCAGTTCGGGATCTGGCGGGCCTGGCTGTAGAGAATGGTGCCGTCCGCGTACACGTACTCCACGAAATGGTGATCGAAGATCTGTCCGTTCTCTTTCTTGTTCCGCACCTGACGGCCGCCCATGCCACGGGCGATAGCGGGCGTTTCACCTTTGATCCAGTTCACGACATCCAGGTTATGCACGTGTTGCTCGACATTGTGGTCGCCGGACAGCCAGGTGAAGTAATACCAATTCCGGATCTGGTACTGGAGTTCCGTTTCGCCGGGCAGACGTTCCTTACCCGCCCGGGCGGAGCCATTCCACAAAGCCCGGAAGGTGTTGATCTTTCCGATGGCGCCGTCCTGGAGCCGCTTCACATATTCCTGGTAAGTCGGCTGGTGCCGGCGTTGCAGGCCGACGCCTACTTTCAAGTTCTTTTGCTTCGCTTCCTCAGCCGCGGCCAGGACGCGCTTGATACCCGCCACGTCGGTCGCCACTGGCTTTTCCATGAAGACATGTTTGCCCTGTCGCACGGCTTCCTCGAAATGCAGGGGCCGGAACCCGGGCGAGGTCGCCAGGATGACCACGTCGCACATCTCAATGACCCGCTTGTAGTCCTCGAACCCGCTAAAGATCGTGCCGTCATCCTTCACGCCACCGGTCTGATTGGGGCGCTTCTTCTGAAGAATTTCCCGGGCGTTGCGGGCCACTTGTTCATCGACATCACACATGGCGACGAGTTGAATCTCATCCCCGGCATCCATGGCCTGATTGGCGGCTCCGGTACCACGGCCCCCACAACCGACCATGCCGAGGCGGATGGTATTATCGGAAGCCGCGTGAACGTGAGGCACGGAATTCAGAGCCAGCCAACTCGCGGCGGCTCCGCCGGAGGCTTTCAGGAAACGGCGCCGGCCGGTTTCCTTGGATTCAAAGCGCAGAGAGGAATTCGGGGAGTTTGGGTCTTGCATGGTGAGTGTGCAGGTTGATTGAATGAGGCCGGTCAGGCCTTGGAGGTTTGCCGAAGTGAAAGGGTTTTTAAACGCGTAGGCGCGCCACTCTGAGGGAGAATTCTCGGGGTAAACGAGGAGACCATTAATTAATTTCGTTTGCAACTAAATTATCTACCGTCATCATGTCCCCCATGAAAATCGCCGTGATCAACAGTAACCTGAACGCCGGGGGCAAGACCGCCGTCCTCCACGGAGCCCTGCTGGACTGCTGCCGTGAAATGGAAGGCGTGGAGCCGCTGGACGTCTCCCTGGCCAGCACCTCCCTGCCCCATTGCGACGGCGCCCGCTGCTACCAGGATCCCGGCGTCATCGAACTGACCGGCAAACTTCAGGAATGCCAGGCCATGCTGCTATGTAGCCCCATCTACAACTACGACCTGAACGCCAGCGCCAAAAACCTGATCGAGCTGACCGGCAGCGCCTGGAAGGGCAAAGTCTTTGGCCTGGTGTGCGTCGCGGGCTCGGAGAAGTCCTACCTCTCCGCCCTGTCCTTCATCAACAGCCTGATGGTGGACTACCGCTGCCTCGTCATCCCCCGCTTCGTCTTCGCCCACCGGGCGGACTTTGGGGAAGGCAACGTGTTCCAGGAAACCAGCCAGATCCCGGCCCGTATCGAGCAATTAGTGAAAGCCGCCAAAGTGCTGGGCGAGGCCGTGGCGAAGCTATAGAGGCTTTGGCCCGGCTTTTTCTCGCGGCTTTCCGGGCTCGGTTGACGCGGCATCACCGCGCGGCATTGGCAAACCTCAGCGCCTGAGTTCCTTTTCTCAGGAGTAGGCACCGTAGCCTCCGCCCGAGTACGAGTAATAGTACCCGTACTGCCCGAATGCCTTTCTCTGTGGCATGAAATTCGAAACGATACCGATCGGGTAGGTCTCGTTTTTCGACAAAAGGGTCAGCGCGCGCAGCAGTGCTTTTCGCGGTGTCTTGACCATGCCGAATACCATGCAGACCGCATCGACGTGCTTAGCCATCAGCAAGGTATCGCTCACGACCAGAACCGGGGCGGTATCCAAGATGATGCGCTCATATCGTTGACCGAGGTGCTCCAAGAGTTGACCTATCTTGGCATCGTCCGGCAGGCGATCCTTGAAACGCATCTGACCAGCGGTCATCACGTCCAGGCCCGGAACTCTGTCGCAGGGTTGAATGACATCTTCAACGTAACTCCGGCCCGCGAGGCAATCATTGACCCCATTTCGCGTGGCATCCAGCCCCAGATAATTGTGGATAACCGGCCTCCGCAGATCGAGATCGATTAGCAAGACCTTCTCTCCCTGCGTGGCGATCGTGGCCGCCAGATTGCAGGAAATGGTGCTTTTGCCCTCACCAGGCGTGGAACTGGTGATCACAATCGTTTTTGCATCCTTGGAGGACAGCAGAAGGCTGGCGCGCAAAGTCCGGAAGGACTCCGCCGCCTGAGAAGCCGAATCCAACGGAATGGTTTTCATTTTCCCGGATTTCGGAACCACTGAAAAGACCGGCGAATTCGAAATGCGCTCCACATCCTCAATCCGCCGAACCGTGGAATCCATTAATCCCAACAGAAACGCGATCAGAAATCCGCCTCCCAAACCCAAAATGCCGTAGCGTATGTAAAACTTCACCGGGACCGGGCCAATGGGTTGGGGAAAAGTGTAGGGGGGTTGCACGATTTTGAATTCGGACTGCTCGAACTCGATTTCCACCCCCCCGCGTTTCACCTGGGAGAGTAGGGAATCATACAGTTCGGATTCGGTCTGAAAGTCGCGGTTGAGCATGTTGTTCCGTGCTTCAGCGGTCCGCAATTGGTAGGAAATGAGATCCTGTCCGTTCAGCGCGGCCATTTGCCCGGCATGTTCGTTCCAGAAAGCGTACTCAGTCTCCGAAGAGTCCGTAATGCGCCGCAATTCCTCGATGAACGATTGCTGCAATTGTTCCAGGTTGGATTTTTCCTGAACCAGTGGCGGCCACTTTTCGAGGTATTCCTGCTCCATTTCCCGGACCTTTGTCTCGCTTTTCTGAATTTCCTCCCGAATCCGGAGGGCATCCTTGTAAATCACGAGAGACTTCTCCGAATCGCTCAGGTTTTTTCGGATGCGCTCCAGTTCCTTGGTCAAGAACTCCAGGTTTGCGTTCGACTCGCCAGCCCGGTTGGAAGAGCCGAGCTTGTCAAATTCAACGAGCATGCCCTCGATCACGTGGCGGGCGAGATTGGGGTCGGTGTAAATGGTCTCAATATCGATCAGAGTACTGCGGGGCCGCATCGTTACCGAGGTCCACATATTCATCTCCCGGGCCAGCGCCTGCCGGGCGGCTTCGTATTCTTCGGCCGGCACCGCCGCGGGATCGGGCAACAAGGCTGAGAACTCAGGCCTGGCCGTGACGGAGTGAAACAAACTATCCAGGCTGAGTTTCTGGGCGATCACGGCCACCATGTCGGTCTGCAAGGTCCGCCGCCGCTCCTCCGTGATGTCACCGGCGGCACGAAGATCCCGCTCCACTTCAATGGTGGAAGCGGCGCGAAAAGTCTCGGGAGTCCGACTTAGCTGATACTGGGCAAACACGCCGGCGCCAATCAGGCAGATGACAATGATCCACAAACGCTCCAGCAGGAGATAAAAGTAATCCACCAGTTCGCGCTGCGGCGCGAGATCCTCAGAGCTTTTCGAATCGCCAGTGCCGGTGTCAGGTGCTTCTGCCATGGGGTAATCTATAAGGGGACCAGACAGAACAAAGACGCAACCCAGCCAAGCTGACCTTTTCTCGTTTCTGCCTTAAAAAATGCGCTTGGCGACCGAGATTGTGTCCCCCGGCAAGAGCGTGAAACTCTCGGTACCGGTTTGCAGATCGGCGGCGTTCACGTAAAAGGTCTGCGCCTTTCCTTCGGCTCCCTTTCGCTTCACGATCACGCGCTTGGGATTCGCCAAACTGGAGTAGCCGCCCGCCTTGGCCAAAGCGGTGAGGAGATCGATTCCCCGCCCTTCGAATTCCACCGTTCCCGGCCGCTCGACCTCCCCCAGAATGGTCACGAATTCCACCGGTTTCGGCGCGGCGGGCATGATCGGTTTGACTTCTGGTTTCGCCACAAACTCCTCCACCACGCGGACGGTGACGTGGGCATCGCGGATGTAGTCTTTTTCCAGCCGCTCTTCGACCGTTTTGGCCACTTCGGTCGCCGTTTTCCCAACCACCTCCACGTTACCCACCAAGGGAAAATTGACGGAGCCGGAAGAGTCAATCTTCACCACGGCTCCCAGCGAGTCCTCTCCGAAGACGGTTAGCTCGATTTCGTCTCCCGTCTTGAGATGGCGTTCGTCGCCACGAGAGACCGCTGGGATAAAAAACGCTCCAGACAGGAGGGCAATCGTCAGACTGCCTAGGCAAAACCTCATGGACTCGTAGGCGTTGCGGCCGGTTTCCCGGGATCGGAAGCCGCCGAAGATTCACCGTTTGTTCCCAAAACTTTTTGCGTGGAGGCTGGAGATTCCGAGCTTCCACCGTTGCTGTCATCCGTCAAAAAGGTCAAAAGCGTGCTGCGTTGCTGGTCCTCAACTCCCCCGCCCACGACCCACCGCTGAATGGCGACGCCGTTTGTCTGGGTAGCCAGCGCGTTTCCCAAATATTCCAAAGCCTCGGCGCTCGTAACCCGGTAGGTGATGCCCGTGGCTTCATTTTTCACCAATAAATAGGCACCGGGACCAAAAACGAACTCATCCCAATTGCTTTCGTCGATCACGGCCCCATCAGCCACGGCGTTTCCACCTGACGAGACCCCCTCGCCGCCGGTCACGGTCAGGTTAAACTCAATGACTTGCGACGCGGCTTGTGATTCGAGAACGGACAACATTGAGAGGACCAGTCCCAGAGCCAGCCCCCACACACCAGTTGGTATTAGATACGTTTTCATGCAAAAACGAGGCATATTTCGCTTTCAGTTCGCGAGGTTAAAACTCAAAGGCAATTTTCAGCCCAACCGTATTGTTTTGAAAGGACTGAAGAGCAAGAGACGAGTCATTCTCGAGGAAATTGTAAAACACGCTCACTTCGCCGCGATCGGTAATCTCGTGCCCCAGCTCTATATAAGCGGAATAGTAATCGTCTTGCCGCGCGACGGAAACCCCGCTGACGGTGGAGTCATATTCAGACCAAGAATATGATCCGACCCCACGGACAAAGCAACTCCACAGGAACTCCTTGCGAATCGCCAGGGAAATCGTGGAAATCACGTAGTTCTGTCCATTGCTCGTAACGGAGGGCAGAACCGACCGGTCAAACGCCAGTTCGCTGGAAAACATTTCGTCCGGAGACCAGCGCAGCCCCGCCGCCCAAACAATCTCATCCGAGGTACCAGCGGCCCCACTGCCTTCAAAATCGCGCGAGTCCACCCCCGCTTGCCCGTAGAAACTGGTGAGAGCCGAGTATTTCCACTCAACCCGGCCGCCGGCCTGAAACGCGTTCTGGTCCGCGTTGGCCTGGGCATCCACCCGTTCGTATCCGACATAGGGTCCAATGCGAGTAATCGCATCGCGGCCACCATAAAGTAAGGCCAATTCCGTGCCGTATGTCGCGTAGCTATTCAGTGTATCAAAGTCTGCGCGCTGGTAGCCGACCCTGAGATCCGCGTCCACCAGCGATGAAATCGCGTAATCGATATTCAACTCCGCGCTGTAACGGTCACTTTCCGCCCGGCGCTGTTCCCGCAGAAACAGGGCCTCACCCTGCTTACTGAGATCCCGGCCATTGTTCCCTTCCACGTGGGAATACTGCCCCGTGAGCGTCACGATCGTCCGGCCCGAGTTCCACCGGTAAACCCCGTCGAAATCGTGGTTGATATTGAGGTCGTGATCGACGTCGTCGAAGTAAAGAGTGGGGCTGTATCCCACCGTTAACATCTGCTCCGTAAAATCGTCTCCCATCAGGCGGAAAAGCACGTCGGGCGAAAAAGTGTACGTAAATCCATCCCGTTCGAAACCATCAGGCGCCAAGTCGATGTTTTCGTCATACCGAATATCCGCGTCAAAAGCCAATTCGACGCGCTGAGTGGTTGGCAAGTCCAGCGGGCCGCCAGCTTCGACGCTCTTCCCGGATGCGGCGTCCATCAAGTCGCCCCCGGCAATGGCCACAATGGATTTGCCTTCCGAGGAATCCGCTATCCCGAATTCATTTTCTCCAGCGAAAGCTACTCCAAAACTCAGGAGAAATACGGCAATTGTAATAGCTTTGCTCTTTTTCATGCTGATGAATCGAGAATACGCAAGATCCCAGAAGCATGAACCTTTCCATCTGTCGAGGCAAGCTTATTTACTTAGGTATTTACTCGCCGGGAACTTATTTTTGTTGGATAACGATAATTGTAACCTCCGCAAATATTTGACGCAATAATGATTCCCGTCCACTGAAGCGAACCGATCTGAGCGGGAAAATCCACCACGGCCTGCACGGCGGCGGCAAGCAGTCCCACCAGTGTCGCGGCGGTATAGAAATCCCCCCGTCTCAGCCCGCGAATTCCGGAAGCGATCACCATCCCCCCAAAGACCGCCCACAGGAACGCTCCCACGAAACCCCACTCGATCGCGGTTTGCAGGTAGTCCTCATGCGCGGTGTCCCAAAAAAAGTCCAAGGCACGTCCTTCATCCCCCACATAGTAGGGGAATACCGTCGCGAATACGCCAGGACCGAGCCCCCAAAACCCGCTTTTCGGCAGAATGCGCAGGCAGGTTCGATAGGTCTCCATCCGGGCCTCGTAGCTGGCGCCAAAGTCGGCCCAGCGGCTGACGGACGCGGAAAAAGTAAGGCCGGCCAGCGCCGCCAGCATGAGGGCACCCAGACCTCCGAGAACGGCCCCCGCCATGGCGGGCCGGGGATGGAGACGGACGAGTCCCATAATGGACCGGCGATACAGAAGCAGCCAGACCGGCACCATCGCCACGCCAAGTACTTGGCCCATCTTTGAGGTATTGACGAACACCGCGCCGAGAGTAAAAAACACGGCCGCTCCCCAGAGGGTGATCGCGAACGGCCCTTGGCCGCGGATTCTAGCCCTCAAAAACAGCATTCCGGCCACTGGCCACGCGAAGCTCAAGAGAGTGGCCGCGTTCCCATGGTAGCGATAGGCCGCGAAAAAGTGCCGCTCTGGCAGCGGGCCGTCAAAGAACAGCATCTTGTCCGTCCCGGAGGCCTTTTGGAAAATACCGGCCAACGCCACCGTCAGACCGGCCAGCGCCACGATTCCCAACAGCCACCGCCGGTTGCGGCGGGAACGGCAAAGGTCAGCCAACATGAAGAATCCTCCAAAAAGCACCGTGAGATGGGCCATCGCTTCCAGGGATCGCGGCCGGTCCACGGAACCAAAGAGCCACCCAAGTCCCCAGGTCCCTTTCGCCTCGTAAAACGCGCCGCCTCCCTCCCAGGAGTGCACGTATTTCCCGTTCCCCACCGACACCCAGCCATAGATTAGAATCAGCACCGGCAGGATCCAGAACAGAGGCGGAATGCCGGGCCTGCGCCGCTCTATCGCTAAACTCAGCCCCCAGGCAAAGGTCAGGCCCGCCAATCCAAGGTCAAACACTTGAAGCGTCTCCGGGGTCGTCAGACCGTAGGCCAGAACCGCATACCCGGTAAGCAGCGCAATACCAGCGAGTAAGAAGCTGTCGAAGGGGCGATGGTGTTGGCTCTCTGGCATTTGCGCGAGATTCTCGACAAGTTCCGGCTACCGGTCAACCTAGCTGGACGGGGCGAACCGGCGCCGCGCCCAAAACCACGGCCGGAGCATCACGTACAGCCAGCCAAAGCCGGCGGGAACCTTGACCTGATGCCAGTCGTCCGCCGCCGTCACGTATTCAGCCAGAATCTGCATCTTGTGCGAGAAGGACCGGTGCAAGGCCATGCCGGACAGAAGCGCCTCGGCGGAGTTCATTCCATGCCGGGAACGCACCAGATGCCGGCGGCCCCACGCGGCGAGCCTCTCCACCACCGCTTCTTGGGGAATACTGGTCTCCGGGTCGAAATTCAGAAATTCCGCCGCGAGTTTCCAAGTGGCGAACACCGCCCGTTCCGTGCCCAGACGGGTGGCGAGTTCCAGGATTTCCCGGGGACTCGGGACACCGTCCCTTTGGTGATATTCCACTATGTCCACCAGCCAGAACAGCCGCTCCCAAAGGTGCCGCGCCGCGTGGATATAGAGAAAGAGAAGATGGTCCGCGTCTCCCAAAGCCGGAATCTGAAACGACCCCGCGTCCTGAACGCGGCGGCGAGTATAGACTTCTTCAAAAGAGTAGGGAAACAGCTCGCGGGCGGTTCCCAGCCGCCAATGAATTTCCAGCGAGACGCCGCTTCCCTCGTGGGTGTAGCCGATGTGGAACTTTAGCTTCCGGTATTTCTCCTGAAAGTGCGGGGACAAGGTGGCGTAGCCTGTTTTGTGACGATGCCCGGCGCGGAGCAGGAGCCTGTCTATCCGGTCAATATCCTGCTCCGAAACCCAGAGATCGACATCGCCCGCATGCCGGTGCCCCACATCTCCGAAAAGTCGCAAGGCCAGTGGGAGCCCTTTGAAACAAAGATACGGAACCCCCTCTTTATCAAAGCTTTCCGCCACCATCCGCAAATGACTCAGGTTTCGCAGAGCAAAGAGTCTATTGCGCTGGCGTGCCGCGCGAAGAGATTCCGCGTTAATCCGGGCCACCAAACCGTGGTACTGCGCCAAATGGGCAAATGCCTCCCGCCGCGCGCCTGGATCCTCCTTCTCCACCGCACCCGCCTTCAGTGCGGCCAGTAGCCGTTCCCAATCACTCATCATCCGGGGCAAGCCCCTCGAATTTAGTCTTGGAAAGCTCAATTACCTGGCCGGCAATGTCGAGCAATGAAACGCGATGAGAAATCAGGATCACCGTTCTTTCTTCCTTTTGCCGGAGCAGCACCTCCCGCACCAACGCCTCGTTCGCTCCGTCCAAAGCGCTGGTCGGCTCGTCAAAGATCAACAGCGTGGGCTTGCGGACAAGAGCCCGTGCGATGGCGATTCGCTGACGCTCGCCGCCGGAGAGCGAATCCCCCTTTTCGGCTACCACGGTGTCGAGGCCGGAGGGAAGCTTCCTTACAAAATCCGCCGCCGCCGCGGATTCCAGGGCCGCCCACATCTCGGCTTCCGACGCGTCCGGCTGTCCCCACAGCAGGTTTTCGCGAATCGACTGGCTGAAGAGAAAACTTTCCTGAGGCACATAGCCGATGGCGTGTTTCCAGGCCTGGGGCAGCTTCGCCCCATCCACCAGAATCTCGCCCGCGTCCGGTTCTATCAGCCCCAGCAACAGTTGGCAAAGCGTCGATTTTCCGCTTCCGGACTCCCCGGAAACGGCGGTGATTGTTTTGGCGGGCACTGTTGCCGAGAATCCGTCAAAGACAGCGCTTGTCTGGCCGGGCCACTGGAATCTCAACCCGCGAATTTCCATGGAAACTTCCAACCCAACACGTTTGCACGCGTCCGGAGCGGGATCCGCCAATTCGCCGCCGGTTTCCGCTTCGCGCGCCGCGATTGCCTTTACGGAAGGCAGGGTCGTCAAGATCTGCTGCCAGAAGTCCTGGACCTGAATCAGCATCGGCACCAGCCGCGAAAAGAGAAACACCAGAACAATGAGGCGCGCGGCGTCCACGGAGAAGTGAACCGTGGCGGCATAAACCGCTCCCGAAAGTAGGACGGCGCCCAGAATACTCTGGACCAGCGCGGCTTTCGCCTGGGCGGTACTGATATGGAAGGCACTAAACTGAAGTTGCTTAACGGATTCAGCCAAAAAGGCCTGCTCCCGCGGTTCGCGCGCAAAAGCTTTAATTAGTTTCAGGGCGTTAAGGTGCTCGGCGATCAAATCAAACTGCGCCTTAAAGCGGTTGCGAATGGTCTCGCTGGTCCTGAAAATCCCACGGCGCAAGGGAACCAGCGTCAGAAAGATCGCCAGCCCGGCTCCCAACGCCACGAGAGTGATCTTCGCGGAAAGCTGCAATCCCACCAGGCTGTACACAAGAGTCAAAACGCCCGTGGAACAAAGCCGCAGAACAAGGTTCAAGTAGAGGCTGAGTTGCCCAATGTCCCGCTGAACGAGGTTCAAAATTTCTCCTCCCGAATACTGGCTGGACTCCAGCCAGGGCCGAAACAGCCATTGCCGGTAAGAGCGCACCTGAAACTCACGGGTAATCAGTTGGATCAGGCCCGCGCTTTGAACCGATTGCCAGCACTTCAGCAGACTTGTCAGGGTAACCGCCAAGACGAAACCCAACAGCACGCTTTCCAAAGTCCAAGGGATGCCCACCCTTGCCGCCATGTCCGTGAGCCACCGAACCGCCGCGGGCGCTTCTCCGAATTCTCCTTCCTCTCCCACACCCACAAGCCGGAGAAACGGGAGGATAAGCATCAACCCCACTCCCTGAATCAAGCCGACCGCGAGCAGCAACCCAAAGGCAAGCAGGATTTTCCTCCCCGCCATGCGAAAGAAAGTCGGGAAGATTCGGCCCAGCGGCATCGTGGCATTGTCGTTAAATGACGGCCCGAGTCAAACGGCCCTTGGAAGTAAGAATTCTGGGATAATGCCCATTCTCTCCCACCGGTCCCCAATCTTTTTCCCTGTGGTTTCCGCTTGAATTGGTTCTTTCCTCGGGAAGAAAATTTGGGCGGACCATTTCCCGCGCCCGGGGCCGGTCTTCTCCAAAAGCAGACGTCCCATTGCACGGCCATACGTGGCCGGGAGCTTCCATGTTCCCACGCCACATCAAGCACGGTGAAGCCACATTTCGCCGCCAACCATTCTTCCAATGATCGACAACACCTCTTTTTGGTCAGAACATCGGTTCCCATAAGCTATTCGACCCACCAGGAAACGTTGCTCTTAAGCCTGGAAAACAATCGCCACCATGGCATGAATGAGATTGGCACACGTATATGGAGTTTGTTGGAAAACCCACCCACACCGCGCCAGATTAGCGGCCGGTTGACCGGGGAATACAATGTCTCCAGCCGGCGGCGCCCCGAGATTCTGGGGGTAGTGTTCCATGCCCTGATAAAGGAGAGGTTGGCCGAATCCGCCGGGGAGCGCCCATGAAGCGTTTGATCGCGTTTTGCCGTCTTTCATCCTTCCGGAAACGCCTCTTTTTTCAGGCGGTGGCCGGGTTGATTTTCTACCGGATCGCCATCCGGCACCGCCGCCTGAAGTCCCTACTGGCTGCTTTGGACTCCAGCTTGGGAGAATCTTCTGAAAACGCACCGGATGCTGATATGGAGATCGCGAACCAAGTGGCGTGGGCCGTGGCATCGGCGGCCAATCATTTGCCTTTGCAATTCGTTTGCCTGACCCGGGCGTTGGCGGGAATGCGGCTGCTCCACAAACACAACATCGGTTCCACTCTTTATCTGGGAGCTTCCGGCCCCCCAGACGATTTCAAGGCCCACGCCTGGCTGCGGTGCGGCAGGTCTATTTTGACTGGAGAAAAGGAAAGCCGGCGATACCAAACGCTGGCTGCCTTCCACTCACGCCCCGACCGCGGAAATACGGAGCCGGACAGTCAGCAATACTCGGAGCCGGCGCCTCTTGTACAAAATAGCCGGACGCCGGACACATAGAGATAGCCCATGCCCCCATATCGGCGCTGCCCGGATTTCCATTGCCATGTATTCTCAGTGCAAAATGGACTATGGCCCTAGAGTCCTCTCCGGCTTGCCACCGTGGAATCATGGACGACTCGGCGCGGCGGCCTTTTCAATCACACGAAAATTCCAATAGAGTTGTTTCACGGTCCAGATAGTATGTTCCCATCCATTGGCTCCGGCCGCCGGCTGGGGAAATTCCCTCCGCGGAATTTTTTACCGACTTGCGATTAGATGGATGCCTTATTGGAATCGCGGCGTTTTCATGAGATAGACGCCCTCAAAGCGTTCGCCATCACTGGCGTCGTCTTTGGCCACATGTCTTTTGTGGGAAGGTTTCCTCCCGGGGCGATGGCCTTGGTGGAATGGCTTCAAACCTGGCTCACCTCCTGGGCCCCCCTGGCCTTCTTTTGGGCAAGCGGATTCCTGGTTCAGCGCTCCATTTCGCGGAGAAAACGGTCCTGGACCCAGCACATGAAAGAGCGAGCCCGCCGGCTGCTGGTGCCGTTTGTTCTCTTTTCGGTCCTCTACTCGATCGCGCTCTATTTGCTTTCCCGTTTCAACCTGCTGGACCCCGCGAGTTTGCCTTGGAACAATTCCGCGCCGGGCATGTACTATTTCGTGATGTTGATTCCCGGGGCCGGGCACTACTTTTTTCTCTTTTTGTTTGTTATTTCTTTCATCATCGATCCCCTTCTGCTGCGGGGCTGGGTGTTCCCCGGCGCCCTGGTGGCCGCCGCTGTGGCTTTGGCGCTCAACGCCTGGTGGCTTGGCCTGCCGAAGATGCATCACGGTCCCTGGCCGGATCTCCTGGGGATATCTTCCCTGGCCTACGCGCTGGGGGCGGTGGCCGGCGTGCCGGGCCGGTTTCGCTCATCTCACTTCGCCGTCTGCCTGGCGGGACTGGCCGCCCTCGCGCTGGTGGGATGGCGGCTGGCCGTGCCTCCCTTCTACTGGATGCTGGTTCCTCCGCTGATCTTCGCGCTCTTTCAGGCCGTGCCAAAGCTGCGCGGCTTCATCTACCGGACTCGCGTGGGCCAACGCGCCGCCGCCATTTTGGTCTGGCATTCGCCCTTGCTTCTGGCTGGAGTCTCCATAGTGCTGGCGCGGGTGACGCAGAACCCGTTGATTCTCGTTTTCGGAAGCGCGACGCTGACCATTCTAGGCTGTTTTGCCATGGACTGGTTTGTTCGCCAATTTAAAGCCCTGCGCTGGTTCGCTGTTTGAAGAAAGCCATGGTCCCTCCGTCCTCCAAACGCTATCCGGACTGGCTCAGCGACCTGGCCGCCGCCTACGTCCGCAAACTGCCGCACCGCGGCCAAGGGCGTGTTCTGGATCTGTTTGAAAGATTGAGCGGCCGCCGCCGGTGGAATGCCCGGACCAACCACGGTTTCCGCGTCAGCCTGGATCGTGGCGACATGACTCAGTGGCACATCCTCAAACACGGGGAGTGGGACGCCGAAGTGGCGGAAGCGCTTTCCAGACGATGGTCGCCGGACGATGTCTTTTATGACATCGGGGCAAACATTGGCTTCTTTTCTCTACAGGCCCTCGCGGAAGATCTCCGCTTTGTCGTGGCGTTCGAACCGTTTGCCGCGTTGGCGCGCCTGATGTCGGACCATGTCAGGGCGAATGGGTTCGCGGAATCCCGCTACCGGATCGAGCCCACCGCGCTGGGAGCCCACCCGGATTCGTTGACCTATATGCCCGGACCGCCGGACAATTCCGGCGCGGGAAAACTCCTCCCTTCCAGCCCCGGTGACGGAAATGAAAATGACATCACGGTAAAGGTGGAAACGCTCGACGGATTTCTCGCCCGCACCGGCAGCCTCCCACCGACGATTTGCAAACTGGACGTTGAGGGCTTTGAACGCGAAGTGCTCGAAGGTGCCCGGACCCTGCTCGGCACCTCTCCCCCGCACACCATCGTCTTTGAAGCGGACTGCGATTCGGCCTTCTCCATCGCCGATAAATCCCTGGTGGAACTGCTGACCGGCGCGGGCTACCGCATCGAGCATCTGGCCCGCGACGCACCTGAAACGAAAGAAAATTTTATCGCGCTCCACTCCTCATCTCATCATGAGCCCTGACCCTCTACGCCTCGCGATAGTGGGCTGCGGCGCCATTGCCGAACTGGGCCATCTGCCTGCCACGCGGGCTTTTCCCGGGGTGGCGGTGACCTTGCTGGTAGACCGCGACCGCCACAGGGCGGAGGCGCTCGCCAAGCAATTCGCCCCCGGCGCGGCGGTATCCGCGGACTTTGCCGAGGCGCCGAAACACGCCGACGCCGCCATTGTCGCCGTGCCGCCGCACCTGCACGCGCCGATTGCCAAGGCTCTACTGGCGGAAGGCGTGCACGTCTTGGCCGAAAAGCCCCTGGCGCGGACGGCCGCTGAGTGTGATGAAATGATCGGGGCCGCCGAATCCAGCGGCGCCGTCCTGGCGGTGGCCATGCAACGCCGGTTCTGCCAGTCCACACGTTTTCTTCAGCAGGCGTTGAAAGCCGGTATCCTGGGCAACGTTCGCTCCTTTTCCATCGAAAATGGAACCACGGCGAGCTGGCCCACGAAATCACTCTACTTTCTCCATCCAGAAATGAGCGGCGGGGGCGTGCTAATCAGCAACGCTTGTCATGACCTGGACTTAGCCATCGCGCTCTTTGGGGCGCCCAGCGAAATCGAGTGTTCCCTGGATTCGCCAATCAGGATGGAAGCAAACTGTCTACTGGATCTGAAAATGACCTCCGGCGTCCGGGGCACCATCGAAACGAGCCTGACCCGCGACTTGGGAAACCGGATTCGAATTGAAGGCGAACGTGGTGTTGTCGAAGGACCTTTACTGGGTGCGACCGCGAAACTGATACTCGGAAGCGAACCGGAACTGACTCTGGCTGGTGAGGTCGAAGTATCCGGGGCCGGAGCCATGGATTTCTATCTGGCCGCCATGCGGGAGCAACTGGATGACTTTGTCTCCGCCATCCGGACGGGAAAGGGCCCCACCGTGCCAGGCACTGAAGGCCAGGAACTCTTGCGCTGGATCGAGCATTGTTACGTGGCAGCTAAGGCGCTCGATCATCCCTGGAATCAACCCATCGAAGAGCCGGCGGCGTCATGAAGTCAAACGGGGCCACAGCTTTTGTCACCGGCGGCACCGGCTTTATCGGCGGGCGGCTCATCGAGTCGCTCGTCCGCGACCATGGTGTCCGGGTCAAGACACTGATCCACGGCACCGACACGGGTCCCGGCACGCTACGCGCCGCCCGTTGGGGGGTGGAGTTTGTCCAAGCGGACCTGTTGGATGAAGTGACGCTGAAACCAGCCGTCGCCGGTTGCGATTTCGTCTTTCACTGCGCCTGTGGCACCCGGGGCTCGGTGGCGGAGCAGCGCCGGGTCACTGTGGACGGAACCGCTGCCCTATTGTCCGCGACACGGGAGGCGGGTTCTGTATCCAGGTTCGTCTATCTCGGTTCCGCCAGTGTTTTCGGCAAACTGGACCGCCCTTCGGTGGATGAAAAAACGGCGCCCCAGCCTGCGCCCAAGTGGGCTTATGCCCAGGACAAATGGAAGGCCGAACAGCTCGTGGCCGCCAGCGGCCTTCCCTGGACCATCCTCCGGCTCCCCTCGGTTTACGGTCCGTATGGATTTCCTTTTTCGATTCTGCCGATTCAGGAACTAAAGGCCGGCCGGGTCGCCCTGGTAGATGGCGGGACCGGAGCGCTGAATCCCATTTACGTGGACGACGTGGTTCAGGGCATGCTCCTGGCCGCCACGCGGGAGAAGGCGGTGGGTGAAACGTTTCTCATCAATGGTCCGGACCGCGTCACGCGGCGCGAGTTGTATGAGCGGTTCGAAAAACTGCTGAATCTGGAAAACCGCCTCGTAAGCATGACCGCTGACGAAATCCGTCAGGCGCATCGCCAGCAGCGATGGGCCGCCACCCTTTCGCTGCCCCGTCTTGCGCTGGACGCCTTTAAGCAGAGCGCTACTTTCCGCGCGGCACTCCATGCTTCGCACCTGGCTCCTCTCGCTCAGGCGGTCTGGAAACGCGCCCGGCAAAAGTTTGCCTCTCCTTCCACCCATCAAGCGGCGGAAGAGGCGGTGGAACTTCCTCTCACTCTTCCGCTGGATATTTTCCTGGACTACTATGCCTCGGCGGCTCAATACGACGACGCCAAAGCGCGGCGCCTTCTCGGTTACGAGCCGAAATACAATTTCGACCAGGGCATGCATCTCACCGGACAATGGGCGCGATGGGCGCGGCTCATTCCCTGACCGAACACCGCGGCCCGCCGCACCCTTTCTACCTTGTCCAGCGAAGTCATCGATGCTCCCAGCCGGGTCGTTCCGAATCTGATCGCGAACGTGGCCAACTACGCGGCGCGTATCGGCATCGCGATCTGGTTCGTGCCTTTTCTGGTGGGGCACCTGGGCGCCGCCGCCTATGGGCTGGTCCCGCTGGCGGTCACCATTACCTCTTACCTGAGCATCGCCACCACGGCCATCAGCTCGGCGGTGTCCCGGGACCTGATTCTCTCCCTGACCCGGGCGGATGATGACGGGGCGAATCGCGTCTTCAATTCGGCGCTGTTCGGGCTCGCGGGTCTGGCGGTGTTGCTCGTCCTGCCCCTGGCCATCGTCGCACTCAAGGCAGACACTTTCTTCAATGTGCCGGCGGGTCTGGAAACTTCGGCCCGGCATTTGTTCGGCTGGATCGGTGGGTCGTTTCTCCTGATGACGGCCTTCTCTCCCTTTGCCGCCTCGTCCATGGCGCGGCACCGGCTGGACCTGATGAATGGCATCGCCATTTTGGAGAATCTCGTGCGGGTGGGCTTGGTTGTCCTGGCCTTTATTTGGTGGAAGCCAGATGTCGGCCAGGTCGGTATGGGCACTTTTTTCGCGGCGGCGCTGGCGGGGGTTCTCAACATCTTTGTTTGGAAAAAACTCACCCCTCAGTTGGCGGTTCGAGTCCGGCACTTCAGCGCGGACGTGACCCGGCGCCTGACCGGCACCGGGAGCTGGGTGGTGGTGGGTCACGCGGGTACACTGCTCCTCCTGTCCATTGACCTCGTGCTGGTGAACCGCCTTTTCGGGGCCGAGAGCGGCGGACGTTATGCTCTGGCCTTGCAATGGGCCATGCTGCTGCGGGCGCTGGCGGTCGCCATCGCCGGGACGTTCACGCCCACCCTGACGTCTCTCTATGCGGAAGGAGATCACGGCCGGGTGCGGCGCATGCTCCGCCGTTCGGTGAAAGCCGTGGCGCTGTTTATGGCGCTACCCATTGGTTTGGCCTGCGGCTTCTCGGCGCCATTGTTAGGCACCTGGCTCGGCCCCGAGTTTTCGGATCTGGCGCCTCTCATGGTGCTTCTGGTGGCGCCGTTGATCCTGAATGTCCCCTTCACACCCGTCTACGCCGTGGTCCTGGCCGCAGACCGCGTCCGGGAATATGGCCTGGTAACGCTCTTTGTCGGAATCGCCAACCCTCTCCTGGCTTGGCTGCTGGCCATCCCCTGCGGGTGGGGGATGTATGGGGTCGCCGCGTCGAGCGCCCTCTTGCTGGCTGCGCGTTCCATCTTCTATGACACCCGGATCGCCTCGCGAATCCTGAACCGGTCCTGCTCGGTAGTGCTGCTGGACGTTTCTCTGGCGATGCTTTTGACCGCGCTCATTGGCTTGGCGGGATGGGCTGTCAGCCGCTGGATCGAGCCCCATTCCTGGTTCCATCTCGCGCTTTGCGCCCTGCCGCTGGTGTTCGCATTCGGAGCATTGGCCTGGTTCTTCTTGCTGGACGCCACGGAACGGTATCACCTTCTACCCTGGAAAAAGGGATGAACACCGTTTCCATCATCATTCCCCTCTACAATAAGGCACCCTACATTGCCGAGACGCTGGACTCCGTCCTCGCCCAGACGCATGCGGATTGGGAATGTCTGGTCGTGGACAATGGTTCCACCGACGGGAGCGAAAAGGTGGTGGCCGAATTTGGCGACCCCCGAATCAAGTCGCTCTCTCACACCGCCACGCAAGGCCCCTCCGCCGCGCGGAACGAGGGGCTGAGACAGGCCACCGGAGAGTGGGTCCTCTTCCTGGATGCGGATGACTTGATCGAGCCGGAGCATCTCGCGACCCTGCTCCGCGTGGCGGGCGAGAACCCGGAGGCCACCTTGATCGCCGGAAGCTGGATCGAGAAAGGCCCGGACTTGAAAACGCCGGGACAGCCCATGCCTCTCCCCAGTCTCGACCGCTTGGAGGCGGAGTCCATCGGCGCGGCGCCATGGGCGGTCCATGCCGCGATCCTCAAGCGGACCACCGCTCCTTTCTGGGCGGAAGAACTCGCCAACTTTCCGGGCGAAGACTTGAACTACTGGTTCGCCGCGGTGCTCCGGAACAGGGTGGCTTACTCGGATTCGGCAACCGCCCTCTACCGGTCGGACACGCCTGGCTGCCGGTCCGGGCGGGAAACCGTCTCCCACTGGTTTCCCGGCGTGGACGCCGCGCTGGAGCTGAACCTCCAGCTAGCGGGAACCCCCAGCCCGGCGCAGTGCGAAATGCTGGTGCGCGCCTACCAGATGCTTTACCGGAAAGCGAAGCGCGGGGACCATGCCGAATACGCCGCCGAGGCCCTCTCGAAAGCGAAACAGTGGCTCAAGACCCGTGCCGCCATGGAGGCTCCCTTGCCCCGGTCCTTCCGGCTGCGAAAATGGCTGGGCATCCCCTGGTTTGACCGCATCTTGCAATGGGCTCACCCCGATTGACGGCTCCAGCGTGAAGATCCTGATCCATACCAGCCTCACCTGGGGCGGAGTCGTTGACTACATGATCCAGCAGGCGAGCGAAATGGAGCGGCTGGGGCATGAAGTCACCCTGATCGTTCCCACTAACTTCGACCGGCCGGTGTCCGGGAAGATAGAGGTTCTCCGGTTGTTGCCGCCCTTGGACAGCGATAAACAGAGCTCCAAAATGATGCGGCGTTTCCAGTGGGTGCAAAGACTCCTCAAAGGCTGGAAAATGACCGCAAGCGAAGCCGGCCGGCGCCAACCCGACGCGCTTCTCCTGTCCGGTTTCGCGGAGTATTTGAGCCCGTTGTGGAAACACCACTTTGACCGGCTGCGGCGAAAGCTGCCGGGACTCAAGATCGGGGCCACGGTACACGATCCCATTCGCCATCCCCTGGGTCCTGAATTCTGGCACCGCCGATCCATGCGGTGCGCTTTCGAAATGCTGGATGTGGCGTTCTACCACGGCCATGTCAGCATGAACCCGGTGAGCGCCGCACCTTCCGTTCCCTTTGTCACCGTACCGCACGGCGCATATCCCGTTCCGGAACCGGCATCCGGACCTCGGGAGGTTCGCGAAAGCCTGGGCGTCTCCTCACGATCCGTTTTCCTCCTGGCTTTCGGGCACGTCCGCAACTACAAGAATTTCGACCTGGCGATTGAGATGCTGGCGGATTATCCCGGCGTGCACCTCGTCATCGCGGGAACCACCACTTCCTCCCAGGACCGGCCCGCTTCTTACTACCAGGAACTCGCTGCGTCCCGTGGCGTTGCGGAGCAACTGACGATACTCGACCGGTTCATTCCTGACGGCGAGGCGGCGGACCTATTCAACACGGCGGACCTGATCCTCCTGTCCTACAGCCGGGAGTTTGTCTCGGCCAGCGGCGTGCTCCACCTGGCTATCCAGTTCCGTAAGCCTGTCCTCGCCAGTTCGGGAGGAGGGCACCTGAAGTGGGCCGTGGAAGAGTACGGCCTTGGCGTATGGGTGGAACCGGACTCGCGGGAAGCCCTGAAGCAAGGACTGACGAAGTTGCTGGACGAGAGCGCCCATCTCACGCCCCGTTGGGAGGCGTATGAAGCGGAAAATACCTGGACCCGGAATGCCGAAATCGTTGTGAATGCCCTAAGCGCGGGTGCGCCTCCGACTCATGACTAGCGAGGAAACCCCAGCCTGTCCGCCGGTCCTCTTGCTCACCTACCGGAGGCCGGACACGACCCGCCGTGTCCTGGAAACCCTGCGCCCGGTCCGTCCGTCCCAGATTTTTTTCGCGGCGGATGCTCCCAGGAGCGCCGCTGAAGAGCAGGCTTGCGACGAGGTGCGTCAGTTAGCCGAGACCATCGACTGGCCCTGCGAAGTTCATCGCCGGTTCCGGGAAACCAACACCGGCCTAAAGGACGGAGTGAATTCTTCCATCGACTGGTTCTTCAGCCAAGTGAACGCCGGCATCATCCTGGAAGACGACTGTGTGCCCGCTGCCAGTTTCTTTCCTTTCTGCGCCGAACTGCTGCGCCGCTACCAGGATCATCCCAGCGTGATGCAGATCAGCGGGAATTGCCACGACCGGACTCCCGTGGCGGAGTCCTATCGTTTCTCCCGCTATCCCTTCATCTGGGGTTGGGCCACGTGGGCCAAGGTGTGGCAAAGCCATCGCCAGTCACCACCCATCCAGAGAAATGTGTTGAAAGACAAGCTGCGCCAACACTTCGACTCTCCGGAAGAAAGAGCCTATTGGCTTCTATGTTGTGACTGCATGCAGAGAGGAAAATTCGATACCTGGGACTATGACTGGCTTTTCTCCCTGTTCATGAACGATGGGCTGGCGGCCTCCCCTCAATGCAATCTGGTGTCCAATATCGGATTTGGCGAGGGCGCCACCCACACCACCGCCCGTGAAAACCCACACGCCAACCGGAACACGGGAAAACTCAATCTCCCGCTCATTCATCCGGAAAAAATCGAACCCGACAAAAAGCGAGACCTGGAAGTCGCGACCGATTTGTATGGCGCTTTTCGCTCAGCCCGGCTTGCACACGCCAAACTCCGGCTTACAAAGTATCTGCCCGCCTCCGCTAAGCGGCGGTTGAAAAAACTGTTCGGAAAGTAGGTCCTCCCACTTCCTTTTGATGAAACACATTCTGGTTACCGGAGCGACTGGCTTTATTGGCAGGCACGTCGTCGATCTGCTGAAACAATCCGGTCACCAGGTGGCGACGATTTCCAAGACCGCCGGCGACTACCTGAGTCCGGACTTTTGCAGGGAAGCCGTGGACGGCAAAGAGGTGGTCATCCATTTGGCCTGGAAGGGAGTCCCGCACACTTCGAACGAAGCTCCAGCAGAGGACGTCACACAGAATGTCACCGGATCGATCATGCTCATGCAAGCTTGCGTGGCGGCCAAAGTAAGCCGGTTCATTTTTATGTCATCTGGCGGGACTGTCTATGGAACGCCCGAGTCGATTCCCATCCGGGAAAGTCATCGTTTTCAACCGATCTCGTCCTATGGAATCACCAAGCTGACCGTGGAGCGATACCTGCACTGTTTCCACGAAAGCCAAGGCTTGGATTGCCTGATCCTGCGAGGCGCCAATGCCTATGGTCCAGGGCAAAACTTCTCTAGAGGCCAGGGAGTGATTGGCCAATGGCTAAACAACCTGATCAACGGCAAAGCGATCCGAATCTATGGAGATGGCTCTCAGATCAGAGACTTTGTTTATGTGGAAGATCTGGCCGAAGCCATTGGATGTGCCGTGGAACGAGGCGACGCGGGTTCGATCCTGAACATTGGATCGGGACAGGGGCACTCGCTAACGGAAGTCTTGGACACGATCCAAAAGGTCACCGGCATCCATCCCCTGATCGAGACTGTCCCCGAACGCCATTTTGACGTGCCCAAAAACGTGCTCGATTGCAGGCTCGCCGCATCGAATCTGGGCTGGCGGAGCACCACGAGTCTCGAAGAAGGCATCCGCCGCACTTGGCAATGGATGAAAACTCAGACCAGCAGCGAACGGTAAAATCGCGCCTGTTGACTCGCGACGGCCGTCAACGAAAACTGAGCCCGAATAAACTCACGGGTCTGGGTCTGCCGGTCCGCGATTTCCCCGGGGGAGAACGTCGCGAGTAGATCCAGCCCCGTAACGATGTCTTCCATCTCCGGAGAAACGGCAAGAGCCAAACCGGACTCGATGACTTCGGGTAAGTTGCACCCGTGGCTGATTAAAGGAATCAACCCCGCGGCCATGCCTTCAAGTAAAGCCATGGGAAACCCTTCACTACGCGAAGGAAGGGCAAAAAACGAACAAGACGCGAACAGCCCAGCCTTCTCTTTTCCGTAGACCGGTTCACGAAGAACCATGTTCGAGCCTGATGCTCTCACGATTCGCTTCAGTTCCGGCAAATCTCCGTCGTCGTTGCCAACGATAATCAGCTGAAACCCGCTGTTCCGGTAGAGACACGAGCGGGTCCAGGCCCGTGCCAGGGCGACCGCGCCCTTCTTAGGATGAAGCCTTCCCATAAAGAGCACCCTGGTAATGCCGTCCGGCCTGTGCTCCGGGTCGTCTCCATTTGCTTCGATCCCGTGAGTTAACAAAGAGACATTGGAAAACAGCCGGGCGAGATTGTCCCGCTCGGGAACAGCCGTGGCTCTAACCACGTCCGCCTTTTCCGCGAGCCGCCGCTCCCGGAGTTCCCAATATAGCTTTTTCCGCAGCGCCTTTTGCCGGAGGCTCCAGGGTTCGAGCATGCCGTGCGGCGTATAGACCCAGGGAAAGGAAGCTTCCTTTAACCGCGCGCCCACCAAGGTTGGCGATCGCCAACAGCCGTGAGTGACCACCACGGTGCCCCGCGGGCAAAGTTGACGGCCGTCAGCAACCCTTCGCGGATCGAACACCGGGGTATCCCGAAACGCCACCGGCGCGGCCCCACGCAAATCGACCCGATGTGAACCGTTGGAAGCTTTGGGGAACCACAGCTCGGAGGTGATGCCATGGGATTCCGCCAGGATACCGGCCGTCCCCAACGCCGCCTCGATGATGCCGTGGTTCCCTTGAGATACCCCATCGATCACATGAATGACTTTAATCCGGGCGTTTTCCATCCGAAGCATTCTGTCACTATTCTAGCCCGCCGCTGGGTAGGATTGAAGGCAGAGCGAGCGGTATAGCTGAGCCAGTTGACCGGCAATCGCGGCCAGCGAGTAGCGGTCTTGGATGAATTGCCGGACCCGGTTCCGGCGGTCTTGGAGATCCCCATCTGATAAATCAGCCAGTTGATTCAATCCCGTCACAATGTCATCGACTTCCGGAGAAACCCGGAAGGCCAGCCCGTCCGCCACCGCTTCCGGCAAGTTACACGCGTCGCTAATCAGCGGGATCAGCCCCGCGGCCATGCCTTCGAGCAGCGCCATGGGAAAGCCTTCGCTGTGCGACGGCAAGGCAAAGAAGGAACAAGCCGTCAGCAACTCCGTCTTTTCGGTTCCAAATACCGGCCCTTTGACGACCATGTTAGAGTTTGATTCCTTGGCAATCCGGTTCACTTCGGCCTCTTCGCCGCCATCCGTTCCAGCGACGATCAACTGAAAGCCTGGGTTACGATGCAGCCGGGAAAGGGTCCAGGCACGCGCCAGCGCGGCTGCGCTTTTTTTGGGATGCAACCGGCCCAGAAAGAGGACCCGTTTGACGCGGTCTGAATCGGGACAGGGTACGCCATTTCCATTCGATTCGATGCCATGCCCCACCAGGGAAACTTTCGAAAAAAACCGGGCCAGGTTATCCCGCTCCGCGGACGCGACGGCTCGAACGGCGTCAGCCTTTGCCGCGAGACGCTTTTCCCGCAGTTCCCAGTAGACTCTCTTTCGCCAAGGCTTCTGCAAGAGGCTCCAAGGTTCCAGCATGCCGTGCGGGGTGTAGACCCAGGGAAAGGCCGCGTCTTTCAACCGTGCGCCGACCAAGGTCGCCGACCTCCAGCATCCATGAGTGGTCACCACCGTGTCGCCAGGACAGAGTTTACGGCTGGCCGCAAAGCGGCGGGGATTGAAAACCGTGGATCTTGGAAACGCCACCGGCGTGGCGCCGCGAAAGTCCACTTCATGGGAGCATCCCAACTCTTTGGGAAACCACAGTTCCGTATCGATGCCATGGCGATCCGCCAGGATTCTGGCGGTGCTCAGGGTGGATTCGATGATGCCGTAATTCCCCTGGGAATAGGCTTCAATTACGTGAATGACTCGAATCCGGGCACCTTCCATCAGGTAATCTCAAAAGCAGTTTTCGCCGCGGAAAGACCGTCCCCTCCTCGCGCCATGACTTAGTAATGGAACCAATAAAAAAAGGTTTTGGCGATCTCATTTGGAAACTGGATGACTCCCGATTCGTTCTTCCACCAGTCATCGGCGTGGAAGTAATTGAAGGGAGCCTCCGTGACCACCACTTCGCAATTCAGGAACTTGGAAAAGATCCACTTCGCCCGGCGGGTGTGAAAGAGATCGGTTGGTATCAGCACCCTTTTGAAACCTTCCGCTTGAACCAGTCCGGCGGCCTCGCGGGCCTCATCATACGTGCTCGTCACGGACGGAGAGAAGAGGTGAATCGCGTCCCTGTCGACCCCCATTTCAGCGAGGATCTCGACTGTCTCCGCCGCGTCGCGGGAGCCAAATCGGCCGTGTGCTTTAAAGACGTAAATCTTCCCGGCGAACCCTTCGTTCCACAACTTCGCCGCTGCCTGTGGGCGATAGGCGATCCCTCCTCCCAGAACCAGGATCGCATCTGCCGCCGCCGGCTCCTCCGCGACGGACCAGCCCTCGGCGGCCCAGCGCAAAACCGGATCCGGAAAGATCCAGGTGACGGCCGCGATCGTCAGCCCAGACAGACAGGCGATCAGAATCAGCCTCCGAAGCCACTTCCAAAAGAAGGCCAGAGCCCCCTTCGCGGCTGACAACCAGCGTCTCATCACGGGCTTGGCAGATTCTTCCGGAACGGATGGAGATTCGTCATGGTTCGGGATCGCCCCCTCAGCACGGGAATCAGATACCAGGCGTATAGGAAGAGACCGACGCAGGGAAGAAACCCTATGGAGATCCAGATCACGCTGCGAACCGCCAGCGGCGCCCAGACAAAGCCGCTGGTGTACATCAAGATGAGCGTGGCATTCGAGGTATTTACCGGAATCCGGTTCCACATCCCGAGAGCAATGCCGAGCAACAGACCGCAGCCGATCACCCCCATGACGCCGTAGGCCATGAAAGACTCCCCAACAAAAGTGGAGGCCACGGTGGCGCCTTCAATCCCAAGCATCCCTTCCACGGAAACGCTCAATCCCTCCGGCTTTCCCGGCCAAAGCGCTCGAGGAACCGGCCGCACCAGGATTTGAAGCAACATTTCTTCCTCCAGAAACGGATGCTTATCCGGAAAGAAATCCGGAAAGACCGAGATGGGATACATGTTCCGGTCAATAATGAATTTGAACTGGTCCCCCTCCATCCACATTTTGATGTCATACGCCACGGTGGGTTCGTCAAACTTGTCGCCTTTGGATTCGGCCACGAAATCGACCACTCTCTTAATCCCTAAATTCCGAAAATTGACGACTAAAAAGGTCGCCGCCAGAAATAGAACCGACAGCGGTAGCCCCATGACGAGGACTTTGCTAAAACGAAGCCTCGGCAGGGAAAGCACAAAGCCGCCGCCAAAACTGAGTAGGTAGAACGCGAATTGATACCGCGCTCCCAGTGAGAAACCGCTGAACATCACCAGGGCCAACATTCCGCCCATCGAAATCAGCATCCAGGCCGGCACTCGTTTTCTCCGCACCCAAAGGATGGCCGCGATGGCCGGGATCAGGCAAGTTAACCAGTACAATTCCGTAAGCAAAGCGCTGAACCCACCCAACTGACTCCGCTGCCAGGACTGAGAAAAGCGGGCGCCCATCATCTCCCGCAGCCATTCGAACGGGTTGAAGCTGACCGCCATCCACATGTGCAAATGCCCGGTCACAAAACAGAGCACCGCAAGCCAGAACAACTCCTTCTCAGTCATCGAAGGGACGCTTGTGACAAACTTTCCCGCCGGCCGCCGGAGGACCAGGTGCCGGCCAATGGCAATGGACCCCATTCCCAAAAGAACCAGGTGGGTTCCGGCCGCCGTTTGGGTGCCAGTGACAAGGGAATCAAAAAAGCCCTGCGGAAAGAAAAACTCAAAGAAGGTCAGAAAGTAGAGGGCAAACAAGGAGATATTGTCGACCCTCACCAAGTTTTTCAGGCTGGTGAAGTGCGCTTCCAACGCAAAACTGGCCACCAACGAAAGGCCCACGACAGCAGCCGTTTTCCGCAGCATCCGTGTGGGAACTTCCACTTCGTTCAAGGCGTATGCCACCAGCAACCCGAGCAACAACAAGGCGGTCGCTTGTACGCTCGGTTGGGCAACCGGTGAGGCATTTCGCTTTGCCAACATCTTCGGGCAACGTTACCAGAATCTCAGGTCTCGCCAATCAATTCCGCCAGCCCACAACGAACTGACGGGCTTACCCAAACTTCCCACCGTTAAAATGATTTTCGACCTCCCGCGGAAATATTTCCTTTCGGAAGTGATGCGAGGGTCGCTCCGGGCGACTCCGCTAGTCATCGCGGACGTTGGTTCGGCGATGGGTTTGGACTCCCGGTGGCAACCGGTTGCTGAATTTCTGGAAGTGCTCTCTTTCGAACCGGATGGCCGGTCGGATGGGGATGGGAAAGTTTTCCGCACGGCGCTGGGGGCGGAAGACGCGGGCGAACAAACCCTTTACCTCGCGAAGTTACCGGCGGCGTCTTCCTTTTTCCCCCACCATCCGGAAATGGACCGCTTCGCCATCCGGGAATGGCTGAAACCGGCAGGTACCGCAAGGGTATCGGTCACGACTCTGGATACCTGCCTGGAGGGCCGCCGGATTGACTTTCTGAAGATTGACACCGAAGGCGCGGATCTGGACGTGCTGAGGGGGGCCACCAAGGCGCTGGAAAATGTATTGGCGGTGCAGGTTGAAGTCAGCTTTGCCCAACGGCATGTGGGCGCCCCTGGATTTGCCGAGGTAGACGGTTTCCTGACAGATCGCGCGTTTCGGATTCACCACCTGATTCCGGAACATTGGCTGCGGGAAAATGGGGCCTGGGGCTCCAATTCGCAGCCCCAGTTGATCTATGCGGACGCGATCTACCTGAAGGAAGGCGAACTCAAGGATGAGGACTTACCCAAATGGGCGTTGCTGTTTCAGGCCTTCGGCCTCCATGACCTGGCGCTCGACCGGTTGCCTGAGGCGTGGCACGAACCGATCCGGCGGAGCATGCGCGGCCACGCCGCCTTTTTCTGGTTGGCGGGCTGGCGCCTGACTCTAGCGACGGCGCTTCTTCCCGTGTTCTGGGGCCGGGCGTGGCGAAAATGGAAGAGTCTGGCGGCGGGCATTTTTCGGGAACTCTACCGCTTGGCCAACCGTTCCGGACCGAAGGGAGGAATTTTCCGTGGCGAGTAGCGCGCCCGAAACGCCCCGGCGCCGCCTGATCGTCTGCGAGGAAGCCCTCAAAGATTTTAACGGCCACTGGTATGAGTACGACAAGGCCGTGGTGGAAATGAACCGGGCGGAGGGAGTGGAGGTCACGGTCCTGGCCCACCGGGAGTTGATACCGGAAATCGCCCGGGAGATCAACGCGGTGCCTTTCTTTTCCCATACCAATTGGGATGGACTCTACTATCACCCTCGGGCCTGGCGCCGCTACCTGGGCATTCTCCGGCATAACTGGCGGATGTGGCGAGCCATGTCCCGCTATTTTCGCCAGCAGGCCGGAACCGTGGACCTGGTCTTTGTGCCCACCGTGGTCATTTTTCATCTCCTCGCCTGGTGGTTTCTCGCCTGGCGGTTCGGCGGCGGCAGGAAGGTGAAACGCATCGTCCTGCTCATCCGGAACAGCGCCACTCACTACGAGGCGGACAAAGAGATCCAATTTTCCCAGTCCGCCCGGATCCTGGGAGCCGTCCTGAAAGCCTATCAGCCGTGGACAAAAACGGGGCGTGTCGTATTTACGACGGACAGTCACCGCCTGGCGGATGAGTACGATCAACTGGCCGGGCTCCCCATGACCGTCCTGCCGCACCCGTGCAGTCTGGTCTCTCCCCCGGCCGTGAAACTTTCCGGCGCAAAGGCGGCTGGAACTTTCACGCTGATGTCTCCCGGTCCCGCCCGGTGGGAAAAGGGAGCGCACTTGCTGCTCGAAGCCTTGAAGGCGCCCAAGCTCGGCCAAGTCCGCTGCCGGATGCAATGGCCCGGGCCGGTCTTCAGCCCCTCCGGGACGGAAGTGAAGCCCAATCCCGGCGCCGCCAATATCGAAATCCTGGGCCGCCCGCTAAGTAGCGAAGCCTACGCCGCCCTCCTCGCCGAAGCGGACGCCGTAGTGCTGCCCTACCTGCGGGAAGCCTACTATGCCCGCATTTCCGGCGTGGCCGTGGAGGCTATGTTAATGGGCATTCCCCTCATTTACAGCCAGGATACCTGGGTCTCCAGCATGGTGTCCGAATACGGCGCCGGTCTGGGATTTCCCTCCGGAGACATCCAAGCGCTTTCCGAATGCATCTGGGAAATGTCTCAGAACCCCGTAAAGTGGAAAGCCCTCGCAGTGGAAAAGCGAAGCGCCGCCCGCGCACATTTCTCACCGGCGAACTTTCAGAGCGGCCTGTGGGGTGTTACACAAACACCAGCACCATGACGCTTCGCCTGTTCGCCGGTTCTCTCCTCTCCTGGGCGTATAACCATGGAGTTGGAAAACTTCCCTTCCCCTTTCCGCGAACGGCCTACCTGCGCGGCTACCTGAAAGCGTTGGGCCAGGGGTGCCGGATCTCTCCCGGTTGCCGGTTTTACAATGGCCGCAAGGTTTCCTTCGGAGACCGAAACTCCATTGGCGAAAACTGCGTCTTCGACGGCCGGACCTATGAAATCCGGACGGGCAACGACGTGTCCATCGGCCCGGAAGCCGTCATCCTCACCCTCGGTCACGATCCTCAGTGCCCGGAATTTTCAGATCGCGGCGGAGACGTGGTGATAGGAGACCGGGTCTGGATAGCATACCGGGCCACAATCCTGCCGGGGGTCACGATCGGCGAAGGCGCGGTGGTCGCCGCCGGGGCGGTCGTGACCAAGGACGTGGCCCCTTTCACCATCGTGGCCGGGGTGCCTGCTCGGGAAATCGGCAAACGGAACCCGAATTTGACCTACCGTCTTTGATCGGCCGCCGGCGCCGGACGTTTTCCCAGCCTTCCCGCATGAACTGGATCTGCAGCCAGATAGGCGCTCGCGAGCATTACGCCATCCCCCGCGCACTCCAGAGTGAGGGCCGGCTTGCCCGCTTGTTCACGGATCTGCGCCGCCCCGGTTTGGGAGCCATAAACTCTCGCTTCGTAACGAGCTTCCCTGTCGGGGGATTGAAATGGTGGGGGACGCTGAGGTATGCGCAATCTCCCCATACCACCTTCGTCAGGCAAGGCAGGTGGTTTTCCGAAAGCGTTCGCAATGCGCTGAGGCCCGTCACGGTGGAGAACCATGTCTTCTTTGGCTACGACACCGGATTTCTGGAAGCGGCCACGGAACTGAAAGATCGCGGAGCCTGGTGTGTCGTAGGTCAGATGGATCCCGCCCGGACGGAATTCGATCTGGTGGCGGAGGAACGTACCCGCTGGCCCGGCTGGGAAGAGGCGGCGCCTCCGGTTCCCGAAGCCTACCACGCCCGCCGGGAAGCGGAGTGGAAAGTCGCGGACAGGGTGGTGGTGAACTCTGAATGGTCGCGCGACGCCTTATTAAGCCAGGGCGTACCCGGTGAAAAGTTGACGGTAGTTCCTCTATGCTTTGAACCCACCATGCCCACCGGCCCAACCCCCATTTCCGAAAAGCCGCCTTCTAAAATCCTGGAAGTCTTGTGGCTGGGTCAGGTGAATCTACGCAAGGGGATTCCCTACCTGCTTCAGGCAGCCAAGACCCTGCGGCGCGAACCGATTCGCTTTACCGTGGTGGGTCCGCTCTCCATAAACCGTGACAAGGCCGCGGCCTTGGCGGGTTCCAATGTGCGCTTTACCGGACCGGTGAAGCGTTCGGAGGCAGCCGGCTACTACCGGAAGGCGGACGTCTTTGTGCTCCCCACCCTCTCGGACGGCTTCGCACTGACCCAACTGGAGGCCATGGCGCACGGCTTGCCCGTCATCGCGACGCCACGCTGTGGCCGCGTCGTGAGCCATGATCGTGACGGGTTTATTGTCCCGATTCGTGACGCGAAAGCACTGGAAGACCGCTTCCTGGAACTGGCTCAGGACCGGGAAAAGCTTCACCGGTTTAGACAGGAAGCAGGGTCCACGGCGCGGAAGTTCGGGCTGAGTCAACTGATGGCAAACCTGCGGTCGCTCGAACCGTGAAGTGCCCACCCTCTCTTTATCGCCCCGGAGTCAGCTCGCTTTTTTCCTGACTTTCAGGCGCTTTTGCCGGAGAGGAATCCACGGTGGTCAGCCCCCGCCAATTGGGGGCCCCGAATTTTTTGATGCCAAGACACAGGGGCGTGACGAAGCAGCTCGCCACGGTTTCGCGAGCGAGAGAGCCGCTCTCTCCCGTCAATTCACCGTCCGGAAGAGCGCCCAGACTGGCTATTTTCCAGGAGACGACTCCTTTGAATGGAAAATGAAACACCACGGTGGGCCCGTTGGAATCGAGAGTATTCGAAAGATTCAGGCGCCGCATTTCATGCTCGAAGATCTCCCAGAAAGTGGCGTGTTTCTTTTGCCTGACGACCTCCATTTCCAGCGCTTGAGAAACCAGGACGGCAAACCGGACTTCCTTTCGAGTTCCCAAAATGCGCTTCAGGTCAGCCGGAAGAGTTCGGAATTTTCCTACGTAACCGAGACCACGCAGGGCAATCAGGGCCACCAGGATCAGAAAACCCACGGACAACCCGATGCTGAGCGATTTGTTAAAAATGGTACTTAGCGCCAGGACCGCCAGCGCAATAAAAACGCCGTAGAGAACGAACAATGCCTTACCCGAAGACATCCCGATGAGCAGGAGGCGGTGGTGGATATGGTCCGAATCTCCCCGCATGACCGGCACACCTTTCAGGAACCGGCGGCCAAAGGCGAAAATCGTGTCCAGGATGGGTACTCCCAGGGCGATGAGAGTCACGGTTAGGGACGCCCCGACATAGCTTTTCTGAGAGCTGTCGATGGTTGCGGCCGCAATGAAAAAACCAATGAAATAGGCGCCCCCATCCCCAAGAAAAATTCGAGCCGGCGGAAAATTGAAACACAGGAAGGCCACCGTCGCGCCGGCCAGCCCAAAACTCAGAAAGCCCAAGCCCTGCTGAAACTCGCTCAGCGCGCCGACAATTCCCAAAGTAATAAACAAAAACAGCCCGATACCGCCCGCCAGCCCGTCCATGCCATCCGCCAGGTTGATGACGTTGGGAATGGCCACCAGCCAGAGTACCGTGACCGCAAAGCTGATCGCTGGCGCCAGCGTTACCGCGGCTCCACTGACCGGGTTCGTCACCAAATCAATCCGCAGCCCGAGAATCCACATCAAGATCGCGATCAATACCTGCGCGGCTAATTTGATCTTGGCGGAAAGGGGAACCAAGTCATCCCACAGTCCTAGAAGAAAAATCAGCGCCCCCCCTAAGCTAACCGCGCCCAACGATTCAAGATTGGGGATCTCTTCCAAAATCGCCATTCCTCCCGCCAAAATCGCGAAGGTTCCGAACACGGCCACGCCCCCCAGCCGGGGAACGGCCTTCGGGTGAGTCTTCCGCAGATCGTCAGGATGGTCCCAGCCTCGATGGGTTTCGCTTTTGCTCCGGGCCGTCAGCCTCAGAATTGTCCAAATTCCGCCAAAGCAGCAAAGAAACCCCAGAATAACAGTGATGAGGAGAGGAACGGCCATTCGAAGTAGATACGTCCGACAATAGAAAGATATGTCTGGCCACAGGCGGTAACGAAAGGGAGCCAATGCACACAGACCGTCCCCGGTTGGCGGGTTAAGCGCTTTCCGGCCATTTGTGTAGGCGGGATTTCGCTCCCTGGCAAGCGAGCAAGATCTCTGGCCGCGGAATGCTTTCCGCCCCGGTTTCCACCCCCAATCCGGGAAACTGCCGCCTTTCAGAGCTTTGCCAGTTTTCGAGCAACCCATTGAAAAGGCACGGATTCGAAAAATCCAGCACCCGGCGCCAACGCGCCCCCCCTTGCTGAAACTCCCTTCTCCCAAGGCGAATTCACTTAACCAAAAGCATGACTTTTTTCTTAGAATACTGGACATTCCCTACCCTTATTTGGTAAGACTCTCAAACCCGCCCCCTTTTTCCATGGACCCAGTCCTGCTCCCTTCTCCCCCGCCAGAGACCCGTCTTCCCCCAGACCGTGTCCGGCTGCCGCTAGATTTTGACACCGCACGGCTGCGAAAAGATTTGGAAACCTTCTCCGAGGACGAGTGGATCGACCATTTTAATTCCCGTGACTACGAAGGCGTGTGGCGCATTCTGCCCCTGCGCGGGCCCGCTGGCGCGGAGCACCCCATCCTTCAGGCCTCCAGCCACTCCGGCACAAGAGATTGGGCCGACACCCCGTTCGCGGATCGTGCTCCGGCGTGCCGGGCGGTCATGCAGGCGTTCCGCTGCCCTCTAACCTCGGTGCGGCTCCTGAGCCTAGCTCCTGGCGCCCGCATTCTGGAACATTCCGATCCAGACTTGGGCTTCGAAGATGGGTTCGCCCGCATTCACGTGCCGGTCCAAACCCATCCCGATGTGGAGTTCTATTTGAATGGAGAACGGGTGGTGATGGAGGAAGGGCAGTGCTGGTACTTGCGCCTTTCCGATCCCCACCATGTCACCAATGGCGGTCCCGTTTCCCGCATTCATCTGATCCTGGATTGCGTGATCGACGACTGGCTGAAATACCTGCTGCTGGATGGAAACGACACCCCTGAGTAAGGACGAACTAATCCGCCGGATAACGGACTTTCTGGAAGAGATTGGCCTCCAGGTGAGTTTTCGGCCCCTAGGAGACGAGACCTTTCTACCCGGACTCCTCATCCAGCCCGGAAGCGTCATCGCCGTGGACCGGGAGCGGCTAAAGTGGCCCGGAGACATCCTCCACGAAGCGGGACACCTGGCGGTAAAGGCGCCCGCGGACCGGGAGCTTACCGGCGCCAACCCCGGCACGGATGGCGGCGAAGAAATGGCCGCCATCGCCTGGTCCTACGCCGCGGCGCGGTTCCTCGACATCCCAGCGGAGGTGGTTCTACACGAAGGGGGCTACAAAGGGGGCGCGGACTCCCTCATCCCCGCTCTGGCGGACGGAGGCTTCGGTGTGCCACTGCTGCGTTACTATGGCATGCTGGAGGGAAAGTGGCCTCACCTGACTTTCTGGCTGCGTCCCGAGTGACTATCTCGTCACAAGTTACTTGGTCATACAGCGACTAACAAAAAAGAACACCTTCATCTGAAAATGTCTTGCGTTCGCTAACGTATTTGACTAGAAAGCTCTTGACCTTCCAATCGGACGCCGAACCCGGCATCGCGGAAATACAGCTCTACAACCCTCTGGTTATCTTTAGATAACGTGCTTTCTGGGTTATTCATTGGTGGATTTCCCTCAGCTTTCCAAGCCTTGATCTTTCAAAAACTTTAATCCACCTCAAGCCCCCCGCTGGCTAACTATTTACATAGGTCTTTCTTACCGTAAGCCAAACAATTTATCCTAAGCACGTTTTGGTGAAATCAATTTCTCTCCGGCCCGAAGCCGTGACCCTTCTTTAATCACAAAAACCAGTCCCAACAAACAAATATGATAACTCCATATGAATGGGCGCAATGCGCCAAAAACAAGAAAGACCAATCCTTCCAACTGTCCAAAGGCGGCAAAACCACCAGCGCAACCCTGTACAACATTCAGGAACAGGAAGTCGGCGGCGGCTACGAAGGCTTCACTTTCAGCTTCGAAGCTTCCGAGTCTCCGGACAATCCGAGGGGAGACGGCACCTATAGCGTTTCCGGCGCGGATTGCGGCGAAAGTGATTTCTTCGTGGTGCAGAACACTCACGAAGGCAAAGACGGCTACACCATCTCCATCACCTGCGAGACGGGAGCCTGAGTATTTTCCACTCAAATCCAACATTCGACCCAAATACTTCCCATGGCGGATCCATTTTTGTCTTCCATCCTGCCGGTTGGCTGGAGTTTTGCCTCCCACGGCTACGCCTTCTGCGATGGCCAGCTTTTGGCCATCAATCAGAACACCTCCCTGTATTCGCTCCTGGGTACCACCTATGGCGGAGACGGGCGGACCACCTTTGCTCTTCCGGACCTCCGCAGCCGCACGCCCGTGCATGGCC
Source organism: Verrucomicrobiia bacterium (assembly GCA_030427505.1). Classification (GTDB taxonomy): domain Bacteria; phylum Verrucomicrobiota; class Verrucomicrobiia; order Verrucomicrobiales; family DEV007; genus JAUICH01. The sequence continues at coordinate 88,114 of JAUICH010000019.1, forward strand.
CCGGTAGCAGCTACCAGGGGCATCCCGGCGGCTCGGTCACGGTTATGCTCATAACCTCGGAACTACCCTATCACAACCACTCGTTCAACTGTTACGAGCAACCGGGAAACCAGAACACTCCCAGTGGCGGCGTCCTCGCGAAGGCTCCTATCCCGGCGGTTTATCACCAAACTCAAGCCTCTCAAACGGACATGAATTCCGCCATGATTCAACACACGGGAGGCTCGCAACCCCACAACAACCTGCAACCCTTCCTGACGATCAACTACTTGATCGCCACCTCGGGCGTCTACCCCAGCCGCAACTGAACTCTCCGGATTCCATTTCACCTCTTTCTTTATTTACTCATCATGAATCCATATATCGGACAGATCATCCTCTTCGCGGGAACTTTCTCTATCCAGAGATATGCTCTCTGCCACGGGCAGCTATTGCCAGTTTCTCAGAATCAAGCGCTATTTTCTCTCCTTGGCACGATGTACGGAGGCGATGGCCGGACCACCTATGGTCTTCCAGATCTGAGAGGCCGCATTCCTATTCACCGCGGCCAAGGCCCGGGCATTCCGTATGACTTCCGCCAGGGTAGTAAGGGTGGATCCGAAAAGGTGACGCTTGTCACATCGGAAATGCCCTCACACAATCACCTCAGCCGGGCGGTCTCCGCCGATGGTGATTCCGACGATCCCGTCAACAGGCAGTTGGCAGTGGTTCCCTCGCCATACGTTCTCTACACGACGAGCGGCAATCCGATCTCTTTCAACGCCAAGGCGGTGGGCTCTTCCGGGGGCACCCAAGCCCACAACAACATACAGCCGTCCATCGTAATGACTTACCAGATCTCTCTCTACGGCGTCTATCCCTCCAGAAACTGACCCGCTGGATTTATAGTTTCCACTTAAGACAAATCCATACCAAATTTCTTATTATGTCAGAACCTTACATTGCCCAAGTTCAAATTTGGGGCTGTCTCTTTGCTCCGCGAATGTTTTCCTACACCGACGGTCAACTCCTCCCTATCGCCTCCAACACGGCGCTTTTCTCCCTCATTGGGATCATGTATGGCGGCGACGGCCGGTACAATTTCGCCCTCCCCAATCTTGAATACGGCGGCGACTATCCAGGCCGGACGGTCATGGGTAATGGCTCCGGGCCCGGCCTGACCACACGTGATGTGTCCAAAGTCCTGGGAACCGGGTCGGTCACTCTGACGGCGAGTCAAATGCCGCAGCACAACCACACCGCCATCGGCCATGATTCCAACAATGAAAACGACTCACCAACTGGGAAATTCGTGGGGTTTCTACCGACGGGTTATCAATCCGGCGAGGGTGACAATACCATGGCGGATCAATCAATAAGCTATACTGGCGCGGGACAGTCCCATAACAACTGGCAGCCCTATCTTACCCTGAACTATACCATCGCCGTCGCGGGTGTATACCCCGCCCGAAACTGATATCCGGAGTTACTTTCTTTGACTTTGCATTTCCGCCGCATGAAGATACTGCCCAGCGATCTCAAGGTGGGGGACTTCCAACCACTGGTTGGCGAGTCCTTCACCCTGTCAGCCGGCGATCGGGATTTCGCCGGCCGGCTGATCGAAGCCAAGGCCTCCCGCTTCGTGCCCCCGGAAGGGATAGGGATTCGCATGGACCCCTTCTCGCTCTTGTTCGAAGTTCAGGAAAACGTTTCTCAGCAAACTCTTACCCTGCGCCACGAGCAAATAGGCGAAGCGGGACTGTTCATGACTCCCGTCATGATTCCGGGGAAGATGAATCAGGGCGTCTGTTTCCTGGAAGCAGTGCTGGCCTGAAAGCTGGCAGGACGTTGCGGACCATCTCTTCGCGGCGCCACCGTAGATCCCAACCAGAGCAACTCTTTTACATGCCTCCTCAAGCTCAGCTCACCTTGCGCCCCGCGCGGGACGACGACGAACCCTTTCTCCGCTCCCTGAAGGCAGAAGAGGATTCCGAACGTCTCTTTCTGGACGATTGGCACCCGGACAGGGAAAAGGAAAAGCAGAAAATCATTGGCCTTCAGTTCGCGGCCCACGAGCGCTACTACACGAAGGATATCAATTGGGATCACAAACGCTGCGTCATCGAGATGAACGGCGCGCCCGTCGGCCGGTTGACGGTCTGTCAGAACAGTGAAGAGATCCGCATCGCGGACATCGTCATCAGCCGCCACTTTCGCGGAATGGGCATCGGGGAAGCCATGATAGAGGCGAACAAACACGAGTCCCGCCAGTCCAAGCGCCCCATCCGCCTTCACGTGGAGCGCTTCAATCCCGCCTTTCAGTATTATGAGAGGATGGGCTTCCGCCTCATCGAAGACCGGGGCTCCCACTTCTTCATGGAATGGGTCCCGGAGACCATGATCGGCCGAGCGCTCTACTTTCCGGGTCAGCCCCAGTAGCACTGGGTCTTTTTTTTCCGGGATTTCCAGAGGCCCTCGCCTCTCAAGTATTCTTTGTCCAGGCGGACCGGGCACTCTCTACGCCGCGGGAGCCGGCGCCCGCGGTGGCGCGGCGGCTGCCTGGAACACACCGTAGCGGTATAGGGGATGCCGAAGCCGCGGCGCCATGAGTTCGCGGCCGCGAATAGGTTGGGGATGGAAACGAACAGCGCTATATTGGCGGCTCAAGACGGGTTGAAGCGTGGGGATGGAATCCCGGCCGGCGGGACGGGACACCAGCGCTTCTTCCCTGTTCTTTCCGTTGGCGATTCAGAGCCGGCGGAATAAGACTCATACCCCCATGGAGCCCGGATCTTGCCATCTTCCCTTTCTGCCCCCCCCATGTCTATTGGTACCCTACCAGGTTGTTCAACGCGGTCCATTTTCCCTACTCCAGTGGCACCTTGCTCCGGGAACGAAGGGTCTTCCCCCAAAGATGGCGCCGCTTCTCAGAACTCTAGGGCAGGTGTCTTACTCCAAACTGGAGGAATTGGAGCAAATTCTGTCGGTAGGCCCGCTTTTGGAGCCAGCGCTGTTCATTTTCCACATCAGCCGGTGCGGCTCCACCCTGACGGCCCGCGCGTTGAGTTTGAACCCGGCGAATCGCGTGTTCAACGAGCCCACCGTCATCTCTCAACCTCTGTTTTGGGACAAACTGCCTTCCGAAGTACAGAGTCATGTCTTCCGTTGCCACGGCCTGGTACCGGAATCCGGCCGGGAACAGCGGCTGATCATTAAATTCGCCCCTTTTGCACTATTCCGGCTGCCTCGCATTCTGGAGCTGTTTCCGAATGTGGAAAAGTGGTTCGTCTTTCGCGATCCGCTGCCGGTGCTGGTGTCTAATCTTCTGAGAAAAGCCAGCTTTCTGGACCCGAAACGCACGGAAGAGATCGCCTGGACCTTGGGCGAGGATCCGGCAGATCTCTCGGCGATGCGGGAGCCCGCCTTCGCGGCCCACATTCTGGGACGGCAGGCGGAAGTCGCGGCCCGGCACCTGAATGAATTCGACCGGGTCCTGAACTACCGGGATTTCCCCGGAACACTGATCGATGGCTGCCAACAGTGGTGGGACGAAGTTCCTCCCGGCGTGGAACACACTCTGAGCCGCTATGCCAAGGATACCAGCCGGCCGTTTGTTCCCGATGAAGAATCTAAGATCCAAGCCGCGACGGAAGAGATGCGCTCCGCCTGCTCGGAATACTGCGATTCCGCTTGGCAAATGCTAGAATCAGCCATCCGCGAGCGTCTTAGGATTGCGCGGCCCGCGCCCTGATACTATTCATGGGGTTCCTTTCCCACGCAGGTCATGAAGATAACCCTCGATACCGTAGTCACCCAGAAGCCAGATCTCCTTTCCAGCAATCTGGATGGGGAGACCATTCTCCTGGAGATCGAAAAGGAAGTCTATTACGGGATGAACCGCGTCAGTACCCGGATTTGGGAACTGCTCGGAGAACCCAGAAAACTGTCCGCCATCTGCGAGGAACTTCTCAAGGACTACGCGGTGGAGCGGGAACAATGCGAGCAGGAGGTACTGACATTCGTTCAAAAACTGGCCAGCGAAGGGCTGATCTCGGAATGCACGGAGACACCGGCGCCCTAGTGCACTGACCGCCTTAAAATGATGAGCGCTTGGTCTGAACAAAGAGCCGTTGGCGGCAGGGCGGGAACCGGTCTTTTTGGCTGGGGTCTTCGTTGCTCTTCAGTCAGTTATGATTCACATAGCCTCCTTCATCGCGCCTTGCCCCCAGCCAAAAATCCTCGCCAATCACCCATCATCTTAAGGCGGTCACTGCACTAGGAGCCTGTCGGACTTGGCAGTGTGGACAAACTGGAGAACGGATCGGAAATGAAGAAAAGGAAAGAGAACTCAGCGGCGCGAAGCGGCGAATACCTGAAGACGCGGCCCATTTTTCGCCTGGCTTCGTTCCCGCTCTCTCTATTGGGGGTAGGCCCAATGCCGTTCACGGCGCCTTGTCAGCCCAAAAATGATCTCGCGCCGGTCCGCCCCCAATTTGTCCACACTGCCTAGGTTTTTCCTGGCGAGAAGATCCATGAGCGCGATTTTTGGAATCTTCCGAAAGTCTGGCGAGACGGTGGCGAAAGACACATTGAGCGCCATGCGGGCGCCTCTCGCGGGCTGGGGAACGGAGAGGCAAGGCGTGTGGAAGGAAGGCCCGGCGGGACTCGGCCATTTGCTCAGCGCGGACACGCCAGAGTGCGCCTTCGAACGCCAGCCCATCGTCCGGGAAGGTTTCGCGCTGGTGGCCGACGCCCGGATCGACAACCGGGAGGAACTGGCGCCGGTTCTCGAACTTCCCGCGAACGCTTCCTTTCCTGACAGCGAATTTATCTTTCGCGCCTGGTTGCGCTGGGGGGAAGAGTGCCCACACCACCTGCTGGGAGACTACGCCTTCGCCATCTGGGACCTGGAGCGGCGCTCTCTGTTTTGTGCCAGGGACCACATCGGCGCCCGTCCTTTCTTTTACCATGATGGGCCGGAGTGCTTCGTGTTCGGTTCGGACTTGCGCGCGGTTTTGGCTGTCACCGAAGTTCCCGAACGGGCGAATGAAGAATTCGTCATGCTGAACTGCATGGTCGGAGCCCAATGCCTGACCCACGGGCGCACGGCTTTTCGGGACATTGCCCGGCTGCGGCCCGGCCATGTGCTTTTCGCCAATTCCCACCAGACGAAGGTCCCGCGATACTGGCGCCCAGACCGCGTTCCCCGCCGCTCTTTTTCCAGCCCTGACGAGATGGCGGCGGATCTCCGGCCTCTTTTGGAAGAGGCGGTCCGTTGCCGCCTGCGTTCGGCCGGCCCCGTGTCGGCGCATCTGAGTGGGGGGCTCGACTCGACAGCGGTCACCCTCCTCGCCAAAGACCTGCTGAAGGGTTCCCCTCACCCCCTGCGCCAGGTATTTTCCTGGTCGCCACCCTTTTCCGCCGTGCCGCGTCTGGAAGAAGATGAAAGGGACCGGATCGAGCAGATTTGTAACTCCGCGGACCTGGAGTGTTTCTGGACGGAGATTACGCCGGACTCCCTTCGAACGGCTTTTTTGGAGCGCGATGTCTTCCGGGAATTTCGCTACGCCTGGATCCACGAACTTTCCGTGAGCGAACAGGCCCGGGACAGGGGCATCCGCACCATTCTCTCCGGTTGGGGAGGCGACGAGGGCATCACCTTCCCCGGGCCACCCCACATCTGGTGGGAGTTGACTTGGCGGGGAAAGTGGAAGGATCTGTGGAGAGGCGTTACCTTCCGGACACGCCTGGACAACGGTTCCCGCGTCGCAAATCTGCTGAGGATGGCATTCTGGCATCCCCTGAAAACCAGGCTGCTCTATTGGACCGGCCGGATCAATCTCCCCAGCCATTTCAGGCAAGCTGCCTCGGGGCTCGCCCCGGAGGAGGTTCCCATTTTCAGAAAAGCCCTGCGCCTGACCCACCACCCGCGCGCCAGCGTCCGCGCGGCGCAACTCTGGCGCATTGTGGGCAGCGGCCACCTGGAACGCCGGCTCGAGTCCTGGGCCGTGCTGGGGGCACGCACCGGCATCAGTTATCGTTATCCCTGGCTGGACCGGCGGGTACTGGAGTTCGCGCTCGCCCTTCAGCCGAAGTGCTACATCTGGGACGGGCGAAATCGCCTGCCCCTCCGCCATGCTCTGAGCGATCTGCTGCCAGGGGATCTCTTGCAGGGAACCAAGCCGTCCGAACCCGCCTTGATCAAGCACCATCAATCGGCCATGGCCAAAACACCCGCCCTGCCCTCAACCGGTTATACACTCGCGGACCGGTGGATTCGCCGCCAGCGGTTGGCCGGGAAATCCATTGACAAACCGGAAGTTACTTAGCATGTTCAGAACTTGCTCGTACAATCGCGAAGAGTTCATGAACGATCATCCAAATTCACACGAGAAACCGCCTGCTGAGGATCAAGTGCGTCACATGTGGGAAACGCCGGAATTGGTTGTTTTGGATCTGGTGGCTAATACCCTCACTGGGACACCAAATTCGGTTGAAACTACCGTTTTCGCCGGGACTCCTGCTGGCCCCGGCTCTTCTTAGAGCAAGTCCATGATCTATTGACCAGCTACCGTTACAGGGCGTATGGGCTGGAGATCTCTTCTTTTTTGGTTCTTCCCGAACTAGCGGCGGGAAATCCCGGCCTTCTTCCGGACATAACCATCGCCGAGGGGCCGGTTCCCGACACACTCCCAGACGCGGTCTTCCGTGGAAAGCGGGATGAAGTCAATAGAAGCCGCCACTTGGCTAATCTTGAGGAATCGAACGGCGTCCGCTTCCTGATCGAAGACGGATCTCGAATTACCGTCGAGCGCCGGAAAGAACCCGTGGATGAGATCCTGCTCGGCCTGCAGATATTGGGAACGGCCATGATTTCCGCCGCCTGCCAGCGTGGCATGGCCACCCTGCACGCGGCCGCTCTGAGCAATGGGCGGGAAGCCATCCTGATCGGCGGTCTTTCCGGAATGGGGAAATCCACCTTGGCATTCGCCCTGTGGAAACGGGGCTGGGACCTGATTTCCGACGATGTGGCCTCGCTGGAAGTCAGCAAAACTCCACCCGTGGTTCAACCGGGGTATCCGCGTTTCAAACTTTACTCTAAAAGCCTGGAACTTCTGAGCACTGCCACGGAGAATCTGAGCCGCATCCACCCCTCCCTGGAAAAGTACTACGTTCCGGCGGGTGACAGATTTGAAAACCACCCCCGGGAATTGAAGAGAATCTTTCTTCTGGCGCCCTCGGAACAGACTCGATTGCGCCCTCTACTCAGACAGGAAATGTTTCGGGAATTGCAGGCCCATTTGCGGCCTGGATTTCGAGTGGCGCAACGCAATTGGCCCTGGCTTCTGCCCGCGCTGGGAAAGATTGCTTCGCATGCTCCCGTGCGGGTGATCGAACGGCCGCCCCAATCCGATCTGGAGGGGTTGGTCCGATTAATTGAGGAAGACCTCAAACGATGACTCCAGACATGGGCGCCTACGCCGTCATCGCTGTTCTGGGAATCTGGCAAGGGCTCCTCATCGCCACCCAACTACCAAAGTTCCGCCATCCCGTGGAACGCCTCAGGTTGAAAGTTTTTCCCGCCTGGCCAGTATTCCGGGGCCGGCTAACCACGCTAATAATCTACTATCGGGACCTTGGGGAGGACGGCACTCCAGAACCTTGGAAAGAGCTATCCCTCGACCATCATCGCGGTTGGTTTTCGACTATTTGGAATCCGGAAAGCTGGCGGGTGGCCTCCGTGAAAGCAATGCTTGTCACCCTTGCTATTCTGGTGGAAAACCCGGAAGGCCGCAAAAAGCCGCTGGAGGAATACCACAGATATAAAGCGGTCGAATACTACATCCGGCAACAAACCAGAGAGCCCGGTAGCCGTCGCCGCCAGTTTCGGATCCTGCGTTCATGGGGCCATATTCCCATCCGTTCGCGCAAGGAAGTCTTTGTCTCACAACCTTTTCCATTGTGACGGCCGCTCAGTTTGACGATCCGTTTACCTGCATTCACTGGATCGCCCGGCTCCATGGCCTGGCGGTGTGTGTCGTAACGCTTGAATTGCTGGGGGCCCACCGGATTTTTTCCCGAAGCGGCCCTCAAAGCTGGGAAATTGTCAGCCAGTGCCTGCCAGGCATTAAAGCCTCCGGACTATATCCGCTCTTTTTTTCCTATCCCGCGTTTTGCGGCTGGCTGGCCGCCCGGTCGGCCGCGGGTGCCGTCCTCTTTTTCACGCCCAGCGATCCCCGGTTCGCCATTCCCTCATTGGCCGTGATTCTGCTGGTCCACACTCTATACGACATTCGAAGCTTGGGATTCGTAGGTTCCGTTACTCTTCAAATGCTGGGAGTCATCACGGGGGCCCTCCTGCTCCGCGCTTTTGCTTGGGATAGCGACCTGGCAACCCGGGCCGTGGTTATTTTCATTGGTGTGAATGCGGCGCTGGCGTACTTCTTCTCTGCTCTCTGGAAGCTGCAAGACAAATACTGGCGCTCCGGAGAACAGATTTTTAATGTTTATAACAATGGATCTCTGGGCCGTGCCTCCCTGGCCCGGTTTTTTCACGAGAGACCGGGCCTGACTCGCGTGCTGACTTGGAGCACCATAGGAGTGGAACTGATCTTTCCGCTGGTCTTGATCGTAGGGTCTCCCGCTTGTTACGTGTTCATCGGGTGGAGCTATTGCTTCCACGTTTTCAATTGGGCCGCCTTGGGATTGCGGGGGTTTACGCTGACCTTCGCGGCCACTTGGCCCGCCATGATTTACGTGAGCCGGCTCTTCCACGAATGGATCTTTCGTTGACTGCTCTTACCACGGCTTTCGGTCCACGTAAGAAACCGATCGTTGTTGCTTCGACACGGTTGACACCTCAAGATATTCCAGATGCAAGCAACTCCGGATTCAGCTCAGGAGAACCCCAGAGCGGTCGAACTCACTGCCTACCAGATTTGCGAATGGGAAGTGCCCATCGTTCCGGCCTCTTATCGCCGGGACTGGATGATTCCGCACGCTTACCACTGCCTTCCCATGACCCTGGCCAATCAGTCAGGATGGTTTCTCCTCTTGCCTCATGAAATCACCGCCGTGTGGGACGGTAGCGACTCCGAAAAAGGCTTAACGATCTCCTTTCCAGACGGCAAAACGCCGGATTTCGTCATGGCCAAAAGTCATTTCGGGCAGGGAATTGTCTCCTTCGGGGTGCCTTTTCTCTTCAGGACCTCTCCCGGATACGATCTGGTGATCAAGGGGCCTTCCAACTACATTCTTCCCAACGCACAGGCATTGGAGGGACTTATTGAGGCGGACTGGTCTCCCATGTCCTTCACCATGAACTGGAAACTCCACTCCCCGGGCATCCCGGTGACCTTCCGGGCGGGCGAACCTTATTGCATGATTCATCCCCAACGCCGCGGTGACATCGAGTCCACCCGGCCAGAGATCCGCCGCCTGGAAGAAGATCCAGCATTGAAGGAGGAATTTCTCGCGTTTCTTCAGAAAAGGAATTTCAACCGGGCCCACAACAAGTTTCGGCAAATCGAGCGGGAAAAGAAAGCCCAGACCCGCCTTCAGGCCTATGATCGCGACTATTTCCTAGGCCGGAAGGTCACGGATCCGAAGCCGATTGAAGGACACCGCCTCCGGCTGAATTTGAAGCCTTTTAGAGATCTGAGAACTCCATCTGAAAAACGATAATTCGGCACCGGGTTCATCCCGGCCATTTCGCGGACTCTGGCATCCGACAACACGCGCGGTATACTGGAGTGGTGAAATTCCCGCCCTCAAGATCCCCGGATTCTTGCGGGTGGAGCGACCGGAGCAGCTCTACCAATTTTTCACAAGTTCGTCCACGATCTAAGATCTCCTGAACGGGTCGAATACTTTTCCCTGCTGACCCAGACTGCCCATACCGGTTGGAACGGCCTTTCCGCCAGGCATTTGGCCCCGGTGACTTTCTCCGTCCTCATAACGGCCGCCATGGGAACCGTAGAATCGCTTTCATATTCTACCTAAATCGGGAGTGGTCTCCGGAACTTGGTGGCGGACTTCGCGTTGAGCGAGAAGGAACCGGAGAACTATTTTTCCCTTACGAATACAACAGCTTAATCTGTTCTGAAGTTGTGGGGCACTCCTCCCATCGGATCGGTCCCATCGAAAAACCGAGGGAGGCAGGATCCGGTTCAACGCGGGCGGCTGGTTCAAAGGGGTCCGGAGAGCGGGACGGCTGCCACGTCCAGATCCGGCGAGTATCAAGGCGCCGCCCGGTGGAGGCGATAGCGATGTCCGGCGGGGAACGGCCCCTCCAGTACGGTCTCTTCGCCATCCGGCCACCGTACTTCGATACGTTCCACTTCTTTGACGTCACCCAATCCGAAGTTCGCGATGGGAGCATTGAAGGAAAGATAGCCGCCGCTCGCTTTGATCTCCCGGATCTGTTGGCCGCCTGGGTAACGAATAATGACCTGGGCTCCGATGCCGAAGTGGTTCCCTGCTTCATCCGCCAGTTCCACGGAAAGCGAGTTGGCGCGGCCGGCGCTCAGATTCTTGTGCCACTCCACTGGCCCCATCAGAGGCACGACGATCAAATCCACGTCTCCATCGAGGTCAAAGTCCGACTGGGTAAAGGACATCGTCTCCAAATAGGTTCCCACGCCTTGAGCCTCCGTTACCTCATTAAACCCATCTCCTCCCTGATTCAGAAAGAGGTGATTCGGCTCATGAAGACTTTGGCCAGACATGCCGTTGACACAAAACAGATCCTGCCAGCCATCCAAGTCGAAGTCCACGAACTGGGCGTTCCAAGTCCATCCCGTGTATTTGACTCCCCATTCTTCCGTGACCTCCGCGAAGTCCCCTCCTTCCCCCATTGAAAGCAGCACATTGCGATCACGGACTTGGGGAATCTGTTTCTCTTTCTCCTCTTCCGTTGGCTGGTAGTTTGGCATGCGCATCCGTTCGACATGCCAGCTCATGTCCGCCCGCGACCGCGGAATATAGTCAAGATAGTGATCGAAATCACTATTTACGGCGACATGGGAGAACACAAAATAACCAAAACTGTTCTGACGTTCTCTGTCATTCCAATCCAGCTGACCCTTTAGAGAATTGGCGTTCGAAGAATAGCGGAACATGGGCTGAAGTTTTGCCAACCGCAGGTGTTGCTCCCGCAACTCCCGGCCGGGCAATTCCATGGCCATCTTCTCACGGGATTTCCCTACCTTTCGCTCTCTTCCCAAGCCGCCACCCGAAATATTCACCGAAAACAGTTCCGGACGCAGATCGTTGTTCAAGTCCCCAACCTCATAGCACATGTTGAAATACGGAGTGACGGGGATGGGACATTGGTCTTTCGATGCCGGGGTCAGGTTTAACTCCGCGCTCCCCGGATAGTATGAGTCTGGCTCGTCATAGTCGTTCCCCACCAGAATGTCGGACCAGCCATCTTGATCGATGTCACTGACGAGAATGGACAGCGTCTCGGCGGGCGGCCCCTGGAGTACCTGGAGATCGTGGCCTCCTCCGGGCCGGGAGAGCAGAACTTCATTGCGAGAAGACTCCGGTCCCCAACCCTTTCTTATCGCGACACTCCAACCGATCGTCCAGTTTCCCAGCACGGCATCCAGCTGCCCATCCCGGTTAAGATCCGCGAACGCCGCCGCGCCAAGCAAACTGTATTTCCGGCGATTCACCTGTACGGGCTCTCCCGTGAAGGCGCCTTCCTGGTTGCGAATCCAGTAGCTTCCCTGACGGAAGGTCCCAAAGAAAAGATCCAACCAACTGTCGTTGTCCAAGTCCACCAGTGCTGTCAGGACCACCGTTTCTTTCGCAAGAGAACCCAGGTTCACTTCCTGCGCGACAAACCGGTCACCGTGCAGGTTGCTAAAGAGGGTCAGCCCCCCCGCGTAGAAATCGTTGGCGATCACCAAGTCCGGCCACCCGTCTCCATGGACGTCTCCGGAAGCCACCGGGCGGCCATGCAAAGGGCGGTATTCCACCAAACGGTCCGTCGTTATCACGAAGGGCGAATCCACCCCAATCTCGCTTGCGAGGTGATTCTCAAAGATCCGCTCTCCCTCCGTCTTTTCGGTGCCACCAAAAGCGGCTTGTTCCACCGTTACCCGGCCGGCATTCGATGATTTCTCCACCGGAACCCAAACGGTGCGGAACGGATCCAATTCGGCTCTGAGCGCGGCCAGTGGCTTGCCTTCCGGTCCGGGCGGCGCTACTGGCGCCGGGGTTTCGGAACTTTCCGCAAAGTTCGTCAGGAGATCTTTCTCCAGCCAGGACTCGTTGGCCTTGTCTAAATAGTGAGCACAGACTCCCGAGGCAACGCCCATCCCCATCACCGTCGCGAAAATGGCCACCGCCAGACTCTTGGACATGTCCCGGTAAATGACCAGAAAGGCCAGGATGCTGTAGATCCCGGTCGTAAAAAGAACGGGCATCACATACTTGGCCGGCAAACCAGCGGCATAGAGCGAGGCCGCGAGAATCACATCCATCGCCATGGGAACGGGTAAAAACGTACCTACCGCGGCCACCACGAACATGACGCCCACCGTGGCGAGAATACCGTGGGTGGCGAGCTGATTGAGAATATTCTCGGTCGGGACGAATTCGTTCACGACCGACCCCAGAAACCCGGCGGCGACCATGAACGGAACGGTCAAAACACAGATTACGAGCAGATTGCGCCCCAGGTTCTTCCCGAACCACCAGATCGAACTCCACCACCCCGGTCGCGGCTCGGCCGGTTTCACCGGGTCGCAGGGCGTTTCGGCCAGCTTTTCTCCCTTGATCCTGCCCTGCCAGACGCGGCCGGCCAGCGGCACGCACACCAGGATCAGCAGGAGGGAAAACACAATCTTCACCACCGCGAAGTGCCAGGGAAACAGCGTGAAGATCATGGAAATCACCACCACGTTGAACGTGGGGGAACTGAACATGGTGGCCAGGGACATCTCCAGGCAACTGCCCCCCGCGTGCATCCCCCGCATAATGGGCGTCGCGCAGTTCACGCAGACACCCAGCGGGCTGCCCAGCGCGAAGCCGGCCAGAGTATTGGCATAGCGGCTTTTGAAGTTTCTGCGGGGGAACAAAGCCAACGCGGTCATCACCCCCGCGGCGAGAAGGAGACCGAACTTCATGCCCCGCTTATTGGCGTGGAGCCAGTTGACCGTCCCTTTGGCAATCCGCATCCAGGCACCGTCTTCAGGCTCCACGCTCCAGGCCGCCCCCAAACCCAGGGTCTGGAGATCCGAAACGGCGCCCATCGCCGCCTTGGCGTTTAGTTCCGGATACCGTGAGCCGGTCCAAAACTTGAAGCCGATGATGCCGACAAAAATCAAACAGAACAGGAAGCGCTTATCCAAGAGAATTCGCATGGCGGGCTTATCGAAGTTGGCAGGTTTTCAGGACACAGTCCTTCATTGCGACAGACTCAGATCATGCGACTAACGAAGATCGCATGCAATCCAAATGCTTTTCCGTTCAGGAGTAAAATCAACGGCAGGCCACGGGGCCCGGCAGAAGGCTTTTTTCGCCCCCGAAGATTTGCCGGATTGAAAATGGACCGGCTCGTTTCGCGATTTTTTGCGCAATTCCCGGTCAGGGTTTCGCTTTCAAAGAAGAACGACGGTATCGGACTGAGAAGAAAACACACCCCATGGAAGGACATCAGACACAAGTAACCGCCGGCTCGGGCCAGGTGGAAGAACAGATCGCGCAAGCGGCCGCGTGGATCCACCCGCTGCGGGGAGAGATCGCCAATCACCTGGTGGGCCAAACGGCGCTGGTGGACCGGCTCCTCATCGCGCTCCTAGTGAAAGGCCACATCCTGCTGGAAGGGGTGCCGGGCCTGGCGAAGACGCTGGCGCTGAAAACCCTGGCCTCGCTGGTGGACGCGGATTTCCGGCGCATTCAGTTCACTCCGGACATGCTGCCGGCGGACATTGTCGGCACGCAGATTTTCGATCCCAAGCGATCGGAATTTGAGGTCAAACACGGGCCGGTCTTCGCGAACTTTATTCTCGCGGACGAGATCAACCGGGCACCGGCCAAGGTGCAGAGCGCGCTGCTGGAAGCCATGCAGGAAAAGCAGGTGACCATCGGCGAGCACAGCTTTCCCCTGCCGCGTCCCTTCCTGGTAATGGCCACGCAGAACCCCATCGAACAGGAAGGCACCTACCCACTGCCAGAGGCACAGGTGGATCGCTTCATGTTAAAGGTCGTGGTGGACTACCCGTCCTTTGAAGAAGAGCTGCGGGTAGTCGATCTGGCCGCCACGACAGCCGACCCCGCGGCCCCCAAACCGGTGGTGACGCTGGACCACATCCGCTATGCTCGCGAGGTGGTGAACAGCCTTTACCTGGACGAAAAGGTGAAGCGCTACCTCGTCACCCTGGTGCATGCCACGCGGGCCCCGGATGCCTTCGGTCTGAACCTGGGACCTTACCTGCGCTTCGGCGCCTCACCGCGCGCGTCCATCAGCCTGGCGCTGGCCGGAAAGGCTCACGCCTTCCTGGAAGGACGCGGGTATGTGACACCGCATGACATCAAGTCGATCGCGCTCGACGTGCTGCGGCACCGCGTGATCGTTTCCTACGAAGCGGAGGCGGAGGGATTGACCAGCGAGCAGATCATCGCCCGCATCCTGGACCAGTTACCCGTGCCTTAAGGGCTACCCCTCCCTATCAGCTAAGCCAGTAGTGGAGCGACACATGCCACGAAAGGGAAAGCAGTCTTCACCTCAAATCGGCGACGCCGAGGCGGAAGCCCGCGCGGCGAACATCCTCGCCAGGGTGCGGAAGCTGGAAGTCCGGACCAGCCGCCTGGTGGACGACGCCATGGCGGGCCGCTATGCCTCCGTCTTCAAGGGCCGGGGCATGGACTTCGACCGGGTGCGCGACTATGTGCCGGGAGACGACGTGCGCACCATCGACTGGAACGTCACGGCCCGGACCGGCACGCCTCACGTCAAGCTGTTCACGGAAGAGCGTGAACTGACGATCATGCTCATGATCGACGTCAGCGCCTCGTCAGCCTTTGGCTCGGTCGATGAAACGAAGCGCGAACTGGCCACCGAGGCGGCCGCGGTTCTGGCCGCGTCGGCCATTCGCAACCGGGACAAGGTGGGGCTGGTCCTCTTCACCGGCGAGGTGGAGCTCTACATGCCGCCCGCCAAAGGCCGGGCGCACATCCTCCGGCTGATCCGCGAAGCACTCTTTTTCGAACCGAAAGGCCGGGGCACCGACATCAAAGCCGCTTTGGACTTCGTGAACCGCGCCATCAGCCGCCGTTCGGTCGTGTTCCTGGTTTCGGACTTTTCCCTGACCGGCGACTTCGAAACCGAACTGGCATCCACCCGGCAAAAGCTGCAGGTCATCAACAAACACCACGACGTCATCGCCGTGAGCGTCAACGACCCCCGCGAGCGACAGCTACCCAATGTGGGCTGGCTGACCGTGGAAGACGCGGAGACGGGTGAACTCGTGGAAATCGACACCGGCAGCGCCAAGGCCCGCTCCCGCTATGAAGCGCGGGCCGCCGCTCGCGGCGAAGCCGTCCGCAAGGCCATCCGGTCCCTGGGCGTGGACCTGCTGGAATTTGAAAACGGCTCCAACTGGTCCGGGGAACTGATCAAGTTTTTCGAAAGCCGGCGCCAACGGACCTCCTGAACTCGCATGATTGCCAAAGGAACAAAAGCAGAGCGTTTGCTACCCTCCTCAATAAGCCGCTCCAAGGCTTTCAGGGGTGGGTTGATTTGGTTCTTCGTGCTCATCACGGCTCCGGCCATGGCGCAGGAAGCGGAAGACATCCGCGACGTGAAGGACTTGGTCGAAATCCCCGAACCTCCCAACTACGCTCTCTGGTTAGGCATTTCCGTGGGCGCCATTCTGCTCGCGGTGCTGATTTGGAGATTTCTCGCTTCCAGGAAGCCGAATGTGCCCGCTCAGTCCGCGGCGGAACGCGCGCTGGCGGAACTGAAGGATTGCGAAAAACTGACCGGCGACACTTCTCCGGAACCCCTGGCCAATGCCGTCACCGCCGCCGTACGGCGTTACATCGAAGAGCGCTTCGGCATCGCGGCTCCTCGGCGGACCACGGAGGAATTTCTATGGGATCTCCACGCAAATCCTCACCGCGAGATCGCTCCCTATGGAGAACACCTGAGCCACTTCCTGAGATACTGTGACGCAGTAAAGTTTGGCCAGGGCGGGCTGGAGCAGGAGCGCCACGGTGAACTCCTGGAAGGCGCGCGGCGCTTTGTCGAAGCCACCCGGAACCCAGCCCCCGCAACCTCGCCCATCACCGCGATGGCAAAATGAATTTTTGAATGGAAGTCCTCACGAAAGAAACCTTTCAGTTTGCTCACCCTGAGCTGCTGTTCCTCCTGCTGCTGCTCCCTATCCTGGCGTGGTTGAAAGGCCGGCTGGGCGGAGCGGTGTCTCTGCGCTTCCCCTCCGTGGCGGCGGCACGGGCGGCGGGCGGTAAACCCCGGGGCCGGGCCGGTGGATGGCTCGGAGCCCTGCGGCTGCTGGCTCTGGCCGTTTTGATCGTGGCGCTGGCCCGTCCGCAACTCGGTCGCGGCACCACGGAAGTAGAAGCCAGCGGCATCGACATCATGCTGGCGATCGACGTCTCAGGCTCCATGGAAGCGCTGGACTTCACCCAGAATGGCCAGCGGGTGAACCGGCTGGAGGTAGTAAAAGACGTGGTCGCCAAGTTCGCGAAAGAACGGCCCAACGACCGGATCGGAGTCGTGGCCTTCGCCGGCCGGCCCTACCTTTCCTGCCCCCTGACGCTGGACCACGACTGGCTGGTGGAGCGGTTGAGATCCCTGAAAATCGGACAAGTGGAAGACGGGACCGCCATCGGGTCGGCCATCGTATCGGCGGCCAATCATCTGAAGGAACAGGAAGCCAAGTCGCGCATCATCGTTCTTCTGACCGATGGCATGAACAACTCCGGCGCGGCCAACCCCGCGACCGCCGCCGAGGCCGCGAAAGCCCTGAATATCAAGATCTACACCGTGGGCGCGGGCACTCGGGGCGAAGCGCCCATGCCGGTGACGGACCGCTATGGCCGTCAGCGACTTCAAATGGTGCAAGTGGATCTCGACGAAGACACCCTGAAGAAAGTGGCCGCCGACACGGGCGGTCAGTACTTCCGCGCCACGGACACCGGTTCGCTGGAAAAGGTATATGACGCCATCAACCAACTGGAAACGACCAAACGGAAGCTGAAGAAATACGAAGACGTGGACGAACTCGTTTTCCTGGCGCTGTTTCCAGGGCTGATCTTGTTGGGAATGGAACGTCTGCTGGGCGAAACCCGGCTGCGGCGCCTGCCCTGACATTGATACCACTTTTGAACTGAAGAATGGAAGACTCTCTACAATTTGGCCAGCCCGTCTGGCTCTGGATTGGCTTCGCGGCGTGCGCCGTGCTGGCCGCCGCGACCGTGCGGTGGAACCAGCGGCGCCAACGGGATTTGGAAAAGCTGGCCCAGGCGCGCCTTCTGGCGCAATTGACGGAGTCCTTCTCCAAGCGCCGCCGCTCCATCCGCCAGGTCCTTTGGCTGGTGGCGCTAATGCTGGGATTCGTCGCGTTGGCGCGGCCTCAATACGGTTTCGAATACCGTGAAGTAAAGCGGCGCGGCATCGACCTTGTCTTCGCCGTGGACACCTCCCGCAGCATGCTGGCGGAAGACGTGGTGCCGAACCGCCTGGAACGCTCCAAGCTCGCCATCCTGGACTTTGTCGACCGGCTGGAGGGGGACCGCGTGGGACTGATTCCCTTTGCCGGAAACGCGTTTTCGCTCTGTCCGCTCACCCTGGACTACAGCGCGTTCCGTCAGTCGCTTGAAGCGCTGGATACCGACATCATCCCCCACCAGGGAACGGACTTGGCCAGCGCGGTGCGGGAAGCGAACCGGCTCTTTGACGAGCAGGGCAACAACTTCCGCATCCTCATCCTCATCACCGACGGCGAAGACCTCCAGGGGTCGGTGATGGACGCGGTGAACACGGCCAAGGAAAAGGGCATGACGATCTATACCGTGGGCGTGGGCGATCCCGGCGGGACTTTGATACCCCTCACCATGGACGACGGCAGCCAGGACTTCGTGCGCGACAATTCCGGCCAGCCCGTCAAAACCGCGCTGGATGAAGAAACCCTCAAGACCATCGCCCAGGCCACCGGCGGGCTCTATGCGCCACTGGGCAAAACCGGTGAAGGGCTGAACACGATCTACCGCGAAAAACTGCGCCTGGTGCCCAAGTCGGAAATGGATCAGCGGCTCGACCGCGTGCCGCTGGAGCGCTTTGAGTGGCCGTTGGGCGCGGCGATCTTGCTGCTGACCATCGAGTTCCTGTTCAGCGAACGGAAGCGCGACTCCCGCGCCCGGATCGTTCCGGTCGTGTCCGCGGCCCGGCGCCGCACCAGGCAGCCAGCACCGGTCAAGGCCAGAGGAGTGGCTGCCATGTTAGGATTGACTCTATTGCTCGGGGCCGCCCCCCTCACGCAAGCGCAAGACAGTCCGGGAAATCCTGAACCTCCGAAACCGGAAGAAACGTTGCCCGAAGATGCCCGGGAAACTTACAACCTAGGCACCCAGTCCTACCGGGATGGCGACTTCGAGCACGCCGAGGCCATGCTGGGGCACGGCCTGGCCCAGACCACCGACCTGACCCTCCAGCAGCGCGCCTACTACAACCTCGGAAACACCCGCTTCCGGCTCGGTCAGCAAATGCTCCAGGAAAAGCCAGAGACGACCATTTCCAAGTGGGAAGAAAGCGTGAAGGCCTACGAAGATGCCCTGGCCCTGAACCCGGACGATCAGGACGCGGCCTTCAACCGGGACTTTGTGAAGAAGAAGCTGGAGGAGTTGAAACAACAACAGCAGCAGCAACAACAAGACCAGCAGAATCAGTCCCAAAAGGACCAGGACCAAGATCAGCAGCAGCAGGATCAACAAGAGAACCAGTCAGGCCAGAAAGACTCGCGGGACTCTTCCGATAACCAGCAGGATGAGTCCTCTAAGCAGGAATCTCAAGACGGCCAGTCGCAAGAAAACCAAGAACAGCAGTCACCTGAGGACAAGAAACAACAGGGCGAGTCCGGCGAAGAGAAGAACGACTCACAGGGCCAAGAAGAACCGTCTTCTGAAAACAACGAACAGAAAGACAAGCAAGGCTCTTCAGAGCAAAAGCCGCAATCACAGGACGCGGACCAGAAGAATCAGGAAGAAAAAGGCGCCGGAGGAGAAAAAGAGGACGAGGATAAGGAAGCCTCCGAAACGAAGCCACAGTCTGGCGATCAGGGTAACGAGGAAAAAGAAGATCAGCAGCAGGAGACCAATTCTAGTAAGCCGAAACCCGGCCAAGAGAACCAGGACGCCGAGAAGGCGGAACCACAGCCTGCGGGAGAAACAAATCCCCAGGACGGCAACGCTGAATTTTCAGAGGAACGTCGCGCCCCGGGTGAGATGTCTCGCGAAGAAGCCGCGCAACTGCTGCAGGCGCTGCATAGCGACGAACGTTCCGTCATCCCGCTGCCTGACGCGCAAACCTATCGCCAGGCAGTGCCTAACAACACGACCAGAGGGAAAACATGGTGAACCATTTCTTAAATTCAGCGAACAGAAGAAGGGCCATTCCCTTATCTTGCTCCTATTTGGCCGCACTCGTTTTTGCGTTTTCGATCTGCGCCGTCCAGGCCGCGGATGTATCGGTGAGTCTTCAATCCAACACCGTGCCCGCGAATCGCGAATTGGAACTGTCTGTCACCATCCAAGGCGGATCGGTCAAATCGCTGCCCATGCCGCCCGTGCCGGATGGCGTCAACATCCGGCCCTACCGGCGCAGCCAGAATTTTCAGTTCATCAACGGGCAGATGAGCCAGTCCATCACGCAAAGTTTCCTGGTCAATGCCAGTCAGCCAGGGGACTACACCATCCCCTCCTTTGAGATCCAAGTGGGCGGGGAGACCCTGAAAACCGATCCCGTCAGCTTCAAAGTCACCCCGGCCAACTCACCCACGCCACCTCCGGCACCGGGCAATCCACGACAACAGCCATCCGCGGCCTCGCCGGATGCCCCGGCCCAGCCGCTCGGACAACTCCGGCTGGATTTTCCCAAGCGCGAGCGCGACTACCTCTACGTCGGCGAAATGGCGCCGATCCGGATCAAGGCTTACTTTCCGCCAGACACCCGGGGAAACCTCAAGAGCGACCCTCGCCCGGAAGGCCAGGGATTCACGCTTCATAACCTGAGCGAAAAGCCGGAGACAGGGTACGAAGAGATCGGTGGCCAGACTTACCAGACCCTGACCTGGTTTGCCGGGGTCTCCATGGCGAAAGCTGGGGAATATCCCATCAACGTTTCCCTCGACGTTACGGTCATGGTTCCAGATGAATCGTCTTCAGGCCGGTCGCGCCCGCGTTCCCCTTTTGGAAGGCGGAGCATTTTTAACGACCCTTTCTTTGACGACTTTTTTAACAACACCATGAGGACCCTGGTGCCCCGGGAGGTGACCCTGACCTCTCCGGGTGATCCGCTGGAAGTCCGCTCCCTGCCTCAAGAGGGCCGGCCGGCAAACTTCAGCGGCGCGGTGGGAGATTTTTCACTGGGTTCCTTCCGGCTGCCGGCCGAAGCCGCCGCGGGCGAACCCCAGCAGGTCAGGGTAACGATCGAAGGTAAGGGAAACTTCGAACGCATGAGTTCCCCCGTCTTGGAACCCGCCGGCGCCTGGAAAAGCTACACGCCCAAGGTCGAGTTCAAAGCCGAGGACGCCGCGTCGTTTTCAGGTCACAAGACCTTTGAGTTCAGCGCTGTTCCGCGAAAGAGCGGCGAACAGAAAGTGAAGCTGGCCTTCAGTTACTTTAATCCTGAGACCGGAACCTACGAATCGATAGACAGTCCTCAGATCGCGATGAACGTCACCGGGAATGATGTGGCGCCGGAACGCGAAACCGTGGCCGCGAACGCGGCTGCCCCACGATCTGGGAGTGATGACGCCATTGAAGATTCGCCAAAAGACAAGGCTGCCTCTACTCCTCAGAACGACCTGGCGCCCCTCCGCCTGAACGTAGCCGCGGCCGGAGCTTCGCTCAAGCCCCTGATCCACCGGCCTGACTTTCTGGCGGGGCTCGGGATCGCCTTGACGGGCATCGCGGCCGGTTTTGTAGTGGGCGCGGTCCGGCGCGGCCGCGATGCCCCGGATCGCGTCGCGGCCCGGAGGTCGAAGCAACGGGAACGTGATGCCCTGGCTAGTGCGGAAAAAGCATTGCGGGAAGGCGACACACAGGCCTTCTTCGACTCGGCCCGGCGCGCCCTGCAGATTCGGAGCGGCGCTTTGTGGAACCTTCCGGCGGACGCCCTGACCCAGGGCGAACTCCGCAAGCGCTTGCCCCCCGACTCTCCCGTGCTAACCATCTTTTCCCAAGCTGATGCCTTGGCCTACGCACCGGAGGGATCGAAGTCCGCGGCGGAATTGGAACGGTGGAATCAACTCCTCCACCAGGGCTTGGAAAGTCTAACAGAATCCCCAACCGCTTCGCGGCGCGCGAAGTCCTCTCAACCCGTCGGAAGCGCGGCCCCATGAAGTCTGGATTTCTTGTAATACTCACGGCCGCGCTCTTCGCCCTGTCCGCCACCGCTCACGCGGCGCCGGAAGCGGAGGAGGGAAATTCGGCTTATCTTTCCGGGAAATTCGAAGAAGCGGCCCAGGCCTACGAAAAGGCCCTGGAGACGAAAGGAGCCAGTGCCAGCCTGCTTTACAACCTGGGCAACACCTACTACCGGATGGGGGAATTTGGCCCCGCCATCCTGGCTTATGAACGGGCCCTGGCACTTGATCCCCGCGCGGCGGACATTCAAACCAATCTCCGCCAGGCCCGCGAAGCCGCCGCGGCTTTCGACGAAAGCCATCAGCCCGCGCCCTGGGAAGCACCGGTCCATTGGCTGAGCTTCAACGAATGGGCCGTGGTCTGCGCCGTGGCCTTGGGCCTTTTGGCGGCGGTCAGCCTGGCCCAGGGGCTCTTCCTCTCCGGAAAGAAAATCGCGGCCGTCCGGTGGGCTGCCGTCATTTCCGCCGTCGTCCTATTTATCAGCATCACCGCCCTAGTGCTCCGGCTTTCAGATCTGAACCGCGCCATCGTCCTGACTCCAGATGCCAGGGTGCGGCTCTCCCCTTTCGAAACCGCGGACACCGTCGCCACTCTGAAAGCCGGATGGGCCGTCCAGGTGGAGGGCGAACACGACGGCTTCTACCGCATCCGCAATGGGTGGATTTCGCGGAACGATGCAGCGTTGGTTCACGAACCTTCCGCCGCCAGATAGGCGGCGAAGCTCAGCCAAGGCGTCGCAGGGGTCTCTTTTCTTTTAGCCTACCCTTTCTGGCTTTTCCATTGCACCGGGTACAAAGGAACGTAAGTTGGAAACCTCCGGCGAGCCGGTGACTCCCGTCACCGGCGCTTCAAGCACAAGTGCTTGATTCCCAATCCATCAGCCAGGGTGGCGAAATTGGTAGACGCGCTAGATTTAGGATCTAGTGGGCTTAGCCCGTGCAGGTTCGATTCCTGTCCCTGGTACCATCTTTTGAGAACGGCCTTAGACCGTCACCTCCACGGTCTCGCCGTTTTCGGGCTTGGCCTGGAGACCCGTGAGGGTCCGGGAACGGCCGGTTTCGGGTTCGGAAACTTTCACCGCGTAGGCGCCTTCCGCGAAGACGTGCGGCTGGAAGGTCTCTTCCGGCCGCAGGCGAATGGCATAGACCAGCTCGCCCGTGGCGTCTTCCACCACTTCCACCAGGGGTTCTTTCACCCCGGAGATCTTTAGCGTGGGCAAGTGCGCGGCGGCCTTGCGGCCGTAGTTTTCGCGCTGGGTCAAGGTGACCGGCCAACCTTCCATCTGCCCACCCTCCTGAGCCGGATCGGTGGAGTAAGGCCAACATTCCACGACAAAGGTGCGCTCGGCCTTGTTGATGCGGACCAGGCCCAAGCCGCTGGTCTTGGCGTTCACCATTTCCAGGACGGGTTTAGGCAATTCGTAGGGACCGTTCTTAACCGCCAGGACGGTCAACGGATTCCCGAAGTGATCGTCAAAATCGCCAATCAATCCTTCGGTTCCGGTCTTCTTGTTGCGATGAGTCTTCTCCGGTTCCCACCAGCGTGGGTAGCCGACGTTCACCGCCGGCCCGGCAAAGGCGGCTCCGGCGTCGCGATGCTCGTCCACCCCATAGTGAACCACGGCGGGCAGGTGCTGGTCGCCCGCCAGGTGGAAGGCAAAGGCCTTGCGGATCACGCGGAGCGCTTCGTTCCGCTGGGCCTGGGGCCAGCCGTTGGCGTCATAGTCCGCGTAAAGCACCTCCAGGTTTCCGCCGTGAGTCGTAGCCATGGCGGTGAAGATGGTCTGAGAAACGACGGCCTTCATCTCCGCGCCGCGCCAGTCGCTCACCCAGTCGCGCAGGAACGCCATCTGGTTGGCGCCCAACAGGTCCAGGCCTTCCAGGTCGGCGGTCTTGGGGTCGAATTCCGGATTGATCACATGATCTCCCCGGTCTCCAGTCGGCGGTACTTCGCCCTCGGGACCCGTCTTGTACTGACGGTCGGCCAGCACGGCGAAACTCACCCGGCCATATGTCATTGGGCCGTAGTAGTTCGAGGTGCCGCGCTTGCAGGGCGTGGAATCGTAAGGGTCCGGATGGTGGGAAGTCTGAGTGCGGTGTACCACGTTCACCCAGTCCACGGGCATTTCGTAGCCGCCAGCCTCCTGCGTGGTCTCCCGCGCCGCGCCGCCTTCACCCCACAGGTTCCCTTGATACACGTCATGATCGTCCGGAAGCGACAGCGAAGGCCGGTCGCGCGTCAGCTCCCGCCAGGTCCAGCCGTGGAAATACCACTTCCGCAGGTAGTCGATGACGGCGCCTCGCAGTTCATCCCGAAAAGTCCCATATCCGCCGCAGTTTTCGTAAAACTGATCCCCCACAAAGGCCAGGAGGTCGGGGTCCAGTTTGGCCATGTTCTGAGTGAACGGCACATTCGGGAAGATCATGTGGATGTTGCAGGACACGTCGCCGATGACCAATTCATCCTTATCCACCGGATCTTTCCGGACTTTCCCCTCCCAGTAGGAGGTCTTCGCTTCGCCGGATTTCTCTTTCAAACCGTAGCGAAGGCGATACGGCACGTCCTTGGTGGAGTCCCAGCCTTCCACGCGAAAGGTGGCCGTCCGCGCCAGGGGATGAATGGTTTCCGTAGCCGCTTCTTTCCACCCGCCACTGCCGTCGCCCAGTTCCAGGGTCACGCTTTGCTCGTCCTCCGCGCCCAGCGGCGGCATTTGAGCAGTCAGTTTCAATATGCCATGGCTGACAGTGTACTGAGAAAACAGGATGGGGCCAAAGGTCTGCTCCGGGCTGACCGTGAGTTTAGTGCCCGAAATCTTCCAGTCACTGAACCAGAACTGCCCCGTGCCGTAGTTCGGCCCCTGGTTGGGCTGATTGCGGCGGCGGGCCGCTCCGAAGTTGTTGACCAACGCCAGGTTACCGATGAGCCGCTGGCCTGGCACGTTCTTCGCGGTGGCTTCGCCCAGCACCTTTCCATTCGCCGCGTCTTTCACCGTCAGGGAAATGTCATACTGACCGTCCTTACCCGCGGGGGCTACTTTCAGGGACAGTTCCAAGGATTCCGCGCCGGTCTCGACCTTCCCCTTCGTTCCCGCGCCGACAAACAACGTGCCATCAGAGGCGATCCCCGCGTCGAAGCCCGCTCCGGCGGCGGGCCAGAGGTTATTCCGGAAGTCGTGCAGTTCCGGGTAGTCGCCCAGGGTGCCCAGGATGCCGATGCGGAAGCCAAAAGAGCCTTTGCCTTTCCCAACACTCCCCCCGCCCACGCGGCCGGCCTTCACGCTCATTTCGAGCGTCCCTTCCTGGTCCCCGGTTTGATGGGTCAGCACATGCACATTCCGGTCCGGAGCCGCCTTGGTGCACTCGATCCGTCCGCCCGCCACGCGCCAGTCCTGCATGGGATTGGCCCAGACATCGGGCCCCAGCCACACGCGATCCAGCGCTTGGTCCCACTGGCTCTGAAAACTTTCCGGACCTTCCTGCGCCGCGGCAGAGGGCACAAAGGCTCCACCCGCCTGCGAGGCCACTACGGCTCCCGCCACGGCCAGGGTGGAATCCGCCGTAAACTGCCGGCGAGTGATGGGTTCAGAAGCGGATGCCTCGGACCGGGAGGCGGAAACTGGGGTGGGATCGGGTTTATTCATGGCAAGGGACAGAAAATGGGAACTTTCCGTCCCCGGCAACCCTTTTCCGAAACGCGACAACGCCATTCCTCCGGATTCCAGAGTCCCGGCAATTCCAGGAAGTCCCTTCTTTCCCAAAATTCCCCTCCCGCCGGGTTAACTTTTCCGAAATTTCCCAAAAGCGGATGCCAGCCCCGGTCCTTTGCGCTACGGTGCCAGCCCATGGGTTTTGCGGAGGACAACCGGGCGGCTTCGGCCATCGTACGGACCACCTACGATGAAGGCCGTGTCGCGGAAACAGTGCGCCAGTGCCGTGAAGATCTGGGCGGCGACCCCTCCCTGGTGTTTGCCTTTGCCTCCTCTGACTGGAAGCCGCACCTTCGCGAATTCCTGGATACCGTGCAGGTGGATGGGCATGCCGCCACGGTGGTGGGTTGCTCGGGCGACGGCCTGATTGGCACCGGCGAGGAAGACGAAAACGTCTCCGGATTTTCCCTGCTGTTCCTGCGGCTGCCCCACACGCGGATCGCCACTTCGGCCCTCGGAAACGAAGAACTCTACCGCGTGGAAAACGGCGCCACCTGGGACAGCGTGACCGGCGTGCCCCGGGAAAGCGACGGCGGGTGGCTGGCGCTGTGCAACCCCCTGAGAATGCGGTCGGAACAGTGGCTGAAGGGCTGGAACGCCACCTATCCCGGCATGCCGGTTTTCGGCGGCCTGGCCAGCGGCGGAGACGCCTCGGACGCCTCTTTTTTCCTGATGCACAACTCCCAGGAAACGGACGCCGCGCTGCTGGCGGTGCACCTGGATGGCGGCATGCGGCTGGCTGGCGTGGTCAGCCAGGGATGCCGCCCCATTGGCGAGCCCTACACCATCACGGAAGTGGATGACAACGTGCTCGTCTCCGTGGCCCAGCGCCGCGCCTTTGACGTGCTGGAAGAGGCCTTCGATTCCCTGGACGAGACGGAACAGGCCTCCGCCCAGGGCAACATCTTTGCCGGCCTGGCCATGACGGAGTACGTGGAAGACTTCAAACGCGGTGACTTCCTGGTCCGGAACATCATCGGCGGCGATCCCCAGGCCGGAGTGCTGGCCCTGGGCGCCTACCCCCGGGTCGGGCAGACCTTGCAGTTCCAGTTGCGCGACAAAGACACCGCTGATGAAGACCTGCACATCCAGTGCGAAGAGGTACTGGAGAAAAACGGCATCCCCTTCGGCGGACTGTTGTTTTCCTGTTCCGGCCGGGGCAGCCGGATGTTCGGCCTGCCGAATCACGACGCCGGCATCCTCAAAGACGTTTTCGGCAGCGTCCCGCTGAGCGGCTTTTTCTGCAATGGAGAGATCGGCCCCGTCGGCGGCCAGAATTTTATACACGGATACACCGCTTCGGCGGCGCTCTTCTTCAACGCTGACGGCTAGTCTGCCCTCCAATCACTTTACCAATACCTTACTTCCGTCCTCCGCTTTTCCCCCAAACATGAGTCAAGAGCCCTACGCAAAACTGACCGAACTGGCAAAAGAGACCACCATTCTGCGGGACGCCGCAGCACTGCTTTCCTGGGACCAGGAAACCTACATGCCCCCTCAAGGGGTTGCCTACCGGGCCTCGGAAATGGCCTATCTCTCCGGCAAAGCGCACGAGTTGTTCACCGCGTCTCAAGTGGGTGACTGGATCTCCGCCTGCGAAAACAACGGGTTCACCCCCGACAGCCCGGAAGGCGCCAACGTCCGCGAATGGCGTTTTCACTACGACCGCGCCACGCAGTTGCCGGTCGAGTTGGTCAAAGAGTTCGAGGAAACGTGCAGCCTGGCGAAGGCCGCCTGGTCCAAGGCCCGCAAAGCGTCGGACTTTGCCGCCTTCGAACCCTACCTGGAAAAACTCATTTCCCTTTCCAAACAGAAGGCGGAGCGCTTCGGCTACGAAGACCATCCCTTCGACGCCCTCCTCGCGGATTACGAGCGCGGCGCCCGCACCTCGGAAATCACGACACTCTTCCAGGGGCTCCGTTCTGATCTGGTGGAACTGATCCAAACCATCAGCGAGCGCGGTCCCCGGGTTCCTCAAGACCTGCTCGAAGGCAACTACCCGGAAGAAGGACAAAAGCTCCTGAACCAGGAAGTCGCCGAAGCGCTGGGCTTCGACTTTGAATCGGGCCGCATCGATACCGCCGCCCACCCTTTCTGCTCCGGTGTCGGTCCGGCGGACACCCGGCTGACCACGCGATACAATACCGCGGACTTTACCAGTTCTCTCTTTGGCGTCATGCACGAGGCCGGTCACGGGCTCTACGACCAAGGACTGCCGGGAGAAGGCCATGCTCAACCCTACGGACAAGCCGTTTCCCTGGGCGTGCACGAAAGCCAGTCCCGCCTCTGGGAAAACCACGTGGGCCGCAGCCGGGAGTTCTGGGAACGCTGGCTGCCGCGCGCCGCGGAGATCTTTCCCGATCTCAAAAAGCTGAGCGTGGAAGAAATGTTTTACGCGGTGAACCAGGCCCACCCCTCCTTCATCCGGGTGGAATCGGACGAAGTGACCTATGACCTGCACATCATGATCCGCTTCGAGCTGGAAAAGGCCTTGTTCGATGGCCGCTTGAAAGTGAAGGACATTCCCGGGGAATGGAACCGCCTCTACAAAGAATACCTGGGCGTGGAGGTCGATAAAGACTCCAACGGCTGCCTGCAGGACATTCACTGGAGCCTCGGCATCTTCGGCTACTTCCCCACCTATACCCTGGGCAACCTGAACGCCTCCCACCTGATGACCGCGGTGTTCCGGGAACGCCCGGAGACGAAGACGGAATTGGAGGCTGGCCAGTACCTGGGACTCCTGGGCTGGCTGCGTGAGAAAATCCATCTCCAAGGCAGCCTGTATTTGCCCATGGACCTGATGCGGAACGCCACCGGCGAACCCGTCAGCCCCAAAGCTCACCTCGACCACCTCAAAGAACGCTACCTCTAGGCAGTGTAGAAAAATTGGAGAACGGACCGGAAATGAAGAAAGGGAAAGAGAACTCAGCGCCGCGAAGCGGCGAATACCAAGAGACGCGGCCCCTTCTTCGCCTGGCTTCGTTCCCGCTCACTCTATTGGGGGGAGGCTCAATGCCATTCGCGGCGCCTTGCCAGACAACAAATGGCCTCGCGCCGGTCCGCCCCCAATTTGTCCACACTGCCTAGTTAAAGATAAGGAAGGACACATGGCATCAGGAAGGAACGAATGGCTCAAAAGCATCGCGGCGATTGCGGCCGTGATTCACTTGGCCGGTTGCGGGGACCAGGAAGCCAACGGTCAGGTTGACGACCAGAACCTCCAGTCCCATACCATCCTGGCCGCGCCGCAGGACCCCCTGTCCAAACAGGTAGAGGCCTTTACCAAGAACCACACCCGCATGGTGTGGATGCGCTACACCAAGACGGACACCAACGACGTGTTCGCCAACTACGAGCAGTTCGTTCTCTGCGGCTTGGACACTCGCGACGGCCTGGGGGAGCGGGTGCTCATCGAAGACAAGTCCAACTACGCCCGTCCGATGATCTCTCCGGACGGCAGCACCATTGTTTTCTCAGACAAGAACACAGACCGGAAAGGCAGCACCAAGCACTTCGACCCCAAAGTTTACAAAACGGACTGGGTGGGAACTCCCCCGGAAGAACTGGGCGACGGTTATGCGGTGGACATCTGGCGCGACCCCAAGACGGGCCATGACTGGGTCTATGTGGCCGACCTGAAGCCCACGGACCGGTCCAGCATGTTCGGCTCCAAGCTGGAGCGCTTCCGCTTGGACAAACCCTCCGAACGGGAACTGGTCTGGAACAAGACAGAGATCAGCGTGGACAACATCCAGCTCTCCCGGGACGGCTTGCGCGCCTCCTGCCTGTTCCCCTGGCCCACGGTGGGGGTGATCAATTTCGAGAACAACACCTGGCACATGAACCAGAATGGCTGCTGGCCCTCCATGGCGCCGGACAACAGCTACGTGGCCTGGGTCTTTGATGGCTCCCACAAATCCATTCACCTCTTCAGCGACGACAAGACCCGCCGCTGGGAGGTCGATGTCAGTCACGCGCCAGGCAACAATGGGCACGAAGTATATCACCCCCGGTGGAGCAATCACCCCCGCTACTTCGTCATGACCGGCCCCTACATTGGCGAAACCATCGGGAAAGGCGGGAATGAAGCGGAGGTTTACATCGGAAACTTCAGCGAAAATATGGAGAAAATCGTGGCCTGGTCTCAGGTCACCGACAACGGCCTGGGGGATTTCTATCCGGACCTCTGGGTGAAAGGCGGCGACAAGGCTGGGGTCGTGAAGACGAGCACGCCACCGGCTTCTCAGCCGGACAAACCCGCGCCCGGCATGACGGAAGCCCCCAAGGCCACTTGGCCCGCCAAACCGGACAACCTGATCTTTCTGTGGGACAACGCCGGCGAGAAGAATGAAGTGGTCGCCCCGGATGGAAGCTCCGCCATCTGCAAAGTGGAAGCCAGGGACGGCGCGCGCTTTTCCCGGTCCGTGGGAATGTTGACCGATGGTGGCTATTTTGAAGCGGACGAAGCCTCAGCCCAGCGGGCCATGGAACTGCGCGGCCTGGAGATGCTGATCCGGCCCGCGGAGTCCCCCCAAACCGGCGTCATTTTCAGCGATGGCGGCCTGCGGCTCTGGCAGAATGGAGAGTTTCTCTTCTTCCGGGGCACTGGCTCAGCCGACGCTTACCAGATCGGGCATGTGGAGGTTGGAAAGCCGGTGCACGTCGCCATCACGGAAGAGTCCGGCAAGTGGTTCGGTTATCTGGACGGGAAGAAGAATTCCTCTCAGGCCAAGGCGGACTCCCCCGCCATCCGCAAAGGGCTCACCTTCGGTGGCGGCTGGGCGGGCGAAATCGAAGCCGTGGCCTTTTATGGGAGGCCACTGGAGGTCTCGGAAATTCAGGACAATGCCGCCTTCCAACTGGCCAAGGCCTCCCGGAAGTCGATTCCCCCCCGCTACAAGCTGACCGGCCGCCTGGTGGAAAAGACGCCCACGCCCTCCATCGAGAGCCTGGATACCTACAACCGCGCCCTGGTGGCTTATTCTTACGATGTGGTGAAGGTGGAGGATGGCGAGTTGAAGGATGAGCGGATCCGGGTATATCACTGGGTCATCCTCGATCGCAAAGTGTTGCAGACGGACGAACGAGCCATCGGACGCCTTTACGAAATCGAGGTGGAACCCTTTAAAGAACACCCCGAACTGGATCCGGAACGCAAGTTCAACGACAGCGAAGACTTTTTAATCCGAGATTTCTATGACGTCGCCACACCTGAAGACCCCAAGCCGTAAGCGTCCGCTCTCTCTTTTCCTGACTTTTCTGCTCGCCACCGCCGGATTCTTCGGGACCGGCCTCCCTGGCCATACGCAGACCGACCCCGCCGCCGAGGCTTTCGCCAAGATTGCCGGCACGACCATCGAGGGGGCCAACACCGCCAACGTCACCGGCGCCGACGCCTCCTGGTTTTTCCTGGTGCGGGAACTTCAGCAGATGAGCCTCGGCCAGTTCTGGACCCAGCCTTGGGAACAAGTGGCCCAGAACGGCACCGACCCGGTGCCTTTCATCGCGGAGTTCAATCAATTGCTCAAAGACAAGGGCATCCGCCTGATCCTGGCGCCCATCCCGGCCAAGGCGTCCATCTACCCGGACAAACTGACCCCCATCGCCAAGCCGGGCGATCCCTACCCGCTGAAGCCTTTCTTCGACCAAATCCGCGCGCAAGGCGTGGAAGTGCTGGACATCGAACCCGTCCTCCGCCAACGGCGCGCGGATACCGGCGACAAACTTTATTGCGAGCAGGACGCTCACTATTCGCCTCAATCGATTCTCATCCTGGCGGACCTGCTCAAGCAACAGGTCGCCAGCGAGCCGTGGTTTCAGGCGGTCCCGAAGAACAGCTACTTCCGCACCGCGCCCCAGCAGCTGTTGATCGCCGGCGACCAAGTGAGCCAGCACCCGAACACGCCGAAGGAGATGCTGGATCTCACCTACGTGTATCAGTCAGACGGCAGCGAAGAACCCGTGCCGCAAGACACCGGCAGCCCGGTGCTGCTCCTGGGCGACAGTCATACCCTGGTCTTTCACGAAGGCGCCAGCACCGGCATGCACTGCCAAGGCGCCGGCCTGGTGGATCAGCTGCAATACGAGTTCGGTTTTCCCGTGGACCTCGTGGGCGTGCGCGGTTCCGGCCAGGTGCAGGCCCGCCGTTCCCTGATCATGAAGGCCAAGGATCTGCCGGACTACTGGGCGAACAAGAAGCTCGTCATCTGGGTCTTCAGCGTGCGCGAATTTACCCAGTCCTTCGACAAGCTGATCTCCATCCCGATCGAGCTTCCCTGATGGGGAAAGGCGCGGGACCCCTGCCCGCTCCACGCCGGTATTGCCCTGAAGCGTCCTTTGGCCGATAAGGGAGGAGGACGCTTGGCGGCACAGCTCTATTCAGGACCCGCCCGGCGCCGCTCGCTTTCATGATGAACCGGCTTTTCTTACTCGACGGCATGGCGCTGGTGTACCGCGCCTACTTCGCGCTGATCCGCAGTCCCATCCGGACTTCCAAGGGCTTCAACACCTCCGCCATCTATGGCTTCGCCAATACCCTGGTGGACCTGGTGCAAAGCCATGAGCCGACTCACCTGGCGGTGGCCTTTGACACGCCGGAGCCCACGCCCCGGCACAAGATGTTTCCCGAATACAAGGGCAAGCGGGAGGAAATGCCGGAGGACTTAAGCAATGCCCTGCCCCACGTAAAACGGCTCATCGAAGCCTTCAACATCCCGGTCCTCGAATGCCCGGGCTATGAGGCGGACGACATCATCGGCACCCTGTCCCGCCGCGCGGAGGCGGAGGGAGACTTTGAGGTGTTTATGGTGACGCCGGACAAGGACTTCGCCCAGTTGGTGACCGAAAAGACCGTGATGTACAAGCCTGGCCGCCAAGGCGGCGGCGCGGAAGTCCTGGACTTGGCGAAGATCAAGGAAGACTGGAACATTTCCGACCCCAAGCAGGTGGTGGATGTCCTGGGACTGTGGGGAGATGCCTCGGACAATATTCCGGGCGTGCCGGGCATCGGCGAAAAGACCGCCAAGAAATTGATCGGCGAGTTTGGCAGCATCGAAAATCTCCTGGCCCACACGGATCAGCTGAAGGGCAAACAGAAGGAAAATGTGGAATCCCACGCGGACCAGGCCCGCCTGTCCCGGGAACTGGCGGAGATCATCGTGGATGTGCCGCTGGACGTGTCTTTCGACACACTGAAGGTCCAGGACCCTGACGAGGCCACCTTGCAGGATCTCTTCGCGGAATTCGAGTTCAACTCCCTGGGTAAACGCCTTTTCGGAGACAGATTCAAAGCAGGCCGCGGCCAGGAAGAGCCCAAGACCCTGGAAGAAGTCGAACACGACTACCATTTCATCCGCCCCGAACAGGCGAAGGAACGGGCGGCCTTCATCAAGGAACTCGCCAAGCAGAAGTCCTTCTGTTTCGACACGGAAACGTCCAGCCTGGACCCGCGCACGACTCAACTGGTGGGCATGTCCTTCTCCTGGAAGAAAGGCGTGGCTTGCTACGTCGGTTTCCCGTCCGGCGCTGAGGAAGCCGCGGCGGTGATGGAAGAGTTTCGAGATGTGCTGACCAAGGAGGGCACGGAGAAGATCGGGCACAACCTGAAGTTCGACCTTTCCGTCCTCATCTGGCAGGGGCTGGAGGTGAAGGGACCGTTCTTCGACACCATGTTGGCGCACTCCCTGGTGGAGCCGGATCAGCGGCACCAGATGGACTACATGTCCGAGGTCTATCTGGGCTACACCCCTGTCTCCATCGCCACCCTGATTGGGGACAAGAAGAACAAGGAAGCTCAGCTCAGCATGCTGGACGTGGTCGAGGAAAAGGGAGACGAGGTAGCGGAGTACGCCGCGGAAGACGCGGACGTGACCTGGCAGCTCGCCGCCGTCATGCGCGAGGAGCTGAAGAAAAAGAAGGTCGAACGCGTTTTCTCCGAGATCGAATGCCCGCTGCTCCCCGTGCTCGTGGCCATGGAGCACGAGGGCATCCGCGTGGACATCCCAACACTAAAGGAAATCGGCAAGGGTCTGGAAACCCGCATCA
This sequence comes from Verrucomicrobiia bacterium, assembly GCA_030427505.1. GTDB lineage: Bacteria > Verrucomicrobiota > Verrucomicrobiia > Verrucomicrobiales > DEV007 > JAUICH01. Next base: position 121,463 of record JAUICH010000019.1, read on the forward strand.
AGTCCCTGGAAAGCGACATCTTTGCCGCCTCCACCCGGCCCTTCAATCTGAACTCCCCCAAGCAGCTTGGCGAAATCCTCTTCGACGAACTGAAGCTCATCGAAAAGCCGAAGAAGACCAAGACCGGCCAGTACGTGACCAACGAGCAAGTGCTGACCGCGCTGGCGCCCTTCCACCAGATCGTGGCGGATATCTTGAGCTACCGGGAAGCCACCAAGCTGAAGAGCACCTATGTGGACACGCTTCCCGGCGCGGTTTTCGAAAAGAGCGGCCGCATTCATACGACTTTCCACCAGCTTATGACGGCGACGGGGCGGCTGGCCTCGAACAATCCGAACCTCCAGAACATCCCCATCCGCACCGAGCAAGGGCGGGAGATCCGGAAAGCCTTTGTGCCCCGCAACGAAGAGTACGTGCTACTCTCGGCGGACTATTCGCAAATCGAGCTGCGCGTCATGGCTTCCCTGAGTGGCGACGAGGCCATGATCGAGGCCTTCCGCGGCGGGCTGGACATTCACAACGCCACCGCCGCGCGGGTCTACGGGGTGGACTTGGACGGTGTGCTGCCGGAAATGCGCCGCACGGCCAAGATGGTGAACTTCGGGATCATTTACGGCATTTCCGCCTTCGGCCTCTCCCAGCGGCTGGGCATTCCCCGGGGCGAAGCGGCTCATATCATCGACGAATACCTGCGCCAGTATTCCGGGGTGAAAGCGTTCATGGAGCGCATCGTGGAAGAAGCGCGGGAAAACGGCTTCGTGGAGACCCTGGCCGGACGGCGCCGGTATTTGCCCAACATCAAGGACAGCAACGCCACGGTGCGGAATGCCGTGGAACGCACCGCCATCAACACCCCCATCCAGGGCACGGCGGCGGACATGATCAAGCTGGCCATGGTAAACGTGGCTCAGGCCCTGGAAGAGCGCGGGGCAAAGACCCGCATGCTGCTCCAGGTACACGACGAACTGGTCTTCGACCTGCACCGGGACGAAGCGAAAGACATCATCCCCCTGGTGGAAGACCGCATGCGCAACGCCATGCCGCTGGAAGTGCCCATCGTGGTCGAAACCGGTACCGGCGAAAACTGGCTGGATGCTCATTGAGTTGCCGTCTCCCTCCGGTTAATGTGGTACTCCCTCTCATGTTCGGCGAAGAGTTGTCCATCAACTTTGAAATTCCCGCTCGCGACCCCCTCGGGCGCGAGCATGTGGAAGGAAAACTGCGTTGCCTGGAAACCGCCGTGTCTCTCCAGTTCAAAATTCGCGACCGCACCTTTCACCGCTCCGAACCGAAGGAAATTGAATTTTCCTATGGAGACATTGCGAACTTTGAATACACCGGCGGCTGGTTCGCTCCAAAGCGCCTGGTTCTTTCTACCTCCGATGCGGAGATCCTTCACCAGCTTCCCGGCGCGGAAATGGGTAAAGTGGAGTTGTTCGTGAGCAAAGATTCGCGGAAAGATGCCCGCAAAGCGGCAAAACTGGTGGAATTTCAACGTTCCCAATCCTGGGTCGAAAAACGCCAGGACCGCCTGGAAGCGGCGGGCTGGAAAGCAGACGAATCGTGACAAAAGACTCCCCGATGCCAGAAGAAACCGGGCCGCGGCCCGGTAAGGAGCCCGCTCTGGGTGTCTCGCGCATTGTGCGGGGGAGCGGGCTGCGCTGGATCCTGTTTGCCGTCATCACCACGATCTATCTGTGGGTCTTTTTCTTCCTGGGCACCCACCTGGTCCACCAGACCAACCAGGATCGCCTGAACTGGGACCAGCAACACAACATCCACCTGGCGGAAATCGCCAAACAACGCGCTGAAGCGCCGCCCTCCGAAGCGGACAGCGTGACCAACCGGCTCTGGCAGCACCTGCCCCACTACACGGATGGCGTGGTGAACCCGCTGTGGCCCTGGGTCGCGGCCCGGTTTTCCACCGAAGATCACGAGGCCTTCTTCGAGCGTGGCAAGTGGTTCAACCTCATCCTGACCGCCACGTTTATCGTGTTGCTGGGGGTTTTCAGCCTGCAACGCCTCAGCCTTCCGGCCACCATCAACGTCATGCTGGTGGCGGGTTTGGGCGCGCTGCTGCCCCGGGCGCCGTTTTTCCAGCCAGAGCCCCTGTTCTACATCTTCTTTTTCCTGAGCTGGATCTGTTGCCTGGTCCTGATGCGCCGGAACCCGCTCTGGCTCTACGGGGCCCTGGGCGTCACCTCGGGGCTGGCCTACCTGGCGAAGGGCTCGGTGCAGTTGCTCTTGCTGGTGTTCCTCGCCGTCAGTTCTGGGCGCTTCCTGGCCCGCTGGTATGCCATGCGGAAGTATCCCGACGAAACCCGCGACCGCTGGAATCTCGCAAACCATTTCATTGGCGTGGCCTGCCTGGCCGCCGGGTTTCTCATGGTGGCCGGTCCACGCCTGAACTACGCCAACCAGTACTACGGCGATCCCTTTCACAGCTACCCCTCCTACTGGATGTGGGTGGACGGCTTCGAAGAAGGCGCGGCCTTCATGCAGACCTACCAGAACAAGGAAGACTTCGCCAAGCTGCCACCCGAAGAGAAGCCCTCCCCCTTCAACTACCTGAAAAGCCACACCATCGAACAGTGCCTCGAACGCATGTGGTCGGGCACGAAGGCAAAGACGCTGGACTTCCTGCTCCCAAAAGAGATCAAACAGAACAAAGAACACAACAAACCCTGGCGGGAAATCCTGCCCCTGCGCGGCTGGTACCTGGCCTACCTGTGGCTCGCGGCCAGCCTGATGGTGCTGTGGTGGAAAGCGCTCCGGCCTCCGGAGGAACGCATCGCCAGCGTGCCGCGCCTGCGCCACGGCTGGATGGTGGGCTTTGTGTTCCTGGCCTTCGCCGCCTACGCCATGGCCTATGGCTGGTACACCCCGGTGGGCAAGGGAAACCGCTTCATGCTTTCCCTCTTCCTGCCCATGGTTTTCACCTTTGTCTGGCTGGGCGAAGAGTTGCGCACCGCCTGCGCCCGGGTAAAGCCCAAGACCCTGGCCAACACCGTGAGCCTGGGCCTGAACCTCCTCCTCACCGCCGCCGTCACCTGGCGGATCATCGAGTTGGTCCGGACGCCTTTGTTTAAGGGCTGAGGGGTAATCATCAGAGCGATTTCCCGTTTCCCGGTTTCCGGTTTCCGGTTTCCGGTTTCCGGTTTCCGGTTTCCGGTTTCCGGTTTCCGGTTTCCGGTTTCCGGTTTCCGGTTTCCGGTTTCCGGTTTCCGGTTTCCGGTTTCCGGTTTCCCCACGAGTGCCGGCCCAACGGGCCGGTCGCACAAAGCGAAGATTAAATGAGAAGGCAGTGAGGCCGCGCGAGCGGTCTGAGATAGAATCGCTGTCTATGAACTCATCAATACCATCCCATACGCTCGGCATCGACCTCGGTGATAAGAAACACGCGGT
>JAUICH010000048.1 GCA_030427505.1 Verrucomicrobiia bacterium
AAGAAGGGGAAAGAGAACTCAGCGCCGCGAAGCGGCGAATACCAAGAGACGCGGCCCATTCTTCGCCTGGCTTCGTTCCCGCTCACTCTATTGGGGGTAGGCCCAATGCTGTTCGCAGCGCCTTGCCAGACAAAAAATGGCCTCGCGCCGGTCCGCCCCCAATTTGTCCACACTGCCTAGCCTCACAGATACACCTTTTTCCCGTCGTTCCGGGCGCTTTCGTAGATGGCGCAGATGAGGGCGACGGCGCGGCGGGCTTCGTGGCCGGAGATGCTGGGGGCCTGGCCGGCCTGGATGGAATTGACGACGTCTTCGAAGTTCCGCTGGTGACCGGTGAAGTTGATGGCCTTCGGGTCGTTCGCGCCGAGACCGCCGCCTTCGGAGGTTTGCATGAGGTTCGCTTTCACCTCCGCGTCTTCGGGGGCTTCGTCCATGAAATCCCAGACGCGGAATTTTTCGTCGGCCAGGAAGGCGGAACCCTTGTCGCCGCAGAGGTTCACTTCCGCGGGGTGACCGGTGGAGGACCAGCAGGCGGTGGAACCCTGGATGACGCCGCGCGATCCGTTTTGGAATTCCAGAATGGCGACGGCGGTGTCTTCCACTTCGATGTTTTCGTGGGCGAGACAGGCGGTGGAGGCGCAGACGCTTTTCACGTCACCCGCCAGGTAGATGAGCTGATCGATGAGGTGGATGGACTGATTCATCAACGCGCCGCCGCCGTCCAGGGCCCAGGTGCCGCGCCAGGCGCCGGAATCGTAGTAGGCCTGATTGCGGTACCACTTCACGTAGGCGTCGCACATGGTCAGGGTACCGAAGCGGCCATCGTCCACCGCCTTCTTGAAAGCCTCCATGGCGGGGTGGAAGCGGCGGTTGAAGATGCCAGAGAGGGTCACGCCCGCTTCCTCGCAGGCGGCGATCATCTGGTCGATGCGTTCTGGGGTCACCTCCAGGGGCTTTTCGCAAATGACGTGCTTGCCCGCTTTGGCGGCGGCAACGGCCGGTTCCAGGTGCGCGCCGCTGGGGGTGGCGATGGTGACGATATCCAACTCCGGGTCGCCGAGGAATGCATCGAGATCGGAATAGCCTTTGCAGCCCAGTTCCTTGGCCAGCTCTTCCACGGCTTCCGGGCGGCGCCCAAAAACGGAGTGCAGTTCGCCTCCCTCCATAGCCTCGATGGCCTTGGCGTGAAACTTGGCGATCATGCCAGCGCCGATGATTCCGAACTTCATAATCCTGTCGTAAGTCTTTTCGTATGGAGCTTGTTAGAGCGGAAGCCTCAAGAAGTGGTGGCTGCCGGCTGGTTCGCTTATTGTGCGTTAAACTTTTTCTCCTTAATCAGGAATCCGATCAGGCCGAGCAGCATCAAGACGACCAGCAGGATGGTACCAATGGTTCCGAAAGGAATACCCGCGACGGATTTGCCCCGCATTGCCCAGACGGAACCGAAGGTCGCGACGCTGGTGGCGATGACCATCAGGACGTTCCATCGTATCCGGCGGACGCCGGTCGGCATGGCCGCGCCCATGAGGCTTTTGGAGTTCATCAGCAGCAAGAAGGTGAAGTAGGCAATCGGTAGCAGGCTGGTACCGATGACCGATGTGGGAACGGCCAGCGCGGCCTTGGATTGGGCCGTCCAGAAGAGAGGGAAGCAGACGCCGATGATACCGGGGATCAAGCTGCCAATGAAGTGGGTCTTCTTGTCGCCCGGCTTGCCCATGGCTTCGCAAAGGCAGAAACCGTTGATCAGCATGAGGATGATGATCGTCGAGATCGCCATACCCAGCACGCCGATGCCGAAAATGATTCGGCTCAGATCCTTGCCGGCCAATGCTTGGAGCGCCGTCGCGAGATCCCGGTCTTTCCGGTCCACCATCATCGCCGCCAGTTGGCGGTCAGCCAGACTGAGGCCGTCCCTGATTTCGGCGATCTTCGCTTCCGCGGCTTCGCCTTCGAGTCCGGCGAGTTCTTCGCCAAACTGTTTCTTAATGAAGGTATCCGCCACGGAATTGTAGCCGCCTTCCTTACCCGCCAGCACGGTGCCGTCCGCGGCGAGGATGTCGTCATACTTTCCGTGAAACTGACTACCCGCGGCGATGACGATGCACCCCGTCGCCAGCATAAAAGGAATGATCAGGCCGGTGGACAGGTCAAAAATTGCGAGACCACGGTGGTTTTTGCCCCATCCTTTTTTCAGCATGGAATAAGGAAGCAAGAAGGTCATGTTGATTCCCACCGCCGTTCCAAACGCGGCGATGATCTTGTCCTTCTGCATCCCGGCAATGAAGCTGGTCCACACCGTTCCGTGATCGCCAGTGGCGGCGATGGCTGTTTCCACGGAGGGCGCTGGCTGGTTTAGATAGCCAAAGTTAGGGATGAAGCCTTTGAAGATTTTACCCCACTCCAGTTCTCCCGCCATGGTCAGACGTGCGACAACGAGGAAAAAGGAGACCACCACGATGCCCACCAGGACTTTGAGGATCAGCTCGAAGATTTTCACGCCCCGGCTGTCCGAATCGTAGGCTTTTACGACCAGGGCGGCGGCCACGAGGAGGACAAGCCCCGAGCCCCAGGTCGCTGCCGCGGAGTTTTCCAAGGAAGGAAACAAATTCTGTTGAATCGCGCCCGTGCCCAGAGCGAATTGCGGCAGGCACCAGACGATGTTCGCCATCATGGCGGCTATCAGCCATGCCCAGCCCAGCACGGGGCTGACGTGTTCGTTGATGGCCCCAAACGGGCGGCGCTGGCTGGAAAGAGTCACGTAGCCGATGGCACTCAGCATGACCACGCCGAGGATCATCGCCAGGGGCTGGAGCCACATCAGGTTGTATTCCAGGATGACGCCCAGGAACAGCGAACCCGCCAGGCTCCCGCCTCCCAGGGTGATGGCTGCTTGCAGCCAGCCGGGGCCGCTCTTTTTCGTATAGTATCCGAGCCGGGTGATAAACGGCTTCTGGTTGATCTCCGCGAGTTCAGCGGCTTCTTGAGCGATGGCGGGGTCGGATTGGGATTCCATGAGCGGGCGTTGAGTCAGGGGTTTCGCGGATTGTAGGGCATGGCCCCGCCGCGTCAACAAGGGATGCCCGTCCCGCTGGGGACATTATCGATTGCGCAGGCGGGGTGGGGCGGAATTGTTGCCTGTCCCATTTTTGCCAAGTCCAGTGACTCAGGGGCGATCTCCCTGATGTTGTCCTTCCAGAAGGAAAGCCCGCACCTCTTCCCGTGAAATGGGCGAGTACAAACCCGGCAGCGGACCGCTGGGCTCTAAGGGATGAGGGGCCGGATTCTCTTTCAGGTAACTCTCGGTTTGCGCCTGTCTCGCTTGGAACTCCTTCTCTGAAAGAGCCAATACCTTACCGCCCACGGTTCCCACCAGGCGTTTCCCGCTGAAGACCGCTTCCGGTGTTGCCAGAAGAAAAAGGTCTTCCGGTGAAGAGTAAGTCAGGCCAGCATTGTAAACATACGGGGATTCATGCTTCGTACTGGGATTCTGAAACAGGAGCGGTTCCGAAAAATCGAAGAATTCTTGCAGGTTCTTCTCCAGGTTTTCTGGGAAGTGTCCGTTCCACTCATCCGCATAGAGACTGCATGCCAGGAATAGGATCTTTAACCGGCGCGTCTCCCGCTCTTCGAAAGCGGAGTCGCGAACCTCTTCATATTCAGGCAGCATCCGCCCGCATCCTGACACAAGTGCCACCGGAGGGAGAAAGAGGAGCGCCAGGAACAGGAAACGCGCCGCCCCGGTACAGGCGCGGGAACGAGACCCTGTGCGAGGACTGCCGTCTGCTTGGGAGCGCGTTTTCGCCGTCATCGAGTCATTCAGTGGTTGGAGAGGCCGCTTGAGGAAGAACTTGGCGAAAGTCTTATTGCCCGTTCAAGTCCCGCAAGATCGCGTCCAGATCTTGCGTTGCCCGCTGCTCTGGGCTCATTTCCGCGCCGCCGCCAGGAGCTTGTTCTTTCAGAAACTCTTCCGTTTCTAACTTCGATTTCAGGTACTCAAATGCCGTCATGGCCTCCACGTTTCCTCCCACGAAACCCACCACCACCTTTCCGTCACTCATCGCTGGGGAGGCAATGAGCACCAGTTTGCTGAAGGAAGTGTCCGTGAGTCCCGCGTTATAGGTATATGGGACCGGAAGTCCGGTATTCGGATCCTGGAATGAGAGCATTTCTTCCACATCCAGGTAGTCTGGATATAGATCCTCCAAGGTCTCCGGAAACGCCCCGTCCCAGTCAGCGGCATACATTCTGCACGCCAAGATCAGTTGCCGGACGTTGTTGATTTCCTTAGTGGCCTTCGCGTTGCCCTGAATCTGGGTGTAGGCCGGCATGGCCATGGAGGCCAGCACGGAAAGCATGAGGGGGTTCGCCGCCATCAGGAGCGTTTGTTTGTGGGATTGATAGGAATTTCCCACCATCCAGATGCCGTTCGTTTGATTCACGGAGACTCCCACCACTGGCTCGCTGATTTCCGGGACCGACCAGTCCATGATCATGTCCATCAGTTCCTCCGGAACGTCGCTGGTGCCGGAAGGGGTCGTTGACATGATCAGTTCCAAAAGGCTCCGGTATTTCTCAAACAGCCGGGGCGTGGCATAGCCAAAGCCATTTCCCTCCGTGGGCAGATCCACCACGGAGGCGGCGAACTGCGCATTGGAACGAATGTCGGGCGCCGGAGTCAGCATTTCCGCGATGAACTCCTTGCTGGTTGCGAGCACGATCAGGTTCCGGTCTTTCTGGAAGTGGATCGCGGGACGCAGCCGGGGATTGTTCATCATATCCATCGCGATATAGGCTTCGTAATTCTCGCCTTCGATGAATTCCACTTGGGCCGGACCTTCCGCCAGGGATTCCGGGGGAAACTGCCTCTTCAGTTCGTCCCAGAGGAAGTTCAGGTTTTCGACGGCGATACCCAGGTCGAACGCGGGGACTTCGATCATTTCCATTCCCCCAGGGATCATGGTGGTTTCCTCGGGATCCACCCGGCCCACGACGACCAGCTTTGAGTCGAACCGGTTGAAGAATTCTCCCACGGTCATGGAGAAGCTAAGAAACTGCTGCTGCATCTGCTCTTCCAGGGTTTCGGGTCCCTGTGGAAATTGGGCGGAAATTTTCTGGGCAAGGTCGTTGGCATTCTTCAGCTTCAGGTCCGTTTCGTAGACGAGGTCCGCATCCGCGGGCGCCAGGCGCCAGGAGAGGAAGGGGCCGGGTTTGTCGCCCAAGAGCGTGAACAAACCTTTCCGTCCTTCCGGGGTGTAGAGGAAAAGTTTGTTGCGGTAACTTTCCCGCATTTTCACGGAGCTAAGCCCGACGGCGCGCAGTCCTTCCAGCCCCAGGTCTTCGGCCAGGACTCTCAGATCCAGGTTTTCCAGTTCTTCCGGGATCTCGCTGTCGTCCATCCCGGCTACCAGTTTCAGCGTTTCGTCGAGCTTTGAGGATAGGGCTCCCAGATCGGTATCAATATCGAGGTAGGCATACACCGTGCCCCCCAGGTCCAGGTGGCTGTTCACTTCCGCGAAGTGCCGGGACCGGCTGTCTTCGGCCGCGATGTCCACGGTCTCTTTCTGAGTCGTAATCTGCTCGCCAGCTTCAGCTGTCTCCGGATCGGGGTCATCGCCGGAACCGGCTCCGACCGGTTCGACATGCTCGACAGGTTCATCCGGAGTTTTCTCGCCGCAGGCGGAGAACAGGGACAAGGTTGCCAAGACAACCGCCGGCAGAAGCTTGGAGAAATGAGGGAGAAGGGAATGCTTCATGGCTCTAGGGAGGATTTCGGTTCCATTACCCTGTGTGGTGACCGCGTCCGGGTGCAAGCCAGATATTCCGAAACTCCCGCCTCACACCGCCGTTTCGCCGGGGATCTCCGCACAGGTGGGGTGGCCTTTGGCACCCGGAATGCTCTTTGAAAACGTCCCGGAGGGCGGAATCCCGCTAAGATCGGTCGAATATGGGACGTTATAAAGAAGTCTAAGCTTTGTAGTAGCGACTCTTTTCCGGGCTCCTTAGCGTAACTCATTGATGGGGAGGAAGGAAGCCATATGAACTTCGATGCCGTTTTCTCAGTCCGGCTGATTCCCGGAGTCTTGTTCTGTTTGATGGTGGCGGGTTGTCTGGCGAAGCGAAATGTCCCGCGGGGGATCCTGACCGGTGTGGTGGCTCCGGCCATTCTGCTGCCGCTGTGGTTCGCGGCTTCGCTCGCCTGGAGCCTACTTCAGGGGGTGGCGCACGAATTTATCCTGGCTCCATTGGGAACCGATGCGATGGCGTCCACTTTCCGGTTCAGCCCGGTTTTGGGACTGATTACGACGCTCGTTCTTTTCTTCTTCTACTGCCAATCCGAGCGGGAAACGAATGGCTATCTTCAACTCCGGGCACGGCGGGCGAGAAATGCAGGCCGCCTGAACCGGGCCTCGAATTTTCACGTTCCGGGCCGGGGGGTAAGGCAGTAGAACGAGAGCCGCCAGCCACAAGGGTCAGGTGCCGCGGGTGTTTCCGAACAGGCCGATGTGTAGCCGGGGGCAAAAGCGGTAACCGGTCGTCTTACAGAGTTCGGTTACCGCGATCTCATGTTCTTTCAGCGCTTCGTTGGTAATGCCCTCCGGCATGAGCAGAACGCGGTCCGGAGGAATTTCCGTTCCGATGGAGGTGACCACCTCTTGGATTTCGGCCAGGTCGTCTTTCGTGCTGACAACGAATTTCAGTTGGTAGGGGTAGTGCGCCACCCATTCCCGCAGGATGCCGGGTTGGAGCCGCCGTTCCTCGTGGCGGGAGATCCAGGCCGGGGCGATCTCCCCTTCGTGAGGGGTGGAGTGTGCCAGCTTGGGGCTGAGGGAGGCGAGATCGCAGGCGATCCCCTCTGGCGCCACCGTTCCCGCGGTTTCGATGGTGATGTGCCTGCCGGCGGCCCGAAGGCGGGCGCAAAGTTCGCGGATGTCTTTGGCGACCATGGGTTCTCCGCCAGTGATCACACAATGGGCCGATGAGGGGTAACGGCCAACCTCGGCCTCGATCTCGTCCAGAGACATTTCGGGGCCTTCCGGTTCCCAGGAAGCATACCAGGTATCGCACCAGCGGCAGCGCAGGTTACACCCGGAAGTCCGCACGAAGACCGAAGGCACGCCGGACAGGAGGCCTTCGCCCTGGATCGAGTAAAAGATTTCCGATATTCTCATCTCAGCCCCTCCGCCACTGACACGTTGGTCCGGGTCCTACTTTGAGGGCAGTGGAGCAGTGCTTTCATACTCCGTGGGGTCCACCACTCCGGCTATCTGGAAAGCTTCCCGGCGCTCCACGCAGGTGCCGCATTTTCCGCAATGGATGGCTTCGCCTTTGTAGCAGGACCAGGTCTGGGCGTAGTCCACGCCCAGTTCGGCGCCGCGCCGCGCGATGTCTTCTTTCCGCATGTCAATAAAGGGCCGCAGCAGCGCGACTTCCGCGTAGGTGCCGAGGCGGATGGCGGCGCCCATGGCCTCCATGAAGGGCTCCCGGCAGTCTGGGTAGATGGCGTGGTCGCCCGCGTGAGCCGCGATGACGAGAGCCTCCGCCCCCTGGCTTTCTGCCAGCCCGGCCGCGATGGAAAGGAGAATGCCGTTCCGGAAGGGCACGACGGTCTGTTTCATGCTGGCTTCCTCGTAGTGGCCCTCGGGGATCTCGCCGCCGGAGCTGAGGAGATCCGAGGAAAAATGCTCGTCCATGAAAGGCAGTCCGATGACCCGGTGCTCCACGCCCAGACGTTCCGCGTGGTGGCGGGCGAAAGGGAGTTCGCGGTGATTGTGCTTCGACCCGTAGTCAAAACTGATGGCGAGCGCGACTTCCTGGCCCGGCGCGGACACCGCTTCGTAGAGCGCCGTCACCGAATCCATTCCGCCACTGACTAACACGACAACTTTCATCTCTGCCTCAAACCATTCCCCGGTCCGTGGGGTGGTGCAATCCGCAAATGGTGGTCGAAGGTTCTGGGGAGATGGACGGAGGGGCGCGGGGCTCCCCGATCAGCTTTCCGCAGCTTTGCCGGTGGCTTTGCTAATCAGCAGACTTTCCGTTTCCGCCATGAGGGTCTCCAGGGCTGGCCAGGTGGAGATGGCCTGGAGGCGTTCCTGAAGGTGGCGCAGCCGGGTTTCCATGGCGGAGAAGTACCGCTGGCGGCGGCTGAAGCCGAAGACCGACGCCAGGGCCAGCGTGCCGGCGGCGATGGTGGGGAAAACCACCACGCCGAACCCGATCAAGTGGCCCAGCCAGTGGTCCGCCTCCAGCCAGGAGGCGTGGCCCAGGCCGCCGAGGAGGCCCAAGCCCGCGCAAAACGCACCGGCGGCGGTACCTGTCAGGACGATCCAGTTGGTCCATTTTGCCTTGCGGCGCATGGCTTCCGCACGGTTCCGGCAATGGTCCATCTCCGCGGTTACGCGGAGGCGGACGTAACCGCCCCGCGTTTCAAAGAGCGCTTTTTCGCCGGATTGAGGTCCTTTGTAAACATTGAGGGTCAGAGTCCTGACTAGGGTGGCCAACTCGGGGAGTTCCCGCGCCGCCGGGTGAAAAAGGGGATTCAAGACTTCGGCGGAGGCGCTGAGGGACTTACTGGCTTCCAGCACATCACGCCAGCGCGTCCAGTGAGCCTCGGTCTTCATCGCGGCAAACAGGAGCACGGCGGCTAGCGCCAGGAGTGCCAGGAGCGCCCTGGTCAGGGCGATGAATGGCTGGTCCATGGAGATCGCCAGGAGCAGCGTCAGCGCCACGCCCAGCGCGGGGGTTAGGTTCAAAACAATGGCGGCGGTCTTAAGAGTCTGGGTAGCGCTCCGCCACCGGCCAGCCCGGTGAGTCGCGACGCGGCTCAAGGCCTCGACCGCTGGGCCGCCTTCGTCCTTGTGCCGGGCGGGCCGGCTGAGGTGCTGAAACTCCCGGCCGGGTTTGAGGCTGGCGGAGCCTTTCTCGGGAAACCCCTCCCAGTGCAGGGCTCGCGGGCGCTTGGCCTCTACCCAAACCATGGGCAGATTCAGCCCGCTGATGGATACCTTGGGCTGGGGCGCCGCGGTTTTGGTTCCGGCGCCCAGGTTGCTCACCACGCCGGAGTCCGTCTTGGACACCCGGGAAGACTTTGCCTCGGACAATATTTCTTCCGAATCCAGCATCGAGCGGCCCTGGATGGCGCCGTGCCGCCAGGCTTCCACGCGTTTTGTCCGTTCGATGGCGGCGTTCATCGACGGACGTTCGCGCGTCATTTCCTCCAGCTTGTCCAAGTCGATCTGATTGCTCGACGACGTGCGGCTGGGCTTGGGCGCCGTGTCAGCGGTCGCGGCTGGTTTTTCCGGTTTAGTTTCTGGGGCGGTTTTCGCCGCTTCTTGTTCTGGAGAGGGCTCTTTCTTCAGAGCGTCAGATGGAGCTGGATCAGAGGGACTTTTATCTTCTGTCCCGGTCTCCTTGGGTTGAGGAGCGCTTGGCTCCGGCTTGGGATCTTGGGCGGAGTCGTTGGGATCGGATGCGGAAGGGGGAGCCTTACTGGCTTCCTCCGGCTGGTCCCGCCGGTCTTTGACCAGTAGCAGGACATCGCAGATTTCAGCCAAGTGACGAATCGAGTCGCGCCAGGCCGCGGCGTTGGCGTTGCCGGAGGAGGGATACACCCGGATGGAACGGGCGGCGTCTAAGACCTGATTCCATGCCTCTTTTAGAGGCGCTGGCACATTGGGTTCCAGCAGGCGGCGTTCCGTGGGCAGAGCCAGGTGAGTTTCGATCTTCAGCTTGGCGCAGGCCTGAAGAAAGCGAACGGCGCCTTCTCCGGAGGGAGAGGCGCACGCCGCCAGGGGGCCTGAGACCCGGTCTTTGATCGCGGTGAGGGCCGCTTCAAAACTCTCGGCGGGGAGGCCGCTATCCAGTTCCTCCTCAACCAGTCCCACCAGCCAGACGCGTTCCACGCTCATGTAGAGTACCAGACGGCAACTCTCCCCCGGCGTCAACTGGTGGCGACGCGCTTCCCGCTTATACCGCCTGTTGCGTGGGGCGGAGCAACACGTCTGTAATTTCCGCGTTTTCCGGAAGCTTCAAGAGACCCAACACGACCGTGGCAATCTCTTCCGTCCGCAGAATGGGGTAGGCGATGGCTTCCGCCCGGGTGGTTCCGGCACTTTCGAAATACTCGTCCAGCATGGGTGTTTCCACGAAGCCTGGGGAGACTTGGCTCACACGGGTCAGGTTTCCGGCGTGGCGCAGCTCCTGCCGCAGGCCTTCCGTCATGGCTCGAACGGCAAACTTGGTGGCCGCATAGAAGCCGCCCCGGCCCGGGACCCGGTGGCCGGACATGCTGCAGAGATTCACGATGTGTCCGCCCGCTTCGGGGAAATGTTTGAGCGCTTCCCGGCTGGCGACGGCCAGACCCAAGACGTTTACTTCCAGCATGTCCCGCCAGTCCTGCGTGTCTCCGTCCCTGAGCATGGCCTGCCGGGCAATGCCCGCGCAATTGATCAGGATATCCAGGCCGCTCCAGTGATCCGCCGCGCCCTCGATGGCGGAGTCGATCTCGTTCACGTGCTGGAAGTCCGCCGTGAGCACCTGAGCTTCACCGCCCAGGGCGCGGGCTTCGTTTGCGATGGTTTCCAACACCTCCCGGCGGCGGGCGCAAAGCGTGACTCGCGCGCCTTCCGCCGCCAAGGCGAGCGCGATGGCCCGGCCGATGCCGCTGGAGGCGCCGGTCACCACGGCGGCTTTTCCTGTCAGGGTGGATTGATTCGGAACGTCCATGCCTCTAGGGTGTATGGACAAATTCCCGAACAGCCTGGTTTGAATGAAAAAAGGGGATCGAATTAGCGCCGCGAGCGGCGATTTTTGCAAGAGCGCGGCCCATTTTACGCCTGGCTGCGTTCCGCCTCACTCTGTTGGGACCACCCAACGGCGTTCGGCGCGCCTTGCCAGCCGAAAAATGGTCTCGCGCCAGGCAGTCCGCCAATTTGTCCACACACCCTAGGGCTGGTCTTGATCGTTTCAAAAGAGATGTGTATTTTTGCGTCATGTTCAGGTCCCTAGCCAGCTCCCTCATCAGCCTTTTCATTGTCATTCTCTCCGGCTTCCTCCTCCTGTTTATCTGGAGCGGCAGCGAGGCGATTACCTTCGAACGGACCAAGTTGGACGGAGACCGGGAGTTGCGGGATCTCGTGGCGCTCCAACAGAAGCCGTCCAATCTGCTGGACCCGGAGCAGGTCGCGGGCATGGACACTTTCAGGGTCGGGACACCCGGCGCGGGCGGGGGCGATTCCGACATGACGCCGGCCGCCGCGCCCGTCACCCCCATGCGTAACAGCGGCGGTGGCGGCACCTCCGTCCTCTGGCTCTCCGTGGCCGGGTTCCGGGGCGACTACATGGACAAGTCGGAGACTCCCTTCATGGACCAGATGTCCTCCGCCGGCGGTTACACGCACAAGTTCAAGAATGTATTCCCCACCCTTACCTACCCGAGTCACGTTTCCCAGGCCACGGGCGTGCCGGTGGATCAGCACGGGATTGTGGGAGACAACTTCAAGGCGGATGGTAAGGGAGAGACCCTCAAGTCCCCCACCGACCCCTCTCTCCTGAGAGCAGAGCCCATCTGGACCACCGCCACGCGCCAAGGCGTCCGGGTGATTGTCCAAGGCTGGCCCATGTCGCAAAACCAGACGGGCGAAAACGCCGCCGCGTACTTTGACACCGAGCCTTTCGATCCCGAAATGAGCGACGAGGACCGTCTGAACAAACTGCTCGATACGTGGATCACTGACTCCGACCCCAATAAACCGAGGCTGGTCATGGCCCGGCTGAACTCGCTGAACGTGGCGGGTAAAAAGAACGGCCCCCGGGGAGACAAGACCTACGAAGCCGTCACCGCCTTCGACAAAATGCTGGAGGAGTTCTTCAAGAAGCTGGAGGAAAAGTGGTCCGAGATTCACCCTGACGGCGACCTCGTCGTCTTTCTCACCACCGACCACGGGCTGACGGAGTTGCAGAAAAACATCCACCTTCCCAGCCTGCTGGGCGACAAGATCAAGGCGCCGGTGGAGTTCGTCGCCAATCAAAGCATGGCCAGCCTGTTCTTCACGGAGTTGCCCGCCGGAGAGGAAGAAAAGGCCGCCATCCTGGACGAGGCGGACCGGGAACTGAACCAGATGATTTACTGGCGCTCCTTTAAGCCCGAGGAACTGCCCGAAGAGTGGCACTACAAGGTGGACGACCGGATTGGCGACCGTGTGTTGGTCTTGAAGAACGGTTTTGCCTTCTCTGACACGAAAGCGTCAGAACCGGTGTACGACCCCGCGGAGGGCGACGGCATTTTCGGCGCCTATGGCTACCCGGTGGAAGATTCCATCCGCATGGCGGGCACCGCCATCATCTGGGGCTTCCCCTCCGCTCCCCGGCTGGGCTCCCGCGAAGAGATCGATGCCCTGAGCATTTATCCCACGATTTGTAAGCTCCTCGGCATCGAGCCCGCCGAAGGCGTGACCGGCGAAGCTCTGCCGGTGAACTGACAGGAGGCTAGTGCAGTGTGGACAAATTGGAGAACGGAGCGGAAATGAAAAGAAGGACAGTGAACTTTCCACACTGCCTAAGCAGTGTGCATTTCACCTCGTTAGACTTCTCGCCGCTCTATCCCTCTCCGTCTCTCCTGATCTGGGGGGAAAAGACCGGCCACGCTTGCGGGTGACTGCCTAACGAGGGTACGTTTCCTTCAGGTGATTCAGCCGGGGGGAGTTCTGCATTGGGTCGACCTGCCGTTTTGTTCTGTCTTTTTTCCCGGGTCGCGAGTTCTCCGCCAGTCCGGCCCGGAGGCTGGAGGCTGGGGAGCACCTTTGTGCTGTGTTCGCGATGCTTCTTGTCTTCGCGAGACTGCTGAGAAAGTGACTGGTGGGGAAAGGTGAAACGCGATCATCTCCGAGCGCGTTCAGCGAATGACCTGGGGGGCTTGGGAGGAGGGGGTTGCCGTATTGCGAGGAAACCGCCGTTTTGTTTTATTTGTCCGGGTCGCGAGTTTTCCGCCAGTCCGGCCCGGACCCCGGAGGTCGAGGACCACCTTTCTGCTGCGTTCAGCGATGCTTCTTGTCTTTGCGAGACTGCTGAGAAAGTGACTGGTGGGAAAAGATGGAACGCGATCATCTCCGAGCGCGTTCAGCGAATGGCCTGGCCTTGGGAGGGGCTGGGGTTTGGGCATTCGGGCTTTTTGGGAGGGGGTTGCCGTATTGCGAGGAAACCGCCGTTATGAAGTCTCACGCCCGGGTCGCGCGTTCCTCGCCCGGAGGTCGAGGACCACCTTCCCGGCGCGAACGCTTGTCCTTGTCTCCTTGTCTCCCCCTCTCCCTGTCCGGGGGAAAGGGTCCGCTACGCCTCCGGCGCTTGCGACGCCTGCTCGCGGCGGTAGGCTTCGGCCAGCAGGGTCATGGGGTGGACGACGCGCATGGGGGTGCCGTTACCGTCGGCTTTGAGGCCGTTTTCGAGCTGGAGATGGCAACCGGGATTGGCGGTGACGGCGACTTGGGCGTGGGTCTGGCGGAGGTGGGCGACTTTTTCCTTCTGGAGTTTTTCGGCCTGCTCGGGCTGGGTGATGTTGTAAACACCGGCGCTGCCGCAGCACTTGGTGGCGTCGGTCAGTTCGACGAGTTCCAGGCCGGGGATGGCTTTGAGGACTTCGCGGGGCTGGGCGGAGACGCCCTGGCCGTGGCAGAGGTGACAGGCTTCGTGGTAGGTGACGCGGAGTTTCTCAGATTGTGGGGTAGCGCCGGGCGCGGCGGCGGTGGCTTCGTCCCCTGCCCCGCCGGTGGTGGTGGTGGTAGTGTTAGAATCCGCCGCGATGGTGGGTATGTCAGGCTTGCGGACACCGATTTCGGCGAGCCATTCGGAGATGTCTTTGACCTTGCGGCTCCAGATCTGGGCGCGATGGGCGAAGATGGGGTCGTGCTCCAGGAGGGTGTCGAAGTGCTTCAGGTGGGAGCCGCAGCCGGCGGCGTTCGTAATGATGGCGTCGTACTGTTCCAGGTCGCCGAAGGCTTCGATCATGTTGCGGCCCATTTTTTTGGCCAGCTCCAAGTCGCCATTGTGGGCGTGGAGGGAGCCGCAGCAGCCCTGGAGGCGCGGGGTGACGACGGTGCAGGCATTGGCCAGGAGGACGTCGGCGGTGTCGCGGTTTACGTTGGAAAAGACGAGGTCCTGCACGCAGCCGGTGAGGAGGCCCACTTTGTAACGGGCGCTCGGGGCGCGTTCGAAAGACTTAATGAGGGCGTCGGAGTTTTTCTCCTGGATGCGCGGGGCCATGGGCTCCAGGTCGCGGAGGGACTTCGGCAGCAGGCGGTTCAGGCGGCTGGCGCGGAAGACGTCTTCCAGGCCGCTGGTCTGGTAGAAGTGCATCCCCTTTCCCACCAGGCGGAGCAGCCAGGGGTGGCTGAAGATGATGTCCAGACTGAGCCAGCGCCAGAAGCGGCGCATGGGGCGGTCCAGCACACCGGCGGCCTCGATCTCCGCCCGGGCGTTTTCGAACAGCTCGGGGTAGTTCACGCCGGCGGGGCAGGCGGTGGTGCAGGCCAGGCAGCCGAGACAGTAGTACATCTCCTCGCCAAAGGTCTTGGTGACCTCCAGGTCTCCGTCCGCGATGCTGCGCATGAGGGCGATGCGGCCGCGCGGGCTGTTCCGCTCCAGGCCGGTCTCCAGGTAGGTGGGGCAGCTGGGCAGGCACATCCCGCAGTGCATGCACTGCTGCACGACGGAGTAGTCCAGCCCGGTCAGGTAGGAGGCGGCGGGTTTGGCGGCTGTGTCAGCTTGGGCGGTGGGCTTGGGGTGGTCCATGCCGGGAATGGGGAAAGGCGGTTCCGCTGCTTAGCGGTCGAAGATCTTGCCGGGGTTCAGGAGGCCCTTCGGGTCGAGGGAGGCTTTGACAAGTTTCAGGAGGTCGTAGCTGGCGTCGCGGAATTGCTGTGGGAGGTAGGGTTTCTTCGCCAGGCCCACGCCGTGCTCGCCGGTGATGGTGCCTTCGAGCGCGATGGTTTTTTCGAATATTTCCTCCATGGCGGCGTGGACGCGCTCCATTTCGTCCGTGTCTCGCTCGTTGGTTAAGAACGTGGGATGCACGTTTCCATCGCCAAAGTGTCCAAAGGTGGCGATCTGCAGATCGTACTTTTTCGCGATGTCTTCGATGAAGCGGACGATGTCCGGCAGCTTGCTGCGGGGCACGGTGACGTCTTCCAGGATGGTGGTGGGGCGGATACGGGCCAGGGCGGCGAAGGCGCTGCGCCGGGCGGTGGCGAGGCGGGTGGCGTGGGCGGCGTCCTCGGCCAGGCTGACGGCCAGGGCGCCGTTTTCCTTGGCGATGTCCGCCATGCGGGTGGCTTCCTCCATGACCACGTCCGGGTGGCCATCGGTCTCCATGAGGACGACGGCGGCGACGCCGCGCGGCAGGCCGACTTTGGCGAAGTCTTCCACGCACTCGCAGGTCTTCCGGTCGAGGAATTCCAGGGTGCAGGGAATGATCTGGTTTTCGATGATCTTGGAAACGGTGCGGGCGGCGGCTTCCATGCTGTTGTAGGTGGCCAGCAGGGTCTGGCGGGCCTTGGGCCGGGGCAGGAGGCGGAGCAGCACCTTAGTCACGATGCCGAGGGTCCCCTCTGAGCCCACAAAGAGGTCTTTCAAGGAATAACCGGCCACGTCTTTCACGCATTTCGAGCCGAGCCAGGCGATCTCCCCACTGGCGAGGACGACTTCCAGGCCCATGACGTAGTCCCGCGTGACGCCGTATTTCAAGCCGCGCAGGCCGCCGGAGTTGTTGGCCACGTTTCCGCCGATGGTGGAGACTTTCTGAGAGCCGGGGTCGGGCGGGTAGAAGAGGCCGTGCGGCAGGGCGGCTTCGTCGATGTCCTTGGTAATGACGCCGGCCTCGGCGAGGAGCGTGAGGTTGGCGGTGTCCAGCTCCAGGATTTGCTTCATGCGCAGCAGGCAGAGGACGAGCCCTTCTTTCACCGGCACGCTGCCGCCGCTGAGGCCGGTGCCGGAGCCGCGGGTGACGATGGGGATGGAGCGCTCGTGGGCGAGCTTCACGATGGCGGCCACTTCCTGGGTGCTGCCGGGCAGGACGACGCAGAGGGCGGGCTCTTTGATGGCGGCGGTGCCGTCGAACCCATAGGGAATGAGGTCTTCCTTCTTTGTTAGAACGTGGGCCTCGCCCACGATGGCCTTTAACCGGTCGAAAATCGCGTCGTCCATGAAAGAGGGTTAGTGAATGGGGAAGGTGGCGGCGCCCGCCCCAGCATGGCGCCGGAGACCTGGGCAAGTTGCACCATGGCGCGGGACGCGCGCAAATCAAGGTTTGCGGCGGGCGCAATCGAACCAGTGAGGGACCGGCGGCCCGGGGCCATGCGGAGGGACAGCGGACGGATGTCCCGGATGTACCGGGGAAGCGGCGCTTTGGGGTGGAGGCCGGAGGCGCGGCGGTGGCGATGAGCCTTCTCTTTCTTTGCTTTGTCGCCCCGGTCCCATGCGAATGAAGTATCCGGGTATCAGGGGGATGTTTACCAGGCAGCATTTCTCCAAACCCGTCCCACCACGCCTCCGGCTCCCGCCACAAAGCAGCGATTCCGATCACGTTTCCGTTTAGCGAGCCCTCCCCGGTCCGCCAAGGCAGCCGCGCCGTGCGCCGTGCGTCGCAACCTGAGGGAAAAATTTCCTTCTCCGGCCTGGAAAACCGTTCTCGCAATGAGAGGCCCCTCTCGCGGGCCGCGCCCTGGTAAGGGCGCTCGCGCAAAGCGAAGATTAAATGAGAAGGCAGTGAGGCCGCGCGAGCGGTCTGAGATAGAATCGCTGTCTATGAACTCATCAATACCATC
>JAUICH010000020.1 GCA_030427505.1 Verrucomicrobiia bacterium
CCGCTTCCACCGCCACGGCGGAAGTATCGGCGCTCCAGCGCGCGTCGTAGAAGGCAACCGTCGTAGCCGTAGTCCTACAACACTTGCTCACCCAAGGCCGTCAAGGGGTGGTTCCCGTGACGCTTACTTATCGAGAGCTACTTAGCCTATAACACCGGCACGTCCAGCAATGACAACGACGTCAGCAACGATGTGGTGCTCGAGCAGGCGGTAACGGATTACGACCCGGCGGGCAATGTGATTTACGCGATTTCGTATCAACGCTTTCATGACGCCACTGGAAATGGTTCCCTAAATGGTCCGAATGGGAGTCAACCCAAGGCGGTTCGAAGTTATCAACGAAGCTGGCACGACGGCATTAATCGCGTGGTGGCGGGCGCTAACTTTGGGACCAATGGGGGGGCGGATCTGGAGAGACCCGACGTGGTGCCGGAGCGTAGCGATACGGTGCTGGTCAACAGCAATCGCTACAAGGGCGATGGGGAGGCCAATGCCTCGATTGATCCGATGGAGATCGAAACACGCTGGGAAGACGATCAGGCTAGGCGGCGAGTGCGGTTGATCGAGAACTATGACCAGGAAGCCGCGGAGGCTGACTACTCGGCGAACCGGACCACGGAATACGGATACGGGCCCGATGGCCAGTTAGAGCGTTTGACACTAATAAATAGCGTTACTGGCAACCAAGTCACCCGCTGGGTCTATGGTACGACCCTAAGCGATAGCGGCGTGGCGCGGGCCGACCTGTTGCGGGCCAAGATTTACCCGATGAGCGACGATCTTGAAGATCCTCTGGGAGATGGGTTCGATGAGGAGTACGAGCGCATCGAGTATGAATACAATCGTCTCGGCGAGATAACGAAGATGAAGGACCCCAACGAGATCGTGCATGAATTTGATTGGGACAAACTGGGCCGAAGAACGCAGGACCGGGTTACTGCTTTTGGCAGTGGTGTGGATGACACCGTAAAGCGAATTGGCACAGCTTTTGATAATAAGCGCGGCTTGGTCGAAACGATTACCAGTCATGACAATGCAACCGTGGGCAGCGGGACGGCTCTGAATCAGGTAGGCTTCGCATACAATGACTTTGGTCAAGTGACAGCCGACCAGCAGGAGCACGACGGAACAGTGGATGGCTCGACGCCAGAGGTAGGCTATGGCTTCGCCGACGCCTCCAGTGGCAACACCATCCGGCATACCTCGATGACCTACCCCGATGGCCGGGTGATCGACTTCAGTTACGGGACGAGCGGCCAGGAAAATGATCTCTTAAGCCGGGTGGTGTCGCTCCAAGTCAACGGGGAGGGAAGTCCCTTCGTCACTTACACTCGTGTGGGGCTTGCCCGCTATGTGGAAATCGGATATCCTCAGCCAGAGGTGGAACTCTCTTACCTTAAGGAAGGAAGCGAGCCGGTGGGTGACGCGGGAGATGCATATGTTGGATATGACCGGTTTGGAAGAACGGTGGATATGCGGTGGCAGACGAGCAGTGGCGGCGTGATGAAAGACCGGTTCCAGTATGGCTACAACCGGTCAAGTATGCGGACTTGGCGGATAAACTTGGTGGCTAGTACGGATCAAGACGAGCATTACAATTACGATGGATTATACCAAATCACAAACTTTGAGCGGGGTAATCTGAATATTAACCGAACGGATATCGCCGCGATCCCCGTCCAAGAAGAGGATTTCAGATATGATCCTTCCGGAAACTGGTACTCTTATGAGAAGCGAAGTGAAGGGTCAGTTGATCTCAGTCAAAGCCGTTCGAACAACCGCGACAATGAAATTACGCTAATAGATGGCTCGAACCAAGGGATTGGATACGACAAGGCGGGAAATGCCACTCAATTACCTCCGGATAAAGACGGAGACTGGGAAAAGTTCTACAAATTGAAATGGGATGCCTGGAACCGTCTGATCGAAGTTCGGGATGACCACGACTCGCTTGTGGCCGCGTATGCGTACGACGGACGGTTTTACCAGATCACCAAGTCCGAAGGCGCGACCATGACTCACTACTACTATAATGACAAATGGAAATGCGTGGAAGAACGAAACGGCAGTTCTGCTGTGGGTATACAATACGTTTGGGGTGCTCGGTCGCAACATAGGGATGAATTGGTCTTCAGGGATCGAGATACTACTGGAGATGGAACATTTGATGAGCGTCTTTTCTGTATGATGGACTACTACAGCGCAACCTCAATTACCAATACGAGTGGTGATGTGCAGGAGCGCTACGGGTATAGTGCCTTTGGCGATAGAACCGTAATGAGTGCGGGCTTTGCCAATCGTTCGGCCTCTGCATTTGACTGGACATTCAGCTTTAAAGGGCAATTTCTGGATATTGAAACTGGGTATTATAACTACGGGTACCGCTATTATGGGGTAGAGTTGGGACGGTGGCTATCGCGAGATCCGATCTTCGAGAGAGATTCCAACAACTTATATATTTATACAATGAATAACTGTCCCAATGCCCTTGATCGTTTAGGTCTGGAGACTTGCAGTCAACCTAATAAGGCTAGGCTCAAATCTTTCGAACTAGTAACGGAACTCGGATCAGGGCGGAAGTTGAAGGCTAATGATCCCGCGCAATCCGTTTGGGGGTTCATTGGTGATTTGGCGAGTGCAAAGAAAGCAGAGAGACTCGCTGCTGGAAATGAAGTTTTGGAATGGTTTGAAAAGTTGGCAAAAACATCCTCAGGCTTTACCAAGCTTATTGGTTTCACTGCTGGAGAAGCGTTCCGCACGGATGGATTTCAAGTTGATGCAATCGAAATGGAGGTAAATTTTGATTGTTGTCGATGCGTGGATTCCCAAACTGGGCGCTATGAATGGGTTGAGCTTAAAGCATCCTATAGATGGGACGACTTTGGGACGATTCCTATTGGAAGTGATGACGCACTCAGGCTATTGCCAAGTTACTACTTTACCGTTATGGAGTATGCCGCCGAAGATCTTGTTTTACAATGTCCTGGTGGATTGGCCTAGCCGGTGGTTTGACAGGAAATTGAAGAGTAATGTGTTTGGGTAAAAGGAATTGTAATAGTATGAGAAACCATATAGCTATTTTGTTGGTTCTATTGATGGCATCTGCCTGGGGGCGATCTCAAGAGAGTAACGTTAATAGCGGAGATGTGAAGCTCGGTTATTATGAGAATCTGTCGCGAATGACGTTTTTTTGGGGGCTTGAGCTTGTGAAAAAGAGTGAGGATGACAAGCTTGTCCAGCGTGCATGGGTGGAAAAAGTAAGTATGATGGCATTTGTGTATTTTTTGTATGTGGAAGACGGTAAAATACAGCCATCGAAGGAAGTCCAAGATGCTATTGGATTGTTTTTTGAGGGAGTTGAGAAAATTGACGAGAACTACCTATCATATAGGTCGGATCCGTTGGGGTGGTTTGACAAGTCCAGGGTGAGGCTGGAGCTCATAGATGAGATAGCGGTATTGGAGGCTGACTACCCGCGACGAGCAAGGGAGTTTAGACGTTATGCAGAGCCTCCGGTTTTGCCGCCGGTACCATAAAAGTATATTCCATTCATTATCTGCCCTTTAAGAAAGACTGCATTTTGCTCTGAGGTATTCGATTTTGAGGCTAATGAAATATTCATTACTCTCTTGGATGATTTTGTAGCAATCTCAGAAAACCAATCGCGTTCTCCTTCGGTTTAGTAAGGCTTTTAAGAGCCCGCCTGACACGCATGTTTTTTTGGGGGGCAGGGATTGATCTCGGGCGAGCAGGATGGAATGAAGAATAGTTCGATCATCATCTTTGAGCGTCCCCGGCAGGGCGCTACAGCGCAATACTTGGCAGAATGTCTATTCTGCGCGGGATGGACTTTTTCGCTCTGATATATCGAGATCGTGTAGGATTTCATTCAACCCAAGTCGAAACGTTTTCGCTGATTTGCTAAGAATCTTGAGAAAGTGAACGTATCTGGAATGGCACTCGAAGTTGTGAAAGTATTTCTGGGCTTCGCTCAACAAGTGGAATTGAAATCCATTTTCGATCAAGAAATCAGCCCACTGAGAGATCAACTCCACAAATCGAGTATCATCCGCTCCTCCCAGTTGCCCTAAAGTCAGCGACGTCAAGGAGAAGGAAGAAGAACTGGCATCAGTACTGTCGAGCCGTGAAATGAATAGAGCCCTTGCCGCGGAGGGTGGCCGAGATCCGTTGATAATCTCCATCAGTTCGCCGGCGAAATGGTTTTCCGGGTCTTCACTAAGTTGCTTGATCGTCTTGAGAACGTCCGCTGTCAGGACAGGCGAGACCAAGCAATATTTTCGGAACGAGTTGTTGAATGCGGTTGTTACTCTAATCAATTCTTGGGCTTCTTCTGGAGCGTCTCCGTTGTGGCGACTTTGAAACTCTCGAAAGTTCTGGGAGGTAATGCGGCGGTCATCCTCGTGGTAGAGGTGGACCGCTTTTAATGGCAGGAAATGCGGAGAGGCCACCCGAGAGAGACGCGCGGCAAAGTCCATGTCTTCCCAGCCCCAGCCTTCATAGGATTCGTCCATTCCCCCGGTGGAGGCGAAAGCGGATTTGCTGTAGATTACCGACCCGGGGCCGAAGAGGTCCATGATTTGATTCCGGCTCACCAGGAAAGTGTCCAGATTGCAAATGGCACGTTCGTCCTCCGTCAAGGTGACAAAGTTTCGGGTGTCTCTTTCTGACAGCCGGAGGAAGTATTGGTAGGGTTTGATGACCGGTATCGACTTCGAGTGATAGATCGAAAGGTGGCGCAGAACCGCGGCAGGGCTGACGTAAATGTCCGCATCCAATTGCCAAACGTAGCGAGCGCCTAGGTTTTCAAATGCATGACAAGAGCCCCGATTGATGAGCGTAGTTTTCTTGATGAGGTCCGTTTCAAATGAAAAGCTCAGAAGGTGGGTATCGGCAAAATGCGAGGATATAAGTGCAGAAACAACGTCGTCTTGCTCCGGAACCAGCTGCTGAACCACAAGAACCTGGCAGTCAAACTGTGACAGAACAGAGAGGAGGAAACGGAAGTTGCGGAACCGTAACGAATCGGCGGAACGCAGAAGAACAGGAATCAGGACCGCTACTGGCCCTTTATCGGGTTCGTGCCCGAAAGCATGAGCCGGCGCTAGAGACATTGGTGGCCGATAGTCTTTTAATTGACTTGCCTTGGAGCCATTGGCACCATTTGAACTTGAGCTACGGACGGTTGGGGCCGAGGTGTTGGAAGGTGACGGATATCTGCCTAAAAGGCGCTCGACTGAATCCCGAAACTGTCTCCCGTAATACTTTCCGACCGTCGTAGCGTCCCGCTCATCGAGATAGGGCTTCGCTTTTCCCGCGAAGTGCAGGATTTTTGGAGGGGCAGACCGGCTGGTTAGTTTTTCCGGCGGCGTATTCCATTCGTCTGGTAACTGGCCCCAGTCCTGGTAGCAGGCGATGTTGAGCCCATACTGGTCAAAACAGGGAGGGTTACGGTCTCTTTGGCGATGGTACTCAAGTGTGGCCTCAATCGCCCTCCGGGGAATTTCCCGTTCCCGCCACCCCTGGGGTTGGATTAGGAGGACGCCGGAGTTGAAGTAGGGAGCACTGAGGTCGATCTCTGGAAGTTCAAATCCTCCCAGGCCCTCCTTGAGCGTGAGAATGAAGTCCTGGGCTGCGGTAACGGAACTCTCCGGGTCCGCGAGCGCATAGAGGTCCGCCACATCGGCCATTACAAAAAGGTCTGAATCCAAGTAGAGTACCGGATCATTCCCCGGATAAATGGCGGGAATGAGCAGCCGGTCGTAGTGGCCGGAATTCCGCAGAAACTGAAAAGTGACGGGAATTTCACCGTATGTGAGATAGAGATCGAGGTTCGGTTTCAGAAATTCCAGGGAAAAACCACAATCTGAAGCGTGACATTCCAGCGCGTGCCGCGCATGATCAGAAAGACCCCGATCCATGATGGTGAAGCTGAGAGACTGGGGATTCCGGGAGGATTCCACGGTGGTCGCAACAGTGCCGAGCAACAGTTCTTCAAAGTTTCGATTTGCTGAACAAAAAATGGGGATCGTAGGTTCCATCGCAGGTGTCTGAGCTAGCTTGGTCAGCAGGATTTTGATTCAATGAAGCAGAGAAGTCACGTCGTAATCTCCGGAACGGGCCGGGCTGGGACTTCCTTTTTGATGCTTCTCCTCACCAGACTGGGTCTCGATACGGGCTTTAAGAAAAACAAGGAAATCAGTCTGGCCTGCAGGGCGGGACTGGAGAAAGACATCCGTGAGCCGGACGCCCCGCACATCGTCAAATCACCGGCTTTTTGTCACTATGTGGGCGAAGTTCTGGCCCGCGCGGATATCCGCCTGGAGAGGGTCATTGTCCCGATACGAGATTTGAAAGCCGCCGCGGAGAGCCGGAGGCAAGTGACACAAGAAGCTCTGAGTAGGGGACGAAGACTGGAAGATGGAATCCCTGGCGGATTGTGGCGGGTAGAAAAAGGAGAGGATCAAGAGCAGGTTCTGCTAGAAGCTCTCTACAAGCTCTTGTTTCACCTGTCCAAAAGTAACGTGCCCATAACTTTGCTGCATTACCCGAGGCTCGTTTCCGATTCTCGCTACCTGTATGGAAAGCTTCGCCCAATCCTGGGAAGTATAACCTACCAGGCTTTTACGGAAGTCTTTGAGAGTGTCCTTCGGCCGGATTGGACGCATCAGTTCACACCAAACGATCGGTGGGCGGCGGAAGACCGGCGCATTTCCACGGATCATGCCACGCCAGCCAGGAATGGAAGCAGGGATCTCAAAATAGAGGTTCTCAAGAACGATGCCCCCCAGACGAAAGATCACGACTTCAAGGGCACGATCCCGCTAGTCTTTTTGACGCGATTCAACCTAGTGTTGCCTTTTCTTGAGGAACAGGGAGATGCGCCGCCCCCTGCATACTTTGACGAATGGCTTCACCATCGGACAGAGCTCTTTGAAGAATTCTGCCTGCCTTCGCTAAGAAAGCAGACCGACCAACGATTCTATTTGGCTCTTTTGCTCGACGAACACCGGACTCCAGATTGGCTAATGCGGAAGGTAAGGGAATGGGCGCTCTGGGAACCGCTTTTCCCATGCACGGTAAATGTGCCATTTTCCACAGACCTGCCCCCGCTATTCACTCGCAAGCTGCTTGAGGCTGCGGGGCATTGGCCTGTCAGGTATGTCGCGACGGGCTGGCTGGATAGCGACGATGTGATTAGTCCTCGCTACGTCGAAAAAATGCGGCGGCATTTTCCGCGGGACGAGGAAGCTCTGTTGTGTTTTCCGGGAGGTTACCGCACATCGATCGAGACCCTGAGAGAGGGGCTTAGCAACTCGAAAAGTGGGGGTTTAGAAGTGACGGGCAAAAATGTCGCCGTCATCGATTGGCCCAAGCGGACAACTGCCATGGTCAGGGTGGAAAAGGTTTCCGGGAATGGCCGATTTGGATCGGTCTTTGAAAAACCGCATCATCTCTGGGTAGACTTCAAAAGGGTCGAGGACATTTGTCCTAGTGAAAGGCATTTCGTAAAGCTCGTTCATCCAGATGCCGTGATTAACATTCCGGAGCGCTGGTTTGGCCGGGGCGAAGGCGAACCCTTTAGAGCTTGGCGCAACCGCACCGAACTCATTGAGTGGCTGATTAGTCGATTTGGCTTCCAGAGCTACCTTGAGATCGGAATCGGAAATGGAAAGAACTTTGAGAACGTACCGGCTCGGAAGAAGGTAGGAGTTGATCCGAAAGCCTGCGAGATCGAAGGAGTGCTCCAGACCTCGTCTGATTCATTCTTCGAACAGAACCGGAACGGTTTTGACCTCATCTTTGTGGATGGGCTTCACGAGCGAGATCAGTTTTACAGGGATTGTGAAAACGCTTTGGCAGTTGTAAACGAAGGAGGTTTGGTTCTATGCCACGATATCAATCCTCGCAACGAAGTAGAACAACGGGTGCCCCGGGAATCGGGTGCCTGGACGGGGGACTGCTGGAAGGCCTGGGTAGAGCTCAGAAAGAGGCCGGATGTCGAGATGTTTGCAATCGATCTTGAAACGGGAATGGGTGTGATTCGTAGGGGACGGCAGATTTCGTTTCGTGTGCCCGGAGAGCTAAGTTGGCAACATTTGAAAACGAACAAACGCAAGTGGTTGAACCTGCAAAATCATCATGACGCGAAACGGCGTTTGACTCAATGGGCCCGAGACCATGGAAACAAGAGCACAAGGACCGCCATTTCTAGAGTCTTCATTGCCGGCTTTCAGAAGTGCGCAACGACCGCAGTCTTTCGATGCCTCGAGGATCATCCGGATGTGGTCATTCCTCAGAAGACCGGGGACCGGTGGGCGCCTTTTCTTCCCAAGGAAACAGAGTTCTTTTCAAAGAATTTTGGGCGTGGACTTGCTTGGTATGAATCTTTGTTTGTGGGAAAAGGATCGGTCACGCTCGAAGCGACACCGACCTATATCGCAAGCAGGGAAATTCTACAACGTATCGCCGAGTGGGCGCCAGACGCTAAGTTTGTCCTCATGTTGAGAGACCCCGTCGAACGGGCATTTAGCGCCTGGAATCAATGGAATCAGTTGGAAGACAAAGGAGTCTGGCGGATGCCTGTGCCTGATGGATCGTTTAGCGATAACATCCAGCGAGAGTTTGAGAAAAACCTGTCAGCCGGACCATATTTTGGTTTATTGAAGCACGGGCTTTACGTGAACCAGATCCGGCAACTTTTTTCTCTATTCGACCCGTCACAAGTTTTCATTGGGTTTAAGGAAGAACTGGATAAAAAGCCGGAGACGGTAACGTCTGATATTCAGGAGTTTCTCGGACTGAGGCCGGTTCGTCTAAAGCTTCGACTCGCCAATCATATTCCCTATGTGGTTGGGAAGATGCCGGACAATGTCCAGAAATGGTTGACCCGTTTCTATCGCGACAGCGTTCTTGAATTGAAGGAGCTTTTGGGCAGAGAACTGCCTTGGTCACGGTGGTAGAAAGCTTGCCGAAAATGCTACAAATCAAGGCGCGTTCCTAAAGAGTCGGCGCAGGGCTCTTCTACGCGAAGCAGAGATCCCCTTGGATGCTTTTCCTTCTTTCGATGGTGGACCATTGCGGCCTTTTCGCCCCGCTGACGATGGTGTGATCCGCCTCTTTAAGATAGCTTCGATCCAAACATTTCCGCCCTCATTCTTCCGAGCTGAGGCTACTTTCTTATCCGCCTTGAGTTTGACACAAGCTGCGGCACCGTTATAGCGGCCAGCTTCGCCCAAAATGCGTTCCACTTCCGAGACTGGAATCATCACCCGGCCATACTGGGTGATGGCTTGAACTTTGCCGGCATAGAGTTGGCGGTAACCCCAGGTTTGGGACTTTCCAAACAGGGCGGCGAATTCACCGGGGGTGAGGGCGACTTTGTTTGGCATGGGTTCGTTCATGGCTGCGGTTCAGTTTTCTTCATGCAGATAGCGTCTGGCGCCGTGCCGAACTTGGAGGACATGCACAGTGCCGTTCACAATATGAAAAAGAATGCGGTATTTCGAGGGGTAATCCTGAAAAAGCAATTGCCGTAGTTCTTCGGGTCCCCATTTGCCAATTTTCTGGAGCCAGAGGACACCGGCTGGGCAATTCGGTCAGGCTTTCAATCGTTTCGAGAATGGTGTCGATCCATTCGAGGGCTTTCTCGGATGAAGCCCTTTCCGCAATCCAACTGGCGGAGCTTTCGATGTCTTCGCGGGCGGTGGGATGAATGCGGATTTGGAATGCTGCCATCAGCCTGCCGTGAATCGCTCCCTCAGTTTGTTGCGAGCCTCACCCAGGGGAATGCCCTCTTCACCATTGCGCAACGCTTCGAGGGCGTTGGCCAAACGGCGGTCATCCTCCGCTTGGGTGACCAGGTTTAGAAGAGCCTGGTAGGATTCAGCGTCCTGCACCACTACCGCGGCTTCTCCGTTCACGGTCAGGACTTCAGGTTTGCCGGATCTTCGCAATCCGGCGATGTGCGCTTTCGAATTCCGCAGAAAGTCGGTCAGTGGCTTAATGTCGGTGAGTTCTATCATCGCAAATAATTATTTGTTAATTCTATGATAGCAGATTCAAAAGGAATATTCAAGAGCTCTGAACTGAGCTGCGTTTACGAGAAGGAAACCTTCTTTGCCTGGGAAAGGCTATGCTCGTTCCGGAGATGTCCGTAAACCTTCATCGCCAAGGCGCCGCCGTCTTTATGCCCCAGCCACTTGGAAACCGTGGGAATGTCCACTCCGGATTCAATGCAGGTGGTGGCAAAAAGATGGCGGAGGTCGTGATGCGTAATGGCGGCCATTCCGACAAGATCGGCGGCGCGCTCCATGGCGTCCTTGGCCGTGTTTACTTCACAGACATAGTCGTCAGGTTGTAGATTCCGCCCTCGGCGTCGCATGGATTCTAGAAGCTTTTCAAGCGGTTCGATTATCGGCACTCGCCGCGAAGTGCGGTTTTTGGTTCCGGTTTCCGGGTCGCCTTCCACAACCAGTTCTCCGCGCTCGAAGTCGCAGTGCTTCCATTTTACGTGCCGTGCTTCACCTTTGCGGAGGCCCGTGTAGGCGAGAAACTCCACGAAGTCAGCGCAGGCTTCCCCCCACCGGCTCGGGGATTTACGGATTTCGGTCACCCAGTCGTGAAACTGTTGCCTCGTGGGCAGCCGGGCAGTGAGGTCTTTCTGGGACGGCTTGAGGCGTTTGAGTTTGGAGGCCGGATTGGAGTGGCGGATGCCGTGATCAACCGCGATGGCGAATACGTGTTTGAAACCGGTGATCGTATTGTTGAAGCGGGTCGCCGAGAATTTCATGGATAGGCTCCGCGCCCACCGCTCGCACTCATGGGCTTTAACCGATCTGGCCAGCCGGCCGGAAAGCCCCGGCCAGCTTCGCAGCAAAGCTTCGAATATCTCGTGCCAATACTTCTTGGTTCTGGGCTTTAGGGAGGTGTCGTTGTCGATCCGGGAAAGCCTGATCGTGATCAACTGCCCAACGGTGACAGAAGGGGAGAGGGGGTCGGAGTCTTCGAGCACTTCTTCGGCGGCACGGGCTGCCTTGAGGTGCTCTTCCGCCAGTGATTTGGCAATCTCCAGAACCCGCGTGCGGAGGCTTCGCCACGACAGCTTGCTTCCGGAAGAGATGCGGACATAATAAACGCCCGACTGATGCCGGTAGATGTTCCGGTATCGCGTGGATTGCCAGGTCTTCGATTGAGTGCGGCTCATGAGAATCCGGGCGGAAAGCGGATTTACGAAGCTACTGTATAAAAATGCTGTATAATATCAAGTTTTTCCCATACCGTGATTTCGTAAATCTCTTAGGATAAACATCTTGCCGGCGTGGCGGAATGGTAGACGCAACGGACTTAAAATCCGTTGGAGGGCAACCTCCGTGCGGGTTCGAGTCCCGCCGCCGGTACTTCTTGAGACCGCCGAGAAAGCGATGGTAACGGTTTCTCTCAACTGGCTGAGAGTGTGTTTTGTCTTCAGGTTTAGGCTGTTCTGAGGTAAACAGGATAGGGGGGCATTTACGCGCCTTCCTAACCCAGGTAATTGTCATGCCATGAGGAGATCACCCGCCAAATCGTAAGGCGACTCTAGGAATCAAACGGGGCCTTGTATGATGGAGAATCGGCTGAATTCTGAGGGTTCCGTGAAGGTGGTTGTTGCTTTCCGAGGAGTATTGCGAGTAGTCGCTTCCGCCTTCGCTGCTTTTGTGGCGCTGGAATTGGTGGGAGCATTTTTGAGCGCCATCTACCTGTCAGCATCATCAGGCAAGATCGTTCGTGTGGTGCCTGCAATGGCACTGACCGTGGCACACTTTTTCCGTCTCCAGGCTTTGGTGGGAGCGGTTCTGTTAACGGGGGCCTGTCTTGTTCTTCGAAAGCTCGGTTGGAACAAGCCGACGCTCTATTTGGTTGTCGTGACAATTGCCGGAGTCGCGTTTTCAATAGAGATATTCTCAAAATCAGCCTCGTTGACCGAGGCGATCTCTGCCTCCGGATATAGCTCGAAGGACTATTCGCTACCTGAGACGAAGTTTTCAGTCGCGCCGTTCGTATTGGCGTCAATGATCGCAGCCTGCGCTGCAACTTGGGTTTGTCTAAGGATACTGGAGAGAGATTGGGAGATGTGGAAATCGCCGAGGGTGCGCCGGGCTTTTAGCCGGGCGTTTTTTGTGACATTGGTGGTTGGGCAAACCCTGGGCGCGATATACATCGCAGTCTATAAGATCGTGTTTTACCAAAGATCGCCCGGATTGGAAGTGTTTCTCATCGTTGGCGGCATAGTAGTCACATTTCTACCGACTTTGATCTTTGCGGCTATCATCACGGAGGTTTCTGTTCGCACCATTGAGCGAAAGTGGAGCCCGGATATTCCATTCTTGGTGGCCATACCTTTGGCCTATTTAATGTTTGAAATCTTTATCAGCCTGACTCCGGCTACAATAGTGCAGTACACTGATTTTCGGTTCCGGCCTCCTCCGTATGTAAAGAGGCCTTTTCTAATTCCGGAAGAAGTACCCCATGTATTTATCTGTATCTTCGCCGGAAGAAAGGGCGTGAGGGCTTGCTTGCAAAAACTAACGGAAGAAAAAGGTGTCTATATCCCGTCGGAGGAAAGAAGGAAGCCTGAGAAAGTTTCAGTGAATAGTGGGGAATAGGGAAAGGTCTCCCTTGGATCACTTCTCTGGCCAGTGAGCCACAACGGCTCCTCTAGCATCCAACACCCTCAGTCCTCGAACTCGGGCCGTTCCGGGAGATGAGGAGGGATCGAAACGCAGGGCGGCGAGGGGTTTCTCTGTATCCAGAGTTAGGGAGAAGCTTTCCCAGTCTCCGCTGTGTTTTGGGGTGAAAGGAACGCGGGTGCCATTCGGTAAGGTGGTGTCCTCGTCCGTGGTAAAATAGATCTCGCCTTCGCCGGTGGTGGCGTCGCTGGAAAGTTCGAAGGTCAGGGTGTAGGGGCCGCTGGCGGATTCTTTGAGGTTCAGGTGATCGAAGGCGAGGCCGGAGTCGTCGCCGGTGCAGGTGAGGACGAGGAGGCCGTCTTCGATCTTGAGCTTGGTGTCTTTTCGGGCCCGGACAGCTTGGGAGGTTTTGGTTTTCGGTTTCTTGGCGCCGGGCTCGGCTTTTCCTTTGAGTTTTCGCAGGCTGCTGGCTTCGGGAGAATCGTAGATCGTCCACTCGGGATTCTCGTAGGGTCCTGATTTTGCGGAAACGGGCGGCAGCTTGGCGCGCAGTTCTTCTTTGGTTATGCGGTCCCATAGGGCGGCCATTTCCGCGACGCGGTCGGGATATACCTCGGCCAGGTTGTGCAGTTCCGTGCGGTCGTTTGCGAGGTCGTAGAGTTCCCAGGCGGTTGAGCGGAAGCTGACGAGTTTCCAGTTGTCCATCCGCAGGCCGCGGTCTTTGGAATACAGCAGGTGAATGGGCGGGCGCTCCTTGAGTTCGCCGCCGGCGAAGATAGGGGCGAGGGACACGCCAGCCAGGGCGCTGGGTTCGCGGTCCGGCCAAGTGGCGGGAATTTCGGCCTGGGCGATTTCGGCAATGGTGGGGAGGACATCCACCAGGTGTGCGGGGGTGCGGTTGATGGAGCCCGGTTCCGTTTTCAGGCCGGCGGGCCAGTGAACGATGGCGGGGGTGGCGACGCCGCCTTCGAACTGGTTCTGCTTATAAAAACGGAAAGGGGTATTCCGCGCCCAGGCCCAGCCGGTGCTGTCGCTCCACTCGGTGTCTGGTAGGTAGGGCGCTTCATCGATGCCGATGGAGCGCCGGTCGTAAGGGCAGGCTCCGTTGTCGGAGAAAAGGAGAATGAGGGTATTGTCCAGTTCGCCATGGGTTTCGAGATCGGCGATGAGCCGGCTCATTTCCTGGTCGATCCGGTCGATCATGCCGGCCAGGGCAGTCATGC
This sequence comes from Verrucomicrobiia bacterium, assembly GCA_030427505.1. Lineage (GTDB taxonomy): Bacteria > Verrucomicrobiota > Verrucomicrobiia > Verrucomicrobiales > DEV007 > JAUICH01. Next base: position 13,910 of record JAUICH010000020.1, read on the forward strand.
GCCGGTTTTCCCATTCCTTGAACTCCGGGCTCAGATCGTTCCAAGCGGGAACGTGGTCCGGGCGCGGGCTGGCCTCGACGGAGGCGTCGAAGAGACCGATCTCCTTTTGCCGCGCGACGCGGGCGGCGCGGATTTCGTCCCAGCCTTCGTCATAGCGGCCTTCGTATTTCTTGTAGTCTTCTTCCAGGGGCTGGAGCGGCGCGTGCGGGGCATTGAAAGCCAGGTAGAGGAAATAGGGTTGAGCGTTCTGGCGGGCTTCGTTCAGGAAGTTCAGCGCGTAGTCCACATTCGCCACGGTGGTGTAGAAACCCTCGTCCGGAACCTGCCACGGCTCGCCATTCAGGCGGAAGGTGTCGTCGCCTTTGTAGTAGTTGCAGGCTCCGGAGAGGTGGCCGAAGTAGCGTTGGAAGCCGAAGTCAGTGGGCTCTTTTTTCAGGTGCCACTTCCCGGCCATGGCGGTGAAGTAACCGGCTGGTTTGAGCACTTCCGGCAGGATGACGGCCCGGGTCAGGGCGGTGTCTCCGGCCTGCATGCACCAGCGGCCCGACAGCAGGCTGACGCGGGAAGAGTGGCATTTGGCCGTGTTGTAGAACTGGGAAAAGCGGAGGCCTTCCGCAGCCAGCCGGTCCAGGGTAGGCGTCTCGATTTCGCTGCCGTAGCACCCCAGGTCAGAATACCCGAGGTCGTCCACCAGAACGACGATGACGTTGGGGCGGTTGCTGTCCTTCTGTGCCCAAGTCGAAAAGAATGGCGATAGAGTCAGGGACAGAGCGATGGCGGCCTGCCAAAGGTTGAGGGAGTGGGTTTTCATCATGGGAAAAAGCCCCGGAGGGGTTTGGCCGGGAACGTGATGATACCAAAAGCGGTCGATCAAGCCACCGCGCAAATGCGTCCTGTCCTCCGGGGTTGCCAGGAAGCAAAGAAACGTCGCCGGTCTGTCTCGCCGGATAAGAAGGGAAGGCAGGTTGAGTTCAAGGCTCGTCTGATTGATGCAACAGACGGCCCAGGAAATTGCCATCGTTTTCGGATGGAGAGCTGTCCTCTTTCTCCGCTTTTCGCGAGGCATCTTCCAGGTCGATGGTGCCTTCGATGTCGCCCTCAAACGCTTCAACGAAGGCATGGCGAAAGACATTGCCGATGGTGGGCAGCACGTCCGGTCGGGGATCTTCATACCGGCCGGACAGCGGGATCTTGGTGGCGAAGGTTTCGCGGGGCTGATTGCGCAGCAGTTTGGACAGGCCGCCAACCAGGCCTTCCCACACCACGTGGATGGGGCCTTCCTTGGCGTCGGATTCCAGCTTGAGAATCTTCATCTCGTTGAAGATGGGCTTCACGTAACCTTCGAAGTTCCCTTCCGAGGACGCCATCTCCGCGGCCACGGTCAGCGTGCCCTGTTCGAAGTCGAATCCCGCGTAAGCACGGGTCAATTCGTTTAATTTGGTCAGGCTGAGGGTGTCCATCTTCAGGTTCAGGTCGAAGGTGGGCTCCTCCGCGTAGGGATCCAGCTTCATGTCTAGGTTCGCGGGGGCTTCCTGGAGGACGCGGCCCGTCATGGCGAGGTCCGCCACCAGGGTTCCGGAAAGGTCTTCGCTGTTGGTGAGGTTCGTGGCGGTCAGTTCGACCTGGTCGATCATCACGTCCACCTTTGGAGAGGCGTGAAAGTCGCGGTAGTGGATTTCGCCATTCGTGGCGCTCAGCCGGTTGATCTTCAGGGGGAACAGTTCGCGGACGGTATCCGTCCAGGGCTTGTCGACACCCACCTGTGTGGTGGCTTCCGTGGGGCCTTTCACGAAATTGATCTTGGGGGATTTGAAATCGATCTCTCCCACCAGGGCGCCTTCGAACAAGGCGCCCCACTGCACGGACAGGTCCACGGTTTGAGCGGAGAAGAAGGGCACCGGCACGTCTCCGCTGGTTTTCAGGATATCCACGTCTTCGATCTGGTAGGCGCCGCGAAAGAGATGGAGATCGATCTCCCCAATCCGCCCGCTGTATTCCGGCACTTCATCCAGTTTCCGGTTCACGTAGCGCTGAATGAGGGTGGGGAGGGCGGCCCGGATTCCAATGAGAACCAGGAGGACCGCGAAGATCAGGTAGCGCTTTTTGCCTTTGGGGAATTTCATGGGATAGAAATGGCGGACCCGGTACACCAGCCGCCGGAAGGGATTCTACCGATGGATACGTTCTCAGTTCGCCGCTTTGATGACAGACGCGACCGCGCCGGCGCATTTCGGCTGTTCCACCGCGTCCTGCTTTCGTAACCTTTGGAGAGGAGGAGGGTGAGTGCTTGGCCACTGCTATTCTCCTTTTCCCCAATCAGATTGACCCCATGTCCGAACCCGACCTGACTCCCTCAAAACGTCACCCCGGTCCCGAACGCCTGGATCCTGAATCACTGGCCTGCGAGCGGCTTCTAAAAGAAGCCCTGGACCGCCGGGCCACGGATCTGCACCTGGACCCCACCATGCGCGGTTATGAACTGCGGTACCGCATCGATGGCCGCCTGGTGGAGATCGACCGGCTGACGCGGGAAGTTGGGGAGACCATTCTGAACCAGTTTAAGAGCGAAGCGGGCATCGATCCCGGCATCCTGGTGGCGCCCCGGTCCGCGCGCCGGACCTATGAGTTTCAGGATCGCGTCCTGGATGTGCGCTACACCTTTGCCACCTGCATCAGCGGGCAGAAACTGGCTTTGCGCCTGCTCGATCCGGTCCGGGTCATGCACCAGGTTTCCGATCTGGGCTTGAGTGAAGACGGCCTGGAAAAGGTCACCGCCTGGTTGAGAAACCTGAATGGCATGTTCCTCGTGACTGGCCCGACAGGTAGCGGAAAGACGACGACTCTCTATGCGCTGCTGCACGAAATGGCGGGCCGCGACCGGCACATCCTGACCATCGAAGATCCGGTGGAGTATGAGATCGACGGCATCAACCAAATCCAGGTCGATCCGCGGCATGGCGTCGATTTTGCCAATGGTCTGAAAGCCATGCTGCGGATGGACCCGGACTTTCTGATGATGGGAGAAATGCGGGAGGCCGAGGCGGCGGAAGTCTGCGCCCGGGCCGCCATTTCAGGTCACGTCACGTTGAGCACCCTGCATGCGCGGAACGCGGTGAGCGCCGTCACCGCTTTGCGGAACCTGGGGCTGACCGATCACCAGATTGCCGTCAGCCTGTCACTGATCGTTTCCCAAAGGCTCGTGCGAAAACTGTGTGAATCCTGTGCCCGGCTTGCTAAGCCCAACGCCAGGGACCGTCAATGGCTTGAAGTTTTCGGCTTGGAAGCCCCGGAAGAAGCGCGGGAAGCGGCGGAAGGAGGGTGTGAAGCCTGCGAGGGCCGGGGCTATCTGGGCCGGACCGGAGTCTTCGAAATCTGGCACTTGGACGAGGCGGACTACGAAATGCTGCTGGCGGGCGCCGACGAACACACTCTGTGGCGAAAACTCATCCAGTCCGGCCACCGCCACCTGCTGAACCAGGCGCTGGAGAAAGTGAAGAGCGGCGTAACCTCCCTGGATGAGATTCGGGGGTATGGGGAATCCGTCAGGATGATTGCCAATCTGTAGGCAATAGCCGGCTTCGCCGTGCCCGTCAAACCGCCTGGGGGTGAGCCGAGCGGTAATCGGACAGGGCGGAGTTCGCCATGATGTACTCCGTCACGTTTTCCCGGGTGAGCAGGCCGGCCAGGGTGCGGCCGTCGGGACCCAGGACCGCCAGGGTGGTCACGTTTTTCTGGTTCATGGTCATGAACACATCTGACAAGTGGGACAGGGGTGAGGTGACGGGACCGTCGACAGTCATCACGTCGCGGACGGAGCCATCCTGACCCAGTTCGGCCAGAGCTTTGAACAACGTGCCGCGCGTCAGCAGGCCCAAGTAGGCCTGGCCGGCATCCACCACGGGAAAGTCATTTTGGGAACCGGCAAGCAGGGCATCCACCGCTTCCTTCAGCGTGGCGCTGGAAGGCAGCGCCACAAAGTCCGTCAGCATGGCGCGGGAAACGGGGGCATTCGAAATGAAGGCTTCCACCTTGGTGACGTTCGCCTCCTGAGCCGCCGCCATGAAGATGAAGATCGCGACCACCATCAGCAGAATGTGACCGCTGAGGAACCCGATAACGCCGCCCAGCACCGCCAAGCCCTGCCCGATTGTGGCGGCCAGGGAAGTCGCCCGCGCATAGTCCAGCCGCATGGCCAGCAGGGCTCGTAACATGCGGCCGCCGTCCATGGGGAAGGCGGGAATCAGGTTGAACAGGACCAGCCAGATGTTTACCAGCAGCAGCGACTCCACCAGGGAGATGTGCTGTTCCAGATTCGGTTCGAGATTGATGTTGGGAAACCCACCGTTCACCAGGATGAGGATGCCGGCGATGACCACGTTCACCAAGGGGCCGGCGATGGCCACGACCAGTTCGTGGACCGGGTTTCTGGGCATGCGCTCCAGGCGCGCTACCCCCCCAATGGGCAGCAGGGTGATGTCCGGCGTCTTAATGCCGTAGCGAAGCGCCGCCGTGGCGTGGCCAAATTCGTGCAGCAGCACACAGAGGAACAGCAGACAGAGAAAGATAATCCCACCCAGGGCGGCCTGCGGCCCGTCCTGCATCCAGGCGACGATTCCCAGGTAAGCCAGCAGGATGAAAAAGGTAAGGTGAACACGGACTTCCGTGCCGCGGATGGTGGCGAGTTTGATCGACCATTTCATGGTGAAAGTTCTACAAGGGTAATGACAGGCAGAGAGAGGCGAGCCTTACGCTTCCTGGCGGGTTTTTGTTCTGGAAGAATACGAGTATCGGAGGCGTTGCGTGAGGGAAAAACGAATCAGGTTCCATCTTTGCCAAGATTCAAGAGCCGCCGCGCAAAAGCTGCCCAGCCCGGGAAGTCAGTGATTTCCAGGGCCGGAGGTTGGGTATAGGCTGTTGTCATGAAAAACCTCCGTTCGATAGTGGCCGGCACGGACTTTTCCGAAGCCGCGGAAAGCGCCTTGGCGGAAGCCTTTCGGATTGCGGCCTGGGACCGGACGGAATTGACCGTTGTCTACGTGGTCGATGCCCAAGTGGTGGAGGAAACTCTCGACCAGGTGGACGTGGAAAAATCTTCCCTGCTGGAGAGCGCGGAGCGGAAGCTCAAGGAGCAGGTCCTGGCGATCGTGGGCGATGGCTATCCCTATGTGGCGGAAGTGAGGCTGGGACATCCGTTCGAAGAACTCCTGGGGGTGTGTCAGGAAAAGAACGCGGATCTATTGGTGCTCGGCGCGCAGGGGAGTAGCCGGGACGAAAAGCGTGTCGGCGTGCTGGCCACCAGTTGTGTAAGGAAAGCGCCGCTGCCGGTCTTGCTGATCCGTTCCGCCCAGGCGCAGCCGTTTGGCAGAGTGGTGGCGTGTATCGGCTCAAACGAGACGTCCCGGGACCTCCTTCTCCGGGCCTGGGAGATCGCGGAGCAAGATGGAGCGGAATTGATTGCCCTGTCCGTGGTGCGCCCGGCGGTGTCTTCCCTGGGCGAAACCGGCCTGGGCCTGCTGGAGGTGGATATGCCCCCGGGCCGGGATGACTATCAGCGCACCCTGGCCCTGCGCAGGCTGGAGGACTTGGTGGACGACGTGAGAGAGGAGCGCGGTTTTCGCTCCCGGGTCAAAACGGCTGCCGTGTTGGACCCGAGGCCGGACACGGCCATCATCAACTACCTGAAGAAACACGACGCGGACCTGGCCGTGATGGGTACGGTGGGCCGCACGGGGTGGCGCCGGCTTCTCATGGGGACCACGGCGGAACATGTGGTCCAGAAGGCTTCCAGTTCCGTCCTGGCGATCAAGCCGGACAACTTCGAGTTTCATCCCTGACGGAGGCCGGGTGAGATGAAGGCGGTGCTCTTCGAGGCGGCAGGTAAGCCGTTGCGGCAGGTGGACGATCATCCCGTCCCTGACGCCGGGCCCGGCCAGATCCGGGTGCGGGTACAGGTATGCGGTGTCTGCCGGACGGACCTGCACCTGGTGGATGGCGAACTGCCGGACCCAAAATTGCCGGTCATCCCCGGGCACCAGATTGTGGGCCGGGTGGATCAGGTGGGCGAAGGCGTCACCCACCTCGGGATGGGCGACCGCGTGGGCATACCCTGGCTGGGCTGGACCTGCGGGACCTGCCGCTACTGCCAGAGCGGGCAGGAAAACCTCTGCCCGGAGGCGAAGTTCACCGGCTACACCCTGGACGGCGGTTACGCGGAGTATGCCGTGGCCGACGCGCGCTATGCCTTTCCGCTGCCGCCGGAAGACCGTTTCCCCGATCTGAGCGCCGCGCCCCTGCTCTGCGCGGGCCTCATCGGCTATCGCGCTTTGCGGATGTGTGGGGAAGACGCTCGGCGGATCGGTATCTATGGCTTTGGCGCCGCGGCGCACATCATTACCCAGGTCATCCGTTACCGGGGCGGCGAAGTCTATGGCTTCACCCGGCCCGGTGACGATACCGCCCAGGCCTTCGCGAAGCGTCTCGGCTGTGTCTGGACGGGCGGTTCGGACGAGACCCCGCCAGACGAACTGGACGCCGCCATCCTTTTTGCCCCCGTGGGCGCCCTGGTGCCGCAGTCCCTGAAAGCGCTCCGGCGCGGTGGCCGCGTGGTCTGCGGCGGCATCCACATGAGCGACATTCCGTCTTTTCCTTATCGCGATCTCTGGGAAGAACGCAGCATCCAATCCGTCGCCAACCTGACCCGCCGCGACGCGGAAGAGTTCCTGGACATCGCGCCCAAGGCGGATGTAAAGACCGAGGTCACGGAATATCCCCTGGAGAAAGCAAACGACGCGCTGGAAGCGTTGCGGCAGGGGGAGTTTACCGGCGCGGCGGTTTTGGTGTGTGGGTGAGGGGAGAGGAGAAGGGCTAAAGGTTAGATCAGTTGGCAGGATGCAAGCTAACCCTTCGGGCGCCATTCGGACATGGCCCGACAGCGGAGCGTAGCTCTTTGGACTGCGGCGATTCTTCGCCGCTTTCGCATGCTGCGGAAACTCCCGAGTTCTCCTAAGCCTTCTTCTTCGGAACCACGTGTAGACGTCCCGCCCAATCACCAGCGATCGCCAAGATCAATAACGGACTGCGATTTGCGGTGAAGCACGGGTTGGTCACCTGTGCCAGGGATTACCCTTGGTGCTCAGCCGGCTGGCTTGAGCAGTCCGCGAGTCCGGCGTCTCAGAAGACTTTGGCTACTTTTAAGACGGACCGGGTGAATGTGCGGGATGATTTTTAAAAGAGGCGGGCGGGGAAACGCGAAAATTCGGGCGATTGCTTAAGATCACTCGGGCAGTTCATGCTGCGTGCGAAAGCGGCGAAGAATCGCCGCAGTCCAAAGAGGCTACGCCTCCCCGGGCGCTTTCTGGTAAGTAAATCACGCCTCCTCCGTGCTCACCTGCTCCTTCCCCGCCAGGGCGGCGAGGAGGGTGTGCCAGGCGAGGGTGGCGCACTTGATGCGGGCGGGGAACTTACGGACGCCAGAGAGGGCGGCGAGGTCGCCGTATTCGGCGAGGTCCAGGGCGGGGGGTGCTTCCCGAGCGGTGAGGTACTCCAGGATTTGCTGGGCCTTTTTCCTGAGTTCGTCGCCGCTCAGGCCTTTGACGGCGTCGGTCATCATGGAGGCGGAGGCGCGGGAAATGGCGCAGCCTTCGCCGGAGAACTGGACGGCTTCCAGTTTGCCTGCGGGGTCCTGTCGCGCGTGGATGACAAGGCGGTCGCCGCAGAGTGGGTTGTAGCCTTCTGCATCGTGGGTGCGGGGGTCCAGGATGCCCTCATTGTGGGGGCGCTTATTGTGGGCGAGAATGATTTCCTGGTAGAGATCGGCGAGGTCGTCCATGGCGGGAAGGGCTTGAGTTCTGAGCTTCTCAGCTAAAGTACTGGTGCACGACTTGGATGGCTTCCACGAGTTGATCTACTTCGGCCAAGGTGTTGTAAAAGGCAAAGGAGGCGCGGGCGGTGCCGGTAAAGCCGAAGTGCGTCATCAGCGGCTGTGTGCAGTGGTGCCCGGCCCGGATGGCGACGCCCCGGGTGTCGAGGATGGTGCCGATGTCGTGAGGGTGAATGCCATCCATGGTGAAGGACACCACCGCCACTTTTTCCGGCGCGGTGCCATGAATCGTGAGCCCTTTTATTTCCGAGAGCCGTTCGGTGGCGCGTTTCAGAAGGGCTTGTTCGTGGGCGTGAAATTCCTCCCAGCCGAGGGACTGGAGGTAGTCGAAGGCCGCGCCCAGGCCGATGGCGCCGCTGATGTTCGGCGTGCCCGCCTCGAACCTTTCCGGAAGGCCGCGAAAGGTGGTCTTCTCCATGGTGACGCGTTCGATCATGTCGCCACCGCCCTGGTAAGGGGGCATGGTTTCGAGCAGTTCGTGCCTTCCGTAGAGTACGCCGATGCCGTCCGGGCCGAAGACCTTGTGACCGGAGAGAGCATAAAAATCGCAACCGATGTCCCGGACATCCACCAGCAGGTGAGGCGGTCCCTGGGCGCCGTCCACTAGCACGGTGGCGCCGGCTGCCTTGGCCAGACGGGTCATCTCTTTCACGGGGTTGATGGTGCCGAGAGCGTTCGAGACGTGATTGAAGGCGGCGAGTTTGGTCTTTTCGGAAAGGAGACTCTGGAAGGAATCCAGATCCACTTCCCCACTCGGGGTGACGTCCGCCCAGCGGAGGGTGAGGCCGCGTTCTTCCGCGAGGATTTGCCAAGGGACGATGTTGGCGTGGTGCTCCAGCTTGGTTATCAGGATTTCGTCCCCCGGCTGGAGACGGGCGCCGAAAGAATGGGCCACCAGGTTGATTGATTCCGTAGTACCGCGCGTGAAAATAATCTCCTGCTCGAATTCCGCGTTCAGAGCGCGGGCAATGGTGGCCCGGGCCCGGTCGTAGGCATCCGTGGCGTTCATGCTCAGGTAGTGCACGCCGCGGTGGATGTTGGCGTTTTCGTGGGCGTAGAAGTGGGACACCGTATCGATGACCGCCTGGGGTTTCTGGGTGGTGGCCGCGTTGTCCAGATAGACGAGCGGCTTTCCGTTCACGCTGCGGGAGAGAATGGGGAACTGGGCTCTGACGGTATCGACATCCATAATTGGGGGGGCTTCCACCATAGCGCCAGATGAGGCGGCGTCAGCCACGGATTCCGGGCCGCGGCTTCCGGAGCGCGGGAAGGGCGGGAAGGGCGGGAAGAGAAAGGCCCGCCCCTTTCCGGCGGGCCGGAGAAAACTCAGTGCGCTCCGTTTTCTTTTTTTTCCTGACAGCCGACGCAGAGGGTGGCGGACGGCTTGGCCTGAAGCCGGGCCAGGGGGATTTCTCCGCCACAGTGTTCGCACAGACCGTAGTTGCCCTGGTCCATCCGTTCGAGGGCGTGACCGATTTTGGCGATGAGGTTTTCCTCGCTTTCGGCGATCTGGGCGTCCAGTTGGCTTTCCACGCGGTGCGACGTGGTTTCCAGGACGTCACGCACTTCGTCGGCGTGGTCGGAGGAAAGGCGCGTTTCGTGGGCGCTTGCCTTGGCGGATACCTGCTCCAACTGGTCCAGGAGCGATTTCCGCAACGTCTTGCGGTCCTCTTCAGTCATCCTTTCAGGATGACGCCAATTTTCCCGTTCAGCCAGGAAAAATGGTTGGAATGCGAACGAGTTTGAGGGGCTGTGTACGTTTCTTGTTAAAAACAGGGCCTATTTTGGCTGAAGCTTGTGAAGCGTGTCTGAGAAAGGCTATTCTCTTCTGGAAACCCGTCCGTGACCCCCTTCCAGCGGATCTGGTAATGAAAGCCGCTCAGCTATCTGCGTTTTCTGGCGAACGCGAGTTCCTCCGGAGTTGGAAAGTCCAGCTTCAGGATCGCTTGGCTGCCCATGGCCTGCCGGAGTCGACGGATGCGGATTCGCTCATCCGGGAATGTTGGGAACATATTCAGCGGTTGATCCGTCTGCGGCAGGGACTGGAAGCGGAGCCGCCTTTCAATGAGGACCTCATGGACTGCCGCTATGTGAAAGACCATCCGGAATTGACCATGCGGCTGAATGTCCTGGTTAGTGGGGAGAGAGCCGTAAAGTCTCTTCTCAGTTCCAGAAACAGCGCCGCAGCCGCTGAGATTGGCTGGCTCCTGCCCCGTATCTTGGGCGCGTTCCACTACCTGGAGCGCAATTTTCACGGAAACTTGTGTACCCGCTGCATGGAGGTCTGCTCGACTCGCGCGGTCTGCATCTATGGCGGTCAAGGTGGGCTGGATGGATAGCGGGGACGCGGTCCGTCTGGCGCGGCGGGGTGGGTCTAGGCCGGGTGGAAAAATTGGCGGGCAACGAGGCATTGCGTGGCGCATCCGTTGCCGCCATATTTCACTTCAGCGATCCTGAGGATGAAACACATTACCGTAGGCCTCGATTTCACTCCCGAACGGGAAGCGGTCCTTGAAACCGCTTCCGGCCTGGCCCAGGCCCTGGGCGCCGAGTTGCTCGTTTTGCATGTTTGCGCGCCGGACCCGGACTTTGTGGGGTATGCCGAGTACACCTTTCCCGGGGAAGAAGAGCGGGAAGAAGAACTGCGGGACGAGGCCCGGGAGATCCGGAAGATCGTGCGGGACCTGCATGAGCGGGGGCTCTCGGCAAAAGGCTACATGCGCACCGGGAGGACCGTGGAAACCATCGTGGAGTTTGCCCGACGCCATGACTCCGCCTTTATTGTCGTGGGGCAGCATGGGCATGGGCTGATGCACCGGGTCATCCTGGGCAGCATTTCTCAAGGAGTGGTGCACCACTCCAGCGTGCCCGTGGTGGTCGTTCCGGCCAGTGAGTGACGGGGTGTAGGGCTTTTCTCGGCCGCCGTCCCGCCGTGGGAGGCTTTTTCTCCCGGTTCATGGGGCCTTCGCAGGGGACGCAGTTCCCCGGATGCCAATAATTGCGATGCCTTAGTCAAGGCGTGCGTAGTGGATCGTGCCACCGCTGCCTATACTGTTGCCAGATTTGTGAAGGGTTCGATGAGGTTGGTTTGGTAGTGGTGTTTCCTCAAAAGAATCTGCCTGACCCGAAGGGTTAGGTTTGGGAGTGAAAGCAGCAGCAAGCGGCGGCCGGTCATGGGCCTCAAGGTTCCGGGCCGGTCGTCGCACTTTCTCCACCAACGGCTCCGGTCCGCCGGCGAAAAGGGCAAGGTGGCTTCAGTTGGCCGGGCGCGCCCGGGGAGGCGTGGAATTCGCGTTGGTTCCCGGCTGGGGCAGGGAGACATTGAGCGGCTCGATTCCAAGTTCGATGTACTCGGCGGATTCGCGGTCGCGCACCGGAAGAATCAGGCTGACCTCGCTCCAGCGGACCGGACCGATCGAGTCGTAGACTTTGATTTCGAAAGGCTTGATGTCGTTCTGCCATTCCTCGATGCGCTGGGCAAATTCGTCGGGATTCTCTGAGTCTTTCTTAACCGGACGGGCAGGGCCGACGTTTCCCAGAAAACGGCTCTGCGCGATGGAAAGGCCCAGAGGGTTTCCGATGTTCATGGTCAGCTTCAGCAGACCGCTGTCGGTGGGTTCGGCGCTTTTGACCGCCAGCAAAAACGTGCCAAAGGCCGAACGGACGGGCCGGAATCCCGTCTCGTTGATGTCGATCAGGCTCAGATACTTTTCCGACTCCGGATCGCCCAAGCCGGCCCGGCGCACGTCCATGGCCAGTTGGGTGTATTCCAGGTCATTCATGGACGAGGCCTTCATCGGAAGGTCCACGGACGTCCACTGGCCGGGCTGAAGTGTTTTCGAATAGGTTTCTTCAAACGGAATCCGGCTCGCAAACCACAGGTTCAACTTCTCCCGAAAGACTTCGGGGTCCTCTCCTGAATCGGGGACGGGCCGGGGAGGGCCGAAGTCTCCCGCCAGGACAAACTCATGCACCACCATGCCGGTGGTGTTTCCGACCTTCATTTTCAGGACATAACCTTCTCCGGGCGCACTGACGGTGAAGTCCTGAATCCGGACCAGAAAGGTTCCAAAAGCATTCTGTAACGGCTGGGAGGTCTCCATCCCTGGCCGGATAATGGTGTAGGACACCGACTTGGACAGCTGATCCAGGGCTTCCTCCACATACTGAAGGCGGTTGTCTTTACCTTCAAAGTAAGTGGCGGAGGTCTCTTTCAGTTCCGAAGCTTGCCGCTCCGTCTCGGCCAGACGGTTGGTCAGATCGGTAAGAGTGGACTTGTTGGTTTCGCGCTCCAGATCGAGTTGGCTCTTGAGCTGGCGGAGGTCCGTCTCCAGCTTTTTGACTTCGCGTTCCAGTGCTTCCTGCTTGGCGGAGTCCGAACAGCCGAAAGAAAATGCGGCAAGAAGAAACGCGAGCAGACCCCCTTGAAACTGGGGGATGCCATGGCCACTCTGGGTTTGCCTGTGAGTGCGAGTCATTGTTCGAAAAGGCTATCGTCCGGGAGAAGGGGGCTCAAACCAAATTGTCCCCGAATGCGCGGGTGAGACGTTTGAAAACCAATCTAACCGTGAAATCCGGGGCTGGTTTCGGCAAGAAATTCCGCGAAGTCCGCGCCTAACAAGACAACAAAGCGCGCCGCATGGGCGCCTCCCGCGCTTCAATGCTCTCGCAAAGCTTAAACTGCACGCGGGCGCGATTCAGGTTCTGCGCGTCGTAGCGGACTTTGAAGTAAACGTCTCCAGCCAGGTAGTCCGTGAAGAAACGCAGTCCTAATTCAAAGGTAATGAGGCGCACCGAGTCGTAGAGATAGTGATGATCCGCCTCCGTTAAGAAAGACTTTGCCTGGCTGAGGTAGCCTTTGACCAGCCCCCCGAAAAGATCGGTATCCATGAAGACCTGGCTGAGGTCGGTGGCTTCTTCTCCGGCGGGATTGCAACTGGACCGGGCGCTGTCCCCAAAGTCGTAGTGCACCAGGCCGGGCTTCACGGTGTCCAAGTCCACGATGGAGGTGCCTTTCCCCGTGTAGTTGTCGATCATGATGTTGGTGATCTTGGGATCGCCGTGAATGGGGCGCAGGGAGATTTCTCCGTTTTCCCGGGCGGATTCGAGGAGGGCGCACAGGTCCCGGCGCTCTTCAACAAACCGGGTCAGGCGGCGGGCTTCCACGGAAGCATCCAGCCGCGCGCGTGCTCCCGTGCCGTTCATCACTTCATCATACTGAGACAGGTAGAGAGGAGTGATGTGAAAACCGGGCAGGGTGTCGCAGAGTTCCTCCGGAGGCAGGTCCGAGATGAGCCGCTGGAAATGGCCCAGGACCACTCCGGCCTCCACCGCGTGATCCACGCTGTTGATCCGGTCGTGCGAGGTGGCGCTGGCGATCATGGAGAGGGCGCGCCAGTATTCCCCGTCTTGGTCGATGGCGAAGTCCCGCCCGTCTTCGGCGGGGATGACGCGGGGCAATTGCCAGATGCGGTCCGCCTGGTCCGCTTCGCTTTCGATGCGGCGGTGGGCGTGATCCGTCACCCGTTTCATGTTCGCCATGACTTTTTCCGGCTCCTTGAAGACGCGTTGGTTGATGCGTTGCAGGATGAACTGCTCCTCCGAAAAGGTCGTCCGGGAAATGACGCGGTAGGTGTCGTTCACGTTACCGGTATTGATGTTCTGCAGGGCGACAAGACGGCCGGGTACCTGGAACCGCGCGGCTACTTCTTCAGCGGACATGGAGACAAAAAGTGAGAACGGGGGGGATTCGGGAAAGCGCGCACTCTACCACAGAGAAGCCGGAAGCCAATCCTGCCTGCAAGGAAGACCTCGTGGAAGGGTTTTTTTGGGCCTGGATCGTGATTTTCATAATTGCCAAAATTAAAGTTGCTATCAGATTTCTAAATTTTATAATATATCTAATTATTTAAGGTGGAATTCTGAATTTTGGGTTCCGTTTCAAACTTTTGCCTCCCAATAACGCGACCGATGTCATCCGTGATAGAGAACTCGGGAAGACCGGCAGGCCCAGCGGGCCGCCGAGGGCCCGCTCTGCGCGTGCTTTCCGTCTTTGGGACGCGACCGGAGGTCATCAAGTTCGCGCCGGTGATTCATGCGCTTGAGAATCGCGGAATCGACACCATCAACGTTACCTCCGCGCAGCATCGGGATCTGCTGTATCCCCTGATCTCTTTCTTCAACCTGCGAATCGACCACGACCTGGAGGTCATGCGGCACGGGCAGACCCTGAATGGCGTGGCTTCCCGCGTCATGGCGGCCCTGGACCCCATTCTGGAAGCCGAAAAGCCGGATCTGGTTCTGGTTCAGGGAGACACCACGACCGCCTTAGCCGGAGCCATGGCGGCATGGAACCGCGGCGTGCGCGTGGGCCACATCGAAGCGGGTCTGCGTTCCGGCAACCGGAACAGTCCTTTTCCCGAAGAGATGAACCGCCGTCTCATTACGCAACTGGCCAGCCTGCATTTTGCCGCCACGGAGCGGGCCCGGCAGGTTCTCCTGAATGAAGGGGTGGAAGAGACTTCCGTTTTCCTGACCGGAAATCCCGTCATTGACGCGCTGAAGCAGACCCTGGCGAAGAAAGATCTTTCTTCCCGGATGACCGATCTGCTGGGCCGGGTGGAAAGTCTCCGTCTGGTGGTCCTGACTACCCACCGCCGCGAAAACTTTGGCGACGTGATGGGGCGCAACCTTCAGGTCATGGGAGAATTTATTCGCCGCCACTCGGACGCGGCTCTGGTTTTTCCGGTGCACCCGAATCCCCGCGTGCGGGAAGCCGTGGCGGAGCACCTGCCCGCCAGCGAGCGGGTTCACCTGGTGGAGCCGCTGGACTACCCGGATTTCGTTCAGCTTCTCTCCCGCGCCTGGTTGCTGGTGTCCGACTCCGGCGGCGTGCAAGAGGAAGCGCCCACGCTGGGTAAGCCTTTGCTGGTCTTGCGGGAGAACACCGAGCGTCCGGAAGCGGTGGCATGCGGCGTGGCCAGGCTGGTGGGCGGCGATCCGGAGCTTTTGGAAAGGGAGTTGGAACAGACCTGGGCGAACCCCGCCTGGGAAGAGGAGACGCGCGGAGCGGTAAACCCTTATGGCGATGGCGCCAGCGGAGAACGGATCGCGGCGGTGCTGGAGGCACAGGCCGTGAGCGTCTGAACCGGTTTGAGTATGGAATATTCACCGACATGGCAAACTGATTCCCCGGCGGTTTCCGGCACGCGCCGGAAGCCTTCGGTGTCTGTCATTGTGCCCGCCTATAACGAGGCCGGGCTCTTGCCGGGGAACTACGAAATCCTGCGCGAGTACTTGGAAACCCTTTCCGGCCAATACGAATGGGAACTGCTGTTTGTAAATGACGGCAGCGCTGACGAGACCGGCGCTCTCCTGGATGCCATCCAGGCCAAAGACGATCGCGTCCGTGTGATTCATCATTTGAAGAATCGCGGGTTAAGCGAGGCGCTTCAGACCGGCTTCGCGAATTGCCAAAGCGACTACGCGGTGACTTTGGATATCGATCTCAGCTATTCGCCGGATCATGTGGGCCGCTTGCTGGAGCGCATTGCCGGAAGCCAGGCGCAGGTCGTCCTAGCCTCTCCCTACATGAAAGGCGGCGAAGTTTCCAATGTGCCGTGGAAGCGCCATCAGATGAGCTACTGGGCGAACCGCTTCCTTTCCTTCGTCTCTCCGGAACGGCTGTCCACTTTCACCGGCATGGTTCGCGCCTATGACATGCACCACCTGAAAGGCGTGGACCTGAAGGCCAAGGGGATGGATATCAACCCTGAGATTATTTATAAGACCCTCCTCCTGCGAGGCCGGGTGGAAGAGATTCCGGCCCATCTGGACTGGGGGCCGTTGCGCAAGGCCGAAAAGCCGCGCAAGAGCAGCATGCAGGTGCCGTGGCACACCTTGGCCATTCTGTTTTCCGGCTTCGTCTTCCGGCCTTTCATGTTCTTCCTGGCCCCGGGCGTGATCCTCAGTGGCTTCGCCGCCTACATGGCGGCGTGGACCCTGACACACATCTCAACCGAATACCGGGGCCTGACCTCGGCGGGTTTCGAAGACCGCCTGTCCCACGCCGTGGAGTTGGCCTATCAGCACCACGGGCACACCTTTTTCGTTACCGGTTTGCTTCTCATGCTGGCCGCGCAGTTCCTGAGCCTGGGCGTGCTGTCCATGCAGAACAAGCGCTACTTCGAGGAGTCTTTCCACCTCGGAACCAGCATCTACCGGCAGAGCCTTCACTGAAACGTACCAATACAAACCAATAGCAAAAATGTCAGCCGTCGCTTCTCCACCAAAAACCATGGTTCAACTGCCCTCGGACCAGGACGCCTCCGGGCGTACCCTGGGACAGGAGGAGATCGATCTTGTCTCCGCCGCGCTTCGCACTGGAACGCTGACGAGCACGAAGGGCGCCTACGTAAAGCAGTTCGAAAAGGACTTCGCGAAACGCCATGGCATGCCCTTCGCCCACGCCTGTTCTTCGGGCAGTGCCGCCATTCACGTAGCGGTAGCTGGCCTGGAGCTGGAGCCGGGAGACGAGGTCATCACGACGTCCGTCACCGACATGGGAGCGCTCACGCCCATTCTGTTTCAAGGCGGCATTCCGGTCTTTGCGGATGTGGATCCCTTGACCTACAACCTCACCGCGGAAAGCATTGCGGAACGCATCAGCGACCGCACGAAGGCCATCATCGTAACGCACTTGTTCGGTAATCCCTGTGACATGACGGGGATCCTGCGCGTGGCCCGCGAACACGACCTGCCAGTCATTGAAGACTGCGCCCAGGCCTTCCTCGCCACGCACGCCGGTTACCTGGTGGGCACGGCTGGAAACATGGGCTGCTTCAGCTTTCAGCAGGGCAAACACATCACCACGGGAGAAGGCGGCATGGTCCTGACCCGGGACAAAGACTTTGCCCGCTCCGCGTTTCTTTTCATCAACAAAGCCTGGGGCTACGGCGACGAAAAGCCGGATCACTACTACTCCGCTCTGAACTACCGCCTGACCGAGCTGCAGGGCGCGGTGGGTCTGGCACAGCTCCAGAAGCTGGACGAGGTTGTGGCCAGCCGCCAGAAGACGGCGGCCCGGCTGACTGACCTGATTAGCGGTCTGCCCGGCGTATCCGCGCCGCTTACCACGCCGGACTCCACGCACGTTTACTGGAAGTACTGTCTGAACGTGGACACCAGTCTGCACGAGAACGGCACGGTGCGTTTGGCCCAGTTTCTAAAAGAACGGGGCATTGCCAGCGCGCCGCGCTACATCCAGAAGCCGGCCTTCCGCTGCCAGGTCTTCGCGGAGCAGCGCACCCTGGGCAACAGCCGCTTTCCCTTCAACCTGGCCCGCAAGGAAGCCGTGGACTACAGCGCGGACAGCTATCCCGGAACCTTCCAGGGGCTCGAGCGCGTGCTCGTGCTGCCGTGGAACGAACACTACACGGACGAGCACGTCCGCTACCTGGCCGACTCCATCATCGAAGGCGTGGCAAAACTGTAATGCCGCCAGCCCGGAAAATTACTAACGAAGGACCAAGACCATTATGATACGGAACGCCGAACCACAGGAAAACAACGCCACGCTCAGATTTGCCATTGTGGGCGCGGGCGCCATTGCCCAGTCCTACGGAGACGCCCTGAAGATTGCGCCTTCCGCGAATCTCGTCGCCGTGGTGGATGTGGATGAAGAGGCCGCGGCCAAGCTGGCCGAAAAGGCGGGCGCCGCGGCATACGGATCCGTCGAGGAACTGCTGGCGGCGGACCCGGCTTTGGATGGCGCGGTGGTATGCACGCCACCGGCCACGCATCCGGACGTCTGCATTGACCTGCTCGAAGGCGGCGTGGACGTGCTGTGCGAGAAACCGCTGGCCATCAACATGGCGGGCGCCTACCGCATGGCCGAAGCCGCCCGGCAGTACGAGCGGCTCTTCACCATGGCCTCAAAGTTTCGCTACGTGGAAGACGTGCGGAAGGCCAAGGAGCTCTTGGACAGTGGCGCCATCGGAGACGTGATCCTGTTTGAGAACGCGTTTACCTCCTGCATCGACATGTCGGGCCGCTGGAATTCCAAGCCGGGTATCAGCGGGGGCGGCGTGTTGATTGACAATGGCACGCACTCCCTGGACTTGGCGCGTTACTTCCTGGGGCCGCTGGATGAGTTGCAGGTCATTGAGGGCAAACGCAGCCAGGGCCTGGCCGTGGAAGAAACCGTGTCGGTCTATTTCCACAGCCGTTCGGGAGTGATGGGCAGCATCGATCTCTCCTGGACGATTCATAAAGAGCTACCCACCTACATCACCCTCTACGGAACCGAAGGCACCATCTCTCTGGGCTGGAAAGAATCCAAAGTCCGGAAAGCCGGCGGCGAGTGGGAGATCTTCGGAAACGGCTACAGCAAGGTGGAAGCTTTCCGCAACCAGATCGAGAACTTCGCCGGGGCGATCCTGAGCCGGGAAGACCTCGTCATTACGATGGAAGACGGCCTGGCTTCCGTTGCCGCCATTGAGGCCGCCTATGCCGCGCTGGCCCAGAATCCCTGGGTGGCCGTCCGCCGCGCGGGACGCGGAGCTTTCAAACCCGCCGCCAGCGAAACGGCTTCTCTGCCAGCCTGACCCCATATCCTAACCAAAGCCAGGCGTATCCCATGAGCGCCACCACCCCAATCCATCCTGACGAAGGAAAAATTCACGCCACGGCGCGGATCCATCCGGCCGCGTCGATCGAGCGGAATGTCTTCATTGGAAAAGACACCGCCATCTGGGACAACGTACATATCCGTTACAACACCCGGATCGGCGAGCAGTGCATCATTGGCGAGAAAACCTACATCGCCTATGACGTGGACATCGGGAATCGGGTCAAGATCAATGCCGGCGTATACATCTGCACCGCCGTCACGATCCAGGACGGCGTCATGATCAGCGCCGGAGTGATCTTTACGAATGACCGCTTCCCCCGCGCCACCACGCCGGATCTGACCGAGCTGAAAGGCTCTGAGCCAGATGAAGAAACGCTGGCTACGCTGGTGGAAGAGGGCGCCACCATTGGGGCGGGCGCCATCATCGGCTGCGATCTGCGAATCGGGCGTTTCGCGATGGTGGGGATGGGCTCGGTGGTCACCCGGCCGGTGGACGATTTTCAATTGGTGGTGGGCAATCCCGCGCGGCTGATCGGTTATGTCTGCCGCTGTGGAAAAAGGCTGCCCTCCGAAAGTGGCGAATACGATGACGAGGAACCCATAAGATGCCTGTCCTGCAAGAGAACCTACCTGATACAGAATCACTCCGTGACGGAAGTCAGACTGGCGAGTTTTTGAACCGCCCCAAGCGGGTCAAACGCTGGGCCGTCGTGGGCGGTGGAATGCTGGGAATGACCCTCGCGTGGCGCCTCCGCCGTGCCGGGCACGAAGTCGTCTTGTACGAAGCGGCGCCGCACCTGGGCGGTTTGGCGGATGCCTGGGAGTTTGGCGGCATCACCTGGGACCGGCACTATCATGTCACCCTGCTGTCCGACATGGCCGTGCGCGGCCTGCTCCGGGAACTGGACTTGGAAGAAGATATGCGCTGGGTGGAGACCCGGACCGGTTTTTATACCGGAGGAAAGTGGTTCTCCATGTCCAATACGCTGGAGTTCCTGCGGTTTCCGCCCCTGAACCTGCTCGACAAGCTCCGCCTGGGCGGCACCATCTTTTTCGCCAGTAAGCTGCGAAACTGGAAGAAGCTGGAATACGTCCCGGTGGAAAAGTGGCTGACTCGTTTGTCAGGAAAGCGTGTGTTCCAGAAAATGTGGTTGCCGCTCCTCAAGGCCAAGCTGGGTGAGAACTATCAGAAAGCTTCCGCCGCGTTCATCTGGGCTATCATCGCCCGAATGTATGCCGCGAGGCAAAGCGGCTTGAAAAAGGAGATGTTCGGCTACTTGCGGGGCGGGTATGGCCGCCTGTTGGAGGTTTTTGAACAGCGTCTCAAGGCCGCCGGGGTCGAGATCCACACCCGGACGCCCATCCGGTCCGTGACGGAACAGGGGGGGCTGGTAACAGTGAGCCCGGTTTCCGGTAGATCGGCGCGTTTCGATGAAGTCATTGTCACCACGCCCTGCCGCCAGGCCGCCAAGATGTGCACGGGCCTGACCGGCGCGGAAGTCGAGCGGCTCAAAAGGATCGAATATCAGGGCATCGTCTGCGTGTCCGTGTTGCTCAATAAACCGTTCAAGGGTTTCTACGTGACCAACATCACCGATGACTGGGTGCCTTTCACCGCCGTCATCGAAATGACGGCCCTGGTGGACCCGGAAACCTTTGGCGGAAAGCACCTGGTTTATCTTCCGAAGTACGTCAGTCCCCGCGACCCGCTTTTCGAACAGAGCGACAAGTCCATTGTGGACAGTTTCATTGGAGCCCTGCGGCGGATGAATCCGGAACTGGAAGAATCCGACATTCTCGCCACGCGGATCTCCCGGGTGCGGGAGGTCCTGGCGCTTTCAACTCTGAACTATTCAGTGCTGGCGCCACCCATGGAAACCTCGGTTCCCGGAGTATCGGTGGTGAACTCATCCCAGATCGTAAACGGCACCCTGAACGTGAACGAATGCGTGCGCTTGGCGGATGCCGCCATGGCCCAGTTGACTGGAGAGGTGTCCGCCTAGATTTGCCCAAGTCATGAAGTGCCCGGTATGTAAGAATGGAGGCGTTCCCTACTTGGAAGTGGCGGGGCACGTCTATCTGCGCTGCCCGGAGTGCACGCATCAGTACCTGCAACTGGAGACGGACGAGAGGCATACCCAGGAGGTGTACGGAGACACCTACTTTTTTGGCGGTGGCGCGGGCTACACGGACTATTTGTCGGAAGGAGAGCTTATCCTGGAGCGTGGCCGCGGCTACGCCCGCCGCGCGTCGCGGCTTATCCAGCCAGGTAGTCTCTTGGACGTGGGGGCTTCCGCCGGTTTTGTCATGAAAGCCTTCCAGGAACACGGCTGGCGGGTGGATGGCGTGGAGCCAAACGCGCGGATGGCGGACCACGCCGAAGCGGCGACCGGAGGCAAGGTCTGGCGCCTTCCCCTGGAAATGGTGGAGGAAGAGGGGGAGTATGACCTGGTCACGGCCATCCAGGTGCTGGGGCATTTTCAAGATCCCCGCAAAGCCTTCGAAAAGCTCTCGCTCCTGGTGCGGAGCGAAGGCGTCCTGCTGGTGGAAACCTGGGACTGCCAGAGCCTGACGGCGCGGCTGCTGAAAGGGGGCTGGCATGAATACAGTCCGCCCAGCGTGCTCAACTGCTTTTCCCGGCAATCGCTGGATCACCTGGCGGCGCAGTTCGGATTCCAGCGGGTGGCCGGTGGGTTGACGTTTAAAAAGATCAACGCCGCCCGCGCAAAGTCGCTGATCCGTTCCAAGCGGCAAGACTCCTGGGTCAACCGGGCCGTGAGCCTGGGCGCGGAATTACTGCCGGACTCTCTGAACCTCTTCTATCCGGCGGACGATCTCTTTTGGGCCGCCTATCGCCGGGAAGAGAAAGTGGAAACCCCTTCCGGGGAAATGGCCGCGTGACCGGCTCGCAATTGGAATCGAAATCATGAAAGAAAAGCCCTACGCCAGCCTGTCGCTCGACCTGGACAACCAGTGGTCCTACATGAAGACCCACGGGGATGCGGGTTGGGAGAGTTTTCCCAGCTACCTGGACACCGTGGCGCCGCGTTTCCTGAACATGGTGGAAGACCTGGGCGTGAAAATGACGGTCTTTGTCGTGGGACAGGACGCCGCGATTCCTTCGAATCACTCAGCTCTGAGGAACATCGCCGAAGCCGGGCACGAGATCGGGAACCATTCCTTCCATCATGAGCCGTGGTTGCATCTATACAGCCGGGAAGAGGTGGAAACCGAAGTCCGGAGCGCGGAAGAGGCCATTTACGAGGCCACCGGGCAGCGGCCCACGGGATGGCGCGGCCCGGGTTTCAGCTACGCTCCCGCGGTGCTGGAGACCCTGGGCCAGCGAGGGTATGCCTATGACGCTTCTATCTTTCCCACCTACCTGGGTCCCTTGGCCAGAGCCTATTACTTCATGAAGAGCGGCCTGAAAAGGGAAGAGAAGGCCAACCGGAAGCAGCTCTTCGGGCACTGGCGCGAAGGGTTGCGTCCCTTGAAGCCCTTTCACTGGAACCTGCCCGGCGGCCGAACGCTGTTGGAGATTCCCGTCACGACCCTGCCGGTCATCAAGGCGCCCTTCCACCTCAGCTACCTGCTTTATCTCGCCACCTTTTCCGAAGGGTTGGCCGTGACCTACTTCAGGCTCGGACTCTGGTGGTGCCGGGTCTGGGGTGTGGCGCCGTCTTTTCTGCTGCACCCGCTCGATTTTCTCGGAGGCGACGACGTGCCGGAGTTGAGCTTCTTCCCGGCCATGAATCGTACGGGCGAATGGAAGCTGAAGATGAGCCGGCGCTTTCTGGAGATGCTGTGCGGTAGCTTTGAAGTGATCTCCATGAAGGAACACGTCCGGCGGACGGAATCGGCTGACATTCCTCTCAGAGACGAATTGCTGGCGGAAGCTTGAAAGGAAGATCGGGTATTGTGTTAGGCCGCCGAAACATCCTGTCTCCGGGCGAAAAGGGGCTTTTTGAAAAGCCCCTCTTTCTGTCTGCCGTGGTGGCGCTGACGGTGCTCGCCGCCCTGGGAATGAATGGATATTTCCTGCCGGATTTTCACGACAACATCACCTACTACTACGGTGCGAAGTCGATCCAGGAAGACGGTACCTATCTCTTCTTTGGCCGTCCCATCGCGGACTGGCCGCCGGTGTTTCCGGCCATGTTGGCGGCGGCTTTCGCGGTGGCCGGCAGTTCGGTGGTGGTGGCGAAGATCTTGTGCCTTTTCCTGGCGATCGGGACGCTTTTCGTTTTTGCCAGAGTGTTGATTCGGGAGGACCGGCCCCTACCGCTGATGTCGGCGGCCATTCTTGCCCTGCTTCCCACCAGCCTCCTGATGGCCACGCGAATCGCTTCGGACTGGCCGTTCATTCTCTTCACGGGCTTGTGCTTCTTGTCTCTCCAGAAGCTGAATGAAAACCGCCGGGGCTTGTGGTGGCTGGCGGCGGGAGTGGCGCTGGGCCTGGCCGCATTGACCCGCCAGACGGGTATTCTGTTAGGATTCGCGGTGGTTGCTCAAGCCATTCTCTGCTTTGCCCGTGGCCGGGGAAAACCGTTTCTGGCGCGGGTGACCTCCGTCTGGCCGGAAGTGCTGACGGGGGTCGTGGCGGCACTGATCTGGGGCGCTTGGATGGTCTACCTGTTTGTGGCGTTCGGAGACGCCGCGGAATCGACCGGTAACTATGAAAGTGAAGGTATCGGACTCTTTCAATATGTGGACGTTCTTCATACCGTGCGCAGTCTGTCGGATCTCTTGTTTCAGGTGCCCACGGTATTGGGAAGACTAAACGTCACCGGCCTGACGGCGATTTCGGCGCTGGCCCTGGCGGCTCTTTCTCCTGCTCTGCTGGGCGTGGCCATCCGTTGGAGGCGGGGAGGCTTCCGGCCATCCGATGCGTATGTCATCGCGACGGTGTTACTGATCCTCTCTTATAAGTGGAAAGAGTCTCGCTACTTTCTTCCAGTGGCGCCCTTCCTGATCTCCGATTGGCTGCTGGGAATTCAGACCGTGTTTGAGAAAGTGGCCGCCTGGGTCAAACAGGTTTCGCTCCGAAATGGACTGGTCCCGGCGGTGGGCCTCTGGTTGGTGCTGTGCCTGGCTTTTGACGGATACGCCATCGCCTTTGGCAATGGCAACGCCACGCACCGGGGACTGAGCCCTCTGGCCAGCCGTGGCCCGGACGAGTTTTACCGGGCGGAATGGCTGGAGCTTTGGGAACTGTGCGAGAAAATCGATCGAGAATCGCCCGAGCCCGGCACGGTGGCCTGCTCCGGTTTCTATCTACGCTACGCCACGGCTTTCCTGGACCGGAAGGTGACGGACTACGTGACGGAGCCTTCGAGGGAATCGCGCTTCGTCATTCGCTCCAAGTGGGATGAAGTAAAGATACCCTCTCCGGAATACCCGGACCTGGTGCTAGAACGGGAGACGCCCACCTTCGAACTTTGGCGGCGCCCTGAAACGGAGCCCGGCCTCTCAGGCATCCATTTCAGCGAGAGCCAGGCGGCTCCTTAGCTTGCAGGTGAATGTCGTCCGCATACCCAAGGAAGTGACCGACTTCCAGGAAGCGGTGGGGAGATTTCAGGAACTCCTTCCAGACTTCCGGGTTCGGTAGAGTTCCTTGAGCGACTTCTTCGCCTTCGACGGCCAGTGTCCAGCCATCAGCGTCGGCCGTCAGGCTCAGGCGGACCCATTGGCCCGGTTTGATCCGGTCTTTTAGAACTTCGGACTCCACAACCTCTTCATCGAAGACTTTCAGAGACAGAGATTTGTTCTGGTCCCAGTAGTCTGAAACGAGGGCGAGCAAAGGCTGGTGATGGTCGCTGCCGAACGACAAGACTTTCTGACTGGAATCGCCGGGCGAGAGGCGTTCGAATTGAAACCAGCCACTCAACTCAATGCGGTTTTCCGGTGGGTCGGAAACACCTTCCTTTTTCCAGTGGAAGGTAAAGGCGTCGGTAAAGTTCTTGAAGCGAAGAGCGCTGCCTTTCGGAGTCTCCATCCACCCTAGATCGTCACCTGACAAAGCCGCTTCGCCGGAAGCCTCCACCGTGGCGGGCACGGTGGCGTAGGCCATGAGGAGAGGAGAGTCCGCGTCCCCGTGAATCAGCAGAGTGGTTTCCGGGAGGGGCAAGGCGCCGCGTCCGCCCTGGGCCCGGGCCACGGAAAACTCCCGCCGTTCGTAGGCCCGGTGCCCGTCCGGCCACTGTGCCTCCACCGCCAGGAAGTGGCTGCCGCTCTCTTGAGGAGTGTAAGTAATCCGCGAGCCCAGGAGGGGGTTCGGCAGGTCGCTGATCTCCCAAATGACCATGGCGTTGGTTAATGGCCGCGTGGATTCGAGGGAGAGGGAAATAGGTTCGCCTTCTTTGGGAGACGATGGAAGACCGGTGACATCCAGCGACATCGGGATGGGGTCCGGCCGGCCGGAATCTTGTTTCCCGGCGTAGTAAGCCACCGCGGCCAGGGCGCGGGCTTGGTTCACGATGACGAACTCCGTGGTCAGGTTGTAGGCGTCTCCCCAGCGGTCATAGATCGGGTAGGGCGAAACGCTGTCTTCGTCAGGTGGGAAGGTGAGAGCATTGATGAAGGGGCCGTAAGGCTGGCGCTCCTGAAATCCGCCCTGCAAGACCCCCAGGGGAATGCCGGCGATAGGCATTTGCAGGCCGTCGTTCTGGCCCCATTGGTGCACGATTTCGAATTGCCGCCGGTGACCGAGTCCCGTCAGGAAGACCACATTGTCAGGGTTCGCGCCCAGTTCGTATTCGAGGTTCGCCAGGATGGCGTCGTTCAGTTGACCGGATTCCCGGGCCACGTTGGTGCAGACCGCGTCAAACATGTCCGCCGTGGCGAAGTGCCAGCCAGCTGTCTTGGCTTCCTTGGAAGGGGTGGGGTAGGAAAGGCCGTAGGCGCTGTCTTGGCTCCACTTTTCCAGGTCGCTGCCTTTCCGCCACAGCTCCGCGAGGCAGGCTTTTAGAAAGCCCTGGTTTCGCTTCCCGGCGGCGGGCCGTATCTCCGGGTTCGCGAGGGCATAAGAACGAATGGCGTTGCCGTAGCCTTCGTGCAGGCTGACCCAGCCCCAGAGATGCGTGCTTTCCGCCCGTGGCTGAAAGTGGCCGAGGAGATAGTCTTGATAGTCAGACTCGCCGGTGGCGAGAAACAGTTCGGCGGCTGCCCAGGCGATCTCGTCCCGGTCCATGTGCGCGTCTCCGTAGTGGCTGATTTTCTGGTAAGCGCCTTGCTCGCCATAGGCTTCGCGAGCCCGCATCAGGAACTCCCAACCCTTCCGGGCCTGATGGAGAAACTTATCGGCGGCATCGGGATCCAGCGCACGGAAAGCGGGGGAAGAGCCGATCTGGGCCAGCGCGGCAGTGGCCGCGGCCGTCGCTGAAGTGTTCTTGGGAAAGACCACCTGCGGGTCGCCGTGCTCGGGCGTGACCTCGAGTTCGTAAGGGCGATCCTTTGGATACACCAGGAAATAGAAACCGCCGTCGTCGTCCTGCATCTTGGAAAGGAACCGCGCTTCGTGAGCGGCGATTTGGATCAGGTCGCTCTGTCCGTCACCGCTTTCCGGCAGGTCCAGGCCGTCAAGATCCGCCGCGCCGGGAAAGGCGTCCGCCGCCAGGGTCAGGGCATGGATGAGTTGCGCGGAGTTGATGGTGTATTTGCTATAGTCGCCCGCGTCATGATGACCGCCCGACACATCCACCTGCCCCTGCCTGACAAAGGGATAGAGACTGCTCGATGGGCTTTTCAGTTGTGGCGCGGTGTGGTCGGGATTGTCGCGAAAGTTTTCCGACATCCCGCTGAGACTTTCCTTGGCTGCCTTGAAGTCATCCGTCGGTACCGAGGCAGGCGTGGTGTGACAGGCCCCGTGGGTGAACTGGCTGAAGGGAGGGGAAATCGCCACGCCGCAGCGCTGGTGCAGCAGCCCCAGGGAATAAGTGCGCGCCAGGCCGGTGAAGTAGTGGTCGCCCAAGTAAAAAGGGTAGGAACGGCCCAGGCCGGGCACTTCCACCACGTACTCTCCCGGCTCGTTGAACTGAGTGAAAACGCCCACCAGTACGTCCTGGTAACCCTTCGGCCTCAGGTCCCGTTCGCGGGAGGGGGTCAGGGTGCCTCCGTAGACCACTTTCCCGTCCGGCACGCGCCGCAGGGTGAAGATGGGCGTCTTATCGACGGGCAGTTCGCCCAGAGAACCGAGGTAGTATCCCACCCGAAAGCGTTTGGGGTAGCCCACCGGGTACCCCGCCTGGTTAACGTGGATCGCGGGCGAAAAGCGGTCCTCGGAGTTTTCGGCTTCAAACCGCGTCTCGGGGTCCGTCCACAGGTTGCCCGCGGGGTTGGTGACGGTAACCTTGGAGTTGTCCGGAAGGGGTTCTGTCAGCTTTAGATACAGGTGGCTGGCGACTCGCAGATCGTATTCGTCCAAGGGCGCATAAAGGGCACGCCGCTTGAAACCATAGTCCGCGATCTCCATCGCTGAGGTCTTTCCGGAGACTGTGACAATGAGGTCATCAGCCCTCAGGGTCTCGAACTTCCCTTGAGGAGAAACGAGGTTCCATTGCCATTGGGGATCATCCTTGTCGATGGCTTCCACCAAGGTCAATTCCAGGCAAGTGGGAGTGAGGATTCGCAGCCAGTGTTCGCCGGCCAGCGGCACGCGTACCTCCTCCGGTTGACGCCGGGCGAGGTCGAGCGGCTCTTGAGCCAGCGTGGAAAAGAAGAATCCAGGTATCAGACCAGAAGCGAGCAAGACCGCGGCGATGGCCGCCGGCTTCCATCGGGATACGTGCGCTGGGGGAAACAGGTTCATTCACTATCTTTGGCTGTCGCCAGGGGTTGAAGACCGGGTGTGGAATTTTTGCTGGTAGATCCGGGCTGAACAGATCCGTTAAAGTGTTTCCACCCCGCCAGAGCTCCACGCCACTCGCCCAGCATCTGAGGCCAGCGGTGCGCGGGAATCCGTGGCAGACTGGTCCACCAGCTCAGACGAGCCAGGCGGAGCGCGTCACGGACGCAGCGTTTGAAGTAGGGCCACAGGAAGCCGCTCACCGCATTTCCCGGCGGAGGGGTAGTGGCCAGCGAAGCCAAAGCAGAGGCGTCACCAAAGGAGCGGCGGTAGCGTTCTTTCCAGGTGTAGTTGTGGCTGTGCTCAACTTTTGCGTCAGGAACGTAGGCGCAGTGCCAACCGTGCCGGGCCACCGCTTCCGACCACGCGGCGTCTTCGGCAAAAGTCAGGCTTTCGTCAAAGGGAACGGTTTCCCAGGCGGATTTCCGGATGGCGCTGCACACCAGGGTCATCCATGAGGCGGCTCGCTCTCCCAATAAGTGACGGTTTTCAAAGGCGATGTGATAGTCCAGCCGCGTCATCGCGTTCGCGTCCTTCCTGGGCGCCTGGCGGGCGTAGGCTCCGGCGCAGGCGTTGTCTGACTGAATAGCCTTGGCCAGCTTCAGAAGGACATCTGGCTCTAACATCACCGCATCGCTGTTGATAAAGGCCACCAGTTCCGTGTTGGCATGCCGGACTCCCGCATTCAGCACGCGGGAGGACTGATAGGTTCCCGGCTCAAGGAACTCCAGGCGGTCGCAGCCGTACTCTTCCAGGATCTCCCGCGAACGGTCCGCGCTGGCGCTTTCGTAAACGTGTAGCCGGATGTCCACGCCGCGCTGAGCGTCCAGAGCCGCCAGAGTACGAGGCAGGATGGCCGCGTCGTTGTAACTCCGCATGACCACCGTAATGGGAATTCTGGCGGGTGTTTGCATCATTTTTTCAGGCCCGGACCAGAGGCTGAGAGACGGTTTGAGCGGTTGACCTGGTGATGACGGAACCCAGCAGTTCGATCAGGCGATCAATGTACTGGGGAAAGCGGTGGTTCTTCTGAACATGAGCCTGTCCTGCCCGGCCCTGACGTTCCGCGAGAGCCGGATCGCGCAGCAGCTTGAGAATGCCTTCCGCCATGATCTCTGTGTTGTGAACCGGTGCCAGGAACCCGTTGACACCGTCCTTCAGCCAATAGGGAATGCCGCCCGCGTCGAAGCCTACGATGGGAATCGCGTGCGCCATCAGCTCGTAGGCCACCAAGGGCATCGGTTCCGGCCAGAGGGAAGGCACCACGGCCACGCGGGCCCGCAGGAACAGGTCGTTCAGGTCCTTCTTGTCCAGACGGCCCGCGAACTTCACCCGGTCTTCCAGTCCCAGTTTTTGGTTCAGCTTCTGGCAGTAGTCCAGGTGGGTGCCGTTGCCCGCGACGATCGCTTGCCAGTCTTCGTTTTCGATCCGTTTCAGCGCTTCCAGCATTCTGTCCGCGCCTTTACCGCGAATGACCTGACCGGCAAAGATGACCAGCTTTTCATCATAGCAGATCTTTTCCACCTCAGGCTCCGCCGGGGCTGGAGGATGAATGGTGATCTTGTCAGGATCGAACCCATGCAGGATAAGCTGGTCCGACATATAGTCCGCCACCGTGATGTTCAGTTGGAAGCGCTTGGAAAGTTCGATTTCCCGCAGCTTCTTCGCGGGCCAGGCGAACTTGACCGGAAGCGGACCTTCCCGGTCGCGCAGGACGCCGCAGGTCAGGGCGCAGTGGTAGCCCGCTTTCTTCGTGCAGATCTTCCGGTTCCAGGGGAAGTAGCGGGAACTGCGCTGGCAGTAGATGTCGTGGTCGTGCATCATGCGCACCAGCGGCTCTGGGCCGCGGGTGAGGGCTTCCAGCAGATCCAGGTGTCCCAGCTTGTGAACATACATCACGTCCGGCCGCCATTGGAGAGCCTGCTTCAGAGCCGCTTGCCAAGGTTGGGTGTCCCAGGAAAAGAGTGAATCAAAAGGTGCACGGAACTCCTCGACTCCCACACCAGTCTCCCGGCCATGGAGCAGGGCCACGGACAAACCGCGCTCGTGGAAGGCCCGGGCCACCTGGAGAAGATTGGTCTCGGCGCCGCCCTGTTTTCCGAGGACGTCGTGAACGAGGAGAATTCTCATGGTTCAGAAATTGAAATAGTTAGCAATTAAGGTAGTCAGGCCCATAGGGCTTTCAGATTGCGCCAGTTCACCAGCAGGCAAGGGGTGACCAGCAGCGCGCCGCGCCAGCCCAGGCTGATCAGACTGGCGCTCTCCGCCGCCAAAGGCGACCACCAGCGGATCAGGAGGGCCAGCACGGCGAAGACGGCCACGGAAGGAGCGGCGGCGGAAAGAAACGTCCGGCCGAGATCGCGCCAGGAAGTGTCCGCGAATTGCCGGACCTTCGGCAAAAGTACGAACCAGTGGAAGACGATGCCGGTGACGGCGGTGGCAAAGGCGACACCCACCACGCCATGGGTGCGGGCCAGGACGATCGAAAGGACCAGATTGGCAACCGCGTGACCCGAGGTGATCTTGAGGAGGCTCTTTTCGTGGCCGCTCATCATGAGCACCCGCTTGGCGCAGCCCACGGTGACCTGTGCATTGAAGACCGAGAATACGAGAAGCTGACCAATGACGGTAGCTTCTTGTGGAACCGACTCCATACCAGTCAGCACGCGGATCAGCGGTTCCATGTAAAAGGCTGTCACCAGGTAGCAGGGCGTGGTCACGATGATCATGAGCCGCGAGGTTTTCAGCAGCAGGTCGCGCAAGCCATGGGTATCCTCCGCGCCCGCCATGTGGGCAGCGGCGGGCCCGACGGCCCGTTCGATTTGCTGCGAGAGATAGAGCATCATCTCGCTCAGTTTGTAGCCGGCTTGATAGATCGTCACGAAGGCGACGCCGAGCAGCGTGGCGATGACGGTCTGGTCCGTGCGGGTGAGCACCAGCGAGGAAAAGGTGATGAGGTAGGCCGTGATGGAGAAGGCCAGTTGTTCCCGGATGGCTTTCGGATCGAGGTGTCTTGGGTGCAGGCTCACGCCCTTCAGGAGACGCCAGGCAAAGCCAGCCGCGATGAGGTTCGGCACCAGCGAAGAAACCATGGCGAGAAGCATGATGTGGCTGAAGCTCCAGCCCATGCTCACGGCCAGCCACATGACCGTGAAGTGCAGCACCGCGTGCAGCGTGCGGATCCAGTTGGCAATATCCATGCGCTGAAGGCCGTCCAGCATCACCGGAAACAGCCCCACGGGCAGCGTGACTGCCAGCCCCCCGAAGAAGTAGAGATAGGCCAGCCCCAGGCCGGTTCGGTGTTCCGGAGGCACGCCGATGAGGTTTAGCGCTGGTTCCCGGACCAGCCAGGCCACCAGGAAGAGCCCCACGCCTAGGGCGGAGAACGTCCAGAAAACCGTGCTGAGCAGGCGGCTTAGCTCCGGAAGACGGCCCTGCGCGGCGTGGGTGCCGATGGATTTCTGCACCGTGATACCCAGACCAAAGTCCAGGAGAATGCCGAAGCCAAAGAGGGACCACAGCAGCGACCAGAAGCCGAACTCCACCTTGTCCCAGGAGCCGAACAGCAGGCGGAACAGGAAAAGCCCCAGCGCCAGCCGCAGAAGCGTGGCGGCGTAGCTGCTTACGGTGTTCAAGAGGTATTGCCGTTTCCAGTCCATGATCGCAGGTTCAGGGCGCTTCCGCGTGCAGGGTTCTCAGGTCCCAGATTTCCCGGGACTCCGTGGTTTTCCAGGGTGTGGCCCCGGTGGCCTCGCGGAGGGTCTCCGCCGCTTCCGGCCAGGCTCCGTCCGGGGTGCGGGAGATCACCAGAAAATCAATGCCGCTTTGGCGCAGGTTCTCCAGGAAAGTATCGGCTGGCAGAGCGGTCGCGGGTTTGGGTCGCTCCAGATCCCAGAAGGTTTCTCCGCCTTTCAGGTGGGAGGTCAGGTCTCGCTGGTGGAGGGGCGCCATGGCTTGTCCGTCCGCCTCCAACCGCATGGGCTGGAGTTGGTAGCGGCGGCCGTGGAGCGTGTAAGCGGGAAAGAGCCAGTGATTGATCATGCTGACGCGGGAGCCCGGAGGCAGTTCCGCCACGATCTCCTGGAGAGTGACCTGAGCGGCTTCGCCAGTCTTTCTCCAGTTGACCGGCCCTGACAAAGCCACCAAGCCCAGGGCCAGAGGCCAGGTCTTCTGAAAGAGTGAGGCGGGATTGGCCTGCGCGAATCTGGAAATCGGTGAGGATCGAACCAACCTTTCTCCACACTCAAGCAGTACGAACGCGGCCAACGTGACCGTTACGATGACAATGCTCGCCGCGGAGCGAAGGGTTAGTAAAAATGGCAGAACAATAGTAGCGCAAACGAGAAGGAAGACGGTCAACCGGCTGTAAAAGGTTCTGGGTTTCCAGCTGCCCAGGGCCAGGGGAAAGAGGATGGCTCCCGTCAGGAAAATGAGGTTCAGGTAGCGCCCGGTGACTTCCAGCCCTCCCACTTCATTCCGGCCGGAAAAAGGCATCACGGGAAAGAGAAGCACCGTGACCGCTCCGGCTGCCACCAAAACGAAGAGCCCCGAATTCTTGGTGGTGTCAGGAGTCTTGTCTTTGGCGATCAGGGACATACCAAATTGCCAAATCCCCACCGCGAACCCTGCGACGTAGAGGGCAAAAAGAGGATAAGGCTGATTTAGAAACCCTCGCACCAGGGAGCCGCGGCCTTCCGGGGACAAGCCTTCCCGGAGTACATGGATCAACTTGGTCGCGGACTGTTCGCTGGCGGTGAAAGGCCCCGCAAACGGACCGATCTCCGCTGGGTAGAGCGGATTGCCAGTCGTGAACCAGTTTCGGAGATACCAGAAGCTGCCGCACAGAAACGCGGTAGCGCCAAAGATCATCCAGTTCTGAAGCCGTTTCGCCCATGAGGCCTGGCGAAAGCTTCTCGCCAGAAATACCAATCCAATCACCGCGACGGGTGGCACGCAGGAAACCTTCATGCCCACGGCAAATCCGGCGCACGCGCCCGCCAGGAGGGTCAGGCTGATGGATGGTTTCTCATCATCAGTGGCAGCAAGGGAAAAGAGCGCGGCGGCCAGCAGGGCGACGGGCGGAGAAAAGTCCATGTCCGTAAAGGACGTCAGTCCCAGAAAGAGGGGAGTCGAGCCCAATACCAGCAACAGGGGAACGGCTCGCCATAGCGCTGGAACGTTCAGCCGGCGGCAATATTCCACGCTCAGGCAGGTAAAGAGGAACAGCCAGACCAGTCCATTCAGACTGACGAAGGCATCCGAGCGGACCGGCAACATATACCACAGGCTTAGCAACTCTCCATTATAGGGGTAGTAGGCCTGGTAGGTGAGAGGCGGAAACGTGATGGCTCCTTCCTTCAGCCAGTAAGCCAGCGTGGCGGCGTGATAGGTGTTGTCGTCATTGGTGACGTAAGTGCCCATCAACAGGTTGCGGATCAACCACCAGGAGGCAAGCCCCAGGGCGGGCGCCAAGACCATGCTGGCCTCCTTCAGATATGGCAAGGCCGAGGCAAGCGTGGGAGTCGCCTCCACGGCATGGCGAGGTAGAGATTCGGAACGGCGCCGCGCGAGGACTCCCCATTCCACCAACAGCAGAACCCCGGTGACGGCCGTGACGGCATGGGCATTGAGTAAGCCGAGTGCTCCAGCGGCGAGCGTGGTCAGGCTGCAGATCAGGATATACAGCGTGGTTGCCACAGCGAGCCTCAGCCAGGCGGAAAAGCGGTCCGCCGGAAACCAGCGCGTCAGGCGAATCGCCAGCAGAATGGCGAACGCGTTGCTCACGCAGAAAAGACAGTATCCGGCAACATTCATTTCGTATGCTTTCCGTCCACGACCATGTCCCGGAGGTCCCAGATCACGGCATCTTCCGACTGGCCGTAAATGGGTAGCCCGGTTTGTTGGAGCAGGTAGTGTTGAATGGGCCAGTCGCGCTCCCGGTGCGTGATGGTCAGGGTAATGATGAAATCGACGCCGGCTTCCCGGGCATTCCGGATGAGCTCCTCGGGCTCCGGTTTCGCCGCGGCTTGTCGAATGTCGTAAGAGTAGTCGAAGAAGCTGCGGTACTCGTCCCGGTTGTGGCGTTCGTGCAGGGGTGGGGAAGGGCGGCCATCGCCCAAAAGCCGCACGGGTTGATGCTGCAAGCGGCGGCCGTAGAGAGAATAGATTTCGGGCCGTAGATCCATGTACATCGCCAGGCGCGAACCTTCCGGCAGCCGCTCGATCTCATCATAGAGCCAGCGGCTGATGTGAGTTTCGTCCGTGGCGGTCAAGTTGATGGGAGCCACCGCGGCGACGTAGGCGAGCACGCCGGTTACCCCCAGAGGCAAGGCGGCATGAGTGCCATTCCAACGCTGGAATCGAGAGGCCAACGGGCGCCAGGGCGGCCATTCGATGAAGGCGAATGCCACCGCGGTCATGGTCAGTCCTCCCACCACGGCCATGGATTTCCGTTCGATGAAGAAGGGCAGAACGAAAAGGACCAAGAGAACCGCCAGCAGTCCCAGCCTTTTTGCCAAACGATCTGAGAATGGAGGGTTCTTCCAGGGTCTGAGACACCAGGCCAGCAGGAGAAATCCGCTCAGGTAAACGAAGGTGAGGTAGCGGCTGGAGCCTTCCACGTAGAATAGGCCATCGTCTCCGCGAGCCGAGAATGGCTGCATGGGAATGAGCGCAATGTAGAGAAGGGAAGAAAGAAACAGGCTCCGGACCAGAGCATTGCAGTCCCTTCGTATCCAGCAGCGGGTCGCGACGAAGACGATGGCGCCCAGGGCGATCAGGGCGTGAGACACCGGCCATTCGAAAACCGCTTCATACAGCCCTCGCCATTCCGCGGGACCGAACTCGCCGTGTCTTAGGGAATAGAAGAGGGTGGTCTCCGCCTGATCCACCAGAGAGAAGGGTCCCTCGAAAGGACCGATCGCCGCCGGGAAGAGAGGGCTCCCGGTCAGAATCCAGTTGCGAAGGTAATAGAATCCCCCCGTCAGCATGGCGGAGAAAGTGAAAAGCATTCCGGCGATAAGGGCTTGCGGGAGCCGCCGTAACCGGGCATCGCTTAACACCAGGTAGAGGAAACAGGCGGCCGCCAGCGGCGCCATGTTCACTTTCATCCCCACGGAGAAACCCGCCAGCAGTCCCGCCAGGGCCAGCCGGCGGTAGCTTGCGGCATTGGCTGGCTCTTGGGACGGCACTGCCTGCCGGACCGTACCCACGGCGAAGGCCGCCATGAGCATGACCGGCGCGCCGATATCGATATCGGAGAACCAGTCGCTCTGTCCCATGATCTCCGTGGAGCAGAGATAGAGAAACACCGGAACGTAGCGCACCCACGGAGGCAGCCTCCAGTGTTCTCCCAGGGTCAGCGAGGTCAGCAGAAAGATGGCGGCAAAGACCAGGCCGGACACCGGGACCGCCGCGTCCGTGAAGAAGGGCATCATCAGCCAGGTGCTGAACAACTCTCCATTCAATGAGTAGTAGGATTGATAGGAGAAAGACGTCAGGCTGACCTTGCCGGACAGAAGCCAGTAGGCCGCGTTGGACGCGTGATAGGTCTTGTCATCAAAGGTTAGGAAGGTGCCGCCCAGGGTGTACTTGACGAACCAGATGAACCCGAGACCCGCGGTCAAAGCCAGCAGGGGGGAGGCCCGGCGGATCTCGTCCCAGGCAGGAGCCTGAGGCACGAAGAGCTTCAAAGAAGCCGTGCGGTACAGATAGTAGCCCGCGATAGCTGCCGTGGGCAGCAGCAGGACCAGGGCGTACCCGGTTCTGAGATGTCCCAGGACTCCCAGGAGCAAAGTGCTGAGGGCCGCGACGACCACGTAGAGCGCCAGCGTGACCATCCAGCGCAGGCTCGCGAAACTTCCTCGCGGGCACAGCCACACCGCCAGGGCGGCGGCAATGGCCAGCGCCGCGAGGTTACGCGTGACAAACAGCAGGATGTTCAGAAGTTCCACCATGGGCTACCAGTCCAGGATCCCGGTCAGGCTGGTTGACCGATCAAAAGAGACGCGAGAAAGGCCAGCCCCATGCAGGCGCCAATGCCCCAGCTCACCGGGTCTTTCAGGGAAAAGACAATGGGGTCGTCGTGCATTTCGCCGCGGCTGGTGGCCATCCACAGGCGGCATTGCCAGAGCAACAGTAGCGGCACCACGGTCCAGAGGGCGATGGGGGTCGCGTAGGCCAGCTCCGCGACGTTGCTGTTGATGTAGAGGCTGAGCACCACCACCGAGGTGAAACTGCTGGCGGTGCCGAACTTCTCCAGCATGGAAAGATCCGTCACGCCATAGCCCCGGGTGCCGAGGTGTTTCCTGCCCAGTTCGCGAATGCGGACGAGTTCCGAGCAGCGCTTCAGAAACGCCAGGCCCAGGAAAAGGAAACTGGAGAACGCCAGCAGCCAGATCGTGACGGGGTGCCCCGTGGCTTCGCCGCCGCCCACGACGCGGATGGTGTAGAGAAAGGCCAGGCAGAAGACATCCACCAGCAGCCGCTTTTTCAGGTGTAGCGAATACGCCTGAGAGACGATCACGTAGGCCAGCAGCAATCCAGCGACCTTCCAGGAAATAGACAGCGCCAGAACCAGTCCCAGACCGATCAAGATCGGCGCTCCCACCAATCCATAAACAATGGGCAGGTTTCCACTGGCGAACGGACGGCGGTGCTTCCGGTAGTGAGCGCGGTCCGCGTTCAGGTCCAGCAGGTCATTACAGAGATAGATTCCGGACGCCACGGCGCACCACGCGGCGAAAAGGATGCCTCCGTTCGCAAGCACGGAACGGTCCTGAAAGTCGTGCGACGTGATGACCGGAACGAACACCAGGACGTTCTTCACCCATTGGTAAGGACGCATGGCCCGGAGGAAGGCTCTCCAGCGGGAGTGTTTCCGGGGCAGGACCCGGACTTCGGAGTTCAGGCTGGCGGCCAGGCGGCACAGGCGGGCGCCGCCATCGACCACGATGACCCGCCGGGCATCGCGCCATACGGGCAGATCCGCCCGGGAGTCGCCCGCGTAGTCGAACCCCCCCTGGCCGAAGCGTCCCACCAGCAGAGCCTGCTTTGCCGCGCCTTTGAGATTCTGCCCGGAGTGGGACGCGATGACCTCATCAAAAAGCCCCAGGCGATCCGCGATCTGCTGGGCCAGGGGTTGAATACACGCCGTGACGAGCAGCACGCGGCGCCCCAGGGCGCGCTCCGTCCGAATCAGGGAGACGAGGTCCTCGTTCAGGGGCAGAAGTTCCGCGTCCAGCTCGCAGTGAAGGGCCAGCTGTTCCTTCAGGTGGGCGCGTCCCTTTAGCAGCCAGAAGGGGACCTTCCAAAGTTGGAAAGGGTGCTGCTTGAGGAACAAGGTGAAGCACTCAAAAAGCAGATCCGAACGCACCAACGTTCCATCCAGATCCACGCACAGCGGAACGCTGGCGGGAGAAGTCGCGGAAGGAGAAGGGGCGGATGGCGTTAGGGCGGGAGAGACACCCATGGTTAAAAGTTTACATTAATTATGGAAATTACAATAGACTTGCTAATTTTACCAAAAAATTATATAATTTACAATTACCAAAAGTAAGAATCTTCTCGTTTCTCAGTCTCTCTCTTTTCGCCGCTCATGAGCGCTGAACCTCGCCTCACCATCGTTTCCGCCGCGGATCGCCGTTTTCTTTGGGGTCTCTATCTTCTGGCCGCTTCCGTCGCGAGGGCCAACATGCCGGTGCGCTTCGTGGCCATGATCAAGGACTTCAGCGAAGCCGACCGCCAGCTGATCGATCAGTTTCCCCACTCCAGCACCTTTGAATTTTCGGCCGACAACCCGCGAAACCCCACCAACCGGAAAGCGGAAGTCTTTTCCAAGGCGGAAACCGAGTTCATCGCCTGGCTGGACGCGGACTGTGTATTGACGGGGGACTGCTACCAAGAGCTGATTCCGGAGAACGGAGATTCCATCTTCCGGTTTCGGGGTCCGGATGAGTTGGCCTACTCCTGTATGCGGGTCGCCCGTCCGGAAGATCCCCATGGCGAGATGCCCCGGCATGTTCTGGAAACTTGGCGTCAAGATGTGGGCGAACGGGCGGAACCCCGCTTTCCTTCAACGGTTTCGGCGAACTGTTTCGTCATCCACCGGAAGCATCTGCCCTTCATCGAAAAGTGGGGCGGCCAAATTCAGAAGGTCGTATCCGCCGAAGATCGCGGCGTGGTGGATCACGGCCGGCCTGCTTACTGGATGACGGATGAATCCGTTCTGAACTCCGTGCTACTCTTTTCCCATGACGCTCCGGATCCCGCGCCGTACCGGCTGGACCATCTCGACGGAGCCCATGTCGCCCACTTTGGCCTGTATCCCAAGCCTTGGATGCGTTGGACCAAGCGAGCCATTCCCTATTTGCCGTTCCTGCTGGACCTGATCGACTGGGCGAAAGAGAGCGGTTACGCCACGCCCGAGGTGCCACCCTCTCTTCAACGGCAGCGCCGCTGGATCGCTCCGCTCGAAGCCAACGCCATCAATCTCTACCAGACCAGCCGGACCCGGGCCGGCCGCCTCTTGCGCGGCATGGGGCTGGTTTCCTGAAGTTAGGTACCAGAAGAAGACTTGGCCGCGGCGGTCCGGGAGCCGCCCAAAAGCGTGGCGCCCGCGTTCAGGAGATTGACCAGCAGATTGCGGTGCCGGGAATTTTCCACATAGACTTCCTTCATCACTTTGTCCCTCGCGAGCTTCGCCGACATGGCCAGGTAACACAGCCAGGTATACAGCGGCGCGGTCTGAAACAGGACGCGTTCCAACTGGCTGTGCAGGTAGGTCATCATCAGCGTGATCAGCAGGCCGTATTGGAAGAATCCGAAAATGCTGAGGTGATAGCGCCGGACGTTCCGGAGAATCCACCAGAAGGTCAGGCCCGTGAAGAGAATAAAGCCTAGCATGCCGGGCACGCCGTTTTCCGCCAGGATCAGCCAGTAGAGGCTTTCCGTGCAGGCGTTGGCCCGGTAGTGGCCCTCTTCGGGAGCGCCGCCCCGCATCTTGTCCCAGCGCTGGTAGATCTTCCAGTACTTCGGCTGAGGCTGGCTGTTGGCCAAATTGAAGTTATTCCAGCCAACTCCGATGATGGTGTCCTGGAACATTTCTTTCGAAACTTGATTCAGCGCCCAGCGGAAGTCGTACTTGGGCGCGTCATAGTCCCGGGCTCCGGTGAAGCGTTCGAAGATCGTGTCTGCCGCCATGGAAATGGCGGCGATGCCGCCCACGGTGGCGAGCGCGGCCACGCCAATACGTTTCCAGGTGAGTCCCGCGAGGAGACTGCCGCCCAGGATCAAGGCGGAACCCACGGCAAAGACCGCCAGGGAGGCCCGGCTCAGGCTGAGGATGATCAACACGCCTCCAGCGCCAAAGGCACTTAGGTAAAAAAGACTGCGCCAGGGCTTGCAGCGATTGGACAAGGCCACGGCCAGGAGGGGCAGCGCCAGGTTGTAGGTCCACATGGCCATGGAGTTCTGGTGATCGAACCAGCCGCGAATCTGGTAGTAGCCATCCAGGTAACGCATCTTCAAGCCCACCAGGGCCTGCATGATCAGGGACAAGGCAAAGGCAGTCAGGACGGTGTCCAGATCCTTCTCTTCCTCTAAAAAGTTGTAGGCCACCACATAGATCAGCGGCGCCTTGAGGAACTGGTACAGCGACATGATCGTGTACAGCTGGTTCACCGAGTTCACGATGGAAACCGTGCACAACAGACAGAACAGCACATAGAGCAGCAGACCCGGCGGGACGAACCGGAAGCGCTTGGGGTCCCGGAGATAGAGGGCCACCAGCAGAGCAATCAAGAGCATGTCATAGACCGTCACCTGGAACCCTTTGGTGTGGCCCCGGTAGGTCTCGATGGAGTGAACGTAAAACGTGGTGTAGTCCGCTGGAATGGCGATCAGGAAGATGGCCAGGACAAAGACCGCCCGTTGCAGCCAGGACGCGCGCGCCATCATCACCCCCAGGAGCGGCCCGATGAGGAGATAGGCGGAAAGCCCGACGGCTATTTTGACAAGATCGCCCATGACGCGCGGGGCCGGCCCGGTATTCAGACAGCGGCTTCCTGGGGAATGAAGTCGCGCGCCGGAAGACTGGGCGGCTGATTGTGCCGGTTGAGAATGCGGCGATAAACGCCGGAGTATTGGCCGATGAGGTGTGGGTAAGTGTAGTGAGACCGGACCATGTCTTCTCCCGCCGCGGCCATGCGGGGCAGGGTTGACCGTTCCTGGTAAGCCCGGCGCATGGCGTCCGCCAAAGCATTGACGTTCTCAGAAGGGAAGAGGTAACCGTTCTTCCCGTCTTCCACCAGGTTCGGATCCACCGCGTCGCTCTGGATCACGGGCGTGCCGCTGATCCAGGACTCCACCACCACGGCGCCGGAGTTCATGAAACGCACGGGGACGACGTGGAGGTCCGCATACCGCAACCAGCCGAGAGCTTCGTCCCGATCCACCATTCCGGTTTGCGTCACCTGGTCTTCCAGGCCGGACTTCTTCACCGTGGCCCGGATGGTTTTCAGCATTTCCGGCTCGTAGTCGTTCCTGCCCACCATTACGAGCCGGGCGTCCGGCATCTCTTGGGCAATTTGGGCAAAGGCCGCCACGCCCAGGTCTTGACCCTTGGTGTGCGAAACCCGGCCGAGCATCAGGTAAACGAAGTCCGTATCCGCGATGCCATACCCCGGCCGGGGGGAAGGTACCGCCTTGTCGTATTCATCCGGGTCCACCGGAACGGGGCTGTAGGTGGCGTACGGGTTGAACTGACGCAGGAAGGCCGTTTCCCGGTTGGAGATGGCGAAGAGCTGGTGAAACTGTTTGAAGAAAAAGCGCCGCCAGGGAGAGGGCCGGTAGCCTTCCAGCAGGTCCTGTCCCGGTTGGCGATTCCGCAACATCGGCGAGTAGTCCAGTAGATCGAACGTCACCAGGACGCGGCCCGCGCGGATGAGCATGGCGGCCAGGCAGGCCAGCATGTTGTTGTGGTTCAGGGCGGGAAAGCAGTGCACCAGGTGGAAACCGCCGGTGACGAGATGCCAGAGCAGGCCGGGGCACAGCGTGGCGTTGTTCCGGTTCAGGACTTTGGGGAAGGGGTTTCTCCAATCGGTCAGACGGACGATCTTGAAACCCGCGGTCTCCTCGCGTGCCGGGGACTTCAGAGAGCGCCGGGGGCAGAACACCGTCACGTCGAACTGCTTGGCCAGTTCCCGGGCCTGAAAGTAAAGATTGTTTTCCGCGCCACCGATTTCCGGCCAGAAGCGGTTCACCACCAGAGCCAGCCGCAGGTTGTTCGGATGATAGTTCTCAATTTGGCTCAGCAGCGCTTGGGGCGCTTCATCCCCCTGAAGGTGGAGACAGCCGGTGCGCGGCAGGCGGGCCAGGCTTGGTCCGGGCTTGTGGTGCGAACGAAGGACTATTTTGGCGGTCAGGAGCGTCTTTCCCACTTCGCGGGCGAGAAGCCGAAGTTCCTCGCCTTCCAGGAAGACAACATCGTAGTCACCCTCCAGTAGAATGCCGCGCAGATTGGCCAGTGCCGCGCCGTGGAGCGTGATCGAGCCACTGAAAGTCTGGCGGCAGCGGAGGGAAAAAGTACGCAGAAAGGCGCTGCCGAGCGATGAAGATTCGCACTGACAGTTCTCGGCCACGGGGCACAGGGCCAACCGCTCCGCGGTGAAATGCCGGGTGAGCGGAGCGGCGGCGGCATTGTCCTGGTGCGGCCGGGCCGTTATATAGAGCAGCTTTTGCATCCGGTTCGGGTCAGGCGGGCAGCGCGGCCCGGGTGGAGGAGCGTCCTTCCGTGGAGGCGCGTTTCATCACGGGAAAAATGTCCTGCAGGCGGCTCGCCGAAGTCTCGGGATCGTTCGTCAGCCAGCAGCCGGAGGAGTCCACATGCCCAGGATCATAACCATGCATCCCGGTCACCCGGCTCTGGTTCATGAAAGACGGCGCGAAGAGGGTGCCGGGCTCCAGGAGGTAAAAGAGTTCGCCATAGGGACGTCCCGGAAAGAGACAGCCCCAGCGCTCCAGTTCCAGGTCCGTGAGGACCCGGCCTTCGGGCCGTCCAGCCAGCCAGTCACGCGTCCGCGCCAGCAGGTCCATGTTTCCGCCAAACCAGAAACGGACCATGGTGGAATCCCACACCGCCGTGTAGTCCCGGCCAAAGCGGTGCCCCTGGGCTTCCCAGTCCAGCATCATCGTGGAGACTTGCTGGGTGTCCGTCATGCCGTGGTCGCTGAAGACGAAAAACTTTACGTCGTCGTAGAGCGATTCGGCCACATGGTAGAGCCGTTCTATACGGTGCGCGAAATTAGTCAGCCAGCGCTTCACGCTGTCGCCCTGGGTGCCGTCCCGGTGCATGACGGCGTCGAGTCCGGCGGTGAAGAGATACCCCAGCTCGATTCGCCGTCCGGACACGGCTTTCTCGAATTCGGCCAGGTTGTGGTCGTCCCCGTTGCGCCAGTCCGACTTCAGCCAGGACCGGCCGCTCCTGCGCCAGTGATCGAAGATGGTTTCCTGGCCGTTGAGAATGCCGCCGGGTTCGTAGAGATCTTTCTTTTCCGTGTAGTCCAGGTGAGGCAGGTAGCGGAACGGCACGTTGTAGAGCTGGAAATAGCCCGTCATGCCGGAGTGGCGGGCGATTCTGGCGCTGAGGCGGTGGCGCACCCGGTGGTGGCTGGTGAGGAAGGAAGGCAGCCACCTGAGCCTGGCCAGCCCCGCGAAAGGACTCGCGCCCTGGGCTTTTACAAAGCAGGAAAAGTGGCCGTGCTCCGCGGGAGAGAGGCCGGTCAGGATGGTCGGATCACAACTGGAAGAGTAGCCAAAGACCGTCTGGCACGCGTTGCGATTTGGCAAGAGGCTGGATAGAAAGCCGTGTTCGCGCACGATGCGCCAACCCAGAGCATCCACGAAGATAAACAGGCGGAGAGTATTCTTCACGTCAGTGACTGCCGGATGAGGTGCTGGTTGGTTCGTTTCGGGTCCAGATGAGTTTTTTCAAGTGACGCCGGCAAAGGGCATCCATCTGCTTTTTTGGATGGGTAGCCTGGTAAACGGCGTGAACGGGTTCGAGGTCTTCCCCCGCTTCGTGAAAGCCGAGCGTGTCGGAATAGGAAAACACCCCGGGCTGCTCGGCATTCAGGATTTCCCGCCATTCGGGCGACAGGTCGTCCAGAGACTCGCGGCTTCGCGGCAGCACGCCGAAGAGCTGGCGGCGTCCTTTTGTCACCTCCAGCAGCTCCTGATAGCGTTCCCGCCAGTAAACGCCGTTCTTGCCGGGCATCGCGGCGTCCTTCATGGAAAACGCCAGCCAGTAGCCCAGCGCGGACACGCGGTCTTTCAATGAAACCGTTTTTCGCTCCGGCGCCCGTTGGGTCTTGGAAGCGACGAAGGCGTCTTTCATGCGCAACTTCACCCGGTGTTTCCGCTGGATCAGGTAATCCCCATCCAGGTAAGCCGCTTCCACGCTGGTGTGCGCGCCGAGGAAAGTGTAGTCCTCGACCTTCGCATGGACGATGCTGCTGTTTCCCTCAATGACGGAGTGGTGGCCGATGGAGGCATAGGGGCCGATCTCGCAGTTCGGGCCCACGTACACATTGTCCCCAATCCAGAGCGGAAAGTTTAGCTTGGCCGTGGGGTGCAGGTGGGAGAAGCGGCCGATCCAGAGCTCCAAATCTTCGGTGCGGCCTTCGAAGGGGTAGCGGTTGAAACACTCCCGCTCCAGAGAGAACCAGTATTCCAAGAGGTCCCATTCGTTCTCGATCGCCGGCGCGGCCATGCCGGGGAATCCGGGAAGTGACGTGGCCTGGGGAATGTTTCCGGTGGGATGCGCCGCCGGTATCAGTTCCCACTCAATGGGCCAAAGCGTGGCGGCTTCCAGGGCGCGGCGGACCAGGTGCGGTTTGTCCGGGCAGTAAAGCCGCAGGGACGTAAAGCCTTCATTCAGAGCGTAGTCCAACCAATGGTGCAGCAGGGGTTGAAAGCCGACGCGCCAGAGCACAAAAGGCTCCTCTTTCTTCCAGTCGCCTTCCAAACCGCTCCAATCCGGAACTTCCAGTTCCATCAGGGAACGCTTGCGAAGCGGATGGTTAAAGTGAATCGCCGACATGGTCGCATGCTGAGAGTAGGGCGGAGCTAGTAAGCGCCGCGGCCGATCAAAACAGCGGGAATGGTTTTCAGAAGTAGCTTCAGGTCTTCCCAGAGGCTCTCGGAGCGGATGTACTGCAGGTCCAGCCGCACCTGGCCTTCAAAGTCGATGTCCGCGCGTCCGCTCACTTGCCACAGGCAAGTCAGGCCCGGCTTCACCCGCAGGCGGCGCAGGTAGGCGGCTTTATAGAGCACCACTTCCTGGGGCACGGGCGGGCGCGGGCCCACCAGAGACATGTCGCCCAGGAGCACATTGAAAAACTGAGGCGCTTCATCCAGGGAGTAGCGGCGAATGAAGCGGCCCACCCGCGTCACGCGGGGGTCCTTGCGGAGTTTGAAGGTCACTCCGTCTTTGCCGTGCTGATTATTGTCGGCCAGTTGCATTTTCACGCTTTCCGCGTGGGCGACCATGGAGCGCAGCTTAAACATCTGAAAAATCCGGCCGTCTTTGCCGACACGGGCCTGGTGGAAAAAGATGGGCCCGCCGTCTTCCAGTTTGATCAGCAGACCCAAGCAGAAAATCACCGGCCCAAGGATGGCGAGCCCCATCAAGCTTCCCACGATATCGATGGCCCGCTTAGCACCAGACAGCAGGCGTACGTAGGCCTGCCAGCGGCGGCTTTTGATCTGGCAACGCAGCAGACGAGCCCGCAGGGCGGCAGGGTCTTGGGCTTTGGCCCAATAGTCAACGGCAGATTCCATGACGCGAGGGATTGCGCTTGTTATTAAAAATAATGGTAATTATATTAAGTATTACAGATTTAGAAAAGATCAAACCATTTCAGCGCCAAAACACCGGGCGAAGACCGCTATTCTAATAATTGTATCAGTTTTGATTGACAGAATAGACAATCGCGGAATTTCTTGAAAAATAAACACGAAAATTATGGAAATTTGAGTCTCTGGTGCCCCTCCCGCCGCGTCCTGACCGTCGTGAATCGGCGGTTTCTTCCGGGCTGAGCCCGTTTCCCATCCTCTGCCATGATCTTTTTCATCGAGTCCTGTCCCGTCTTGGACAGCCGCTTGCGCGGTTTTCTGACCCAGGTGGCGGACAGCGCCCGGCGGGAGGTGCCTTCCTGCCAGGAGGCCATCGTGCTCGGCGGCGGCTACGGACGGGGCGAGGGCGGAGTGTATCGGGACGATAGCGGGGGTTCCGCTTTATATAATGACCTGGACTTTTTCGTGTTTTGCCGGCGCCGCCGGATCTCTCCCATCCTTCGGGAGTGGATCGCGGCGCAAAGCCAGGCC
Organism: Verrucomicrobiia bacterium; assembly: GCA_030427505.1. GTDB lineage: Bacteria > Verrucomicrobiota > Verrucomicrobiia > Verrucomicrobiales > DEV007 > JAUICH01. Next base: position 58,643 of record JAUICH010000020.1, read on the forward strand.
GGAGAAAGCTTGCTGGGCATTCATGTGGACTTCACCTGCGCGACTCCGGCGAACCTAAGCACGGCGGGACAGTCCATGATGTTTGCCGACCTGGCCCTGGGCCACCTGGTGGTCAGCGGCCCGGAGGACTATGTGTCCCGCCGGGCGGGAAAGGTGGACCTGGAGAAGCTGCCTCTCTCAGAAGCCACCCGTCTGCTCTGGAATCGCGGTTCTGGCCTGTTCTTTGCCCGGCAGCGGATTGCCCGCCGGGAAGAGAGGGATTTCGTGGAGCGGAATCACGCCAAGTGCATGCTCGCCCTGGGCGACGCCGTTCTCTGCCTCCATGGCGCTTACCACCCCTCCTGCTTGGAACGCGCCGAAAGACTCGAAGCGTTGGGTGCAGAGCGCGCCGGCTCGCGGATCCTCGAACTTCACCGGCTGGGCGTGGAGTTCAAACTCCGGCCCCGCCACAGCCACCGTCCCTGGACCGAACTGGAAGCCGAGAACCGCGACCTCGCGGCCCTGTGGTTGGAGGTATTCCTGCGGGTGGAGTCCGTGCGCCTGGGATGTTCTTTCGAAACTTTGTCTGACTACATCGGGTATTCCGGCCGCCTCATGCCGGAACGGCCGCTCTGGAAAAACCCGCTGCTGGCGGCGCGGGATCTCCTGAAACGCGGCGGCGCCCTGAAACCCGTTTGGGACTATCCCCGCGCGGCGCTCATGAGGAGCCTGGCCATCCTGAATGGAGGCGAGAAGCCGGGGGATCTGAAGCCTTTCCTGCCGCGGCTGGCGGCGTCCGGAGACGTGGAGTCCGCCTACACCGGATGGTGGACGCATTACCAATAAGAAAGGAAGTCATGAAACTCAGCGACGAAACACCCCTGTCCATGGTGTTGGGACTGCCCTTTCACCGGCAGACCATGGCGGAAGCCTTGGAAGACAGCGTGGCGGCGATGCGGGACCGCGGCTCGTCCGCCTACTTTGTAACCGCGAACCTGGATATCACCCGGCAGGCTTATCTGGACAGCCGGTTGCGGGAGATCATTTTTCGCGCGGACCGCGTTTACTGCGACGGCTTGCCGCTGGTGTGGCTGTCCCGGCTCTTTGGCGTTCCCCTGCCGGAACGGGTCGCAGGTTCGGACATGACCCCGCTCTTGTTGGAACGCTGTGCCCGGGAGAACCTGCCGGTCTATTTCTTTGGAAGCGACAACCAGACCCTGAAACGGGCGGCCGCTGTCTTGAAGCACCGCTACACCGGACTCCGGGTGGTGGGCTGCTCGGCTCCACCGGTGGGCGAGATCGAGTCCTGGAGCAACGAGGCCATTGTAAACCAGATCCGCTGTGCCCGGCCGGCCCTGTTGCTCGTCGCCCTGGGCTGTCCCAAGCAGGAATACTGGATTTCCCAATACCTCGAGAAGACCGGGGTGCCGTTGGCCATTGGTATTGGCGCCAGTCTGGATTTCGTGGCCGGAAAGCAGGTCCGCGCGCCGCGATGGATTCAGGCTCTGGGCATGGAGTGGCTCTGGCGTTTCAGCCGGGACCCCCGCCGTCTGGGCCACCGTTATGCGAGCGACCTCTGGTATCTGCTGACCAAGGCCCCCCGGCAGTGGCGCTTCGAAAACCGTTTCATCAGCCAGGCCTACACCGTCTTTCGCCGGACCCTGGCGGAAGACCGGGCCTGGAACACCAAGTCTCTTACCCCAGCCATCCGGCACGCCTTCGTCTCCTTCCATACGGATGAACTGATGCGGCTCCATCCCGGACCGCCTCAGGAATCGGTTTCGGAGGCTTCGGAGGATCTGGTCGGAATCTCCTGACGGCCTGACTTCCCATGAAGGTTCTCCTCACCGCGGGCGCCATCGATGGCGGAAAGTCCGGAGTCGGCCGCTATGTCATCGAACTGGCCCGTGCTCTCACCCGTGGTTTTCCGGACCTGGACCTTCACGTGGCCGGTCTGGACCGCGACCGCCTGCTGTTTTCCTTTCTCGATCGCCAACGGTGGATATCCGTCCCGGCGGGCGCGGCGAAGGCGGTAAAGAGCCTGCTCTGGCACCAGACCGCGCTGCCCGGAATCCTGAAAAAGGGGGAGTTCGATCTGCTGCACACCCCGACCTACCGGCGCATCGTCCGGTTCTGCCCGGTCCCCCAAGTGGCCACCATTCATGACTGCGCGCCTTTCATGATGACCGACAAGTACGATCCGCTGCGGGGATTATTCGGCCGGAAGATCGTGCCGGACCTGGCGCGGCGTTGCGAGCGGATCATTGCCGTCAGCCACGCCACCGCCGGGCATCTGGAGACCTTCATGGGCCTGGACCCCTCCCGGATCGAAACCATCTGGAACGGCATCGATCACCGGCAGTACCGGCCCCGTCCGGAGTCCGAAGTTCAGCAGTTTCTGCAGCGGCAGGAACAGCGGCATCCCTATTTTCTCTACATTGCCCGCTTCGAACACCCTGGGAAAAACCACATCGGCCTGGTGGAAGCGTACGAGCGTTTCCGCGCCTCTAACCCCGAACAGCAGACTGATCTGGTGCTGGGGGGCGCGGACTGGCATGGGGCCGTGGATATTCACCGCCGTATCGCGCGCTCGCCCTTTCGTCAGGACATTCGCACCCTGGGCTTCGTTCCGGAAGAGGACCTGCCCCTCTGGTACGCCGGTTGCCTGGCCTTGGTGATCCCCTCCTTCTTTGAGGGGTTCGGACTTCCGGTAATCGAGGCTTATGCCTCGGGAGCGGCGGTAGCCCTGTCGGGCGCGGGCAGTCTCCGCGAAGTCGGTGGGGAAGGGGCGATGTATTTCGATCCCCACCAGCCGGAAGAAATGGTGGACTGCCTGGTTCGGCTGGCCGCCGAACCGCCCGCGGGCCGGGAGAAACGGCGGGAAGAAAACCTCTCCTGGGCCGCCAGATTCTCCTGGGATCAATGCGCGAAGCAAGTTTTCGGTGTGTATGGAAAAATTATTTGATTCAAAAGCGGGAATTCTCTTTTGCAAATAATTACCATATCCACTATAATTAATATCTTAGAATTCCAAATTTTATTAATTTCATAGAAATTTCGTCGTGCGAAGCAGGTTCACGTTCCCCCTGGTATTCGATCCCTTGCGGATCGTTCTCGGGCTTGTCCGGAGCCTCTTCGGAATTGTGTTGGTCTCGCTCCTGTGCGGCGGGGTCATGCTGGCCGCGGCCCTCTACTTTGTGGACAGCCGCTATGTGGTGAGCGCCCAGTTGTTGGGAGAGAATCCCTACCGGCCCGAATCCGGAGACGGCCTGAAGAGCCCTTATCTGCCGATCCTGATGCAGGACGAGACCCTGATTTTCGGGGCCAAGAGTAGCGAGGTTCTGAAGGACACTTCCGAAAAACTCGGCGGCGCCATTTCGCCCCAGGAACTCTGGACCATGACCGAAATGGCCAAGATCGAGGACAGCGATCTCTTCGAATTGACCGTGACCCGTCCGGGCAACCCCGGAGCGGCGGTGGAACTGGCTACCGCCTGGGCCGAGGCCGTCATGGAATACACCGCCGAAGTGCGCCGCCGGGATGCCGAGGCCAAGATCGCGGCCTACCAGAAGCAACTCACCGAAAACAAAGAGAAGACCGCGGCTCTGGACCGGACCTTGAGTGAATCCGGCCAGTCCCAGAATATCCTGGGAGAGGACACTCAGGCGACCGCCTTGCAGGCCACCATCCAGGCCCTGGAAAAAGAGCTGGCCGATGCCCGCGTGCAACTGGCGGCCAAGGCCAATCAGATCAGTGTCTATGACAACCAGGCCAAGGGCACGGGAATGCTCCGGTCCATGCTGACCCTCCGGCAGCAGGAGCTACAGAAACTGCGGCGCACCTATACGGAAAGTCACCCCGAAGTGCAGGGCGCGGTGGAGGACGTGCAACTCCTGACCCAACTGCTCGCCAAGGCAGAGCGGGGCGAGGACTATGACTTGCGCGGCTTGAACAAGATCCCGGACCTGCCCAGTGAAGGGGAGTTCCAGGCCCAGGTCCTCCGTCTGAAAGAAGAGAAGGCCGCCCTGGACGAAAAGGTCACGGTCTACACTGACGAGCTTGCGGCAAAGAAACAGGAAATGGCCGCGCTCCGGGGTCAGTCCCTCTCCCTTTCCGAACTGCGTTCGAACCTGAACGAAGCCATGCTGACCACGAACCTGCTTTCGGCCCGGATCAAAGAAGCCGAGTTCGTTCGGGACACTCCGCCTTCACAGCTCAGTCTCTTCCAGCCCGCGAGCCTGGCGGACGTGGAAGAGGAAAGCGGTCTTCTGAAAAAGGCCGCCGCCGTTTGCGTGGGTTTGTTAGGGGGCGCGGGCCTGATGATCCTCCGGGTTCTGGTCCGGGAGCTCCGCAGCGCCCGGTTGAGCACGCCGGTCCAAACCGCTCTGGCCACCGGGCTCTACCCGCGCCACCGCTATCCCGAAAAGCGCGAAGCCGAAAGCCGCGCCGCCGTCCGGGAGCTGTGGCTGACCAGCATGGCCACGGACCTTTCGCGCCGCCGCCGCTTTTTCTTCGTGTTGGTGGGGGAAGTGCCGGGCGAGCAGCCCTTTTGGTGGGATCTCCTGAAGGTCATCAATGAAGACGGCTGCCGGATCGTCTTCGTGGACTTCGACCAGCAGCCCATGCCGCTGTCTCTGAATGGCTACACCATTCCGATGTATAACCATTCCCAGCCCTCGCCGGTATCGGTCATTCACCCTTTTGCGGAGCCCAACCTGCTGCAGACCCTTCAGGCCATCCCCCGGGACTCCGTGGTCATTGGCCGGTGGGGCATGCCCCCGGTGGCCTGGCTGGGACAGGTCCGGGTCTTCTTCGAAAGCGTGTTCCTCGTGGTCTCCGCCCAAGCCGGGAACCGCACGGAAGTGGAGAAAAACAGCCGGGTCTATCGCCAACTCCTGGGCGATCCGGAAGAGACCATTCTCGTGGAAGAAAAGGCCCCGGGCTTCTGGCTGCGCACCGTGCAGAACCTGGAAGACACCTTCTTCGACAAAGAAGATGAAGACGACTCGGATCCGGACCGCATGCCGTCCTACGAGCCGCGGCGGATGCTGCCGAATCACCAGCAACCTACCGATGTAACCTGAGAATGCTCCGCGCCATCTACAGAGCCTTGGTCTGTCTGGCCGCCACCGCCACGCTGTTGGCAGTGGCCGCGCCGGGTGTTGCCCGCGCTCAAGGAAGTGAAGACTGGGGCTCCGCCTCCGTTCACGGCAATCAGATCGATCTGGCCCCCGTGGCCCGGGTCGGCCCGCCACTGGCGCCCCGCTCTTTTCTGCGCCAGGCTTTCCAGGAAAAACCGCGCATCAAACCGGACCCCAATCCCTCCTGGCAGCGCCGCTATGAGCTGGGGCCTGGAGACATCCTGAACTTCTCGTTCTACGAGCGGGCAGATCTGCTGCGGGAAAAAGTGCCCATCGCGCCGGACGGCTCGGTCAGCTACCTCCAGGCCGTGGGGGTAAGGGCTCAAGGCCGCACCATTGGCGAGCTTCGCGACGCCATCGAAGAAGAACTCAAGGAATACCATCAGGATCCGAAGGTCATCATCACGCCCTTCAAGCTCTCCAGCAAGAAGATCACCGTACTGGGCAAGGTCCGGAAACCGGGCGTCTATCCCATGGAACGGCCGACCACCATTCTGGAAGCCTTTGCCCTGACGGAGGGGATCGAGATCGGCGCCATCGAAGGCGCGGCCTATGAAATCGCCGACATGAACCACTCCTTCATCGTCCGCCGCGGGCGAAAGCTGGACGTGGACCTGGGCCGCCTCTACTACGAAGGGGACTTTTCCCAGAACGCCTACCTCGAACCGGGGGACTACGTGTATATCGCGTCCAGTCTGAATAACGAGTGTTATGTCCTCGGTTCCGTGGAAACGCCGGGCCTGGTCAAGCTGACGGGCAAGATGACCGTCGCCCGGGCGATCTCCCAGTCTGGGGGGCTCACGAAAGAAGCCTGGAAAGAAGACATCCTGGTCATCAGCGGAAGCATCCACCGTCCGCAGACCCGCATCGTCAGCCTGAATGACATTCTGCATGCCCGCGCGCCGGACGTTCCAGTTCGTGACGGAGACATTATCTATGTGCACGACCGGCCTTGGGTGGTGCTGGAGAAAGTGCTGGATTCCGCCCTCGTTACCTTCACCCAGTCCGCGGTCACCGGCGCCATCGACCGCGAATTCGAAACGGATACCAGCGTCACCGTGCCGGCGGGCGACGATGGCGCCACCACCACTACGGATACCGACACCACGGACACGGACAGCGGCGCCAGTGAGTAAGACCCTCAGTGGTGATCGCCCAATTTTTCCTTCCCGAAATGTTATGAAATCGATCCAGTCAGATAAACGCGAACTTCCGGGCCAGTGGCCGGGTTTGCTGCTGGCGGGCTTGGTGCTCCTGCTCTCGGGCTGCGCATTGCCGGAAGAGTTCGATCCCTATTCGCCAACCGAACCCGCGGTGACCCTGGACTTCCACACCATCGTGCCCGACAAAGCGATCGAGCCCGCCATGCTCCGTCCGCCCAGCGAGCCCTACCGGGTGGGGCCGGGAGATGTTCTGGACATCGAAGTCGCGGAGGCCAAAGGCACCCGCGCGGAGACCATGGTGCTGCCGGATGGCATGCTCTACTACGACGTGGCGGATGGCGTGCAGGTGGCCGGGAAGACGCTCCCGCAGGTCTCCACCCTCCTCGCGGACGCGCTGCGGGAAGATTATCCCTATCCCATCGTCAGCGTGAACTTGAGTATTCCGCAAAGCCAGCGCTTCTGGCTGCTCGGGCAGGTAAAGCAACCCGGCGCCTACCCGCTGGCCTCAGACACTACCCTGCTGGAAGCCATCTCCATGGGGAAAGGGCTCTACTCGGGTGAGCTGGAAGGACAGACGCAGGAAATCGCGGACCTGAACCGCAGCATGATCGTCCGGAACGGCGAGATGTTGCCGGTGGATTTCTTCTCCCTGGTGGAGCGGGGGGACATGTCTCAAAACGTCTATGTCCAGCCGGGTGACTATATCTATATGGCCTCCGCTCAGGACAGCGCGGTCTATGTCTTGGGCGCGGTGAAAAAGCCGGGCCCCATCTACTTCCTGGATGAAATCACCGCCATCCGGGCCTTTGCCCAGGCGGGCGGCCCCGCGGAGGAAGCTATCGTGACCAAGGCCCTCGTCATTCGCGGTTCCCTCAGCCGGCCCCGCGTCGCGGTGGTGAATCTCTATGGCATCGCCCGCGGCTACAACCGCGACTTCGAACTGGCCCCCGGAGACATTCTCTGGGTGCCGAAAAGCCCCTGGACCACGCTGAACCGCTACGTGAACTCCATCCTCACCACCGCGGCCCAGTCCGTCGCCATCGCTGGCGGCTACAGCGCCATCGGCCTCAATCCGGACGGCACCAGCATTTCCATCAGCGCCGGTCTGTAATGGCCGGAGGACCGGTTTTGCATCTCTGAGAATCCCGGTATAAGTTGGGCGAAGTTAATCACTTTGCTCATGAAAGCCCGGCTTCGCACCTTCTCGTGGCTTGTCCTGCTGGTAGGCATGGCGGGAGGGCTCTCCTCCTGCGACAACATCAAACAAAAGCTCAGCGAAATTCCGGATCGCTTTAAGCGGGTGGATGCCGACCCCGTCGTGGTGGCTCCGCCAGATCCCCTGGAAGTGCTGGCGGACGTGCCGTTCACCGTTATTCCGCCGCCGCCCACGCCGGTGGAGGAACCCATCGTGATCGATAAGGAAGCCCAGGTGTCCATCCTCGGGTATCACGACTTCACGGATGGAAATAACACCACCCAGATGATCATTAATGTCGATAAGTTCCGCCAGCAGATGCAGTCCCTGGCGGACAGCGGCATTCCGGTGATCAGCATGGAGCAATTCCTGGCTTGGCGGCGGGGAGAAGAAAACATTCCCGAGCAGTGCGTCATGATCACCATCGACGACGGCTGGGAAGCCACCCACACCCTGGCCATGCCCGTTCTGCGGGAGTTCGGTTTTCCCTACACCGTCTTTCTCTACAAAAACTACCTGGGCGGCGCCGGCCGGTCCCTGAGCTATCAACAGGTCCGCGAGATCATGCAGAGTGGTGGCGTGGTGGGCAGCCACAGCGTGTCGCACCAGAACATGCTGGAGAAAAAGCGGCTCGGCCCCGAAGCCTATCGGGCATGGTTGAAAGTGGAATTGGAAGAGTCCTACAACTACCTGGGAAAAGCTTTTGGCAAGGACGGAAAGGTCCTGAAAGTCTTTGCCTATCCCTACGGCATCTACAGCGATGAAATTGTCCAGATGGCCGAGGACTTCGGCTATGAAGCTTCCTTCACCGTGGATGGCAAGAAGACCAATTGGGACTCGCCCAAACACGAACTTGGCCGCTACATCGTGCATGGCGACAACGACCAGAACTTCACCTTTGCCCTGACCTTCAAAGGTTCCAGCGTCCTCGCCGCGGGCCGCAAGCTTTTGGAAGAAGCGTCCGCCACGGAGGAGGGCGAAGCCCCCAAGGGCCCGGTGGTGACCACCCTGCCGAAAGACGGAGAGACCATTGTCGACCGCCTGCCCGCCATCGAGATGAACGTCACCCAACTGGAACAGCTCGATCCCGAGTCCATCCGCATGCGGATTTCCTCCCTGGGGGAAGTGCCCTGCCAGTACGATCCGGCGGCTGGCGTCATCCGCTACAAAGTTTCCCAAAGGCTCCGTCAGGAAGATTACACCGTGCTGGTGGATTTTCGCTTTGGCGAAAACCAGGAGTCCCAAGTCATCTCCTGGACCTTCCATCTGGACCGCGTGGGCGCCTACCTGGCTCCACCGGCTGAAAAGTCAGTCGCGGATCAGGAGGAGAGCCCGAAACAAAAGCCCGGTCCGGTGGCAAATCCGGAAACCGCTTCCCTCCCGTCTCCGGAGAATCACACGCTTTGAGGCGCCGGTTGTCCGCTGGTCCACCCGCGCTGGCTTGACGGTGGGGCTAGGTTGACCTTTTCCCACCCTATTTCTTTTTCAGTTACATGTTTTCCCAACTCTCCGACAACCTCGAAGGCGTTTTCAAAAAGCTTCGGGGACACGGCAAGCTCAGCGAAAAGAACGTTTCCGACGCTCTCCGGGAGGTGCGCATGGCGCTGCTGGAGGCGGACGTGGAGTTCAAGGTTGCCAAGGACTTCATCGCCAACGTCAAAGAAAAGGCTCTGGGCGAAGAAGTCCTGAAGAGCATCACGCCCGGCCAGCAGATCGTGAAGATTTTTCACGACGAACTGGTCAATCTGCTGGGCGGAGACGCCGAGCCGCTGGACCTGAACCCTCCGGGCCGGATCCTGATCGTGGGCCTGAATGGCGCGGGGAAAACCACCACCTCCGCCAAACTGGCGGTCCGCCTGCGGAAAGAAGGCCGGAAACCGCTCCTGGTGGCGTGTGACTTGATGCGCCCCGCCGCCATCGAACAGCTCGCCACCCTGGGCCGGGAGATTGACGTGCCCGTTTTTACCCCCGAACCGGGTGAGAAAGACGTGATCAAGGTTGCCAAGCAGGCCCTCAAATGGGTCGAAGATCAGCGCGGCACCGTGACCATTTTCGATACCGCCGGCCGCCAGGAGGTGGACGAAGGTCTCATCAAGGAACTTAAGAATCTCCGCGAGTTCCTGAACCCCCGCGAAGTCCTGTTGGTGGCGGACGCGGCCACCGGTCAGCAGGCCGTGAACGTGGCCAACACCTTCGACGAAGCCGTGGGCGTGACCGGCATCATCCTTACGAAGCTGGACGGCGACGCCCGGGGTGGCGCGGCTCTCTCCATGCGGTCCGTCACGCAAAAGCCCATCAAGTTCGCCGGGGTGGGGGAGAAAGTGTCCCAGTTGGAAGCCTTCGTGCCCGACCGCATGGCGGGCCGGATTCTCGGGATGGGCGACGTGGTCGGCCTGGTGGAAGCCGCGTCCGAGGCCATCGAGGAAGAAGAAGCCATGCGGATGGCGAAGAAGATCAAGAACGCCTCCTTTGACTTCAACGACTTCCTCCAACAGATCAAGATGATGCGCCGGATGGGGCCGCTCGAAAACATCCTGGGCATGCTGCCGGGCATGGGCGGCAGCAAACTGCCCGACATGTCAGGCGACGAGCGCCGCATGAAACACATCGAGGCCATCATCCTCTCCATGACGAACAAGGAACGCGCCCGCCCGCAGATCATCAATGGCCGCCGGCGCATCCGTATCGCCCGGGGCAGCGGCACCTCCGTGTCTCAGGTCAATGGGCTTCTGAAGCAGTTTTCCCAGATGCGTAAGATGATGAAGAGCAAAGGGAAACTGCAGAAAATGATGAAGCAACTGGGCGGCGGAAGCCTGCCTGGCGGTTTGCCACCAGGCTTTGGCCGCTGAGCGGGAACTTTCCAAAAATGACGTTTGAAAAAATCCGCCGCTTGATTTTTCCGGAATCTGTCCTATTTACTTTCCCCTCCCACCCAAAAACCAGAGGAAAGACTTAAGAATATGGCAGTATCAATCCGCTTGAGACGCGAAGGCGCCAAGGACCGCCCATACTATCGCATCGTGGTGGCGGACTCTCGTGCCCGCAAAGAAGGTCCCTACATCGAATTGCTGGGCACTTACAATCCCCTGGAAAAGGGCGAAAACTACAAGATCGACCTGGAAAAGGCCGAAAGCTGGATCGGTAAGGGCGCTCAGCCCAGCGAGACCGTGAACAGCATCATCAAAAAGGCCCGCCGCAGCGCGAAAGCCGCTTCCTGAGCGAGCCGGGTTTTCCCGGAACTCCCTCACCTTTGGAATTTTCAAAGACCGCGTTCCTGGAGGGGAATGCGGTTTTTTGTTTACCGGACCAGTGGACCGTCGCATATCCGGCTTCACATTCTCATTCGCTGAGCTAAGCTGTTTGGCTATGGAAGCGGCTTTGGCAATACAGGAATTCCTGGAGTACGTAGTCTATCAGTTGATCGATCACCCGGAAGAAGCGAGCGTCCGGCACGACAAAAAGGGAGACCGGCACGAGTACCGTTTGCGTCTGAACCAGGGAGATATCGGGCGGGTGATTGGGAAAAACGGCTACACCATCAGTGCCATCCGCAGCCTGGTCACGGCTGCCGCGCAAAAGAATCACCTGAAAGTCTCCGTCGAAATTGACGAGGACGAAAGGTGAAGCTCGGCCCGGCGAGGCCCCTTACTCGTCCAGCTCCAGAATCTGGGAGACTTGGTCCTGATAGTCCAGGGTCATGGTTTGGACTTCTTCCGTGTCCCGGTTTTCGGTGGGCAGTTCGTCCAGAGCCTTGAGGGCATTTTCGTAGCTGACCAAGGCCAGGGAACGCGTCCGGGGATCGTTTAGATCGAAGCAACTCCCCACGTTGGCATAGGACTCGGCCAGCGCGATCTGCACCTCCGGGTTCATGGGGTTCCGCTGAGCGGCGCGCTGCCGCATCTTCAGTTCTTCGTTAAAGACGTCCTGAGCTCCCTCCAAATCTCCGTAGGCCTTGCGAACCAGCCCCATGCCCTGGAGCGAATTCGCCATCTGCGCCATGGCTTGCGGCCTCAATTGAGGCGCCCAGCTCAGGATGTCCTGAGAATTCGCGAGACTGAGCTGGAAAGCCGTCTCGGCGTGTTCAGGGTCTTCCGCCGCCAGCAGACAATGGCCCCGGGCGAGCTGCAAACTGCCCAGCCGGGCGAGCATCTGAGAGTCTTTCTGGCCTTCTTCCTGGGAAGCGATGGCTTCGTTGTGCAGGTCGATGGCTTTCTGATAGGTCTTCGCGGCTTCCGCCGGTTTGCCGGAAAGTAGCAGAGTTTGCGCGATCGCGGAGTAACAGGCTGAAATGCCTTCGATGCGCTGCTCCTCTGAGATCGCGCCGCCCCGGCGCTCCAGGCGAATGGTCAGGGCCTCATCAAAGGCGGCCAGAGCATCCGTGTAGTTGCCCTTCATCTGCTGCGCTTCACCAATCAAGACCAGGTTTTCCGCGGTGCGGTAGTGCAGGGAGAGATCCTTCGGATTGCTTTCGAAAAGCTTGGAGCGGATTTCGTAGGCGGTCTTCAGCGCTTCCAAGGCCTCGTCGGCGTCTCCCCGGGCCAGGGCGGCGGCGCCCTTTTGATAGACGGCGTTGGCCGAGAGCCGGAGGGTATAGGCCGTGCGCTGGTCCTTGGGCAGGTTGGAAATGTAGGTTTCCGCGTTTTGCGCGATGTGGGCCAGAAGTTCCTGCCGCCCGATCCGCGAAAGTTCGCGGTTCAGGTCGTTCATGATGAAGAAGACCAGTTGCTCGGACTGCTCCTTGGCGGTGATGGCCTCCGTGGTGGCTTCTCGGGCCCGGCGCGCCTGGAAAAAGGCGAAACCGGTCGCCCAGATGGCCACTACGAGGAGCACGGCAAAGATGATGTTCAGGCGGCGGACCCGGCGCACGGCGTAGAGCTGGTCCACTCGCTGCATTTCCACCCATACTTCGCGCATGTCCGCGAAACGCTCCCGGGGATCCAGGCTCAAGCAGCGCTCGATGATGGCCTTTCGCTCGCTCTTGAGCCGGAGATTAGGGGGCCAGTAAACCTCGGTTTCCAGTTCCGTCAGGCCGGCCAGCTTCTCGCCGTTCATGCCCCCGGTATCTCTGAGGGTGGCATCCAGGCTTCCCTCTACCAGAGTGGCCTCCAGATCGAAGCTGTTCCGCTCCGCCTCGGCCAAGGTCTGAAGCCGGGGCAACTTTCCGGTCAGGAGTTTGTAGGCCAGTACGCCAAAGCTGTAGACATCCCACTTCAGCCCCTTTCCTTCGCTGGAGTCGCGCGGATTGCGCAGTTGCTCCGGACTGGCGTAGAGCGGCGTGCCGGCGGGCTCGTTGCTGTCCAGCATGTTTCCCCGGCTCTGGCCGAAGTCGCACATCTTCACGCCGTGCGGGGCCTCGTCCGTGAGCAGGACGTTGCTGGGTTTGACGTCGCAGTGAATGATCTGGTGCCGGTGCAGGTAGGAAAGCGCGTCCGCGATTTCCCGCAGCAGGCGCCAGCCTTCCCGGGGGTCCACTTTACCGCAAAGGCGTTCCAGCGTGCGGGCTTCCCATTCGCCTTTGCTGTTCTGGTCGGCATGAAGCCCCATGGAGTAGTAGGGCGGCTGCGAAAGCAGGTCGAAATCGTGCAGGGTGACGATGCCGTGGTGCTCCGCCACGGTGGAAAGTTTCTCCAACTCCCGGGCCATGCCGGAAAGGTCCAGATTCTCCGGCTTGAAGATCTTCACCGCCCGCTCGCTAATGCCGCGGTACGTGGCCCGGTACACGGTTCCGAAGGCCCCTTCACCCAAGGGGGGCAGGTGGATCTGATAATCCTTGATCTGAACCTTTTCTTGCACTGGAGGGAAAGTCATCAGCATAGACCGATTTGCCTATTTGGCGAAAGAGGGGATTTCCCCGTGCCAAGGGTCAGGCGGTGGACTTTGGCTGAACAAGTCGGCCTGAGTAGCCAACCACTGTGAGGGACCGTCTCTGGGTGGCAACCTTTCAAGAAGATCGCGACACTTCTGCCACTTCTTTTGGACAAAAAATGAGAGTGCTTGTTCATAAACGACCACGTCATCCGGAGACGCGCCACTCCCTCCCTGCGAGGCGGGGAGCACCAGTTCATAGATGGGATAAATATTCTCGAAGCCGGCGGGCTTCATGTAACACAACTTCCGCAGCAACCGTTTCTGATTCCGGATGCGGCGCACCGACTCCTCGGAAAGCAGGACGGGCACCCCGAACTGTTTCGCCAGACTCTCCAGGCGGGCCCCAAAATTGACCACCGCGCCAAACACGCTGATGTGCATTTGCTGCGCCGGGCCCGTTTTACCCACGGCAATGCGGCCGGTGCTGATGCCCACCCGTACGGCGCTGCGGCCCTGCTGAATGCGGGTAGCCAGCTTGGCGGCGATCGCTTCGGCCGCCGCCACGGCCCGGTTCGCGTGTTGCCGGCTGCCTTCCAGGTTCGCGGGCCAGCCCCACAGGGCCAGCACCCCGTCTCCGGCGAAGTCCGTGATGACCCCGTCAAAGTCGAACACCGTCTGGGTGATGTCTCCCACGATGTCCTGGTTTTCCCGCAGCCGGGACAGGATCTCTTCGTCCGAACGGGCCCGCTCTATGACTTTGGAGGAAGCGCGCCGGTCGCAGAACAGCACCGTGCATTCGGCCATGGAGGGTTCCAGTGCCGCCTGGTCTCCTTCCTTCAGCATGGCGCGCAGGGCCGGGGAGAAGTAGGCGGACATCTGATCCTGTGCCCGCTGTTTTTCCCGGGCGGAGATCAGGCTGGCGACCAGTGCGGCAATGAGGCGGAGGAAGGGAATAAACGACGCTGCGGAAGAACTGGTGGCCTGCCGCGTTTCCACATACAGAAAGACTACCCGGCCCCGTCCGTCCCGGTAGATGGTGGCATTCTCCTCCAGCGAAGAGATGGGGATGACCGCCACCCAGTCAATCTGGTTGCGCAGGCTCTGCGCGGCGAAGACCGTTTCGTCATCCTGGGACGTCCAGAAATGAATGTCGCTTGCGGTGGGGTGATCCAGAGTCAGCTCGGACAGGAGTGTCCGGCTGGGACGGAAGTCCGCCCGCATCCTCGGGTCGGGATTGAGTATTTCGTACTCCACGGCATCGCCTACGGTTTCCAGGGCCAGGAAAGCGGCGGAAACGCCGCGCTGGCCCGGTAGCGCTTTTTCCAGGAAGGCGGCGGCTTTTGTGAAGAGTTCGGATTCCGTGGTCCAACCGGTGAGCACTTGTTCCGGAAGTTCCCGCTGGAGCAGCTTGAGCTGGAGCCGGAGGCTGTATTCGTCCAACTGCTCCACCGCGTCGTATTCGGCAATCTGCCGGACCCCGGACTTCAGGGTCTGTTGAGCCCGCTTTTCGCCGTAAAGGAAGAGAGCGGAGTCCAGGTCGTCCCGGGACTTCAGCCAGAAAAAGGCGGTTCGTCCGTGGCTGCCGATGGTGAAAGAGTCGCCCGCTTTCAGGCGGAGCGGTTCTTCCAGCGCTTTGCGTTGCCCGGACGGATCGTTGGAATAGAAGGCGTTGGGGCTCGACCGGTCCGGCCGGGCGGGGAGGCGGCTGACAATCAGCGTATCTCCCTCCCGTTTGGCCGTGCCGTGGTTCCGGCTGATGACCCGGTCGCTCCAGTGAATCCGCAGCAGGTCCGCTGGTTCGCCGCCGTTCGCTTCCGGTTTACGCCCGATCATCACGGGCCGGTCCTCCACTTCGACCAGGGAGGTCTTGGTCCGGTCCTCCAGCGATACGGCCACAAGAATCATTCAAATTTCGGGATAGGGAGAAAGCGTGCGGAGCCCAAAGGCGGCACACCTAAAAGACGTCCCCAAAGGCCCGGATGTTGCAGATTTCTGCTCTGAATACGCAAACGCGCCAATACAGAGCAGGGCGGTTACCATGTAACCGATGAACGAGGCGGCATCAAGCCACCAATGGAAGCGCCCAAGTCTATGAAAGTCAGGCGGCCACCGGCTGCCTGAGCTCGGCCAGCCGATGCAGAATAGGACCTTGCAGCTTCTCGCTGATCTCCTCGGGCGTGTAATTTCCACCCGTCTCCCGGTTGATGGAGGTCATTTCCACATCCTGGATGCCGCAGGGCACAATGGAGTCGAATCCCGATAGATCGGAACTGACGTTCAGCGCGAAGCCGTGCATGGTCACCCAGTGGCGAACCCCCACGCCGATGGAGGCGATCTTCCGGCCCTCCACCCATACGCCGGTCAAGCCTTCCCGCCGTGTCGCATTGACTCCAAGGGAGGCGCAAACATCCAAAATGGCGGACTCCAGGGAACGCAGATAGGCGTGCAAATCCTGGCGGTACAGGTGCAGATCCAGAATGAGGTAGCCTACCAGCTGGCCGGGCCCGTGGAAAGTGGCTTTGCCGCCCCGGTTAATTTCCACCACGGGATGAGGCAGCGCGTCGCCGTCCAGAAGGCTGGTCCGGTCGCTGCTGCGGCCAATGGTGTAGACCGGTTCGTGTTCCAGGAACAGCACCGTGTCTGGCATCCGCCCCAGTTTTCGTTGCTGCACGAGATCCTCCTGTAATCGAAGGGCCGAGAGATATTCCAATCTGCCTACCCAGCGAAAGTCGATTTCATGAGGCTCGATGGTGACCATGGGAAAACTATATAGAGGTGTGCGAGTCCGAGAGCGGGCCCCGGGTTTCCGCCGCGAATAAGTGAGCGAGCCCGATGGCCAAAGCATCCGCCGCATCCGCGGGCGGTGTTTCAGTTAAGTTTAGCAAGGATCGGGCCATGAAGGCTACTTGTTGTTTGTCTGCCGCTCCCCGGCCCACAATGGCTTGTTTCACCCGCTTCGGCGCATACTCGTAAATTTCCAAGCCATGCTCGGCCGCGGCGAGCAACGCGGCCCCCCGCGCCGCCCCCATCGTGATGGCGGTCTTGTAGCTTTGCACAAAAATCACCCCTTCCACCGCGCACACCTCCGGCTGATATTGACGGATCACTTCCGCCAAGACCGCGCGAATATTGACCAGGCAAGACGACTGCCGCAATTCCCGGCGGTTCTTAATGACATCGTATGCCAGTGCGCGATAGGTGGGCCGCCCGCGGCCCGGTGGCGTCACCTTTTCGACGACGGCAAACCCGGTATTCCGCAGCGCTGGATCGACGGACAGAACCCGCATTCGTTTACTGTAAACGCCGGACGGCGTGGCGCATCTCTCAGTTTTCCGGGGTGTTGGAGTGGTGGCTCCACCCCGGCGGGACCGTGTCGTCCCTACCGCCGTTTCCGCTTTCCGCCGCCGCCACGCCGGACACGCACGGGTTTCGGAGGGGAGTCGTCGAGGAGCGCGGTGTAGATGTAGTCAAAGTTCTCCAGCTTTTTCCTGGGAATCTTCTTGTCGATGAACCGCTCCACGGCCTTGGCGAATTCCAGCTCGTCGCCGGAAAGAATGGTAAACGCGTCCCCCTCCTGCCGGGCGCGGCCGGTCCGGCCGATGCGGTGCACGTAGTCCTCCGCGTTTTCAGGAACGCGGTAGTTGATGACGTGGGTCACACCGCTGATGTCCAGCCCGCGGGCCGCCAGATCGGTGGCGATGATGATGTCGAACTCGCCACTGCGGAAGCCGGTCAGGGCTTTCGTCCGGTCGCTCTGTTTGATGTCGGAATGCAGGACGGTCACGTCCGCGTTGCTGCGCATCTTCAGCAGGCTGAAAAGGGTGTCCGCTTCCTTCTTCGTGCGGGTGAAAATCATGAGGCTCTTAAACTCCGTGTGTTCCACCAGGGCGAGGAGAAGCTCGTCCCGCTGATCCATCGCCACGGGGTAGAAGGCGTGGGCCACCGTTTCGGCCGGAGACTGGCGCGAGCCGATCTCCACCTCGGCGGGTTCCTTCAGCGCCCAGTTGGCCAGGGTCTGAATGGCCGGGGGCATGGTGGCGGAGAAAAAGAGCGTCTGCCGGTCGCGCGTACACTGATCGACAATCTTCCGGACGTCCGGAAGAAAGCCCATGTCCAGCATGCGGTCCACTTCATCCAAAATCAGGAAACGGACAGATTCGAGCGACAGGGTTCCGCGGCTGAGGTGGTCGAGCAGGCGGCCGGGAGTGGCGATGATGAAGTCCGGTTTACTGTTCAGCCCGTCATTTTGTGCCTGGTAGCCCACGCCGCCGTGCAGCAGCACTACGTTCAGAGGCCGGTAGTAGGAAAATTTCCGGATCTCCTCTTCCACCTGGGCCGCCAGCTCCCGAACGGGTTCCAGGATCAGGCACTGCGGTTTGGTGGAGGGGATCATCTGCGAAATGACGGGCAGGGCGAACGCGGCGGTCTTACCCGTGCCGGTTTGCGAAGCCCCAATCACGTCGCGGCCCTCCAGAATCAAAGGAATGGCGCGGGCCTGAATCTCCGTGGGCTCCTCATATCCAGCTTTGGAGACGGCTTTAAGGACAGGATTTGAAAGGCCTAGATCGGCAAAGATGGACATAGTTTAGAGAGGGGGACAGTAGGAAAGGATTGCGGCACCCTTGCAAGGGCTTTTTTCGGAGGAAGCGGTGGAAGTATCAGGAAAGGAAAAGGTTGCCCCCGGAAGGGTAGCGCGGAAAGGCGGTGGCGTAACCCCCGGGAAACCCTTGGCTCTTCCGTATTCGCCCGTGCGAACGCCACCTTTTCAGACTCTCCAAACTCATTCGATCTACATACGGCCCGCGAGAGGTTCCGTTCTCAGGGAAATCTTGGGGCCGCTTTTCGCTTAGTGAACAGAGCATCCAGCGAAAGCTTGCCGGGACCATAGAAAACAAAGACGAGACTGATGCTGATATAGAGGAAAAAACACTGGGGATTGAGCCATTCGGAGAAAGGAAGCCGGGTCAATAGCATGAAAAGATAGGTCACGATGGCCAGGGACGCCATGAAACGTGTCACAAAACCGGCCATGATGGAGAAGGGACAAAGAAACGCGAGCACGGCCGTGATGGTGGTCAGCACGCCAGGCCAGGGAAGGCCGGCTTCGGTCGCGTAGTCCGTGAGCGTCCATTCCACGTCGCTCCACACAAACTGCCACGCGGCAACGAAGTGACTCCAAGCCTGGTAGTAAATCATGGCGCCCCCGGAAGCAACACGTAGGAAAAGCAACCAGAAGTCACTTCCTTTCAGCGCTTGGGGACCAAAATTTCGATTCGGTGGTGGGAAACCCTCCAGCATGCGTAGCCAGGTACACGGCTCGCGTCCGGGAAGCGGCGGGATCCGCCCGTGGAACGCGTTGATATTGCCGTGCCGAACCAAGCACGCGCGGGGTTACCCCGCAACGGTAAATCACGAGAGAGGCAAAAGAGGCCTCCGTTCGGGTATCTTCGAAAGACGTGGATCTTCAGGCCGCGTCTTGAGAGTCTTCTTCTTCGCCGTCCCGAAGCTCCGCCGAGAGATTCTTCAATTCGCCCCGGGTCACGGAAAGGCTGTGAATCAGCTCGTGAAGGGCCTTCTCGGTTTGCTGGTGCTGACCGGAGAAGTCACCACGGGTCTGGGTTTGCACGCGGTCCACCGCGTCCGCCAGGGTCAGGATGAGCTGATTCAGCTGGATGCGGCGCTGCGCGATCTCTTCGTCCAGCGTTTCTTCCAGCTGGTTCAGCCGCTGGGCCAAGTGCTTGCGAATCCTCTCCGACTCATGATTAAGATGCCGCTCCAAGCTCTGGAAACGCTCGTCCAATCCATTCGGCCTGGGCTCGGGCTGGTAATTCGCGGGTCCGTTCCGGAACGGATCCACGGAGGGCCCGAACCCGACCGGAATGACGTCATCTAGGTTGTCGGCTGGAGGGTCGGCCAGCCCGGAAGGCAGGATGTACATGGCAGATGTAACAAAGGTAGTGTTTCAACAAGATTGTCTATAATTTATATAATTTTCATAGGATTGTAAACTGCTTTTCCCTTAAAATCGTTCTATCCCGGATGTTTCGGGTTCATGAGATGACGCTCCAGCGTTGCGGGCAACCCGGTGTGTGAGAACCTTGCCATTCTAAAATGTCACGCAACCGGCACCGTCAAACCGCCGCCATACTGGTTTTTATTTTCGCGATCCTGCTCGCGGCGGCCCTCCTCATGTGGCAGTACTGGAGCCGGGACTCGTTCCCCGAAGAAGACCTCCGCATGGTCCTTCCGGTTGAATGAGCCCTGTGGCAGAGTACGCGCCCGGCTGTCCGGGGCCGAAGTTCCGGCGGATTCATTTCCTCTTGCCAGCGGATTCATCCCGGTGGAATCTCAGGCTCTGGTGAACCGGACGTGCCGGTAACATCCGGAAGCAGCGAATTCATGAGTATTTCAAGGGCTCTAATTTCGGTATCGAATAAGAAGGGGTTGGAGGCGCTGGCACGCGGTCTCCACGAAAACGGGGTGGAAATCCTTTCCACCGGCGGTACCGCCAAGTTCATCGCGGGTCTGGACATTCCAGTCATCGAGATTTCGGATTTCACAGGCTTTCCCGAGCTGTTCGAAGGCCGGGTCAAGACCCTGCACCCGAAGGTTCACGGTGGCCTGCTCTACCGGAGGGACAGCGACGAGCATGTGGAACAGGCGAAGGAGAACGACATCGCTCCCATCGACCTGGTGGTCGTCAATCTCTACCCCTTTGAGGAAACCGTGGGCCGGGAAGATGTCACCTTGGAGGAAGCCATCGAGAATATCGATATTGGCGGACCCTCCATGCTTCGTTCCGCCGCGAAAAACTACCAGTCCGTGACCGTGGTGACCGATCCGGAGGACTACGGCGCGGTCCTGTCCGAAATGGCCGAAAACGAAGGTTCGACCACGTTGAAGACCCGGGAAAGGTTGGCCATTAAAGTTTTTCAGCGCACCTCGTCCTACGACCAGGCCATCGCCACTTTCTTGAACGATTCCCAGGAGACGGAGAGTTCCTTTGCCATCAGCCTGCCTCTGTACGCGGAGCTTCGCTACGGCGAAAACCCCCACCAGGAAGCGGCGCTCTACGGAAATTTTGGCGACTACTTCAAGCAGTTGAAGGGTAAGGCCCTCTCCTACACGAACGTCATCGACATCGCGGCGGCGGGAGAGCTGATTCTGGAATTCAAACGGCCCGCCGTGGCGATTCTGAAGCACACCAACCCTTGTGGGGTGGGGTGCTCCGACGAAGACCTGCGCGAAGCCTGGGAGAAAGCGTTCGAGACGGACAAACAGGCGCCCTTCGGTGGCGTCATTGTGTGTAACCGGCCGCTGACCCTGAGCCTCGCCCGGGTCATTTCCGAAATCTTCACCGACGTCATCATCGCTCCGGATTTCGAGACGGAAGCCCGGGCCCTGTTGCAGAAGAAGAAAAACCTCCGTCTCATCGTCATGTCGGACAAGTTCCGGGAAACGCTGAAGGACCCGGTCATCCGTTCCACTCCGGGCGGTGTCCTGGTCATGGACGCGGATCCCGTGGCGCTGGGACTCGATAAGATGGAAGAGCGGGTCGTGACCGAACGTCCCCCCACGGCGGAAGAGATTGAAGCCATGCGCTTTACCTGGCGCGTCGCCAAACACGTGAAGTCCAATGCCATCGTCTTTGGCACCCACGACCGGACGCTGGGCATCGGCGCGGGGCAGATGTCCCGGGTGGATGCCTGCCGCATCGCCGTGTGGAAGGCGGAGCAGGCCGGCCTGGACCTGCGCGGCAGCGTGGTGGCCAGCGACGCCATGTTCCCATTCCCCGACGGACTGCTGGCGGCTCTGGATGCTGGCGCGACTGCCGCCATTCAGCCCGGCGGTTCCATCCGCGACGAGGACGTCATCGCCGCCGCTAACGAGAAAGGCGCCGCCATGGTCTTTACCGAGCACCGGCACTTCCTGCATTGATTCCATGGGACACCCCCGCGGGCGCTGGGAACCCGCATGACACAGACAGCCAGATTTGACGGTTGGAATCCGGGCGGGGCGGGACTATGAAACGGGGAAACCCGACCCCAGAAAAAATGAGCCAAGGATTGAAACTAGGCGTCAATATCGATCATGTGGCCACCCTCCGGCAGGCCCGCTACGCCACCATGCCGGACGCGCCGAACGCGGAACCCAGTCTCTTGGAGGCCGCCCGCGAAGTAGAGTCCGTGGGCGCGGACTCCATCACCGTTCACCTCCGGGCGGACCGCCGCCACATTCAGGACCGGGATGTCTACGCCCTTCGTGAAAGCATCGCCACAAAGCTGAATCTGGAGATGGGGAACACGGCGGAAATCCTGGAGATCGCCGTGAATGTGAAGCCGGACTTTGTCTGCCTGGTGCCGGAGAATCGCCAGGAAATCACCACCGAAGGAGGCCTGGACGTCGTCACTCACCTGGAGGCCCTGAAACCCACCGTCGCCCGTCTTCAGGACGCGGGGGTGAGGGTGAGCCTGTTTGTCGATCCCGTGGAAGACCAGGTCGCTGCGGCGGCTCAATGCGGCGCGGAGATGATCGAGATTCACACCGGAGCCTTTGCCAACGCCGCGCCCGAAGGCGGCGAAGCTGAGCTGAAAGAGATCGTCCGGGCCGCCAAGGCCGCTCACTCGGCCGGATTGCAGGTAAACGCTGGCCACGGCATCACCATGAAAAACCTGCTGAATTTGCTCACCACCCCGCATCTGGCCGAACTGAATGTGGGGCACCACCTCGTCTCCCGGGGGGTTATGGTGGGTCTGGGCAAGGCGGTGTCGGAAATGTTGGCATTGATGGCCCTTTATCGAGCATAATGGAGGGCAATTTGCTTAAGGCATTGGCCCTAGGGAAATTCCGGCTACTGGTTGGGATTTCCCGTGTGGAAAGGTTGCCCGGCGTCTTCAAGCCAGGCGACCCCGTAAGACAGACACGAAGTGGAACCCCTTGAGGGTCCGGAAATTGCTTTTTGCCGATCTTTTGCCATCTTTCAGGCCCTTTACCCAGACATGCCCGCCAGAATTCCAGAAATACCTGACGACGCGCCCTTTTCTCCCGAACAGAGGGAGTGGCTCAAACAGTATCTTGAATCCTTCGCCGCCTCCCTGGTGATCGAGCATTCGGCGGCGGATCCGGGCGCCACCGGTGGTGCCCGCATCGTCATCATGTTTGGCTCCCAAAGCGGCAACGCGCAGAGCCTTTCCGAGGGCTTTGCCCAACGGCTCGAAGAAGCCGGCTATGCTCCCGCCGTGGTGGACATGGAAAATTTTGGCGAGATCGATCTGACGGAGGAATCGATTCTCCTCATCGCCACCAGCACATGGGGCGAGGGCGATCCGCCGGACAACGCCATTACCTTCTGGGAAACCCTTTCGGGCGAGGAGTATCCCCGTCTGGAAAACCTGCGGTTCTCGGTCCTGGCCCTGGGAGACACGAACTACGTGGATTTTTGCCAGATGGGGAAAAATTTCGACGCCCGGCTGGAAGAACTGGGCGCCAAGCGCTTCGCGCCCCGGATCGACTGCGACGTGGACTACGACGACCCCGCCGAGGAATGGTTCCGGGTCGTGCTGTCTGAGCTGGACCGCATGGATCTCAAGCCCGCGCCCGCGCCGTCCGTCCGGGGCGGAGCCGCCGCCGCCAAGGCCAAGCCCGCGGTGGAGGATGGCTACTCCAAGAAAAATCCCTTCCCCGCGACGGTTCTCCGGAACCAGCGGCTCAACTTGGATGGATCCGAGAAAGACACCCGACACATCGAGCTGTCTCTGAACGGCTCCGGTTACACCTATGAAGTCGGGGACGTTCTAGGCGTGGTTCCGCTGAATTGCCCCGATCTGGTCGATGAAATCATCAAGGCCCTGCCTTTCAATACCAGTGTGAACGTTTCCGTGCCCGATGGCCGCACCGTGCCCCTGCGCGATGCCTTGCTGGAGTGCTGCGACCTGCGGACCATCAACAAGAAGCTGCTCACCGAGTGGTCCGCGCTGTCAGGTTCGCCCTACTTGAAAGCCGTCGTCGAAGCCGGCGACGCGGACTTCCTGAGCGACTTCATCCACGGTCTGGAAGTCATCGATCTGGTGGTCGACTACCCCGCCGATTTCCGGAGCGCGCAGGATTTCGTGAACATCCTGCGGAAGCTGAATCCGCGGCTCTACTCCATCGCCTCAAGCCCGAAAGCCCATCCGGGCGAAGTGCACCTGACCGTGGCGAAGGTGGAATACCATTCCAAGTACCGGAGCCGGAAGGGCGTTTGCTCCACCTACCTGTCAGATCGCGTGGACCTCGGCGATCAAGTTAAAGTCTTCGTCCAGTCCGCGAAACACTTCAAACTGCCCGAAAACGGCGACGCCCCCGTCATCATGGTGGGTCCCGGCACCGGTATCGCGCCCTTCCGCGCTTTCCTGGAAGAGCGCAAAGCCACCGGTGCCAAAGGCGGCAACTGGCTCTTTTTCGGCAACCCGCATGAAGCTTCCGATTTCTTCTACAAAGACGAGTTCGAAGCCCTTATCGATGAAGGTGTCCTGACCCGCCTGGACGTCGCCTGGTCCCGTGATCAAGGCCACAAAGTTTACGTCCAGAACAAGATGGTCGAAGCCAGCGAAGAACTCTGGAAATGGGTCGACAAAGGCGCCCACTTCTACGTCTGCGGCGACGCCGCCCGCATGGCTCCCGACGTGGATAAAGCCCTCCACGACCTCATCGCCAAATACGGCAACATGAGCGAAGAAGCCGCCGCCGAATACGTCGCCCAGATGAAGAAAGACAAGCGCTACCAGCGGGATGTTTATTAGTGCCCGGGGTGCTAGGGGCGTCTTGGCGCTCGGGCTGGAAAGACGGCCAATAGGTGCTGCTACCTGACAAGGAGAAGGGGAGACTTGGAGACAAGGAAAGGGGCTGCCTGGGAAGCCCTCAGGTTCGCTTGAGTCGGCTGAGTAGTCGAAAGGCCGGGCAACCTCCACCGTTGCACTGTCTCCGTGTCCCCGTATCGGACTGATAGTCCGCCAGCGTAAAGCCCAGCCCTTCAGGGCTGGGAGGTGATCAAAACAGAATCGCGGACTAAAGGGGCGCTCACGGTTTACGGAAGAACGTGGTTTCCCAAAAGCTGTGACTGTAGGGTCCGCAGCCTGAAAAACTGATCCGCTTCCAGTCTGACAGCAGGCTGAAGGCGGGGGCGTAGTCGGGCCGCTCGGAGTCATCAAGAACCAGGTAGCCGCCGGGTTTTACCTTGTCGCGGGCGGCGGCCACGCAATTGACGCGCGATCTTCCATCCACCGACACCAGGTCAAAGGAGCAGTTGGGAAACGAGTGGATGTAGTTCACGTAAGCGGAAAAGTCTTTGCCGGGTTCTCTCAATGAGGCGCATGGGGGCCGTTCAGAAGTGGCGGATTCCGGCGGAATGAGCAGGTGCGAATGGCCCTTGACGGTTTCCCTGAATGGCTCAGCGGTGGAGAGAAAATAGTCGCTGCTGTGTTCCAGGCTAATCACTTTCCTCACCCGTGAACGGTAAAACAGCGTGCTGCCGCCCGTTCCCCATTCGAAGATTTCAAAGTCCGGTTGGAGGATGGTCTCGAAATAGTCAATGGCCCCAAAACTCATCCAGGGGATTCGCTCCGCTAACGGGCCTTCGCCTGCCAGCGATTGTCTCCACCGGAAAAAGTATTTCCACTGGCTGCCTGTTTTGATTTCCCGGCCCGCTCCAGCATCCGCCGCTCGCTGGTGTCGCGAGCGAAACAGGCGGATCTGGTCAAGCAGATGCACGGATCTGGCAGCCCGAGTTACCGCACCACTCGCGCTCCACCGCCGGACATCACTTTCTCTACTTCCGCCTTCGATGCCATGGTGGTGTCTCCCGGCGTGGTCATGGCCAGGGCGCCGTGGGCGGCGCCGTAGTTGACGGCTTTCGCGGGATCGTTGTGGGCCAGGAAACCGTAAACCAGGCCGGAGGCGAAGCTGTCGCCGCCGCCGACGCGGTCCATGATTTCGAGCTTCGGGTAGGGGTTGGCTTCGTAAAACTCACCGTCGTGCCAGCAGATGGCGCCCCAGTCGTTCACCGTGGCGGTGTGAACTTCGCGCAGGGTGGTCGCGGTAGCTTTGAAGTTGGGAAACTCCTTCACCGCGGTGGCGATCATGCTCTTGAAGTTCTCCACGTCGATCCCGCTGATGTTTTCGTCCACGCCTTCCACCTCGAAGCCGAGGCTGGCGGTGAAGTCTTCTTCGTTGCCGATCATGACATCGACATACTTGGCGATCTCGCGATTGACCTCCTGGGCCTTGGCGTGGCCGCCGATGGATTTCCACAGGGACGGGCGGTAGTTCAGATCGTAGGAAACGATGGTGCCGTGTTTTTGGGCGGCCTTGCAGGCTTCGATGGTAACTTCGGCGGTGGACTCGGACAGCGCGGCGAAAATGCCGCCGGTGTGGAACCAGCGAGCGCCCTGCTTACCAAAGACGTCATCCCAATCCACGTCGCCGGGTTTCATCTGGGAGGCGGCGGTGTTGCCCCGGTCCGGGCAGCCGACGGCGCCCCGGATGCCGAAGCCGCGTTCCGTGAAATTCAGTCCATTGCGCACTTCACGGCCAATACCGTCGTAGGGCTGCCACTGAACGAAGCGGGTATCGACTCCGCCCTGAAGGATGAAGTCTTCGATCAAGCGGCCCACCGGGTTGTCGGCAAAGGCGGTCACCACCGCGCTGCGCAGGCCGAAGCAGCGGCGCAGGCCGCGGGCCACGTTGTATTCGCCGCCACCTTCCCACGCCGCAAAGGTGCGGGCCGTGTGAATACGGCCTTCGCCCGGATCCAGGCGGAGCATGATTTCACCAAGGGAAATGCAGTCGAAGGCAACGGAGTCAGCGGGGCGGATGTCGAGGGCCATGGGAGGGGTGGTGGGTGAGATTTGGGATTGGAGGGTTGCTTTAGAGGCGAGGCGGGCGAAGAGCGCCAGACTTGGAGACAGGGAGAAGAGGAGACAAGGAGAGGCGCCGGCCTAGCGGCGCGGGCCGCGAATGAGGCGGGTTAGCTTTCCGGTAATGAGTAGAGTGAAAATGGGTAATTTCAGGACTCGAACTTGTTGGCTTGGATGAAGTCGGGATCGCCTTTCAGGAAGTTGATCAGGTTCAGCGTGGCGCGGCTGGCTTGGCGGACCACGCTTTCATAAGTGCGGGAACCGATGTGGGAGGTGATGACGGAGTTAGGCGCGTGGAGCAGGGGGTGATCCGCCGGTGGAGGTTCTTCGTCCAGCACGTCCGCGCCGTAGCCGCCCACCTTGCCGCTTTCCAGCGCGGCGGCCATGTCGGCGGTTTCGACGAGTTCGCCACGGGCGCAGTTCAGGACGATGACGCCGTCGCGCATTTCCGCGATCTTCGCGGTATTGATCATGCCCCGCGTTTCGTCGGACAGGAAGCAGTGGAGAGACACTACGTCCGCCTGCTTCAGCACGTCGTCCATGGAGTCGCAGCGGGTCACGCCGTGTTCTTCCGCAAAGGCTCCGTCCCAATAGATGTCATAGGCGATGACCGGCATGCCGAAGGCCTTGGCGCGAATGGCGACTTCCTTACCGATGCGGCCCAGGCCGATGATGCCCATGGTCTTGCCGAGAATCTCGTGACCCGTCACCCGCTTCCATTCGCCCTGCCTAGCGGCGGCGGCCACGGTCACGATGTGCTTGGTGATGCCGATGAGCAGGCCGAAAGTGTGCTCCGCCACCGTGGTGTGGTTCACGCCGGGGGTAAAGAGAACGGGCAGCTTTTTCGAGGTGGCGTATTCCACGTCGATCTTGTCCAGGCCGATCCCGTACTTGCTGAGAACCTTGAGCCGGGGGAGCGACTTATCGATGACCGCCTGGGTAATGGCGTCGTCGCCACAGAGAAAGGCGTCAAATTCACCGGCCAGTTCCAGCATTCTGGATTCCGGCAGCGGACCGCGTTCGCGGACGACCTCGAAACCGGCGGCGGCCAGCAGGTCGTGGTGGGGGCCCGGGGTGTCCTGGTAGGACGTGGTGGTAAGAAGGATGCGCTCGCTCATGGGCTCGAGTGGAGGTATGGAGAAAGTAGAAAAAGGGTCGAATCGAAGGGCTAAGCATTAGCAAGCCACTCCCGAAGTGCAAAGCGATTTCCTGAGGGCGCGACCGGAGAAAGGCAGGACAAACGATTGCAGGCAAAAAAAGTCATGAGCGAGAGCGAAAATTCCTCAGCGCCGGAAGGCGTTAACTCCATGGAATGCGGTCCCCAGCCGCTGGGAAACCTCCTGGATGAACTGGAACTGGATCATTCCGATCTGGTCAAAGCCAGTACCGAGCAACTCACCCACAAGATGGTGGCCAAAGGCCGTAAAGGCCGCCGCCTGACCCGGAACGTGCAGACGAAAATTCTCAATGCCCTGAATGCCGTAAGAGGGGAGGGGAAACCGGAATACCGGCTGGCGGACCTGTTTACCTACGAAGGGAAACGCTGAGCAAAGCTTTCGCCAGGACCAATGAGTCAGGAGGTGGACTTTCTTATTCTCGGCCAGGGGCTGGCGGGCTCGCTCATGGCTTGGGAACTCATTGCCCGCGGCCAGCGGGTGCGGGTGGTGGACCGGGAGGAAGAGGCCACGTCCTCGAAAGTGGCGGGCGGCTTGGTGTCGCCCATCTCGGGAGGTCAGTTGGCCCTGACTTGGCGGGTGGACGAATGGCTGCCGGTGGCGGTCCAGCGCTACCGGGACATCGAGGCGGCAATGGGGGGCGCGGTCCGGTTCTACCACGAAGTCCCCGTGGTGCGCTTCTTCCGGGATGAGAAAGAACGTGGTCAATACGAAAAGCGATGCGTTGATCAGGCCTACGCTCGCTACGTGAGCGCGGCCCCGGACGAGCTGAGCTACGAGCCGGCCATCTTTGCCCCGTCCCATGGAGGAGTAGAGATCGCTCAAGGCGGCTTCCTGGAGGTAAGGGAATTTCTTGCGGCGGTGAGAGCGTGGCTGGTGGAGAAAGATGCCTACCAGGTGGCTGAGTTTCGCGAATCCGGTTTGGAAAAAGAAGAAAGTGCCGGGATGCGTTGGGCGGGTGACGTGACCATCGCGAAAGGCATCATCTATTGCCAGGGCTGGGAGGTTTGTCAGGGTGGGGGACCGTTTTCCTGGGTGCCGATCACCCCGAACAAGGGAGAGCTGCTGACCCTCGAAAGCAAAGACCTTCCCGTGGACCGGATCTATAATGGCGGCATGTGGGTGTCGCCTCGAAGCGACGGGAGATTCAGGGCGGGCGCCACCTATGGCCGGGACACGGACCCGCCGGGGCCGACGGAGGCGGGGCGCGAGCAGATTGAAGCCGGGCTCCGGCGCTGGTGCCGGGCGAGCTACCAAGTTTGTGGGAAGGAGGCCGCCTTCCGGCCCGTGGTTCGCGGGCGCAAACCCGTGCTCGGCACCCACCCGGAAGATCCCAGGTTCGCGATCCTGAACGGACTCGGCTCAAAAGGCGTTCTCTACGGCCCAGCCCTGGCGGCAATGCTGGCCGATCACCTGCTGAGAGGAGAGGCAATAGATCCCGAAGTAGACGTACGGCGGTTTTGGAAATGAAGCGAGAGTTCCCGTATCTGCAGCGTTCCGCGGGACTGGGCAAGCAATGCACTTCACAAAAACCAGCCAGCCTCAATCATCTTACCTTCCACAAGATCAAACATCAGTGCCCATCCGTGCCATCAGCGGTCAACTAGAACCCTCTCTGTGACCTCAGTGTTTTCTGTGGTTCAATTCCCCTGAGGCCCGCCGTCCCGCCCATGGAACCCGCTTCCCCCAAAAGCGCCACGGTCCTGGCTCACGAGCTGGTGTCCCAGCACCTGCGCCAGGGAGACACCGCCGTGGATGCGACGGTGGGAAACGGGCACGACACACTCTTTCTCTGCGGGTGCGTCGGACCGGAGGGCAGCGTGATCGGCTTCGACTTGCAGGAAGAAGCCCTCGCCTCTGCGCGGCTGCGACTCGAAGACTGCCCTCAGGCGGAGCTTCACCAAACCGGGCACGAGCGCCTGGCTGAAGTCGTGAGTAAACCCATCCGCGCCGTGATGTTTAACCTGGGCTACCTGCCCGGATCAGATAAGACCGTGGTCACCTTGCCCGGCACGACCCGCGCGGCTTTGACTCAGGCGTTGGAACTCCTGGCGCCCGGCGGGATTGTCACGCTGGTGATCTACCGGGGCCATCCAGGCGGCCAGGAAGAGGCCGCGTCCGTGGAAGCGTTTTGTGAAGCACTGGCAACCACCTCAGCAGACCGCTACCAGATCCTTCGCTACGAACCTTCCCAACGGGGGAAGCATCCGCCGCCTTACCTGATCGCTATCGAGCGAACAGATAAATCGGATCAGTAGGCGAAAATTTCGCCGTCCTTGAAGAAGCGCTTCAACTCGATGGCGGCATTTTCCGTAGAGTCGGAGGCGTGGCAGACGTTCACCATCATGTCCTCGCCAAAGTCGCCGCGAATGGTGCCGGGATCCGCCTTTGTGGAATCCGTGGGTCCCAGCAGATCGCGGACGCGGGCCACGGCGTCTTCGCCTTCCAGGGCCAGGCCGATGACTGGTGTGGCTTGCATGAAGGCGACCAGTTCCGGGAAGAACGGGCGGTCGGCGATGTGCGCGTAGTGTTCCTTGAGCACCGCGTCGCTCATTTCGAGCATCTTGATGCCGCGAATGGTGAAGCCTTCTGCTTCAAAGCGTTTCAGAACTTCGCCGCAAAGCTTTTTGCGGACGCAATCGGTCTTTAGCAAGATAAGAGTCGTTTCGGTGGCCATGGGTGTTGGGTTCCGGTCTAGCGCAAAGGGGAGGTATCAGTAGCCGAAAATACCCGCTTTGAAAGGGGAAAATTGCCGGGAAAGCCGTCCGGGAGACTGAGCCAGCGGCTACTCGATCAGAGGGGAATCGCCTTTCAGAGGGGTTTCTGATAGGAAGCCGCGCGGTTCGTCCAGCCGGGCAGCCAGCGGCTCTCGTTGCGCTCCGGGGGAGCGTTCCGCACCCGGCGCTCGAGGACCCGCCGGGCCGCCTCGCCAAATTCGTAAGCCGCGGCCGCGCCGCGCGGCTGGCCCCGCATTTCCAGCAAGACATCGCGCAGGCCCCAGCCCTGCCCTTGGTAGCGCTCGGCCGGGTTCACGCCTTCTCCTTTGAAATTCACGTAGTCGATCAGGGCGTAGATGCCTTGAGGGCTTTCGGACACCGCCTGAAAGGTAGCGCGCAGGCGCGCCTGATCCTCAGGCGCGGGCGTGGCCGCCAGCATTTTCGGCAGAGCCTGTTCGAGACGCCGGACAATGAAAGCCGTTTGCACTTCCACGGTGCCCGCCAGGAACTGGCGAAGCTCCTGCATCTTGGGGGAATCTTGAGCCGCCAGGAAGTCCGCCCGGTTCCTCCAGGGGCATCCCGGAGCCGCAACGATCCAGGCGGGTACCCGCACGTTCTGTTGTTGCATGTAGGAGATCAGGGGAGGAAAGCTTTCTTCAAAGGGGCCCCGCTGGCCCGGCACATACCAGATGAAATGTCCGATGCCCAGCGATGCGAAGTACTCCCCCTCGTTCCAACTGGTCAGCCCGGAGACGGTGCCGCCGCATTCATTTTGCCAGATCTTGTTGCCGATGGCTCGGGCCGCCTGAGGCGTCAGGGCTATCTGGCGCGTGCCGCTGCTGGGGCCGCCTTGGTTGGCCGGGGCTCCCGCGGAAGGAACTGCGGGACCGCCTCCCGCGTGGCCGCAGGCGGAAAGGATCCAAGCCAGGGAGGTAAGCGCCAGAGGACGGAAGCTCTTGCGAGTCAGGCGGACCCTCGAACGGGACAAAAAGGCCGGGCATTTCATGGTGCTTTCAGGGGGTGACAGCGAAAGATCCGCGCGTGAAAACGAAGATCAAGCCAGGATAAAAATTAACCAATGTTAAGTGCCAACATGTGCCGAGGAAATTCGTTTGCAAAAGATCCGAAAATATCATAAAAATAATAAGTACCGTCGTCTCCTCAAGGCGGAGGGCCGGCCTCTTCCCAGACATGGATCCGCAGGGTAAACATTCACAGTCACCGTTTCAACATTCAGCCCCGCCGTCTGGGGCTTCGTTTGCGCAAAACGCTGGCTTTGGCGGTGGCGGAACTTCAGCCCAATCTGGGGAACCCCATGGGTTCTCCCATGAGTCTTCACCCGGCGGCAGACCCGCTACTTCCCTCACGACTCCCCGGGAATCCGCGTTTCCAAAGCCGCCTCAGTCCTCCACCGCCCCGGGAACGGAAGCGCCTAAGAACGAACAACCTCCCCCGATGGATCTGGATGACGACAGCCTGACTGGGGGCGACTGGGACGAAGACAAAGTCTTCGCCTCCTTCGAAAAGCTCTTCGACAAGTCTCCGGGACAGGGAAGCCCGTCCTTTTCCCAGAAACCCAAACCAGCGCCTCCGGAGAACGTTTCCCGCGAACCGGAGAATCCGCCGCGCGGAAACGAAGAGAAACAGGCGAAACCCGCCTCAGAACCGTTTTCCTGGCCACCACTAAAGCCTATGACCGGAGACGGAAACGCAGCGTCCGCATCCACGCCGGCGCCAGCTCAAGAAACCCCTCGGGAATCGCCGCCAAACCAGCCCCCCGGAGGCTTTGGCGGGAATCTGCTTTGGTCGCAAGGCGCCGGGGAAAAGTCCCTGAACCCCTGGAGCCAAGAGGCGCGAGAGGAGAGCCAGAGCGCCGCTCCTCCTTCCCCGCCACCCGCGTCCCCAGAGCCGGCGGGTGCTTCCGAGCCTTCCGGCTTTCCCGGCAACGGCGATTTCTTTGGAAACCAGCCATCCTTTCCCGGCCAAGCAGCGGCCCAGAGAGATTCTCCCCCTGAGTTTTCGGGTATGAAACACACTCCGCCGCCGACTCCACCGGAATCTGAGATCTCTTCCCTGGACTCCCTGTCTCCGGCAACGGCGGTCGCCGCCCCACCACGGGAGGACGAAATTTTGACGGTTCACTGCCCCGTTTGCCAGGCGCCCCTGACGATTCCCAGGCAATACCTGGGGGTGAATGGGGCCTGTGTCAGTTGCAATCTGCCCATCGTCGCGATCGAACGGGGCGGCAACGTAGTGGTGGAGCCTCTAGGCGAAGCAGCCCCCTCCAAGCCGCCCGTATCCGTGCTGGCGAGTTCCAAAGAAGCCGTGGACGCCGAAGAAACGGCTGCCGTAAAAGAGCCCCCGGCGGGCGCTGATGCCGGGCCGCCGATGGAAAGGCCTGCTCCCCAATCCAAAGATTCCAACTCCTGGGGTTCGGGGCCTTCAGGGGCGTCTCCCTGGGAGTCTAGCCAACCAAAGAGCAACCCAGGGTCCACGCTGTGGGAATCGGGTCCGGGGAAAGAGTTTGGCGGCGGATTTCCTGGCCCGGGCCGTCCCCCGGAAGGGAGCCAGCCCGGCAGCGCCGGTGAAGCCCTTCGCCCAGGCGCGCCGCCAGAAGATCGGCCGACGCCGGACTCGTTCGAGACCTCGTCTCCGGGTGGTTTTCCCGGTGACGACGCGGCCCCGTGGGGGCCGGTAAATACCCCGTCTCCGCTGGACGGGGGCGGCTTTCCCGGACCTTCCGCTCCGAATGTTAAGTCTCCTCCCCCCAGTGAAGTCCGGCCTCCGGGAATTGCCGGTTCCTCTCATGCCTCCGCCGAAGAGGAAACTGGAAATTCCAAGAAGGGAAAGAAGGCGAAAACGAAACCTTCAAAAGCGGAGAAACAGTATCGGCAGAAACGGAAGAAGGAGTCAAAGGGCAGTGGAGCTGCCCTGAAGCTGGTCGTGTTGCTGTTCTTGCTGCTGGCGGGAACGGGCGCGGCCATGTACTACGTCCCGGACCTCCGCCCCAAGAACCTGAAGGGCACGCTCGCAAGCTTTGCCCAAAAAGTGCCGGTGTTGGAAACTTTGGCGGTCAGGATCGGGCTGCTGGAAGAGAAGGACGAGGAATCGGCCATCCAGCCGGGGGGAGAGAATCAGATGCCTCCAGGTATTTCCACTGCTCCGCCCTCGGACGTTCCTCTGCCCGACAAACCCGCGGCGCCGAAGACGGGCGGCCAGGAGGGGCCTCAAAAGATCCAGTCCACGCCACCGGCCGCGGCACGGGACCAGCCAGCCAAGGAGGAAGATCCCGCCGGAAGCTCTGTCCCCGCGGAGCCCCGGAAGGTCCCCGCGAAGACCTCTCCGCCGAAAGCCCCCGTTCAGATCGCGGAAGGGGAACCGGCTCCAGGAACACCCGCTCCCGCCAGTTCGCCGGCTGGAACCCCTCCTTCTCCGGACGGTTCTCAAGAATCAGGTATCGCCTCATCGGGCGCCAACGGCGCGACAGAGAAAATGCGCACGAATGGCGAGTGGCTTCTCCGTAATTTTTACGAGGCCAAGACGATGAAGACCAAATCGGAACAGGTGCTGTCGCCGGTGAAAGCTCTGCCTTCCATCAATCAGCTCTGGGGCACCCTTCCGGAAAATCACCCCACGCTGGGCGCGGTGGAATTCCGCGGCCTGATGCGGGACGCCGGGACGGGCTGGAATTTTGGCGTTTTTGACGTATACGAACCGGAGAACGCGCAATGGCACCGCTGGTGTGTCGTGGAGCCGGAAGAGGGGGTTTACAAGCTGGACTGGGGGTTCTATCGCCAGCTCAGCAAACGGGAACTGGGAAACTACCTTGCCAGCCCACAGAGCGAACCGATTACCCTGCGGCTGCTGATACGCCGGGGAGAACTGGTCCCGGAATCGGAGAGTCCCTGGAACGCGGAGGCAGTGGAGCTCCAGCTCACCATGCCGCTGGACCAGCAGGAACCCGCCACCATTCTCATGCGCAAAACCACCCACGACATCCTGGGCTTGGCGGCGGAACTTCCCGACGGCCAGGCCAAGATTGCTGAGGTGGAACTCAGCTGGGTCAATAGCGACAAAACGCCGGGAAAGCGTGTTCCCACCATCACCCGGCTGACCGGTTGGGGCGCCTGGCAGCGGGGTTAACCCTTGCCTCAAGGGCAGGCAGGTGTTAGGCGGAAAGATCCGTCATACTGTTTGTATCGTTCCCGGATGAGGCCCAATTCCTTATACAGCGCCTTTGATTGCCAGAATCGCGATGGCGGCGAGGGCCGCCCGGACGACTACCGCACCCCGTTCCAGGTGGATCGCGACCGGATCATCCACACCTCTGCCTTCCGGCGGCTTCAGAGCAAGACCCAGGTATTCCTTTCAGGAGAGTATGACTTCTACCGCACCCGCCTGACGCATTCCATAGAGGTGGCCCAGATTGGCCGCTCTATCTGCGCCTGGCTGAAGCACAAGTCGGATTTGTTGGGCGAAGACCACTTCATCGACCCCGACCTGGTGGAGGCCGCCTGCCTGGCGCATGACATCGGGCATCCCCCCTTTGGTCACACGGGGGAACGCTCCCTCAATTCGCTGATGCGCAACCATGGCGGTTTCGAAGGCAATGCCCAGACCTTGCGCCTCCTCACTCACGCCATTTACTCAAAGCGGCGTAAGGGCATGAACCCCACCCGGGCCCTTCTGGACGGCGTCTTGAAATACAAGACGCTGTATTCCGAACTGGACCGGCCGGAACACCATTTCATCTACGACGATCAATCTTTGGATCTGGACTTCGTGCTGGATGGACACGATTTCCCTCCCGAACTCACGCCAGGCTGGGTGCGGGACAGCAGCCGCTCCATCGAGTGTCAGATCATGGACTGGGCGGACGATACCGCCTATTCGCTCAACGACGTGGTCGACGGCATCAATGCCGGATTCATCACTTTGCAGAAGGTAGAGCGTTGGGCCGAAAATCAGGAGCTCAAGGAGAACGATTCCAAGTGCCTGGAGAAACTTCTCGAAGCCCTTCGCCGCAACCGGGTGGAAGGCCATATGGGCCGCCGGATCGGCGATTTCATCGAAGCGTGTAGCCTGCGGCAGGACGCGAATTTTCTCAGCCCCGCCACCCGGCGTTATCAATACCGGCTGGAGATCGACCTCGATTTGCGCGCGGAGTCCAAGCTCTACAAGGGCCTGGCCCTGGATATCGTCTTTCGCTCCACCCAGCTCCAGCAGCTCGATAAAAAAGCGGACTTCGTGGTGCGCCGCCTTTTCGGCGCGCTGGCGGAGACCTACATCACGCCGGACAGGCCCACAAAGAACGGGTTCCGGCTTCTTTCCGAAGATGACGAGACCGCTATCTGGGCCTGCGAGACGGAGTCCCAGCGCGCCCGGCTGGTCTGCGACGCCATCGCCCGCATGAGCGATTCCGTCGCTTCCCGCACCTACAAGCGGCTTTTCGATCCCGATTTTGGGTCGATTGTCGATCTGGTGTGGTGAATAGTGAAAGTGCTATTCTGGATGCCATCCCCCGCGCTTCTATCCTTCCGGTTTCTCAATTCCCCCTTATGTTAGTTGGAAATACCAAGTTCGAAATTGTCCAGGGCGACATCACCAAGCTGGAAGTGGACGCCATCGTGAACGCCGCCAACAACAGCCTGCTCGGCGGGGGCGGCGTGGATGGAGCCATTCATCAGGCCGCGGGCCCGAAGTTGTTGGAGGAGTGCAAGACCCTGAACGGCTGCTCCACCGGAGACGCCAAGCTGACCCTGGGCTACGATCTACCCGCGAAATACGTCATCCATGCCGTGGGACCGGTGTGGGAAGGGGGCATTGCCGGGGAGCCGGAAAAGCTGGCCTCCTGCTATCGCCGCAGTCTGGAGATCGCCACCGAGAACGGCATCGAATCCATTGCCTTTCCCGCTATCAGTTGTGGTATTTACAAGTTTCCCGCCGGAATGGCGGCGCAGATCGCCCTTCGCACCGTTTCGGAACTGGTCCGGGAAGGCAGCGCGCACGTGAAGCACGTCATCTTCTGCTGTTTTTCCCCGGACATCGAAGCGATCTACCGGGAAGCGTTTACCGACTTCCCGATGGAGACCTGAGGCCAGGGGCATTTGGGCGGCGAAAGATTTGGCTGCCTTGGGGCTGGCAACCGCTGGAACCCTGTGGTTCAGTCCGCCGTGGCCGACACGGAAACAGACACGGCAACGTCAAAAGATCCGCTTGACGTCCTGGAGCGGCACTTCGGCTTTCGCCAGTTTCTCTCCGGGCAGGAGCGGGTGGTCACTGCTTTGGTTAGCGGGCGGGACGCCCTGGTGGTCATGCCCACCGGCGGGGGGAAGTCGCTCTGCTACCAGCTTCCCGCCATGGTCATGGACGGCGTAACGCTGGTGATTAGCCCGCTGATCGCGCTGATGAAAGACCAGGTGGACGGCCTGGAGCGCAAGGGCATTCCCGCCACCATGATCAACAGCACCCTCAGCCCCGCCGAACAGCGGGAGCGCATCGATAAGATGCAGGAAGGCGCCTACAAGCTGGTCTACATCGCGCCCGAGCGCTTCCGCAGCCGGTCTTTTGTGAATGCCCTGAAGAACGGCGTGGACATCGCCCTCTTCGCCGTGGACGAGGCGCACTGTCTGTCTCAGTGGGGGCACGATTTCCGGCCGGACTATCTGCGGTTGGGGAATGCGCTGGCGGAACTGGGCATGCCGCAGACCGCCGCCTTTACCGCTACCGCCACGCCGGAAGTGCGGGACGACATTCTCAAGTGCCTCGGCTTGCGGGAACCCTTCGTATCCGTCAGCGGGTTCGAGCGTCCCAATCTGAGCCTCCGGGTCATCCATTGCGAAAAACAAAAACAGAAGTTCGAGCGGCTGCGGGACCTCATTCGCGACCAACGCACCGGCATTGTTTACTGCGCCACCCGCAAGCGCGTCAACGAGGTGACCGACGTGCTGGCCTCCATGGGGATCAAGGTGGTGGCTTATCATGGCGGGATGGATGAGAAAGAGCGGGAGGAAGCTCAGAACCTCTTCATCAACCGCTCGCGGGACGTCGCCGTGGCCACGAACGCCTTCGGCATGGGAATCGACCGGCCGGACGTGCGCTTTGTCGCCCACTTTGACATTCCCGGCAGCGTTGAAGCCTACTACCAGGAGGCCGGGCGCGCCGGCCGGGATGGTGAGCCCGCGGTGTGCGAACTGCTGTTCAACTACGCCGACACCCGCACCCAGGAGTTTTTCATCGAAGGGAATAATCCCGGCTACTCCCTGATCTGTGACGTTTACCGCACCCTCCAGCGCCTGGCGGACAATGCCTATGAAGTAGTCCTGCCCATCCGCCAGCTTACCGATGCCGTGGGGGCGAAGAACGACATGAGCGTCTCCTCCGCGCTGAGTCTGCTGAGCAGGGAGGGTTACCTGGGGCGTTATGACGTTCCCGGCTCCCGGGCCCGGGGAACCCGCCTGCTCAAGCCCGACGTGCCGCCGGAAGAGCTGGAGATCGACCGGGACGCCCTGAAAGAGAAGAGCGACCGCGATCGGGGCAAGCTGGACGCCATGGTGAAACTGGCCTATTCCCTGGACTGCCGCCAGCTCTGGATCCTGCAGTACTTTGGCGAGAAAGAATCCACCCCCTGTGGTTCCTGCGACCGTTGCCTGGAGGGGGGCGCCCACGAGCGCCGGGAGCCGAACGCGGACGAGTTCACCATCCTGCGCAAAGCCTTGAGTGGCGTGGCGCGTTGTTCAAACCGTTCCGCTTCCGGCGGCTGGGAAGGCCGCTTCGGAAAGGGAAAGATCGTGCAGATGCTCGTCGGCAGCCGTTCCCAGGAAGTGCTGAATGCCAGGCTGGATGAGCTGAGCACCTACGGCATCCTGAAGCCGGAGGGGGCGCCCTATGTCTATGCCCTGCTGCGCGAAATGGAAGGCGTGGGCCTGCTCGAATCTTCCAAGGGAGAGTACCCGCTCGTCACCCTTACCCCGAAAGGCGCCGAGGCCATGCGCGGCAAGTTCCGGCCCCGCATTCTGTGGCCGGAACGCGACCGGCTGAGGCCCAAGGCCCTGACCACCGGACCGGACAGCCCGGACGAACTGGGCCTGGAAGAAGTGGCCTTCGACCGCGAACTGTTCGAAAAGCTAAAGAGAGCTCGCGCGGATCTGGCGCGGGAGGAAGGCGACGTTCCGGTCTACCGTATCTTTACCAACCAGACCCTGGAATTTTTCACCCGTCTCCGGCCCACCAGCCTGGAAGCCGCCCGCCACATTCGCGGAGTGGGGGAGGTAAAGGTCGAAAAATACGTTCCGGCCATCCTGGAAGTCATCCGGGGACATGTGGGTTCCTGACGGAGTCTGAGAGATAGCTGGCTGTTGAGGACTCGAGCATTTTAGATCGAGTCGTAACCGCGCCTATTTGAGCTTGGCCCCGATGCGGCTAGCGGCACCGCGAGGCGAAGGTGGAACGCGATCTCCGAGCGCGTTCACGAATGCAGAACCAGCGGACTTTTCACCTTTGTTTGGACATTGATTCAGACGGCAGGGGCGCTCAGACATTCCGCGAATCCCTAGCCGCCATCAATCGGTAGCCCGGTTCGCGAGTTCCCCGCCCGGAGGTCGAGGACCACCTTCCAGCACCTCATACTCCAGGCAAATTTGTAGATCGCCGGGACTTCCGCCACTTTCGGTGGTCATGGGGAATGTGTTTCCGGCTACAGTTCTTCGAAAACTGCTTTAGTCAGGCTTTCGCCGCCGTGGTCCGGGTCAGCCACGCGGACGCGACCAGCCCGCCAAGGAAGCCGAACAGGTGTCCCTGCCAGGAAATGAAGCGGTTCGTGGGCAGCAGACCCCACAACATGCCGCCGTAGAGCGTCAGCGCCACGAACGCAATGATGACCGAGCCGGGCTTCCGGTCGTGAAAGGCCCGGCCCAACAGAAAGCCCAGATAGCCAAAGACCACGCCACTGACCCCAATGTGAATGCCGCTGGCAAACAA
Source organism: Verrucomicrobiia bacterium (assembly GCA_030427505.1). Lineage (GTDB taxonomy): Bacteria > Verrucomicrobiota > Verrucomicrobiia > Verrucomicrobiales > DEV007 > JAUICH01. The sequence continues at coordinate 97,693 of JAUICH010000020.1, forward strand.
CCAGATGCCTCCGCCACTAATCAGGGCGGTCAGGAGGCTCACGGAGAAAAAGATCTCCCGCCCACTCAGCAGCACCAGCGCCCCCAGCACGAGGAAGGGAATCGTGTTTGCCGCCAAGTGTCCGAAACCCCCGTGCAGGAACGGAGCCAGCAGAATGCCCAAGAGACCGCCCAGCGTGCGGGGCCGGATGCCGAGGGCGTCCAGATGGATGAAAGGCAGCACGAAATCCACGATCTCCACCGCCCACATCACGCCCACCAAGGTGAAAAGGAGCGCGGCGTTCTCCTTCAACGCGGCGCGCGGACCGCCCGCTTCGGCGCGCAGCGCGGCGGCGCGGGCCTGGTAGTGGTTGCTCGACCAACTCGTCTGTGGCGGTTCCATTCGAATTTCGCTCTCCGGGCACTATGGTAGCCTGCCATGGACGTCGTGGCACGCTTCGCACCCAGCCCTACCGGATTTCTTCACTTGGGGCACGCCTATTCGGCCCTGTTCAGTTGGGATACCGCCCAGCGCCTGGGCGGGCGCTTCCTGCTGCGGATCGAAGACATCGACCAAACCCGGTGCCGTCCCGAATACGAGGCCGCCCTCCTCGAAGACCTCGCCTGGCTGGGCCTGAAATGGGAAGAGCCCGTCCGGCGGCAGTCTGAACACCTGGACACCTACCGGGACGTGGCGGCTGGCCTGCTGGAGCGTGAACTGCTCTATCCCTGCTTCTGCACCCGGAAAGAAATCCTGGCGGAAATCGAGGCCGCCGGCGGCGCGCCGCATGGGATTGATGGCCCGCTCTATCCCGGCATCTGCAAGCGCCTCTCCGCCCAGGAACGGCGGGACCGGATGGCGGCGGGCGAACCCCACGCCCTGCGCTTGGACCTGGAACGCGCCCTGGCCGAAACCGGTCCCGGTCCCCTGGAATGGATGGACCTCGGCAAAGGTACCCAGACCGCCCGGCCCGATTTACTGGGCGACGCGGTCATCGTCCGGAAAGACATCGGCTGCAGCTACCACTTTGCCGTTACCTGGGACGACGCGCTTCAGGGCATCACCCTGGTGACGCGGGGCGAAGACCTCTTCCCCGCCACCCACTTGCATCGCCTGCTCCAGGCCCTGCTGGACCTGCCCGTCCCGGAATACCACCACCACAGCCTGATCCGTGACGCCAGCGGCAAACGCCTCGCCAAACGGGACGAAGCCGAAACGCTGCGAAGCCTCCGGGAAACCGGCATAGCTCCCGAAGAGGTGCGGGAGAGGCTCCGGGCGGAGCAGGCGTAGGGTTGACGGCCGAGCGGAGAGTGGCCAGAGCGCCTGGGGGTGGGGGACTCGACAGTCACGCAGGCTGAGGGGCGTGGGGTACGTGACAATCGGACTTTCAGACAACTGGACAATCAGAGGGGAGAACGCATTTTTCGGGATCATGGCCTGACTGGCCCTACTGCCGGATTTACAGTCTCCAGAGCAATTCAAGAATTCACGGTCTCTGACCCATGTGCGTTGGCCCGGCATTCGGTGTACCCGGATTCGATCTGATAGTCTGACCGTCTGACAGTCCGATTGTCACGTCCCCCTCCACAGGTTGGCGCCCGCCCGCACCCACCGTACCCCGGACCCATTCCAAAACCGCCGCGTCTCCCCAAATCCCTTGCCGGGCACCTCCTCCTGTGATTGTCTGCGGGATGAGTCTGGAAAACATCCGTATCACCCTCAAAACCGACAAAGGCGACATTCACGCCACCCTCTTTGCCTCCGAAGTTCCCGTGACCGTCGCGAACTTTCTGAATCTCGCCTCCAAGGGCTACTACGACGGCATCAAGTTTCACCGGGTGATCAACCGGTTCATGATCCAAGGCGGCGATCCCACCGGCACCGGCATGGGAGGTCCGGGCTACAAGTTTGAGGACGAGTTCAAACCCAACCTGAAACACGACAAACCGGGCATTTTCTCCATGGCCAACGCGGGGCCGAACACGAACGGGAGCCAGTTTTTCATCACCCATGTGCCTTGCCCGCACTTGGACCACAAACATTCCGTCTTCGGCGAAGTGACTGAAGGTCAGGACGTGGTGGATTCCATCGCCCAAGGCGACAAGATCACCGGCATCGAGATCCTGGATTCCACGGACGACCTCTTCAAACAGGAGTCCGCTCGCATCGAAGGGTGGAACGCGAAGTTGAAGAAGTAAGGAAAAACGCCTGCCGGCCGGGCGGGTGGCGGAATGACGCCACCCCGTCCGTCCAACCTCTCCGGGGTTCGCTTCGTAACCCATGGTAGACAGCGCTTACAAAGACCGGGGCGGCACTTTTTGTCGATCCGGAATAACCAGGGTGCTGGGAACAACAAACCGGAGATCAATATGCCTGTTACCATTCAACCTCACAACGAGACTCAATCCTTTCTGGAAGTGACCGTTACTGGAAAGCTCCACAAGGAAGATTACGAAGCCTTTGTCCCCAGGCTGGAAAACGAAATCAATACGGGCGGCAAACTACGCCTGCTCTTCGATATGCGGGACTTTCACGGCTGGGACGCCGGCGCCCTGTGGGAAGACCTCAAGTTTGACCTGAAACACTTCTCCGACTTCGAGCGCATCGCCATGGTGGGCGATAAGAAGTGGGAAGAAGGGATGGCCGCCTTCTGTAAACCCTTCACCACGGGCAAAGTGGAATATTTTGACCAGACCGAACACGGCAAAGCCGTCAGTTGGCTGACGGAAGACCTCCCCGCCGTTCCCAATCCGGACCTGGCGGCTTCCGCGAAGAATTAAAGACCCTCGCTGAAAATTCCCCGCGCCGCGCGAACACTGATCTGCTGATTCTCGTGGTAGGCTCTCGCGGCGCGCTCGCGGATTTCTCCGGCGGATTCCTCCTTGAGCCAGCCTTCCACGGCGGCTTCGAGGAGGAAAGAGCCAGGATACATGAGCTGTTCCGTGAGCAGGATAGGCCGGACGCCCAAGGCTTCCAGCCTCGGGCCGAAGTAACTCCGGCTTACGCAGCAGAGGACAATCGCGTCTTTGAGAGGCGAAGCGGACGGCTGGCCACTCTGAGCTTCCGGAAAGGGAAGCCGGAAGTCCATGAGGCCATTGTGCCCGATGTAGGCAACCAAGTTTGGATCATCGGAGACTGTTGAAGGTTTCAGCTTTTCGAAAAAAGCCTCCGTGGCTGCCTGGATTTCCCGTCCCCGCCACGCTTCCGCCGTGAGGAGGGCGCCGGTGGACTTGTGGCGGAAAACGCAGGTTTCGAGAATTTTGGCCTCCGAATCTTCCGCCACCTCCGCGCTGACGAGTTCCCAGCGGGAGGAATTTTGGAAGAAGCGCTTCAGGCCTTCCGAACAACCCCAGTAGAGGTTGTTTTCCAGATCATCCCCGTCGCCGATGCGCGCTGGCACCGGCTGAATGCCTTGGGAGTCATTGTCGCAGAGCGCCACGATGACGTGGACGCGGCGAACCTTATCATCCGCTGGAGTCTCTCCTTCCTCCGCAAACCCCGGCGCGGCGAGGAAGAGCAGAAGGGCCCCAAGGAAAAGAGGAAACTGCCGGAGGAAAAGGGAGCGGGTCACTCCCAGCATTACGCACCCGCGGGAGCGTTCTTGTCAATCGCTTCCGCGATGGTATCGACGCTGGTCAAGATTCCCTTCGCCGCGTCGGCATCCGGAATTTTCAAGCCAAAATGCTTTTCGATGGCGACGACCAGTTGCAGCGCGTCCACGGAATCGAGACCCAGGCCTTCCGGTCCGAAAAGGGGTTCGCTGTCGGAGATTTCATCCGGTTCTTCTTGAAGCATCAATTCTTCAATCATCACGCTTTTAATGCGTGTCTTCAGATCGCCGTCTTCTACTTCTGCCATGGTACTGTGCTAAATGGGATGCTCGCCAAGAACGGAATATTCCGGGTCAGAAAATACCGCCGTCAATTTTGAGCGTGGAACCTGTGATATAACCCGCTGCTTCACAAGCGAGAAATCTCACCGCCGCGGCCACCTCGTCCGGGCGGCCAAAGCGTCTCATGGGGATTTGACGTTGCAGCCCTTTCTTTTCTTCACCGGAAAGATGAGAAAGCGCGTCCGTTTCCACATAGCCGGGGCAGACGGCATTTACGGTGATGCCGGAGCGCGCCACTTCTTTGGCCAGGGACTGGGTGAGAGCCACCACGCCAGCCTTGGCGGCGGCGTAGTTGGTCTGGCCGCGGGGCGCCAGCAGAGCGGAGAGGGAGGAAATATTCACGATGCGGCCCCAGCGCTGCCCCATCATGGGCCGGAGCACGGCCTGGCAGCCATGGAAGACGCCGTCCAGGTTCGCGGCCAGCACGCTGTCCCAGTCTTCCCGCGGCATGCTGGCGAGCAGGTTGTCTTTGTGAAACCCCGCGTTGTTCGCCAAAATGTCCAGCCGGCCTGCTTCCCGCTCCAGGATTTTGTTCACCGCGGTGGCCCAGCTTTCCGGGTCTGTTACGTCCAGATCCACGAGGGCAATCCGTCCTTCCAGAGAGGCGGCCAAGGCTTCGGCGTCAGAGCGGTTTTCACGTACTCCCAGGTAAACGCGGCGCACTTCACCGCCCTCTTCCAGAAGCGCCTGGGCGATGGCGCGGCCCATTCCGCTGTTACCTCCGGTTACCAGGGCGACGCGGGAGGAAGGGGCGGTGTCTGAAGGACTACTCATTTCTCTGGGTAGGAGGCTTGGGTAAAAATTGGAATCAGGAGTTGCCAAAGACCGCGGCGGAGGCTTGTTCGTCGCCCGCGCAGGCGCTGATGACGGCGGTCTGGCATGCGCCCCGGCTTAGCATTTCGGTTGCCACCACGCATTGCCAGGCCGTGGACACACCCATGCCCTCGCCCAGGATCGCGCGGGGAGCCAGGCGCTTGCCGGTCCAGTCCGCCCAGGCGTTTTGCTCCGCGCCGGAAGCGCCGCGCACGCCGTCCGCGCTTTCCACCAGCAAGGCATTTTCCGGGCCAGCGGATATCTGCTCGCGCACTTTGCGGACACTGTCCGTCCGAGGGTGAGTGTTGGTGAACAATTCGGGATCGGTCACCTGGCGCAGTTCGATTCCTGGGTTGGCTGAGGTCTCAAGGTAGAGCGCGCCCGCGCCTTCGGCGATGACGGCGTCTTTGTCGAAGAGTTGATAGGCTTCCGCGCTGAGCCAGTCATGTTCTTCCCCCGCCACCACCAGACAGCCGTCCACTTCGCCGCCGAGCAGCCAGCGGGCGGCCACTTCCAGGCCGCCGAGGAATTGAGCGGGATCTCCCAGCAGCGTGTAGTTCACCTCCGTGGAGCGCAGCAGGGCGGAGAGGTGGCTGGACGGCGCATTGAACACCGTTTCCGGAAACAGGATGGGACTGGCCAGAGCGGGATCTTCCAGCACTTCGCCAAAAAAGCGGTGGCTGAAGTTCACGCAGCCATTGAGGAAAGTGGTGACGATGCCCAGCCGCAGCGCGCCTTCCTGGGCGGCCCGGGCCCGTTCTTCCCCCAGGGCTTCCATGGCGGCGGCGGCGCAGTAGCGGCCCACCGGGCTGGCGCGGCGGAGCCGGGCGTCCCGGAGAAAGGGGAGCTTTTCGGTCAGCTTCGGCACCGTGCGCAGGTGGTAGCCGCGGTCCCGGCCTTCGCGATGGATTTCCTCGCTGGGCAGGGGGGCGCCAGCTTCCACCGCATCTCCCAGGGCGGCGGCACTCCAACCGGCGGGCGACACGGCGCCCCAGCCGGAGATGACAATGCGGGGAGATTTTTCGCTGCCGGAACTCATGCCGCTTTCTTGAAAATGACCGTGGCGTTCGCGCCGCCGAAGCCGAAGGAATTGGTGAGCACGGCGGTCAGATTTTTGTCCCGGGGCCGGGTGACGAGATCGAAAGTGCAGAACTCGTCTGGCGTTTCCACCGTGGTGGTGGGGGGCAGCCAGTTACCGCGCAGAGCCATCAGCGAGATGACCGCCTCCACCGCGCCGGCCCCGCCCAGCAGGTGGCCGATGCCCGACTTGGTGGAACTGACCGACACGCCGGACACCCCGTCGCCCGCCCATTCCTGGATGGCCTTGCCTTCCGCCACGTCATTCAGCGGCGTGCCGGTGCCGTGTGAATTGATGTAGCCTATGTCCGCCGGGCTCAGCCCCGCCTCCCGGCAGGCGGCGCGCATGGTGCGCAGGGCGGCCACGCCCTCCGGGTGTGGCTGGGTGAGGTGATGCACGTCCGTGGCCGCGCCATAACCCACGATCTCAGCCAAAATGGGAGCGCCTCGCCTCTGAGCGCTTTCCAGTGTTTCCACCGTCAGTAAAGCCGCGCCCTCGCCCAGGGCCAGGCCGTCGCGGTTCGCGTCAAAAGGGCGGGGCGTGGTGGTGGAGAGCGCTTGGAGAGAGTCGAAACCCGCGAAGACCAGTTCGCACAACGCGTCGTAGCCGCCACACAGGGCGCGAGAATACTGGCCTGTCTTCACGAGACGGAACGCGTGGCCGATGGCGTTCGCTCCGGAGGAGCAGGCATTCGCAATAATCGTGACCGGACCCGCCACACCGAAGGCGTCCAGCAGGTGCCGGGCCTGACGGTGGGTTTGATAGAGCGCCACCCGGGAAGGCTGCGCATGCAGGTCGTTGGGCGTGGTGGTGGTCTGGCGATAGTAGGCTTCGCCCAAGCCCATGGCGCCGGCGGAAGTGCCCAGGCACAGCGGCACGGGTGTTTCGATTTCTTCCGCGTCCCAGCCGGACTGCCGCCAGGCTTCCAGGCCCGCGTGAATCAACAGGGACGAGGCCCGGTCCAGACGCGTCCGTTGTCTCTGGGACAGGCGGGCGTCTTCCGGCACTTCGCCGGGGAGCGTCACTTCTCCCGCCCGATGAACGCGCTGACGGGAGGTGTCGAAGAGGGTGACCTCAGGCAGAGCGATGCGGCCTTCGCGAAACCCTTCGGCATTTGCTTCCCAGCCGTGACCCATGGAGGTGAGGATGCCCGCGCCCGTTATCACGACGCGTTGGGTTTCACCCGCAGGTTGTCCGCTCAAATATGCCACGTTGGTCTGTCTATATCGGTCTAAATCGGGAGCGCCAGTCTTCCAAGCTAGTTTTCTCGGAAAAATTCCCGAGACGGACTATCCTAGCCGCAACCGGTTGGGGAATCCAACCCGTTCTCCCATGAGACTTTACGAACGCTGGCTGAAAGTTGCCGCCGCCGCTGGGGACCAAAAAGCCCTGACGGACGTGGCCAGCGGCCGCGTGTGGACGTTTAGCGAACTCTGCCAGCAAGCCGAGGACGCTCCGAGGGCTCGGGAACGGGTCCTCTTTGCCCGGGGCTTTTCCGTGGATCTCGTTTTCGAAACCCTGCGTGCCTGGCGGGACGGGCGCGTGCTGTGCCCGGTGGATGGAGACAGCCGGCCCGGCGTGGAGTTGTTCGAGGGATTGCCCGAAGAGATCTGTCACGTCAAGATCACCTCTGGCAGCACGGCGGGGCCGCGGCTGGTGATCTTTCGCCCGGAACAGCTGGAGGCGGACGTGGACAAGATCGTGGCGACCATGGGCCTGCGGCCCGAATGGACGAACCTGGGCGCCATTTCCCTGGCCCATTCCTACGGCTTTTCAAATTTGGTGCTGCCCCTCCTGCTGCACGCCATTCCTCTGATCTGGCTGGGAGATCCGATACCCGAAGTCGCGAGAACCGCCCTGGCGGGTTACGACGCTTTTACCGTTCCCGCCGTTCCCGCCCTGTGGCGGCTCTGGCATAAGGCGGAAGTCATCAAGCCCTGTCTGAAGCTCGCTATTTCCGCCGGCGCTCCGCTGGGAGTGGACCTGGAGCGGGAAATTTTCGAGACGTCCGGCGTAAAGATTCACAATTTTTATGGCTCCAGCGAGTGCGGCGGCATTGCCTACGACGCGAGCGAAGAGCCTCGGGAGAATCCGGAACTGGCTGGCCGGGCCATGAAGAACACGTTTCTTTCCGTAAACGAAGCTACCGGCTGTCTGGAGGTGCGCGGTCCTTCCGTGGCGGAAGGCTATTGGCCGCCAGCCTCTCCCGAAGAGCCGGAAGAGGCCGGAGGGGGTGCCCAGGCTCAGTTGAGCGGCGGCGTCTTCCGTACCACGGATCTGGCCCGAGTACGGGTGGAAAATGGCGACGCCAACCGGCCCGCGGTTTATCTTTCTGGCCGGAGCGACGACGTCATCATCGTGGCGGGCAAGAAGGTGTCGCCCGCCCGGGTGGAAAGCGTCATCCTGCGTCACCCCAGCGTGCGGCACTGCGTGGTGTTTGGCATTCACAGCCCGGACAGGGAACGTGTGCAGGAGGTAGTGGCCTGTGTCTCCGGGAACGAGGTGGAGCTGGATCGCCTGCGCCGGGAGACGGGTGAAGACCTGGCCGGCTTCGAACGGCCCCGGCACTGGTACATCTGTCAGGATCTGGAACCGGACGCCCGGGGAAAAATCTCCCGCCGTGTCTGGCGAGAGCGGTTCCTGGAGACGCGCCGTTAGCGTTAGCCCGCCGGCGTGGGATTTCCGTCTTCCTCCGGAGCGTCCCGGCGCAGCGGTTTCACATACCAGCGCCAGCCGCGGCGGAGCGCGCGTTTCGCGTCTTCCAGGATGAGGTATTGGAGCGGAATGATGAAGAGCGTGACAGCGGTGGCGAAGACGATGCCGAAGCCCAGAGACACCGCCATGGGAATGAGAAACTGTGCCTGGGTGCTCTTTTCAAAGATGATCGGCACCAGGCCGATAAAGGTGGTGATGGAGGTGAGCAGGATGGGCCGGAAGCGCGCCACGCCGCCGGTGCGGACGGCTTCATGCATGGAAACGCCTTCCCTCCGGCGCTGGTTCACGTAGTCCACCATGACCAGGCTGTCATTCACCACCACCCCGGCCAGGGCCAGCATGCCGAAGAGGCTCATCATGCTGAGCGGCATCTCCACGCCGCCAAAGGTATCCATGAACAAATGGCCCAGCACCGCGCCGATCAGCGCAAAGGGGATGACGGACATGATCAGCAGCGGCTGCGTCATTGACTTCAGCGGAATGGCCAGCAGGGCGTAGAGGGCAAACAGCAGGAAGGATCCTCCAATGACGAGACCCGCCTGAGTTTCGCGTTGCTCGCGGGCCTCGCCCTCGAAGTCGAAGTGCACGGAGGGATATTCCGCCAGGACCTTGGGTATTTCTTCCGCCAATGAGCGGTCGATGGCTTCCTGGTCCACGGTGTCCTTGTTCAGGTCGGCGGTGATGTTGATGACGCGGTTGCGGTCGATACGCCGGATGGTGGCGAAGCTGCGCCCCACCTCCAGATCCGCCAGAGAGGTGAAGGGAATGCGGTCGCCCTCGGACGAGCGAATGCGCATGTCCTGGAGGTTCCGCAGGGAATTGCGCTCCTCCAGCGGGTAGCGGACCATGACGCGCACGTCTTCCCGGCCGCGCTGCAGGCGCTGGGCCTCGTAGCCGAAGAAGGCGCCCCGCGCCTGACGAGCCAGTTCGTCCGTCTCGATGCCCATCATTTCCGCTTCGGGTTTCAGCTTCAGACGGATCTCCTCTTTGCCGTTTTCGAAGTTGCTGGAGATGTCGAACAGGGCGGGGTATTCGGCCAGCTTGGCCTTCACGGCTTCGGCGGCGCGGGCGAGTTCTTCGGTGTCGTTTCCGGCGATCTGGACGTCCACCGGATCGCCAAAGCGGCCGATCTCGGCGCGGAAGTTCAGTTCCTCCGCGCCTGGGATTTCGCCGATCATGGCCCTCCATTCCTGAGAAAGCTGAATGCCGTCGACTTCCACGGTGCGGGATTCCGGCGCCTGGAGTTCGATGGCAACTTCCCCGACGTGACTAACACCGCTGCTGCTGCCGCCCCGACCGCTGGCCAGGCCGGAAGCGCCGCTGGAACTGAAGATGTGCTCCACGCCGCTCTGCCCGTTCTTGTCCACATACTTCTCCGACAGCTTCCAGGCGGCGGCCTCCATTTTGTCGATGTAGGCCGTGGTGATTTCGCTGGGCGTGCCGTAGGGCATGGTGAGCCGGGCGGTGACGTACTCACTGGAGACGCGCGGGAAATTCACGTAGCGCACTTTTCCGCCAAAAACCCAGCCCGCCATGACGAAGAGGCTGGCGACGAAGAAGGCGTAGGAAACATAGCGTTCTTTCAAGAGCAGTCCCAGGAACGGCTGATAGATCCGCTCCGCGAAGAGCTCCATGCTGCGGGCGGAAAGCCGCTGGGCCCGGTCGATGAGGTTCCACTTGGAAATGCGGATCTTGGCCGCCGGTTTCAGGTGCTTGAGGTGGGCGGGCAGGATCAGTTTTGACTCGATAAGGGAGAAGATCAGCACTGGAATCACCACGAAGGAGATCTGCTTGAACATGTTCCCGCGGTGGCCAGTCATCAGCAGGAGAGGCACGAAGGCCACCACCGTGGTCAACACACCGAAGGTGACCGGAATGGACACTTCCTTCGTGCCCTGAATGGCGGCTTTCAAACCTGAGGGCGCGGTCTTCAGTTTTTCGTAGACGTTTTCCGCCGTGACGATGGCGTCGTCCACCACGATGCCGAGCACCAGGATGAAGCCAAAGAGGCTGGAGATATTCAGCGTGGCGCCCAGTTCCGGCAGCACTGCCAGGGTGCCCAGGAAGGAGACCGGAATGCCCAGGGCCACCCACATGGCGATGGAAATGCGGAGGAACAGCGCCAGCACGATGAAGACCAGGAGAAAGGCCCAAAAGGCATTTTCAATCAGGGTATTCAGACGGCCTTCCACGATGGTGGAGCGGTCGCGCCAGTAGTCGATGCCGAGGCCCTGGGGCAGGGTAGGTTTCTTCGCCTCCACGTAGTCCACCACGGCACGGGAAATGGCGATGGAGTCTTGCTGGGTACCCAGGCGGTTGACCGAAAGCAGGATGGCGGGCTCTCCGTCAAAGCGGGCGATCACGGGGGTCTCCTCAAAGCCGTCGTAAACTCTGGCCAGGTCTCCCACGGTCAGCTTGGTCCCGTCGGGATTCGACCGGATGACGATGTCACGGAACTCTTCGCCCGTGTAAGCTTTGGTCTTGGTGCGCAGGAGAATTTCGCCGCCCTGGGTCTTGACCTTCCCAGCGGAAAGATCGACCGACTGGCGTTCCACCGCGGCGGCTACCTCGTCCAGGGTCAGGTCGTATTTGAGCAGGGTCTGCTCGGGAATTTCGATGTCGATCTCATAGGGCCGGGCGCCGATGAGGCTGACGGAGTTGATCTTTCCGGCGTCAAACTCCGTCTCGTCTTTGCCGAAGAAAAAGAGCCGGGAGAGCAAGCCCGGCACCTTTCGTTTGGCGGTGAGTTGAAGAATTTCGTCGCGCACCTGGTCCGCCATGCGGCGGAGCTCTCGCTCGCCCACCTCGCCGGACACGATGACTTTCACCACGCTGTCGCTGCGCTCCTGAAGGCGGATGTTGGGCCGCTCGATCCCGGTCGGGAAGGTGTTGATGGCGTCCACCCGGGTCTTGATGTCGTCCAGGGCTTCGCGCGCGTCATAGCCCAGGGCGAGTTCCACCGTCACCGAGCCGCTACCTTCCGAAGCGTTCGAGAAGATGCGGTCCACGGACTCGATGTCCTGGATGGCCTCCTCGATGGGGATGAGGACGGCTTCCTCTACCTCTTCGGGCGTGGAACCGCGGTAGGTGACGCCCACGGAGATGGAGTCGATCTCGGAATCCGGGAACACCTCCAGTCCAATGCGCTTCAAACAGGAATAAGCGCCCGCCGCGATGATGCCCAGCATCAGCAGATTGGCCGCGATTCCGTTTTTGGCGAACCACTCGATCATGGCGGGTGCTTAGGTGCGGGGTTTGCCGCCTTCCACGGCGGGCTTGCCGGAACCGGCGCCATCGGGCCGGGGACCGCGCGACCCGGGGGCGCCTTTTCCGTCAGACGGGGGTTCTTCGCCTTCGATGCGGACCTGGTCGCCCTCCACGGCGAAGGGAAGGGGCGTGAGTGAGACGCGGTCGCCGGTCTTTAGCAGGCTGTCCGTGGCAACCACCAGGTAGTTCGGGTCGCCCTCGTACACGATGTCCAGTTTCCGGAAGCGGACCCGTTTGTCTTCGTCGATGACGATCACGCTGTCGCCCCCGCGCACGGCTTGGCGGGGAATGAGAAAGACGTTCTTCAGGGTGGGGCCGTCAATGTTCGCGGAAACGAAGAGACCCATTTCAGGCAGGGCCAGCGCGGATTCCGCCTGATCCAGAGGAATGCGGGCCACAACGAAAAGCTGGCGCGTGCTGGCGTCGATGGAGCCTTCGGTGCGGTCGATCCAGCCGCTCCAGGTGCGGGCTGCCCGGGTATCTCCGGACCGCAGGTCCACCTCCGGGCCTTTGAACGGGCTGCCGTGGCCGTTTCCGTCGCCTTCTTTCTCGCTGTCGGAGTCTCCGCTGTTGGCGGTGAGTTCCAGAGAGGAATCGGGCTCTTTCGAATCGCCGCTCGTTTCGTGCAATTCTTTGGCCGCCATGGCGAAAAACGGGAACTGATCTTCCCGCAGAGGGAGGCGGACCTCCGCATAATCCGAGGCAAAGATCCGCCCCAGGGCTTTACCGGGGGTCACGTAGTCACCCAGGTCGGTGGTTTTTTCGAGGACCACGCCATTGTAGGGTGCCTTGATCTCGCAGCGCTGGAGGTTCAGCGCGGCTTCGTCGCGGTCCGCCTGGGCCGCGGACACCGCCGCTTGCGCCTCCTTAAGTTGGGGAAGGCGCAGGGTCAAGTCGCTGGGCTGGCCGCCGCGTCCCAGCCGTTCCCAGTCGGCCTTGGCCTTTTCGGTCTGTGCCTCCGCCAGGGACAGGGCTGTCTGGGTGCGGACGAGATCCGCCTCGGCCCGGGCCAGGGAGGCTTCGTAGTTGCGAGGGTCGATCTTCAGGAGGATGTCGTCTTTCTGGAAGGTCTTGCCTTCCCGGTACGCTCCGGAAACAAAGGCGATCCTTCCGCTGACTTCGGCGGCCAGTTCCGTCTCCGTGTGGGGCTTCACCAAGCCATAGGAGGGGAGCGTCACGTCGTAGTCCGCGGGTTTCAATTCCTCCACCTGTACCACCGGCAGTGTCCGGATGGTGGGGCGCTGCCGGACCTCGGGCGGATTGGACACCAGATAGTGAAAATAGGAATAGCCCGCCCAGATCAAGGCCACGGTGACAGCCAGACGGATGAGGTTTGAAATGAGGCGGGTGAGCTTCAAGCGGCGTGGGGAATTTTGAAAATCTAATCAGAAACGCGGCTGGTTAACAGTGAATTTCTTCACGGATGCCAGTTTGGCAGGCCCTGGAAAAGCGTCTCCAGTCCGGTGCCTTCCAAAATTTGGACCGGACCTTGGAAACTGTCAGCAGCGGATCGCGGGGAAAGTTTAAACCCACGTTTCCGTGAAAAGTTGGTCGGAATTTCGCCAGGGTTTATTCAGCGGATTCTTTGCCGCTTCGTGGTGACGCTGGAAGTTTGAACCGGAAGTCGAATTCAATCGGCCAGTGGCGGATTGGAACTTTGCAAGGGACGGTGGTCCAATTAATATTCTTTCATGAATTCCGACTGGATTGAGGTTCATCCGGACGTCTGCAATGGACGTCCAGTGATTCGCGGAACCCGTATCGCGGTGCAATCGATTTTGGAAATGATTGGGGCCGGAGATTCCGTGGAAGACGTGCTGGAGGCCTTCCCCTCTCTTAGCCGGGAGCAAGTGTTGGCTTGTGTGAATCATGCTGCTCGGCTGATGGGAAATCACTACTCGCTGGAGAGCGTGGGATGAACGGGTTCTTATTTGATGAGAACCTGCCTCGCGTCACTTCCTTGCCCACGAGCTTTCCGGTAATCCATGCGGTGGACCTGGGCGAGCGCCTCACGGACACCGAACTTTGGAACTACGCGAAGGAGAACGGCTTAGTGATCGTTTCAAAGGACGCCGACTTTTCGCAAAGAATCGTACTGTCCTCTCCCCCTCCGCGAGTCGTCCATCTTCGAGTGGGTAACTTGAGACGCCGGGATTTTTCGAATTGGTTGCAGCTCACCTGGCCGAGAATAGAGACCTTCATTCGGGTGAATAAGCTTGTTAGTGCCTATATGGGCCGGATTGAAGCGGTGGAATAGGAAGAGCGCCGTATTGAGAAATTGGTGATTGAGATTTCGGAAGAAGGATAGAATGGCTATCCGTTTCACTCAGGCTGCAGTGAATCCTTCACCTCAAACTCCACCCTGGCCGGTTCTCCATTGGTCAGGTCCACTGCCTGATACTTGGGACCTGAATCGCAATTCACCTGGACTTCACAGAGAGGGAGATTGGTGAATTCCAAGATTCCATTGGAGGGCGTCAGGTCCTCCGCAAGCATGGCGACTTCGCCTTTTGCCCAGTCCTTGATCCAGACCGACACTTTGGCGTTCTTGGCGGGCTTATTATCCTGGGTAACGTGAACGGTCAAAGTTGCCGTGGGATGAGTGGCAAAGTTGACTGTGGCTGTTTCACCGGCGACGAAATCGAGGAGAGCATGGCGGTGGGCCGAATCCGTTGCGCTGTTTTGAAGGCACACCCAGGCTTTGCCGCTGGGAAGGCCAGCGGTTTCAAAGGTGCCGGAAGGCGTCAGCTTGATTACTCCTGAGTGAAACCCGGGCAGCCTGACCTGGACGAAGTCTTTTTCAAAATTGACCCCCTCCAGACCGGCGGCCGTCCCGGTCAGCTTTGCTTCCCGTTGCAGGGGCTGAAACCGTGGGGTGCGCTGGCTGGCGGGTTGTCCTGGCAGCAACTGAGGCGCGTAGCCGTCCGCGGTGACGATGAGGGTGTAGTAGTCGGCTTCGTTGGAAAGATGAAGATCCACGTTGCCCTCAGAATCACTTCGAGAGATCTGAACGTCGTCATACGCGCCGTAGCCGCGGATGTCTGAAAGGTGCTCGGGCAAGAGGTAGCCGCTATACCATTCTTCCTTCTCCACAAAGTAAATCTTCGCGCCCGCCACGGGGTTCCCGCTGGTGGCGTCGACCAACTTTCCGGAAAGAGGAATGCCGGGATCGAGCTTGATTTCGAGCGGCCAGGACTTGTCATCCGCGGGCTGGGCGAGAACTTTGTCGATCCGGTGGCCCGCGTAGCCTTCGGCCTGAATGGTGACGGCATGTCCGGCTCCGGCGATCAGGCCGTCGATTGTGAAGCGGCCCTGCTCGTCCTGGCAATCCTGGCCGGACCTGGAAAGGGTGGCTGAATAGCTGGGCTGGGGTTCATTTGGGGGGCGTTCGGCTTTGGGAAAGTCGAGCCGGACATTGAACTTCGTCACCGGCTGGCCCGTGGTGGCATCCACCACGTGCCCCAGGATGACTCCCGTGGGATTGAGAGTGATGTCGAGAAAGTCGCCGGGCTTAAATTCAAGGCGGCGGACTGGCGAGAATCCTGTGCTCACGACGTCTATCGCCGCGCCCTCGTCGGGAATCCCGGTCAGCTCAAAGTTTCCCTGGGCATCCAGGCCCACCCGGTTTCCAACGTATTCGTAGCTGCCGGTAATCATGATGGAAGGCGCAATGGAAACACTTTTCACTGGCTTACCAGCGCGGTCCACGATCCGCCCTTTCACGGTCGCTCCCTTTTCGAGAACGCATTCCACGCCGGTTACGTTGCCGTCTTCTCCCGGTTCGACCCGTCGCCACTGGGGGGCATACCCACTGGCTTCGACCACCAGAGTGTCCATGTTGTAACCTTCCGGATTGATTCCAGAGATGGTGAAGTGCCCCTGGGCGTCCGTCTGGCTGGAGCGGGTGTGGATGTAGGACCAGGAGGCGCCGCACCGCACGGACGCGTTCGCGATGGGCTCTCCGGCTTCGTTGGTGACGGCTCCCGATACGGAGCGGCCGGTAACGAGGATGAAATCCCAGTGAGCCGTGTCGCCTTCTGCGGGCGGGGTAAGTTCCGATTTGGAAATTTTCGCAAAGTCCTTGTGCTCCACGCCGAAGCTCCACAAGGGACGGCTGCGGGAATACCAGCCAAGCTGGTATGCGCCGTCCGGGCCGGTAATGTGGCGGTTCATCTGGGTGAGAAACCGTTTCCCGGAATAGTAGTCCCGAACCAGGGCGCCCCGGACCGGCTGGCCCTGGCTGTCGAGCACCCGGCCCTTCACCTGGTAGCCCGCGTCCATCCGGGCTTCTACCTTGACTGAGTCCTGACCGGTGGAATTGAAATGGACCTGCAGGTCACCCAGGGGCGGGGAGATCACTTTGACGGTACATTCTCTTTTTGGAACCGCGGGAATCAAGATCTGGCCCGAAGCATCGGTAAGACCGGTGTGGCCGCAATTGAGAATTACCTTAGCTCCGGGTACGGGAGCCCCCGTGGAGGCGGCTACCGCCGTGACGAGCACCTCGCACCCCTTTTCGAGTTGCAGGGTCCGTTCCTCGCTGGGAGTCTTAGTATTCAGGTACCACCACGTCTGGCGGTTGTGATCGTAGTCCGCGACAAGATTACCCTTCGTTGCCAAGATCATGTACTCATGCACGGGTAAGTTTCCCTGCCACTGTCCGCTGTCATCGGTGGTGATGGTGAAGATGGGCGCGAAAGGAGTGACCGGTCCCCGGCCTCCCATATTGAATCCCCGCACCGTGACTCCGCCCAGGGGCTCTCCATCTGGGCCCTGCGTGGAAAGGGTCATCGTTATCTCGGGACGACTTTTGGGAGCGGCCTTGGCTGCTTCTGGAGCAGGCGTGGGCGCGGGATCGGCGGCACGGGCCAACAGCCAAGGTAGGCACAGCGCCGCGATGGTGAACACAGCAATGGCTTCCATCCACGGCCGGGAGCGCAGGGGACGGGAGCGGTCCCTCAATAAGTCCTGAACCCGGCGGCGCAACCCTGACGGACCCACCATGGAAAAGCCCAGGGGCGAGACTCTGTCCGGGCCTGAGGCCACGGCCAACAACAACTCCGCGTAGGCCGGCGCGGGGATGTCCTGACCCAGCACCCAGTCGTCGCAGGCGCATTCGGCTTCATGCCGCAGGCGCTTTAACAACAGCCACGCGAAGGGATTGAACCATTGCAGGATGCAGACAAAAGCACCGGCCAACTGCACCGGAACATCCCGCCGTTTGACGTGGGCCAGTTCGTGGATCAAGACGGCTCGCTGCCTCGACTCAGGCCATTCTTTAAACGCGGCAGGCAGAAGTATGGTGGGCGCGAGAACGCCTGTGACCATGGGCGTTGAGCTGTTTTCCAGGAATCTGAATTTCGGCATCCGGCGAAGTCCCAGGGAATCGGCGCAACGTTTGGCTACAGAGAGGTAGAAGTCAGAGCCGCCAGTTTTTCCGGACCGGCGCAGCCGGATCAGCAACCGCATTTCGTTCAGGAAGAGCCCTGACAAAACCACCACGATGGCTGACCAGGTTGCGACTGGCCAAGTCAACCAGGCGGGCCACGCTATTCTGCTGGGTTCGGGGTTTGCGAGTGAATGGGAAGGGGATGGGGATGGGGTGAGAGGATCTGAGTCTTTCTTTTGTGTGGGCTCAGGCGCGGACGCGAATGAGTCCTGGTTGGGCGGGGTTTCCTTTGCCATGAGGATTCGTTTCGCGGCTGGGGGGACACGGTCCCGGCTTGGAGCGGAGAGGGTAGATTCTTTCGAGGTGGGAATGTTCGCGGCGGACGGAGCCGGAAGAATTTTCCACCCGTCAAGATAGACCGCCGCCAGCGGAGACAAGACCAGCAGAACCAAGCTGACCGCCACCAAGCGGTGCCTCACGGCGGCCGTCAGGCGGCGGGGAAGCAGCAGGCACACGAGCCACATCGTTCCTCCCACGAGGGTCAGTCGCAGGGCCAATTCGAAAAATTCGGGGGTTGTCATGGCAGGTTGGTTAGCGGGATTTGTCAGGGCCGTTCTTGTCGCGAGCTTCGGAGATAAGCCGGGCGATTTCCCGAAGCTCGGCTTCCGACGGCTTCTTGGAACTACCGGTCAGGTGCGTGGCGATGGCATCGCGCAGGCTGCCGCCAAAAAAAGTGTCCAGCAGCATCTGCAAGGACTGCCGGGCCACGGTCTTGGTTTCCCGCACGGGTAGGTAAACATGCTGCCGCCCTTCCTTGATGTGCTGGAGATGACCCTTGTTCTCGAGAATCTGGATCAGTTTCCTCACGCTCGAAGCCCCGGGCGGATCCTGCATCGCCTCCCGGATCGTCGCCGCCGTGGCCTTCCCTTCGGTATAGACGATCTCCATGATCTCCCGCTCCCGGCGGCTAAGTTTGTCTTCTGGAAAGTTCATTCCGTGTTAGAGAGAAATTTTTCGCTTTTCAAAGGTGTAGTCGGATTGCGCAAAATGGGCAAGCCTTAAAAGCGAAAAAAATCGCTCATGTGGCGCGAGCCGCTGAATAGAATGCATGCGGCATCCGTTAATACTCGCGGGTCAACGGGAGTTCAACGTCCGGCAAGACTTCGCCCTCAGGGGAAGTTAGGAAATCAATCAAAGAGGGTTTGTCTGACTCGGAAACCGAGAGAGCTTTTTCGAGAATGCGCCGATGCTCTTCCTCCATGGAAACACCGTGGACTGTCGCGCGGTGCTTCAGTTCGCGGATGAGGGAGTCGTCTATGTCGTTGAGGAGCAAATCTGGCATCGGTAAATCGAATTGGAGATATATAATTATACCAAAGGAAAGCTCCATAGAGCTAGTCTACACATCCACATTGTCAATCTTCCCTCCGTCACCCATCAGTGGATGCGGCACGGGGCTGGAGGGGATTTGCCAGTCCACTTTGGGGTTGGCCTTGAGGATGGCGATGCGGCGTTCTTCGCTTTGGTAACGGAGTTCGTCACAGCGGTCGGGGTCCCAGTCTTTCAGGGCAATGGCTTCCAGTTCTTTTCTGACTTGGGCGTATTCGGGCTGATGGGCGACGTTATGCCATTCGTCCGGGTCGGTGGGGAGGTGATAGAGTTCCGGTTCGTGGCCGGGGACGTAGACGAGTTTGAAGTCTCCGCGGCGGACCATGCGCCAGCCGCGCTTGGCGCCTTCGCCGTAGTTTTCCATGATGGCCAAGCCTTCTCCGGAGGGGCGTTCGCCACGGAGGAGGCCGGACAGGTCGCGGCCATCGGTGACGGGATAGACGGGATCGATGCCGGCGAGGCCGCAGAGGGTGGGGCCGAGGTCGAGGAGGCTGGTTACCTCCGAAACCCGTTGGCGGACGATGCCGGGTCCGGCGATGACCCAGGGCACGCGGCTGGACCATTCGTAGGCGGCGTTTTTGAACCAGAGCCCGTGTTCGCCCAGCATGTCGCCATGGTCGGCGGCGTAAAGGACGATGGTGTTTTCCTCCAGCCCGGATTCGCGGAGCTGCCGGAGGATGCGTCCGAAATAGTCGTCCAGCATGGTGATGCGGGCCAGGGTGGCGCGGCGGGCGGCGCGGCAGATTTCGTCCGGCACGTGATCTTCAAAACGGCCGTGACGGCGCAGCCATTTTACCCACTGATGCTCGCGCTCCCGGTAGCCTTCGGGCAGGTCCGGCAGATCGATGTCTTCGTTCTGGTAGAGATTCCAGTAGTCCTCGGGCGCGCGGAAGGGGTAGTGGGGTCCGGTGAAGGAAGCGCACATGAAGAAGGGCCGGCCGTCTTCCTTCCGCCGCCGGGCCAGGCGGCGCAGGCCGTGTTCGGCGCGGAAGGCCACCTCCTCATCATAGTCCATGTCGTTCGTCCAACCCATGCCGGCCTCCATGACGCGGTCGATATTCTGGCCGGGATTGACGACCAGTTCTTCGCGGTTGGAGCGAGACCAGTCGAAGGTGGCGGGGTAGATGTCCTGCGTCCAGCGTTCCTCAAAACCGTGGTGCTGATCCGGGCCCACAAAGTGCATCTTTCCACAGAGGATAGTCCGGTAGCCACCCGCGGTCAGGCTGTGGGCAAAGGTCGGCCAGTCCGACCGGAAAGGGGAGGCATTGTCCCAAGTCTCGAGAACATGCACGTGCCGGCCCGCCATCATGGCCGCGCGGGATGGCGCGCAGATGGGGCTGGGGCAGTAGGCCGCGTCAAACACCGTGCCCCGCGCCGCGATGGAATCGATATGCGGCGTCTTCACGCTGCGATGGCCGTAGCAGCCGGTCAGAAACACCGGGTGCTCGTCACCCATGAGGAAGAGGATGTTGGGACGGGATTGGGGTGTGGACATGAGTGGTGTTTGTGAGGTGAGGGTTTGCTATGGGGCGTGGCGGGAGCGGAGCCCCAGACAGGGAGATGGGGAGACAATGAGACAAGGAAAGCTCGCGGGGCGAGGGCTTTTTTGCGGAAGGGCGCCGCTTATCCGGCCTCCGCGAGCGGATGCCCGCCTTGTTCAGATTGTAGCGCTTGTTGCGGAGCGATACCGCCTTGGGATTGTCCCGTTACTCCAGATCATCCAAAGGGCTGCCCGCCCGCCCCGCCATCGCGTGTACTACATGCGTGTAAATCTCCGTCGTCTTGACACTACCGTGGCCCAGGGCCTCCTGGATCGTGCGTAGATCCACCCCTTTCTGCAATAGATGAGTGGCATAACTATGGCGCAAAGTGTGGGCCGTTACCCGCTTCTCAATATCCGCCTTACGCACAGCCGCAGCCAACCACCGCGAAACCGTGCTCTCCAGGATGTGGTGCCGCTTCGCTTTTCCATCGCGAGGGTCGGTTGAGCGCCCTTCAGCGGCAAACACCCAATACCACACCCAGCTCCGGCTCAGTCCATGACCATGCTTGCGGTCCAGCGCCGGTTCTACGTAGACAAAGGGGCCTTCCTCCGAGGCATCCTGGTCATACTGAAGTTGCGCCTTTCGGACTTGGAGTTCCAGCTTTGGTTGAAGGCGTTTGGGCATCGTCAGCGCACGATCCTTTTTGCCTTTGCCCTCCCGCACCCATACCAATCCGTTTTCAAAGTCTACATCTTTCACCCGCAGGCTCAGCGCCTCGCTCACCCGCAACCCGCAGCCATACAGTAGCCCCGCCAGCGTACGCGGGGTGCCTTCCGGCATGGCCTCAAGCAGCCGTTTTACCTCGGCAACACTCAGCACCACTGGAAGCCGCTTCTTTTCCTTGGGCCGCCGCGCGCTTAGTTCGCCCAGCTTTACCTCAAGCACCTGCTGGAAGAGAAAGGCCAGCGCATTCAGCGCCTGCTTTTGCGTACCTGGCGCCACGCCCAGATTGATGGCGAGATGGTTCAGAAACGCTTCCACCTCCGGCCCTCCCCGCATCTTCGCCGGGTTGGTTAAGCCATGGAATTTAACGAAACGTTTATACCAACCCACATAGGTCTGCTCGGTCCGGTACGAATAACCCCTGCGACGGATGACCGTCCTAAGCCGTTCTTCCAGTTCACCTTTACGACTCATGGCAGGCTCTTTAGCATGAGCTAGGCGCTATTTGCAACAAGCAATTACACCTTAGGTCCTATTTCGGGATTGACAATTATAGGGCAGATCAGGTAATTGCTCTTCTGTAGATTATCTAGATGTTCGCTTTAGAAAAAAATGGTTGATCGCGAACCACTGACTTCTGGCCAGGTCATCTCCAACAAGAATGAGGCCAGCCTTGCCGCAATCTTGAAGGAAGCGTTCCCTCAGACTCAAGTCAGAGAATCCTGTCACTATTCAACCGGAGAATACGTTCTGATCGATTTTGCATCCGAAGCCGAATTCTTTTTCGAACGGATTAACGACCATGAATACCTGATACGCGGTGAGTGCGCCGATTCGCAATCGCAAGCAGAAGCCGCTGATGCAATCGCGAAGCATCTTGGGGTGCATGGCTTCAAGTGCCGTTTTGAGACCTACAACGAAGACGACGCATTGGTCGCCTACGCTCACCACGAATGGCCGCAGCACGAAAGACCGGAAGCGAACAAGGCAGAGTAGGCAAGCCTCACCACGCTACGACTTGAACGCTTCATGAACATTCAACCTTCAAATCAGATTCGGAGTGGCGTTCCCTGGTGAGGCTGCCTATCTTTGGACGTTCGGCTTAGAAATGAATCATTCGCAGTTCCGCACATTGCTGAAGGCTCGCGTCCCCACGCTGAACTGCGAATGCCATTGCGATGACTACGCCGCCTGGAGCGATGCCCCATCAGGATTCAGCG
>JAUICH010000049.1 GCA_030427505.1 Verrucomicrobiia bacterium
CCCAACCGCGTTCACGCAAAAGGTGGTCCTCGACCTCCGGGCGAGGAACTCGCGAACCGGGCTTCCGACTGAGAACGGCGATGACGGCCCTTTTCCGCGCCGTCCCAGATTTCTTCCTATGTCTGGTTTCCTAACCCTGGCTTCGGCGAAACGCTTCTGACCATTCCCCAAACGCGCTCGCAAACCGCGTTCCACCTCCAAACCGCGACTGCAAAAAGTGATCCTCGACCTCCGGGGCCCGAGCCGGACAGGCAACGAACTCGCGAACCGCTCCCCACATTCCACAGCGGCGCAAACTCCAAGCCCCAACTCAATCCCGATGCTCCCTTTCCGTGCTCCCCCAAACGCACCCGCAAACCGCGTTCCACCTCCAAACCGCGTCCGTGCGCAAAAAGTGATCCTCGACCTCCGGGGTCCGAGCCGGACTGGAAGGCCGTCCGCACAAAGCGAAAGGCTTCAGCCCTGGAAACCTTCTCCTAAGCTGTCAGCGGGCCAACGGTCCGCTCGCGAGCCCTCTCACTCCCCTACCCCCGTCACCTGGGAAATGGCGATAAAGCTCAGAGACTGGACCGCCGCGCTTCCCTTGGACTCCGGCACCTGGCGGCAATTCGTGTAGAAAGGCGGATTCCCTGTAAGAACCGCCGGTGCGGAGCCGTATCGTGCTTACCTTTCTGGAAGTGCAGACCGCCTTTCGGACCAGGCGCATCACTTCCCTCATTGCTAAGCTCTATACGTCGCAAACCTTCATCTTGAAAACCGGACTCTCCCAAAGATCCAGAATCATCATCGGCTGCATCTGGACCCTGATTCCCTGCCTTGGCATCGGAGTAGCCACGAAGCTCACCCCCGTCAAAGCGGAATTCAGTTTTCTCGCGACCGTCGCCTTGACCGGCCCCTCGATGATGGGCGTTCTCTCCTACCTGGTCGCTCCGTATTTGGCCACCCTGCCTCGAAAACCAGTCATCCTGTCAGTCCTGAAAATCATCAATACCGGCCTCGCCGTATCGACAGTGGCCGCAATGGGAGTGGCGTTCCTGTTCTTCATTCTAGCTATTGGCGTCAATCTGGTATCCGGGTTCAGCGGCTCCTCCCTGCTTGCGTTCCTGATTCCAGTTCTCATCTTCTTCCATCCAACCTTCTTACTGTCCATCTTTGGAGGCGGAATACTTTCCTCGGCTTTGTCGTTTCTCTACCTTCGCAATTTCCATGACGCGCGAACCAATTGGGAGCGGACCGGCGCGGGTGGGTGACAGAAGACGGGGAAACACGCGAACGGAACCCCGAATAGTCTCCTAATGCGAATGGCACTCGGTTAAGCGGGGTGACCGGTCAAGTCGCGCCCTGCAACGGCGGCGACTGGCACTGACAGATCGCCGATGAAATCGCTTCACCGGGGTCTCAGGGCCAGAGGGCCAACGGCCCGGCGCATACCAGCCTGGGGCGCGAGCCCCAGGAAAACGGTTCCCCATGAATATCGAGGGCCGTAGGTCCGGCGCATCCCCCTGGGGATGGCGGCGGAGTCACGGCGCGGCCCGCATGCGCCGGGCCTTCAGCCCTCGAAATTTGTCAATCCGCCTAACCTGGGCCTTCGGCCCAGGCTGGTATGCGCCGGGCCGTTGGCGCTCATGCCCCGCGAGGACGATCAGCCAAGCCCGGCGCGCGAAACTTTGGGGCGCACCTCCGGCGAGAAGGCCACGCGATACCTATACCTGTCCGGAAATCGCGTCGCAATGGGATCCCGCAACAGAGCCGGTCACCCCGCTTATCCGAGTGCCATTCCTCCTAATGCCACTTCTCAAGCGACACCTCATCCCCGGTAATCTCAAATCCTACCTGGTTCACGATCACCAAGCTCTCTTGTTCAAAGACATCCAGATCGCTCAGGTTTTCGTCCACCCACTCCAGGAATTCTTCTTTCTCCTTCGATGCCACAAAGGCATCCGCAATCCGGAGAAGACACGCCTCCCGCTCCTCGTGCGACGCAATAGCCTGCCCCATGTTATCCACCGCCACACCCTGCCCAATGCTGAAGTATAGCAAGTACACCACAAGGACCGATAAGGTCACGATCACGACGATATAGAAAGCGGACGTCTTCATTTCTTTCGGATTCCCAGCACAACTGGCACAATCTATTCCCGGCCGGTCACCAGGAAAGCAAAAAGGTTATCCAACACCTTCCCGAACGCACCCGCGGATCGCCCCCTACTTTAGGGTGTATGGACAAATTCCCGAACCGCCCGGAATAGATGAAAAAGGAAGTCAGAATCAGCGCCGCAAGCGGCGAATTTTCCAATAACGCGGCCCATTATACGCCTGGCTGCGTTCCGCCTCACTCTATTGGGATCACCCAACGGCGTTCGGCGCGCCTTGCCAGCCGAAAAATGGCCTCGCGCCGGGCAGTCCGCCAATTTGTCCACACACCCTAGCCCTTTCGTGGTAAGGCCGCCCGGTTTTTCGCCGTCTCAATCACAAGAGGAGAATTCTCCCTCCCATCCCCCCGTCTTCGCCACGCGTTCATCTCATCCCCAAAACAAAACCCCGCAACCACCCCACCACCACACCCATGAACCGTCCCACCTTCTCCAAGCACCCCCTCCGCCACCTCTTCACCCTCCCCCTTACCGCCCTCCTCCTCGTCGCCAGCGTCACCCTTGCCAGCGCCAACGAAACGCCCACCGTCGGCGATACCGCGCCCGACTTCGCCCTGCCCGATCTGCAAGGCAGCGAAGTCAAACTGTCCACCCTCCGCGAGTCCGGCCCCGTCGTCTTCGTCATGCTGCGCGGCTGGCCCGGCTACCAGTGTCCCATCTGCACCCGCCAGGTCGGCGAGTTCATCCAGAACGCCGCGGCCCTCCAGGAAAAAGGCGCCACCGTCCTGCTCGTCTACCCCGGCCCCTCCGAAAACCTCACCGGCCACGGCCAGGACTTCCTCAAGAAAACCACCCTGCCCGAAAACTTCCGCTTCGTCCTGGACGCCGGCTACACCGTGACAAACCTCTACGGCCTGCGCTGGGACCAGCCCGGCGAAACCGCCTACCCCTCCACCTTCGTGCTTAGCCCAGAAGGAAAAGTCCTCTACGCCAAAGTCAGCGAAGGCCACGGCGGCCGCGCCGCCGCCAAAGACGTCCTCGCCGCGCTGGAGTAAAAAGGCCAAAGCCAGCTTCACTCATCGCACCTTGTGCCAGTGCGGCTCGCACCCGCCAATGCGGCTCGCACCCGCCAGTGCGGCTCGCACCCGCCAGTGCGGCCCGCACCCGCCCGTGCGGCCCGCACCCGCCCGTGCGGCCCGCACCCTCATCCGGCTCGCCACGCCAGTTCCTTCACCACGCCATGTTCCGGGTGCGATTTGTCCAGCGCCCGCAGCGTCAGCGTCAGCCCCTCCTCCCGCACCGTGGCGTGCGTCCAGCCATTGGGCCGCGCCGCGTCAAAGACATACGCCACCGGCGGCAGATTGATGAGGTGCAACCCCGCCATGTGCTCCGGCTGCGAAAGCGACCAGTTGTGCGTATGCCCAAAGACATAAGCCTTCACCTGCCGGCGCGCCACCAGCAGATCGCGAAACGCCAGCGTGTCCTCAATGCCCGTCACGTACGGCTTGCCATTCTTTTCGCCCGGCGTTTCCTGCAAGTTGTGATGCCCCATCACGATGGCGGGTTTGTCCGGCCGCTCGTCCAGCGCCCGCGCCAGCCATTCGCGTTGCGCCTCGCCGATCTCCCCCGTCACGTTGTTCACCCGTTGCAGGGAATCCACCAGAAACCAGTTCACCAGCGGCGTCTCCAGCACCGTCACATGCTTGCCCTCCACCGGCGGCGACTCCGGACGCTGCGCCGCAAAGGCCTCACAAAACGGCCCGCGATCATCATGATTCCCCATGTTGAAATGCAGCGGCAGCCCCGCCTCCGAAAACGGCTTCAGCAGCCCGCCCAGCGTCGCATAGTCACCCGGCAGTCCTGACAGATACGCGCAATCCCCATTCAGAAACCCCGCTTCAAATCGGTCGGAGTGCCCGAGAATCTCCTCCCGCACCCGCTCCAGGTTTGCCGCCATCACCGCGCCGCGCGCCTCCGTCGCCGCATCGGCATCGATGTGCGTATCCGACATCAGCGCCCAGTGCGACGCCGCGGCCGGACCCGCCGCCCCCGCGCCGAAAACACGCTGAGTTAAAACCGTTATGCCGCCCACGGCTGAAGTAAGCAAAAACGCGCGGCGGGAGGCTGAATGTCTGACTGGGGGTAAATGAAACGGCATGCCCCCAAAATGCCAACCCACCACCAGACAGGCAACGCGAATCTTCCGCCCACCCGTCGCCAAAAAATCAGCCGGCAGCAGGCAAAACCACCACCCCACTCCATGCCCCCCAGTTGACAAGTCCAGCCCTCCGGTTTCTGATCCTCCACGGATGGAAAAACAACCCCTCGTCGATCAACTCCTGGCCGAACTCAACGCCCGGCTCGCCCGCATGCTCGAAGCCGCCGGCGATACCCGCCAGGCCGCCACCGATGGGGAAAACAAATCCGAAAACAAATACGACACCCGCGGCCTGGAAGCCTCCTACCTCGCCGCCGGTCAGGCCGCCCAGGTAGAGGAACTCACCGAAGCCGTCCGCCTTCTCGAAACCACGGACTTCCCCGAGTGGGACCTCGACACCCCCATCGCCTCCGGCGCCCTCGTCGAAGCCGAGCCCGAAGACAGCGCCGCCGCGAACGGCGATGGCGGCGGCGGCGGCGACCTTCTCTACTACCTCCTCGCCCCCCGCGGCGGCGGCATCACCCTCCAGGCCGCCACCGGAGAATCCGTCACCGTCCTCGCCCCCGGCTCCGCCCTCCGCCAAAAACTAGAAGGCCACCGCGCCGGCGACCTCATCCGCGACCCGGACCTCCTGATTCTGGACGTGTATTGAGCTTGTCAGACTGGGAAACGAAGCCTTTTCTAAGGAAGCTGAGAAAATTCATCCCACTTTAGCGGTTTGACAAAACGTCAGAAAAAGCTGAGAACCCAACAATCCGAGAAGCATGAAACCGCCGCCAACAGCGATTCAAATAATAACCCGGATTGCCGTAACTATTCTTAGAAAGAACCTTGATTGAACAATTTGAAATTCGAAAAGGCTACAGACTTTCTCAAGTCAGTCGTGAATATAAAACTTAAATGCTCGGCAAATCAGAACCCAATCCAAATCCAATACTTTTTATAGCACGCTCCAGCTAACGCCATGCCTATTCAACAGCCAGAGAACCAGAGCCGTAAATACGAAGCTCTATTTTCAGACATAAACGAAGGGAGAGTCAAAATTCCTCAGTTCCAACGAGACTTCGTCTGGGGCAAAGAAAGATCTGCTGCTCTCATTGACAGTCTCATTAAAGGCTATCCTATCGGTACCTTCATTTTATGGAGAACCAGGGAAAGGCTTCGGCACATGCGCGACCTAGGCAATGTTTCTCTCCCAGAGCCTCCTCACGGTGATTCCGTATCTTACGTCCTGGATGGCCAGCAACGGCTCACATCCCTTTTTTCCGTCAGAAAAGGGGTAATTCTTTCCCGTGAAGGAATTGAGATTGATTACCGAGACATTTCCATAAATCTCAATCTGGATATCGAGGAAGACGAACAAGTTGTCGTTACTCAGATACCCGACAATTCGAGTCACACATTCATTTCCGTACATGCGATTTTAGAGGGAAGGATGACCGACTTTTTCAGAGACTTTCCAAACTTCATCGAAAAAATTGAGTTCTACAAACGAAGACTAACCACTTATGATTTCTCGACCATAGTAATTGATGGTTACCCGATTGATGTCGCATGCGATGTATTCACACGAATCAATACCGGCGGTAAGCCGCTGACTCTTTTTGAAATCATGGTCGCGAAGACATACGATCACGAAAGCGGATTCGATCTCTCCCGCGAATATGATCGCTTAATCTCCTCCCCGACAGATGAAGATAGCGATCTATCCTCAGCAGGGTACGATACGGTTCCTAATGTGACTATCCTTCAATGCATTGCCGCCAAGATCTTGCCTGGCGATATCAAGCGAAAGGATATTCTCAGAATTAACAAATTCGAATTCATCGAAGCCTGGCCTAAGGTCAAAAAAGGCATTTTTTCTGCTATCGATTGGCTTCGATCGAGCCTAAATGTATCCGTCTCGATGCTCTTGCCTTACAATACACTTTTGATTCCGATCACCTATTTTTTCATCAATAACAACTACATACCTCCCAGCCAGAAGCAAGATGCATATTTAAAGCAATACTTTTTCTGGGCAGCAATGACGAATCGATTCACCTCCTCCGTCGAATCCAAGATTGGCGAAGACAAGAAGCGCATCGATCTTATCCTGCAAAAAAAGGAAGCCCCCCACTATCCTAAAGACGAACTTAAGATCGACCCTGACGACCTTGCCTGGCGGCGATTTAGTACGGGAGATGCATATTGCACAGCCGTAATTTGTCTATTTGCAATGCAACGTCCAAGATCATTTCAGAACAACGGGGAATTAAACCTAGACAATTCATGGCTTCAGCGCTCCAACAGCAAAAACTACCACCACTTTTTCCCAAAGGCTTTCCTTAAAAAGGACAAGGAATACAAGTGGGCAACCGATGAAATAAACGTCATCATGAACATCACCCTTGTTGACGATTACTTAAACAAGCGAATCATTGGGGCCCGACCGCCGAGCGATTACGTTGCAGAATTTGGTAAGGAAAACAGTCATTTGACTCAGACTCTTCAGTCTCACTTCATTTCAGATACCCTAAAGTTCGGAATTGAAGATGACGATTACGAAACTTTTGTAGAAGAGCGGGCAAAGGTCGTGGCTGCCAAGCTCAACGCCCTTCTATCGGCAACCACATAGAATTATATTTCCCCGGGGAGTCCCAAGTCGAGTGAATCCAAAATCTCCCTTTCAATAGCGGAACTGCTTCGAGGCCTATAAGGTGGCGAGTGGAAAACTATTCACGCAATGACGCCGCTTGCGCCCCGCGCCGCCACGCGCTAAAAACGCCCCCATGACCTTCCCCCTTCGCCTCTTCCCAATCCTCTCCGTTTCCCTCTGTTCCCTCCTGTTCCAAACCTTCCCCGCCACCGCCCAGGACGCCCCCTCCGCCAGCGAGGAAAAGACCGGGAAACCCCTCAACGTCCTCTTCATCCTCGTCGACGACCTCGGCTGGACCGACCTCCGCGCCTTCGGCTCCACCTTTTACGACACGCCCCACCTCGACGCGCTGGCGGACTCCGGCATGAAGTTCACCCAAGCCTACGCCGCCTGCCCCGTATGCTCGCCCACCCGCTCCAGCATCCTCACCGGCCAATACCCGGCCCGCACCAAAAACACCGACTACTTCGGCGGCCCGAATCCGTCGGACCCTGACATGCCCGCCAAAAAGCGCGAACGCATGATGCGCTACCCCCTCCTCCCCGCCGAATACAGCGAGCGCCTCGACGCCGCCCACACCACCCTGGCCGAGGCCCTGAAAGCCCAGGGCTACGCCACCTTCTTCGCCGGGAAATGGCACCTCGGCCCCGAAGGCTCCTGGCCCGAAGACCACGGCTTCGACATCAACAAAGGCGGCATCGACCGCGGCGGCCCCTACGGCGGAAAGAAATACTTCTCCCCCTACGGCAACCCCCGCCTGGAAGACGGCCCCGAGGGCGAGCACCTGCCCCACCGCCTCGCCAGCGAGACCGTGAAGTTCATCTCCGATCACAAAGACGGCCCCTTCCTCGCCTACCTCTCCTTCTACTCCGTCCACACCCCGCTCATGGGCCGCCCCGATCTCGTGGAAAAATACCAGGCCCGCAGCGAAGCCCTCGCCACGCCCGATATCAAGCGCTTCGGCAGCGAACCGCCCCGCGAAGTGCGCCTCGTCCAGGAACACCCCGTCTACGCCGCCATGGTGGAGGCCATGGACGCCGCCGCCGGCCAAGTGCTCCAGGCCCTGGAAGACAACGGGCTCGCGGACAACACCCTGGTCATGTTCTTCTCCGACAACGGCGGCCTCTCCACCTCCGAAGGCTCCCCCACCTCCAACCTCCCCCTCCGCGCCGGCAAAGGCTGGCTCTACGAAGGCGGCATCCGCGAGCCCTTCATCGTCCGCTGGCCCGGCGTCACCACCGCCGGCGCCGTGTGCGAAACCCCCGTCATCTCCACCGACTTCTATCCCACCATCCTGGACGCCTGCGGCCTGCCCGCCCTGCCAGAGCAAACCAAAGACGGCATCTCCTTCACCGCGCTTTTAAAAGACCCCAAAGCCACCCTGCCCAAGCGCGACCTCTACTGGCACTACCCCCACTGGGGCAACCAGGGCGGCACCCCCGGCGGCGCCATCCGCGAAGGCGACTTCAAACTCATCGAGTCCTACTACGGCAACCGCGTCGAACTCTACGACCTGGCCAACGACCTCTCCGAACGCCGCGACCTCTCCCGCGAATACCCCACCAAAGTCGACTACCTCCGCGAAAAACTCGCCACCTGGCGCAACGAAACCCGCGCCGTCATGCCCACCAAGAACCCGATGTTCAAAGACGACTTCCTGAAGTGGTAGGCGGGACCGGTCACGTTGGTACCATGGGCTCAGGTAAAAAATCAGAGGCGTTTCTCCGCTTTCATGTTCCTCGCTTCGAAGCCACTTCCACTCAATTTCACAGCCAAAGTGAAAATCGGCGGGATAGACCAGAGCAGCCATTGGAATAAACTCTGGTGCCCCCACGGCATGCCAAAGCCAGTAGTCCGGGGAGTATTGCGCCTCTCTCCTTGCCAGGGGGCTCATGCGCCTCGCCCGCCGTCCCACCTATTTGCTGAACCAGCCCTAGGGAATATTTTAAAACGGACTTATTGTAATGTTAGGATTTGTACTCTTTGGGAGCCTCGCTAAACTTGGGAATGAAGCTGAAATTTTTCAGAGGCATGTCCGGGAAAACCTGGAAGGGGCTAAAAAGATTAACCAAGCCGCCCCGGGTACGGGAGCGTACCTTGGAGTAGGCCGTCCGCCGTCCGATCTGCGCTCCATACTGGAGGCCATCTTCCACATCCTGCGGGGCGGGTATCCGTGGCGAGACTTGCCAGCCCACTTTGGGCCGTGGGAAACGGTTTATGGATGGTTCCGCCGCCTTTGCCAGAAGGAGTTCTTCGAGCGACTCTTTCTGGAAGCGGCCAAAGGTTCCAAGGGGAAGCTTCGCTTCGTTGATGGCTCCTACGTGAGAGTCCATCAGGATGGGGCGCCTCCTTCCAACAAGGCTGAAGATCGAGGGGTTGGAACCAGCCGTGGCGGACGCAATTCGAAGATGCACGCATTGGTTGACCTCTCTGGCAGGCCAGTCCGGCTGATGGTCACTGCCGGGCAACGTCAACGATTTCACGGCAGCCCCGAAGCTTGTCTCCGAGCTTACCGGTGCCATTGTGGTGGCCGACAAAGGCTATGACAGCGCCACGTTCCGCTCCCTGATCGAAGAGGCAGGCAATACGTCGTCGATTCCGAAAAGAGATAGCGCGAAAACCGCCGCGCCTTTTAACTCTGACCACTCCCTTATACGGCCTGGCGTTCTCCACCATCGCAACGGCCTGCCTCTTGAACTCTGCGCTATAACGCTTTCGGGATCCTCCCATTTTTGGCTGATCGGGTTACCCAGTGATCCAAGATCTTACCGCACGTCACCCAAGCAGACTGATAGTCTACCTTCCGAGGAGAATGTCCCGGGAACTTCTTGGGCCCGCTTCCCTCTTTAGCCTTAACCTCTTCATTTTCAATGGTTAATTGCGGTTGTAATTTCTAAAAAATCAGAAGCGACAGCGATTGGCCACTACTGATCAATCTCTTATTTTCACTCTCTGCTGATTTCGACCATATTCATTTCAACACCGTTCATCTCCCCGGCTTTTCTGAGTTGGAAAAGTTCGACTGTGAAAAGGCAGTGTATTCAAAACAGGTTAGAGGTGCCGGTGCTCTTCGGAAAATGAAAACAAAAATGGCAATCAGTCTGTCGGTATTGATCGTATCTATTACTGCATTGGCATCAGCAGGCGAGCGACGGTATTCGGTCCCTCAATATCAGAATCGGTATTCGACCCCCGCATACGTCCCGTCGAATCCATATCGGTCCCAATGTTACCGGGATGTGGGAAAAACGGCTCTATCCTATGGTTCTGCCGGAATTCAGATGTACTCGGGTGCTACCAGAGGATACTTCTCTCCGATGATCGGAAAAAGTCTAACCGATCTCTATGACAATGCCGGTCGCGCCTATTACTCCTGTAAAACTTATCAGGACAGCAAGAAAAGGCGATAGCTTTAACGACTCAAGCGTACCGTTGCGGAGCCAATTGGCTCCGCAACCTCTTGGGCCATTCCAATTTCTAGAGCCTGACCTTTTAGGTTCCCCATCCATCTCATCCATGTTCCTAGATCTTCCAGCACCTTGATCGATCAGAGCCCGGCACCGTATGCGGAAACAACTTCCGCGACTCAAAGAAACGCGGCTTCCCCCGCCGTTCCCAGCCGATGTAAGGCAGTGGATACGGCAGGTAGCGCCAGGCTTCTCGGGCCTCGCCCGCCAGGAGGAACAGCCACCAGCAGTTCTCCCGCTCCGGCGGGTAACGCACCAGCGGATCCTTCAGGCGCGGCCAGTCATCAAAACGGTCGATCGGCCGCCCCATCACAAACAGCGTGGGCGTGCTGAACACATACCCGTGCAAGAGGTGCAGCCGGTGGTCCTCCACAAACTGCTCCCCCATGTCCCGGTCGTGCACCTCCGGCTGCTGCTCCAGGTAAAAGAGCCCCGCCCGCTCGATGGGCCGGAGAGCCGAGCGGTCGAAAGGGACTGAATCCCCCGGCTCCGGCAGTTCCACACTTGAGGACGAACCCTCTTCCTCTCTCTCGTCAATTTTGGTGCTCATGTTAGTGTATCAGTTGCAATTCAAAGCCTGCCAATTAGCAATCGAAAAGAGCTGAAACCGCGGCCTACAATTCGGACCTATTTGAACCCACCCATTGTTAAGAAACCCGTCCTCCAACCAGCCGCGATCTTGGAGTGCGGTGGCAGAGCGCAGCGGCGACACCGCTTTGGGAACGCGCGAACGGCACAACACGCCAGGTGCCCGAGCCGGCAACGCCGGCGAAGCCAAACCGCAAGCGATCCATCACGAAAGGGTTCAGGCATAACGACCGCCCCTCTCTCTTCCGTTCATCGTATAAGTATTCCTGTCGGGACAAAGGCGAACGAGTTTTTCCTACCGGCGCACCCGGCGTTTCATCTTTGACACCCGCCCCCAAAGCGGTGTCGCCAGATGTCTCTACCAAGCCATCCTCTGCCACCGCACTCCAAAACCGCCCGGTAGCCTCTATGGCGGAAAGAAACTTCCACGCCCCAAAACCCCGCCTATCCGTTATTCCCCATCTCCCCATCTCCCCATCTCCCCATCTCCCCATCTCCCCATCTGATCGCATCGCAAACGCCACGCCCCACCACCAGCCTCCCACTCCTTGTCTCCTTGTCTCCTTGTCTCCTTGTCTCCTTGTCTGTCGCACCGCAAACACCACGCCCCAACGCCAACCTCTCACCCAAGACCCCGCGCCCCCTCAACGCCGCACCTTCCCCCCACGTCTTTCCCCATTTCCGCCACGCAGCCCCGTCTTCACCTCCACCTTCTTCCTATCCTCGCTCCACCAGGGATTCTCGTTCTCCACCAGCCCAGGCTCCCGCCGCAGGCTGGATGTCACCGGACCCCCATCCCCGCCGCCACCGCCGCGCGGCCGTAGGCGAACCGTGAAATCCACCATCCCGCGATTCACCGCTTCCGCCACCAGACGGGCCGCGTCCGCGCTGTGGCTCGTCTCATCGTGCAGCGGCTCCTCCTTCACCAGGCCGCCCGCGTCCACCTCCCGCGTGCGATACGTTTCCAGGCAGGCCAGGCCGCTCAGGCGCTCCTTTCCGTCCTTCGTCCGGGGCCGGCCGCAGCGCGTTTCGTGAATCCGGCTTTTACGTAAAAGATCGCGCAACTGATTAATCCCCAGCCACACATCCGGCGTGCGCGGCACCACCCGCACGTTCTTCACCCCCGCCTCCGCCAGATACGTCACACACGTCTTTCCGCTGCCGCCCTGCCGATGCCCCGCGTCGTGCGGCAGGTAGTGCGTGTGGATCTTTCCATAGCGCGCGTCCCATTCCCGCGCCACCGCCGCGTAGTGGCCGATGCCATACCCGCTGTCCTCAAACCAGTCCAGCCACCACACCTCATCCTCCACAAACTGCACCGCCCACAGGCTCGTAAAGTCCGACACCCCCAGGTCCCAGAACGCGTAAACCGGCCGCACCGGGTCCGGCTCGAAGTCCTGGATGCGCCCCCGCTCCCGCAGCTCCGACAGATACGGCCCATAGATCGCCCCCTTCACCTGCGCGTCAAACGCCTCCTCCGGAATCGTCGGAAACTCCTTCCACATCGCCTCCTTTTGCTGGAGCTGCTTCTTGTCATACCAGGCCCGCTGCCCCGGCGTCAGCGTGACGCCGCGCGTCTCCAGTTTTTGAAAATACCGCACCATCTCCGGACGCGGCGTCACCGAGTCCGGCGGCAGCGTGTAGCCCGCGCCCCGGTGCCAGGGAAAGAAATGAAACTTCCAGTCCAGCTCCGTCAGCGCCTCCCCCTGCTTCGCCATCGCCTCCCGCACCAGGTCATAGTGCAGCCCCGTCTTCCCACCTTCATGGGTAGACTCGCAGAAAATGTACTGCCCCGCCGCCACCGTGTTCAGCGCCCCCGACTGAATCTCCCGCGCCCGCTTCTGATCGTTAAACGCGATCCACCCCAGCTCCGAAATGTGCAGCCACTGCAGCGTGCCGCCCCGGTGCGACGTGCCCGCCGCCAACGCCGAGCCATTGCCGAACGTCAGCTTCAGCGAGCGATCCTTCACCAGCCGCCGCCCCGCCTTCACCAGCGCGCCCGCCACCGCCGCCTCAGGACAGTCCGCGTCCGGCCGGTCCAGGCACTGATACGCAAAGCGCACCTTCCCCAGCTTCACCTCCGCGTCGCTCAGCGTCTTGTCCACAATGCCGCACTGAATGCCCGGGTTAAACAGCATCACGTCCAGCATCAGGATCTCCACAAACGTGCTCAACCCCAGCTGCCGCGCCTTCAGGATGAGATTCAAATACCACAGATTCTCCCACAGCTCCCGCTGCGCCCAGTTCGGCCGGAACTTCACCGTCCGCCCCCACGCATCCTGAATCCAATAAAGATGCCCCAACCGCCACCACTGATCCGACAACCGCTCCCGAAGCGCCGCCCGCTGCTCCGGAGTCAAAGACTCCGCCAGCGCCTCCAGATTTAGGTTAGTATCTTTGGATATGTCTATCTTGGTCGAGGGCATGGAGTAGGAATGACTTGGATGAGTTCCGTTTCTTAAACCTGATTGTTTCTGATCTCTGCGAGCCGGCGCTGACATTCGCCCCTCACCCCGAAGGGTGCGGCGCCCCCCTCAAGACTGGAGCGAAGCTCCTTTGGAGTGCGGCGATCCTTCCTGGTCTTTACCCACATGTCACATAACCCATAAAGTAAGTCGGAATCCGCTGAAAATGTTCACCGAATCCCAGGTTCTCCGGGGAAGCGAAGCTTCTCTAGAGTGCGCCGAATCTTTTTTCGGCGCTCTGAGGTTGGTAGCCGGAGGCGCGGCGGGGGAAAAGCCGTTCGCTTTCTCTCCAATCCGTTCCCATCACCCCTTCTCACGGCCCTCTCAGTCTCCAAAGATGCCGGACGAGACCTTTGTGACTTGTGGGTAAAGATCAGGTTCCTTCGCCGCTTTCGCTACTGACAGGGGCTTCGAGTCACCGTGCTTAGGGCATCACGACTCCCGCTTTGATTTCGGAAGCGTTCCCATCCAACTACCTCAATAGTTATCCTCCAACTTTCGAATCCTCCAAAAAGACCTATCGCTCTACCCGTTCCCGTCCCCCCTCCAATCCTGCCTCGCCCTCGGCAGCCCGCCCCAAAAAGGGCGAAGGATCGCCGCACTCCAAAAAAGCTTCGCTTCAAGGCCAGGATCATCGCGAGGCCAGGCCACGAGTCGGAGAGAATCTCCGCGGGAATGGTCTCCGCCTATACATCGGCCTCACTACTTCCCTCATCCTGATCCTCGTCCTTCCGTTGCTCCCTGCCCCGGTCGCGAACCCTCACCCGCGACACCGGGTTCGCGCTCGCCGTCAGCCCGTCCAGCAACACCACAATGTGGTCCGGCCGCAAGCCCGGCGTGCCACCCGCCGCCGCCACGTTTCCAGCCTCCTCCTCCGCTTCCCGCGCCGCGCGCTCGTCTTCGCACATGTCGTTATCCATCTTGATCGCCGCCATCCGGTCCCGCGGCGGAAACGTCGCCTCCGTGGCGATCTCATACAGGATCTGCCGCTTATGCTCGACTGTCAGCGTCCGCCAGATATCCTGCAGGGGCGGCGAGGCCGGCAGCGGCGCGGGCTCCCCGCCAGTCGTCTCATCCGGCGGCGGCGCTTCCTTTTTCGTTCTGGGTTTTCGGGACGCGGCGGGCATGGAAGTCTAAAAAACAGTAAAGACACTTACTGATATCCCTTAATCCTAGCTAAGTTCAGCGAAAATGCAATCCCGCGGCACGACTTTTCGACGAAACCGCGGCACGGATGCTCCCTGCCGCCAAGCGAAGGGAGACTCACTCCCCCACCTGGTAAAACACATCGCCGCCCGGATCTTCCATCAGCGGGACCGGTTCGGTAATCGTCCCGCCTGAGCCGTCGTCTTTCGTTTGGGAGATGCTGAGCCCATAAACCGGTTGGTCCGTTGCATTCAGCTTTACCTTCTTAAAGGATAGGCCCAGCAGGATCCATTCCGGGGACCCTTCCTCCAGGAACACATGGTAATCATGCGGCCACACAAAGCGGGCGCTCCAGTTGCCATCCAGATTCAGCTCCGGAAGGGACTCGGACCGAATGTGGAAGGTTCCCTCCGGTTTCATTTCCAGGGTCACCCGGCGCCCATCCGCCAGCGCCCAGGCGCCGGAACATTCGCGGGCCATCCGGCGGCAATGGCGCCGCCACTCCCATTCGCGTAGCGGGTCCCACAATTTGGAAACCCTCTCCCGCGCCCGGCTCTGCCAGGTAGGAGAAGCAAACGGGTCCGAGATGTACGCCTTGCGCCCCCACCAGACATACCCCAGGTAATAAGCCGCAACCGCAAACAGGAAGATAGCCGCCGCGACGAACAGTGGTCGCCGCCAGGACCCGCGCCCACGGGTTTCATCTGACGCGGAGGATGCCTTCTTCACCCTCCAATCCTAACCCTTCACCCCCCCGGGTGGACAGCAGTTTCTCCCAGGCGCGCGGTTCACCGAATTGCGCCAAAATAAATGACACCGGGGAGAGGAACCTTGAAGAGGGAATTTACCTACGTTGCGCCAGAATGGATGACACCGGATGGATCGCCCATCCGAAATGAGTCAGAGGAGCCGAGACGAG
>JAUICH010000021.1 GCA_030427505.1 Verrucomicrobiia bacterium
CTGCTTTCCGCCTGTGGGGACAAGGAAGAGGAGGAAGTCGCGCTGATTCCCGAGCCACCATCCGCGAACAACCCAGCCCCCGTTCCCGGCTCCAAAGAAGAAGCCGTCGGGAAACTCATGTACCGGATGGCGCAGCAGCAGGCCCAAGGCCTGGGTACGGGATACGTCACCGTGAATGGAGCGTGGACTTACACGGGCTACAGCCATCTCACCCCCGTGGCCCAGGCCCGGCTAGTGGCGGTGGACCTGACGGTGTCCGGGCACACGCCAAATTTCGACCCGGACGACATCGAGATTGTCGATGGCAAGACTTCGATCAGTTACGGAAGCGATCCGCACATCGCCTTCCTCGACACGGACGGCACACTTCTGCCCGCTGATGCTCCGGTGCCCGCCGCGCCGAATCCCTCCCGGATGCTCCTCATCTACGGATTTCCCCGGGAGACTCCCACCTTCAAACTTTTCTACTGGGGCAAGGATCTTTTGGGCGGAAACACGTTCCCCGTCGCGGAAGCGGGATGGGAACTGCCTCCACCCCCCTAAACACAGTGGCGCCCGGGATGAGAGACGCTGCTTAACCCATCATCCGTGGAAATCGAAACAGAGGGCAAAATCCGCCATCGCTGGTCCCTCCTGGAACAATTGATGGACAGCCGCCAATGGCGGCGGGCGGAGCATCTTTGCCGGGACCTGTTGGTGGAGGAGCCCGAGTCGGCCTACCTCCACCAAACCATGGGCCGGCTGGCGATCATCGACGGCGAGACCCGGAAGGCACGCCAACATCTGGAAACATCACTCCAGCACAATCCTGAAGATGGCTACTCCCACTATCTTCTCTCCTTTGTCTGCAAGATGGAGAACCGGGTGGCCGGCGCGTTGACTCACATCGAGAAAGCCCTTTCGGCCGACCCGGGGAACGCGTTCTACTGGCGCCAGCTGGGTTGGCTGTCCTACGAAGCGAACGACTTTCTTCACGCCCGGGAGTATGCCTTACGCGCCGTGGCGCTGAATCCCCGGGACGTGGAGACTGTCCGGCTCATCGCCGCCGCGAATGCCCAGCTCGACGAAACCCAAGGCGGCACCAAAGGAAGCCCGGAACGTCAAATAGAGGAACTCCAGAAAGCCCTTCGCCTGGCGCCGGATGACCCCTTTGTTCACTACGACCTTTCCCGGATTTTCTCGGAAGAACTCGGCAACCTTGAGAAGGCGGAGTTTCACATCCGCTCCGCTTTGCGCGTGTCCCCAGACAACGAGGATCACCGGAAACACCTCTTCAGAATCATCCGGAGGCAAGATCTCCTCCTGAAGATCTTCTACGCCCCCATGGGGTTATTCTATTGGTGCCTGGCTTCCATCCCGGCCGTTTCGAAGACTCCCTATTTCGGTTTTCTGCTGATCATTCTGCTCGGCGGCCTGACGGTTTTGGTATTCGTCGCCACGGTTTGTTGGGCCATTGCGTTTTTTCCGTTGGCAATCATCTACGAGCAACTGATCTACGCGGAAATCCGGGCCCGCGCGGAGCAGGTCCGCTCGCTGGGCAGCACGCTTCCGGCTTTCTACCGGCTGCCGTTTCCCGTGCGGTTCGGCCTCTTTGTCCTGCTCGTCGGCGCGTTCTGGGCCGCACTGCTCGCCGTTGTCCGCATGCACTCTTTTTGGGTAGCCATGGAAGTGGTGATCCCTATCAGCCTCGCCGGGGTGGCGGTCTACGGCTGGATGAGCGCCTACCGGGTGAATCAATATCGCAAACGCGCCCGGGAATTGCGCGTTCATCTGGCGAAGCTTGTCCCCTGACGAGACGCGGTCGCGCTATTGCGCCTGACCGGCCGGAATGATAGCTTCCCAGCCGCTGGACGCCATGCCAAACAGAGCTGTCCGCCGCCGCTTCAATTACCCCATGAAATCCACACTTCCCATCGCGCGCCTTGCCCTGCTGCTCTCCGCCCTGGCCACGCTGCCAGCCTTTGCCGACTCTCCGGAAGGCTGGCCCCAATGGCGCGGTCCTCAGCGCAACGGCATCGCCACCGCCACCCAAGGGCTGCCGGACCAATGGACGGACGAGAACCAGCCCTCCCAGCTTTGGGAGAGCGAGGAAGTTCCCAGCGGACACTACGGCGGGTATGGCAGCGTATCCGTGGCGGGCGGCCGGGTCTTTGCCTCGGTGGTCTGGCATCGCGAAGAACCCACCGAAACCCGTGTCATCGACAGCCTGGTACTTTCCAACCTGGGGTTCCGTTCCACCAATAGTTTCTCCCCCGAACTCGTCCAGAAGATGGAGGACGACCGGAAGAATCTGAATCCCCGGCTGCGCGGCGCCAAGCTGGACGAGTGGGCGAACCAATGGGTGGACGACAACCTGACGGAGGAACAGAAGCTGGTCCTGGGCAGTTGGGTCGCCAGCCGCTTCAAGCAGGGCAGTTCCGCCATCAGCATCGCGGATTTCGACAAGGTGCAGTCCAAGCTGAACAAGGAGTTCCCCAACCAGGCCGCCCTGGAAGAATGGGTGAAGGCTCAGGGTTTCGAGCCCAACGTGGAGCAACGCGTCCTGGCCGCCGTTCCCGCCACCAAGAAAGTGGCCGATGACGTGGTGATCTGTCTGGATGCCGGGAATGGCTCCACGGTGTGGCGTTTCGAGACACCCGGTTTTCCCAGCGGACGGGGCTCCTCCAGCACACCCGCCGCGATCGACGGGCGCGTCTATGCCGCCCTCAGCACGCACCTCTACTGTGTGAACGCCGACAATGGCGAACTGATCTGGAAAACACCGCTGACGGGCCGGAAGGGTCCCGCGTCCTCCCCGCTGGTGTACGGTGGCGTGGTCTATCTGCAGCAAAACACGCTGGTGGCGTTTGACACGGCCAGCGGCGAAATGCTCTGGGAGAACAAGGACGTCAACGGTTCCAATCAGTCTCCCACGGTGTGGGAAGGAGGCGGAAAGCCGCTGATCGTCGCCAACGGTTCCAGCAAGGTGTTTGGCGTGGACGCCAAGTCAGGCGAAACCGTCTGGAGCGAAGATGGGGGCGGGGACGGCACCCCAGTCGTTTCCGGTGACTACCTGGTCGTCATCAGCAAGTCGAAGGGCCGGAACCTGAACGCCTACAAGCTGTCGGAATCCGGCGCCAATCTCATGTGGTCGAAGGATTTCCTGACACGCCGCTACAGCGCCAGCCCCATCATCTACGAAGGCAACGTGTTCCACCTCGGCAGCGACCGTCACATGTGCCTTGCGCTGGAAACCGGCGAGGTGAAGTGGGAGCGGCAAACGTCTTCCAACATTTCCTCCCCCATCCTGGCCGACGGAAAGCTCTTCGTTTACGAGAACAACGCGGGCTACCTGTCCATGATCAAAGCCACGGGAGACGACTACCAGCCGCTGGGCCGGGCAAAGGTCGGCGCCCTGCGCTGCACCTCTCCCGCCATTGCGGGAAGCCGGATGTACTTTCGCACGGACACCAGCATCTCCGCCATCGATCTGAATGGCGGCGCGGCCGCGGAGTGAGCCCGCGATCCTCTCCTCAACTGTCTGAAGATTCCGGAGGGATGACCTCCAGTTCGTCCGGGTGGTATTCCAAGAACAGCCTGTTCCCGTAGGACAGGCTGTCCATCCAGCCAGCCAGAACTTCCACCACCTCCGGCGCCTGGATGTGTTCCGGTTTGGTCTCTGGATGGGGGTAGTAAATGAGCCCATTCACGGGCGCCTCACTCGCGGCCTTCCTCAGCCGGCAGGGCAGAAAAGAGAAGTCCTCCGCCGGTTCCGTGGGATGCCATTTCACTTTACGAAATGTCAGGGGCGCCTGGCGCACCGCGTAGCGGCAGGGAGCCAGGGAGAGGTTGATCGTGGCGAGATGATACCCGGAAAGTTCGAGACCCCGTTGTTCGAAATGGGGCAATTGCATGTGAATGGTTCCGCCCGGAAAACGGGGGTCTCCATTTCGGCCGGAAGCTACTCCGTGCCCGCGGACGATCGTGGCGACCGCCTGTTTCCACTCGCCGCCGGTGCCTTCTGAAGAGTCCATTGGTTCTGAAAATGATGAAATGTCGCGCCGGATAGACCGGCTCTATTAGGCAGTGTGGACAAATTGGAGAACGGACCGGAAATGAAAAGAAGGAAAGAG
This sequence comes from Verrucomicrobiia bacterium, assembly GCA_030427505.1. Lineage (GTDB taxonomy): Bacteria > Verrucomicrobiota > Verrucomicrobiia > Verrucomicrobiales > DEV007 > JAUICH01. The sequence goes on from JAUICH010000021.1 coordinate 4,113, forward strand.
AACTCAGCACCGCGAAGCGGCGAATACCTGAAGACGCGGCCCATTTTTCGCCTGGCTTCGCCCCCAATCTGTCCACGCTGCCTAGACCCTCTCGTCATCAGAAGCGGTGAACAACCCGTGAATAAGTAGTGAGGGACTGGGAATCTTGGTGAGTAAGTCCTGTGAATAACCTGAGAACAAACTTCGGCCAGCGGTGAATAGATTTCTTTCCCTTTGGCTTACCCACTGACAATCAGTCACTTACACTTCCGCCAGGCATAAGGACATACTTGCGCAAAGGGGTGAATAACTTTTTCCGTTCCACACACGAAAAGAGAACGTGAGCGTCCCGGAGGCCAAGCCTCACCCGGTGGAAGATGTCCGGGTTCCAGAGAGGGATCAATCGCCGTAGCGGATGCCGCAGCCAAAGGGTTTGCTGATGGTCACTTCCACGGGTTTTCCTTCCATCAAGGCATCCAGGGCGTCCGCGACATAGTTTGTGGAAGCGGAAAGATCCGTCGGGTCGGGAGAGCGGTCGTCGTCCAAAGCGCCTTCGTAAACGATCTGACCTTCATCATTCAGAACAAAGAACTGCGGAGTGGCTTTGGCGCCGTAGGCTTTGCCCACATGGCCGTCCTTGTCCAACAGCACCGCCGTGGCGGCATTCTTCTTGGCAAAGCGGTGGTTCTTCAACTCGTCCTCGTCCGCGCTCTTGCCGCTGGCAATGCACAGCCAAACCACTCCCTCCGCCGTGTACTTTTTCTGCAGCGCTGGCAGCTTGCCGGTCTCGTACTGTTTCCTGACAAACGGACAACCGTACTGCATCCACTCCAGCACCACCAGCTTGCCTTCGTATTCGGAAAGTTGGTGCTCCGACCCCTCAAGATCCGTCAGGGTAAATTCGGGAGCCGTATCTCCCGCCAAGGAAACAGTCGCAAAGAGCGTGACGGCGCCGACACCGCAGAGCAGGGATTTCATCCCTTTACTATGACCCACTGCCGGACTGCGTCAAATGCGGCTCCCCGCCGTTCTCCATCGCGGACAGTTCCTGGAGCTTTTTCAGCACGATCGGTTTCGTGAGAATCTCTGGAAGAATCAACGGCTCTTTGTTCACGTCTGCCGGAAAGAGCGGATAGAACGGTACGCCCGAGCGTCCATATTTCTGCATGTAGGCCAGGGTCTCTTCGTTCTTGTTGGTCCAGTCCACCTCCAGAAACACCACGTTGTGCTCACGGAAGGCTTTCTGGATGTCTTCGCTGTGCATAACTTGCTTGTTCACCCGGCAAGTCAGGCACCAGCGCGCGGTGAAATCGACAAAGACGTTTTTTCCTTCCATCCGGTGCTGCTGAATGACTTCGGCGAAGTTCTCGACCAGGCTGTCCTCTTTTTGCTCAAGCTGGGCCGCCTTCCAGGACATTCCGATGGCGGCGGCCAGGAAGATGGCCACGGCGATACCTCCACCTATCCGGCTCCGTTGCGAAGCTCCCGGCCCGAGGAAACGCCCCAGCGCCCAACCGGCCATAGCCAGGACCACCAGCGCCAGCCCGAAGACCATCATGCCCATATCTCCCACCTGACCTTCCAAGACCCAAAGTAGCCACACAGCTGTCGCCAGCATGGGAAAGCCCATGATCTGCTTGAAGGACTCCATCCAGGCGCCGGGCCGGGGAAGGAACTTCAGCAGCCGGGGAAACGCGGAAAGCAAAAGGTAGGGGAAGGCCATCCCCAATCCCAGAGCCGTGAACAAACTGAACGTCACGGCAGGGTCTTTCATGACCAGGACAAACCCCAGAGCCGGCGCCATAAACGGACCCGTGCACGGCGTCGCCAGAACCACAGCCAGCGCACCGCTCCAAAAACTACCTCCCAGCCCGGAAGAAGCAGTGAGTTTTCCGCCGACCCCCGTCAGGGCCAGCCCGATATCAAACACGCCAAATAACCACAGAGCCAGCAAGACCATCACCGCCGCAAGCGCCATCACGACACCCGGAATCTGCAACCAGGCGCCCCAGCCTTCTCCGCCACCGCCTCCGGCCAGGATCGGGATCAAAATCATCACGAGACTGATCACCCAAAAGAAAACCATGACACCCAGCGTAAAGACTAACCCATGAGTCAGAATCTTCTTCCGGTCCTCGTTGGCGATGCTGACAAAGCTCATGATCTTCAGCGAAATCACGGGGAACACGCAGGGCATCACGTTCAGGATCACCCCCCCCAGGAATCCCATGACGAGCAGCCCCATCAGGCCATTTCCCAAAGGAGACCGAAAAGCCTCGATGGAGGGTCCCTCATTCCCCGAATGGCCCGCGTCCGAGCTGAGCTGGATCGCCTTTCCATTCACCGGATCGCCGAATCCGCTTTCGGACACCAGCACCGCGCGGAAGGACTTCGGCAGCGGCTGGGGCGCGTAGTCCAGTTTCGCGGCTTTGACGATCAGTTCTCCGCCTTCCACACTGATCTCCTGGGGAACATCGGCGTTTACGACTTCCAGGGTCTCGGGGTAAAGATACAATTCGTTCAGGTTTTCAGGCAGCGGCAGGTCGCCCGCGCCGACGGTGTAAATCACCGACTCCCCTTCCACCCGGCTGGACAGGCTGACGCCCTCGACCTCCCTGGGCATCCGCTCCTTCGCCTGAGCGAGAACGGCCGCCACCGGTCCCGAGGCGGGAACGGCGCTGTCCGCGACCTTCACCGAAACGCTCAGGTCCGCTTCGCCCTGCACGCAGATGTCCTCACAGGCCAGCCACTTGACGTTGGCGTTCAAGGTCACCTGCTGACCCGGCTTCACGTCTGCCGGTGGAGTGATGGTGGTCAGGTAAACCACCTCCTTCTCATACCCGAAGAAAACGGTGCTGAAAGCCACATGCTGCTCAGGATAGGGAAAGCGCAGAGGGCCCGCTTCAAACCCGTCCGGTAATTCCCAGGAAATGGTCGCGGCCTCGCCGGGCGACCCCGGATTGATCCAGTAGGTGTGCCAGCCGGGATCGAGATCCATCTTGAGCGCCACTTCAAAGGGCTGCCCCGGCTGAAGGCTCTCCACGCCGGACAGCAACTCCACGGTGACGTTGTCCTTTCTGACCGGCTCCGATCTGGCAACACCAGCCAGGGCCGCTAGAAACACGGCCACGCTCAACAGCAAAAACTGGCCACCAGAGCCAGAACGAAGGGATTTACGGGGGGGTTTGGTGAAACTCATGGAGGGTCGGAGTTACTTACGATGCCACAGACGTTCCCGTCTGGCTCTGACTTACAGGCGGGGGAACGCCAGACAGCGAAACCTTCAATGGATTCCGGCATGACTGCCGTCGCAGAACGGCTGATTCTTTGACTGCTTGCACATACAGAAGGAGACCGTTTTCGTTTCCTCCACCACAAACCGGGTGGGCCCGAATCCGGTTCCCTTGTGGCTGCCATCGCAGTATGGCTGGTGGTCAGAAAGCCCGCAGGCGCACCACCAGTATTCGCCCGGCTCCACTTCCATTGTCTTGGGCCGAGTGTCCGCCGCTTTAGGATGGTCCATCGGTAAAGCCTAGGCGATGGCGCCGGTCGAATCAAGCAAACCAGAAACCGCGGGACGGCAACAAAGTCCGCGCCATCAGCGAGCCGAGACCGTGGCGGAACCCGGAGTATCATCCAGACTCTGCACCTCATTCACGGGCGCTCCGGCCGGGTCGATGACCCTGACGGACACAAACATCAAGATCGCCCGGCGGGTCTGCTGTTTGATCTTGCTGCGGAACATCCGGCCAACGGCGGGCAGATCGCCCAGCAACGGCACCTTGTCCTCAACCATGTCGATCTGATCGCCCAAGTAGCCACCGATGGCGATGGTCGAACCGTCGTAAACCGAAACGTTGGTATTGTCTTTTACGGCTTCAAACACCGGCATCAAGATGCGGTTCGGAGTGGCCTCCGTGAGGTTCACGCCTCCAGATGGCGTGGTCACGCCGAAATTAATGGGACTGCCGTAATTGATAAAGCCCACGAATTCGGAAAGGTCGGAAGTCACCAACAAGTCCACCGTGGTGTTATCGGGACCCAACTGAGGCTCCACCTCCAGAATGTTGCCAAGTCCCCGGGTTTCGAAGGCCGTGGGGTTGGCCGGCGTCGCGGCAAAGCCCCCTTCATCCCCGATCACGTCAATGATGTTTCCAGCGAAATCGTAAACAATGATGATGGAATCCGGCGAGGTGTCATTGGGAATTTCCGGCGGGTCGTATTCGGTGGGATAGATAAACTCCCGAACCTGCTGGATAACCGCCCGTTGTCCTGGATTCACGATCACTCCCGTGCGGTGGACGTGATCGAAACCTTTCCGTTGATTCAAAGACCGGAGCACCCACTGGAACTGTGGATCGGTAAAGACCCCCGCAATGCCGAAGGTGCCTGGAGCATTGTCGATCGTGATCTCGGGAGAATCTCTCTCCAGCACGTCGTCGATCGTAATCCGGCCCCGCGGATCTCCCGACCGCAGCCCGCCCGTCACGGGAGTCGAACCGACTGGAATCCCACTACCGGGAAACCTGAAGGGAAATTCGCCGTCAGGAGGGTTCGCTCCCGAACCCACCGTCCCGCCGGAAGCAAAGACGTTCTCACCGCTTCCCGGCACATCAAAGGCCCCCAAGAGCACGTCATTGTTCCATTCCTTCAGGGCTTGATCATTGATGTCAAAGACGGTGAAATTGATCTTGATCGCTTTTGCTCCGCCCTGACGGGCCGCGAACACCAGGTTTTCCACCGTGCGAACATTGCCCGGCGTGTTCCGGATGATCAGCGTGCTGGAACTGGGCATGTATTTCGCGAAGGAGCCCCCAGGGAAATTGACCCCGTTCTGTTCCAGGTAATCCTGCATGGAAATCCGCGTGAGAGGGCTCCCCGCGCCCGCGCCGCCAGCATCCACTGGCGCGAAGGGATCCACCGGCCCCGAAGGCGCCGCGGCGCCGCCCGCCGTCAGGAACCCCGGCGGGACGACAAAGGTTCTGACGATCAAGTTCGCGTCTTCCCCCGGCTGGCTCGCCGGAACCAGCGCCACCACGTAGTCGTCCACCCGCATCCGCATGCCGGTTTTGTCAGCAGCGTAGCGCAGCACCTCCCCCAGTGGGATGTTTTTCAGACTCAGACTCAATGGCCGGTTGGCCGGGTCGTCGGCAGGATCGCTGGAACCAAAGATCACGATGCTGATCCCTTTCTTCAAAGGATCCCGCTCCACGTTGTCCAGTTCCTGAGACTTCTGCGTCAGGAAAGCCGTGACGTCCCCCAGCCGTGCATCGGTGAATTCAATAACGGGAATTTCAATCCGGTTTAATTTTTCTTCGAGCCGGGCCGCCATGGTACCCTCCGAGGTCCCGCCAAGGTCTTGCGTCTGCCTCAGTTCTTCGATGGTTGCCCCGGTAATGGGCACCGGGGTCTCCCATTCCCGCGCTATGTTTTGGATTTGCGCCGCGCGGGCTTCGTTCCGGGCGATCTGGTAGTAATTCGTCATCTCCTTCTCCACCCGTTCCAACCCCTGACGGGCGGCCTTGTTGGTGGGATCGAGATTTAGAACCTGATGATACCGGTCCACCGCCTGATTGTAGTCAGCAATCTGGCGAGCCCCTTCCGCCGTTACCAGCAGCGCGTCCACCGCGGACACCCGTTCCAGGTGTTCGGGCGTCAGCGCCTTGTTGTAGTAGTCGTCACTCTTTACCCGGCCTATTTGGCGGCGGACAGCGGGGGAAATACTGGAGGCCGCCACCTGGGCGTCCCGGGCATCTTCCATAAACAGCGCCAGCATGGTTTCCGCCTCTTTGTAGTGGGCGTCCTGGATGAGCCGGTCGCTTTGCTGCAGGACGGCCTCCTGATAGCGCTGAAAGATGGTCTCTCTCAGATTGGCGGTCGCGGGCAACGCCGGAAGACTGCGTAAGGCGGTGGAAAGCTTTTCGATGGCATCGGAAATCCGTCCCGACTGCCAGTCGTTCTGGGCCTGGGTCAGGAGATCCTGAGCATTCTTCGCCGTGGACTGGCGTTTTTGGATCTCTCCCCGGGAAACTTCGATCGGTCCCTTCTCCGGGACCTCCGGCGCCTGATCCATTTGGGCATGCCCAGCCACCAGCGGGTATAAGAACACCCACAGGCTAGCCACTCCCCAGAAGAAGCGCCTGTTCCGCAAGAATTTCGTCATGTGATAACCGTCAAGCTGTTGCACTCCCACGGGGAGCGCTTCGCGACCTTATCCAAAGGAGTCTCGGGACGCAAGGCCGGGAGACTACCAGATTCAAAAACCGGTGAACACTTCTTTAGTTCAAAACCTTAAAATAATTTCTATAAGCCCGCGCTTTTCCCTAAATCCGGGGCCTCGCGGAGCTTGAAAACATAAATCCGGTACTGCCTTTCCGTGAGGCCATACAGAATGACCGGTTCCTCAAAGACCTTTCGGTCTTCGAGCAGTTTGGCCAGTTCCGGCTTGGCCTCCTTGAGTCCACTGTATTTTCCGTAAATGGCATAGAGGGCATCCCCTTTTTCCTGAGCCAGCCGGATGGCCCGGCGCATTTCTTCCGCCTCGGAAATCACGCACATGGCCGGATCGTACAAATTCGCGTCGTGCAACCAGCCCACGGTCATCACCTTCCGCGTCTGGAGGTCATAGTCCGGATAGACGGCTCCGCGGGCCAGTTCGACACTGTCGCGGAGCGGCTGCTTGCTGGTAATGCGGTAGAGCCTCAATGGCAGCATCAATCCCACGGCGTAAAACACAACCACTCCATACGTCACGAGCCTGGCGCCTCCTTCACCGATGGCCGCTTTCAAGCGGGCGTAGAGCCACTCCCCTCCTAAACCCAGCAGGAATGGAACGAAAGGGATGAGGTAACAGGCATACCACTTCAGCAAAAGATTTCCGGTCACCAGGCTGGCGGCATACATCCCGGTCACCGCCACCAGCGCCGCCAGCAGGAACAGCCGCGCCCGCGCGTCAGCCCGGACCAGGGCCACCAGCCCGCCCACCAGCAGGACGGCTCCGCCAAGGAAACCAACCATCAAAGGAAGGCCGGGCCAGTACTTCAGCACGGCGGGATTGAATGGGTTCTCGACATCGCCATCCACCCAGGGCATTCCCAGGGTGATTAACCCCAGCACGTCCGGCCACCAATCGGGCGGGATTCCCAAATCGAGCAGCCCTTCCACCTTGAGGGCGTCACTCACTTCCAGTACCGCCGGCCCCATGACGGCCAGCAGGAGCATTAGCGCCAACACGTTGGCCACCACCAGGCCCCGCAAGCTGTTCCCGGCGCGGCGTCTTTCTTCACCCGGACCCGCGCGCCAAATCCGCCAGACCAGCCAGAGGAACACCACCCCACTCAGGGCGGCAGCCAGGTAAACACTGCCCAGAAAACAGCACAGCGCCAGGCCTTCGCACACAGCCAGCCCCAGCCACCACCGCCACTGCTCCCTTTTCAGGCCGCAGGCCAGAAACCAAAGCCCCAGGCAATAGAAAGCCATCATCAGACTGTAGCCGCGGGCTTCGGTGGAAAAGGTCACATGCCAGGGGCTCAAAGCCAGCAGCACCCCGGCGAGCCACCCCCTCATGGGAAACCCAAGCTCCCGCCCCAACATGACAAGGGCCCCAATGGCTGCCAGGCCGCCCACCAGGGAAGGCAGCCGCAGGGCCCATTCATTGATCTCTCCCGGCGCCGCGCCCGTAACCGAGCTCCAAGCCTCATAGCACAACCGGGACAGCACGGTCTGCGGCACATGGTTGTTCCCCACTTTGTTCCGCCACAACGTTTCCTTCCAGGATACCTCCTTGAATGCGGGTACTTCCCCGGCCTCCAAATCCGGGAGGGCAAAACGCCCGGAGATATACCGGAAAAAAACGGATGCCTCGTCGTTGTAGAGACTCAAGTCCATGCGCGGCAGACGGAGCGCCGCGCCGAGCACCAGCACCAGGATAAGTCCCAACCAGAAAACCTTTCCCACCGGCGCGGGTCTGTCGCCGGGAGCCGGTTTCCGGGGGCGAAAACACCAAACCCACCACGTCACGGCCAGCCCCAGAGCCAGCACGGCATCGATCGACAGCGCCCACCAGAGCCCGCTTTGCATGTAGTCGTCCAAGCGAGGCCGGCCCGTGGCGTTGAACGCCGCCATGCCCCAGGAGATGCCTTTCGTCAGGACAAAGCTACCGGCGGACAGGAAAACAACGCTCAGTACTGCCACGAAAACTTTTGCCACCGGGTGGTTACCCAGCAATTGCCCGATCCTGAACCCACCACCGGTCTCTCTTTGCGCCGCCTTCGCCATGCTGTTGAAAAAGGGCGGCACCCTATCACCCGGTTCGGGAGAAATCGACTTCTTTACGCCATGGCCATCCGGCACCACCTTCGCCGCTAGCAAGCTCTCACTTCCGCATGGCTTCGCAAGATTCTCCCCCCACCCCCTCTCCCTCTGGATCCCCGCTTTCCGGCTACACGGGCACCAGCAATGTCTGGCTGTTCATCCTCTTCCGTATTTTCTTCAACTGCCGCTTCTACTACCCGGTCTTCGCCATCATGTTCCTGGACTTCGGACTGTCGGAGGAACAGTTCGCGTATCTGAACTTTGGCTGGGCCATCGCCATTGTGGTTCTGGAAGTACCTTCAGGCGCTCTGGCCGACCAGTTTGGGCGCCGCACCCTCGTCATCGCCGCTTCGGTTCTGATGGTCATCGAAATGACGGTCATGTGTCTCATGCCCGTGGTGCACCGGGAAGACTACGGACAAAGCCCGGCGGATCTGGCGGACTACCAGGGCGGTCTGGCCATGCTCTTTTTCGTGTTCCTGATCAACCGCGTGGTCAGCGGCGCCGCGGAGGCCGCCGCTTCCGGCGCGGACGAAGCCCTCGCTTACGACTCCCTGGACCCCGCCACCCGGGACACGGTTTGGACCCGCATGATGGCGCACCTCATGCGCTGGCAATCAGTCGGTTTCATCTTTGTGACCCTCATCGGCGCCGCGGTTTACGATCCGGAACTCATGACGAGCGCGGCGAGGCTTTTTGGCTATGAAGGAGCCCTTACCCAGCGTGCCACGCTGAAGTTTCCCATTTACCTGAATCTGCTCATGGCCTTCATCGCCCTGGGCATTGCCCTGCGCATGAGGGAGAACTTCATTCCGGAGCCTTCCCGCGGTGTCTGGACTTCGGTGGTCCGCAGCTTTCGCCGCACCCTCACCACCGGCGGCTGGATCTTGCGCACCCCGGCCGTCCTCATTTTGATCCTGATCGGCCTCTTCTATGACAGCATCGTGCGCCTCTACTACACGGTGGGCAGCGTGTATCTCCGGGTCTTACAGTTTGACGAAGCCTACTTCGGTCTGGTCGGCGTGGCTGGCGCCATCACTGGAATTGTTTCCGCCGCTTTCGTGGAGCGCCTGGCGGCCAATCATACCCCGCGCTTCAACTTCAGCCTTCTCACCATCCTCATCTTCGCCGGCCTCATCGCGCTCGCCCACCCCCTGGTACCCTATTATGGGGCGGTGTTTCTGATTCCCTTCTGGATCGCCATGCGGTTCCTGCACTTTTTCATTTCCTACTACATGAACCGCGTCACCGATTCCGCCCACCGGGCCACGGTGCTGAGCTTTAAAGGCCTGACGATGAACCTCGCCTACGGCGCCGTCATGGTGCTTTATGCCGCGCAGACCCGCGCGACGACCGCGCTGAAGGAGGAGTTCCAGGACCCCGCCACTCTTTCCCACCAAGCTAAGAGGGCACAGGAAGTCGAGGTGTTTACCGAAGTCATCCAGTGGTGGTGGCCATACTTCGCCGTGGTCGTCCTCGGCCTGTATCTCTACCGGAAGTTCGCCATCAAAGACAGCCTGAACCACCTGCTCCAGGCCCGCTAACGGACAATTCTCGCCCGTTCTCTCGGCGAGGCGCCGTCCGCCCCCATGCTATCCGCGCCCTTCCTGGGCATCGATCACGTCGAACATGGTTTCCAGGTCCGGCCGTTCCGCCCAGCCGCTCTCGGCTTTCTGGGCCTCCCGGTACCGGCTGATCGCGTCGTTCCAACCCAGTTTGCGGGCGTACTCATTCCAGACGCGTTTTTGCACTTTCGACGGATTCAAGCCGGCATCGCAACACCAGGCGAAAACGTCTTCGTCGCTCCATCCTTCCCTAACCTTCTCGATCACCTGTTCGTGCGTCACTCCCAGAAATCCGCAGCATTGCCCGTCCAGACCCACGGCAAGGCCGAAATTTGGCTGATACTCTTCGGGGAGTTCCCCTTTGAGATACAGGCGAATCTTGTCCAGCATTCTCCCGAAGTAACATATTCCTCCGACTTTTTCTCGTGGACTTCGTAAGGGTGTAGCCATCATTCCCGTCTTCCGGGCTCATTCAAAGATTCATCACTTTGGATGTCTTTTGGACGGTGTTTTAAACGTCGTTCTTACGAAAATAGTCGATGATTTTCCGCCACATCCCACCCATCTTACCCGCCCGTGTCTGACTCAACCGAACCAACATCCAAAGATTCCGCTTCGGGATCACCAGGGGCTGCCGTTGCGCGCTGGCTTATTCTGACGCTGCTGCTGATCGGCGGTCTCTGGCTGGGCATCCATGCCCTCCTGAAAACTCAACCCTCCGATGAAAGCGCCGGAGGCGGAGCCGCCGCTGGCGGATTTCCGCCCTCTACCGTGCTGGCTGTGCCAGTCCGGCAGGAAACGGTACAACAAACCCGCCGGGTAACCGGAACGCTCCAGGCCGTGTCCAGAGCGGAGGTAGCGGCTCAAGAAGCCGCCGCGGTCCAGGAAGTAATGGTCGATGAGGGCGACCTCGTCGAGAAAGGCGAAGTGTTGGCCGTTCTGGACGGCCGCCGCCTGAAGGCGGAATTCGCGGAAGCCCGGGCACGCGAAACCGCCGCGAAGGCCGGTGTGTCCCAGCGCGAAGCGGAAACGAAGCGTGCCGACTCCGACTTGGAGATGAAACGCGGCCTGGTGGAAAAAGGCGCCGTGTCCCGGAGAGAACAGCTCGACGCGGAACGCGAAGCGACCGTGGCGATCGCCCGTCTCCAGGCGGCCAAGGACGAACTGGCGGCCGTGAAAAGCCAGATAGACCTCCTGCAAGTGCGCCAGGAAGACTTGGAAGTGAAAGCGCCTTTCCAGGGCCGGATCGTTGCCCGGCATGTGGATCCGGGCGAATGGGTTTCCGCCGGCACCTCGGTGGTGTCTCTGGTTTCCCGCGGCACCATCGAAGCCTGGCTGGATGTTCCTGAGCGCTACGTCAGTGGCGTGATGGCCGCGGGTGAGAACCTGAAAGTGGGTATCACCGCCGTGAATGAAGTCCTTCCGGCTCAGGAGGTGACGGTCGTTGCGGACGTGAACTCACGTTCCCGCCTCTTTCCGGTGATCGCCCGCATCGACGACTTGGACGGCACACTCGCTCCGGGCATGTCGGCGTATGCCGACGTTCCCGTGGACGTGCCGCAAGATCGCCTGGCCATTCCCGTGGATGCGCTGATCTCAGCGCGGGACATGTCCTATGTCTTCCGCGTGGCCGCGAGTCCCGAGGGGCAGGGACCTCCCTCCGCGGAGAAAGTCGTCGTGGACGTCGTGTTTCAGAATGAAGAAACCGTCTATCTGGACGCTTCCAATTTGAATGCGGGCGACCAAGTGATCACGGAGGGCAACGAACGCCTCTTTCCCGGCACCCCGCTGGATGTCCATCCGGCGTCAGAAACCGGAACCACTTCACCCGGCGATGTCGCTCAGCCCTGAGAAGGGCCCGCGCTCGCTTCCTTATTTCTGTCTTAAGTCAGCTCCGGCCCGGACCGGATATGTAGAACTCTGCCATCCGTCTTCGGAAACACACGAACGTTATGATCGAAGCCGCCATCAAACAGCCCATCACCGTAGCCGTGGGCGTCCTGCTCAGCGTTTTCGCGGGCTTGCTTGCCGTTTCCCGCGTGCCCATCCGGATGACTCCGGAAGTGGAATCCGTGGTCATTTCCGTGATCACCAACTGGGAAAGCGCCTCCGCCGAGGAGATTGAGAGTGACATCGTGGAGGAACAGGAAAAAGTCCTCGGCGAAGTCACTGGCCTGAAGAGCATCATCAGCAAAAGCGCCGCCGGCCAGGGCACGGTGCGTCTGGAATTCGAAACCGGGACGGACATTGACGACGCCCTGGCGGAAACGCTCCAGAAACTGGACGAGGTCCCCGGTTACCCGGGCGGCGTGCTCCAACCGGTCGTGGAACCGGTGGACCCGGAATCCGTGGACTACATCGCCTGGGTGGGCCTGGCCTCCACGGATCCGGAATTCGATCCCTCCACCCTGCACGACTTCATGGTGCGGCGCCTACAGCCCCGTTTCGACCGGGTGCCCGGCATTTCCCAGGTGGGTCTCCACGGATCGCGCGAATCGGAGCTTCACATTCTGGTGGACCCTCGCGCCATGGCGCAGCGCGGCATCACCTACAGCCAGCTTCAGAGCGCGGTGCAGGGCGCCAACGTAAACCTCTCCGCCGGAAAGATCGAGGAAGGCAAGCGCGACATCCGCGTCCGCACCACGGGACGTTTCGAAGGTCCGGAAGACGTCACGAAAATGGTCATTTACCGGGACGAGAGCGGACCGGTCTACCTGGGCGACATCGCGGAAGTCCGTGAAGCTTATAAAGAACCGAACAGTTGGGCACGCGCCCGCGGCTTCCAGATGCCGTTCTTTAATTTCCAGCTCTCCCGGGGCGCCAACCTGCTGGAGACGATTGACGCCCTGAAAGCGGAGATCGCCGAAATGAACCGTCCCGGAGGCATCCTGGAAGAACAGGCGCTGGCCTTGGGCATCGACGGCAAGTTGGAACTGGTCCAAGTGTACGATTCCACCACGTATGTGGAAGACGCCATCGACCTCGTGCAGTCAAACCTGGCGGTGGGTGGCATTCTGGCCACCATCACCCTGCTATTCTTTCTCCGCTCTCTGCGCACGGTGGGCATCATCGCCATCGCGATCCCGGTCTCCGTCATCGCTTCCTTCGTGGTGCTGGTCGGCCTGGGCCGTTCCATCAACATCATCTCCCTGGCCGGTCTGGCTTTCGCTGTCGGGATGGTGGTGGACAACGCCATCGTGGTCATTGAGAACATATATCGGCACATAGAGATGGGGAAATCCGTCCGCCAGGCCTCTCTGGACGGAACGAAGGAAGTCGCCGGCGCCGTGGTGGCCTCCACCATGACCACCTTGGTGGTGTTCTTCCCCATTCTCCTCATTGAAGAAACCGCCGGTCAGCTTTTCCGCGATATCTCCCTGGCCATCATGTCGGCGGTGGGGCTGAGCATGGTGGTTTCCGTTACCGTCATTCCGGCGGCGTCGGCGCGCTTCCTCAGTAATGGCGAGGGCGGCGGAAAACTTTTCAATGCCCTGTTCAACAATCCCGTTTCGCGGTTCTTCAGCGCCCCCTTCCGCTGGACCTACAAATTCTTCAACTGGCTGCCGGACGCCGTGGCGAGCATTGTTTCGTTCATCTCCCGCTCCACCATCCGGCAGGTCGCGGTGTTCTCCTTCTTCACGCTGGTTACCGTCGTGGGCACGGGGATTCTCCTGCCTCCGCTGGACTATCTCCCCACGGGGAACCGGAACGTAATCTTCGGGCTGCTCTTTCCCCCGCCGAGCTACAATCTGGAGCAACTTTCCGAAATGGGGCGCCGCGTGGAAGAACGCATGAAACCCGCCTGGGAACTCACCCCAAACCAGTTCGGCATCGAGGACATTACGGAGGACCGCGCTGGCGTTCCCCGCATCAGCACGGAAAAACCGCCTCAGGTTCCGGACAGCCTGGCTCCCGGCCAGATGATCGATCCGCCCCCGCTTAGCAACTACTTCCTGGTCAGCTTCGAGGGCCGGATGTTCCATGGCTCGGTCTCGGAGGACAAGAAGAAGGTCATCGACGCCATTTCCCTGATGAACTACGCCACTTCCGGCGTCTCCGCTCCGGACACCATCGCCTTTGCGTTCCAGTTCCCTCTCTTCCGGGTGGGCGGGACCACGGGCTCGGCCATCAAGATCGACCTGACCGGAGACGACCTGGGTCAGATCAGCGGCGCCACGGGAGCCCTCTTTGGCGCGCTGATGCAGGACTTCGGCCCGCAGACTCTCAAGCCGGAGCCCCCCAACTTTTCCCTCCCCCTGTCGGAACTGCGCGTCGTGCCGGACGACGAACGGCTGCGAGAGCTGGGCATGACCCGCGCCGATCTGGGCCTGGCGATTCAAGCCAATGGCGACGGCATCCTGCTCTTCCGCCAATACGAGGAGCACGGCGAATTGAAAGACCTCAAGATCCTGAGCAAATACTCCCGTGGGGAGGACGCCCTGGCGGCCCTGAAACGCGCCCCGGTGGCCACCCCCATCGGCGCCGTGGTGGACTTCGACAGCGTGGCCAAACTGGAGCGGGTGCGCAGCCCGGACGAAATCCGCCATGTGGACCGCCTGCGCGCCGTGACGCTGGAGTTTACCCCGCCGCGCGGCATTCCGCTGGAGAACGCGATCAACGCGGTGGAAGAGAAGGTGGAAGGTCTCCGCCAGGCTGGCGCCATTCCCTCCTCTGTGTCGGTCAGCCTCTCCGGTTCCGCCGGTAACCTGAACGAGATCAAAACCGCGCTGTTGGGAGACGGGACGCTTTTCGGCACGATTTCGAGCACGCTGGTCCTGGCCTTCCTGGTGGTCTACCTGTTGCTGGTGATCCTGTTCCAGAGCTGGACCTACCCCTTGGTCATCATGCTCAGCGTGCCGCTGGCCACCTTTGGCGGTTTCCTGGGCCTGGCGCTGGTGCACTGGGTCAGCGTGGCGGACCGCTACTCGCCAGTGCAGAACCTGGACATGCTCAGCATCCTGGGCTTCGTCATCCTGGCGGGCGTGGTGGTGAATAACGCCATCCTCATCGTCCACCAGGCGCTGAACTTCCTGCGCGAAGACCCGGACATGGATCCCCATGCCGCCATCGTGGAATCCGTCCGCAGCCGCGTGCGCCCCATCCTGATGTCCACCCTCACCTCCGTGGGCGGCATGGCGCCGCTGGTCATCCTTCCGGGCGCGGGCTCGGAGCTCTACCGCGGCCTGGGCGCGGTCGTCGTGGGCGGCCTGGCGGTATCCACGGTCTTTACCATGTTCCTGGTACCTACGGTGCTCGGGTTCATCTTCGCCGTTCGCGGCAAAGACAAGGTCCGGGAGATGGCGGACAAAGCCCAAACCGGCAACCTTGGCGAAACGGTGCCCGCTTCCTCTTGACGGGTACCGTCCCTCTGCTTGGATGGAGCGCACGACCGCCGCACTTCATTCTTCCTTAGAATTATCTCTTCCTGCCTCATGAAGTCACAGCTCACTCCGCCGCGCCCTTCCCTGTTCGCCGCACTCTGGCTCGTTCCGCTGGCGTTCGCCGGCTGCACCGTCGGCCCCAACTATGAAACGGCGGAGTCCAAGGCTGACTCCGCCGTCTATAAGGAGGCCGGCGCCGGGGGCGGAAAAAGCGGCCAGGATTCCATTCCCGAAGCGGGTGATTGGTGGAAGCGCTACCACGACGCCACGCTGACCCAACTCATGAAACGGCTGGAAGCCGACAACCCCAGCGCCGCCGCCGCCCTGGCCCGCTATGACCAGGCCCGCGCCGCTTTGGGACTGGCGAGTGCCGATCAGGTACCCACCATCAGCGGCGCCACCTCGTGGAAACGCATTCGCTCCACGGAAAATGACTTCTTCGTGCCGCCGGAGCGCGACTATTCCCAATACCGGGGAGCGCTGAACCTTCGCTATGAAGTGGACCTGTGGGGCCGCGTCCGCCGGAACATCGAAGCCGCGCGGGCCGAATCCCAAGCCGCCGCCGCGGACTATGCCGGCGCCGTGCTTTCCTTGAAGGCCGAGCTGGCCCGGACCTATTTCCTGTATCGCTTCACGGAAGAAGAAATGGATCTTGTGAGCCGCGCCATCGATCTGCGGGCGGAGAACAGCGACTTGGTGAAGGCCCGGTTCGAAGGCGGCGAAGCCAGCGAACTGGACTTCGCGCGCGCCAACACGGAGCTTGAAAGCGCCCGTGCCCAATTGCACGCCCTGGAGCGCTCCAAAACGGAATACTTCAACGCCCTGGCCGCCCTGGTGGGTGAAGCCCCTGGCAATTTCAGCCTGCCGGGAGGCGCGCCCGGGTCTCTGGTCCGCATTCCCGCCGGCGTTCCTTCGGAACTGCTGGCCCGGCGTCCGGACGTCTGGGCGGCCAACGAACGCCTGCACGCGGCGGTGGCCCGCATCGGCGTCACGGAAGCCAACTACCTGCCCAAGCTGACCATCCTGGGAACTGGAGGACTGTCTTCCCTGAGTTCCGGCGACTTTGTTGAGCCCGCCAGTATCTTCGCCGACATCGGGCCAAACCTGGACCTTCCCCTGTTCCAGGCCGGCCGGAGCAAATCGGACAAGGTGCGCGCGGTGGCTTCCGCCCGGGAAGCTCAAGGAGAGTTTCAAAACACGGTACTCCAGGCCATTCGCGAGACGGAAGACGCCATGGCTGGACTGCGCATCATCGGCCGCGAGATCGACGCCCATCGCAAGGCCACGGATGCCGCCAATCAGGCCGCCAAGCTTTCCCGGGAACGCTACGACGCGGGGCTGGTATCTTATCTGGAAGTCGTGGACGCCGAGCGCACCGCCCTCCAGGAACAGCGCAGCCTGACCCAGGCCAAGTCCGCCCACTACGTCTCCAGCGTCCTCCTCATCCAGTCGCTGGGCGGCGGCTGGCAAGCCGAGTGAAGGAAGGAATCGGAAACGGACTCAATATAAGCAGCGTCTCCCTTTCGGTCTCCCATGGTGCCGGAGATCGAAGTCCGGCAAGAAGAACAAAGCTAGCCTGCATTTCTCACCAGTTCTCGTGGCGAGACGCCGCGAGGCTCGCATTGGCAAGGCGCGCGAAGATTTTTTCGTGGGACTGTATGAGTACATACTGTTCAAGGAAAATTCGAGCGGAACGCCGACAATGCGGGCCACAGCAAGTCGCAGCCGAAAACTGGTGGGACATTCAGGCTAGACCCCCAGCTTGTCCGAGGCGGTCTTTAGAACTTCCGGCGGGGTCGTGGGATCGGAGATCAATTTGATCAACTCCCGCACGTCCGGTTCGTCGACGCCTGGCTCTTTGAAGAGGCTGTGCTCCAGGAGGTCGCTGATGGTAGGCCGTTCGCTGGGCACGGGGTGCAGCATCTGGTTCAACAGGCGGTCCAGTTCACCAACCCCGGTGCCGATGGGATTTCCCTCGCCGTCTTTGCCCAGCGTGCTGATCCGGCTTTCGGGATCCTTGGCGAACTCCGTAACCATGTCTTCGACTTTGGCCATGAACGCCCTCGGATCGTCAAAGGGTGGTTCACCGAAGAAAAGTTCGTAGGCGGTGATGCCTAAGGACCAGGTGTCCGCCTTTTCCGTGACTTCAAACCCCGGCACGCTTTCCCAGTAGCGTTCGATCAAGCTATCGGAGACTTCATGGTCCGTTGTTTCTTTGATCAGTTCACCAAATTCTTCTTTCTCCTTCCCTTCCAATTTCTTCAGCTCTTCCCTGGCCCGCCGCTTGTAGTCTCTGAAGGAATCCGAAATTTCCTTTACCCCTTCTCCTATCAGGTTCTTTGAAACAATCACTTCCGGGGCCAGATAAATGGGGTTGTCCACCGGGCTCTTTTTCAGGGTCATCTCAAGCCCTTGCGTGGAAGTGCCGAAGTCGATCATCTTCGCCACGCCCCCGCCCCCAATCAGCACATTGGGACTTTTGTAGTCCAGGTGAGTGATGCCGCGCGTTTCCTGCACATGCTTCATTCCCAGCAATAGGTCTTTCAGCAGCGTAATCCGGATCAAGGTGGCGGCTTGCGGAGAAATGTGCCCGCTCTTCTCCACTTCCTTGAGCCGGTCCTTGAAGTCGAAAAGGGTGCCGTGCGGCGCCGCTTCCATTGCGATGAGGATGCGTCCGTCAGCGGTCTGAATCGCACCCTTGAACCCCAGCACCTGCTCGGGATCGCCCAAGGTACTGGACCGGTGGATACGCGCTTCATTGGCGCATTCCTTGAAAGCCTTCTCTTTGAGGGTCCGCAGTTCCTCTGGACTGGTTCCCAGAAGGATAGGTTCTTTAACGGCTATCGTGACTTTCACGCCGTCTTTCATGCCTTCGTAGAGGTCCACCGTGGCGTAGCCGCCTCTCCCCAACTCCTTAACTTTCGTATAGGTCACGCCATCCAAAACCAGGGTCGTCTCGTCCACTTGCCGGTCGTCTAAACTGGAAACCGCGATGGTGTAAGCTTTGTCCAGGAATGACTTCAGTTCTTTGGAAATCGAGCCGTCGCCCGGCTCAAGTTGATAGTCTCCTGACAGATCTTCCCGGCCCGGCTGTTGCCCCGCAATCAGGTGAATGAGGCTGTTTTTCAGCGCTTCTCCGTGAGAGGTGGTGAACCCCAAACGTTGATCCGGCGACATGCCCTTGATGTCATTGGCCAGCACGCTTCCCAGCACCAGGGCCAGGGACTCCAGTTCTTCCGGATCTCCGCTTTGGAGGGCCTCCAAAAGACGCTCGCCCATCTCCTGAAACTGAGAAGACTCCAGCGACAGCGGGGTCAGATCCGTGATGGTGGGATCTTTCACCACCGGCGCCTTGGGTTTGGGATCGAGACCAGGAACTTCAGAGACCACCTGATCCCAAATGGAGCGCCCGGAGAATTCATCTTGCGCCAGCTTCAGCCCGGTCCGTTCGTCCGTCTCTACATGCTTCAGCCGGCTTTGGTCGAAGCTCTCGATCTCTTTCCCCAAGTCTTCCTGAAGCAATTCCCGCTCTGGGTCTTTTCCAGCCTTTTCCAGGAACTGCTCGTGCCGGTGCTTCGCCCGCATGCCGGACACCACATCTGACTCCCGCGTATGGGTGGGCTTCAACATTTGCCGCTGGCCGAAGCTCCGGATCTCGCCCTTCAGACCGACCCGGGATTCCAGGTTCGGAATTTCGCCTTCCACCCTCCCGAGCAACGCCACCCCTTCTTCATCCAGGGCGCCGGCTTCCTTGGCCGCCAGAAGGTGGTCCTGCGCCGCGTAGAGGCATTCCAGTTTCTTCGCCAAGGTGACCTCTGGCCCCGCCAACTCGCCGTCGTACGTGGCCATCAGTTCTTTCCCGGCTTTGAGATGCTCCGTGGGATAGCCAGAAATCTCGTGCCCGACAAACTTCAGCAGCTTTGAGATAGGGCTGGAAGTGTCGTCCTCCGTCATTCTTCCCTTCGCCACCAGCTTGGCCTGCATGTCTTGAAGAGTGCCCTTCAGCGAATTGAGCACGGCCAGGCGCTGAGATTCCGGGGCCCCTGTCTTTACCAGCTGACGGTACTCGTCCGCCTGCCGCAAAGCGGTCTTGTGCAAACTGCCCACTTCAGTACCCGCGTTATGCCGGTGCCCCACTTTGTATAGGAACCGCAGCACCGAGTCTTTCAGCCTGGCGTACTTGGTGGCTTTCCCGATCGCGAACTCCAGCCCGTCTTTGCTGATCAGAGTCTTCAAGGTGACCTTGCGGTCCGACAGGGGAGTCTTCTCAAAGGTCCTGAGAATTTCGGTTTGAGCCGCGCGAGCGGCGGTATCCGACTTGGCCACGTATGGCTTGGGAGCTTCGTGTGTTTCCACCGGCTTCGGGTCTGTGACCTGTGGCGGAACGTGTCCCAGATTGGGACCCTGAGAAGAGCCAATGGTGCTCATTTTTTCAGTTGGTCAGGTATTTGATTCAATCAACTCAGAAGATCCAGAAGACAGGTCTCCACCCGTTCAGGCGCGAATAAAGTCGCGATCGAAAGACGAATCTCCGCCAGCACTTTGGCTGTCTTTGCCATCTTTCTCAAAAGCCGCCAACTTGGTCCTCCAGTGTTCGGCCCAGTTGATAAATTCGCCCAACGCATCCGAAAACTCCGCCGGCTCCACGTTCGCGAGGTTCAACTTCCGGCAGAGCAACAATTCGCCAGAGCTGGGTTCCAGGCCAAAGACGCAGCCATCTCCAATTTCCCGCCCAAAAAGCTGTGCTTCGAGCAAAGCTGCGTAAAATTCTTCCCGGCGCGTCTCCGGAACGTTTGCCACGGATGAGTACAGGTGGGCAGCCTGCTCCAAGGGCGCGTCTTCGATGCTGACGGCCAGGTCCCCGTCAACGATAATCTGGCACACTCCGCCAGGACTGAGCCTCAGCTCGGGCACGCCGAGATCGGTGGCCACGGCTTCGAGAAGGTTGTGAAGTGACATATGAACGCGAGCCTTTCCAAATGCCGCGGCGATCCAATTCACAACCTCTTCCAAAGAGCCGCTTTGAATGCCCGTCTCCCACTGAAGAAGACTTCATAGTGGTTAGTCTCCCCGGATGCCCCCCAAAGATCGCAACAGCAGAACCGAGCCTAACAATTCTGAAAATCATATCAAGCAGACATTTCCCTTGTATGCCCGCTTGGCAGGTTAGGTCACATCACGGCCGGAGTTTGATTTCAAACCCGGTGGTGCGATGCCTCAATACAAGAGGTAAGACGGGAAAAGGCATTCCCTCCCCCTCTCTGTCACGCATCCTCTGTTTCAAACCTGCATAGCGAAAGCAGACAGATCTTCGTCTTCTTTCATGGAAGAAGAACCTTCGTCTTCCCCATCTTCCGGAAACCCTTCGCGGAGGCGCTGCTCCCATTCCGACACGGACGTCAGGAAATTTTCGATCGTGTTCTCGAAAGACTGAGCGTCCATGCCCTCCATTGCCAACGGCAGATTCAGGACGATTTCATCCTCGCGAATGGCGAACCACGCCCCATTGGTTTGCGAACCAAACAAGTGAGCGCTCAGCAACTGCCCGAACAGTTCCGCGCACTGTTCGGTATCGGTCGGCAAAGGATGAATGGGCGCGTAAAGCACCACCATGTCCGATGCCTCCGGCACCTCGATAACAAGCTGCGTTAGATCTCCGAAATCCAAAGTGCAGATATTCTCTTCAAGTTGAAGGTTTCCAATGCCCAACGTGTGGCTGAGTTCACCCAGCAGGGAGTCGACATGATCGGCTGTTCTCATGGTAAGGGGACGGGTGTGTTGTGTTTCAGGAAGGTTCGATGTCGTCGCCCAGTTCATCCGCCAGGTCCGCCAACTCGCTGTCTTCTATCTCTTCATCGCTGAGTTCTTCGTCTGTCTCACTGGAGGTTCGCGCGGCCGCGGGCACTGGCGGGAACACGATGCCGTTCTCCGCGAGAGCGGCTTCGTAGGCTTCGGCGGTCAACTGGCCTCTGGCGACGGCCGCCAGCGCTTTGCCATATTCCGTGGCGGCGAAGGCCAGCATGTTGATGGTCTCAAAGGCGACCAGCGGCGAAATGTCGTTTCCATCTATGGGCAGTGCGTATTGCAGAAAGAAGGAGCGGTCCGTCAGGCTGACGCCGAAGTAGCCAACCGTTAGAAGCCGGTTGATCAATGAAGCGGTCTTCATCACTTCCATCGGATCGGCTTCTATCTCCACCGGGAAGACCAGCCAGAACTGGAAGAGGGTCGCTTCGGCTTCATCGTCCAATTCCTCGGCTTCAGCCTCGCGGTCGGAAGTCAGGTCGAAGAATTCGTTCACCACCAGCCCTTGAAGAATCAGGGTCTCATCTTCCAACTCGCCCACTTCGATGTAGAGCTTGTCGATGGGGGAATTCGCTCCAGCTACTTCCAGATTCACCAAGTAGTCGGAATCAATGAGCAGATCTCCCAGAGTTTCGAGGGGCGTGAGTTCGACGGTTTCCATATTCGCTTAGTATTCCAATTAGTTTTTCTGGCCGCGGTTTGGCGATCCACGCGAACTATCGCAGGCCGAACTTTTTGCTGAACGCTTTCTGAGCCAGGGAGATATCCCCCGGAGTTTCCCGGAGGGCACCCACCAGGTTTGAGATAAACTTGTCGTCCGCGCCCAGGTCTTTGAGCAGTTTCACCACCGGCGCATCGGAGTTCGCCACATCCGTTTCGGAAATGTGTCCATCCGGATTCACGGCTTTGAAGGCTTCCCGCAGCATCAGCATGGCCGTGGCACTGGCCGTGCGGGTATCCCGCGAAAGCCGGTAGTCCAAGGCAAACTCCCGAAGCGCCGCCCGGTTTTCCAGCCTGCGGCCGTTGATCTCCGAACGGCTCTTGAGACGGCTCACGCTCCGTGTCTCCACGCCGTGTTTCCGTCCTTTTGCCTTAATAAACTCAAGCCCTTTCTTTAGGTCCTTGGACAACTCGTGAGGGCGTTTGCCGCCATCCAATTGGTCTAAAGCCTTCAGGCCGTTCTCGATCTTGGTCTTAACGCCCTTGCTTCGGATGTGCCGGCCCAGCCGGTAGAGGCCGTAGCCTATCAGGCCAAGCGCCGCCAGACCGCCCAGAGCCCACCCCACGGGCGTCGCGACGGACGCGATGGCCAAGGAGGAGCCCATGATAACTCCGGCCATGGAAACCGTGCCAGCGAAGGCCGAACCCAGTCCGCCCAAGGTGCCGGAGGCGTACTTGAGGGCGCTCATGATCTTGGTCGTCCGGTTCTTCGAAGCCTTCATTTCGAGACGCTTCGCAAGCATCTCCATGGTCCGGTCTTTCGAGCCTTTCCGGTCCGTCCGCACCTTGTGGAACTTGTCCCGTTTCTCGATCAGTTTGTGAGCGTCCCTGGAACTGTCGATCATGGCCTTGAAGTCCAGGCCGGCCCCAATGATCCCCAATACCCCGGCGGCGCCACCGCTCACCCCTTTGAGCACGTTTGCCGTACCCGTTCTCATGACGGTGGTGTACCGGGCAATGTCGATGGCATAACGCGGCACGCTCAGCCAGGCGCTGGCGCACTTTCCGCGTTCCAAGTGAATCTTCCGGTCCCAGCCGGATTTGTCGGTCTGCAGGGTCTTTTCCGCCAAGAAGGCTTTCAACGCCATGGTATGCAGTTTCTTGACTCCTGGCTTAGCATCGATCTCCTGAATCCGGCTCTTACAGCGAATGAGATCCCTCTTAGCCCTTCTCAGGGCCCTGTTCTCCCCCCTTGAGAGCGGGCGTTTTTCCCGGATCTTAAATAGTTTTCTGAGTTTGGAACCAGCGATCGCCTCTTTCTTCACAAGCTCGTCGCGCTCCACAACGTCTTTCTTCACTTGATCGAACTGGCTCAGTACCTCCTTGGCGGTCTTTTCGTCCTTGTTCATTTCATGAACCCGAACCGTCTGCGCGATGGCGGCGCCCAGAGAGATCACGCAGTCCCCGATGGTAAATCCACCCTTGAGATACTCTTGGCTGGAGAGGTGACGTTCCCCGCCAGAGGTCCGGCCCTCGTTGTACTTTGCCAGGACGTCCACCGGCAACTTGGCCGTCCGGCCAAAGCCTTTGGAGGTGTCGAATCCCATTTCCTTCACGTCCACGGCCTTCTCCAGGGTGGACTTCGACATTCCGCCTTTGCGCTCCCGGTGGCCCCGCAGCAGGAACTCGGACTTGCTCCGCATCCGGTCCAGGCGCTGCTGCCGCCCCTTCATCCGCTCCATGGTCTTATCCTTCTTTCTGGACTTCAGCCCGGACACCACTTTCTTCCGATCGATCTCGGACAATGGCTTCCCGCGACGGTGGCGAACGCGGCGCGGTCTTTCCGGTCCCTTTTCCACCTTCGGCGCGTCTTCGCTCACGACCTTGCTGGACTTGCCGCGGACTTTGTGCGGCGGCCGGTAAACCGTCACTTTCGTCTGCCGCCGGATCCGGGAACCGGAACCGCGCGACGAGCGCAAAGTCTTGGATTTGGACCGGGACTCGGGAGCGCGGTCAGAACGGCTGGCCTTGACTCCCGTGGGTTTCTTCGGCTTATGAGAAGACCGGAGTTTGCTCGAGTGGGTCTTCGATCTGTGCCGGACCTTTTCCGGGGAAGGGGAACTCAGTTGACTGACAGTTCCAGAGCGATCGGATCGGATGGGATGAGACATATCTGCGGCGAGTGAAAAGTTCGCGAGAGACAAACGCGCACGGATTTTCTTATCCCCGCTTGGCCGGTGGGCAAAGGGAGCGAATGTGAATTTGTCGAAACACTACTCGCCCCGCCGCCTCTCTGCCCCGGAAGAGACTTGACCGTGCGACCACTGGAGCGCCTCTCCAGTCAGGTTAGCGTGTTTGAACAAAGGCAGAAAACTGCTGGACAGAATCTGCATAGACAAACCGCCCACGCCCCTGCCATCGTGTAATTGGCGCATGAAACTTCCCCAGTCAGCCCTCTTGGAACGCGCGAGCTTTGACACCCTCCTGGACGCCCTGCGGCGCCGGGGCTTCAAAGTGGTGGGACCGGTGATTCAGGATGAAGCCATCGTTTACGACACCGTGACAGCCAGCGCCGACCTGCCCGTGGGATGGACGGACGAACAGGATGGCGGGCACTATCGCCTGAAGCGGCGGAAAGACGAGGCGCTGTTCGGCTACGCGGTGGGGCCGCACTCGTGGAAAAAATACCTGCACCCGGCTAACCTGAAGCTGTGGGACGCGACTCGCGACGCCGGCGCGGCTCTGCGTTTTGAAGAAGGCGACACGGAGAAACCGCCCAAGCTGGCCTTTCTGGGGGTGCGTTCCTGCGAACTGCGCGCCATCGCCATCCAGGACAAAGTGTTTATGGGTTCGGCCTTCACGGACGAACACTACCGGAAACGGCGGGAACGGATATTTACCATCGCCGTGAACTGCGGCACGGCGGGAGGCACCTGCTTCTGCGTGTCCATGAAGACGGGGCCAAAGGTGACCGGAGACGTGGCCTTCGACCTGGCCCTGACGGAACTCCTGGAGGAGTCCGGCCACTACTTTCTCATTACGGCGGGTAGCGAGGCGGGCGCGGAGATCCTGAAAGAATTGCCAACCCGGCCGGCTACTCCCGAAGACCTGGCCACGGCGGATGCCGTGGTGGATCGAACGGCTCAAAACATGGGCCGGGAGATGCCGGCGGAGGGTTTGCCCAAGGTGCTCTTGGAGAACCTGGAACACCCCCGCTGGGACGACGTGGCGGAACGCTGCCTGAGCTGCGCGAACTGCACGATGGCCTGCCCCACCTGCTTCTGCACCACGGTGGAGGATACCACGGACCTGACGGGAGATCACGCGGAACGCTGGCGGCGCTGGGACTCGTGTTTTACCCTGGACTTCACCTACATGCACGGCGGCAGCGTCCAGCAGAGCGCCCGCTCGCGCTATCGCCAGTGGATGACGCACAAGCTGGCCACTTGGCACGAGCAGTTCGGCAGTTCCGGATGCGTGGGCTGCGGACGCTGCATTACCTGGTGCCCGGTGGGCATCGACCTTACGGAAGAAGCCGCCGCCATTTGCACGGTGGAAAACTCTAACACGGCCACCAATATATCAGAACCCGCCTCGCGCGATCCTTCGCCATGAAAGTCACCACCCTGGAACCCATCCTCCGGGAGCACCCGTTTTTCGCCGGACTGCCGGACACCGGCCTGACCTTGATCACGGGCTGCGCGAAGAATGTTCGCTTCGAAGCCGGGGCCGCGCTGGCGCGGGAGGGAGATCCCGCCGAACATTTTTATTTGATCCGTGAAGGCCGGGTGTCCCTGGAGCTTCCCGCTCCACATGGCGGCACGGTGAAAATTCAGACCATCGACGCCGGGGAAGTGGTGGGCTGGTCCTGGTTGATGCCGCCTTACCAATGGCAATTCGATATTTCAGCGGTTACGCCGGTGCGAGCACTGGAGATGGACGGTACCTGCCTGCGCGGAAAATGCGACGCGGATCCCCGCCTGGGTTATGAACTGATGAAACGCTTTTCCCGTGTGATGGTGGAGCGCCTGGCCTCCACCCGCCTGCAACTGCTGGACCTTTACGGCGTGCAGCATCCCGCTTCCTCCCCCACCTCATGAGCGCCTCGCTCCCTAACACGATGCCAGGCTTGCCAGCCGCGCCGCTGGTGCCGGAGCCGTGGCAAGTCGCGGCACGGCGTGAGGAAACGGCGGACACTTTTACCCTAACCTTGCAACCAACTGGCGAGGCGGAGCCCATGCGGTTCCAGCCGGGGCAGTTCAATATGCTCTACGCTTTCGGAACCGGGGAAAGCGCCATTTCCATCAGTGGCGATCCATCGGAGGGTAGCTCTGGTCTCATCCACACGGTGCGGCGGGTCGGCTACGTCACCTCCGCCCTGGCGCGGCTGAGCCCCGGAGACATGGTGGGGGTAAGAGGTCCCTTTGGCAGCGCGTGGCCGATGGAGGACGCCCGTGGGCGAGACCTGATCTTCATGGCGGGCGGCATTGGCCTGGCGCCGCTGCGTCCGGCGATTTATCACGCCCTGAACCATCGCGCGGACTACGGACGCATTATCATCCTGACCGGCGCGCGCACGCCTGAAGACGCCCTCTACCTGGCCGAACAGGAAACCTGGCGGGAGCAAGACGGCGTGGAAGGACACCTGACGGTGGACCGAGCCGAAACTCCCTGGACGCACAACGTGGGCGTCGTCACTACCCTGGTCCCGAAGGCTTGCTTCGATCCCGCCAACGCCGTGGCGATGATCTGCGGGCCAGAGATCATGATGCGCTACTCCGCCATGGAACTGCGCAAGAGCGGCCTGACGGACAACCGGATTTACGTCACCATGGAACGGAACATGAAGTGCGCCGTCGCCTTCTGCGGGCACTGCCAGCTTGGTCCCGAGTTCATCTGCAAGGACGGCCCGGTGTATCGTTTCGACCGCATCCGCTTCTGGTTTTCCCAACGCGAATTTTAGCTCCCCACCCCATGTCTTCCCCACCTACTAAGAAGCGTCTCGCGGTCTGGAAGTTTGCTTCCTGCGACGGTTGCCAGCTCAGCCTTCTGGACTGCGAGGATGAGTTGTTGGCCGTGGGCGAGGCCATCGACATCGTGAACTTCCCGGAAGCGACCCGGTATTTCGAGCCGGGTCCGTATGACCTCTCGCTGGTGGAAGGGTCCGTCACCACGCCGCACGATGCGGAGCGCATTCAGCAAGTGCGGCGGGAGTCAAAGTTCCTCGTCACCATCGGCGCCTGCGCCACGGCGGGCGGCATTCAGGCTTTGCGAAATTTCCGGGACGCGGACGTGGCGGAGATGGCATCGGTCGTCTATGCCTCCCCGGAATACGTGAGCACGCTGGAAACTTCCACGGCCATTTCGGATCACGTGGCGGTGGACTTCGAACTGCGCGGTTGCCCCATCAACAAGAAGCAACTCCTGGAAGTCATTCTGGCCTTTCTCCATCGCCGCAAGCCTACCGTGTCGCATCACAGTGTCTGTGTGGAGTGTAAGCTGCGCGGCAATGTCTGCGTGATGACGGCCCACGGCACGCCCTGTCTGGGACCGGTGACGCACGCCGGCTGCGGCGCCATCTGCCCGGCCTATGACCGCGGTTGCTACGGCTGCTTCGGCCCCATGGAGACGCCAAATACCGCTTCTCTGGCCAGGCAATGGAAGGCCCTGGGCGCTTCCGATGACGAAGTGAAGCGGGCCTATCGTTCTTTCAATGGCTACGCCGAAGCCTTCCGTACGGAAAGCGAGAAACATGAGTGAGGAAACTTCCAGCCCCGAATCGTCACCGCCGGAAAACACCCGGCGGATCAGCGTGGATTACCTGGCCCGCGTGGAGGGCGAGGGCGCGATGCATCTTTTCATGAAGGATGGAGAGGTGGCGGACGTGAAGCTGAAGATCTTCGAACCGCCGCGCTTCTTCGAAGCCTTCTTGCGGAAGCGGTCCTTCCGCGAAGCGCCGGACATCACGGCGCGCATCTGCGGCATCTGTCCGGTGGCCTACCAGATGAGCGCCTGCCACGCCATGGAAAACGCGGCGGGGGTACAGGTAACGGGCCAACTAAGAGAGCTGCGGCGCCTCCTCTACTGCGGCGAGTGGCTGGAGAGCCACGGCCTGCACGTCTTCATGCTGCACGCGCCGGACTTCCTCGGCTACGCCAGCGGTATTGAGATGGCACGGGACCACCGCGACCTGGTGGAGATGGGCCTGAAACTGAAGAAGATCGGGAACGACATCGGGAATGTGTTAGGAGGCCGGGAGATTCACCCCGTGAACGTCAAAGTGGGCGGCTTCTACAAAGTGCCCTATGCGCGGGATTTTCAAAAACTGAAGGAAGACCTGAAGTGGGGCGCGGACGCTTCCGAAAAAACCGCCCGCTGGGCGGCGCAACTCCCCTTCCCGGATTTCGAGCAGGACTACGAATTCGTCAGCCTCTCTCACCCTGACGAATACGCCATGAACGAAGGGCGAGTCGTCTCCAATCGCGGGCTGGACATTGACATCACGGACTACGAAACGCATTTCGAGGAACAGCACGCCACCTACACCAACGCCCTCCACTCCGTCCTGAAAGGACACGGCCCCTACTTCGTCGGCCCGCTGGCGCGGTTTAACCTGAACTTCGACCGCCTGACGCCCCGCGCCCAAGCCCTGGCACGCGAGACGGGGCTGGACGGAACGTGCCTGAACCCCTTCAAGAGCATCATCGTCCGTGCCGTGGAAATGCTCTATGCCTGCGAAGAAGCGCTGCGCGTCCTCGAAAACTACGAACGTCCCGACAAACCCGCCATCGAAGTCGATCCCGCCGGGCATCGCGGCTGCGGCCTGACCGAAGCCCCCCGGGGCAGCCTCTACCACCGCTATGAAATCGGCGAAGACGGCCTCATCACCTCAGCAAAGATCGTCCCGCCTACCTCACAAAATCAGAAAATCATCGAAGACGACCTGAGAAAATTCGCGCCGCAGTATGTCCACCTCCCCGACGACAAACTCCAGTGGCACTGCGAACAGGCCATCCGCAACTACGACCCCTGCATCTCCTGCGCCACCCATTTCCTGAAGATCGAGCGCAAGGAACTCTCCTGACTCTCCCATGTCCAGGATGGTCGTCATTGGCATCGGCAACGAACTGCGCGGCGACGACGCGGCAGGCTTGTTGGCGGCCCGGGAAGTGGCGAAGCTGAGACTACCAAACGACGTCGCGGTCCACGAGTCCAACGGCGACCCCCAATCCCTGATGGAACTCTGGGAAGGCGCGGAAAAAGTTCTGCTGATTGACGCGCTGGAAGCCGGAGAACCACCCGGAACGGTCTTACGCTTCGATGTCAGTCAGGAGCCATTGCCCACGCATCTAAGCACTCCCTTCTCCACGCATGCGCTCAGTCTTGGAGAAGCTCTTGAGCTTGCCCGCGTTCTAAAACGGCTTCCCAAGGAAATGACTGTTCTTGCGATTCAAGGAGACAGCTACGAACACGGCACTCCCTTGAGTGCGCTTGCCCGCAAAGGTATCGCGAAGGCGGTATCCAAGATTCGCGAGGTAGCCAGATAGGAAACCTCGCCACGCGATACAGAGGATTGGCCAGCCAAGCGACTGCGTTTTCGCAATAAGCCAGTGTCCCGGGGGTCACCATCAACAGTGGCGTTTCGCCTTCTCCACACTGTCTTTAATAATGAGCCATTGCGCGGTTCACGATGAAATCAAAAAGCTCCGGGATAGTGGAAGAGGAGTTGAGACCTTGCTCCCATTCTTCAGCGCCGGTGAATTGGTAGAGGATGTCGCCCGGGTCATGGTCGAGCAGTTCCCGGATGCGTTTTTTCATGGAGGTGAGTTCCGCCCGAAACCGAAGCCAGGGATTGTGAAAAGTGTGGGCCAGAAAGCGTTGCCACGCAGAGAACCTGGGTTCCGGCGAGACGCTCGAAATCCGGAAGACTTTCCCGTCCCGGCTGTAAAAGCGGCGGCTTTCTCTGAAAACTCCGTGCATGGCTCCCAGACGGGTGGTGTTTCCCAAGTCACCACGCGATTTCCACAGGCTGAGAGTCGTCCGGGATGCCCGAATGCCATCGCCGAGATCCATCAGGGGAGATTGAATCTTTTCCATGGGTCGTCATCGTAAGGGGCAGATAACTCAAGCAGCAGAATTCTGCATATTTCAGAAGGTTCGTAGTTTCCCTCCTTCTTGGGAAGCTGAAAAACAGCCGAGATCGGCGCAATTTTCCGCGTTGGCATTCCGGCCCCACTTTCTCCTCGCCAAACCTGGCCCACCCGCTAGCCTCGGCGGTTGAGTATGACTGCGTTACAAACCTTCATGGTCGTCTGTCTGCCCATTACGGGGATGTGCTATGCCATCCTGGGCGCACTGAAACTTCCCCTCACGGAACGGCTTCGGATGAACGAGGCCAAGGTGGGCGGACTGGTGTCTTCCTTCGGCATCATGGTGGGGCCGATCATCCTGACAGCGGGATTTCTAACGGACGCCCTGGGAAGGAAGGGCGTCTGGATAGCAGGCGCCGCCTTGGTCGCGCTTTCCCTGATGATCTTGAGCCGGACTCAACGATACGCCGTCGCGGTGCTGGCGGTGGCGATGCTGTCCGCCGGATGGGCCGCCATGATCAACGTGGCAAACGTGCTGATGTATCTGGCCTTCGACAATGTCTTCATGGCTACGAATCTCCTGGATTTCTTCTTTGGCCTGGGCGCGTTTTTGACCCCGGCGGCGGTGGTTCTTCTCTTGCGAAAGCTCGGCTACACCACGGCGGTGAGCTTTCTCGGCGGGCTGGCTCTCATTCCCATTGTCTTCTCCCTGTTCATTGGAATGCAGGCGGACACAGCCGGACAGCCCGCCACGTTCCAGTCGCTCATTGGCGATCCGGTGATGTGGCTGTGCGCATTGACACTCATGGTCTGGGCGCCGCTGGAGTCCTGCACGGCGGCGTGGACCACCACCTTTGTCGCGGATCAGGCTCCCCCGGATGAACCGGAAGCCAAAGCCAAACGCATCGCGGCATGGACGCTGTCTGGATTTTGGCTGGGTTTCATGGGTTCGCGGCTGCTCACGGCACTGGTCTTTCACAGCGGCACGGAAATGCCGGAGGACCCCGCGGCAAAGGCGGAGTTCATCGCTCACACGATGGACCAGGCGCGGGTAACGCACATCGTTCTGGCGGTGTGCGCGTTGCTGGCCATGACGGGCCTGGTCTTTTCACGGAAACGCGTGGTGACGATTGCCCTCATCCTTTTCGCGGGCCTGATCATGGGGCCCTTTTTCCCGAACCTCATGGCGGTGCTGCTGAGCCATTTCTCTCCCGGCTTGCACGGCCGGGCGGTGGGCATCCTCTTCGGCGGCGCCTCCATCGGCTGGACGGTTATCCCACTGATCATTGGCGCGGTGGCCAAGCGGAGCAACCTTCACCGGGGATTTGTCGTGGCGGCGATCGACGCAGCCATTCTCCTCTCCTTGGTGGTGGTGCACCTCTTTTATGCACGGGGAGCAATTGATTGATCCCGGCGCGAATCTCTCTTTCTTACCCCCGCCATGAGCAACACCGAAAGATCCCCAAAAAAGTATCAAGTAGCCGTCATCGGATACGGCTGGGCCGCCACCGCGCACATCGAAGCCCTGAACGCCTGCGAAAACGCCGAGGTCACGGCGGTCTATTCCAGCCGGGAACTGAATGAGGACGAACTGCGTGAAAAATACGGGAGCCCAATCCGCACGTTTAATGACTTGGACGCCCTGATGCGGGACTCCTCGATCAACGTCGTTTCGGTGACTGGTTATCCATTTTTACACGCGGAACACGCCATTGCCGCCGCCAAGGCGGGGAAACACCTCATCATCGAAAAGCCCCTGGCGCTGACGATGGAGGATGTTTACACCATCCAGGACGCAGTAAACGCGGCGGGAGTGAAAGCCTGCATCTGTTTCGAGGCGCGCTGGGCGGGCCAGCTTCAATCCACCCGGAAGATCGTGGAGGCTGGGCTGATCGGTCGCATCCACTATGGCGAGGTGGACTACTACCACGGAATCGGCCCCTGGGGCCGCCAGTGGCGCTGGAACACGAAGTCCGATGGCGGCGGCAGCAGCCTGCTTTCCGCCGGGTGTCATGCCATGGATGCCCTGCGCCACTGCATGGAGGGAGAGATCACCAGCGTCTATTCTCAGTCCACCAAGTCTTCCAGCGAAACCTTTTCCGCCTATGAATACGACACCACCTCGGTCACCATCCTGACCTTTGCCGATGGCCGGATTGGGAAAGTGGCTTCGGTCATCGACTGCCTGCAGCCCTACTACTTCCACGTTCACCTGGTAGGCAGCGAGGGCAGTCTGTTGGACAACAAAATCTATTCCCAGCAGATGGGCACGGACAAGTCCCGCTGGAGCGAGTTGTCGATGAAGATGCTGGACTCCGGCGACGTGCATGACCACCCCTACCAGACGGAATTTGAAGCCTTTTTCGCCGCGTTGGACGAGGGGAAAGACGTGGCCTACACGAATTTGGCGGAAGCGGTAAAATCGCACGAATGCATTTTTGCGGCCGAAAAATCTCTGAAAGAAGGCCGTCCGGTGGCGATCAGCGAAGTGCGCCGGGAGTAGAGACGCGGGGTTTCCACCGGGTCTCAGGCTAACCCCTGGCGGTTTCTCGGCCCTTGCCCAGAGCCGAAGCCGCCTTATGGTCGGAACGGTACACGGATGGCCGCCGGGCGAGAGGGCCTCGTTTTTGCTTCTGCTGTCAGCGTGCCGCCGTCCGCTTGCCGATCTCCTCAGTTTCCGTGAACGTTCTTTATCTCCATGCCCACGATGCCGGCCGTTGGATTTCCCCCTACGGCCACGAGGACGTGCGGACGCCCAACCTTCAAAAGCTGGCGGATCACAGCACGCTGTTTTTGAACGCCCACTCAGCGGCCCCCACCTGCTCGCCCAGCCGGGCCGCCCTGCTCACCGGCATGACGCCTCACCAGACGGGCATGCTGGGCCTGGCCCACCGGGGGTTTCACCTGAATGACCCCTCGAAACACCTGGCCTCCTACCTGAAACGCCAGGGCTTCGAAACCGCGCTCGCCGGCATCCAGCACCTCTTTCACGGAACGGACCCCATTCCCTACGACCACCAGTTCAAAGGCCGAAAAGGCGGCGGCTGGCTGACGGCGGACCATTCCGTGGCGCGCCAGGCGGCCGACTTTCTCCACGAGCCGCACGATCGCCCCTTCTTCCTGGACTGCGGTTTCTGGTATCCCCACCGGCCGTTTCCGGCGCCCGCGCCGCAGTATGACCTGGATAGCCTTTCCCTGCCCCGCCCTTTGATCGACACCCCGGAGGTGCGCCAGGACTTCGCCTCCTTCCTCACCGCCGTGGAGTTCATGGACGGCTGTTGCGGAATGGTGCTGGACGCCCTGGAAGCATCCGGCCACGCGGAGGACACGCTGGTTCTTTTCACCGTGGACCACGGTCCGCCCTTCCCCGGTATGAAGTGCAATCTGAACGACGCCGGCACCGGCGTGGCCCTGATGATGCGCTACCCCGGGAATCCCACTGCCGGAGAAAAATGCACGTCCCTGGTCAGTCACCTGGATCTGTATCCCACCATCTGCGATCTCCTGGATCTCCAGCCGCCTCCCTGGCTCCAGGGTGTAAGCCTGCGCTCACTGCTGGAAGACACCGCTTCCCAGGTCCGGGATGAGGTTTATTCGGAAGTGACGTTTCACGCCGCTTACGAACCGCAGCGTTCCATCCGCACCCACACCCACCGCCTGACGGTCATCCTGGATAACGACCTCTCTCCCGTGCCCGCCAATGTGGACGATTCCCCCGCCAAGACGGCCCTCATCGAGAAAGGCTGGCTGGAGCGGAAACGGAACTCCATGCTCTTCTACGACCTGATGTCTCCAGAGGGCGAGCGCCTGAACCGCGCCGCCGATCCCGCCTACCTGGAGCCTCGCCAGGCTCTGGAAAAAAGGCTCCTCCGGTGGATGCGCCACACGGAAGATCCCCTCCTGACCGGAGCCGTGCCCCCGCCGGAAGGCGCCTACGTCAACGAACGCAGTCACCTTTCTCCGACGGAAGGCGAGCCTGGTGGGGTATAGGGGACGGGTTCCCTGGTTGGGCAGGACACGGTTGATTGCGGGCGGGAGCGTTTTCCCAGACAAGAAGAGGGGGAGAAGAGGAGACAAGGAAAATATCGTCTATGGTAAGCCGTCCTGAGTCGCCGGTCTCCCGCGTTCTCTACATCAAGGAAGCAAACGCAAGTCCCAAAGGATCACCCCCAGACAGATCTCCTTGTCTCCCCTTCTCCTTGTCTCCACGTCTGGGGAGCACTCATCCGCTTGGAATCGGTCGCGTCCCCCGCCCCCACACGTCACCCCATCACAGCTCCGCGGAATCGTCGCGGTGCTGGAGCTGGATGAGTTTCTTCTTGATGACCTCAAGCTCCACCGTGAGCTGGTGGGCGGCCTTTTGGACCTCTTGCTGGGTCTTTTCGTCCTGTAGAAAACGCACCGCCGGAGTTACCTTCATCATCTGCAGGGAGATTTCCTTACAGGCTTTCTGGATCTGGTCGATGGCTTGCTCACGTTCCACGGCGGGGAATCTACCCAGGAACGCGAGTTCCGCTACTCGGAAAACAGCGAAGTCGGATCGGGATGCGTCAGGGAAACCCGGCCCCGCTTTCCACCCGGCCGCACGCCGCTTTCCAACTCATTCCAAACGTTCTCCAGAGCTTCCAGCAAGGCGGCCCAGTCTTCCCGTGTGGTCGCCCAGGCTCCGCTGAGCCGCATTACGCGCCCCATCTTGTCATAGTCCAGGCCCATGGCTTCCATGACATGGGAAGGGTTCTCTTTCCCCGAGCTGCAGGCGGACCCCGTCGAAACCGCGAAGCCCAACCGGCTAAGCCGCGTGAGCCACTTCAGGTTCTGATGGCGGGGCAGCACAAGCATGGTGGTATTCCAAAGCCGCGGCGCCTTGGGGGCCACCACCTGAAGACCGGGAATGCGCTGGCGAGCCTCTTCGTCAAACCAGTCCCGGTCCGCGTTCTTTTCCCGTACAAAAGCTTCGCTCAACAAGGCGGAGGCCTCTTCCAGCGCCGTCACCATGGCCGCGATGGACGCCAGGTCTTCCGTTCCAGCACGGCGCCCGCCTTCTTGTGGACCTCCCGTCAGCCCGGCGAAGTCCGGGGTGCCGCCATCTTCCGGCACCAGGAGAAACCCGGTGCCCTTCGGGCCGCCAAACTTATGCGCGCTGCCGGTCAGAAAAGGACAGTCTCCCAACCCGTTTGCCCTCAACTTTCCCAACCACTGTGCCGCATCGCAATGGAACGGCACCCCCGCCTTCGCGCAAAGATCCCGGACGGCTTCCCAGGGTTGTAGGACGCCCGTCTCGTTGTTGGCCGCCATTACGGATACCAAGGCCACGCCGCCATTCAGTTCCTTTTCCAGGGCCGAGAGATCCAGTCCCCCATCCGCCGTGACGGGCAGTTCGACGAGACGTTCTTTCCCAAACCATTTGCGGGCACTCTCCCGCACACTGGGGTGTTCCACCCCGCTGATCAACACCCGGCCCGCTTTCGTTTCTGTTTGGCGAGCGGCGAGTTCAAAGACCAGATTGTTCGCCTCGGTCGCTCCGGAAGTGAAAACGATCCGTTCGGGCTCGCACCCCAGCAGATCACCTAACTGCTCGCGGCAGTCTTCCAGGTGGCGTTTCGCTACCCCAGCTTCCCGGTACAGGCTGGAGGGATTGTGCCAGTGCTTTTCGGAAATCTTCAACCACGCCTCACGAGCCGCCTCGCTGAGCGGGGTGGTAGCATTGGTGTCGAAATAGCGGTTCATGCGGGCGGGGGTCCACTCCAAGCCCCCAAAAAAAGGAGGCTGGTCTTTAGATTCTGAATCTGCAGAATAACATCCATGCATTCCCCCGGAGTGAAATCGCAAATTTCGTCGCGGCTATGGCCATGGATCTTTGCATGGCTCACTTCCCTCATTCTGGTTGGCTCCATTTCCGTCCAGGCGGCGGATGAAACACCCCTGGATCCAAAGTCGCTTCCCGTCAGGGATCTCGACTCTCTCCTCAAAGTCAAAGACCAGTTATGGTCCACTGACATTGAAGTCGTCGAAAAACACTTCAAGAAACACGGTTTCGTCTGGCTCACCGAATCAAAAGCCGGTTTGCGAAGTGTTTACCCCAAGCTCACCCTTTTTGCCGACCCCGTGGGGGAAACCATCGTGAGGGCGGCAAGCGGAAAGGTAAACCGGATCACGGTCTCCATTTACAACCGGGGCGACAATGGCCCGATTTCGCAGGAGGAATTTGTCGATCTGTATTCCCGCTGGTGGGCTCATGCGGACAAATATGCCGGCACCAAAGCTGAAGAGAACTCTGGAAGCCAAGGCTCTGCCGTGGGACTGAACCGCACTCTCTGGTATTCGGGCGGCACCTCCGTGCTCCTGGAATCCTCCACCAGCGGACTCCAGCCAGAGTTCATCCGTTTCCGGCTCGGGCCAAAACCAAAAGGCGCCATGTATCTGTCCAGTACCACCGGTCTCACCCAAAACACCAGGGACCGTTCCGATCTGCGCCAGTCGATTCAGCGCGACCCGAACGGAGACGTGTTTCTCTCCGGTATCCCCATGGTGGACCAGGGCGCCAAGGGCTACTGCGCCGTGGCCGCCGCCGAGCGGGTATTCCGCTACTACGGCGTCGAAGTGGATCAGCATGAAATGGCGCAACTAGCGGAAACTTCCGCGATGGGCGGCACCTCCCGCTCAGCCATGCTGGAAAGCCTGAAACAAGCTACCCACAAAACTCAGATGCGGGTCTACTCCCTCATCGACGAAGACTGGGATACACAGCTGGACTGGATCAAAGCTTACAATCGCGAGGCATCAAAAGAAGGTTCCGTCGAGATGCCAGAGGATCCCTATTACTTCGGTCTTGCCACCATCCTCCCAGATAGTGGTCTGAACGCGAACGTCCTGCTCAAAGTCAGGACTACTCGGGGTAACTATTTCGAAAGCTTCCAGCGCATGGTCTCCGACACCATCGGCGAGGGCGTGCCGCTCCTCTGGGCTGTCAGCCTGGGCCTCTTTCCCGAGCCGGAAATTCCCCAGGCCTTTGGCGGGCACATGCGTTTGATCATCGGCTACAATCCGCAGACCAAGGAAATTCTCTACAGCGACACCTGGGGCGCGGGCCATGAGAAGAAACGCATGGCCATGGACAAGGCCTACACCATAACGGATTTTCTCGGGACCATGAAACCGGCGAGGTAAAGGGTTCATCTACCCCAGACATTGCTGTTTCAGTCTCGAAGAGCCGGTTGGCAAACCCTAATAAGATAAGCCGAAGGTCCTCGCGGAGGTACGACCTTCCAACTAAGGTTTCTCCACCGCCGAAGCTTCCTCTCCTTCGCTTTCTTCGCCCGGAAGCTGCGTGATCTTCACATCGTCAAAGAAAATAGGCGTTCCTGAATAGGCGGTGCCGGTGACGGACGCCTTCCCACGAAGCTTACTTTCGTAGGCAATGTAGTCGATTTGCGGCAGGTCAGGGCGCGCTTCGCTTTCCGGCCACACGCGGCCTTGCACGGTCCAGTTGCTGGAGTTCTGCTGCACCCGCAGTTCCACGAAATACCATTCCCCACTGTTCCAGCGCATCTCCACGCTCTGCACGATGTCGTCATTCCGCGCCAGCTCGATCTCTTTCTTAGCGGGCACTACGCGGAGGCGGAAGCCATTCAGCCCATGCAAGCCCACGCCAAAGCGGGGATAGCTGCGGCCCTTCCGCGTGGCCTTGATGCGGGCCATGACGATGCCACTCTGATCGATCACCGGTCCCAGCTGTACGGCACCCTCTACAATCGGTTCCGCCGCCAACTGCATCGCGGTATTCCCCTCTTCTTTGACGATGGCGAAGTCCCCCTGCAAAGCCATGAAGTCTGACGGAGTCAGGCCGGCTTCGAGGCTTTCAAAATCGTTTTCGTAAACCGACTCTTCAGCAGCGGCTGGCGTTGCCGCATCCTGGGCTTCTAACGGTCCAGTAATCCACCAGGGAGTAACGAAGGCGGCAAGCAACAAGACAGAGGACCGTTTCATGGAAGTCGAAGGAGAGGTTAGATCAGTGGTATTGCCATACTCTTGCCCGGTCTTTACTCCGTCCGCAAGGCTTCGATGAGGGGCATCCGCGTCACTTGGCGGGCCGCCAGCCAGCAGAAGATCAGGCCGCCAGCCAGAACGCCCAGATTCAGGCCGCCCAGCAAGCCCAGCGGCAGTTCGCCCGTGCCCGCCATGATTTTCGGCATGACACCCACGATGGCCGCGACCACGCCGATCACCACCCCCAGCACGTGGAGGAACCAGTGCTCGGAAACCACCATGCGGCTCAGCGACTGTCGCGTGAAGCCCACGGCTTGCATTAGGCCCAACTGGCCCTGGCGCTCCAGCACGTTGCGCCCGACCACGATGGCCAGCCCCACGGTGCCCAGCAGCAGACCCAGTCCACCCAGGGTGGAGAAGATGCTGAGGTAGGTATTTTGCACAGCATTGAACTCATTCAAACGCTGCCAGGTGGGCATCAATTCCAGGCCATAGTCGCCGAGGAGGCGGCTCAGGTTTTGCGCCAGTTCTTCGCCCTTGTCGCGAGGCTTCACGTCCAGGAGGAAGTAGCGGTAGCCGCCCGCGTCCGGAAAGCGCTCGGTGAAGTTCGCTTCATCGATCACGATGCTGCCCTGGAGAAGCGACACGCCAACGAGTCCCACCAGCTTCACGTCGAAGGTGTTTCCGTTTCCATCCTCATAGGGCAGTGTATCGCCCAAGCCGAGTTTCAGGGCATAGGCTGCGGTGGTCTGGTCCACCATGCCGGGAATGACGGGCCGCCCCTCCGGGCTGTCTGGCAGTTTGGCCTTCAGCAGTTCCCAGGGCGATTTCTCATACTCCAGCCCCTTCAAGGTGCCGCCAAAGCTGAAGGCTTCCCGGCTGGCGAGTTCCTCCGGCTTCACCGCCAGCAGGCGGGGCCGCTGGGCGCGATTCAGGTTCAGGCAACTGGCGTCTTCCCCATTGCTCACCCGGAACTGCACGAAGTGGTAGTCCACGCCTTCCATTTCCGGCAGGGAACGTTTTTCCCGGCCTTCCTTGGAGTTCAGGTCTTCATACACGGGCAGAGTCGTTTCGCCCACATAGGCGAAGCCGCCGGTGCCGGAGTCCCGCGTTTCGTTGCCCCGCCGCGCGTCCATGCGGAAGGCGTTGATTGCCGTCACCATGAACACGCCCGCCGCCATCAAGCCGATCACCGCCAGGCTGCGCCCTTTCCGCCGCACGGAATTTTGCCGTCCCAGCGCCGCCAGAGAATGAATGCCGCCCTGCCCTTTCTCCATGGCCCGCAGGAGCATCAGGCAAAAAGCCACCCCCGCGCCGGTGATGCAGAAACCGGACATGAAGAACATGGCCTGCTCCGCCATGGTGCCGGGCGCTTTCGGCGCTAGGAGGCAACCCACGCCCGCCAACAGGCACAGCACGCCGATCCAGAAGGCGAAGGTTTTCAGGAAAGGCTTCCCTTCCGCTGGGGACTTCGCTTGGCCCAGACCACCGGCTATCAACTGGCTGGGGTGCACCCGCGAAACGGCCCGGCTGGCCAGGTAAACCACGAACAGCGCCACCGCCACCGTCCCAGCCCAGGAGCCGATCAGGCTGACGGGTTTCACGAAATAGACAAACTTCACGCCGGCGGCGGCTTCCTTCCACGCGCCGGACATGCCCCACAGCGCCAGCTTGGTGTAAATGAAACCGCCCACCAATCCTAACAAAGCCCCCACTCCGCTCAGCAGGATGGCTTCTTTCAAGAACAGGCCCCGGATCTTGCGCGCGGGCATGCCCACCGCCATGAGCAGGCCGATCTGCGAGCGGCGCTGTTCCACACCAAAGACAAAGACCAGGCCCGTCAGGATGAGCGCCGCCACGATGAGGAAGAAGCTCATGTAGGCAAAGAGTTCCCCAAAGTCATAAGACTGCGCCACGGCGGAAGCCGCCTCGCTCTCCAGGTTCCGGAGGGTCAGGCCCAGGTCTCCGTAGGTCAGCTTTTCCTTTAGCCCGCTACGAATGGCTCCCTCATCCGCGGTGGCATAGCGGAAGGCCGTGGTGTCGCCAAAGCGGTTGGTCCAGAGCTTACGCGCCGTCGCCAGGGTGACGAAGGCTTTCGGCGTGGCGCGGTAGTCGTCCCAATACGCCTCGTCCTTGTCGCGGATCCGGCTGTTATCGATCGGGATGCCTGGCTCCCAGCGATCCACGTCTTCCACTTCCAGCAGGCCGGGGAAATTCGGCGTCCAGCTCTTGTCCAGTCCTGGCTGATCCATCGGCAGCACCGCCCGCACCGTGAAGCTGGCCGTCTCTTCCGTGAGGGTCCGGCCACCTTCCACCACGTAGTATTCCAGCGTCAGCTTGTCGCCCGGCTTCAGGCCCTGATCGTCGGCCAGCCATTGGGTGATGACGATTTCCCCGTCCTTCAGGTCTTTGGGAATCAGGTCCGACGTGGAGGTGCTCGTGCCCGTCACCATGGAATAGGGCGTGAGCACATTGCCGCCGTCCTTGCGGATTCCGTTAACCAAGTACGTCAGCACGGCATCGTGCGGAACTTTCAGACTGTCCGCGGCGTGAGCGAGATCCTGATCGATAAACACCCGGCTGCTCGTCAGATCCCAGCGGGCGCCGCCCGGTCCGGAGCTTTCCGCTTTCGTTAGCGCCAGCGCGGCGTCTTCCAGGCGCCAGTTTTGTTCGATGACTTCACCGAGCTTCTCATCGGTCACCGGGCTTTCGCCACCACCTCCGGTCAGGAGCAGGTTCGCCTCGCCGGGTTTCTTCAGCGCTTCCTGAAGCACTGAGATCGGAAGATACACGCTCGGCGGCGGCACCTGTTCCGCGCGCAGGCTGTAGCGGCCCTGGCGGTCCGGTCCCACCACCAGGTCGATGGATTCCGTCAACGGCACGGTCTGGTCTGCTTCCCCGGAAAGAGGCGCGTCCCGCGAAAGGGTACCCGGAATTTCCACGCGCACGATCACACGGTCGTCCGGCTTCACATTCAGGCGGCTGGCTAGGACGTCATTCACGGCAAACCAGTTTCCGTTCTTCGGCAGACCGGGATCGTCACCGGCCCGGCTCAGCTTCCAGAAGTCGTCGGTCACCCCAATGATCTGAACGTTGTTGGCCCGGTTGCCGCCGCCCTGGGTGGAGACGGTTCCGCGCACCTGGAGCACGGGCGCGACCACGGCCCCGCCGTCCAGCCCCTCGCGCACTGAGTCCGCGAGTTGGGTAGTGAAAAAGCGGTCGCCGCCGGACAGGATCTGCCGGATGCCGGAGATCCGCGCCGCCGCGTTTTGCCGCAGGCTTTCTTTCACCGAGTCACCCACCACCAGCGAACCGCTGAGAATGGCGGAAGTCAGGAGAACGCCCGCCAGGACGGCCAGGTTCAGCCGCCAGTAGTGGGTCAGGCTTCGTTTAACGAGAGTCCAGGGTTTCATCGCATCGCCAGGCGGACCGCTAAAACGTCCCGCCTCTCTCTAACGTTTTACTTGAGGTGAATCTTGCCGTTCCGCAGTTCCCGCACGGAGCCCATCCGCTCCGCCAAGCTCAGGTCGTGGGAAACCATGATCACCGCCACGCCCTCGGCGCCGTTCAGCTCGATCAAGAGGTCCACGAGTTTGCCGGCGTTGTCTTCGTCCAGGGCGCCGGTTGGCTCGTCCGCCAGGAGCAGGCGCGGTTGATTGATCAGGGCCCGCACCACGGCCACGCGCTGGCGTTCCCCACCGGAGAGCTGATTCGGCTTCTTCGAGACGTGAGCCGCCAGGCCCACGCGGTCCAGGAGATCCTTGGCCCGTTTTTCCAACGCCGCCTGGTCCTGTTTTCCCTTCAGCGCCAGCGTGGGCACCAGCACGTTTTCCAGCACCGAACATTGCGGCAGCAGGTGGTGAAGCTGAAAGATGAAGCCGATACTCCGGCTGCGCAGGGCGGCCAGCTCTTTCTCGCTGGCGCCTTTCAACGACTTCTGTTCGAACAGCATCTCGCCTTCCGTGGGCTGATCCAGCGTGCCCAGGATGTTCAGCAGGGTGCTCTTTCCCGACCCGGAAGGGCCCACGATGGAGAAGCGTTCGCCCGCTTCGACCTTCATGTCCAGGCCGTCCAGCACGCGGCGTCCGTCCACGCCACCGTACGTCTTGACGACTCCTTTGAGTTCCACAATCGGCTCAGCCATTTTTGATCCAGCGTTTAGATTTGAATTCGAAGCGCGGCAGGGAGTTGGGTTCCACCAGACGCACCGGTATCCGGAGGGTAAAGGCATTGCTCAGCGCGGTCCCGATGCGCTGCGCGAGGTGGTTTTCCGTGGAAACATCTTCCATGGGTTCCACCACCACTTCAAGCTCCGCCATCGCCTGGCGGGTGGACTGGATGACCTGGAACTCCGCCACTTCCGGGAAACCGCGAATCACTTTTTCCACCGCGGTGGGGTAAAGGTTCACGCCGCGAATCACCACCATGTCGTCCACCCGGCCCAGGATGCCGCCTTCCAGGGTCAGCAAGCGGCGCGGCGGATCGGTGCGGCTATCTTCCAGGTAACCCTTTTGCACCAGGTCGCCAGTCCGGTAGCGCATCAGCGGGCAGGCCAGGCGGGTCAGGTTGGTCACTACCAGTTCGCCCCGTTCGCCTTCGGCCACTTCCTGGTGGGTTTCGCGGTCGATGACCTCCACGTAATAGGAACCCTCGATGACGCAGAGATTCATCGGATGCTCCGGATGTTCGAAGCTGACGGGGCCCAGTTCCGTCATGCCGTGGTGATCGAAGACGCGGGCCCCTTTCCAGTAGGACTCGATCTGGCGGCGCAGTTCCGGCATGCTGCCGCCAGGTTCGCCGGCCACGATGATTTTCTTCACGCACAGTCCAGGCAAGTCCGCCGGGTCCTGCTCCGCCAGGACCTGGCCCAGGCGGATGGCATAGGTCGGCGTGCAGCACAATACCGTGGCCTGGTGCAGAGACATCGCCTGAAGCCGGGCCAGGCTGCTCAACCCGCCGCCGGGAATGGACAGGTTTCCCCGCCGCGTGGCCGCATCAAACGCGGTCCAGAAGCCCAGAAAGGGTCCGAATGAAAAGGCGAAAAAGATGACTTCCTTCGGCGAGACCCCAGCGGCTTCATACACCACGTCCCAGCAGTCCAGCATGGCGCCCCAGCTTTCCGGAGTATCCAGCGTCGGCAGCGGCCCGCTGGTGGTGCCGCTGCTCTGGCAAAGCCGGCTGTAGCGCTCGATCGGGTAGGTCAGGTTCGATCCGTAGGGCGGAAACTCTTCCCGATCCCACACCAAGTCCATCTTGGTGGTAAACGGCATCTTCTTCGAGAAGGCCGCCAGACTGGCGATCTTTTCGTCCACGCCCGCTTCCTTCAGGCGGCGCTGATAGAAGCGATTCGCCGGCCGGACCTCGGCGATCATGGCACGCAGGCGCTGGAGCTGGAGGTCTTCGATCTCTGCTCTTCCCGTCATGCCGTGTCTGGGGGTTTCCTGCCGTGCCTCGGTTTTGGATCAGCTTTTATTGGCTGAGTCCGCGTCCGGATTCGCCGGAGCGTGTTGCGCGGCGGGCGCCACCGGTTTGTGGGGGGCGGGGTTCGGTTTGAAAAGCGTCACCAAGCAACCGCCTGCGGCCGCCAGACAGATGCCGAGGTAGAACTGCCACGGGATGGCGGAGAAACCGCCTTCCGGCGGGTGCATCTTGATGGCCACGAAGGCGTTCACGATGGGCGCCCCGGCGAAGATGATGGACATCACCACGCTCGGTCCCACGTGGTTCTTAATACCCGCGCCCAGCGCCAGCAGCACGAAGAATGCCCCAATGGCGCCGAGGATGCCGGCCACC
This sequence comes from Verrucomicrobiia bacterium, assembly GCA_030427505.1. Lineage (GTDB taxonomy): Bacteria > Verrucomicrobiota > Verrucomicrobiia > Verrucomicrobiales > DEV007 > JAUICH01. The sequence goes on from JAUICH010000021.1 coordinate 47,682, forward strand.
AGGGAAAGCCACATGCCCTTTCCTGGAAACGACCAGTTCGAGCCCTTCACCACCAGCACCGCCAAAGGCGCCACCACGGCGGTGAGGAAGTAGGCAATGCCTACGAACAGAAAGGCCTTGTAACGGCCATTCACGGGATCGGCCATGCCCATTTGGCCCATATGAAGAAACACACCGTACAGGCCCCAAGTGGCCACGGTGCCCAAGGCAAATAACAACCAGCTGTATGTCATGACTTTAGATTTCTGCTGCATGCGGAAAAGGGTTCAGGAAACTCTCGCGTGAGACTCGAATTCCTCGAGAACTTCCGGGGGAGCGGCTTCGATTTTCTCGCGCACTTCGTCGGGAATGGCAACCGCTTTCATCTTGCCGCTCGCTTCGTCCATGGCCACGCAGACCACGGTAAAACGGCCCGTCGCCGCCACGGCCCGCTTCTCGGCCACGTCCGGAAACTTCCAGAAGCGGAAGGCGTAGCTCAGCGTCCGGTGACGCACCTCTTCCACCAGGAGTTCCACGTCCACTTCTTCCTCAAAGTTCAGGGGAAGCCGGAAGTCCGCCGTGGCGTGCACGCGGGGCCAACCCACTTTGGGCCCGCCGGACATTTCTTCCAAGTGGTGTCGGAACGGGTGCACCGAAAAGCCCAGCGACCGGTAAAAGGCGTGCTCGGTGACCTCCATGAACCGGAAGAAATTCGAAAAGTGCATGATGCCCGCCAAATCCGTATCCGCGAATTCGATGCGTTTCCTCAGAGTGAAGCGGTGCTCGGCGGGCATGGTGTCTGTATTCGAAAAAGAAAGGGAGTCCCGGGGAGAGAGAAACCTCAGCCTAGCGGGGACTCCGGCCGGGGACAAACGGAATCCTGTGACGCAATGGCGTGAGCGCAAAGCGTTAAGAAACGAAAAATTCATGCAGAGAGCGTAAGGATTGCCCTTGCGCTGGGGTCCACCTGACGTAGCTTGGGACCTCTTTCACGAATGCGTAACTCCTTCACCCATCTGCTAAAACGCGCCAAGGCGGCCTCCATTGAGGTCCGCTTTTGGATTATTGTGGACTAACTGTCCGCTCGAGGGTGATCCGGCTTTCTTTCCCACGCATTCTTCTCTGATAAGGTTCTTTGCTTCTCTGTTTTTCGTCCGGTCAGCCTCGAGCTGATCCGACCTCATGAGAACGACCTCTACCTCAGTCACTCCGCCGCCATCTCAGGCCACGGCGCCGGACCCCAACGAAAAAGACGAGCCCATACCCTCGGCCGCGATCCTCGAAGCCGCCGAGCAGGCCCTGGCCCGCCGTGGCGTCCTGTTCATGGTGGTGGCTCTCTTCTTTTTCTCCGGCAACGTCATGTTGCTGAAGTACCTGGGGGCCATCGCGCATGTGGACGCCTGGGTGGCCATGGCCTTCCGGGCCGGGATCGGCGCGGTGCTGACGTTTTCCATGTTTCCGTCCCTCTTCCGGCAGAGCCTGAAGCCGCTGTTCACCGGCCCTTTGATGGTCACCCGGGGAGTCCTGGGCATTGTGGGAACCTTTGCCTTTTACTACAGCGTGCCGAAGCTGGGCGCGGGCATGTCCACCTTGTTAAGCAGCACCTACATCATCTTCGGAGCCCTCATGGCGGCGGTGTTTTTGAAGGAAATTCTCAGCCTGCGAAAAGGGCTGTGGATGGCGGTGGCCTTCGGCGGCCTGGTGCTCTTGACCGGCGCGGCGGGCGGCACGTCTCACCAGTTTGGCTGGGCGGATATCATCGCGTTGGTGGGCGCGTTGGCGGCGGCGGCGACCGTGGTGGCGATCCGCCACCTGACCAAGCAGTACTCGGTTTCGTCCATCTTCCTGTGTCAGTGCGTCTATATGCTGATCGTGGCTCTGCCGCTCGGAATCTATCACTTCGAATGGCCGGGCTGGGCGCCGCTGGGCGCGCTGATGCTGGGGGCGGTGTTCGCCTCGCTGGGGCAGCTTTCCATGAATGAAGGCTACCGCTGCCTGCCGGTTAGCACGGGAGCTTCCATCCAGATGGCCCTGCCCGTCATGGCGTCCGTCGGCGGATACGTCATTTTTGGCGAACGTTTCGCGGCCGTCCAGATCGTGGGCGCTGCCTTCATCCTGCTGGGATGTTTGAAAATCGTCCGGAACGGAAAGAAGAAGCCCGCCGCCCCGAAGGGCTTCCGGCGGGCCATGCCGTGGTAAAGGTTTTTGCCAACAGATTACGGACTATTTCACAGGGTAGGCACATTCGGCGCCTGCCCTGGAACTTCCTCGCCAAAGTGAAAGCCCAACAAAATGAAGGGCTAAGCGAAGCCTGCTAATTCCCCTTCTCTTCCGCCGCCGCTTCCTGTTTCTCTTTGGCTTCCACCTTTTTGCTCAACTCCTCGAACGCCTTCTTCAGTTCGAGGAGTTCCTTCCTTAGATCTTGGACTTCGTCGCTCTGTTCCTTCTCTCCATTCAGCTTTTTCACCGCCTCTTCAGCTGCCTTGTATTCTGGCAGGGCTTCGTTTTCGGTCTGGGTATAGGTTTCCAAAAGGGGTAGAGCGGCTGGGTCTTCCAGTTCGCCCAGGGCGCGGATGGCGGCGGTGCGGACCAATTCCTTTGGCGAATCCAGATAGTCCGCCAGGAATTCGCGTACCTCGGCACGGCGCGGTTCTTCTTCATGGCGGGCCAGCTTGCCGAGGGTCTCCAGCCCACCGCCAAAGTCGCGGGTGGTGAACTCCTCCTGCCCGGAGGAAAGCGCTTCTTTCAATCCCTCCACATAGGCGGGATGGTCCTGAATCTCCATCGCTTCCACCGCGGAAGCAGCGACCCGGTTCTTGTAAGATTCACTCTCCAACATACTGGTTAACTCGTCACTCACTTCCGGCCGCGAATACTTACCCAGGGCTTCCACCGCCGACCCGATAATCTCCGGATTCTTTTCCGAGCGAAGCACCTCTTCCAGCGCCTGGCGGGAACGGTCTTCATAGAATCGCCCGATGCTCTCCACCACCGCCTGGCGGACGCGGGCGTCGTCTTGCTTCAACGACACCAGCAGGATCTCCAGACACTCATCGCTATGGGTCTTGGCTAGGGCTTTCGCGGACTCGATGCGCACTCCATAGTAGTCGTCGTTATTCAACGTATGTTTCAGTGCCTCCAGGCTCTTCGTATCCCCGCGGCCGCCGAGCATCCTGGCGGCAAACAAGCGCCCCATCATGTCCGTTTTCAATTCCAACTGGGCCCGGATCATGGGCAGCGGAGGCTTGAAATCCACTTCGGCCAAGACGGTATAGTCCGGGTCGATTCGGACGGCTTCGGGTTCGGAGGCAAGTTCAAAGTAGAAATCCTCGGAGGCCTGGGTCACTTCGATGGAAAAATCGCGAACGGCCCCCGCTTCCGTGTAAATGGTAATGGGCAAGGGAAACTCAAACAAAAGGACCCGGTCGCTTAGCTCCTGCGTCTGCGTGACGGATATTCTTGCCTGGCTGCTTTTCTGGTCCCAGGCATAGTCGATTTTCAATTTTGGATGCCCACCATGGAAAACCCACTGGTCGAAGAAGCGGTCCATGGTCCGGCCACTGAGTTCTTCAAAAACATCTCTCAGGTCTTCCGTTACCACGTTCTGGTTCCGGTTTCGTTCCACATAAGTCCGGATGCAGTCCCGGTAGAGATCCGGGCCCAGTTGGGAGCGTAGCATGTGCAGCACCCAGGCGCCTTTGGGATAAGCCCGGTAGTCGAACTGTTCGCGAGGCACGAGGTACCCCCGCCACACGATGGGCTTGTCGTCCTTGGCTTTGAAAATGCGCTCCGCGTTTTGATACATCACGTAGCGCAATTCGCCGGTACCGTCGCGGGCTTCATCATAGAGCGCGCTGTAATAGGTGGCGAAGCCCTCGTTCAACCACAGGTGCGACCAGTCTTTGCAAGTCAGCAGATCGCCAAACCACTGGTGCGCGGCTTCGTGCGCGTCCAGGCGATGAGTGGTGCGGATATTTTCGGACTCTTTCGAAAAGAGAGTGTACGTCGTGAGCGTGGTGATGCTGGTGTTTTCCATCCCTCCCGCCACGAAGTCCTGCACGCAGACGTTGTAATACTTGTCCCAGGGATAGGGCACCCCGATTTCCTTTTCGAAAAAAGCGATGATCTTTCGCGTGTCGCGGAAGGAATTTTCCGCCACGGAAAATTCCGAAGGCGGGGTATAGAACGCCAGCGGTAAATCCCCGTGCCGGTCCTCCAGCTTCTCCAGGTGCCCGGCGATCAGGGAGATCAGGTAGTTCACGTGCTCCTTGTCCTGCAGCCAGTGGAAACGGACGAGTCCTCCGGCTTCCTTTTCCTCCTCCACGAGGCGGCCATTCGAGAGCACGGTCATGCCCTCCGGCACATGGCAGATGATTTCGGAGGTGAAACGCTCATTCGGGTAGTCGTGACTGGGAAACCAATAGCGGTGCCACTCCGGTTGGCCCTGGGTCCAGAGGTGGTCGTCTCCTTTGGGGTAACCCATCGCTTCGGTGCGAAAGTAGAGGCCCTTTTCAGGCTCCGCCCGGTAGGTGACGGACAGCGTGGCCACCTCCCCCGGCGGAAGTTCCATTTCAAAAGTGACCACGATCCGCTCCTCTTCGATCTCCCAGTCTTCGATGGGAACCGAACTTTCCACTTTCTCCACGTCCAGGCCGACGGCATCCAGGTCCAGTTGATGAAGGGGCTTGGCGATAGGGGCAAAGGTCAGGGTGGAGATCCCGGCGATGGACCGGTCCTCAAAATCCGGCGTCACCTCCAGCTTCAGGTGCCGGAGATCCACCAGGCGGTCTGGCGCGTACTTCAGTTGCTTGCCGCCTTTTCCGTCGGCCTGGGGAACCACGGCCTCGTCATGAAAATGGCTGTGCTTTCCTTCCTGACAGGTCTCCCATCCCAAACCCGCGGCGGTCTCCGCCTTTGCCAAAACTGGCGGCAAGGAGCACAGCGAAAAGAAAAACAGGGCACCGTAAAGCTGCCTCCAGAGGGGGGAAATTTTTCGCATGACCCATCTATTAGCAGAAGGTTACGGCGGGAAAAGTTATTTACACCGGTCCCCGCAGCCCCTTCATTTCAAGTTTTCCCCAACCCCGCTTTTTGAGCGCACCGCCACCACGGCCTCTCTAAACTCCCACGTTCAGCATGAAATCCCACCGGTTCACCCTCTTCCACTCCTTTCCCTGGCTTCTAATATTCCTCGCCGTGGCCATGGCGGCCCACGCGGCGGACCCAAAGGACGCCTACGTCCCGCTGGACACCCAGGACCCGGAGACTCACCCGCCCACGCCGGAAGAAGCCGCCGCCGCGATCACCATGCCGGAGGGCTTTCAGGCCCGGCTCTTCGCGGGCGAGCCAGACGTACGGCAACCCATCGCCATGGCCTTCGACGACCGGGGACGGCTCTGGGTGGCGGAGAGCTATTCCTACCAGGAATGGGAAACCAAGGGCGAAGACCGCATTCTCATCTTTGAAGACACAGACAACGACGGACGCCACGACAGCCGGAAAGTCTTCTGGACCGGCGGCAATCACGTTTCCGCCATGGTCCCCGGCTGGGGCGGCGTGTGGGTGGGCGACGCGCCAAACCTGCTCTTCATCCCGGACCGGGATCGTGACGACGTGCCGGACGGCGAACCGGAAGTGGTCCTGGACGGCTGGACCACGGAAGCGCAGCACAATTTCATCAACGGCCTGACCTGGGGCATCGACGGCTGGCTCTACGGCCGCCACGGCATCAAGGCGCCCTCCCTGGTCGGCAAACCCGGCACGCCTGAGTCAGAGCGCACCGGCCTGGACTGCTCCATCTGGCGCTACCACCCGGTGACCCAGGAGTTCGAAGTGGTGTGCCGCGGCACGACCAACCCCTGGGGGCTGGACTGGAATGACAAGGGCGACGCCTTTTTCACCAACAACGTCACGGGCCACCTCTTCCACGCCATCCATGGCGCTTTCTTCCCCCGCATGGGCGACCGGGAGGATCCCTTCTGCAAGTACGTCTACTCCGGCATTCCCATGTGCGCGGATCACCTGCACCACGCGGGCACCACGGACGACTGGACCAAGACCCGCGACGCCGAGGGCGTCCACGGCGAACTGGGCGGCGGTCACAGCCACTGCGGCGGCATGGTTTACCTGGGCGGCAAGTGGCCGGAGGAATACCGGAACACCATGTTCCTGTGCAACACCCACGGCCGGCGCCTGAACAACGACACACTGGAACGCCACCGTTCCGGCTACGTGGCGAAGCACCGCCCGGACTTCATGCTGGCGAACAATGACTGGTTCCGCGGCGTTACCGTTCTCTACGGCCCGGACGGAGACGTCTTTCTCTCTGACTGGGTGGACCTGGGCGAGTGCCACGACCGCGACGGCGTGCATCGCTCCTCCGGCCGCATTTACAAGCTGATCTATGGCGAACCCTCCCCGCCGAAACCGGTCAATCTCTGGGAAGATTCCGACACTGCCCTGGCAAAGTATCAATTGGACGGAAACGAGTGGTACGCCCGCATGGCGCGCCACGTTCTCCAACAGCGTTGCGCCGCCGGCACGGTGGACAAGAACGCGGTGGGCGAGGTGCTCATCCCCGCGCTGATCAATGGCGACGACACCGCGCTCCGTCTCCGGGCGTTTCTCACCATGCACGTCATCGAGGCCGTCCCGGGAGACATCCTCACCCACCTCATGGATGACGGAGACGAATACCTCCGCGCCATGGCCATCCGCCTTTCCACGGAGTATCCCTTCACGGAGGATGAAAACCTGACGTTTGTCGTGTCCCCGGAAGATCCCTCGCCCCTGGTGCGCCTGGCCTGGACGAAGCTCCTGCAACGGGCGGAAGGAAATGAGATAATCTGGCGCGTGGCTCAAGGCCTGGCGGGCCACACCGGCGACGCGGATGACCCCAACCTTCCCCTCATGATCTGGTTCGGCATCAAGGATGACGTGGCTGACTTTCCCGAGCAGGCGATCTCCCTCGCCGAACGAACCACCTACCCCACGCTTCACCACCATGTGGCGCGGCGGCTGGGAGAATCCGGCCACTACGGCGAAGTCCTAGCCCTGACCCAGCGCGTGGCGGCCATGGAAGTGATGGGTAGCGAGAAAGAATTCCGCGACCAGCAAACCAGCGACCTGCTGGCCGGGCTGGTCGAAGGACTGAAAGGACAAACGGATCTGAAAGCTCCCGAAGGCTGGGCGGAAACTTATGCCGCTTTCAAAGCCCGCCCGGACCTGCGCTCTCTGGCCTTCCGCCTCCAGGAATCTTTCGACCCGGTAGCGGCCCGCCAGGAAATGAAGGACCTCCTGGCCTCTAGCGAAACCTCGCTTGAGGAGAAGCGGATTGCCCTGGAAATCCTGACCACCTCCGGAGACAAGGCGATTCTACCTTCTATCCTGGCCCTCCTGGATGACAAAGCGCTGCGTTCCGATGCCATCCAGGCCTTGAAAGCTTTCAAAGAACCGGAGGTGTCGAAAGCCCTGCTGGAGCGCTTTGAAGACTTCGACTCAGACGACCAACTGCACGCTTCCAATACTCTGACCTCGAATCCCAAGTTTGCCGGGGAATTGCTGAAAGCCATGGGCGAGGGCAAAGTTCCGCGCCATGCCATTACGGCTTATCACGCCCGTCAGATTCAGAATTTCAAGAAAGACGACTTGAAGAAACTGCTCGCCAAAAACTGGGGTTCCATGGGTCAATCTTCCGGCGAAAAGAAGGAGACCATTACCTACTGGGAAAACCAACTGACTCCGGACGTGCTGGCGCATGCTGACATTGAAAACGGCCACGCCAAGTTCCAGATGCTCTGCATGGCCTGCCACACCCTGCACGGTGAAGGCGGCCAGATCGGTCCGGAACTGACCGGAGCCAACCGCGGCGATGTCTTCTACCTGCTGGAAAACGTGATCGATCCCAGCGCCACGCTGCCCCAGGACTTCCGCCTCACGATCATCACTTTGAAAGACGGAGGCGTTCTAAGCGGAAATGTCATTTCCGAAAACGAATACTCCCTGACCCTGCGCGACCCGGCGGGTCATCACGACATTTCGATCAAAGACATCAAAGAGCGGCAGACGCTGGAACAGTCCCTGATGCCGGAAGGACTGCTGTCCGCTTTGAAGCCGGATGAAGTCCGTGATTTGATCGCTTATCTCCAAAAATGAGAGAGGCCAAAATTTCCGCGATTTTTTGGCCCGCTCCGCTCCGATAGTAGTACGAATCGGTACAATTCTTGCGTCTTCAAGGTGGGCAGACTCTGGGAACGGATAACCTCCCCGCTTCCCATTGGCTGCCCCCGCCATGAGAGTATTTGGAGTCGATTTCACGTCCGTACCTTGCGATCGCAAGCCGATCGTCGTGGCGGTTTGCGAATTTGAATCTGGGCTGCTTCGGCTGACAGGCCTGAAGCCACTGCCCAGCCTGGCTGCCTTTCGCTCGTTTCTGGAAGTCATTTCGGACAGCGTGCAGATCACGGGGCTGGATCTTCCCTTCAGCCAGCCGCGGCGGCTGTTTGAGAATCTGGGGTATCCTCTGAACTGGACGCAGGCTTCCCGAAAAATCGCCGGGATGAATTGGCACCAGTTTCACAGCCTGCTCTTGGAATATCAGGAATTCCGCCCCCCGGGAGACCGTCATCATTTCCGGGTCACGGACGAAATCGCGGCGGCGGCCAGTCCAATGAACACGGTCCGGCCCCCCGTGGCGCGCATGTACCACGCGGCCTTGCCTTTTCTTCTGGAAACGACTCTGTCCCTGGAACCCTGCCGTCCGGCCAACAACCGGTCCTGGGCGGTGGAGGCCTACCCCGCTCTCATCGTGCGCCGGGTCATTGGACGCACCTGCTACAAAGGCAGCCCCTACTGCGATGGCGAGGCGGTTCAGTCCGCCAACCGCGCCCTGGTGCTGGAGGCGCTACGTTCTCCCGGCATCCGGAAGGTCTTCGGCTTTGGCGTGGAGATTCCCGAGGACTTCGATCAACTCATTGTCGACGACGTGGCCGGCGACCGCCTGGATGCCATCTGTGCCGCGGTCCAAGCCGCCTGGGCCTGGACTCGCCGGGACGAGGGGTTCGGCATCCCGGAAGGCGCCGATGCTCTGGAAGGCTGGATCGTGGACCCCTGCTTTGTTTCTCCCGCCCAGGCTACCCAACCGGCGCCGAGCCGCCGGCTGGACCGGGAACTGACGTCCCACTGAGGCTGGGGACTACTCTCCGAAAAACGGGAACAGTTTTTTCAACTGATCTTCCCCTGGTTGGCTGCCGTATTCGCAGACCTGGAAGGCTTCGGCATGTTTCACGTCTTTACCGTGTTCTTCGCCATACCATTGAATGAGCTGATCCCGGTACTTCTGCGCGGTCCGCATGAACCGGGCGTCCTGACTCTGCCGCACTTGCGCGATGCGCTGCACCCGTTCTTCTGACGTTTTGGGGGTGCGATTCTCATTGCCCAAGGCGCCTCCCTCCAGAAATTGGGACTCCATCACCGCCAGAGCGTCCAGCTTTTGGTCGATCGTCGCGTCGATATCGATCACGATGTCCGGGGTAAAGGGGTTCGGGTCCTCGAAACGGTCTTCGTAGTACATGAAGACGGGATTCTTCGTCAAGGCAGGCGTCTCTGGACAGAAGAAGGGCACGGTGACCATGAAGGCCGCGTCCTGGATGAGAATGCCGGTGTAGCGATGGTCCGGGTGGTAGTCGTTGGGCCGGTGCGCGATGACCAGATCCGCGTTCCACTCGCGAATCAATCTCGTGATCTTCTTGCGGTTTTCCAGGGTAGGTTCCAGTTCGCCATCGTGGTTGTCCATGACCGTGACGGAAGTGCCCAGAATCTCGGCTGCCTTTTCCACTTCCGCCTGCCGGCGCTGGGCCAGCGGTCCGCCTGCTTCCCGCCAATGGCCGATGTCGCCATTCGTGACCGCCACGAATTTCACATGGTGCCCCTGTTTCGCCCATAGAGCGCCCACCCCGGCAGCGCGCAATTCGCAGTCATCTGGGTGCGCGCCAAAGCAGATGATCCGCAACTTGCCGTCATCTTCCGCCTCCGCGGCTTGAGCTTGGGAACCGGTCCACCCAGAACTCATCAGCAAGAGCAGAACGGTGGCGAAGGACAAAAGAGAGAAAGGGGTCTTCATCATGACGGAAACGCTATCAGAGCGCAGCCGCGGCAGACAAGCACGGGCATGCCCCGTTGACCGTCTTTTCACGCGCCGCCCAAAAGGGGATGAGTCTGGCTGCCTTTCCTGCTTCCAGGCTTGCAGTTGCTTCCAATTCAAGGTATTCACCAAATCATGAAGCATCTTTGCGCCATTTGCGTTTTGGCTGTGATTGTCCTTTCAGGCTGCGTAGCCGGAGACGCTCCTCTGGGGCCCGAAGGCGGCTATCCCGAGCCGAGCAACCTGCGGACTCAGCAGCAGATTCAGGAAACGCACGAGCAGTACCTTCGCACGGGCGATATTTGATCGCCCGCCTGGCCTTTCTCGACGGCTCCCGCTGAAACCGCGCGAAAGCGGTTTCAGCTTCCGTGTGGATCGCAACTCAGCCGCCGTTCCGCGTCCGGCCGCCGCGCACGTTCAGGCCGATGGAGTAAAATCCCTTCCGCGCCGTCAGGTAGAGGGTCTTTCCTTCCGGGCCGCCAAAGGTGCAGTTCGCTGGCGCTTCCGGACAGGCGATCCGGGCAATTTCCTCGCCGGCGGGTGAGAAGATCCATACTTCACCCTTCCACGTGCAGTAGACGTTGCCGCGTTCGTCGATGGTCATGCCGTCGCTGCCCACCGGGGCGAAGTCACGCCGGTTCTCCAGGGCGCCGTCTTCCTTTACATCATAAGCCAGGATCTTTTCCGATCCCGGATCGGCCAGGTAGAGGGTCTGGTAGTCGTTGGAAAGGATGAGCCCGTTCGGCTTCACCGCGTCGTCCACCACCCGGCTGATCTTGCCGCCGCGATCGATATAGTAGACGCCCATGACGTCGAGTTCCATGTCGTCTTCTTTCCCATAGCGGGGATCGGTGAAATAGAGGCCGCCGATATCGTCCAGGACCAGGTCGTTCGGGCTGTTCAATTTCTTACCTTCGAAGCTGTCCGCGAGAACCGTGATCTCGTCGCCAAAAGTGCGGGTCACCCGGCGATTGCCGCCTTCACAGGCAATCAGGGCGCCGGCGGGCGTCCACATCAGCCCATTGGTCCGGCCGCTGTTTTCGCGGAACCGTTCCACTTCGCCGGACTCGGGTTTGTAGATATTGATGTGTTCGTTCGGGATATCGGAAAAATAGATCCAGCCGTTCGCCGCCTCCGCCGGGCCTTCGGTAAAGGTGAAACCCTCGGCCAATTTCTTCACTTCCGCGCCTTCCGGCACCACGGGCGGAAGAGAGGCGGCGTCCGCCGGGGTAACCGGTTCGTCCGCCGGACGTTCCCCGGCGGTCCTGAGCCGTTCGACAGCCTTGAACTCCACGTTCATGTCCTGCCCGCCATGCAGTTGGAGAGCCAGCAATCCGCTGGAGGCGCCCTCGGTGTCCACCAGATCCACGGTCTTGTGCCCGTTCAGATGGATCACGATCCGCTGGCCGTGGGCGGATACCGTCAGCTCGTTCCATTCCTTTGGCTGAAAGGCTTTGGCGAGGACCGCTTCGTCCGGCTGCGCCATCCACTGGCGGCCCTGGGTTTCGTAGAGTCCGCCCACGTTTTTGCCGTCCGTGTCGATCTCCGCTTGAAAGCCACGGATGCCCTTTTCGTCGTCCGTCTTTTCCGCGCGGAAAAAGAACCCGCTATTTCCGGACAGAGCGCGAAAAACCACCTTGGCGGTAAAGTCACCGTACTCCGCTCCGCTGAACAGCAGGCTGTGGTGCTTCTGTTCGGCGGAGCTTTTCCCCACCAGCACCCCTTCTTTCACGGACCAGGAACTTTCGACATTGGGGTTCCATCCGCTCAGGTCCTTGCCGTTGAACAGCGGTTCCCAGTGACTTTCGCCCAGATCCTGGATGCGGATATTCCGCCAACGGACCTGCATCGTTTCTTCGCGGTTCCCGATGCCGTGCACCTGCAGAGCGATGAAGCCACTCAGGGTCATGGGGTCCACCAGGTTCGCGGCGGGGACGCCGTTCAGCCAGGTCTTGATGGTGTCGCCAATAGCCTGGACTCGCACATGGTTCCACTCGTTCTGCTTGAAGGCGTATCGCGCCGCCGCGTTGCCGCGCAGGTCGTTGATCCAACCCCGGCGGCCTTCGTCATAGATGCCGGTGGTCCAGGCGCGGTCGGAGGGATCGATCTCCACCTGATAGCCATGCACCCGGCCCACGGGAATGTCTTTGCCCAGACCGATGGGCTGCGGATCGCCTTCCTGAAACTCATGGCTCCGGATCTGGATGCCGGAATTCATCTGGGGATCGACCTTGAACTCCAACTCCAGGATGAAATCGCCATAGTCTTTCTCCGTGCAAAGAAAGCTGTTCGGCGTCTTGGGAACGGTGGTGCCGACAATGGCGCCGTCTTCCACGGCATACTTCGCCTCGCCGCCTCGCTGGACCCAGCCATCGAGTGTCTTGCCATCAAAAAGGTTTTTCCATTCTTCCGCGCGTGCGGACCGTGAGGCGAAAGCAGTGGCCAGGCTACCGGCCAGCAGTACGATCAAAAAGCGAGGGTAATTCATTCTCAGTGAGTTGAGTGTTTAAACAAAAACGTAAAGGGTTGCGAAACGAGGGTCCGCGCACTCTAACGAACCCTGCCAGGGGAAACAAAGGCAAAGTGCTTGCTGGGTAGAAACCAGCAAGGGCGCTCGCCGGAAGGCAAGAGCCGCGATTGCGTTCAGGGAACGGAACTTGGAGACGCGGACGCCGCTTCCAAAAATTCTATCATCAACTCGAGCCAACCCAGACCGTCTGCATTCCAGACAAAAATCGTGTATTCCCCAATCTTATAGAGGTACCCCGAAAGAGCCGGCTCCGACAGCTGTTGGAAATGATACTGATCCGTCAGCGTAATAGGTAAGTATCTCCCAGAGTCTCTCAATCCGCCATCGATCTGTCTCCTGATGGTTTCAAACTCATCTTCCGTGGTTGGAAAGATGGCCGCCTCGAAAGATTTCCCCTCACCGGCACTGTAAGTGGCGTGGCGTGCCTTTTCTTCAAAGTTCAATCGCGGAATCGACACCTTTTCGTCCACTCCAGTCCGGCGGTAGGCGCCTACATTCTCGGGGAACCACGCCTCCAGGCTCTCTGTATCCGAAGGAGGAGCCCATGACGCCACGGCCGAGTCGAACCTCGCCTGCGTCGCGGCCACATTCATGAACTTTTTGTAAGTCCTGGCACCTGAATAGATCGCGACAAAACCAAATCCAAGAACGGCGAGGACCACCACTATTCCACAACCCAGAAGTACCTTACCCGTCGTACTGATTCCTCCCTTTTTTGAAGAACTTCCGGAGGACTGAGGAGGAGACGCTGGCGGAGAAGACTGATCGGCATCCATGGCGGGCCCAAGCTACTCTCTAAACTCGGCCAAATGCAATGGAATCTACCGGACCGGCGAAAATCCGCGATGCTCAATCCCCGGATACCGGGTCGCCTACTGATCGACGTGCGCGGCTTCCAGGTAACCCGTCAGTTTTTCCACCACGTCCGGGTGTTCCGCCGCCACGTCGCGGGTTTCTTCCTCGTCGGCCTTCAGGTCGTAGAGCTCCACGGGGCCATCGGGATTCTCGTCAGTGTTCAACCGGATGGCGGACCAGCGTTCCGTGACCACGCCGCGTTTGCCGCCTTTTTCGTGAAACTCCCAGTAGAGATATTCATGCTTTTTCTGTTCGCCGGGTTCTCCCAGCAGCGTGGGCAGAAATGAAAGGCCGTCCGTTTCCGGGACTTCCGCGTCCGGCACCCCAGCCACGCCGGCCAAAGTCACCAGCACATCCTGGAATCCGGACAGGTGGTCCGTCTCCGTGCCCGCCTCGATGGTACCGGGCCACCAGGCCAGCATGGGCTCGCGCACGCCGCCCTGGTAAACGTCCCGCTTCATGCCGCGCAGCTTTCCGTTGGAGTCGAAGAACTCCAGTTCGTGCCGTCCTTCCGCGTGGGGGCCGTTGTCACTGGAGAACAGGACCAGGGTGTTTTTCTCGATGCCGAGCACGCGCAGCCTTTCCAGGACGTCGCCCACGTAGCGGTCCACGTTTCCCATGATGGTGGCGAAGCCCTTTTCCGGTTCGGGCCAGTCGCGGTCGGTAAAGACCCCGTAGTCCAGGACCTCCATGCCGTTCCGCTGTTCCTTGTTGCCGCCGCCTTCGTTGTTGGCGTGCGGGATGTTCATCGCGAAGTAGAGGAAGAAAGGGCCATCCTTGTGCTCCTCAATGAAATCGAGCCCCTTTCGGGCGATGAAGTCCGGCGCGTAGTCCACTTTCTTTTCCGCGACGCCCACGCCTTCTTTAAAGTCCGGCACGTCGCGGTATTCTTCCATGGTCACATTGCGCAGCGGCACTTTCTCCCCGTTTTCGATGAGGAACTCGGGGAAGAAATTGTGGGCGTGAAACATATTGGCGTAGCCATAGAAATAGTCGAAGCCCTGCTGATTCGGGTCGTCGCGGGGCGGGGGGTTGCCGATGCCCCACTTGCCCACGCAGCCGGTGGCGTAGCCCGCCGCCTTCAGCACTTCCGCCACGGTGACATCTTCCGGATTCATGGGACCGTCGCCATTGCCGCGCACCGTGCAGTGCCCGGTGTGTTTGCCGGTCATGAGCACGCAGCGGGAGGGCGCGCACACCGGACAACCCGCGTAGTGGCGGGTGAACTTCATCCCCTCCGCCGCCATCCGGTCCAGGTTCGGCGTGGCCAGGGTTTTTTGCCCGTAGCAGCTCAGGTCGCCGTAGCCCAAGTCATCTGCCAGGATGTAGATAATGTTGGGCTTCTCAGCAGCGGTGGCCAAAGTCTGAGCGGCGAAGAAAGACACGCCGGCTAAGACCAAGCCAGCCAGTAACCACGGACGGAGGTTGATTGCGTTTCTCATCTTATTGCATCAAAAAAAGAGGGAGAGTTTTTTGGGGGGAAGGGACGGCTGCACGAACCAACGCCACAGACAAAAGGCCGGAGCGGTCTCACCGCGGGCTGGCGGCGCCGAAAAAGTCGCCAAGCAAATCGCGCAGTTCCAGCTTTTCCGTGGACCAAATGAGAACCACCAGGTCTCCGGTGTCATAGACAAAACCGTAAATTCGCGGGTTGTTTCCTTCGCTGAAAGAGACCTGTCCCTCTCCCAGAGAGAAGCGGCTGTGAAAACCGGATTGTTCCAGTGAGCTGTCGATCCGGCCCCGCACGGCTTCGCGTTCCAGATCGGAACCGCCGTAGAAAGCCAGATCATAGCCCGTTCCGTCCGGAGCCTCATACCGGGCGTGCGGCGCTTCGAAGTTCAGGTGAAGGCGCGGCACGGATAGTTGCTGGTCCACGGACTTGCGCCGGTAGGGTCCCACCTCGTCCGGGAACCACGCTTCCGCATCCTTCACGCCCACGGGCGGCGACCATTGGGAATGGGAAGCCGCCAGCGCGGCCTCTTCGGCCCTTTCAGTCTGATACCAATTGTAGGCTCTCTTCCCGAAAACGATGGTGGCCAAAATCACAGCCATCAGAGCTAGAAAGGCCACGATGCCGCAGCCCAGGAGGACTTTCCCTGTTGTCTTACCGCTTCCTTCTTCTGCCATAGCGTCTTCAGGCTAGCCTCAAACCCTGGCCAAAGGCAACCGAATCCGCTATGCGTGACTTCGTGATGACACTCCCCCGACTGATACTTTCTCTCCTGTTTCTGTTTGCTTGGGTGGCGAGCAGCCCCGCCGCCGAACGGCCCAATATCCTGATCCTCATCGCGGACGATCTCGGCTGGGCGGACGTGGGCTATCACGGATCGGAGATCGAAACGCCGAACATCGACCGCCTGGCAAAGACCGGCGTGACGTTGGAAAAGCACTACGTCACCCCCATGTGCAGCAGCACACGGGCCTGCCTGCAGAGCGGCCGGTATTCCACCCGCTACGGCCTGGACAGCGCCACGAATGACCTGGTCTATCCCTTCGGCACCACCACCCTGGCCGCCGCGCTCCAGTCCATGGGCTACCGCACTGGCATCACCGGCAAGTGGCACCTGGGCAGCAAACCAGAGTGGGGCCCGCTGCACTTTGGTTTCGACCACTGCTACGGCGCGCTGGCGGGCGGGATCGACCAATACCTGCACCTCTACAAGAAAGGTCCCTACCAACAGACCTGGCAGCGCGACCAGGAGTTCCTGGAGGAAGAAGGCCACGCCACGGACCTTTTTGCCCGGGAAGCCATCCGCTGGATCGAAGCCAGCGAGAAGGACGAAGCGCCCTTCTTCATCCAGGTCGCCTACACCGCCGTCCACATCCCCATCCAGGAACCGGACGAGTGGGTGAAGCCCTATGAAGGCAAGATCGAAAACGAATCCCGCCGCCGCTTTGCCGCCTGCGCCACGCACATGGATCACACCATCGGCCAAATGGTGGAGGCCCTGGAACGCACCGGTCAACTGGACGACACGCTCATCATTTTCACCTCCGACAATGGCGGCTCAGGTCCCTGGGAAGACGAGGACAAGTATCCGGGCGAGTATCTCCCCTGCCCGGTCCTGGGCCTGAACACCCCCCTGCGCGGCCGGAAGGGGACCGTTTACGAAGGCGGCATCCGCGTGCCGGCCTTTGTCCACTGGCCCAAAAAACTCCAGCCCTTCACGCTGGAGCGACCCATCCATGTGGTGGACTGGATGCCCACGCTGCTGGCACTAACGGGCTATGAAGGCGATACCGAAGACCTGAAGTGGGACGGCAAAGACATCTGGCCCCTCCTCACCGGCGAAGTGACCCAGCCCGAAGCACGCACGATGTATTTCAAACGCGGCGGCGGCCGGGCCCTGCGGCACGGTCCCTGGAAACTGGTGGTGGATGGAAAGAAAGAACTCCTTTTCGACCTGGACGCGGACCCTAACGAAACCACCAACCTGGCCGAGGCCAAGCCGGACAAAGTGGCGGAACTCCGCGGCCTGCTGGCGGACGAGCAGGCCAAGGATGGCCCCCGCGCTCTGGACGCGGCGCCTTGAGCCGGACCCTTGTCCTATTTAGCGTCCGGCTTTTCCCATAGCACCAACATCGCGGCAATTTTCCGCGGGAGCACGCGTAAGCTCAAGCGCGGAACGGCGTCTGCCGTCAAAGCGGAGCCTTAGCCACATTGCAGGCAAAAAGGAGGGTAAATTCTCGCCAGCAGTCCGGCCGTCTGACCGTCGCAGCGCGAGCGTAAGCGTAACCCATTTCCCTTACCGCTTTGCGACACTCGGAATCCATCCTACCTTCCATCTCTCCCACCCAACGATTTCACCATGCCCACGACCATCCACGCCTACGCCGCCACCGAACCCGGCGGAAAAATAGAGCCTTTCGAATACGAACTCGGCGACCTGAAGCCGGACGAAGTCGAGATCGACGTCCGCTACTGCGGCGTTTGCCACAGCGATCTCAGTATGCTGCAGAACGACTGGGGTCTCACTACTTACCCATTCGTGCCCGGTCACGAGGTAGTGGGCACCATCAGCGCGGTGGGCGACACGGTCACTCACCTGAAGACCGGCCAGACCGTGGGCCTGGGCTGGTACTCGCGCTCCTGCATGACCTGCGACCAGTGTATGTCCGGACATCACAATCTGTGCCCGAACGCGGTGGGCACAATAGTGGGCCGTCACGGCGGATTCGCGGACAAGGTGCGCGCCCAGGCCGCCTGGGTGACACCGCTCCCGGACGCGCTGGACGGCTCCAAGGCGGGTCCGCTGTTCTGTGGCGGCATCACCGTTTTCGGGCCCATTATTGAAAACCAGGTCTCCCCCACCGCCCGCGTCGGCGTGGTGGGCATCGGCGGCCTGGGTCACATGGCGCTGAAATTTCTCCACGCTTGGGGCTGCGAAGTCACGGCTTTCAGTTCCTCGCCCGACAAAGCCGAAGAGGCGCGAAAACTGGGCGCTCACCAGGTCATCAATTCCCGCGATCCCGAAGCCATCAAGGCCGCCGCGAACTCTCTGGACATGGTCCTTGTAACCGTAAACGTGGGACTGGACTGGGAAGCCTATATCTCCACCCTCCGCCCCAAAGGCCGCCTGCACTTCGTCGGCGCCGCCCCCAGCGTGAGCGCTTCGGTCTTCTCCCTGCTCGAAACGCAAAAAACCATCGGGGCCTCTCCCCTGAGCACCCCGGTGAATACCCACAAGATGGTGGAGTTCGCCACCCGGCACGGCATTCTGCCCATCACGGAGCACTACAAACTGAGCGAAGTAAACGACGCCATGGAACACCTGAAGGCGGGTAAGGCGAGGTACCGGATTGTGCTGGAGGTGTAGGAAACAGACCCATCACTTCCCTTCATTTCCGTCACTTCCGGGCTGGAAACGGGTGCCGCCTTCCAATAAGTTGTATTATCGGACTCGTTATGGAACCAACTCAGGAGCTGATCGACACGATTTACATCGAGAAGGTGCGACGGGCGCGAAAAATTCCCATGGGCCTCAGAGCGACAATGGGAATTCAGATGTTCGAAGAGTTGGCTGAATTTACGAAGAGCATGATTCGGCACCAGAACCCGTCGGCGGAAGAGGCTGAAGTGGAGCAAATATTCCGGGCCCGGTTGAAAAAGCTGAAGGCAATACGAGAACACGGCTTGTACGTTCGTGCTGATTCCGCCAGTGATTAAATGGACGGATTCACCGCAACTCGGGAGCTTGTTCAGGCACTGGAAGAGGCCTCAATTCCCTACCTTATCGTAGGTTCGCTCTCCAGTAGCATTTATTCGCTTCCCCGGTCCACCGAGGGCGCGGATATTGTCGTCTCACTCGAACCTGGAAGCCTGGAAAACTTGATGAATCAATTGGGGCCGGACTTCACACTCGATCCGCATGGTTCTTTCGAAACAGTAACGGGGACTCTTCGCCACATTTTGGAAATTCAAGGGAGCAGCTTTACAATTGAGCTGTTTCTTTTGAGTGAGGATGAGCACGATCAGAAGCGGTTTGAACGGAAACGGTCCATTGACTTGAAGCCAATTGGCCGCTCCGCTTATCTGCCTACTCCAGAAGATGTGATCATCACAAAGCTTCGATGGATTGTCGGAGCGAAACGCAGCAAAGACTGGGAGGATGTTCGCAACGTCATTTCCGTCCAGGAAGAGATCGGATTGGACTGGGACTACATCCATTCATGGTGTGAAAAGCACGGTACACGCAGTACTCTGGAAGAGATAAAGGCTTCCATTCCCCGGGGACTGTGACTGGGCCCTAAAAAAGACTGGGAGTTCCGCAAACACGCCACAAACGGCGTCTTGTCCCCCGCCCCGGTCCGGGTGCATGCTGGAGGTTCTTTCTCCCAACCCTCCATCATGCACCCCAACACCCTTTGCTTCCGCTCCTGGGCGGTCTTCCCTGTCTTCTTTCTGAGCGTCCTCCTGTCGCTCGTTTGTCCCGGCTTCAGGCAAGCCTCAGCCGCGCCGGAAGGATCGAAGCCCAATGTCCTTCTCATCACCATCGACGATCTCAACGATTGGGTGGGGTGCTTGGGCGGGCACCCGCAGACGCTGACCCCGAACATCGACGCCCTCGCCAAGCGCGGGGTGCTCTTTACCAACGCCCACTGCGGCGCGCCGGTGTGCAATCCTTCGCGGGCCAGTTTCATGAGCGGCATCCGCCCTTCCACCTCGGGCATCTATGAGAATAGTGACGCAATGACGGATTCTCCCGTCATCCAAAAGGCCGTCATGCTGCCCCAGCATTTTTCGGCCAACGGCTATCGTAGCGTGGGCACGGGCAAGCTGTTTCACGGCTCCTCCGGAAAGGAATACTTCGACGAATACGGTCCGGCAGACGGCCAGGGCCCCACGCCGAAGGAAAAGCTGAACTGCCCAAAAGAGCAGGCTAAGAGCAAATTGTGGGACTGGGGCGTCTTTCCGGAGGCTCTGGAACATTACAATGACGTGACGGACGCGGCCTGGGCGGCGGCCCAGTTGCACGAAGCTACCTCTAAAGATAAGCCGCTATTCCTCGGCGTGGGCTTCTACCGCCCCCACGTCCCGCTTTACGCACCGGAGGGCTTTTTTGCCATGCACCCGCGCAACCAGATCATCCTGCCCGAGGTGTTGGACACGGACCGGTCCGACATTCCTAAATCGGCTCTGGACCTGACGGACAATGACACGCCACCCAGCCACGACTGGTTCGTGAAAAGCGGCGAGTGGTCTCACGCCGTGCAGGCTTACCTGGCCTGCATCAGCTTTGTGGATTCCAACGTCGGCACGGTCATCGACGCCTTGGACCGAAGTGCCTTGGCGGATAATACCTGGATCGTGCTGTTCTCCGACCACGGCTTTTTCCTCGGCGAAAAACAGCGCTGGGCGAAACAGGCCCTGTGGGAACGCGCCACCAAGGTGCCGCTTATCATCGTGCCGCCAAAGAACCTCGCCGCGGACTGGGCCACCGCCGCCACCTGCCCGAAACCGGTAGACCTGCTTTCCATTTACCCCACCCTGGTGGAACTCTGCGGCCTGACGGAACAACCTCAGCTACAGGGCTACAGCCTGGTGCCCCTGCTGAAAGACCCCGCCGCCGAGTGGACCCACCGGGCCCTCACCACCTACACCCAGAACAATCACGCGGTGCGTTCCGAACGCTGGCGCTACATCCGCTACCATGACGGCGCGGAAGAACTCTACGACATGCAGAACGACCCCCACGAATGGTACAACCTGGCCAACAAACCAGAACACGCCGCCCTCATCGAGGAAATGAAATCCTACCTCCCCACCGAAAACGTCTCCTCTCCCCCCGCCAAACCAAGCCGAAAGAGACGAGACGCCGGCGAATAACCCTTTCGCCCAAATTTCCTTGTCTCCTTGTCTCCTTGTCTCCCCTTCTCCCCCTCTCCATGTCTGGGAGCACCCCACCGCCTTCCCAAAAACCGTTCCCCACACCCCAACCAGCCCCCATCGCTCAACTTTGCGCCTCTTGCGCCTTTTTGCGGCCATTCTCTTCGACTAACCGGCAGCGCACCCTTGACCAGCCCTCTCCGGATTTCCTTTACTCTGAGACTCCCTGAAAACCCATGAGCGATCAGCAGCAGCAGCAGAAGCAAATCAACATTGCCATCATCGGACTCGGCTTTGGCGCCGAGTTCATCCCCATTTACCAGCGGCACCCGAACGCCAATATGTATGCCATCTGCCGGCGGGACGAAGCGGAGTTGAACAAGTGCGGCGACGCCTTCGGCATCGAAAAACGCTACACGGACTACGACGAACTGCTGGCGGACCCGGACGTGGATGCCGTCCACATCAACACGCCCATCCCCGACCACGCCCCGCAGGCCATCAAGGCGCTGAAGGCTGGTAAGCATGTGGCCTGCACCGTGCCCATGGCCACTTCCGTGAAGGACTGCCTGGAGATCATCCGCCTCTGCGAAGAAACCGGCCTGAAATACATGATGATGGAGACCGTGGTCTACAGCCGCGAATTCCTCTTCATGAAAGAACTCCACGAAAGCGGCGAGTTGGGGAAACTCCAGTTCCTCCAGGCCAGTCACCAGCAGGACATGGACGGCTGGCCCAACTACTGGCCCGGCCTGCCGCCCATGCACTACGCCACCCATTGCGTGGGACCCGTGCTGGGACTGCCGCGCAAGGACGCGGAATACGTCTCCTGCTTCGCCTCCGGCACCATTCGTGAAGAACTGCACCACCACTACAACAGCCCCTTCGCTATTGAGACCACCCACATCAAGATGCGCGACTCCGACCTGTCCGCCCGCATCTACCGCTCCCTCTTCGACGTGGCGCGCCAGTACCGGGAGAGCATCGACGTCTACGGCTCCAAAAAGTCTGTGGAATGGCCCCTCATCGAAGGCCACCCGCTCGTCGTCCACACCGCCAAGAAACCCGAGCCCGAGATTCCCGAGGAAGTGGAGTGCCCGGACTACGGAAAGCTCCTCCCCCCGGAGATCGCCCCCTTCACCACCGGCGGCGTCTATGACTCCGGCGATCACCAGCACCTCTCCTTCACCCAAGGCGCCGGCCACGGCGGTTCCCATCCCCACCTGGCGCACGAATTTCTCATGGCCCTGGTGGAAGACCGCGCCCCCTGGCCGAACCACCGCCAGTCCGCTAACTGGACCTGCACCGGCATCCTCGCCCACGAGTCTGCGCTGAAAGGCGGCGAACTGGTGCGGCTGCCGGAGGAGACGTTCAGTCAGTATGAATAAAAAGGAACCCTCCAAGATCTTTTGACCGTATGATGAATCGAAATCGCAAGATCTTCGATAGACTTGCTTCGCTGGCCTCGGTCTTGAATCTTGCCATTGGCTTTTTCGGAGGCGTGGCCGGCAGCTTTGTCTTTGGCGCTCTTTTGGGAATGGGACTTCCAGGTTATCTCCTGGGATTCTTTGTCGGAATCGCAGTCGTTTGGGGGTGTATCTCCTTTTAGCCTCGATCCGCCCGCCACCTCCCCAATTCAGAGAGGAATTCAACTGTATTGAGGAACTTTCTTTCCCCACTTTTGTTTGCAGGAATTCATCTCACATTTTCTGACTAAATCTCTCCAGCCAGGGATTGCGTTCGGTGCCGGGAAAAGGCTAACCTGTGGTCTCAACTTCATTTCCCGTTATGAGCCCAAAAGCCTCTCCCGCCTGTTACCTCGGCCTGCTGCTGGCCTTCATCCTTCCCTTCCTCGACTTCTCCTGTCAGGAGCACAAGTTGGTGTCCATGAATGGCTACGAAGTGGCCTTCGGAACCGAACTGGAGATGAAGTCTCCTCTGGACGGGTCCATTTCCAAGGAAAAGGTAAACCCCACGCCCCTGGTCGCCATTGCCTTCATCCTCGGCCTGGTCGCGGCGGGCGTCGCGCTCAAAAGCGGCATCGGCGGCGCGGTCTGCGCGGGAATCTCCGTCCTGTGTCTGCTGATTGCCCAGTCATCTATCAGCAAGGATGCCCTCCGCGAATCGCAGGGGATGGTTTCCGTTAATTTCCTGATCGGGTACTACGTCTCGCTTCTCTTGCTTGTCGCGGGAGGCATCCTTGGGGTCATCACGTCAAAGAAACGAAGCCCAGCTCAGGCGCCAGCGGGAATGCCGGTCGCCTCAACCGATGACCCCACACGTTAAGCCGCGGACAGTCCCCCGAGACTGGCAATCTATTTGGCTACAAGGAACTTGGTGTCAGGTAAGTGAAGCCCATTCACTCCAAAGAAGATTTGCTTCAGGAAATCGGGAACGGACTGCGCCCGCGATATTTGCTCTTCTGGGGGCATACGCCCCCCAAGGACGGAAGTGTTTCGAAAGCCTGCTTCAGCCAATGGTACGAGGCACCGTTTCAAATTGAAGGGAATCGATATTCCACGGCGGAACACTACATGATGGCGGCCAAGGCACGGCTTTTTGGTGACGAAGTCGCTCTGCAAAAAATCCTGGACGCCTCTCATCCAGGAGAAGTCAAGAAACTCGGGCGCACCGTCTCCAATTTCAACGAAGACACTTGGCGGGAAGAACGCTTCCGCCTGGTCGTGGAAGGCAACCTGGCAAAATTTTCGCAAAACGAGCCGCTGGCGCAATTCTTAAAGAACACCGGAGACCGGGTTCTGGTGGAAGCCAGTCCCTACGACCGGATCTGGGGCATCGGTCTCGCGGCCTCGGACAAACACGCTGAAGAACCATCTTTCTGGAAAGGCCTCAACCTATTGGGCTTCGCCTTGATGGATGTTCGCAACCGGCTAAGGGGAGAGTAGGAACAGATCCGGCTTCAACTCCTCATCTTGCCTATGGGCGTCACCTTGAGGTAAGTTCCCGTCTTGAAGCGTCAGTTCCGCAACGCTATGCACACCTCTTTCCCCAGATTCACTTCCACGCTATTCAGCATGCTGGTCTGGTTGCTACCTATGTTTACTTCCAACTCACAAGCCGCTCCCAACTCCGCCAACAACGCTCGCCTGCAACAAGCCCTGGCCGCTTATCCGGAAGCCGACGTAGATGGAGACGGCGTCCTGACGCTGGACGAAGCGCGCGCCTACCAGAAAGAGATGAAGGACCGTCAGAACGCCAAACAGGGAAATGACGTTAGAATAGAAATCGCGCCACCGCCTACCCACGAAAATGTCCGTTACGGCAAATACGAGCGAAACGTGCTGGACCTCTGGCTGCCGGAATCGGATACCCCCTCTCCGCTGATCGTCTTCATTCACGGCGGGGGATTTATCGGCGGGGATAAGGAAAAGATCCACACCTCTCCACTCGTTCAGATGGCTCTGGATCATGGCGTGGCTTTTGCCTCCATCCAGTACCGCTTCCGTTACCCGGATGACACGGATGAGTTTACCGATCCGGAACGGGCCGGCATCCAGGACATTCTGCGCGACTCGGCGCGGGCCATTCAGTTTCTCCGCTACAAAGCCGAAGCCTACCACCTGGACAAGCGGGTCATCGCCTATGGCAGTTCCGCCGGCGCGGGCACTTCTCTCTGGCTGGCCGTTCACGATGACTTGGCCGATCCGAAAAGTGACGATCCCGTCCTGCGGGAGTCCTCCCGCCTGACCGCCGCCGGCATGTTGGCCGGTCAGTTTACCTACGACATCACCCTCTGGGACCAATACTTCGAAGGCGGCGACATCCTGAAAACCCACGGGGATGGCTCGGGACTCGCCCACTTCAATCGCTTCTACGCCCTGGACCCAGAGACCTACGCCGGACCCATCGGCGCCAAGTGGCGAGCAGACGTGGACATGTTCGGCCTCCTCTCCGCTGACGACCCGCCCATCTTTGCCCACACCAACAATCCCAACGTGCCGCCAGACACCCGGGGCATCTACAATCATCACCCCCATCACGCCCTCCTCATCGAAGAACGCTGCAAAGAAAAAGGCGTGGAAGTCCTCTGCCTCGTCCCCAAAGTACGCCCCGAGGACGCGACGCGGCTAGAAGCCACCAGTGATGGAAAGGTGATGATGGAGTTTTTCTTTGAGAAGTTGGGAAAGAAAGAAAGCCAGGAACTCGCGGTAGCGCAAAGGAACAGCCACTAGACTAGACCGAAGGTATCGCTCCGCGGCTCTACCTCCTAGACGTTCCCTTCTGCTCAATCGCGAATGTCTGGTTGATTCCCGCCACAGCTACTACGGAACTCCACCTCTGTTCGCCCGAAACGGGACATACACTGGCAACTATTCCACGGCATGGCGGAAATAGATTACTGGGAGAAGAAATTTGTCGAGACCTATATCATTCCGGCAAAGGTTGACCGGTATCTGCTAAAGCTCAAGAATCCCAAACATCGTCAAGATATCCTTGAGCGACTAAATCACACATTGGATTTCCGGCCGGAACTGGCGGAGGTTGTCGGTCAACAATTTCAATCTCCATTCGGTTTCTTGGCACTCCTTGAGTCACAAGGAGTTCAATCGAATTGCAGGGTCATTGCCGATACTAGCAATTTGGACGGTACCTATCTTGGGCTGAAGGATGCTATTTTTGATCTTTTCTGTCACGGTTTCGGATATGTAATTATCTGCCCACCCTTGCCAATTGCCCTCTATGCGGAGGAGAGCATTGGGAAGACCTACTTGTTTCGTCCTCCACACCCCCATTAGATGTCGATCCTCGCAGGGAGTGATAGGAACCCTCACAAGCCGATGCGCCTCATCCTCGTAGACAAAGGCAAGGACTTCTGTGACGTCTTGCGCTGGCAGTTTCGCAAGCATCCCGAAGTTGAAATCGTCTGTGGCCGCTTCGAGGACCTGCCACGCTTTGACTGCGTGATCACCGCCGGAAACTCCTTCGGGCTGATGGACGCGGGGATGGACCTGGCGGTGGTGAAATTCTTCGGACCACACGTCGTGGAGCGTATTCAGCAGCGCATCCTGAAGGACTACCTTGGCGAGCAGCCGGTGGGTACCTGCCTGATCGTTCCTGCCGGGCATCCTCAGCATCCCTGCGTGGCGCACGCCCCCACCATGCGGGTGCCGATGAACATTCAGGGAACAGACCACGTTTACCTGGCATTCTGGGCCGCGCTGACAGCGGTCCACCGGCACAATCGCCAGGAAGGTCTGAAAGAAGAGACCGCATCGAAGTCCTGGCCTGCCCCGGCTTGGGTACCGGTACGGGTGGGGTGGATGACATGGAAGCAGCCCTGCAACTCTGCCTGGCCTACGAACACTTCCGCGAACCGCCGGAGCACCTGAATCCTTCCCTTGCCCAATACCGGCACGAACGTATTCACTATGGCGGACGTTGGGGGTTCGATCACCCGCGACATTCGCCAGCGTAGGGGCGGCTTTCGCATTTACATGAAGCCGTGATGAGTCCATCCGCCGGCTTTGAGAGAGTCCCCGGCGGCATGCCAGACAGGGAGGGGAGAGACTTCCACACCCTTCCACTCCACCATCTGTTTTCAAAGCCTAAGCGTAATCCATTTGCGGAAACCACTAAGATTTTGCTAGCTTAAAAGTCCCTATCCCCCGAATCGCCGCGGACTGGTCTCCCCCCCACCTCCCCGTGGCGAAAAACCCGTGTACTCAGGCGATGAAAATTCTATCGGTGGCGGACCTCCACTACACCCTCAAGCAATGGGACTGGGTCGTCCAAGTTGCGAAGAATTTCGATATGCTGATCCTTCCCGGCGATCACCTGGACATCGTCTCCCCGGTGGGACTGGACGTCCAAATCCTGGTGGTACGAAAATACCTGCGCCGCCTGTCCAAGGAAATTCCCATCCTGGTTTCATCGGGAAACCACGACGGAGATGCCCGGAACGCGGCGGGTGAAAGCGTGGCCTCCTGGTTACAGGACGCCGCGCGCCTCGGCATTCACGTGGACGGCGGGTCTTATTTCCAGGATGGCATTCTCTTTACCATCTGTCCCTGGTGGGATGGCGAAGTTTCCAAGACCGAAGTCGCCACCCTGCTGAACCGGGATGCCGCCAAGCCAAAAAACCAGTGGATCTGGATCTATCACGCGCCGCCATCCGATTCCCCTCTGGCCTGGGACGGACACGCGGAACACGGCGATGACACCCTCCTCGAATGGATCGGCCACTACCAGCCGGACATCGTTCTTGGGGGCCACATCCATCATGCCCCCTTCGCGGACCAAGGCGCCTGGCACGACCGCATCGGAGATACGGTGGTCTTCAATGCCGGCAATCAGATCGGTCCAGTGCCCACCAGTATCGAGCTGGATACAGAGGCGCATACCGCCATCTGGCGCTCTCTGGCGGGCGTGGAGACCTTCGAATTCAGCCCCAACCACGCCACGGCGCTTACATAACTGGTTAGGATTGCCGGTATCTCAATCAGACATCCGGTGGTGACTGATGATGAATCAGGCTTTCGAGCACTTCGTCCACCATGCCCAAATGGTCGTCATGAGACTCGAACTGTTTTTGCAAGTCCACCAGGTAAGACGTTACCGACCGGAGACGCTTCGCCAATAACAAGGCAATGTGATAGTTCAGTTCCGGCAGATTGCGCAGCAGGTCGTGACCGTCTTCCGCCACGTAAAATACTGAGTCTTCCACCGCCCGGACGGTAGCCATGTGGGGGCCGCCCAGCAATACCGATACCTCCCCAAACCACGCCCCCGGACTGGAGACCGTGGCCAGTTCCACGTCCTGCTTACAAATCTCCACCCGCCCTTGCTTCAGGAAATAGAGGGATCCGCTGGATTGCCCTTCTTCAAGAATAACTTCACCCGCCGCATACGGACGTTCGGGAAGGCCACACTCGGCACAGATCTTCAGGGCTGATTTCATGTTCCTATCAAGAAGCTTATCGTGCCCCTCTAACAAGTCGAGTGACAATCCCTGGGCTGTCGAACGAATCGACTTTGCGACTTATTGGACCGTGGCGGGTTTCATTCAGGGCATCAATGTTTCTCAATCCTGCATCTCTATCCCAATGAAATGGCCCCACTCCCCCACCGTTGTTCTCCTACTCTGTATCCTCACCCTTTGTGGCGCCGCGACACGTGCCACCGGCGCCGGGCCCGAGCTTCGGGAATGGACCGTGGATGGCGTCGCCCGCCAGGCGATGGTCTATGTGCCGGATTCCGCCGCCGGCACCTCGTCTCCTCTGGTGTTCGTCTTTCACGGACATGGCGGGCGAATGCGAAACTCCGTGCGGAAATATGCCTTCCATGAAAAATGGCCTGAGGCGATTGTCATCTGTCCGCAGGGCCTGAACACCCCGGGAAAACTGACCGACCCTGAAGGCAAAAAGCCCGGCTGGCAAAAGACCCCAGGCGACCAGGACGACCGCGACCTGAAGTTCTTCGACACCATGCTCTCCAGCATGCGCGAGGAGAACCAAGTCGATGAAAACCGCATCTACGTGACCGGACACTCCAATGGCGGGGGCTTCACCTACCTGCTTCTCGCCGTAAGAGGTGACGTCTTCGCGGCGGCGGCGCCAACCGCCACGGCGGCCAACCGGGCCTTTGCCGCTCAGCTCAAGCCCAAACCCGTCTTTCACCTGGCCGGAAAAAACGATCCGCTGGTGAAATACAACTGGCAAGACGCCACGATCCAGTACTTGCGAAAGCTGAATGGCACCGGAGAAGGCCAGCTCTGGAAAGAAGCCCCTGAAGTCTGCACCCTCTACCCCTCCGAAACCGGGAACGACCTAGTCACCTACATTCACCCCGGAGGCCACGAATTTCCCGGCGAAGCGGTTCCGGCGATCCTCAAGTTCTTTCTGGCGCACCCGAAAAAGCCGTAGCCGCGGAACCGGCTCACTTTACCCGCCATTTTCTCGTAACTCATTAATACTGAAAATGGCGGTGAGGGTGGGATTCGAACCCACGGTACCGTTTCCGGTACGCATCTTTAGCAAAGATGTGCTTTCGACCACTCAGCCACCTCACCAAAAAAATGTGGTCCCGCTATGGAAACGAGACATTCGGGGCCTGAAGGCCGGCTGGTCTGGACCGGCTGTTGCACCCGAAACTAAGGCCCGCTATTCCCGGGGGAAAGCGGACGTTTACCAAAACAGAGGAACCCGCCCGAGTCAACTGTTTCACACAGCGAATTGCTGGGGTTTTCCTTTCACGCGAAAACCGGTTTCAATCCTCTTCCGCCTGTCCCGTCATGGGCACGAAGCGGACGGGCATGACTCCTTTTTTCAGGATCTTTCCGTCAGATTTCTCCAGCAGATAGAGCTCCTGGAGTGAGCCGGTCTCGCCCACGGGAACGATCATCCGCCCTCCTTCCCGGAGCTGATCGATCAAGGGCTGCGGAATGTCGTCCGGGGCACAGGTCACGATGATGGCGTCATAAGGGGCATGTTCCGGCCAGCCCTCGTAGCCGTCCCCAATCTTCACTGTCACATTGTCGATGCTCAGGCGCTTGAGGACTTCCGCGGCGTGCTTCCCCAGAGGTTCGACGATTTCGATGGTATAGACGTGATCCACCAAGGGCGCCAGCACAGCAGCCTGGTATCCGGAACCGGTGCCGACTTCCAGAACTTTGTCCGCGGGCTCGGGTTTCAGAGCCTCCGTCATGTAGGCCACCATGAAGGGCTGTGAAATGGTCTGCCCGTAACCGATTGGCAGGGGGTGATCCCCGTAGGCACGAAATTGTTCGTCCTCCGGAACAAACTCATGACGCGGCACCTGTTCCATGGCTTCCAGGACGCGCTCGTCCTTGATGCCGTAGCGTGGTCCGCGCAGTTGTTCCACCATGTCCATCCGCTTTTCAACATAGCGGTCATTCGGAGCGCCCGCCAGCCCGCAGGGCCAGAAAGTCATCATGGCTACCCCGGTCAGACTGCCGGCCACGGCGGCGGCAATCGCTCTGGGGAACCCAATGTTCACTCCCGGCCTGCAGCGAAGAGTCATTGGCGCTGGCGGTCTTGTCAGGCTCAAACCGGATGAAAGGGTTGCGCCTGCCTTCTTACCATGGATTACGCGCCACTACTGGCGCGGGGGTCCGGCTTCCTGCACGGTGGCGCCATCGGTCTCGCTCATCACCAGGAGGCTCAGGCGGTTCACGCTGTCCAGTTCTCCGGTATTCAGGCTAACGTAGTCAAACTTACCACGCAGATCAGTATAGCCGTCCTTAAAGAAGCGCGTGCTTCCGTCGTTCATGCGGGCATACACCTTTACGTAGGTCTGGGGCAATGGCTTGCCGGTTTCCGCGTCGTTCACCTGCAGGCGGCCGTAGTTTTCCGCCACCTGAACGTCCAGGGAGTTCGCGTAGTAGGCTTGAGCCTTTTTCTGCCCGGCGCCGCGAATTTCCACCAGCACGTTCTTTCCGGCGAAGGCCGCCGGGATGGGAAATTCCAGCTTGGTCTGACCTCCTGGCAACGACTTCACCTCCGTGAGATTCGGCCGGATGAAGCTGAAGCGCTCCGTGTCCGAGGTCACGAAAGGGTTGCTGCTGAAAAGGAACTCCAGGTCCATCTCGTAATAGTTCACCGTCACCTCTTTCAAGTTCCGGTAGTCCAGCTTCACCGCCTGGTTTTCCACTTTGAAGTTCAGGTTCGGTTCGGCGGCCGCCAAAGCGTCCTGTTGTTGACCGCGATCTTCCTGGTCCGTCACATCCACGTCCGCCGCGCCCTGGATCTCTTTCACCTGACTGGCCACCTGGGCAAAGCGCTGCTTCCAGCGGTCCACCGGGTACTCCGCATATTGTGCCGCGATCTGTCCCGCCGCCTCCGGCTGGCCGCGATACATGGCCGCGTATGCCTGGAGATAGTCACTTTGGAGCTTCTCCTCCACTCCGGCCGGGTTCACCCGGTCCAGCCAGGCCAGGGCTTCTTCCACCCGGTCCTGGAGAAAGAGGAAATACACCACCGCGAGGCGGTCCTCATCGTCCAGCTCTGGCCGATAGCTCAGCGCGCCCATCAATTGTTGATACTGATTCCGGAAGGCGTCGTTCAGGATCTTACGGTCCCGGCCCAGTTGATGAGCGCGGGCATTGACCAGCGGATCGTACTCCAGGTGCTGATACCAGCGCCGCTCCACGGGGTCCAGCGAGACCAGGGGGGATTCCAGCCAGCCACCGCACTGAGTGAGGAGTCCTTCCTGATGCCGCAGGTATTCCGCCGCCACCGGAGTGACATTATGATACAGGCCGTAGGACCAGAGGGTCTCGTTGTAGGCGAAATTCTTGTCTAACAAAGCCACCACTTCCCGCAGAAAGTCCACATCCTCCTTCGCCCGCCAGGCAATGCGGTCCAGGCTGATGCGATACAGGTTATTCTGCTTCAGGTAATCCAGCACTTCCTGTTTCGTGCCGTATTGGGAGAGGTAATCCCAAGAGCCTTTATCGACCGTGCTGAGCTGGTCCACTACGTTGAAGGCGAAGGGGTCCGCCCAGGCAACGGGAGTCTCGTTCTTCGCCACATGCACGGGATAGTGCGGGAACTTCCGGTCTCCGGAGGCCGCCGGGAAGTAGAAGAAATACTCCTGCTGCTCCGTGCTGTAGGGTCCCAACGCCACGTGACGGCTGGTAGTGTACTCGCTGCCATTTACCGGCAGCGCGCCCTGAGGGATTTGCAGAAGCATGTCCAGCTTCTGCGTGGCGGCGGAGGGATTGGTCACCACCACCTGGCAGCCATAGACCACGCCGGTGAGGAACTCGTCCCGCACGTATTTCTCCACCTGCTCGTTTTCCACATATTCATACCGGTCGCCATTCCGGAAGAAATTCTGGCTGACCAGGATCGGCGCCCTCTCCACTCCGGGCGCGGCTCCTTCGATCTCCTCATGAAACACGATGACAGGGCCGGCGGCCTTCAAGGTCAGGCTGTTGTCGTCCCCCATCGTCACGTCATGCTTGCCTGCCTCAAATGGCAGGTCCAGCACCGCCAGGGCCAGCAGCATCTCGGTGTAGTGCGAGGTAGCCGCCGGAAAATTCCGGGAGTAGAAGCCCCCCTGCCCGTCCCAGGCGGCGTAGTCTTTCCAGAATTCGTTCAGCGTAATGAAATCGCCATCCTGCTCTCCGATGGGCCAGTGGTAGTAGTTATTTTCCGCCCATTCCTTGGTGGACTCCAGCTTCCGGAACAGGGCCTGCTTCTTGGCCGCGACGCGGTAGTTCAGCATTTGGGCGCCATCCAGGTTTGGCGCCTGCTTTTCCAGTTCCTCCAAGCCGGCTAACTGCGACGCGTCCGCGATCAGGCTATCGATGGAATCATTTTCACCCCCTTGATTCCCAAAGCGCACTCCCGCCATCCCTTCAACCATCGGTCGCGGTGCTTCGTCTTTTGCCATCCGTGCCCGATCTGGTTTCGCGGCGGACGGTGCCGGTAGATCCGCAAACCCGTCCGCGAAGGCATCCACGGGGGAGGCATTTGGCATCGTTCCGGGTGGCGTGAATGCAAAGTCCCCAGCTGAAAGGTCGCCCGCCATCTTGCCAGCCGCGACTCCGGAACTTCCGTACACGCGTCCCTGATTCTGTTCCACCATCTGCGCCAACTGCATTCGCACCTCTTCTCTGACCTCTGCTGGTTGCGACGGATCGTTCATGATGCGCACCAGAGCTTCCACGTTTTGATCGGCGTCGTAGTATGCATCCGCCGTTGCTCCATTGATGGGTGCTCCGTATTGGACGTAGAGCCCCGCTCCGCCACCACCTAGTCCCCGGCCCCTCAAAGCACTCAGGAAATAGTGATTCTTCAAATCCGCGTCGGGCGGGTTCAGGTTGAACAGGTCCGTAATGTGCCGCGCCGTGGCCGTGGCGCGGTCTCCACCCAGACGGCGGCCCAGGAGAATTCTTTCCACCATGTTCAGCTGTCCATGGGCCCAGGGCTCGGTGTAGCTTTCCAAGTTCGCCCCCAGCAGGTAATCATCCATGAACGTCTTGTTCCGCTTGTTGGCCAGGTAGGGTTTCACGACCTGATCGAAAAACTCCGGGTCCCGCCGCGACAGGAAAAAGTTCAGTTCATGGCAGGCATACTTGGAATACAACTGCCGCTTGGCCTCCGCCTCCAAGCTTTGCCAGCGCAACAGAAAAGCAAACTCCGCGAAGGTGGCATCCCCATTGGTGCCCGCCATCACCCCATACACGGAGGCCAGCGTGTCATAGGTCTCCATTTCCGACGAACGCGCATCGGGAAGGCGCAGGCTTTGTCCCTCCTTCAGGAAGGTGACCTTCCGCACCTGGGTAAAGTGTTTGTCCGGGTCCAGGACCGTCGTCAGGCGCAAATCGCGGAACGCAGTACCTTTCCCTTCATCCAGAGACACCTCGCGATACACCGAGTTTTCGTTATCCGTGGCCAGGATGTGCAGGTGTTGCCGGTCCAGGAGAAACTCCCTGGGCAAAGTCACCACACCGTCCGCGTCTGGCTTCAGGTTAAAAGAAACCGGCGCGGCAAAGTGCAGGAAGTTCAGATCAGGAGAGGTTCCGGGCTCAACTTCGGCAGCCATCATATCCATCGCCTGCCGGCCGCCTGCCTGGGCGCGGGCCTCCTTCAATTCCTCACTCCGTTCCCAGTCTTCGCCCGCGGCCGCCTCGTCGGTCCCGGTATCCGTATCCCTCAGCGCCCAGGGATTCAGCAGGAGACCGGGACGGCCCAGCATATTCCCGGGAAATTTCGCCGCCAGGCGGCGTTCCAGAATGTAGCGATACTCTTCGCCAATATCTCTTCCCGAGAGATATTGCGACTCTGCCGAGCCTCGCCCAATTCGCGAGGGGTTCCGCCACTCCAACTTACCCAGCGAACCCATCAAGGGATACTCCGGCAGGAAACGTGTGGCGGTGACGTGTACCCGTGTGTCAGGACCGGCGTTCACCACTGGGATTCGCACCTCCTTGTCACCGATGTCAATGGTACCAATCTGCAGCGGAAGTGGATTCTTCACCTGCAGGTGCCGGTGCTCCGAAAGCACATAGCCTTCAAAGGGTTCTCCCTCCGTTACCAGGATGTTCACCCTCTTGTCTTCATTTTTCAGCAAGAGAGTGTAGTCCCCAGCCGCCAAGCCATTAGCCTGGAGAAAACCTCCCTTCAAAGAAAGCGCATCAAATCGATTCGCTGAGAGTGTACTTCCCCGTCGTTCGAAGAGGGCGAAGGCGTCCGGCGTAACCTTGCCCACAAATCCGATATCAGGAATCAACAACGGGGTTCCCACCTTTCCATGGAGGTTCGCCGCCACGAAACGGCGGGCCTCCACGGGCCGGAAATGCCGGTTGGGCAACTCGTTACCGGTCACGGTCAGCTTTCCGATTCCTTTCAACGAACCCAGCTTGATTCGACCCTCGGGATCGGACTTCAGAGCCACATTGATGCTGGGCCTGAAGGATTCGTGCGAAAACGAAATGCTCACGGCACGGTCCGGTAGCGCTTCTCCGCTCTTACCGAAGATCTCCAGGACATACTCGCCACCGATCTTGCTGAAAAAGACATCGGCCACAAACTCCGTGGCATCGATCTCGTTCAACTGAAAGGTCCGGCTGGTGTTAAGGTCCATCTTAGCGCCGCCCGCGCTGATCTTTTCGACCTTTCCGCTCAGACTGACCGTCAAGCTTCTGACCCGCTGCGGCACGCGGAAGGTGTGGACGCTGGCCTGACTGCCGGACAGCTCTACCTCCGGCACTTCCTGGGTGGTGGTCACACCTTCCAGGTCGGTGGAGGTCACCAGCAGCCGGGCTTCTTCCAGGGCCGCCACGGAGATCGTCTCCCCATTCAAGGTCAGCAAAGGCTTTATGGCCACTTGCGCCTCCCGCCCGGACAGGAGCGCTTCCCGCTCCAGGTGAATGCCGGCGTTCAATTCGTACTCTTCGCCCGGCATCTCCTGAAAGGCCAGGGTGGCCACGTCCCCATCCGTCAGCACGAGCGGCGTCCGGCCGGGCTGATTGGTAAAAGGCAGCAGGATGGGCTTGTCCCCTTCCGGTTCGTATTTCCGGCCTCCGAACCAGACGGCGGGATGTTTCGCCGGCTGATTCTCCTGGGTCAACACTGTAATGGCCGTGCCCGCCGCCGTGGGCCGGGCCAGGTGCTGCAGCTTCTCCTTCCGGATCAGAGCGCGGCTGGAGATTCCATTCCCGATAAACTCGACCACCCAGACACCCCGTTTCCCTTTAAGCTCGTCAAAGGTAAACGTGCGCTCCATCCGGCGCAGCGGCGGTTCACTATAGTCGTAAGTCTTCTCAGTATTGGCCACCAGGCCGTCCAGGTTCAGGTCGGTATTGATCTCACGCTGCTGGTCCAGGTAGAAGTTCAGCGCATTGATCTCATAGACCTTCACCAGGAGGGTCTTCACGTTCTTCACTTGAACGTCCAGGGACACCGTATCCGGAGCGGCAAAGTATTCCGGATTGTCCGGCGCAAACTCCAGGTCCACCCGGTCCCGCAGGGCTTGGAATTCGGATGGCGTGAGAAAAGAACTCCACTTTTCGGCATCGCCGACGCCATTGACGATCTTGGCTTCCGCAAAGAGTTTCTTCAGGTAGTCGTCCCGGACAAAGGTGCTGTAGTTGTCCCAGGAATTCGCCTCCACGAAGACGTGGAGGAAGTAGTCCCTCACCAGGGTCTCGTCGTTCGTCACCGCAGTCAGTCCCGTATATTCACGGAAGTCCATGAACAGGTTTGCTTGGTGATCCCGTACCTTCCGGTCCCGCAGGTAGTCCGGATCCATGTAGGGAGCGGAACGCGGCAGCTTGATGTAGGTCAGGAATAGGTCCAGCGGGTACTCGCCTTTTCGCTGATAGTGCTGGAGGAGATGGAAGAGGATATTCGCCTTCGCCGAGTTGAACGCGGGGTCAAGACCCGAGGCGTAGTCCCAGAGCCGCTTGAAATAAGCTTCGCGCTCCACGGGATCGAGCCGCCAGTCCACATCGTTGCTGGGCCGAAGCTTGGTGAGTCGCGCCTGAATAAAGGCCCAGTTCTGACTTAAACTGGGCACCCGCTCTAACAAAGCCTCCAATTGCTCCGGCAGCATCTGGCGGTGAATCTCAAACTCTCCAAAGCCCCTGCTTTCCCGAGTGCGCAGATCGTCGGCGACCAGTTGCACCAAGTCCGGATAGTCCGGGTAACGCAGGCGATTGAGCACATTCCGCCGCTCCTCTGGCGTCAGGTCCACGCCATCGCGAAGGATCTTGTCCAAGCCGCGATCCTGCACCAGGTTCAGCGTCTCGGACTGATTCCGCGCCTGGCTCAAGAAAGCGCTCCAGGAAATCTTTCCCTCCTCCAGCACCGTGGGCAGATCGGGAGCGACGCCCCGCTGCTCCTGTTCGTGGTTGAACTGAACCCCCAGCCGGTCGCGCAGGTAACGCAAAGTCTCCTCGGGCTTCTGGCCGTAGCGAAGCAGGTTCTGCCGGTTGAGCAGTTCCCGATAGCGGGGAGTCTCCCGCTTATTTCGCTTGATCCAGTCCGAGAGAATCTTGTCCACTTCGTCATACCGCCCCCGGTTCTGAGCATTCAGAGCATGATAATAATAGTAGTCGTCCGTGCCGGGAATAAGTTGCTTCAGCGCTTCAGCCCGGTCTTCGGCCAAGGCGAAGGTTTCCACAAAACCGATTTCGTCCTCGGCTCGGGCCAAGCTGGGCAGGAAAAGGAGGGCGGCGCACAGCGCCGGAAAGAAGGCAGCCGGGCAAAACCGGCGGAGGTGGGTTTTCATACGCGGGCAGGATTGGGATTTTCCAGGAGTCATGGAAGTCTTTACGACTATGACGCAAAGATCCCCGGGCTCTTAGTCCTAAGTTGTAAAGAAAATGTCAGCGCCTTGGAAGTCCGGACGCGGACCGAATATTTCGACTTTCTTTACGGCTCGCAGACCGGTTCGGTAAATTCCATACCGTGCGCCTCGGCGACGCCGTGGCAGGTCAGGCGGCCGTGCTGGCAATTGATGCCTCCGCGCAGCTCGGGAAAAGTCTCGCAGGCAGCCTTTAACCCCTGAGTGGCCAGGGTCTGGATGTAGGGCAACGTCACGCTGGTCAGCGCCTGGGTGGAGGTGCGGGCATACGCGCCGGGCATATTCGCCACGCAGTAGTGAATGACACCTTCCTCCACGAAGATGGGGTCCTCGTGCGTGGTGGGGTGGGACGTTTCCACGCAGCCACCCTGATCCACCGCAATGTCCACCACCACGGTACCCTTCCGCATGGCGCGGAGCATCGGGCGGGTGACCAGCTTCGGCGCCCGCGCGCCGGGGACGAGGACCGCGCCGATGAGCAGGTCGCAGCGCGGCAGCATTTCCATGAGCGCGGACTCGGAAGAATACAGCGTGCGCGCGGCGGGCATGGCGGTGTCCAGCCAACTGATGCGCTGGGAATCGATCTCCAGGATCGTCGTGTCCGCGCCAATCCCGGTGGCCACCTTCGCCGCGTTTAAGCCGCAGGTGCCGCCCCCAATGATAATCACGTTTCCCGGCAAGACGCCCGGCACGCCACCCAGCAAAGTGCCGCGTCCGCCTTCGTGCTTCGCCAGAAAGTAAGCGCCAACCAGGACGGACATACGCCCGGCCACTTCGCTCATGGGTTCCAGCAGCGGCAGCCGGTGACCGATCTGCACCGTTTCGTAAGCGATGCCCGTCACTCCAGTAGCAAGCAACTGGGTCGTCAGTTCCTTGCTGGCGGCCAGGTGCAAGTAGGTGAACAGGATCTGCCCTTCGCGCAGGCGAGAAATTTCCACGTCCTGCGGTTCCTTCACCTTCACGATGAGGTCCGCCCGCTGAAAGACAGCTGCCGCGTCCGCTACGATTTCCGCGCCCGCCTCGCGGTATTCCTCGTCCGGGTAGTCGGAGCCCAGTCCCGCGCCGGCTTCCACCAGGACGGTCACCCCCCGGCGGCAAAGCTGGGCCGCGCCCGCGGGCGTGAGGGCGACGCGGTCTTCCTGTTCCTTGATCTCCCGGGGGACGCCAACAGTCATACCCCCAAAACTAGCTCACCAGCCGGGTGCCCGGCGACTATTTTTCGAGGATCTCCACTTCGTAGCCGTCAGGATCGGTCACGAAGGCCATCTTGTTCTTCTCGCCGCTGGGAAAGGCCTCGCGCCAGTCACCGGGCCAGACTTCGATGCCGTCTTTTTCCAGCTTGTCGCAGTACGCCATGATGTCCGGCACGCCGACACAGGTGTGCATGAGGTCTTCGGGAAACTTCACCTCGAAGTCCGGGGAGTAACAGAGTTCCAGGAAATGCTCGTTCCCTTCCAGTTCCAGGAACGCCAGCTGATTTCCCGCCGGTGACTTGTCCGTGCGGCGGGTGCACTCAAATCCGAGCTTTCGGTAAAAGCCGATGGTCTTATCCAGGTCGCTGACGCGGATGCGGGTGTGGAGGAATTTGATCATGGTGTTTTCAGCTTTCTGAGTTCGGGACCGGTTTGCAAGTCTTCCGATGTTACGGATGGGGACGGCAAGCGGCGCCTGAGCTTTCAATAGCCGCCGCCATCCCTCACCTGAATTTTGAAAACCAGCGCCTCAATGCGGCGACGCCGACAGGTGCTTCGCCAGGATGTCTTCGCCGAAGTCGCCATTGAAATCGCGCCACACGGCGTGCGGGTGGTAGCCACCGTTCTGGGTGTTCACGTACTCGATCAGGAAGCTCGATCCCTGGATGCGGTAGTAGTGGCCTTCCCCCATTTCCAGGCCGCCGGCCCAGGCGAAGAGGAGATTCTCGAACCCTGCGTCCTCAATTTCTTTCAGCTTCTCGCCGGCCAATTCGCTCCGCAGACGGTTAATGTAAAGTTCCACCAGCGTATGTAGCGCGGCTTGCTGGCCGGCGGTCAGGTCGGACGCTTTGATTCCTTCCTCCGGCAGCGGGCCCACTTTCGGCTCGGCTTCGGTAATGACTTCCTTGGGCGACTTATCGGCAATGATCGCTTTCTTCCGCTGAGCCTCATCCAGGGACTTGATCAAGGCACGGCCCTGGTCTTCCTCCTCCGCCAGCACGCGAAGCCCTTTGCGCGGGCCTTCCTTCACTTCACCCGGATTGGCGGCAAAAAAGTTGGGCGTACCCGCCACGAGTTGACCGCCCGCGATGGTGAAGTTCAACGACAGGTGGTGTCCCTCCACGCGCCATCCCCAGTTCTTGTCCCCGCCGGGTTCGCCAAAGATGGTGAAGTAATAGTTCGCCGGGTCGCGCTTTGCGCTGTGGTTTTCAATTTCCCACAGGATCTGCTCCAGGCTCATGATCGTCAGCGCCGTGGCATAACCGCGATGGCTCATGCCGGAACTGAGAAGGGCCTGAGCCAGGTGCTGCTGATCCGGCCGCATGTCTTTCAGCGGCAGCCCATTGCGTTCGCGGGGAATGAAGTGCCAGTTCTTCCGTTCTTCGTCGTTCAGGGCGTAGGTGGCCTTGGCTTTCTGGGCGTCGTCCAGAGAAGAGAGGAACTGCGTCGCCGTATCGGCCATGGCGCCGGCTACGTCGTGAGCGCGGGCCTGAGGGGCTTTGGCGATCGCGGTCAACGCCAGCACCCCGGAGAGCAACAGCGCGGGCAAGCCTTTCAGTCCGGAAGCAACCGGGCGGGGGGATATTTGAGTGGTCATCATGAGTGGTTTAGTTCCCGAACCATGAGCCGTTCCCACCCCGCCTTTCAACGAAAAACCTCACCCACGCGGCGCCGGGATCACGTGCCCGGCGGGCCGCCCCCTGGACCGCCCAGGATTGGCCGGGCCGGATTTCAGTTGAATCCGGCGGATTTTCGCGCACCTTACCCTTCTCTCCCGGCGGTCCCACGCTCAAGCCACCGTACCGCCGGAACTTTGACGGGTCCCATCCCGTTCCAGGTGAGCTATTTTGCCTCGTGGTGTAACGGTAGCACGACAGACTCTGACTCTGTTTGTTAAGGTTCGAATCCTTACGAGGCAGCCACTCTACTCCCTTTGGGTTTAAGTGACTGCAAACCTCTGTCCGGAACTGATGGCCAAGTGTGAAAAATTTACGGCCACCAGCTGTTGCCCCACTGGCCGAGATAACATGGCGGTGCCACCAGAGCCTTTGCGCAGCACGCTCGAATCACATTTCACACCTGACCAAGGGGTCAGCTCATGAGATCGACGCTTGTTCGCCAGTTGGAATTTCGAGTCTCTATTGCGCAAACGCGGGCAGCACGTGAATGACGACGTCGACAGAGAAGTGCGCGATCATCGCTGCGAAAAGCCCCATTTTCCAATAGCACCAGCCGTAAAGGATACCAACGACGGTGTTTCCGATGACGGTGCCGCCAATCGCAAACGGTGAACCGGCGCCATAGGAGATCAGCTGGGGCAAATGGGCCATGCCGAATGCAACTGAAGAGAACACGATGATTGTCCAGACCGCTGTCGGACGGGGCGTTCGGTCTTTCAGCAAGCGCGCGGCGCACCAAATCATCAGGGTCATCAAACCCAACCGGAACCAGACCTCTTCCGCCACGGCCGCGCCGAACGAGGCCGCCAATCCTCCAATGACGCCCCTGTGCCCGTAGGCCGGGATCTCCGGTGGCAGATACGGGGCACTGAGTTGACGAATCAGGAGAAGCAGCCCACCCACCGCTACTCCCAGAATACAGGCCAAGCTCGCGTCCCCTCTTGCTTTTCGAAACCAGCCAGGCTCTCCGGATTGACGCCCTGCAAACCGAGGCTCACCCAGACCAATCTGACGTCCCAGAACAAGGCCGAGCCCTATGGACGGCAAGGTAATGACACTAAGAAACAGCAAACTGGGCAGAACGATGGAACCAAAACTCCGTCCCCCATCGACCCGGCCATACGCAAGACTCACCAATTGCGCCAGAATGGTGACGCTGAAGAGAACGACGAATGGAAGGAGAAAAGGTTGGGAAGGACGCGGGGTTTGTTCAGTACCGGCAAAGCACTTATTAGTATGGCGATTGTCGGGCATCCGGTGTTCTTCTTGGCCAACGCCCGAGTCTAGACGATCCACATCGGAGAACGCCAGCTTGAAGCAGGATTAGGTGTTGAAGTTAAAAGTGTCATATCGACTCGGAGCGGGTGTGGATTAGCTGCGACGGCTTGCTCGCCTTAGTAGGTGAATTGAAGTCGTGGCCAGGTGAGCGCTTCGGAAGATCCCAAGACAAATTGAGAGTCTTCACGCGGATCCCATCATCAGTCACTGATACCCTAAAGTCCTCAAGTCTCATCCTCCGCTTCGTGATGAAGCACGGCGCAGGAGCTCCATCCAAATATCCTTCCTGAACCTCACCGCTTACGATCGCAACGTGATTGGTATGGTCACAAACCGAGCAGCGGTAGATAAACCACATCAGGATCGGCCAACAACAGATCGCAGAATCAAGTGCCATCCTTACGGTGATCTCGTCAGTGCAGTGGTTGCACATCAGATACTCGCTCATTACGCTTTTCATTTTTTGGGCGAACGTCGAAGTGCTGCTCAGGGCGCACTCCGATTTCAAGGTTGTTGGTTGTTGCGTCCATGACGATTTCGACTCGCCGAGGGTCAGGTATCGAGATCGATGTCTTGTTCGACCCGTATTGGTTAATGCGTTCGATTCTGTCGTTCTGATTCCGGTGGATCATCGTCTAGACCGTCAAGCACTCTCCGGAACTCAATCGTGCTCTCCGGTGGAACGTCCTCATAGGTGACGAATACATCGCTCGAGTTCAGAAAGCAGCAAAGATCACCGGCGGCGGCATCTACTGCTGAATGATCCTCAGATGGCGTCGAAATCCCGAAGATGAGATTCCTGTCCGCTAGAAAGAAGACTTCGGCGTGTCGCGGGACGACGTCGCTCCGCCAATAGATAGCGTGGACCTCGGAGGGATTCTCGCAGCAGTATGCGATTAGTTCATCCGCCGTCTGGAAAACTATGTGAGGAGAATCGGAATACTGCGGAACCTCATATTCGTCAGCCGATTCAAGGTGAGACGGCAAGAAGCGGTCGAGGAAGCGCCGGATCTCGCCGGGCGTCCTGATCGTGCTCAGTCCGTATATGTCTGCATACTCTGGCACCAGATTCTATTTTTAGTCGAACATCTGAAGCCAAGTCCCGATCCGGACGCCGCGGCTACGGAGGCAGGATACGGATCGAAAGCCGCCACGTCAATTTCGACTCGGCGCGGGATCGGGTTGCCGGCGCTGCCTGGCTCGCTGCCTATTGGCGCCGGGCCCCGTAACCCGGATGCCGGCGATTGTGACGGACAACGGTAACTCGGATGAGGCCGGGAAACACTCGGAAGAGAAAGTGATAAGGGAAACGCTTGAGGTTGCTTCGTCGAAACCCGCTGGGATCGAAATGGTGATGCTCGGGAAACTCCCTCGCGAATTCGAGCGCTTCGGTCAGCTCATCCCAAAAATCATCCGCAAGTTTCGGCGAGATTTCGTCGTATTACTTGATCACCTTTCGGACCTCGGAAGGAACGCGAGGGTGATACACGACGACTCTCATGTCCGGCCGACTTCGGAGAGAAACTGTTCGTGGGAAATCGGCTGGACCTCGCCCGAATTCATCTCTTCGTCTCGACGCAGAGCCTCCTCGTCGTCTGGTCCGATCGGGGCATCCAGCAACGAGTCGAGAAGGTGACTGACCAGCCCTGCCTTCTCTTCAGGAGAGAGAGTGTCCGCTTGCTTCGTGACCTCTGAGAGCGTTGCCATGAGGAAATGATCCCCGATTCTTGGGGAATTTTCAATTTTTTCCATCGAACGCCCGGCATCAGCCTCCACTCACCGAGAACGCCTAGCCGGTAACTCTTGAGGATCGAGACATATTCGACTTTCGCTGACAAGGCGCAGGTAAGGGATCGGCTGCATGCACGTGCGCGGCTTTGGCGCGTTCGTCACGCCCAAACTCTCAGCAATCTGATTCTCCAAGAACCCATCCCGTCGCCGCTGCCCAGGTTTCGGCGCCGCCCATGATGATGTCACAGACAGGGTCTTTGATGTCGTAATAGGCATCCATATCGTCTTCCGGGTGATATTTGATGATACCGGCTTTGACCTGTCCATAGGCGCGCGAAACCAGAGGGTTGGCACGCAGGTAGTCGCGGAACAGCAGCGCATAGCGTTGGTTGGCACGCCCCTCGATGCGGACGTGGAGATTGATCGGGCGCTCCCCCTCCCCTTGGAACATCCATTTTTGCCATTGGGCAGGATCGGGATCACCGGCTGGTGGCACATGGTCGGTCAAATACATTGTTCGACTATAACCCGCAGCCAGGATGGCTTCCTCAACCGCGGGCAACAAAGCCTCAACGGTGACTTGAATATCGACAATATCTTTCGCTGCCAAACCCGGAACTGAGGTCGATCCGATATGGTCTATGCGTAGCGCCAATGAGCCGAGATGGTGGCGCAATCTGGCGCCAAGATCCCTGAATTCAGCGGGCCATCTTGATTGATAAGGAGAAAGTGAAATCATTTGTATTCTGCAAACGATGGGACTTACCCGAGCCGGTCGTTCTCGCAGCCGAACGTCAGAGTCATCCTACGGCTGACCGGGAGCGCGCTCCGGCTTTTGGGTTGAGAGTTGAGCTTCCGTGGAGCGATCGACTCCAGGCGAGTCTGGCCATAGGATAGACGCCTTGTCAGCCCGGTAGCGATGGCGGTTTGAACCCGGTGAAGATTCTCCGCCTCTGCGAAATCCAACTCGCTTCAGGACTCTCTGCGATGCTGTGTTGTCCGCTTTGACATGTGCGATAAAGCTGAGAAATCCTGCCTCTACCGCGAGCGCGAGCATTGCCATAACAGAGTTCGTCATCACAC
Organism: Verrucomicrobiia bacterium; assembly: GCA_030427505.1. Classification (GTDB taxonomy): domain Bacteria; phylum Verrucomicrobiota; class Verrucomicrobiia; order Verrucomicrobiales; family DEV007; genus JAUICH01. The sequence goes on from JAUICH010000021.1 coordinate 91,273, forward strand.
CCGTATGGGCAGCAGAACAAAGATAACCTATCTCCGCGTCTTCGACCTGGTTTGACTTAATATCGCAGGTACTCACAACCAGGCCATCTGAATCAAGGGTTGCGAATACAAAGTGAGTTCCTCGGTCCCAGCCGTCTGTCGCCCAGTTCACAAAATCACGGGCCGCGGATTGTGGATATCGTCCTTCAGGAAACATCTCGGTAAAGAGCGATGAAAAAACCATCGGTTCGTTACAAATGGATGTGATCCTCTCGAACTGAGCCTGAGAGCGCTCGATATCAGCGACTCTTGCGAGCGTGAAACGACGCCCATTCAGGTGGTTGATGACTTCACTTGTATGAGCCTGAAACGCGATCATTTCTCTGGGCTAATATCGAGCATGAGGCGCGGCTGACCGGAAGCGTGCGCTCAATGCGGGACAAGGGGATGAAATACCCATTATGTTTCGACTCAGAGCGGGTCAGACGTAGCTCTCCATGCGCTGGTTCACTGCGTTGGGGTGTCTATTCGCTCGATAGGTAAGTGGACCTTCAATCCTTGATGGGACGAAACGAACCCGAGTCTTTCGTAGAATCGTATCGCGTCCGGACGCTTCTTGTCGGACGTCAACTGGACCATATGACAGCCCCGCTGCTCGGACCGCTCAACCGCCCAGGAAATGAGTTTCTGCCCGATCCCAAACGATCTATACTCTCGATCGATCCTAACCCCCTCTATGAGCGCCCTCCAACTTCCACGATAAGTGAGATACGGGATGAAAGTGAGCTGGAGCATACCGATAACTTTCCCGGCGGATTCTACTACCACGAGTTCATTGTTCGGATCACGATCTATGGCCTCGAATGCTGAGTAATAGCTTTGGGGCAATGGCGAAGTATCCAACTCCCGTTGCTTGCCCAGCGGATCGTCCGACATAAGACGAACGATATCCGGCACGTCTTCACGAGTCGCATCGCGAAATAGGATGTCGCAATTCATGTTCATGGCCGGGAACTTATCTTCAGCGAACGCCATGGGCCACCCATCCGCTACAGGGGGCGCACGTTGACGAAGGGAGCAATGGTTGTAGTTATCATTCAGATTCCGGCTCGGGCGGGCAGCGAGTTGGTTTGGCCGGCTTGTTAGACCAGTTTTTGAGTCATACGGATGCCGCTCAGAGCCCGGTTGGAATCAACTTCGACCTTCTCTCCTGTATCATGGAATCCTTCATTCTCGTAGAACTTAATCGCCCTCGCGTTGGAGTCTGTGACTTCCAAGGAAACGGCGACAAATCCAGAATCCTTCGCCCAACTTAGGAGAACTCGCACTAGCGATGAGGCCGCGCTGGAGCCACGGTATCTGGGGTCAACCCACATCATGATGATGTCACCTGATGGAGCAGACGGCTCGCGATACAACGCGGCGATGCCGATACACTGATCACCCTCGAATGCAAACTGAGTATTCCGGTCGTCACCAGTCGTGGTCGACCACAGCTGGTCTTGCCAAGAGCGCTCGTCGCGCTGCAATGCCGATTCGTATGTCGAACCGAATGCATCCGGACTCTCCTTAAGCGCCTTCAAGCGCACTTCCTTGAAGAGCATGACATCATTTTTGGTTGCACGGCGACACGCGATCATTTTTCTGAACTAACGTCCGAGCGGTGACGCCCCCTACAGGGAGCGCCGCGTCGAAACGGAGTTAGAGTTTCGGGAAAAGAGGATCATGTCAACTCACCGCGGAGAGAGGATTGGCCGGCCGCGTCTTATTCGGATTGGATCTTCTGTAAAGGACGTGACGCCTGAAATCGTTCCCTACGGGAATCTCAGGGTGGTCAAAGTCTCCCTGATGATCCCGCTCAAAACCAAGACGTTCCATCAGACGAATAGATCTAAGATTTGATGGTGTCGTGAAGGAGACAATCTCATCAAGTTTGGCCGTCAAGAAGCCGTACTCGACAGCTTTGGTAGCAGCCTCAAACGCAATGCCCCGCCCCCAGAATTCTCTTCGCAGGCGCCATAGCACTTCCGTGCAGGGCGAAAATGGGAGATCGCAGCCGGGGACATGCAATCCGACCATGCCGGCTAGGTTGCCATCGACCTCTACCGCCCATACTCCCCAGCCGCGCTGAGCGATTTCTTCTCGTATGAGATCAAAGACATCCAAAGATTCGGCCCGCGTCAGGGGAAGCAGGTAACGCATGACTTCGGGATCGGAATTCATCTCCGCAAACGGCTCAAAGTCAGTGTCTTTCCATTGCCGTGGTATGACTGCATTCATTCTGGGCCGAACGTTAGTCGTGAGCCGCCCGCGGTAGCGCGTTGACTCCAGGATCCTGTTCGCCATTGGTTTCTGTTGGAAGCCATTCAAACCACCTTGCGTGCCCGTCGGTCTTGGCCAGAGGGACGTTTTCCTCCCGGCCGTTGTGATAAAGTGTCAGGTGCAGAGCCGGCTCAATGTTATTCGAAATATGAATGATGTCGCGCGATTTGCCGGCCAAAGACAGATCTTCCAGGAACCGCTCCTTTACATCCCGGCTCACCTGATTCGCGACGTGGGTGTGATACACGCAGGGGACATTCCCGTCAGGGATCTCACTGATAACATCGGAAATCATCGAGAATCCGTCTCCCGTTCGCAAGTCCAAGGCAAACCGGGAACGATACTGCAACGCGGCTTCAAGCATTTCCCTTCGTTCTTCGTGTTCCGGCCACACCAGCGCTCGAAGCCATGCAGCTTCGCCGGGAATCGAAGTATCAACGATATTGAGATCCAACCCAATTCGGTGAGATACATTCGGCGGCAACTCCGAAAGGAACCCTGGAATCTCTCCCCGAAACTCTGAACGAATCGAAACAGGCGATTCAGGGTAGCCGAACCCGGCGCGCTCTCCGTAGCAATAGGCGTACTTGTCCCAGAGAAGATTCAGGCCAGCACTGGTGCCGATTTCTATCAGTGCTAGTGGGCGGTTTCCGAGCGATCTGGCCGCATGGAGAATCGCCGGAAAAAGATACGCAGAACGACGCACTTCGTTAGTTTGGACAAGGCGGGTCGCCAGGAGATCGGCCATTCTGTCGCGGTAAGTTAGTGCGAAATCTTTGAATGCAGGGAAGGCCTTGCCGGGCCCTCTGGTGGCGCCCGCGGCCAAACCGGGATAGAACACGGCCAACCGTTGATCGCGGGACGAATGGAGAAGAAAGTGAACCGCACCGAAAAAGAGATTCGGAACCGGCTGCCCTGCTCTCGATGCTTCGGCCAGTTTCAATAGCTCGACATCTTCAGCAATGGCGAGCGAAAGGTGATAATACAGTTCGGAAGATCCGGCGCACTCCGACTCGGCAAATTGAAGAAAACGCTGTCTTAGAGGATGACTCATTTTTCGGCGAACCTTAACCATGAGGCGCGACTGACCGGTAGCGGGCCTTCGGCGCGGGATAGGGGTAGAATTTACGCGAAATCATTTGGACTCGGGACGGGGCGGCCGCTGCCTCTGCGTGCATTGTCATTCAGGGTCGAGAGTCCAAGCTCTAGGATTGGGCTGAAAGCCGATCTTGGGATAGTACTCGTTTGCCTTGGGCGCCGACAAAAGCACGATCGAACAAGTAGGTTTCAACGCTTTACGCGTCCGCTCGACAAGCTCGGTGCCTATACCCCTCTTCTGATAAGCCTGATCAACCGCCAAGTCGGCTAAGTAGGCAACATTCCAAAAGTCGGTCAATGTTCGTGAGATACCAACCAGCCGATCCGCCTCCCAGGCAGTGACGATCAGATCGGCGTTCTCAATCATACCCTGCATGACGTCTCGTTTTTCGATGGGCCGCCGTTCGCCCAGTGTCGATGAACGAAAAAGCTCGATAACCTGATCCAAGTCCAACTCTCCTCCCTGGCGGTATGTAATGGAACTCATCTTTTGTTGGCAGTACGTCCGGAAAAGGCCGTCACTCAACGAAAGCGCCGGGCCGGCATCCCTTCCACGACCTAATCACCTTACCTCTCCGATTTCAAGGTGCGGGTGAGTGGCCGGCTGCTTCCTCTCGTTCCGCGTTGTTGTTCCGCGCGCTTTCGAGCAAGCGTGGAAGCTCTCTCATCGATCTGAATACCTCTGTGTTCTGATCGGCAATCAGGCTCTCGTGTGGTGAATAATAGAACGATCGCATCCCGGCTGCCAGCGCCGCCTGTATTCCCGGCAGGCTATCTTCAATCACAGCGCATCGCTGGGGCGCATGACCCATGGTCTTGGCCGCGTGGAGAAAGAGTCCGGGATCGGGCTTCCAGGACTTCACTTCGTACGAACTAAAGATATTATCACCGAAGAAGTGAGAGAGGGAAGTGACGGAAAGAGCCTGGCTGATCTTTTCGCGGGGCCCGCTCGAAGCAACGCAGATCGGGTAGCCAGCAACAGACTCGAGCATCTCCACTACCCCTGGCATCGGCAGCAGATCTGTCTCGAAAAGCTCCGCCACTCTCGCCCGATAATCCTCCTCAAAGCCAGCCGGCAGCTTCCGATCCATTCGCCGTTCGATGTCCGCAAGTATGGGAGCCAGCTTTAGCCCCCGGTAGCGGGAAACCATCTCCTCGAGGGACGAACTCAACTCTGGGAGTAAATCTAGAAACGCCTGATTACAAAGCCCTTCGCTGTCTACAAGCGTTCCATCGAGATCGAAGATTACGCACCCAATGTTCATCTGTTTCAGAATGTCAAAAATCAGTGTCAGCCGTCAGGCCACCGGTTGGATCGCCTCATTGGCCGGCAAGTTTGAGCAGTTCAGCAGGAGCCTCAATGAGCCAATCCGGACCGGCCTCCTCCAGCTCCTGCCGTGTGCCATGCCCCCAAAGGACAGCTGCGGACCTGAGACCCTTTGCCTTAGCCGCACGGATGTCAACCGCCCTGTCGCCAATCATGATCGCAGTGTTGTCGATCCGGCCTTCGGCCAGCAAGTCAGCGAGCTGCCGGGTCTTCTCAATACCTACGTCACCCCCGTTGATGAAGGTGAAGTATTCATCCCACTCAAAGAGAGACACAATCTTCTGCGCAAAGTCACGCCGCTTTGACGTACATATCCCCATGGCATGACCGCTTTGACGGAGCCGAACGAGAAGGTCATCGATACCTTCGTATCTGCGATTCTCTGCATATCCGATCCTCGCGTACCGATCCCGGTAAGTGGCGATGCACGCATCAATCAAAGAGGCGTTTCTGCTTTGAGTCAGCTCGCCAAAGATGTGATCCATCGGCGGACCGATATAGGCAGACAGGCCGGCTATGGAGACCTGGGCAAACCCATGCTCGGCAAGCGCGTAGTTGATGGAGTTTGCAATGCCTTCGATGGGATCACTAAGGGTTCCATCAAGGTCGAATACAAAGGTAGAAATAGGCATTGCGATCTTCACCGAACGTCCTAAGCCACCCACCGGCTACCTGAGGCGGCCGTTAACGAAGGGATTAAAGATAAAAGTCATCGTGTAAAGTTGGACTCAGGGCGGGTGGCAGGTTGGTGTGCGCCGCCTTGTTCTCCTAATTTGGAAATCGCGGCTGGAAGTGCGGACAAGCCTTCACACGTCAGGTCCGCATCCTCACAGGCTGGATTCATTTCGGTCGGCACAAAAATCGTCTTCAGCCCAGCTTCTCGTGCTCCCCTGATGTCCGCGGCCGGGCTGTCTCCCACAAAGACGGCTTCCTCCGGACTGACCCCGAGTTCTGAGCACCCGAGATGGAAGATTCTGGCATCAGGCTTCCTCAGACCGACTGCCTCGGAGACGATTACGCAGTCGAATACATCCGAATAGCCGAGCGCTCGAAAGTTGCGTTCCTGGAATGGTGTCTTCCCGTTGGAGATCAATCCCAGGCAATAGTTCTCCGCCAGTTCCTGAATCGCCTGGTCAGCCCCCAAACGTGGAACGCAAGAGGCACAAAAGCAGGTCTCATAGACCGACAATAGCTCCTCCATCTTCCAGTTCTTGATGCCGAATTCCTCGATCAACTGCCGGTAGACCTCGTCTTTCCAGACTCGACCGTTGTTATCGAGTTCAATAAAGCGTGAAATGAAGTCCGCGGGATTCTCAAGATCAGTCCTCAGCATTCCTTCTGTCTGCCACCGTAGAAAGGCCAAGAGCGATGCCGTCCGATCAAGAAGGGTTTGATCGAGATCGAAGATGACGGCGCGCAAAGGCATTTTCAGGAGAACGTCGAAGGCCACCTACCGCTGACCGGCGGCGCCACTTCGACTTTGGGTTGGGGTGGTAATCATCTGGAAAATTTCGACTCTCGGCAGGTCAGCGGTTAGACCATTCGGCATCTGGTTGTTGGAAGACAAGCCGATCTTCAGGGGCCCAAACATGCTCGAGGTCAGACGTATAACCTCTCAACCAGAGAGCCCCATTGATCTTGCGGAGATAAAACCCCTTTGGAAATGAGTCATCCTCAGTCAAAGGCGGTGATGCAATGGTGATCGAGCCGGGAGGAGCTTTATGTTCTGTGGCAGGCATACCCAAAAACCCTTCTGGTTGTGAGCGATACTGTAGTCTGAGATGAGCGCCAAGTTCGACCGGCGGCAGGACATACCCTTTGGACTCGGCCCTCTGCCGAAGCTCAGGAAATGTCGCTCCGTTATCAAAGCCCAGCTCTGATACGGCAAGTTCCACGCAGGATACCACGATGGGGTCCGGTCGCGTGGTGAACAAGTCGCTCGCGAAAAGTGTCCGCGCCGCATCGTTCAAGAAGACGCCCGACCGATCAAGCCGATCGAGCAGCTCTTCCTTGCTGACACCTCCAATGCGCAACGTGTGGGTGGTTGAATCTGCGGTGCTCATATCTGGAGCCGAACGTCATGAGCCACCCACCCGCCACGGGAGGCAGCCGCTGACGAAGAGGCTAGGATTGGGTGAATCCATGCCCGTCGAACATGAACTCGATTCGATTGCCAAAGGGATCCGCGGTATAGAATCTCCGCCGATCCGGAAGCGCGTCGTCCCACTTGACCTCGTAACCGCCGGCCTGCAGCCGGGAGGCCAAAGCGTCCAAGTCATTCACAATGAACGCAGGATGCGCCTTGCGTTGCGGTTGGAAATCGGTCTCGACTCCCACGTGAACGATCGTGCTTCCTGCTCTAAACCACGCGCCACCTCTTTCACTCAGTGGGTAAGGCTTATCCTCTTCCACCATATTCAGAACCCCCTCGAAAAACGCCCGCGCCAGGTCCTCCTTGCCCGGAGGCATGGCTAGTTGAATGTGATCTAAGCACCGAACAATCATAACCTCTCAGCTAACGTATAAAGTGAGTCACAGCCACCAAGGCAGCGCCGTTTCGTTTCGTGAGAAAATGACCGAACCACCCACCGACGTCAACTCGTACCGGCCTGGCTGCTGCCTCCACCGTCTGGTTCCGTATCGCTCTTATCCGCCGGAAGCCCTGGAAACTGGGGTAGCTCATCGCAAATGGAGAACCACTTCGCTTTATCGGAGACGAAGACATGCATCGATGGACCTTCATCCAATTCGGAATCGAGGGCAGCGATTACCAATCCGATAGGAATCGATGGATCCGAAAAAAAGGTCGCGATATTGGATCCGCACACTCGACAGAAAGAACGAAATTCACCTTCTTTGTGCTCGTAGCGTGTGAGGAGTTCCTGTCCCGCCAGGAATCGAAAACTGCTCGGTTCAACTGCTCCGCGGGTGCGGAAAGCCGCACCATGAGCCTTCCGGCAATCTGAACAGTGACAATTCAGGATACCCTTGATCTCCCCGAGAATCTCGAAACGAATCCCGCCACACAAACAACTTCCCAAATACTGCTTCATTCAGTAACCGAACGCCCGAGCGCCGGCGCCCGCTACCAGGCGCGCTGTGTCGCAACAGGGTTAAGGGTTCGAGCAAAGAGGATCATGTCAACTCACGGCTGTGTAAAAGCTTAATCAGCCGCGCCTTGTTCGGTGTCGCGATCTTCTCCTCGCCGTTTCCGCATCTTGAACTCAAAAACATCTCTTCCTTCGGTTTGCACTTCTGTTGCCCGCTCCACAATTTGGTAACCCTGGGAAAGATAAAATTCAACGGCGCGCTTATTCTCTTCATAGACTTCGATCCAGACATCATATTTTGGATCGAAACAGGTCTCGACTTCCTGAAGGAGCGCCTTTCCGATTCCTTGTCCATAGAACTCGCGCAAGACGTAAAGCCGGATGATGTCCACCTTGCCACCGGAGAGGTCGCTTCGCGCATGCCCAATGATTCGATTATCGAGAACCGCGACTACGCTGTGAGTATTTGGGGCGTCTATTTCCAGCGCTATAAGTTCAGGGGCGTGAACCTTGTGGGACTGAGCCAGGAGTTCCTCGTCAGTCTGGATCCCGTGGTAAGCATCGAGCCAAATTTCACGCAAAAGTGGCCCAATCTTATCGCAGTCATCTTGTCGAAGTGGGCGGATATCAACAGAGTTCATTCTCGTCCTACTGGCGTGGATCTCTTCAACGAACGTCCGAGCACTGGTGCCCACTATCGGAAATGCTGCGTCGCAAAAGAGTCATGTCAACCAACAGCAAGGTATTGAGTTGTCCAGCCGCGCCCTGTCCTGCCTTCGTTGCGCTACTACGTCGCATCGGCTCTCGCGATGACGTCCTCCAACTGGGGACATTCCGCCCTCAATAGGGAATACAACTCATAGGGATGAGGCACCCCACCATGCATCTCAGCATCTCTCAGGGTTCCCTCTCTCTGAAACCCGCACTTCTCCAACATCCCGATGCTGGCCTTGTTGTCGGAGCGTGTCATCGCAGTGAGCCTCAGGATCGTTGGCTCCGCACGGAACAGGTAGGCGGAGAACAGCGTCACCGCCTCAGTCGCATACCCCTTCTTCCGGTCATCTTCCCGGAAAATCCGGTAGGCAATTTCGGGTCCCTGGATATTCGGAGACGTATTGAAGGCAGTGACTTCACCTATGAACCGGTCCTCCGCGCCGGTGATCAACAAGATCTTGTAGTCGTCTTTCCAGAAGCCGCCCTCGGAAAACTCCTTCCGCAGATTGGACTCTGATTGCAGGGAGGCAGGCCAGTAGGGAGTTGCGTGAGAAAGATCATTGATGATCTCAGCATACGCTTCGAGATCTGTTTCTTTGAACGTCCGTAGAACTATGTTTTTTCCTCGTATCATTTTCTCGGCAGAAGGTTAGAGCTAAATCACCGGCTGATGGGAGCTAGGCAGTGTGGACAAATTGGGGGCGGCCCGGCGCGAGAGCATTTTTGGACTGGCAAGGCGCCATGAACGGCATTGGGCCGACCCCCAATAGAGTGAGCGGGAACGAAGCCAGGCAAAATATGGGCCGCGTCTCCGGGTATTCGCCGCTTCGCGGCGCTGAGTTCTCTTTTCTTTTCTTCATTTCCGGTCCGTTCTCCAATTTGTCCACACTGCCTAGTGTGGTGTTTGCGAAATAGGTGAACGAAATTCGCGAGGATTCTTTTTCAAATTCAAGGCGCGAGGAGGGAGTTGAGCAAGCTCAACGACCGATCGAGCAACGCGGAAATTCGAAAAGAAGACCGCGATCATAAGAGAATCCGAGCGAAGCGAGCAAATTTCCGGCTCTATAACTTAATTGATTTCGTCTAGATATTTCGCGATCACCACACTAGCGGTAATAGGAAGGAACTCAACTCTCCTCCGCTACGGGGGTTGGGAAGCTTCACTTTTGGTAAAATCTCGATGATTGGATGCTCTTCTACAAAGGAACACCATTGTTCGAAACTGATCTCTTGGCCAGATGCATCGAGATCCCAAAACCTCGATATCTCCGGATCAAACTCGTCCTCCTTGCTGACGAACTTCTCCGTTCAAGATGGGAAAACCCATCGGCTGTAGGAAGAACCTTCGATCCACATTGGGTGCATTCTTCGAGCATTTCCCAACCATATGCTTGAAGATAGGTGCCCTCCCCGGGAAGCGCCACGCCGAATCGGGGTTGAAGGTTGGACGATTATATTACTTTCTACTCAACGCGGGTGAAGGTTGCCTACTCTGGCTTGTTCGGCTCTGCTAATTCTAGGGCGCCACTCAAAAACTGGCAATACTCTCCCGTCGGGTTTGCTGGGTGTTTCACCGACCTGAGCAGCCCCCATTCTGCGATAAAACCCTGCTGCGGAAGGGTCGGAAACTATCCGCATGCTTTGCCATTCATTCTGCTTCATTCGCATCCGAATATCATCAAATATGGCTCTGCCAAGACCTCTTCCTTTGAGTTCGGGTTCAACCCAGCAATCTTCGAGTTCACAAGAGGTCATCGATCGCTCTGACAACGAATACACGAGGACTAGCTGGTCAGGAAGTGACCCAACGAAAAACTGCCTCTTCTTCAAATCTATCTCAGCAACGATCAAGTCTGGCTTCCACAGATTCATCAGTTCTTCAGTGTATCCCCAAGAAGCCTTCGAACGAAGAATAAGGTCATTGATTAGGGCCAACGACTCACCGTTGTAGGGTGTTATTGCAGCTCTCATTTCAAAGCCGAACGTTTGAGCCATCTCATACCTGACCGGGTGAGGACTCAGACCGTGGGGCTAAGGCCTGAATCATCATTGTGCTTTCGCACTCGCCGAGGAGCGGGTGTTGAGGTCGACACCCTGATGTCCATGGGCTTTCCCTGCTGCTTCCAATGGCGACCCAACCGAATTGAAGTCGAGTTGCCCCATATGGACTTACGCCAAAGTAAGATGGAGCGGCGGATTCGTTCCGTCGCCGCTAGAGTGAATCTTTTTTGCCTCTGGAGACAACAATTCCTATGATGACTCCGATTGCAAGCCCCACCCCGGCTCCTACCGGTATGGCGGACAAGGCCGCACCAACGCCAGCACCAAGGGCCGTTCCAATTGCGATACTTATGGGCAGCATGTAGCTCTTAGGGTTCGGTTCGGTTTTTGATTCTTTGCTCATTTTCTTTGGCGGTTAATTTCTTTGCAGAACGTTCAAGGCATCTCAGCCCAATCCGGGCGCGCGGCCTCGAAAGGAGAGTAACGATTCGATTCACCGAAGTCAATCAACTCGCAACGGGATCGGGCTTGCTATCTCCGGCTTGTTCTTTCCGAGTTTCGATTGCGATCTCCGCCTCACCAAAGACTCCAATTATCGTTGTGCCATCGCGCCCGGACGTCTGAGACAAATGCCGGTGCCCATGGATGAAGATCTGCGGCCTAGATCGATCAAAATATTCTGCGAATAGCGAAAATCCTTGATGAACTTCGGAATCCCGCCCGTGATACCCTTGTGGAGAATTGCGCGCGATGAACACGTCGACTGGCGGAAATACCTCAAGAGCTCGGGACACCTCCTCCAGATCAAACATATGATGTCCGCGAAATCAGCGGACTTACACGAGAGGTTGCCGGTCTGCCAATCGTCATCGGCTATCACAACGGCACGCATATTTTTTGAGAGAACGTCAAAGCGCGGGGAATGACCAAGCTACCAGCTATACCCTGCCACTACTGGTTAGACCGTCTGCCAAAAATCTGTTCGTGAATCGCCCGGGCGCAAAATGGCTCGTGGCGAGGCGCTTTGAGAACCGGCCACCGGGAGTCAGCCTGCCGCGGGCAGTCCGAAGAGCGGAGCGCAGCGAAGGCGAAGCGGATTGAAATCCGTGACCGAAAAGGAACGAAGCCACGGGGAAATTGGTGCCGGGTCTCCATACTACCCGAGCGAAGCAAGCTTTCTTCCTTCTTCCTCTTTCAATTTCGATTTGCGAACAGACTTTTGACAAAGTGTCTAGATGTCTCGTTACCCTGGGAGCCGTCTACTTGATTGTGACGAAATTCTACAGATTCCCAATCGTAAAAGCTATTGTTTCAGGAATCCCAACAGGACTTCATTGAAGATCTCCGGTTGGTCTATGTGTGGTAAATGTCCCGCTTTCGGAATGCGTGCCATCTTCGAGTTGGGAATCACTCTGGCTGCCTTCTCTCCAAATTCGATGGAAAACAAACGATCATTTTCTCCCCACACTATCAGTGTCTCATTCTCCAGCCCTCGAAGCAGGTGTTCAGGAATCTCCGAGACAGCCCTTCCTCTTCCTTTTGAAAAGGGCGTTTTGCCGCCCGCTCGCTTCAAGACTTCAATGGAGTAGTGACTGTGGTTGGGGTCTCTTGAGGAGGGGTTAAATAAAAGGAATCGAGAGAAAAACCAATTAGCCAAACGTGAAGGGGCAACATTCATCCAAATCATTGCAACCATGGGCCAGAAAGACGGCTTTGCCCCCAGCGCACCGGAATCAACCAGCGCGAGTTTGTTCACGAACCCGGGATAATCTAACGCGAATTGCAATGCAACAGCTCCGCCTTGTGATAATCCAACGATACTGGCGTTACATATCCTGAGGGATTCAAGGAATCTGTGCAACCAACGAGAGAAGTAGGGACGGTCATAGGCACCATCCGGTTTATCGGATTCGCCATATCCAATGATGTCTGGGACGATTACTCGAAACTCCTTTGAAATCGCTCCGACGGACGGATACCAAGTCACCCCTCCTGCGCCGCCACCGTGTAACAAGATAACTGCTTCTCCGTCACCGGCTTCAAAGTATGATGTCTTGAGATTTTCAGAGGTGATCTCTCCCTCTTTGACCTTAGCGTCAATTTTCCCAATGAGTGCTCTTCGGTAGCCGGACTTGATCATTTGCCATTCATGATTTTGCAGAACCGTGCACTGGATTGCCTCTAGACTGTTCGTGAATCGCCCGAGCACGAAATTTTTCGTAGCAAGGCGTTTTGAGGGAGCGGATTGAAATCCGTGACCGAAAAGGAACGAAGCCACGGGAGATCTGGCGCCGGGCCTCCAAACCTTCCGAGCGATGCGAGCTTTCTTTTATCCTCCACTTTCAATTTCGATTTGCGGACAGACTATTGGCAAACCGTCTAACGTCCAAGTTCTTTCACACCGCCCGAGGGCGAGGCTTCGACCGCTGGTCGAAGGTTGAATGGGCATGGCGAATGGGACTTGCGGCGGGGCGGGCGTTGAGAGCGGCGACTTGTTCGCTTTGGCTATTTCCAGAACTGCCACGGTTTCCTCTCTCGGGATCGTTTCCACTTGGAAAACCCCCGATCAATGAACTCCTTGATCTTGCCGTAGTTCTCCCAGGTGTCCTCGACACCGAAAAAGTCATTACCTCCACTTACCGAAAACGCTCGCTGATAGTCGCCGACAAACTGCCCCGTCTGGAAGTCAAAATAGTGCCTTGAAAAGGCGTTCCCCTCATCGCTGAGCATGTCATCAACGAGGGCACCATCACATCGGGAGTAAATCTCCGGCCCGGTAAGCTTCCTGTATTTGAAGGCCGCAATCTCATCAACGAGAAAGTCGTCAACGAATTCATCATCCAGTAGGTCGTTCTCGATCAACCAGCCGAGGTAGAATCCAGTATGCACGAACTCCTGGCCTTCCGGCAATCCCTCCGTCTCGACCGACTCGGAGTGATACTGGGCCTTGTCGTAGACTATGGGTGAATCCATTTCTCCATCGGACGTCCAAGGCCTGCCACCCATTACTGGGGGCGCACCTCCGATTCTGGTTTGGGTTTCTGTTTATCCTCCGGCTTCGACTCCGGAGCGGTGGCGGGTTGGTCAACACCACCTTGTTCGCCTATCTGCTTCGGTTCAGCGGCGCCTTCAAGAATAGACTCGATCTCGCTAAATCCTTTTGAGCGGGCGACTTCCATCGCTGTCTTACCATTCACCTTGATCCTTGAACTGGCGCCTGCCTCAAGCAGCCGTCGCACGACGTCCACCCGGTTCTGATAGATCGCCATAAAAAGTGCGGTCTCCCCCTCGCCGCACCGGAGATCAACTGTCGCTCCAGCCTTCAATAGCATATCCACTATCTTCACGTGACCTCCGTAAGCCGCTTGATGAAGGTGCCAAATGGGTTCAAATCGCCCAAAATGCTCGTAGTCGTTGACGCCATCCGGTTCCGCTCCGGCGTTGAGCAGCATCTGCACGCTCATGGCGTCACCATGAACACAGGCTCGATCCATAAGCCAATACAGTTCCCCCGGGCCGAGGGGCTTATTGGCTTGCCGTATCACGCTGTTCCGAACCTCCGGCTCATCCCCTTCAGCGACAACGCCCATTGGCAGCACCGCGAGAGCGATTGCGCCTACGTGGATAATGACTCTCCAGCTATTCATTTTTAGGGCAAACGTCAGAGGTGAATCGCAGCCACCATGGGAGCGAGACCCCGACGACGAAAAGGATGACCAAGATTGCCGACTGCGTCAACTGCTCGCGTGATGGATGTTGAGTCCCCCGGCTTGCTCGCTGCTGACGGCTCCTGCTTGAGGTGCCAGATGACGCCCCCTATGGTAAGGCAAGCGCCGAAAGAGAAACTCAAAATATACCGTGGCAGCTTGAGTGCGGCCTGCCGATGCATTGATTTGTTGGGCTTCCGAGGATTGTAAAAGACCTCCACTTCCGATCCTACCGGAAACTTCAAAGCGGACTTCTCTGCCCAAGATTGGCTTGATGAGGAAATCTCAAACTGATAGGTCCGAGTCCCTTCGAAAGATTCTCCCTCAACGGTGTAGACGTAAACAACCTCGGGCGAATACAAGTAGCTAACCTCAGTTGCTCCGCCAGAGCCTGAGGAAGCATTCCACTTACCTTTCGCTCGGGAGACTACTACTTCCCCAGAAACTGTTGGCCAATTCAATGCCCGTTTGTCTCTTAGGAGCCGGAAAGTGCTCGCCAAGAGCGTATACACTCCAGAGCCAGTGATGACCAATATGCTGACCGTCTCGCCAGTCATGGATTTTCTAGCGAACGTTAAGCACGAGGCATGGCTGACCGGGAGCGCGTGCTCGATGCAGGACTGGGGTTGCAGTTACGATTCATATTGCTACTCGGTGCGGGTCAGCCGTTGCTCTCCATGCGCTTGTTATGCCTCCATTCGTCCATGGTGATTTGGTATTCGGTTGTGGGTATCCAACGGCTTTCGGCTTTGTAACCTTTGGGATTCGATCCCAGTCTCGTCATGCCGAGCTTTTCTGCAACTCGAAGGCTAGCCTGATTTGACTCGGCTGCGCCTGCCCAGATCCTAACTGGCGACAGGCTCGCAAATGCAAAATCCAAGACGCACTTGGCACATTCGGTTGCATATCCATTCCCCCATTCGGATGGCGTGATCATGTAAGCCATGGCCCACACATCCGGTCCGGTCGAAGAGATCGTCACCAGTCCAAGATAATCTGCGTCGGACGTGCCCGTAGCCGCGAAGCAGAATGCCGTTCCCTCATCCCACTTCTCATGAATGCGGGTGAGCCGATCTTTGACCGCGTCCAAGGTGTTTGCCGTAGCCCAAGGAAGATCTCTCGGAAACCTCTCATCCGAAACATGGCTCAAAATCTGAGGAGCGATGTGGTGCTCAGCAAACCCAAGGCGACATCGGTCCGTATTCAGACGCAAGGATCGAGGCACGCCCGTCATTTTCTTCATCGAACGTCCGAAGTGCGGCACAATCTACTGGGAGCGTCAGACAGAAACAGGGTTAGGGATCTTAGCAAAAATGGTCATCCCGGCTCGCCAACGGGAGCCGGTTGCTCAGCCGCGTCTTGTTCGCCGTTGTTGTGTTGTCCGACCGACGATGCGAGCATTGATCTCAATCCATCACGATCCGATTCGGGAATGAGGCGTTTAGGGAGGCACAGCGGCAGCAATGGTGACAAATACAGGAGGAACAGCGAATCGCTTTCACGATAACGTAGGAAGCTGTCCCAAGCGGTGTGTGATGGGTTGCCCTTGTCGTCCACAACCTGCACTCCGGCCGATGAAACGGTAATATCGAAATCCTTCTTCATCCTCGGATACCGATCCCAATTGCGCTTCACGCGATACCGAAACTGGATCGATGAAATGACGAATCCGTAAAAGACAAGGAGTGCGCCAATGATTGTGAACATGAGATCAGGCCTCGATGGCGCAAATCCCATTCCGTAGATCAGCATTCCTGCTCCGTAAATCGTGATGATGGTCCGAATCCACATTCGGCGCTTCGCTGCCAGGATCTTGTGGCACTCCAGATACTCGTCGAACGTCACAGTCCCTTTGAGATTGTATTCAGCAGGCATCGACATAGGAGCATGTTTCTTCGGCGAACGTCCGAGGCCAGTCGACCCGATCCCGGGAGCGCGGCCACGAATGGAGGTTAAGGACGCGAATCTAAGAAGTCAATCAACTCGGGACGGGATCGGGCTTGTCCGTCGCCGGCTTGTTAGGCGCGTTGGTTTCCATAACGAGCGATCATGGTCTCCAAGCCACAGCCATATCAGATGATGGTCTCGCTTACCCAGAAATTCGAGCGTCCACTCTCGGAACACGGATATAATCGTTTCGTTGAAGGCATCATCGCCTTCGTCGTGTGGAATCGGATCGCCCGATCGCGAAAGCAACTGAATATCATCGTTCGCCGCTTCAAATAGGCGATCATGCGAAAGGTCAAATTCTTGAACGTAGGGATAGTAATCTCGCGACTCAAAATAGCGTTCATCGGCGATTTCGTCCGCGATCGTTCCAGCGGTTACCGATCCCCATTGAGGACCTATGCTAATTACGAGGGCCGTCGCAGGTGAATCAGGTTCAGGAGTGATCTCTCCAAGAATTCTGGTCCAATCCTCGTGGAGCAAAGAGATAGGGACGCTATCCATTTTCTTCGCCTAACGTCAGAGGCCTGCCACCCGCTACTGGGGGCGCACCTCCGACTCTGGTTTAGGTTTCGAAGCATCCTCCGGCTTCGACTCCGGAACGGTAGCGGGTTGGTCAGCGCCGTCTTGTTCGCCTTTCGATTTGCCTTGAGGCTCGCTATCGCCAAAAGGATCGCCTAAAGCGTCGTCCCTCTCACTCTCTTCGATCTTCTTCAATAGCTCCTTGTCAGGAACGTAGACGCCAATCGGATTCTCGAAGGCAAGCCAACGACCAGTCTTCTTACTCTTTCCGATGTAGATCACTCGATGCGGTCTTCCCTCAGCACCAAAAGCTCTGTTCCAATTCACTTCGGACTTGTCATCTGGATCAACTACATCGTCGCCAGGCCACTTGTCCTCCTTCCAATATGCCTTGTAGTAGTTAGCCCGCTCCTCAATTCGAAACTCCTTCCCATGGCGCTTGCACCAAAACGTTTCAAGAATCACGCCAGACATGTCATCAGCATGGGTAAAGCCGAGAGAGCGCATGTGCTTTGAAAGCGGCGATTCACCCCACAGCCCCCAAGAATTCCTCATGCCCATTCCCGCTCCGAAGTGATATTCAATCATCTCGTCCTCCGACTTCATGGCATCGATCTTCGCAAGCTCTTCCTTCGGCAACAGTCGCTCCAGTTCCTCGTGGGCTTCCTCCAGAGTCGATGGAATCTTGACTTCTTCTTCCTTCTCGGCGGGATTCTCTCGTGCGGGCTCTGCGTCTTGAGCATGACTTACCGCAATCGCGAAAAGTGCGAGTAAGACGAAGGGCAGCGTTCTCATTTCTGAGGCGAACGTTTGAGCCCACCGGACTCGATCCGGAGAGCGCTGGTGGAATCGTAGATCAGGGTCCGAAATCAAAAAAGGCTTTTCGACTAGGAACGGGATCGAGTTGGCGTGCCGCGCGTTGTTAGCCTACTGGAGTGCGAGGGTTTCTGCGAGGTCGTCGAGGAAGATCTCGCAGAGCCTCGGAGTGTATCTTTTGCAGTTCTCCTTGGTCACGCATGAGAATGGAGCTGGAACGCTGGAGGCGGAACGAAGCTGTGACCGATCAATATCTGAGAAGAGGTCAAAAAAGATTCTGTTCTCCGCGAGCAACTCTGTCGGTTCGGAAAGCCGGTCCAAAATCAAATCTGGAGACCTGCTCACTTTGTCGAACTCGGAACCGAACGTGAACGCGAGGTTTTCGCGAAAGTCCATGAATCCATCGTCTGAACAGAATCCCTCACCAATTAGGAAATACGAACACACGATCGATTCCTTCGAGTAGAACTCGCCTTCGCAGAGGGCGAAAGACGAAGCAAGTAAGATGCGTTCAGCCGCCTTAAGCGTAGAAATACGCTTTCGGACTTTGCTTTTAAGTTTCGGAATCGATTTGATCTCTACAGGTATCAAATCTTCCCAACCGATCGGGTTTGCTCCCATCTTTTTAGGCGAACGTCAAGCCTCTGCGACCTGCTGGCCGGACGAAGGAACAGGGTTTGAACAACGATTGAACACGGTATAAAGGAGAAAGATCCAAAACTACCAGCGGAGAAGCAGGTTCGCAGCAGGCACATGTTAGGCTGTTGTTGTTCCGCGTGTGTGGACCATCGGAAGAAGCTCTTTGAAAAACTCTGCTTTGGAGACACCCCGGAGTTCGACCGCGACAGATTCTATGGCGTCGCTGTTAAAGTATTCCGAATGATGTACCATGAAATAACGCCAGAAAACGTCCATGACGGGGGTTCTTTCATTGGTCTGGCGAAAATAGGTGTCGACACAGTCAAAGAGAATAAAATCATTGGTGCTTGGGCGAAAATGAAGAATCTCGTCGGGATCATTTTTCCTGTCGGCATGTTTGAAAAAATTCTGCGCTTTTTTCGCGATCCGCTTCCATTCATCAAACATTTCTTCTCGGTAATATTTTTTATCAAAAATCCCGGCCGGTTCACCAAGGGGTCCTCCGAGGTCGTGGAGAACGATGAGAGCAGCAGATCCGAGAGTATGGATCGAGACGGGATCGGCGTCTTGAAACCAAAGCGTAATGGCGGTTTCGGTTTGCCGCCTAGCAGCGTCAAGCTTCGAGATGGCGATAGTGGAGAACTCCATAAGCCTAACGTCCTAGCTCACCCGACCCCTGACCTGAGGGCAAGCGTGGATCGCGGGTTGATGGTTCGAATGTTGCATGGCTTTCAGCTCCACGGCGGGTCAGGGGTTGGGTGCAGCGCCTTGTTCGCTGCTTGTTGTGTTTGAGCGTCCGACGTGCCTGAGATCCGATCCGAAGTATCGCTTCTTCACTCGCCCGTCCTGCTTCGTCTCCAGATAATACGTCCATTCGCGGCGCTTGAAGTGCCAGATTTGCAGGCGTATCGTAAGCGTCACGTCTGCCACCCGTTGAAAGATCGTTGGCAAGTGTTGTAGTCATGGGGCTACGACAGTTACCAACACTGATGGACACGACGGAACGGGACGGGATATTGAGAACGGACACCCTGGGGCGGGTGCGCGTGAGCCGGGAACGCCGGGAGGCGATCCTGGATGACTTTGAGGCCAGCAGTTTGAGCGCGGCGGCGTATGCGCGGCAGCATGGCATTGGCTATTCGACCTTCATCCACTGGGTCCGGAAGCGGCGGGGGACCCGGCGGGAGCCTCAGGAGAAGGAACGCGGTGGAGAGGGGGTGCTTCGGCCAGAGGAAGGAGCCGGAACCCTGGCGCTGAGCCTGGCCGAGGTCGAGTTGGAAAGCGATGAAAGCGCACCGGAGCGCTCTTTGAGTGGTGGAAGCGAGGGGCTGAGGGTGGAACTACCCGGTGGCGTTCGCCTGGTGGTCGGCGACGTGAGGCAGGCGGAGGTGGCGGCCGCGTTGATCGGGCGGCTGCGGCAAAGGTTCTGAGTCGATGCTGAGCTTCCCCGGCAGTCTGAAGATCTACGTGGCGCTGGAGCCCTGCGACCTGCGCAAGAGCTTCAACGCGCTGCACGCGGTGGTGTGCGAAAAGTTGAAGGAAGATCCCCAGAGCGGGGCGCTGTTCGTGTTCGCCAACAAGCGGCGCAACCGCATCAAGATCCTCTACTTTGACGGGACGGGCCTGTGGGTGTTGGCCAAACGGCTGGAGGCTGGGACGTTCTCGTGGCCGCGGCCGGGGCGCGCGGACCAGGTCAAGCTGAGGCTGACGCCGGAGGCGCTGGGGATGCTGACCGACGGGATCGAACTGCGCGATGGGTGCCGGCGGGCGTGGTATGAGCGGGATTGATCGCCCGGCATCCAAGAATCAGGAAAGTTCGCTTGATCTTAGGGTTGCTGTTAGGATGATAAGGATGTGACTGAGTTGGAGCGCGCCCAGCAAAAGGAGATCGCCCGGCTTCGCGAAGAAAACCGTCTGCTGCGCCAGAAGGTTGACTTGCTCGTCCGGCAGCTCTTCGGCGCGAGGAGCGAGCGGCTCGATCCCGGGCAATTGGAGTTGCTCCTCAGAGACAGCGATCCGGGCGAGAGCGGAGAAGGGCCCGGCCTGGGAAAAGCCGGGGCCCCCGCCACCGGCGTCCTCGAAGAAGAAGACGCCGGTGAGGAGCCGGGGGCCACGCGCCAGGGCCGTAAGAGAGGGCTTCGCCCGGCCCGCCTGCCAGAGCATCTGCCGGTGGTGGAAGAAGTGATCGAGCCCGGGCCGGTGCAGGCCTGCCCGGAGGCCTGGCGGAAGATCGGCGAGGAAGTCAGCGAGCAACTCGACTATGAACCGGGCCGCTTCTTGCGCCGCCGCACGGTGCGCCCGAAGTATGTGAGGCGTTGCGAGCGGGAAGCGCCGCCAATCATCGCGCCCCTGCCGGGCAAGCTGATCGAGGGCGGCCTGGCCGCGCCGGGCCTGCTCACCCAGATCGTCATCAGTAAATATGCCGATCACGTGCCGCTCTATCGCCAGGAGCAAATTTACCGGCAACGCCATGGGGTTGAGATCCCGCGTCAAAACATGGAGCGGTGGATCGGGGCGGTGGCGGACTGGCTGCGGCCCATTTACGGGCGGATGCGCCAGGAGATGTTCTCCGGCTCTTACCTTCAGGCGGACGAAACGCCCATCCGCTACCTGGAGCCCGGGGCCGGCAAAACCCAACAGGGTTACCTGTGGGTCTACCGGGTTCCCGGCGGCGGGGACACGCTCTTTGACTGGCATCCCGGACGCGGCCACCAGTGCCTGGAGGCAATGGTGCCGGAGAGCTTCGCGGGCACCCTGCAGTGCGATGGTTACGGCGCTTACCGGACCTTCGCCGCCAAGCGCGGCGGCCAGGTGGAGCTGGCCGGGTGCTGGGCGCATGTGCGGCGCAAGTTTTACGAGGCTTGGCGGGCGGGAGAGAGCAAACCGCGCAGTGGCTGGGTGCTCCGCCAGATCAAGCTTCTCTACCGCATCGAGCGAAAGCTGAGGCAAAGCCGGGCCGGTCCCCGGCTGCGTCAGGCGATCCGTTCCAGCCAGAGCCGGATGATCGCCGCCCGGCTCCAACGGGCCTTGTTCCGGTTCAAGACCAGCCGCCGCCACAAGCCTTTGCCCCAAAGCCTGATGGGCAAGGCCATCGACTACGCCCTCGGCCAGTGGCCGGCAATCACGGCCTTCCTGGAAGACGGCCGGATCGAGATCGACAACAATCTGGTGGAAAACGCCATCCGGCCCACGGCCGTGGGCAAGAAGAATTGGCTGTTCATCGGCGCGGAGGAAGCCGGCTGGCGCGGCGCGGTGATCTACTCCATCATCGAGAGCTGCCGTAACCACGGCATCGATCCCCACGCCTACCTCAAGGATGTGCTGACCCGCCTGCCCTCGATGACCAATTGGCGGATCAAGGACCTCACACCCCGCGCCTGGGCTGCCGCCGCTTCCACCGCCACGGCGGAAGTATCGGCGCTCCAGCGGGCCTCGTAGAAGGCAACCGTCGTAGCCGTAGCCCTACAACACTTGCTCACCCAAGGCCGTCAAGGGGTGGTTCCCGTGACGCTTACAGAGAAACGCTACATGGACATGGAGCGGCTGAAAGAAGACCGGAAAGCCGCCTGAGACTCAGCAATTAAACTAAATCCTAACACAACCAAAAACCGACCCCGCGGGGTCGCCCCCTGCCGGGGGCAAAAGACAGTGAGAAGCTGATGGTCATCAGCTTCTCAAATCAAATAGAATACAGATCAGACACGACCCAACTGACATCTCGCGCCTCAACCAAAGTGCGAAAGAATCTGGACACTACCACCCATCCTCCGGCTGCGAGAAAAGCATGAGTGGCGGCGCCCATGATCCGTGCCACACTGGCCCTTTTTTCTACGGTGCCGATTCCGGTTGCACCTTCGTTGCCTTTTTGTTGCGCGTGGGATCCGCGTCTTCATACCACGGTATTCCCATGCGGATGCTGCGCTGTAGGTCCGCGATGACCTGTGCGCCTAGCAGCACGATCAGCGCCGCCGCTTCCATCGTTAGGAGGACGATAACGGTCGTGGCCATCGGTCCGTACACCGCGCCCACCAGCGAGATATTCGTGAAATAACTTACCAGCAGGTGCCTTAGCCCCTCCCAAAGGATTGCCGCCGTCACCCCGCCGGACAGTGCCAAGCGGAAAGAAATTTTAGTCACCGGCAGCGCCTTATACAATGTAGTAAACAGCAGCACCAGCCCTAGCACACCTACCAAATACAGCGCCCACGAGGTGACTTGCTCAGCCAGCCAGCCGGCTCCCCACGCCGGAAATGGCGTCTCCATCCCGTCAATGATGGCATTCAACGCCGTCACCACGATCAGTCCCGCCGCGATCAAGAGGATGAACCCATACGGCAATAATGCCGATACCCAGAACTTTCGGTCCTTTTCCGGCGTGACCGGGTGATGAAAGATGATCGCCACCGCGTTCTCCAGCACCCGGAACGCCAGCGAACTGAAAAACAGCAGAACCGCTGCCCCTACCCAACCCACCACTTCACGCGTCTCTAAGAAGTCCTCCAGCACCTCCATCAGCATCGGTGCGGCACCCGGCGCGATGAGAGACACCTCCGTCCCCACCGACTCCAGTAGCAGTTGCTCGTCGAAAAACTTCGAAAACGCCACCACCAGGATCGCGGACAGCGGGATCGCCGACAGCAATGTGTTGTACGCCACCGCGCTCGTCAGCAGGATCCCATTGCTCCGAAAGAAAAAATCCCGAAGCACACGTTTCGCGAATCGGGCGGTGTGCAAGGCATTGGGAAACTTCATGTAGCGTTCAGTGTCACCGTCACTCCTTTTCCCAGAGCGCTTCTGGGAGATTGGGTTTCTCCTCCTTTAATACGCGGAAGCGTCACCCGCCAGTTGAAACGCCCCTCATCTTCCTCAGTCCGCCACGACGCACTCAGCAAGCCAAGTGGTTCCCGGTGAGTAAGCTGATCCTGAACCTCCGGCCGGGGAACTCACGAGCCGCCAATCTCTGGCTCAAACCGGTACTCTTGAATCATTTCCTCTTCAACGAACCTCAGTCTGACGTAAAGAAGCAACTTTTCCCGCCCCAAACCACTGAAGAGAGGCATCGCCAGACTCAGGATTTCATCGATCAACCAATCACGCTCTCATTGCTTCTGCGCCCGCGCGATGTCATACCCCGTCTCATTACTCTGCTGGCAGGCGGTATTTTTCGTGTCGTGGTAAAGGAACAGGTACAGCCAACTTATTTGAGACTGCTTTAATCGCTAAGCATGTATTGGCGTGTCTAGAGTACTCCGCCAATGGCAAGCACTTCTCCAAAGCTCATCACGACGGTTTTAAGGAGGTGACATTATGAGGACGTGTATGAATCAACTTTTTCCTTAAGTCGAAAGGATCATGCGGGAGATTTATCTTCCGAAAGCTCATAAGCGATCCGCTGAAGCTCGCCTCGACTGTCGTCAGTACGACTTCCTTCATCATGCGCTGCCTATCCTCGATTTGAGCCGGCATGATTGTCCCACTTCAAACGGCTGCGGCGAATTCCATTTCTGGTCGCCATAGCAAGTGTTTAGGTCTCAGGCGTGTCTGCTGGCCCGGTGGAACATTGAAGCCGGTGCGGAGGAAGAGGTGAGCCCATGGCGGCGAGACGATGTCCGGGGCCATCCCGCGGTTCTCACCCGTTCTCTTCCGCGACTGACTGGGGCCCGTTCTGACTGCGTTCCACTCGATTTCTCTTCGAGCAGTATGTAGGGTGTGTGGACAAATTCCCGAACCGCCCGGAATAGATGAAAAAGGAAGACAGAATCAGCGCCGCAAGCGGCGAATTTTCAATAGACGCGGCCCATTTTACGCCTGGCTGCGTTCCGCCTCACTC
>JAUICH010000022.1 GCA_030427505.1 Verrucomicrobiia bacterium
GTTCTCTCCAGGAACTGGACAACGCCAACCTCAAAGGCCTCCTCCGCCGCGTCATCGGCAAGATCTTCAACGATCTCGAAATCAAGGGCTGGTGCCGCGAGTTCGAAGTGAAGAACGGCGTACGGGAAGACGAAGAGAACGCGGCAACCGAGGCCGCCGAGGCGAAGGCTAAAGAACCCGCCGCCGTGGGTTCTTAATCCACTAAGCAAGCCCGGCCTCCTCACAGCCCCATACGCCGGGTCGTCTGTTTCATCGCCACCAGTCTCGACGGCTTCATCGCCTCCCCGGACGGCGGCATTGACTGTATTTCGGGTCCCTGGCAACAGGGGCTGGCCCGGAAGGACGCAAATCTTCCCCTACCTCATCTACACCGCCTTCACGATTCTGTTGTTGCTCAGCTGGGTGTATTGAAGGCAAGCCTAAATCGTTTTCGACAGTCTATGGCTTAGTGACGAAGCGAGCCTGACGCCTTTTCTACGCAATCCCAGCTCGCGAGTTCCTCGCCCGGAGGTCGAGGACCACCTTCTCCGGTCGAAGCCCTGCCGTCATTCAGATCATGCAACGGCGCCGTTCGCTCACAAGGTGGGACGCGATCTCCGAGCGCGTTCACGAATCGCCAAAACGGCTCCACTTCTTCCATCGCTAGGACATCCCACAAACCCCACTGCAAAAAGAGAGCACTTCTACCCCCTCACACCGCCAAGTGCCCCAAAGCCAACAAGCCGTAATACGTGTATTCCAGGTCCAGCGTGTCGTCTTCCCAGTGACCGTGGAAACCACCTTCGGCGGTCCAGAGGGTATCGACAAAGTCCAGGCACGGCTCCACCAGATTCCGGTAGGGCACTTGAATGCCATCCAGCGCGTGTAGCGCCACCGCCGTGGAAAGCAGGTCCGGCATGGGCGCGCCGGGAAAGGGTAGAAATCCTCCCTGCTCCAAGTGCCAGGAACTTAAGATAAAGCGGCCCGTGTCCGGTGAAATCGGCATCTGAAGGTTCCGGCACAACGTAACCGCCGCCGCCGTGGCGGGCACATTGGGCACGGGAATCAGGTGATCGTTCACCCAGCCGCCCCGGCAGTCATCATCATCGCCGTCCTCTTCGTCATCGTCCGCCTCGGCGCGAAGCGAATCCACGCAGGCCCGCACGCCATCCAGGTTCGGCGGTTCCTGTCGATGATCGGCATAAGCTCCATAAGCCAGGAAACAGGCATAGGTGGAACCCGAGGCCGCCTTTGGCGCCTGGTTGTACCCACCATCCGCCGTGCGGAATGCTTCAATCCGCCCGAAAATTCCCGCCAGCGCTTCCGGCGGCACCCCCGGCTCCGGAAAAGCCGACCACAGCCGCGCCAGGCAACAGAGATGCACAAAGTCCAGCCCCTCTCCATCCGCGAAGGAACTCAAGTAAGGCACTAGAGTCTTTCCAGGCAATTCCGTCTGGAGAGCCGTCAGGCAATCCACCGCGAAAGACGTGTAATACAGATCCGGCTTTCCGTCCCGGTCTAGAAACCCACCCGTCGCCGCGTCCTGTTGCGAGCGGACAAATTCTTCCACCAGCGCCGTGGCTTCTTCACCCAACATCGTGGGCGCCAGCCGGGCAACCTGGAGCATTTCGAGACGGAGAGACATGGCGGGGAATCGCACTCTATCCGTCACCGCGAGGGAAGCAATGTTTCCTCTCCCTCACAAACACCCCGCCATCTTCGCTCCAATTTCCCAAAGGGCTTTCTCTTCTGCCTCCGTGAAATCGTAGGGCTCGAATTTGCCGATCCCGAGGGTGCCTTTCAGATCATCCCCCTTGAGCAGGGGGATCGCGATGGAGCCGGAGACGTTGGTTTTCCGGGCATCCTCGCGGGCCACGCCGCCGAGGTCTTGCTGGAGGTTGCAGAGTTCCACCGCCTCGCGCCGTTCCGCGGCGGCTCCAGCGATGCCCTTGCCGATCGGGATGACCGTCACCTTCGGCATCAGTTCTTCGGGAATGCCCCGGTGAGCGCGCAGGTGCAGCATCTTGTCGCCCCCCGCGTCATAGGTGTGAATGGTGCCCGTCGGGCAATTGAAAAAGGCCAGCACGGCTTCCAAAGCCGCCTGCCAACTTTCCGGAGGCGAGTTTTCTCCTTCAGTCAGGGCCGCTTCCACTTTTTCGATCACGGGGGCAATGTCGCTGTTCATGGTACTCGTAAACTATCTTGGAAACCGGCGGATTCCATCCTCTCTTTGAGGGACCTCACGGGGAGTCATTCCACCGGCTTCTCCCGGTCGGGTGTGACCAGCTTCACTTCGGTGGCGGAGGGTGGCTTCAGGTGAGTGTCCATCCAGGCATAGATCAGGGCGCGGGACTCGTGCTCCACGGAGTGCCCCCGGCCATGGACGTAGAAGGCGTAATTCTCCGGATGACCGGTCAGGGTCCACACATCCAGCAGCTTCAGGTTCATGAGGGCCCGCTGTTTCTGCGCCAGCGGATCGCCGTCGTTGACGGCGGAGACATCCAGATACGCGCGGGGCGCCACCAGGGCGATGATCTCATGGAAATCGATGTCCGGCAGTTCGCCCTTCAGAAAGCCTTCCCGCAGAGGTTTGAAATAAATATACCAATGGTCCCGCGACCAATGGGTAACGTTTTTATTGTGCCGGAAAAAACTGGCGGCGCAGTTGGAAGCGGCGGCTTTGATTCGGCTGTCGTAGGCCGCCAGAAACATCGTCCCCTGCCCGCCCAGGGAATGGCCCAGCGCGCCAAGGTTCTCCATATCCACCTCCGGCAGAGACGCTAACACATCCACCGCAATGGAGTGCTCATAGGTAAACTTGCCCACCGCCGTCCAGTCCGGGTGCTTTTCGTAAAAGCGCGTGGTGTCGTACGGCCCCTCAGGCGGAATGCGGTGCCCGGACACGAAGTGCTCCGGCGCGATGACAATGTAGCCCCGCCGCGCGAGGTGATCGAGGTAGGCTTTCTGTGGATTGTCCTCCAGCCCCGCCGCGCGCCGCGCTCCCTGGGCATGGGTCCCATGCAAGGCCACGATGGCGGGCGACTTCTCCGGCCGGTCCAGGGGCCGTGCCAGGTAGGCATGGGCCCGCTCGTCTGACTCCACCGCGTAGCTGATCAGTTGCCGCTCGTACACGCCGTCCACGATGACCGCTTCATGCACCTGGAGATCCAGGGGCGGTTTCTCCGGCTTGGCTTCGTCGCGGATCAAGTGCAGGAAGCGCTTCCGCAAGTCTTCGCGGTGCCCGGTCCAGTCCTCGGCGGTAGCCACGTCTTCCAGCAGGTCGTCCCAGGAAGACTCGATTACCGGCGGATCCGACACGGGACGAGTCTGGGCCCGGATCAGGCCAGCTTGAAACAAGAGGAAGGCCAACAACAACCAGAGATGACACGGGGATTTCATGGGAAAAGCTTACAGTAGACTGTTTGCCAATAGTCTGTTCGCAAATCGAAATTGAAAGTGGAGGATAGAAGCCGGTCCGCCCCCAATTTGTCCACACAGCCTACTCGTTCTCGACAAGCCAGTCCTGAATCCAGTATCGGGGCAATTCGAAGTCGCCAGTGTCGTCGATCATGTATAAACGAGCCATTTCCGGCCGCTCTTTGATCCATTGCCGCCAAGGCACCAAATTCATTCGAACCCGGTCCCCTTCCCGGACTTTTCTTCCTAGAGTCACCTGCCGGTCTCTCAGGATCTGATCGATCCCGATGATACTCTCTCCGGTCCCTTCAATCTCGAACAAGCTCGCGCGCAAGGCGTCCGGATATTCGAATCGAACTTCGTCACCCAGCTCCAACTGAGTGGTCATCTTCATGCGTCCTATTTTCTGGATGGACTCAGTAGTAGAGGCAAACTCCGGATTGGGATCGAGAGGCATAAATTTCGGATTTGCAAAATGCCTGTCGGTAAATATCCACACCACCAGATCCACGTCTTCCAGGTATTCCTCTCGAAATACAAACAGGTAGTTGTGTACCAGATGCCCAC
The DNA here is from genome assembly GCA_030427505.1 of Verrucomicrobiia bacterium. GTDB lineage: Bacteria > Verrucomicrobiota > Verrucomicrobiia > Verrucomicrobiales > DEV007 > JAUICH01. Next base: position 3,964 of record JAUICH010000022.1, read on the forward strand.
CCCCATTATTACAGAGAACCTTGATCTCATGATCGTGTGTCGTGACGGAAATCTTCTCGGCAAAACTTTCCGCAAAGCACTCCCCCAGAAAAACCACATTCAGCGACGCGCCCGCCTTTGTGAAAATACCGCGTTCTTCAAGACGGTTGAGAATGATGTCCGCAATGCGCTTATTCGCCTCTGGCTTAAAGTGGAAACGGTCTTCCCCATAGAGGTCCTCCTTCAAATTCTCTCGAAGAATGGAGGAATAGAGGTTGATGACGGGAATACCCGCTTTCTCCAACTGATCCTGGGCGACATCGGCAACAAGCGTGACCTCATGGCGCTCTTTCAGCGGCTCGTCGTGGGCGTCCGTTACCTCTTCATAGAGCTCCGTCCGCACGGGCATCCGAACTATACATAAATCGGTTTCATTCCGCTCCAGTTCCTCTTTCAGCTCCAGAATAATGGAAACGTTTCTCAGCGTTTCAGCGGAGGTCACATGCGGAAACAAAACGAGTGACCACACAAACCAAAGCACAATTCTCACGACAGAAACCATTTGGCCAACTAGTCACCAGGTTCAGGCGGATGCAAGTCAAACACCCGTTCGCCCAGCCTTTCTCCTCCCAAAACGATGCACCCGTGTGTGCCTCGCGCTTCAGCCCCGGTATCTTCTCTCAACCCGTAAAAGCACTCCACCCATCTTCTGGCCGGTTGACGCTCCACCCGGTGGCCCCATCTTTCCCTGTCATTTCCACTCTTTTACTTCGCTCCCTGTGTCCATTTCAGACCTCCTCTCCGAAACCCTGACCAACGCGCGGCATTCCTTGCTGGCGGAACGAAACGCGGCGGGCCACTGGGAAGGCGAGCTTTCCACCAGCGCCCTTTCCACCGCCACCGCCGTGGTGGCGCTGCACACCGTGGATCCGGAAGCCCACCGTTCCCTCATCCAGGGCGGCCTGCGCTGGCTGATCGATCACCAGAACGAAGACGGCGGCTGGGGGGATACCGTTCTCAGCTTCTCTAACATTTCCACTACCCTGCTCTGCTGGGCAGCCTTGAACCTGGCGCCCCAGACCGAACTCCTGCCCGGCCCCACCGAAGCCGTCGCCCGGGCGGAGAAATGGATTCATGGTTACGTGGGCAGCCTGGAGCCAGGCGCCATCGCGGAGAAAGTGAAAGACCGCTACGGCAAGGACCGCACCTTTTCCGTGCCGATCCTGATGTGCTGCGCCATCGCCGGCCGGCTGGGGACAGACCCGAAAGCCGCCTGGCGGCGGGTGCTGCCCCTGCCGTTTGAGCTGGCCGCGTTCCCCAGGAAGATGTTTGCCATCCTGCGGCTGCCAGTGGTCAGCTACGCGCTACCTGCGCTCATTTCCATTGGGTATGCCCGTTTTTACCACGCGCCTCCTTCGTCACCCTGGCGCTGGCTCCGGCGCCGCGCCTGGCCGAAGACCTCGCGGCTCCTGGAAACCATCCAGCCGTCCAGTGGCGGTTTCCTGGAAGCGGCTCCGCTAACCAGCTTCGTCACCATGGCACTGGCGTCCTCCGGTCAAAAGAGTCACCCCGTGGTGGCGCGGGCCGTGAGGTTCCTGGGAGACTCCGTCCGCCCGGATGGCAGTTGGCCCATCGACACGAACCTGGCCACCTGGGGCACCACCCTGGCCGTGAAGGCCCTGATGGCTCAGGACCGGCCCCGGACGTTTTTTAAAGACACTCCGAATCCCGAAGATTTTTCGGAGAGGGACCGGGCCGGGGTTCGCGACTGGTTGCTCGGCCAACAATACACGGAGATCCATCCCTACACGGACGCTCCGCCGGGCGGGTGGGCCTGGACCGACCTGCCGGGCGGCGTGCCGGACGCGGACGATACCCCCGGCGCGCTGCTGGCCCTGCGCCAACTGGCGGACGAAGACACCTTCGGCCGCTGCCGGGACGCCGCCGTCCAGGGCATCCACTGGCTGCTGGGCTTGCAGAATACGAATGGGGGTATTCCCACCTTTTGCCGCGGCTGGGGCGCTCTGCCCTTCGACCGCTCCAGCCCCGACCTGACCGCCCACACCCTGCGCGCCTGGAATGCGTGGCTGCCGCATGTGGACCCCATCCTCCGGGCCCGCATCGGCCTGGCCAAGGATAAGGCCCTTGCCTACCTGGCCCAAACTCAGCAGGCGGACGGTTCCTGGGTACCGCTGTGGTTCGGCAATCAACACCTGCCGGACGAAACCAATCCCACCTACGGCACCGCCATGGTGCTGCTGGCGCTTTCCCAACTGGACGCGAACGACCTGATCGGTAAGGCCCTCCATTGGCTGCTGACAAACCAGCGGGACGATGGCGGCTGGGGCTCGGGAAAAGGTACCCCCGCGTCCATTGAAGAAACCGCCCTGGCCCTGAACGCTCTCGCCGCCCTGGCCGGAGTGGGCCTCGTGGCCCACGACGACCCGGCCATCCAGAACGGCGCCCGCTACCTGGCGGAAGCAACTAAGAACGGCACCCAGTTCCCGCCATCCCCCATCGGCTTTTACTTTGCCAAGCTCTGGTACTTCGAAAAGCTCTACCCCATGGTCTGGACCGTGTCCGCTCTCACCCGGTTGCGGGAGCTGTCCGCGTCTTCATAACGCCCCAGCTCAGTCATTCCCCTTGCTCACCCGCGCGCTCCACCAAAAGCCCACCAGAAGGAGCACGATCATGCCACCGCCAAGAACATTGCCGATCACCTCCTTCATTCCCGGCGCGGTGAACAGCCAGAACACACCGGTCACGAACCCGGCAAACACCACCACAAAAAGTCCAAACCTCACCCAGAACGGCCAGCCATGAAGGCCTAGAAAGCCTCCCCTCACCCGCTCCACGCCACCGGCCTTTTTCAGGAGTTCGGTCACCGTCAGGTATTCGTACACCCGGGCCGGCACCCACAGAAAGACGATCCAGACAGCCATCAACATCAAAGCCGGTCCGGCCAATACCAGCGCCAGGGGCAAGGCCAACGCCAGGGCCCAGCCCTTGTCATGGTACTTTTCCCAAACCCGGTAGCCCTTGCGGCACAGGTGCATGGGCAGGTTCAGAATTCTCAACGCCCAATCCTTCCGCCTGAGGGCTTCGGCCAGGGCCTCACGATAGACGGACTCGCCCGGGTCCAGGAGCAGCGCCCGCCGAAAGGCTTCTTCCGCGTTGTCCGCGTCATCCAGATCGTCCAGGTAAATCCGGCCGATGAAGTAGTGAATCGACGAGTTTTCAGGGTTCAGCCGGAGGGCTTTCTCCTGCTCCTCGATAGCCGCGAACCCCTTTAGCCGGTCCGCCTGGTGGGTGTGGTTCATCACCGTGGCCATGAAGCCTTCGACCTCCGCGTTCAGCGGCGCGAGGGAGCGGGCCTGCTCTCCCACCTCCCGGGCGCTGAGGGCATCGCCCCGGGCCAGGCAGTTCCACCCGTAGTGCAGCCAGACTTCCGCGTTCTGGGAGTCCAGGCGCAGCGCATCCAGGAGCGATTGCTTTGCCTTCAGCAACCGGTTTTCCCGCATATGCACGCGGGCCATGAGGACGTGCGAAAAGGAATCCTCCGCCTCACAACGGAGCGCCGCCTCCGCGTGCCGCCGCGCCGTGCGGGGCCGGTCCACATTCAGCGCGGCCTGCGCCATCATCTGGTGAGCCCAGCCGTTTTCCGGATCGTCCCGCAGCACTTCGCCGCCGAACTCCAGCACGCGTTCCCACTGCCCTCCTTCCACCAGCCGGGAGAGCAGCAGGGTTTTCTTTGCTTCGGTGGCGCCAGCGTGATCCACTGCGAAAACCTAGCGCTAAAATCCGCCCACCGGAAAGAACGAAGTAGCCACTTTGGCGGCCGGCTCAGGCGGCGGAGGCCCGGGCGAGCTGCTTTTCGATTTCCTGAACCAAAACGCCCAGCTCCACGGGCTTGCCCAGAACCGCGCACTCCATTCCGCCCATATTGGCGATGCCGCTGGCTTCCTTGGCGAGGGCCGTCAGCAGAATGACGGGCGTCTCTTTCAAATGCGGATCCGCCCTCAGCTCCGCGAGGACATCCCCCCCATCTTTCTCCGGCATCATGACGTCCAGAACGATCAATTCCGGACGAAGCCGCCGGATGGTATCCAACGCCCGGAGAGAGTCATTCTCCGCCGTTACCTCATACCCGTACTTTTGCAGCGCCCGGCTGACAAGCGTCGTCAGGCCTACATTATCGTCGATGAGCAGTATCCGGCCGGCCATGACTTTTTGACTGAGCGTGCCCTAATCTACGTTCATTCGGGCACCAATCAACCCTAAGCCAGGCTTTCGTTCTTGCCGTACCACAAGCGCTCAGGCCGCCACGCCGATCAGTTCCCGGATGCGGTTGTTCAGCGCCGCCGGGCTGAAGGGCTTGCAAATGACGTCCGCCGCGCCGGCTTCCATAAACTGGCGGCGCAGGTCGGGGTCCCTGAAGCCGGTAACCACAATGATGGGAATCCACTTCAGGACCTCATCCGCCTTGAACCCCTCAATCAGCTCCAGGCCATTGCGGCCCGGCAAGTTGTAATCCAGGATGGCCAGGTCCGGAGGGGTTCGCCTGGCTCGTTCCACCACTTCCAAACCGTCGCGGAACATCATGGGAATGAAGCCTGCGCGCGTGAGTTGATATTGAAAGAGACGCAAGGTAATGGCCTCATCTTCCGCTACCAGTACTGTTTTCATTTACTTGTTCGTATTTCGTGTCCAGCAAAGCATGGTCTGATCGTCCAGATTTTCGTTCCGGTTCCGGTGGCGTTTGATCAGCTCCTGAATGTGTTCCCAGAGACCGGCGGGATCGTCGAAACCGCCTTCGTTCACTTCCTTGATCAGGTTTTCCCAGCCCCACCAGTGGCCATTCTCCCGCCACTCGAACATGCCATCGGTCACGATGAAAACACCTTCGCACTGCTCGGGGCTAAAAGCTTGCACGGAATACTCGCTATCTTCAAAGAGGCCCATGGGAGGACCGGAAGCTTCCACCTGAGACACCGCGCCCGACTGGTCCCGGACCAAAATGGGGCAATGCCCCGCGTTCACAATCTCGATGCGGTCCAGGTCCTTCGACACGCGGACCAGACCTCCCGTCACGAACATGGTAATCTCGTGAAGCTGCGAACAAAGCACCTGATTGAGCGTCCGGACGATTTCTTCCAGCGGTTTTTCCTGTTCGAGATTCAGGAGAAATCCCGTGCGGTAAATAGTGGCCAGCATGGCGGCGGAGACGCCCTTGCCCATGACGTCAATAACCGTCATGAGCAGATTCCCCCGTGCATCCAGACGGGCCTCCAGGTAGTCGCCCGCCACTTCGCGGGCCGCGTGGTGGCGCAGGTACAGCTTCCAGTCCGGCGATACCGGCGGCGTGTTCTGCGCCAGCAGGGTTTTCTGAATTTCGGCGGCCAGTTCCAGCTCGCGCCGGGTGCGGAGTTCCCGCTGCCGGATGGTCTGGAGGTTCGCGTTCGCCAGGGCTATGCCGAACAGATCGGAAAACGTTCGCAGGTTGCTCAACTCGCCACCGCTGAAAGACTCCCCTTCCGACTCTTTGGCCGTCAACAGACACCCCAGGGTCACCCCGCCCGCCACGATGGGAAAACAACAGCCGGAGCCGTATCCGCTAAGCTCCGGGCTCTGCTCCACGGCGCTGCGGTCGTTCCAAAAAAAGGAATCGCCGTTCTTCATCAACTGGCGGACAAAGGGAATGGTATCCGCCTCAGGGGTGATGCCTTCGATCAAACCCAGTTCGTCCTGGACGGAGGGCAGCACTTCGCCAGAAAGGCAGATCTCCACCCGGCCCGGTGTCTCCCGGGTGTGCATGCCGGAGATCTTTTCCAAGCCCTCCGACATGAAATCGCCCGCCCGTTCGAACTCGATGAGCGCCGTGCCCATCCGGTGAAAAGTGGCCAGGCTTTCGTACATGTTCGAAAGCTCCTCGAGCAAATCGGCCACTTCATCCGTCATCGGCGGCGGCTCCGCCAGCGACGCCAGCCTTTTGCTGAGTTCCAGGCGGTAGCGCCCGTCCGTCCGCCAATGGCGGCACTCGTCAAAGATCTGATGAATCAGAAAAAGCCCCCGGCCTCCGCTGGCCAGGGGGTCTTCGGGTAGGTGCGGATTCCGCGCCAGTTTCTCCACTGGCCCCGTTCCCTCGTGGCCGAACGCCAGGTGCACCATGCCCGGCTCGCTCCACCATTCCACCTGGATCGTCTGTTGGCTGTTCAGATCGCAGCCATGCTTGATGGCATTGGCCAAGGCCTCCGTGAAACCCAGAACCAGCATGTCACGGTCCTGCTTGGAAACCCCCGCCTGGTCCAGATAGGCCACGAATCGGTCCCGGACAAAAGGCAGATGCCGGAGGTCCGCCGGCACCTGTTGGCATTGGATCTCCTGAGGAATGAGCTCCCCCAAAGCAGGCGTCATGTCGCTGCCGCTTACAGAGGCCATGCCGGAAAGATTCCTCCTGTCTGAATCCGAAAGAGCCCAGAGAGAATCAAATTTGAATTGAAAGCACTCACATTTCCTATTACATTTATGGAAATTATATTAGCTCTTCCATACTAATTGTTAAGAATAGTTAATTATCACACTTTTCTCAATTATGTTCAATTTTATTTCTCAGCGCGGAGCAATCGAAGTTTACGTCGATCTGCCGGTTTTCGACGCGAGTAATTGCGAGACCTTCCGGCGGGAATTCGAACAGAATTGTCCCGATCCGCTGGAAGCCGTCACGATCGACTTGGAAAGAGTGGAAATGATCGACAGCTCCGCGATCGGCGCGCTACTCAGCATTCACAAGCGCATCAACGGGGATACGCTGAACCAGACCGTCTGCCCGGTGGCCATTCGGAATGCCTCCCCGGCGGTGTTGAGCGTGATCGAGCTGCTCCGGTTGCACCGGGTGTTCAAGCTGGAAATGATCTCCGACGCCGCTGCCTGAGCCGCTTTGCGCGGTGGATTCCGGGCGATTCGGGAATTTGTCCATCCCCCCTAATCGCCCTCGACCTCGATGACGGCTTTCCTGAGGTCGCGGTCTCTGACCAGTGTGCCGAATTTCTCGGGCACTTCGCCCAGTTCCAGGCGGTGAGTGATCCACGACGCGGTGTCGATCTCCCTATTCTCCATGGCCTGGATGACCCGCTGAAAGTCCGGACCCGTGGCGTTCCGGCTGGACATGAGGGTAATTTCCCGGCGGTGAAAATTGGGGTCGTCAAAACGTACGTCCCCTTGAAACAGGCCCACAAAGACGATCTTTCCCCCGTGGGCAATCAGGTCGAAGGCGCCCGTCATGGAGGCGGCGTTCCCCGTGGCGTCGAAAATAAGGGTGGGCCGGTCCCCGCCTCCTAGCTCCCTGAGGCGTTCGTCCAGGTTTCCGCCCGTGGCGTTCAGCGTGAGAGGCACCCCCAGGCCCCGTTCGCAAAAGGCCAGCCGCCGCTCGTCCACGTCCACGGCCACCACGCGCGAGGTGCGCGTCAGGGCAAACTGGAGCACGCTCAGACCGATGGGCCCCGCTCCGGCGACCACCACGTAGTCCGCCGGTCCTGGGTCCGCCCGGTCCACGGCGTGGGCGCCAATGCACAGCATTTCCACCAGCGCCAATTGCTCGGTGCTCAGCTTCGCCGAGGCATGCAGCTTACTCACCGGCATCTCGATCAGCGGCCGCATGCCACCGTCGCAATGCACTCCCAGCACCCGCAGGGACTCGCAGCAGTTCGTCTTTCCCCGCCGGGAGGCCTGAGTCTGTAGGTCGTTCAGATAAGGTTCGATAGAGCAGATCGTCCCGGGCAGAATACGGCTGTCGTTCGCCGCCACGACCTCTCCGCCCAACTCGTGCCCCAGGATGCGGGGATATTCGAAAAATGGCTGCCGCCCGTAGTAGGCGTGGATGTCCGTTCCACAAACGCCGACGTGCCGCACGCGCACGAGCGCCATGCCTTTCGCCGGTTCGGGCGCGGGCCGGGGCCCGCGGACTTCCGCAAAAAGCTCCGGCCGTTCCAGGATGATTTGCCGCTGTTGCTCAGGCATGACCGCACAGGTTCACGGGACTGCCGGGAAACCACCCCAGAATTGAGAAATGAAGGAAGCACATGGCGGCGGAAGATTACCGGGGTTCTCCGCCCTTCTCAAAGCGCATTTTCACCACGGCATCCCGGCCCCCGTCCCTTCCAACCACGAAAAACCCCGGACCTTGCGGGCCCGGGGCTTTCTTATCCACTTGGGAACTTGAGTGTCGTTCTTTCCGTGGCCGTCAGTTCAGGAACTGTAAAGAACCGAACTTCAGTCGTTTCTTAGCTTTTTCTCGTGTCCAGTTGTAAGCGAGTATTACGCTTCAACTTAGAAGGACACGCTCAGGCTGGCGCCTCCGAAGAGTTCGTCATCCTGGAAATCTTCGATCGCGTCCAGAGAGATGGTTCCGGCGATGTAGGGCTCGAACGTGGCGCTTTCCGTCAGCGCGATCGGCAGACCGGCGCGGAGCAGCACGTTGTTGAAGCCGTCCTTATCGCTGTTGTAACCGGCGGAGTAGGAGATACCCGCGGCCACGCTCAGGGACACGTTGTCGGTGATGGATGCTTCATGACCGGCGGTGAACTCGAAGAACCAGCCTTCGATTTCGTCCAGGTCATAGTAGGCGTCGAGCGCAACGTCGATCGGACCCAGAGCGGTGCCGATACCGGTACCGAGCTCGTGAGTGTCACCGCTGCCAGCTTCCGGGAAGAGGTAAGCGGTGTAACCGAACCACACGTCAACCGCGCCGAAGCTCTGGCTGATGGAGGCGTACAGGTCCAGCTCGTCGTCGAGAAGCTGATCGCCGTCGGACGGGTTGATGTACCATGCGCCGATGTCGATCGGAATCGGAGTCGGCAGAGAGTAGTCAACACCCACCCACACGTCGTTATCGCCGAAGTCGACGCCGCGGAAGATGTATTTGGAATCGTAACCGGCGCTGAGAGAAGCACCAATGGAGGTGTCTTCTTCGATGACCGGAGGCGTTTCCATCACCACCACTTTGTCTTCACCGGCTTGCGCGGTGTATGCACCAATGAGGCCAAAAGCCCCGAGGAATAAGAGTGATTTTTTCATGCTTGGATTACTTACTACTGGTTGGAGTTAACCGCTCTAATCACATTGCCGGACACAACCGTCAATCCTATTTTAAGGTTTTTTTAAAGCGGTAAAACAAGGGCTGAAAACCGCACGAAACTTGGTAACACTCGTTACAATTCCGTAACATTTGTTTCCAGAGACCTGGTCATTTCATTACCGAAAACCCCCTCTTTCGAGTGTTGGGTTCCAGTTCCATTGCAGCAATGGCCGTGCCAAACTGCCCGGTAACCCCCGCTTAAGTCCATCAGGGTAAGCCTATTGACTCTCCCCTTCCTTCCACCTCCGTTCCCGGGGCGGTTTCGGCCTACCAGCTCCCCGCGGCCTCCCTCGCCAGCCGCAGAAAGTGCTCCTGGGCGTCGAAGGGCTCTTTCCCGTCGCGAACCCGGGTATAGGTGCCGCTGGCCTGTAGCTGGGTAGACTTCACGTTGTCCTTCCACCCGTCTTCCAGGATGCCGGCGACTTTCTCCCGCAGGGCGGGATCTCCGATGGGCGTGCAGGTCTCGTAACGGTGGAAACAGTTCCGCTGCATCCAGTCCGCGCTGGCGATGAATACGTCCGGGTTTCCGCCGTTTTCGAAGTAGTAGATCCGGCTGTGTTCCAGAAACCGGCCCACCAGGCTGCGCACCTGGATGTTTTCGCTGAGTCCCGGCACGTTGGCCCGCAGGGCGCAAATGCCGCGCACCAGCAGCCGGACTTCCACCCCAGCTTGAGAGGCTTCGTAAAGCGCATCGATCAGCTGGGGTTCCAGCAGGGAGTTCATCTTGGCGTAGATGGCGCCTTTCTTCCCCGCCTTGGCGTTGGCCGTTTCCCGCCGCACCATTTCCAGCATACGGCTGTGAAAGTTGAAGGGCGAAAACAGCATTTTGTGGGAAGACTGCAACTGGGCCAGCCCGGTCAGGGCGTTAAACAGCTCCGTGACGTCTTCGCCAATCTTCTCGTCGCAGGTAAACAAACCCAGGTCCGTGTAGAGCTTGGCCGTGGAGGGGTGGTAGTTGCCCGTGCCCAGGTGAACGTAGCGGCGGATCGCACCCTCTTCCCGGCGCACCACCAGCGCGGCCTTGCAGTGAGTTTTGTAGCCCAGCAAGCCATACACCACGGTCACCCCGGCTTCTTCCAGCATGCGCGCCCAGCGGATGTTAGCCTCTTCGTCAAAACGGGCCTTCAGTTCCACCACCGCGGCCACCTGCTTGCCCTCCCGGGCGGCGCGGATCATGGCCTTCACAAAGGGCGAATCCCCACTGGTGCGGTAGAGGGTCTGCTTGATGGCGAGCACGTTAGGATCGGCAGCCGCGCGCTCGATGAAATCGACCACCGGGCGGAAGCTGTCATAGGGATGATGAACCAGGATATCGCCCTTCCGGATATTGGCGAAGAGGTCCGCTTCCGGCGGCAGGACGGGCGCGGGGGTGAAAGGCTCGTCCTTCAGGTCCGGGCGGTCGATCTCGCCCAGGAGGGGCATGAGGCGGCGGAAATTAATGGGCCCGTGAATGGCGTAGAGATCTTGCGGTTCCAGTTCGAAGGTCCGCAGGAGCACTTCCTGAATGTGCGTGGGGCAGTCGTCGTGCAATTCCAGCCGGACGGCCTTGCCGCGGTTGCGGCGGCGCAGTTCCTCTTCGATCGCGCTCAGGAGGTTGTTCGTCTCCTCTTCGTCGTAGTAGAGGTTGCTGTTCCGCGTCACCCGGAACAGGTGGGCGCCGGCGATTTCCACGCCGCTCACGATCTTGGCGGCGTGGTGTTTGATCAGGTCGCCAATGAAGACAAAGTCGTAGCTGCTTCCCCGGTCCGGCACCCGCAGCACGCGGGGCAGAATACGCGGCACCTGCACCAGAGCGTACTGGGCCTGGAGGTCTTTGTTGGCGAACTCCACCGCCACGTTCAGGCTCTTGTTCAGGATGGTCGGAAACGGGTGGCTGGGGTCGATCGCCAGGGGCGTCAGGATGGGATACACCTCTTCCTCAAAGTAGCGCTCAAAATGCGCCAGGCTGGCTTCGTCCAGTTCGTGAAACTTCAGGAAGCGAATGCCCTCCGCCGCCATGCCGGGCGCCAGTTGTTCCCGCCAGCAGCGGTACTGGTCGTCCACCATCTTGCGCACCCGGACCGCCACGGCGTCGAGCTGTTCGGCGGCGTTCATGCCGTCCGGTCCCGGCTTGGAGGAGGAGGTCTCGTGCTGCTGCTTCAATCCCGCCACGCGGACTTCGAAAAATTCGTCCAGGTTGGACGACACGATGCAGAGAAACTTCAGCCGCTCCAGCAGCGGATTGCTGGCCTCCCAGGCCTCGTCCAGCACGCGCTGGTTGAACTCCAGCCAGCTCAGTTCGCGATTGATGTAGCGGGCGCTGCCGTCGGTATAGGCCGGCACGGCGGGCAGCGTGGCGGGACTCTCTTTAGAAGGCTCGGTAACGGCGGACGGGGCAGCGTCTGACATGGCGGAGTGGGAAAAAGGAATGGGGAGAAGGAAAGGCAAGAAGGCAGGCGCCATGTCCCCATGGCGCGACCTATCCTTCCCCCACCAAAGAACAGCGTAAAGAGTCCGTCGCGTGACGAAATCTTCACAACCGGCTCACCTTCCGCCGCTTGGACGGCGCAGCCCCCGTCCAAGCCCGCGCGGCGGATCCGGAATCAATACTCCCGGTCTTTCTTGATGCCGGGTTCCGGGATGGGGTAGCGGCCGTTTGCGTCTGGCATCAGCGGCGAGTCGGAGGTCATTGTCAACTGATCCGCCCCGGGACCGAACTCGTGGTCGCTGTTCAGGATCTGATCGTAGGTAATGACCTGTCCCGTGTGCGCCGCCATCCGGCCCATGGAGGTGACCAGGCTGGCCTTCAGGCCGCGCTCCACCTCATTGTATTCGGTGTCTTCCCGGATGGCCTTGACCAGCGATTCCCATTCCAGATCGTAGGGATTGGGTTCTCTCGGTTCCTGCGGAAACGCCCAGACCAAGTCGGGCTGATTCCGGGCCCGCCAGTTCTTCTCGATCTTCTGCCCCTTGTAGATGCGGCAACGCGCCGGGGTGTGCGAAGACGTGGAAATGACGGCCGACCCATTCGTGCCGTGGGCGTAGCTGGCGAACTCCTGGTGGCAGCCCAGCATGTTGCGCCCGTCCAGGAAGAGTTTCGCGCCATCCGGGAAGGTGTACTCCACCGCGTAGTGGTCGAAGTTCTGGTCGATGGCTTCTTCCGAACGGTAGTGCCGGCCGCCGACGGCCTGAGCTTCCACGGGCCAGTCGTTCTTCATCCAGCAGCATTCGTCGATATTGTGAATGAAGAAGTCACTGAACGAACCGCCACTGAGCCAGAGGAAGGAGTGGAAGCGCTTGATCTGATAGATCAGTTCGGGGTCGTCCCCTGGGTTCGGCCCCGAGAAACAGGAACCGATGGGTCCCTGCATGCGGTAGGCCCGCATCATCGTGATGTCGCCGATGGCGCCGTCCTGGATGCGCTTGTAAAGCTCGCCACGCGACACGCAGTGGCGGCACATCAGACCCACGCCCACCTTCAGGTTCTTGGCTTTGGCCTTTTCGTTCAGTTCCAGCATCTTCCGCGTCGCCGGGCCGTCCGGCGTGAGCGGTTTTTCCATGAACACGTTCACGCCTTTTTCGATGGCGTACTGGTAGTGCACCCAGCGAAAGGCGCAGGGCGTGGTAAAGATGGCCACGTCTCCGGGCCGCAGGGTGTCGATGGAGTTCTTGAACCCGTCAAAGCCGATGAAGCGGCGCTCCGGCGGGCAGTCCACTTTCTCCGCGATCTCAGGCCGCTCCTTTTCATTGGTCAGCGCTTTGTAGCTGCCTTCCATCTTTTCGGGCACCACGTCAGCCATGGAGTGCAGCCGCACCCGCGCGTCGCCATCGGAAATTTTCAAGGCGTTCAGCACCGCGCCCGTGCCGCGGCCGCCACACCCCACCAGGGCCAGGCGGACGGTGTCGTCGTCATTGGCGGCGTGTACGTGCGGAAGGGAAATGCCCGCCAGCACGGAGGCGCCCGCCAGTTTGCCGCCATCCTTCAGGAAATCGCGGCGAGTTTTGAAAGGAGAAGTGCCGGACGCAGCCGGAGTATCGGGGGCTGGAGATGAGGATTTCATAGGGGTTATCATGGATGGATTGTGCTGTCAGTTAAGCACAGCTTCCCCTCTCTGGAGAAAAAAATCCTGGGGCGCAATCGTGTGAATGCCCTCCCCCCGGAAATCGCCCGCTCCTGAAATCCCCCCTTCTCCGCCGCCGGCCGGGGAGTCCGCTAACCGGCCTGATAATCCGCCAGGCGGTCCAGAATCTTCTTCACCGTATCCAGCGGCAAATCGTCGAACGTCTGAAACCGGATGCAGCCTTTCCCGCAATTCAGGTGCCGCAGATCTTCCCGGAAATCGTCCAGAAAATCCCGGCACACATACAGCGCCAGGTACTGCTTTTGAGACGCCATGGCGCACAGCATCTCGCCCGCCTCGTCCGTGTAGGTGGGCATCTTGTAGGACATGCCTTCCTGAGCGTGAGGAAGGCGCTCCCGGATCAGGTCCCTCAACTGCAGGAGCGACACCCGGCGATGGCCGGAGAGGGCGTCCAGATAACGATCGACCTCGTTTTCGCTCACCTGCCCCCGCCCAGCTTAGCCACCATGCCGGATGTCATCCGCCTTCTCAATATAGTAAGCACTCTCCGCGATATTCACGGCATAGTCGCCAATGCGCTCCAGAGAGGTCATGATAAACACCACGTCCAGCAGTTGCTCGGTGTCCTGGTTCGGATCTTTCATCCGCTCCAGAGTCTCCCGGTAGTGTCTGCGGTAGCTTTTATCGATCTCAGAGTCCCGCTCCCGCGTGCGGAGGGCCAGGCCGATGTCGCCCTCCGTGTAGGCGTGAACGCTGTCTCTCAGCGCTTCGGCGACCAGCTGGTACAGCGGTTCGATCAATTCGCCGTAGCCCCACTGGTTGTTTCCGATGATGTTGATGGCCCGCTCCGCGATGGATTCCGCGTGATCGCCCGCCCGTTCCAGGTCCGTGGCGATCTTCATTCCGGCCACCACTTGGCGGAGATCCGACCCCACCGGTTGGAACCGCAACAGGATGACCCGCCCGGCGGCATCGATGCGCCGTTCGAAGTCGTCAAGATCCGCTTCCATCGCCTCCACGACGCCGTCTTCGGGCAATTCGCGCTTGGTCAGGATGTCCACCGCCTGCTTGACAAACTTTTCCGTGGTATTGGCCATGGCCAGTACCGAGCCCCTGAAGGCCTGAAGCTCCAAATCGAATTCCTGGAGAATGTGTCTCCTTTGTTCAGCCATAACTGCTTTATTTACAATAAATTATTACTTTTTCTGGAGCGCGCCCCACTACCCGGCCACCGGATAGTCTCATGTGTCATTTTATTTGCAAAGGCACAACCCGCCGTATGTGACAGGTTAGACTCAAAGCCCGCGCGACCACGATCGCGGATGCTTTTGGGGAACCGCACCGATTTTCCCCAGCTTTACCGCGTACTTGTTTGTTACGTCCCGCGCAATACAGTTTTCTCTTTTTCATGAAACCTCACATCCATTCCCCCCGCCGGCGTCTCGCCAAGAACACTCCCCTTTTCACCGCATCTTGCCTCGGTTTCTTGGCCATCTGCTTGAGTGCCGATCGCGTGAACGCGGAAGAAGCCCTCCGGCCGCTGATGATTCAGACGGACCAGATTCTCCTGAGCAGCGAATTTGACGAAGCGGGCCCGCTGGACAAAAGCACCTGGACCGCCCGCCAGAAAACCCAATGGGAAACGCGCGACGGCGTGCTCCATGGCGAACCCTCCACCAAGGAGTACCAGGAATCCCGCAAGGATCACCGGGGCTTCGAGCCCCGCGTCAGTACAAAAAAGGAACTGGTTCCGGCCGACTTCGCGGTCGCCTTTTCGTTCCGCCTGAACTCAGGCGATCAGTCGAAGCTGGGCGCTTTCTTCGAACTGGGCCACCACATTGCCCGCGTCAGCATGCAGGCGGAAACCACGGTCATGCTCACGGATCACGAATCCGTCACTCTGGACGAAGCCCCGGACTTTCATGTGGAGACCGGCAAGTGGTATCACGTCCTGGCTGAGGTGAAGGGGAGCGAGTTCGTCGTTCAGTTCCAGGATGGCCCCACGCTCTACGGCAAGAACGATACCGTGGCGGAAGCCAAGGACGGCTTCGGCCTCTGCGGCCTGAAGCTGGGCACCATGGATGTGGACGGCGTGACTATCTGGTCCGCGAAAGCCGAGTCCCAGCCCGGTTGGGAAGCGGCCCGCGCCAATCTGGCCAAGGCCGCCCAATAACCGCTGGGAGACATCACGGCCCTTGCACGGAACGGCCGGCTTCCACTAGGGTCGCCGGCATCCGTGAAATTCCGAAAACATCCCCATGGCAGCCTGAGTCTGGCGTTTCTGATTTTTCTGGCTGTCTTACCATCTTGCGACTCCGCGGATTCTTCACGCGACTCCACGGACTGGCCGCACTGGCGCGGCCCGGCTCGCAACGGGCATACCGGCGAGATCTCCGGTTGGAAAGCGGGTAAGCCGTGGCCCGCGAAAGCCCCCGCCTGGAGCGCGGACGTGGGCGAAGGCTCCACCTCCCCCCTCGTAGTGGGAGACCGTCTTTACGTGATGGGCTGGGCGGATGGGCACGACCGGCTTACTTGCCTGAACAGCACATCAGGCGAGCCCGTCTGGTCCCTGGACTACCCGGAACCGCAATATCCCCGCTATGCCAAGGGCGACCAAAAGGCCTACGGTGGACCCACCGCCACGCCGGAATACGATCCCGCCACCGGCTTTCTCTACACACTGGGCACCAATGGCGATCTTTTCTGCCGGGACACCGCCAAGGAAGGCCGCGAAGTGTGGCGCCTCAATCTCTATGACGCCTACCACGTACCACAGCGTCCCAAAACGGGAGGCGGGCTCCGGGACTACGGCTACACCACCGCCCCGCTTGTGTGGGGAAAATGGCTCCTGGTGGAGGTGGGGTCCGAATACGGCACCGTCATTGCCTTCAACAAGCAAACCGGCCAAGAGGTCTGGAAATCTGAATACCATAACCCCGCCGGTCACACCGGCGGCATGACACCGCTGACGGTGGATGGCGTTCCCTGTGTGGCCGTGCTGACTCTCTATGATTTGGTGGTCCTGCGGCTCGACCCGGGACACGAGGGCAAAACGGTGGCGGTCTTTCCCTGGAAAACAGACTGGGCCAACAACATCCTGACTCCCACCGCGGAGGGCCGTTCCGTCATCATTGGCGCCTATCACACCCACCAATCCTATTGCCGGGTGGATGTCTCCCTGGAAACCGGCGCCACCAAGGCCTGGGAAACGCAGGTGCTGTCTCATGTGGGCAGTCCAGTCATCCACCAGGAACGCGTCTATATTGCGGGCCGACAGCTTTCCTGCCTGGATTGGAACTCCGGCGAGATACTCTGGGAAACCGGCGCCTGGGGGAACGGCGGGTCGCTCATCGTCACCGGCGACGGCAAGCTTGTCGTTTTCGGTGGTCCCAACAACCTGGCCTTGTTCGACCTCAATGAACTGGACCCCAAGGATCCCAAGCCCTTAACAGTGAGGGAACAGGTCCTGCCCGGCGATCACTGGGACAGTTGGCCCCACGTGGCGCTGGCAAACGGCCGGATCTATTGTAAGAACCGGCAGGGCCGGATCGTCGCCTTCGAGGTTCCCTGACGAGCGCTCCGCTTCTCCGGTCCGCTCCCGTTTGACATAGTACCTTTCTCCCACCCTTCGCGTGCCCCTCTACCTGCTTCTGCCCTGCGGCGCCGCCGTGCTCTATTCGCTGGGCTCCATTTTCATGAAGCGATCCCTGGTGGAAGGCGCGCGGACGTTCCAGACCTTCCACGTCACGAACCTGATGGTGGGCCTGGTGTTCTCGCCCCTCATCCTGCTGCAAAAGGGCGAGATCGCCTGGAACGAACTCCACCACCCCCTGTTGGCGGCTTCCGCCTTTTTCCTGGGGAACTGGTTCACCTTCATCGCCATCCAGCGGGGTGACGTGTCGCTCGTGACGCCGCTCATGGGGACGAAGGTGGTATTCGTCGCCATCTTCGTTCTGCTGCTGACCGGCGCCGCGCCATCCTCGCTGCTGTGGGTGGCGGCCATCCTGACCGCTGCCGGCATCTTCCTGATGGGCCTGAAGGACTTTCTGAAAGGCGGCTACCACCCCCTCCAGACCATCTTCTTTGCCCTGCTAAGCTCCGCCACCTTTGGCCTGTCCGATGTGTTTGTCCGGAAGTGGGCGCCCTCATTCGGCCCCATGGCCTTCCTGACCATCTCCTCCCTGGTGGTGGCGGCCTTTTCCCTGATGGTTCTGCCTTTTCAGAAACGAAAAACGGGCCTGCCCGTCCTGCCTGAGAAAGGCCCCCGGAAATGGCTGCTGCTGGGCTCTTTCCTGATTGCGTTTCAGGCGGTCATGATCGGGCTGTCCCTGGCCTTCTTCGCCGACCCCACCGGCATCAACGTGGTTTACAGCTCCCGGGGCATGTGGGCTATCGTGCTGGTGGTCCTGCTGGGACCCTGGCTCGGCAACTGGGAACGCCGCACCGCCCGCGCGGCCCTGGTATGGCGCTTCACGGGCGCGATGCTGCTCATGATCGCCATCGTTCTCGCGGTGCTGAATCAGACCAGCGGCCCCCCGCCGTCTTGACTTTGCCCCGCCATTGGCCACCGTGCCACATGACGCATTCCCCCGCCCCCGCTTCGCTTTCGCCATCCTCGGTTTCCCGCCGCGCCGCGCTTTCCCGTTTGGGACTCGGGGCTCTGGCCGCCGGCGCCCCCCTGTCGAATCTGTTCGCGGAAGAGAAGCCGAAACACGTCCTGGTCCGTTCTTCCTGGCAGACGGTCAACATCGGCGACATTGCTCACACTCCCGGCATTCTCCGCCTTCTGGAAACCTACCTGCCGGAGGCCAAAATCTCCCTCTGGCCCAGCCGGGTGGACAACGGCGTGGACGAACTGCTGATGAAGCGCTTTCCGAAACTGACCATCGTCCAAGGCGGCGAGGCCCTGTCGAATGCCTTTAAAGAATGCGACTTTCTCCTGCACGGTTCCGGAGCTTCCCTGGTGGCCCAGCGGGACGTGGTGAAGTGGAGCGAAAAGACAGGGAAACCCTACGGCATCTACGGCATCACCCTGCCGCCAAAGTCTTCCGCCAGCACGGTGGAGGCGTCCCAGAATGCTCTGAAAGAAACCGCCCGCGTGCTCAGCGGCGCGGACTTTGTGTTCTTCCGGGACTCCGTGTCCCTCGGCTTTGCCAAAGAGATCGGCACGACCTGCCCCATCATGGAGTTCGGCCCGGATGCCGCTTTCGCCACGGACCTGCGCGACGATGCCTCGGCCGAAGCCTTCCTGAAGGAGCATGGTCTGGAAGAAGGAAAATTCCTCTGCTGCATCCCGCGGCTGCGCTACACCCCCTACTGGACGATCAAAGAGAACTACAAGTTCGACGAGGTGAAGCACGCCCGTAACGAGGAACTCAAAGAGCACGACCACAAGCCGCTGCGCGACGCCATCATCGCCGTGACGCGGGAAACGGACATGAAAGTGCTGCTCTGCCCCGAGGACATGACGCAGATGCAGGTGGGCAAAGAAATGCTCTATGACAAGCTGCCGGAAGACGTCCTGAAGAAAGTCGCCTGGCGCCCAAACTACTGGCTGACCGGCGAAGCCGTCAGCACCTACGTCCGTAGCGCCGGACTCTTCGGGAACGAAATGCACTCCCCCATCATGTGCATCGGCAATGGCGTCCCCGCCATCGTCTGCCGCTGGGCGGAGCAGACCAGCAAAGGCTTTATGTGGCGCGACATCGGCCTGGAAGACTGGCTCTTTACCCTGGACAACGAAGACGAAGTCGCCCAGGTCGCCCCCACCGTCCTCGCCATGGCCAAAGATCCCGAAGCCGCCAAAGCCAAAGCCGCCAAAGCCAAAGCCTTCGTGGAAAAACGCCAGAAAGAAACCATGGGCGTGCTAAGGGAGCGGCTGGGCTTGGCATAGGCTTTTCGCTACTCTCAAACTCCGTCTCCATCATTCAGCTTTCATAACTCTTAAGCTAATCTTAAGTCTAACAAAATCCCCATGAAACACATATTGCCTTTCCTCTTCGCCCTGGCCGCTCTGGCCCTCCCTTTTCAACCGACCAACGCGGCTGAAGCAGAGGGCAGCTTCCCCGGAACCCCCGGACTCCAGCTCTACAGCCTGCGCGAAATGGCAAAAGCCGACGGCGTGGCGGCGGCCTTCGACCAGGCCAGCAAGTTCGGCTTTAAGAACATCGAAACCAGTCTGGTGGACGGCATGACCGCCGCCGAGCTGAAGTCTCTGGCTGAGGAAAAAGGCCTGACCATCGTTTCCATGATGGTGCAGTTCGGACAGTTGAAGAACGGCCTGGACCAGATCGTGCAGGACGCCAAAGCGCTGGGCGTAAACTACGTCGGCTGTCCCTGGCTCCCGCACAAAGACGCCTTCGACGAAGCCGAGTGCCGCGCCGCGGCTGAGGTCTTCAATCAGGCCGGAGACGTCCTGGCGAAAAACGGCCTGAAGTTCTTTTACCACAACCACGGCTACGAGTTCGAACCCTACCAGGACGGCAGCACCCTGTTCGATCTCCTGGTGGCCGAGACCGATCCAAAAACTGTGTTCTTCGAAATGGACGTCCTCTGGACCGTCCTCCCCGGCCAGGACCCCGCGCAGCTTCTCAGCAAGTATCCTGATCGCTGGATCCTGATGCACCTCAAAGACCTGAAGAAGGGCGTTCCCACGGGCGACCTCTCCGCCAAGACCGACCTGACCAACGACGTCGCCCTCGGCACCGGCCAAGTCGATTGGCCCGCCGTGTTCCAAGCCGCCCAAGACGCGGGCATCGAGTACTACTTCATCGAAGACGAGTCCCCCACCGTGATCGACCAGATTCCTCAGAGCTTGTCTTTTTTGGATGAGCTTCGGTGGTGAATAGGAGAGGTTCTTCTCAAATGGGGAACCTCACGTCCTTCACTCTTCCCCCGAATCTTCCTTCCTAGACTCCGTCTTCGCTCCCTTCTCTTTCTTATTCACGACCGTCCGCCGTGGCCGCGAAGGCGATGGATTACGGGACGCGAACCCAAAGGTCGCTCCGTCTTCCGAGCCCGGTGGCGGGTGGAGGGTGACTTGGGTGAAGGGAATGACCCAGCCATTTTCGTTGCAGGCGTCCACGGCCAGGCGTTGCAGGGCGCGCCGGAGCATTTCGTACTTGTCCGCCACGTCGCCCCGGAAATCGGCGAGGATTTCGTAGTTCAGCGAGGAAGAACCAGCTTCCTGAAACTCCACCTTCAGGCTGATGAGCTGCTCGCGCTCCTGCAGCACCCCGTAGAGCCCGGCGGTGATCTTCTTCCACAGCAGATCCGGGATCTCCGTGGTGCAGATGGCCTGATGCTGGTAGTCAACGCCGAAGACTGACTTGATCCGGAAGTTGTGGGACAGGTTGTCCGGCGACTGGCCGTAGAAGTCCCCGGTGGCATAGGACTTCCGGCTGCCGCCCAGGAGAATCAGCTGCACCATTTCAGGCGTCTGCAGAATGACCTTTCCCCGGGTGCCGTCGGCCAGGATCACCCAATCCCCCTCTTCGCAGGGAAACCATAGCTCGTGCTCCCCCAGCGGCCGGGAAACCTGACCGATCAACTGTCCGAGCGGGATCCGCAGCTCGCCTCCCGTCAGCAGGGGATTGCGCAGCCGGGAGTAAAAACTCAGGCTTTCCACCCGGTAGGGGATGCCGTCTTTCAGGATGCGCTCCCCTTCCCGCACCTCGCCCACGTTCAGCAGCAGGCGGGCCTGATTGTAAAAACGCGGCAGCCCGTTCTTGGCCGCCAGGATGAGGCCGACCAGAAAGATGATCGCCAGGCCCATCAAGACCCAGTCCCCCGTCGCATACAGTACCAGGAGCGACGCCACCAGCGCGCCCAGGAAGGTGAAGGCATAGTAGAGCACATCCACCAGCCGGAAGTAGAAACCCTTCTTCCCCGGTTTGTGCCAGGGGCTCACCTTGTAGAGATACCGGTGCAGGTAGCGCAGTAGCAGAAAGACCACGAAAAAGGTCAGGATGGACAGCAACAGGTTCCGGCCCCGGCTGCGAAAGAAACTGGTCACCGTATTGGTGACGGAGTCGAAAAACGAATCCCGGCCGTCCAGGCTCTGCTTCAGGCGATAGTCGGTGACTTGAATGCGGCTCTCGATCTCCTGGAGCCGCTCTTTCCACTGTTCTTCAACCCCGGAAAGCTCCTCCTTCAGCGTCTCGTCCACTGCCATTTCCCGGAGGCGTTGGACGTTTTCCAAGGCCAGATTCACCGTTTCGCGCCGTTGCTCGTAGAGCTCCAGTTCGTTGCGCATCTCCTCGATCTCCCTCGGCTCCCGGGTGATCTCCTTGAGCTCCTGCAGGATGGGCGAAAAGAGCTGATCCAGCTCCCGGTTCAGATCCAGGGAGTCGTCCGGTTGCCCGAGAAAGCGTTCCAAGTCGATCCCCGTGGCGATGGACTGGAAGTCCTGCTCCATGGTCTGGAGCTTTTCGTTCAGGCCCGTCAGCTCGTGGGCAATGAGGCTCTGCTCCTCCGGCGTGGCGGCCTTCTTGTAGGCGGCCTGCTTGGCTTCGATCTCGTTTCGGAGCAGGTCGAGCGACAGCATCAGCGACCTCAGAGTCAGCACCGCCGGCGGCAGTTCCTTCGCGTCCTCGGCCCCCGGCAACGCCGGGACGGGCTCCGCGGAAGTCTCCTCACGTTCTCCGTTTTCCGCGGGCGGCTGGGGCGGCGGAGAGTCCTGCGCCCGGACCGGGGCCGCCAGAGTCAGGAGCAGAGCGGCCAGGCCGCCATATAGAGTGATGCCACGCAATTGATCGTTCATTCCAGGCTCGTGAGAGCGACTCCACTGTGCCCGAGGGGGTTACGCCCCGCAAGCCCAAGGGGATCCGGCTGCCCCATCTGACATATGGAGGAGTTCAGGCAGGAAAGGAACGCCATTTTCATGCTCAGCGGACGAAGATTCCGGTCCCGGCCCGTCCAGGGCTCCAAATCCCGCTTGTCATCGGGTATTTACCCCCTACATTACCCGCCTTCCGCGCTGGATTGCAGGCGCTTCCGGGATTTCAGCGCGTCTTTTTTCGGAAGCAAAGCTGTAGGGTGATTAACCAAACAACCCAACCCTAAACCTACATTATGTCAGATTCCACAGAGGCTCTTCTAGAGCTCATTGATACCAATTTTCGCACCTATCGCGAAAACTCCATCGTCCGGGGACGCATCCTCGAAGTCAAAAGCCAACACGTTGTCGTCGACATTGGCTACAAATCGGAAGGCGCCATTCCCGTCTCCGAGTTCGAAGACGAAGAATTTGAAGTAGGCGACGAAGTCGAAGTCCTGCTCGAACGCCTCGAAAACGACGAGGGCATGGTCGTTCTCTCCAAGGAGAAAGCCGCCCACAAGCAGAACTGGGACAAGATCGTCAAAGTGTTCAACGACGGCGGCCTGGTGAAGGGCAAAGTGAAGTCCGTCGTGAAAGGCGGCCTCATGGTGAACGTGGGCGTCGAAGCCTTCCTGCCCGGCTCCCAGATCGACATCATCCCGCCGAAGGACCTCAACGAATACGTCGGCAACGTTTACGAGTTCAAGATCGTCAAGATCAACGACGAACGGAAGAACGTCGTGCTCTCCCGCCGCGAAGTCATCGAAGCCGAGCGCGCAGAACAGCGGGCCCGCTTCCTGGAAACCGTCAAAGCCGGCGACCACGTGGAAGGTCTGGTCAAGAACATCACCGACTTCGGCGCGTTCATCGACCTTCAGGGCATGGACGGCCTGCTGCACATCACGGACATGAGCTGGGGCCGCATCAACCACCCCAGCGAAATGCTCGTCATCGGCCAGCCGGTGTCCGTCATCATCCTGGACGTGGACCGCGAGAAAGAGCGCGTCTCCCTGGGCCTCAAGCAGCTTCAGGACAACCCCTGGGAAAACATCGAAAGCAAGTTCCCCGTGGGCACCAAGGTCAAGGGCCAAGTCACCAAACTGGTTCCCTACGGCGCCTTCGTGGAAGTGGAGCCCGGCGTGGAAGGCCTCATTCACGTGTCCGAACTTTCCTGGACCAAGCGCATCACGCGCCCCAGCGACGTGCTGGCGGTGGACCAGGAAGTGGAAGCCGTGGTGCTGGCCATCAACACCGAGGAGCAGAAGATCTCCCTGGGCGTTCGCCAGCTCGACCCGAATCCGTGGGACGAAATCGAATCCCGTTACCCGATCGGCAGCAATATCAAGGGCGAGATCCGGAACCTTACCGCCTACGGCGCCTTCGTGGAACTGGAAGACGGCATCGACGGCATGATCCACGTGTCCGACCTGAGCTGGACCCGCAAGATCAACCACCCCTCCGAAGTCCTCAAGAAGGGCGAGGAAGTGGAAGCTCTGGTCATCGACATCGACAAGACCAACCAGCGCATCAGCCTGGGCATCAAGCAGCTCGACGGCGATCCGTGGTCCGAGATCGATACCAAGTTCAAGGTGGGCGACGTGGTCAAGGGCACGGTCGCGAAGATCGCCAGCTTTGGCGCCTTCATCCAGCTGCAGGACGACATCGACGGCCTGGTCCACATCTCGCAACTGAGCGAAGATCACGTGGCCAAGGTGAAAGACGTGCTGAAAGTGGGCGACGAAGTGGAAGCCCGCGTCATCAAGGTGGACAAGATCGAGCGCCGCATCGGCCTCTCCATCAAGGCCGCCGACTACTCCGAAGATCAGTTGCTCAAGGAAACGCAAGCCTTCGAAGCCCTGCGTCCGAGCGCCGACCTCGTGGGTCTGGAGCACGCCTTCAACCTGGCTCAGGAAGAATACCGTCCCGGCGAATCCGGTCCGGAAGGAGAAGCCGCGGAAGCCGCTCCGGAAGAGGAAGACGAAGAGTCCTGATCCCTCCACCCGCGGAATCGGGAGCCCTCAGCCTCGGCTGGTGACTCCCCTTTCCCGGAAACATCTCAATGATGGCAGACAGCCGTCCGGTGCTCGCGCCGGACGGCTGTTCTCTTGCCAGCCCGCCGTTTGCTGATACCGTTAGTCTTACCAAGCTGACGCTTAACCGGAAGCAGGCCGGACCTCCCAACCGGCGCCGCTCTGTTTCAAACGGACACTCCTGAATCAACGACTCACCTGATTATCCCTATGGCTACTGAAGACCTGCAAATCACTGCCTACCTGAAAACCTACTGCGGCTGGAGCGAAGGCGTTCGCGCCATCTTCCGCAAGTACGGCCTGGAATACGAAGAGAAAGACATTATCAAGAATCCCGCCTTCCGCTGGGAAATGGAACAGCGCAGCGGCCAGCCGCTTTCCCCCTGCGTCATGGTCAACGACACCATGCTGGCCGACGTCAGCGGCGAGGAAGTGGAACAGTGGATGATCGAAAACGGCCTGCTCCAGGCAAACGAAGCCGAGCCGGACGCGCCCATCGATTCCGCCTGCACGGACGAGCAACACGCCGCCATGGAAGCCGCCGCCCGCCAGCAAGGTGGTTCCGGCCGCATCCAGTTCATGGAAGATTGACAGGCCCACCGGCCTCAGCCTCTTCCGGCTGAATTTTTTTCAACGCCTACCGTTCCTCCCGCCTGGAGGGCCGGTAGGCGTTTTTGTTGATATGCCTTTCAGTTTTCTCGTGAATCTGAACACTACTCCAGAAATTTGACTGGTATCCCGCCGGGCGGTTTCGTTCTTCGCCCAAGACGCGACGCCGCGGAAGGTGGTCCTCGACCTCCGGTGTAGGAACTCGGGAACCGGGCTTCGAGTATTTTGAAGCGGCGCGTCGTTCGTGAAAAGCGTCAATGAGGCGGGCTTTTCGCAAACCGGAGCCAAGGTCCAAACAGAGATCGTAGGCTGCTTTTTCCTGCTCCCGTGAATCTACCTGTCCGGCTCGGACTTCGGAGATCGCGTTCCACCTTTGCCCGCACTCTTGCGCCGATACAACCAACTACAATTAGAATCAAAAACTACCGCTCCTTCGGCCAAGGCAACACGTCCGCGTCCTTCGCCCACTCCGTCCAGGCCGCCGTCATCGCCCTCACCCGCTCCGGGTGCTTCGCAGCCAGATCATGCAACTCCACCCGGTCCGTCGCCATATCATACAGCTCCCACTTCGCCGGATCCGTCGCGTTCGTGGTCACCAGCTTCCAGTCCCCCTGCCGGATCGCGGCGTGGGTTTCGTGTTCGAAGAACAGGGTGCGTTCTTGATTCTCGGACTCCGAATTCTCCAACACCGGACGCAAACTCATCCCCCGCATCGGGTGAATGGCCACCCCGTCCCGCTCCTCCGGATACGATGCCTGTCCGAGATCGACACAAGTCGCCATCAGATCCACCACATGCCCCACCTGATCCGACATCCGGCCCGGCGCTTCAATCCCCGCTGGCCAATGCGCGATGAGGGGGGTGGAGATGCCGCCCTCGTGCACCCAGCGCTTGTGACGGCGGAAGGGCGTGTTCGACGCGCAGGCCCAGGCCTGTCCCTGGCTGGCCGACCGGCCTGATGCCGTGCGCCAGGTCTCGTAATTTTCCATCCGGTTCTCCGGCCACCCGTAGCCGAACATGCCCTTTTCGTTCGAGCACCCGTTGTCCGAAAGAAATAGAATCAGCGTGTTGTCCAACTCCCCCGCCGCATCCAGCGCATCCACCACCCGGCCCACATTCTGGTCCAGGCGTTCCACCTGCGCCGCGTAGATAGCGCGCCGGAAATCCAGTTCCTTCTGATCTTCCGCACTCAGGTCCGCCCACGCCACATTTTCAGAAGGCGGCAGCACCGTGTCCTCCGCCACCAGCCCCAGCTCTTTCATCCGCACCAGCCGCCGCTCGCGGAGCGCGTCCCAGCCTTCCAGGTATTCTCCTTTGAAGTGCGCAATGTTTTCCTCCGGCGCTTCGATGGGCCAGTGCGGCGCGTTGTAGGCCAGGTAGAGGAAGAAGGGCTTTGCCGCATCCTTTTCCTCCAGAAACTTCAGCGCCCAGTCCGTGAACACATCCGTGGTGTAAAAGGGCTGCTCCGGGTGCAGCGTGTTCGGCGCGCTTTCCGTGGGAGGAATCGCCACCTCCCCATCCAGGTAAATCGGGCAGCCTTCCAGCACCTTGAAGTAACTGTCCACGTGAATGTTAATGCCGTAGAAGCGTTGGAAGCCCCGGTCGCTCGCCCGCTGTCCCTCCGCGTGGCCGACGTGCCACTTACCCGACATCAGCGTCTGGTAGCCTGCCTTTCCCAGCACCTCCGCCAGCGTCACGCATTCCCGGTTCAGGTAACCGAGATACCCTTCGCCATCGTTCCGGTAAACCATGCCGCCCACCCCCGCCTCGTGCGAGGAAAGCCCCGTCAACAGACTGGCCCGCGTGGGACAGCAACGGGACGTATTGTAAAACTGCGTAAACTTCACCCCACCCGCCGCCATCGCATCCAGGTGCGGCGTGGGAATCTCGCTCCCGTAACAACTCAAGTCCGAATAGCCCATGTCGTCGGCCAGGATGATCAAGATATTAGGACGCGACTCCTCCGCTGGAACCCGCGCCGCCAGGGCCAGGAAACCAACGGCCGCCGCGCAAAAGAGAACGAACCGGTTCATCATCAGAGTAAGGAGGGTTTTGTCGGGGGAATCTTCGGAAAGCCGCTACTGTAGAAATCCCACCGCCGTTGTCTTGGTCCGGAGTGCCGCGTTTTGGTATGGATGCGACAACACACCGCCCGCCCGCCTATGGCCGGGAGGATTCCGTGAGCAGTCTTTCAGGAGAGAGACCGTTTGTGAACCCGTTTTTAGTAGGCAGAATCCGGACCCTCTATTAGGGTGTAAGGACAAATTCCCGAACCGCCCGGAATAGATGAGAAAGGAAGAAAGAATCAGCGCCGCAAGCGGCGAATTTTCGAAAAACGCGGCCCAGTCAACCCGCCAATTTGTCCTAACACCCTAATCTGACGCCGTTATGGCAAAACTCGCACTCGGCAAAGGGCTGGAGGCCCTGATCAAGGCCCCCCCCGCGGTCCAGAAGGCCCACGCGGAGCCCCTGGAAGGGGAGCGCGTGCGGAAAGTGCCCCTTTCCCGCATCGTCCCCAGCCCCTTTCAGCCCCGGAAACGCTTTGACGAAAAAGGTCTGGGCGAACTCGTGGACTCCATCCGCGAGCACGGCGTCATCCAGCCTCTCATTGTCCGCGAGGTGGACAGCCAGTTGGAACTCATCGCCGGGGAACGCCGCTGGCGCGCCTGCCAGCAGTTGGAACTCGACGAAGTGCCCGTCATCGTCCGCCCCGCGTCGGATCGCGACGTGCTGGAGATGGCGCTCATCGAAAACCTCCAGCGCGAGGACCTGAACCCCATCGAAGAAGCCGAGGCCTACGCCCGCCTCGCTCGCGAATTCAAGCTGAAGCAGGAAGAGATCGCCCAGAGGGTCGGCAAAAACCGCGCCACCGTTGCCAACGCCATCCGCCTGCTGGACCTGGAAGACTCCGTTCGCTCCCTGGTGTCTCAGGGCCTTCTCAGTAGCGGCCATGCCAAGGTCATCCTTGCCCTGAAGGATGACGAGGAGCAAAAGCTGATCGCGGACATGATTCTCAAGAAAAAGCTGACCGTGCGCGCCACGGAGAAGCTGGTCTCCGATCATCTCCGCCAAAAGAACGCGACCCCAAAGACTTCGAAGAGTGCCAGCAGCGATAAGAGTCCCGCAAGCGGACAGCTGGAAGGCCACCTGGGAGCTCTCCAGGACCGCCTGCGCCAGCACTTCGCCACCCACGTCGCCCTCCACCACGGTGACAAGAAGGGAAGAATCGAGATCGATTACTACGGAAACGACGATCTCGATCGCATCCTGACGCTTCTACGGCTCCCTGAAGAGTGAAGCTCCCCATTCTTCCTCCCTACTGGCGCGGCGGGATGGCCGCGCTGCTTCTCTGCGTGACCGGTGGCTGCCGGGGCTCGGACCGCTTTGAATTCGACCCTTCCGAAGCCGTCTGGCAGTCGTTCTCCGGGGAAAAGGCGCTCGCCTATGCCGCCCAGATCCTGGAACTCGGGCCCCGCCCTCCCGGTTCCGATGCCCTGGAAGTCTCCCGCGTTTATCTGGAGAACCAGCTTCAGTCCTTTGGCTGGACGGTCCAGCGCCAGACCTTTGATGATGCCACGCCTCGCGGTCCGGTCACCTTCGTCAATCTTCGGGCCCGCTTCACCGGAACGGACACGGCCACCCCGCCCGGAGATCTCTGGGAACGCCCCATCCGCGCCCTGGTCTGTTCTCACTACGACACAAAGCTGATTGAAGATTTCACCTTCCTGGGAGCCAACGACCCGGTCTCCAGCATGGCCGCCCTGCTCGAAATTGCCCGCGTCGCGGCGGAAAATCCGGACTTCGCCCGGCACCTGGAGCTGGTCTTTTTCGATGGGGAAGAAGCCTTCGTGAAATACACCGCCACGGACGGGCTCTACGGCAGCCGCTACTACGCGGAGCGGCTCCGGAAATGGCCCGGCCACCTGCAGCCGGCCCATGGCGTCTTGTTAGACATGGTGGGCGATCAAGACCTGAAAGTCCGCGTGCCGAAGGACAGCCCTTACGCCCTGGTACAAAGGCTCTTCCTGGCGGCTGAAGAAGCCGGCCACCGCGCCCATTTCGGCATGGGAGACAATGCCCTGCTCGACGATCACGTGCCCCTGAACAATGCCGGGGTGCCGACCATCGACCTCATCGATTTCGACTATCCCTACTGGCATACCAGCAGCGACACGCTGGACAAGCTAAGCGCCGCCAGCCTGGAAATCATCGGCCAGACCACCGTGCTCCTGCTGGAACAGCACCTCGTCCCCGAGGAGTGAGCGGCAAAAAAGCCCTCGACCCGGCCCTCATATCTGCTTTCTTTGCAGCCCCCCTATTTTTTGTCGAACCTTCGATCCCCTCAGCCCCATGAGCGCCCGAGTTACCGACCTGAACATTCTCTACAATGTCCCCCTGCCCGCTCCGGCGCTGCTCATTCACGAACACCCCCGCACCGATCAACAGGCCGACTTCGTCGCCAGCTCCCGCCTGGAGATCGAAAAGATTCTCCGCGGCGAGGACGAACGCTTTCTCCTGATCGTCGGCCCCTGCTCCATTCACGACGTGGAGGGTGGCCTGGACTACGCCGCCCGGCTCGCGAAGCTCCAGCCCGCCGTGGCGGACACGCTGAAGCTGGTGATGCGCGTCTATTTCGAAAAACCGCGCACCACCCTGGGCTGGAAAGGCCTGATCATGGACCCAGACCTGGACGGCAGCGCCAAGATCCCCAAGGGTCTCCGCAAGGCCCGGCGTTTCCTGGGGGATGTCCTGAACTTCGGCGTCGCCACCGCCACGGAATTTCTCGACCCGGTTACGCCGCAGTACATCGCGGACCTCATCTGCTGGGCCGCCATCGGCGCCCGCACCACGGAGTCCCAGACGCACCGCCAGATGGCCTCCGGTCTTTCCATGCCGGTGGGTTTCAAGAACGCCACCTACGGCGGTATCGAACCGGCGGTGAACGCCGTCAAGGCCGCCACCCACCCCCAGACCTTCCTGGGCGTCAGTCCGGAGGGGGTGGCTTCCGCGGTCAGCACCCTGGGGAATAAGAACGCCCACATCATCCTGCGCGGTGGCGAAAGCGGCCCGAACTACGACGCCGAATCCGTGGCCAAGGCCTTCCGCCTCCTGGAAGACGCCGGCCTGCCGCCCGTGCTGATGATCGATTCCTCTCACTCCAACTGCGGGAAGGACCACACCCAGATGCCAGACGTCTTCCGCAACGTCATCCAGCAGCGCGCCGGAGGCAATCGCGCCATCTTCGGCGCAATGTTAGAGAGCAATCTCATGGCCGGAAACCAGGCCATCCCGGACGACCGCAGCCAGCTCGCCTACGGCCAGTCCATTACCGATCCCTGCCTGGACTGGGAGACTTCCGAAGCCCTGATCCTGGAAGCCGCCGAGGCTCTGAGGAAAAAGTCCTAGGGCTCCAGGCTTCAGCCGCCCGCCCGCCCGGTGCTCGGTAGCCCCGGGCGGGACTAGGCAGTGTGGACAAATTGGGGGGGCGGAGCGGCGCGAGGCCATTTTTTGTCTGGCAAGGCGCCGCGAACGGCATTGGGCCTACCCCCAATAGAGTGAGCGGGAACGAAGCCAGGCGAAGAAGGGGCCGCGTCTCCAGGTATTCGCCGCTTCGTGGCGCTGAGTTCTCTTTCCCTTTCTTCCTTTCCGGTCCGTTCTCCAATTTGTCCACACTGCCTAGCGTGACACTTTGGCCTAAAGACTTGCGCCACGGTGGCGGGATGACCTATCCATGGTCAGCGGTTGAATTCACCGCTCCGGCCATGACTTGTTCTTCCACTTCTCCGTTCGCTCGCTTCCGCGCCTTGCTCGCGGCCGTCCTCATCACCCTATTGGCTGGCTCCGGCTGCGGCAAGAAAGAGGAGGAGGCGAAGAAGACCACCGAAGTAGAACAGCTGGAGATCCAGCCGGTGGAACTCCGGGAGGGCGATCGTGAAGCCTTTGAGGAATTTGCCCTCTTCCTGGAAGCCGAGCTGAATGCGGGAAACTACAATGCCCTGTCGGATCGTTTTTCCATGGACCACGCGGTCGACTACCTATTCAAAGACATGAATGTGAGCGCGGCGGACCTCCGCGGATTTCGTGAAGAGTTCCGGGACAACCTGGCGAGGGGTTTTCGCATCAACTTTGGGGAAAGCTCCGTCAAATTCCTCGAGTTCCGCCCCGGGGATGGGAGGCCGAAATTGCTCTTTCGGGTGATCGGAGCCAATTCGGCGCTGTCTTATTTCGACCTCTACGTGATTCGAGACTCTGCCGGCGAGGTTCAGATCGCGGATATGTACAATTACGTGGCCGGCGAGATGGTCCTCCAGTCCGTGCGGCGAATGATGCTGGCGGTGCTCTCCCTACGGGACCGGACACTTCTCAGCCGCTTGACGAACCGGGACGCGGACCTGGCGAAGCACGCCGCGACGGTTGCGGAACTGAACCAGCTCCGTCAGGAAGGAAACTTTGAAGCCGCCTACGCCAAGCTGAAGGAACTGCCGGATTCCATCCGTTCCGAAAAGCCCACGATGATTATCGAAATCATGATCGCCTCGGAACTTGATGAATCGATCTACCTGGGAGCGATGGAAAACTTCCAGGCCACCTTTCCGGGCGACCCCTCGGTCCCGATGGTGATGCTCGACTACTATTTCCTCAACGAAGACTATGCCATGGTCCGGGAATCCGTCGCCTCGCTCAGGGAAGCCGTCAACGACCCCTACCTTTACTACTACGACGTGCTTTCTTACGTGGCGGAGGAGAATTACGCCGCCGCCCGATCGAGCGCGGAGGCGTATCTCGCCGAGGACCCGGGGGCGGAATATGCCCTGTGGAGTTCGGTGGAAGTGGCTCTTTCCGAACCCGATCACGCGGAGCTGGCTACCCTGTTAACTCGCCTCGAAGCCGAGCATGGCTATGACCTGAGACCCTCCGTGGAGTCCAACGCCAACTACGCGGCCTTTTGCGAATCTCCCGAAGGCAAAGCCTGGATGGCGGCGGGCGGGACGCCGCGTTGACGGGAATGCCGGTCTGGCGTATTTGGATCTATTGCCCGGCAGGTTGTGAGAACTTCAGAAATCGTTCGCCAGCCGTATGCTGAAAGGACCGCGCGCGGCCTTGCGCCTGGCTTTCACCGTTTTCAACTAGACGCCGTCCCTGGTTTCTTCCCAATCGAATATGAGGCTCCAATTACTCAACCGAACCGCTTGGATGTTATGGGCATTAGCGCTCGTGGCCCTGCCCACTTCGCCGGCCCTTTCACAGGGAGATGAAGACGGCGCGGTCTCCCTGACAGACAGACCAGACAGCGGGCCCCTGGGACTGCCGTCTGGAGGCGCGCCAGCCTCAACCCCTCCCCCATCTCCCGCGCCCACCCCTAACCGGGAAGCCTACGAAGGCTTTGGCCGCTACCTGGAAAAGGAGTTCAACAACGACAACCATTCCGTCATCACTGACCACTACGACTGGGTCCGTCTTTATGAAGCCGCCTCCCAGGGGCTTCCCCTTACCGGAGCCGCCGCCATCGAGGCCAGGCAGAGCCTGAAAACGTGGCTGGAAAAAGATTACGAAACCACAACGGAGTACTCAGAGTTATCTTACGTAAGCGAGAGGAATGAGGCCGGAAAAGACTTTCTCACCTTCCGCATGGAAGGGGGCATGTTCACCACCGCTTACTTCGATGTGGAAGTTTACCGTTCTGGTGCCGGCACGCTGACCATCACGGATGTCTACAATCTGGCCCTGGGCGACCGGGACTCGGAGATGGCCCGGCGTTTTCTCCTGGGAGAACTAGCCAAGCAATCTCCTTCCGCCCTGAATTCCTTACCTTCTCCTGAGGTAGAGATCGCGAAACACGCGGACGCCATGTTTCAAGCCAGAGACTCTTACCTTGACTATGAACTCGAAGAAGCCCTCAAGACCATCGAGTCCCTTCCAAAGGACTTGCGGGCGCTGAAGCCGGTATTTCTCTTGGAATTGTACCTAAAGGCGGAACACAAAGGAGAGATTGACTACAGATTACTCTCCAAGATACGAGCCGCGGACCCGCTGGACCCGGCTCTGGCGTTGTTTTGGATCAACAACAGTTACATCGTCGAAGACCATGAAATCATGGTGCGGGATGTCCGGGAATTACGAAGCCGCCTCAGCCGTGACCCGTATCTCTGCTACTACGAAACGCTCAGCCACGTTTTGAACGACGATTTGGCTTCCGCTCAGAAAGCGGCTGCCGAATGCGCGGTGCTGGAGCCCGGTGGAATGGACGACCTCTGGTGCCAGTTTGAGATTACCAACTACCAGAAAGAATACGAAAGCTGCATCCAGGTCCTGAACCGCTTGGAGAAAGAGCACGAGTGTTACATGGCGGATATGATCGAAACCGACGAACTCTACGAGGGACTTCGGAATTCCGCCGCGGGAAAAGTCTGGCTGAGCGATCCGAACCGGCTTCGTTGAGGGCCTCCGTTAGGAAAAAGACCGTGGAGGAGACTGCGGAAATTGCCATAAAAAGCCTTTCTCTGAAGCGCAATGTAGTGGCCAATAGCGCTGACTTGCCAAGTGTGGTACGGTTTTTGCCCGATGAGACTTGCCGCCGGTCAGAACCAAACGGTACCGTTGCTCCCAATGCGGATGAATATTGTGATTAATCGCTACTCCCCTGCCTGGATAACCGCCATCTTCCTCACTCTCGGGCTCTGTGGCTGCGAGGAGCCCAGACTGCCAGAGCCCAGCGCCGAAGCCCCACCGGAACCGGTCGCGGTACTGGAGACGAACCAAAAAGACTTCGAAGAGTTCGCCTATCTGGCGGAGACCGCGGTCAATAACGGCCAAACGAAATTTCTCTCCGAGCGGTACGAATCGGAAGCGTTGCTCGACTATGCAACGGAGGGCGCCCGGATGGACGCGGCCTTTGAAAAGGACTTTCGTCAAAACGCCAGGGAGGTGTTGCCTGGCATGTTCAAGATCTACGAAGGCAGCAAAGCCAAGTACTTGAAGCTGGAGACCGCCCCAGACAGCACCAAGCTCTTGTTCCGTTTCATCAAGGCCAACGGAGATCTGACCTATACGGAGTTTTTCGTACGTCTGAATAATGACAATGAAGTCACTATTTATGATTTTTATGACTATAGCTTGGGAGAAAGGTGGAACCCATTCATGCGTCGCCTGTTGTTCGCGATGCTCCCTCAAGAAAAGCGTTCTCTCCTCAGTCAACAAGGCGGTGCGGAGGCCGGGAAAATTGAAGACTTCAGGCAAGTTCAGGAAGTTTTCGGCAGCAGTGCCAAAGACGATGTCCCAAATGCCTTGAGCAAGCTGAAGGGACTTCCCACGGAACTCCGTTCTCTCAAGTCCGTGATGCTTCGAAAGCTCTCCCTGACGGCTGAGTCAGACAAGACCCTCTTCTCCAACACCCTGGAACTCTATCGCCTGAAATTCCCTCGCGACCCAAGTCTGGCTCTCTTTCTCATCGACTATCACTACGGCCACGGCAACTACGGTCAGATGCGTCAGGCCATCTCCCAGCTTCGCGAGACCGTTCAGGATCCCTACCTGTACTACTACGAAATTCTGTCGTACGTCGCGGAGAAAGATTTCCAGTCCGCCCGTAAGAGTGCCGAAACCTACGCGAAGGCAGATCCGGACTCGGAAAACATGGTCCTGGGTTATCTCAAAATCAGCCTGGCTGAAGCTGACTTTCCCCAGGCGGCAAAATTCCTCACCCGTCTGGAAAAGGAGCATGACTACCATCTGCTGTCCGACGTCCGGTCCGAAGAATCTTACCGGGCCTTCCGGGAGTCCGATGCCGGCCGCGCCTGGCTCCTCAATTCCAAGAGACTTGGGGGCGGAAGCAAGTAACGGAACTTTCCTCCTCCCCTAGCCTGCATTTCTCACCAGTTCTCGTGGCGAGAAAGAAATGCAGGCTAAATCCAGAGGCTTCCCGTCTTGCTGTCTTTTCCCTTTTGCACGAAAAAGAGTCCCGCGAAGACCTTGGGGTCCACCATCAAACCGTCCG
Organism: Verrucomicrobiia bacterium; assembly: GCA_030427505.1. Taxonomy (GTDB): domain Bacteria; phylum Verrucomicrobiota; class Verrucomicrobiia; order Verrucomicrobiales; family DEV007; genus JAUICH01. The sequence continues at coordinate 38,588 of JAUICH010000022.1, forward strand.
CCACTCTGTCGCGGCACCATGCCAGCACTTCTTTGACCGGCACGAAGTGGACGCGAATGTCTTCCGTGTGATCGCCGCCGCCGTCCCCCATCTTGGTCAGGCCGGTGGCGTGGAAAAAGGTGATCACTTCCGTGGTCATGCCCGCTGAAGAAGGACCGGAAATGAGTGCTTCCATCCCGCTGGCGCGGTAACCGGTTTCCTCATACAACTCGCGCAACGCCGCCGTGGCGAGCGGTTCGTCTTCCTGGTAGGGAATGTCCCCCGCCAGGCCCGCGGGCAGTTCGATGACGCGGCGGCCCACCGGCGGCCGGTATTGTTCGGTCAGGATGAGCTGAGAATCGTCCGTGATGGCCACCACGACCACCACTCCTTTGGTGTTCTGCCGCCGCACATATTCCCACCCGTTCTTTTGATAAAGCCCCAGGAACCTTCCTTCGTGCAAAATCTCTTCGCCCATACCATCGCTAGTCATGCCGGACTATACGACGGAATGCCACCGTGCCGGAGCGGAAAGGCCCGGAAAGCTGCCATCGCCTTTCGGGCCTTTGGTTCCTCCTGGAGTGGTTGACTGAAAGACCGCCGCTCTATTCGCTGACCTTCCCGGTCTTCAGGAGTTCTTCAAGCTGGTCGGTGGCTTTTCCCCATCCTTCATGGAAGCCCATCTTCTCGTGCGCTTCCCGATCCTCCACCGTCCAATGGAGGGCCTTCGCCGTGTAGCGGGTTTTGCCATCCTCCTCTTCCTCGAAGGTGATGACGCCGGTCATGAAGGGTTTTGCGGAGGGTTCCCAGGCGGACACGTAGGCGTCGGTAAAGACCAGCCGTTCGTTTTCCACCACCTCCAGATAAATGCCCCGGTTGGGAAACTCGGTTCCGTCGGGCGCCCGCATGGTGATGACATTGGAACCACCCGGCCGCACGTCCAGTTCCGCCGCCGGCACGGTGTAGGGCCGGGGCGTGAACCACTGCTTCAGCAGCTCGGAATCGGTCCAGGCCTGATAGACTTTTTCGCGGGGCGCATCGATCAGGCGGGTCAGCACCAGTTCGCGTTCCACCAGAGAAGCAGCGGGATTGGATTCTTCACTCATAACAGTCCGGAAGAGGAACCGGGTTAAAAAAACGAAAGTGGCCGGGTTCCGGCTGGCTCAAACCATTTCCGGTGACGGCACAATGACCATCCAGCTCACGCCGAAGCGGTCTTCCACCACACCGAAGCAGGGCGAGAAAAACGTTTCGCCCAGCGGCATTTCGATCTTTCCACCGTCCGCCAGGCCATCGAAATAGCGCTGGGCTTCTTCCTTGTCTTTGGCGCTGAGAGAGAGGCTGAAGCCTTCGAACTGGCGCGGCGAGCCGCCCATCCCGTCGGAGGCCATGACGACCGCGCCGCCCACGTTGAACGTGGCGTGCATGATCGACTCGCCATCGGCTCCGGGGCAGGCTTCCTGATCCGGACTGTCTTTGAAGCGCATCATCATGGTGACTTCAGCGCCCAGGGCTTTATTGTAAAATTCCAGGGCCGCTTCGCAATCCCCCTGAAAAAACAGGTAGGGCTGAATCTGGGTTGGGGCCGGGGTGGTCGTGCTCATTTCAAATAGAACGGTGAGTTTTTAAAGTTGGGTGTGATTTCAAAGCAATGACGAATGGACATTGCCAAAAAGGACAGCCCCGGCTCAATTTTCGAATTTTCCGGGAAATTTGAATCAGCGCCGCCGCTACGGCTGCACGCCCAGGTGGTAGGTCGCGGTGTTTTCCAGCACGCTGGTGGCGCTGAGCACGTCCTTCGGCAGGTGGTCAAAGCGGTCTCCGTATTTCTCCATCCATTCGTCGTGATAGATGATGGCCTTCAGTTTGCCCTCGTTCCATTCCCGGATGGTATCCGAGCTGGAGCGCACCGGCGGGCGGGGATCTTCCAGGTAGCAGCTCAGGGATTCGTGCTTCGGACGGACGATCTCCCACTCGCCACGGTCCGCCGGCAGGTAGGGCCGCGCCTGGTCGCAAAACTGTTTCAGGACGGTATGGTTCTCCGCCACGGTGCGCCGGATTTCCAGGGCACCGTAGACACTCCACGCCACCGCGCTGAAGGCGACCAGCCCCGTCACGGCAGCCGGCGCCCAGCGGACGGGTTTTGGCGCCGCGGCCGCCCGCCGCAGCCAATCCATGGCCGTCAAGGAAATCAGGAGACACATCGGCGGCAGAACGGGGTAAATCCGGTCGGGCCGCTTGGATGGCACCAGGGACATCACCACCAGTCCGGCGAGAATCCAGCAGATCAGCCAGATTGTTTCATTGGACAAAACCGGCAGGCGCTGGTCCGAATGGGCGCTGGCCGCGCTACTTCTCCGGTTTTTCCACCATCCGCCCGCCAGTATCAGCAGCGCGGCGGACCAGGGCAGCCACTTGTGCAGCAGGTGAGTGACGTAGAAATAGACCGGCTGAGGCTCATAGCGCGCCTCGTCCCCGGTTTCGAAACGCTGGAGGAATTCGTCGTGCACCACCTCTTTGTAGAACGCCTCGTTCACCTTCAGGCCCACGCCCACCCAGAGGGCAAAAGGCAGCAGTGGCAGCAACAGGGCCAGAAATCCCGGCCACGCGGGCGCCAGGGTCCGGCCCCGGAAGCGGTTCGTCACCAGGTAGGCCACCATGGCCGGAACGACGAAGACGTATATGATAGGCCCCTTCAGGAAGCAGGCGAAGGCCAGCAAGACTCCCAGCAGCCACCGGTGTTTGGCCGTCCACGGCTGACCAGCCTGGATGCGTTCCAGAAAAAGCAAACCCGCCCCCAGGGTAAAGGCCGCCAGCGCCATGTCCGTCCGGACCAGGGTGGCGAGACGCAGGGACAGCATGTTAAACGCAAAGGCCGCCAGCGCGATGAGTCCCCCACCCCGCGCCGTCAACCGGTTTCCCCAGACATACAATCCCCACAAAATGGCCAGCGACGCGAGAAAGGGCGGCAATCGAAAGGCCACCGGCCACGGCACGCCCACCAGGTGAAACCCCGCCGCCACCCAGCCCTGCAATGGCGGCTTCGTGGCGGAGCGCCCCCGCGCGGTCTCCTGGTACCACCACTTGCCGCCTTCCACCATCTGGATGGAGGTGAAGGCCTGCTTCGCCTCGTCATAGGCTTCGTAGTGCCAAGGCAGGTTCCGCACGGAAAACACCACCACGGCCAGCGCCACCACGGCGAAAAGGAACCACTTGGATGAAAGCGTCATGAATGTTGGGTTACCTGAACAGGCGGCAACATAAAGCCCGGGACCGGCGGGGGAGTCAAACCCTACCGCCAGTACCCGGGCTGAAAGTGCGCGAAACGCGAAGGCCGCCTCAGGACTTCGGCGTGGCTTCCCAGACTTTCACGTTGTCGATCGCCACGGACTCGCCCTTCACCACGAAGCGGATGTTCGGCTTCTTCGTGTCAAAGCTGGGATGGGCCGCGGTGAGGGTGGCTTCGTCGCCGATCTTCACGGCAATCTGTTCGCCCACGACTTCAGCGGTCACGGTGTAGGATTTGCCGGGCTCCAGCGCCAGATCGGTTTTCGCCAGGGCTTCGGTCTTGGAATTCGGGTCTTTCTTGTCCCGGTCTTTCTGCAGAGTAGCGCCGGTGGGCGTGAGGCTGAGGCGCCACAGGTGGCCTTTCTCGTAGTTAAAGCTCAGGTCGAAGCCCTTGGCGCCGTCAAAGGCAATGTCGAACTGCACGACCACGTTCTGGTTGGGCTTGGTGTAGGAGAGGACGCCAGCGTGCTTGTCCGCCGCCAGTTCGGAGGCTTTCAGCACCCCGTCCTGGATCTCCCATTTGCCCTTGGCGGCGGCCCAGCCTTCGCCCAGTTCGCCACTCTTGGAAAAGTCTTCATCCAGCCACTGGTCCCCGGCTTCGGCCAGGGTCAGCTTAGGCGCCGGTCCGGCCGTCGCGACTGAGCCCACCAGGGCGGCCATCGAAAAAGCGGAGAGACCCGCCACGGCGGTCAGGATACTAAGGGAGGTTTTCGGTTTCATTCCCGGACCTTAGCGGTTTCCACTCCCGCTGGCATCTGGCGTCATGACGTAGTCCTTCCGCTTCCCGAAAACAGACCGGGCCCAGCCAATTTCTCGGCCGGGCCCGGTATTCCTTTCACTGACTGACAGCTTTGCTTACTGGTCCTGCACGATAGGCAGGTAGACATCCGGGATGCCGAAGAGCCTCAGGCTGTTGTAGGCGCCCACGCTCAGGTCGTAGATCATATAGATGCGGTAATCGGTGTCCTGGCGTCCGAACTGGCGGGCCGTCTTTTTCTTCTTACCGTTCTCTTCTTCCAGGAGTCCTTCGTTCCAGGCGTTCAGCAGATCTTCCAGGGAAGCGAAGTCCTCCAGGTCCACCGAGTTCAGGAAGGCCAGGAAGTCCATGGGCAGTTCGATTTCCGGCAGTCCGCCCTCCGGCAGTTCCACCGGAAGCTCGACTTCAGGAACCTCCACGTCACCACCGCCGGTAACGTCTCCTCCCGTGCCGCCACCTCCGCCGGAGGAACCACCGGTCACGAGGCCCGGCACGTCTTCGATGGCGTCGTAGTAGAAGGTGTAGCGGCCCGCGCCACTCACTGCGTTGTCAGCGTTGTAGTCGCTGGTGCCGTCACCCAGGCTTCCAGCGGCGAGACCGGTGAGATTTCCGTAACCACCGGGGCTCCCCACCGTGGCAATGGCGCCATTCGGGAAGGCGGAGGAACCGGGCACGGTGGAGACACCGTTGTTGTCCCACCACAGGTCAGGCTGCAGGTAGATCTCATCCGCGCGTTGGAAGGCGGCCTGTGAACCCAGCACATGAGAGGAAGGCATCGCGAAGTCCGCGTCCGTTCCCACGTAGGTGGTGGAGTCCTCGTTCAGGCGGGTTTGACTGTCGATCAGGTTATTCGACCGGGAGGGAATGTAGAAGCGCAGTTCCGTGCCCGCGCCGGACAGCCCGCTGGTGAAGACCGATCCCCAGGAGGTCAGGGTGCCCGGACCTCCGTGGAACGGATTGTTCCGGCTCACGCCGACGTAGGTATTCCCGCTCAAGGCCAGGGCGGAATTCCCCCCCAGCTGGGTCCACGGATCCACGTGGCCAACCAGGGTGTGATCGAACACCGCGCTGTTGCCCACGGAGATGGTGATGTTGCCTTCCTTCAAGCCCGCGCCCGAAGAATCCGGCGTGTTCTTCATCCAGTCGCCATGACCGATCTTCACGTAGTTGTCGTTCAGGTTCGGGCTGTCGCTGTCCGCGGTGATCAGGTCGTTGCCGACCAGGATCACAATCTCGCCACTGGCGTTGCCGGACACGCTGGCGCCGCCGTTGCCGATCTGCACGAAGCTGTCCTTGATGGGGTTCAGCACCTCATTGGGCGTCTGAGCGCCGGTCATGAGCAGGTCGTGACCGGCCTGGACCGTAATGTTGCCCGTGTGAGTGCCGGGTTCCAGGTAGCTGCCGTTGCCGATCCTGACAAAGGCGCCAATCTGGCCCGCATACACCCCAGACACATCGAAGGAGGCTTCATTGTGCGAACCGGCTTCCATGATCAGGTCATGGCCCACCGTCACGTTGATGTCGCCGGAGGTATTGCCATCCTGGCGATAGCCGCCGTGGCCGATGCTAGCGTGCGCGCCTTCCACGATGATGGGAGCGCCGATATCCGATGGGTTCTGCGTGTAGGCATTCTGGCCGCCTTTCAGGATGAGATCCTGGCCGGCATTCACGGAGATGTTACCGGAATGAATACCGTCGTCGTCGCCATTGCCGTTGGTGCCATGGCCGATCTGGGCTTGAGAGCCCCGGTAGCCATTACCGCCGTAGAGTTCCACGTTCTCCGCGGCCGTCACGATGATGTCGCCGTTGCCGTTGAAGTTGTCATTGTCGTAGGCGCCGCCATGACCGATGCGGACCGCATTGTCCATCGCGGGAACGCCCACCGGATTGGTGGAGGAGGTGATGTCCTGGTTCGCCTCGGCCGCGGCGGCGGCGTTCAGAATCACGCTGCCATTCTGGGACGTGACGGTCAGGTTACCGGTCGCGGTGAAGTTGTCGTCATTCGCGCTGCCCCCGTGACCGATCTGGGTGTAGTACCCCTGGTAGTCGCCGTTGTTCATCGTGATGTCGCCGCCCGCGATGACGGTGACGTCACCATTCTTGTTAGCGCCCGTGGCCGTGGTGGTGTTCAGACGGTCGGAGTCCTGACCGCCGTGGCCGAACAGCACGTAGGCAAAGGCCGGAGAGATGGTCGCGGACTGGTCGGTAAACGTCGCTGGCGTGGCATCTCCGGAAGCCATGTGATCCATGACAATGTCTCCGTCCACGGAGATGGAGATGTTCGCGGAACCGTTGTAAACCGGCGCGCTGCCACCCCGGGTATAGTCGCCGCCTACCTGTCCGTGGGAGGAGTAACCGCCGTGCCCGATCTGCGCGTAGTTCCCCTGCACCACGCCACCGGTGGCGATGAGGTCGCCATTGTTGACCGTCACCGTGATGTCGCCGGACTTGTGCTGCTGCTGAGTGGAGAAGCCACCGTGCCCGATCTGGGCAAAGGCGAAGCGGGTGCCGTCCGAGGAAGTGGCTCCGTCAGGATAGTTCCCGCCGCTCATCACCAGGTCGCCATTGGAGGTGACGGTGATGTCGCCTTTCAGAACATCGGAGTTGGCACCCTGCCCCATGTTGTAACCACCGTGACCGATCATGGCGTAGTTGCCGCGGCCTTCACCGGCGATGAGGTCGACCGCGCCGCTGATGGCATTCACCACGATGTCGCCATACATGTTCACCATGGCCAGGTTGCTGTCCGCCATGCCGCCGTGGCCAATCTTGGCGAAGGCGCGGGAGCGGTTGCCCACGACGCCCGCCGGGTAGTCACCGCCCCGGACGGAGATGCCACCGGTCCCATTGGAAGTGACGGTCACGTTACCGGACAGGGTGGTGTCCACCTGCGCGCCCCGGCCCGCGTTGCGCAGCGTGGCGTTGTTGAAGTCCGTGGAACCCACGCCACTGCCAGCGCCGGTGTTATTGAAGTAGCGAACCTGAGCCGTTCCCTCACGCGGATCCTGTGAAGCCAGGTAGGCTGGGGTATGGCCGATGGAGGCATAGCTCCCCACGCCACTGCCGGCGCGCACCGTCACGTCACCCCCGGCATCCACGTCAATGTTGCCGGTCACGCCGCCGAACTGGCCGGAGCCCAGGTGGCCGATGAGGGCGTAGCGCTGCGAGCCCGTGCTCTGCGAGGCCTGGACCAGCACCAGACCGGCGGAGTTGGTCGCCAAACCGGTGGCGGGATCGATGCCCGTGCGAATGGTGATGTCCCCTTCCACGTCCGCGAGGCGGGCGATGGAAGCGCCGGCCCGGTTGTGGGTGGACCAGTTGACGGACCGCGCCGGAGTACTGGTCAGGCTCGTGTCCGTGGAGTCCCGGCCATCCCAGCCGCGGTTGGCCGATTCCTGGGCATAGCCCCCATGACCGATCTGAACATAGGCGTTGGTCCCCGTGCCGGCCTGAGCGATCAGGGCGCCCCGCGTCAGAACCGTGATGTCACCGGTGGCGCCATTCTCCGGCAGCTTGTTGCCCATGCCGTCGGTGGTGTCATCCAGGTTGTGCCACCAGTAGTTGCCAGTGACCGAGTCCATCCAGTGGTCCGAATAGGGAACGAAAGTCGTGGCTTCGTCGCCGCTGTTCGGGATGCCGTCCGGATCGTAATACAGCGCACCGTCCGTGCTGCTGACCAGGGCCACGCCATTCTGGCCGCCCACGGTCACTTCGTTCTGGCCCGCGATGGCGGTGTAGGTTTCACCGGACGCCATGGAGTCTTTGGTGAAGGCCACTTCCACGCCCGCGCCACCAGCGTCGATGGCGGTGTTGAAGGTGATCGTGCCGGTGGCGTAGTTGATCGTGCCCACGGTAGCGGCGCCGCTCTTCAGGTTGCCCGCGCCATCATCCGTGTAGATGACGGGCGTGCCAGCCGGGCTCACCCGGACCTCAACGGAACCAGGCACCAGGTTGGTAAAGCCCACGCTCGCGCTGGCGCCGCCCCCCGCCTGGGCCGCGCTGTCGAAGGCGGTCGAGGTGTAGCCTTCGCCAAACACGGTGCCGACCGTCAGGTCGTAGTCGTTCACGCTGGTGCCGCCACCGCCATAGTTGATCCGGCCGGATGCCACAAACACCGCGCCGCTGTCATGGAAGCCCAACTGGGCGTGCGCCCGTGTCCCGGAAGAAGCGCCGGAAATCAGCACGTTGTAAGCGGCCACGTTGGTGTCGCCGTAGCGGCTGCCTACCTCCACATGGGTGCCGTTGCCCATGTCATTGACATAGACGGAACCGCTGTTGTTCCCGAAAGAAGTGGGCGTGCTGGAGATCGCCGCCCAGGCGTCCTCCGGGCTGACCGCGTTGATCTCGGTCAGGCCCGTCGAGCCATCCCAGCCAGACACCACGGTTACCGAGCCGCTGCCCGCGTTGCGCACGTGAGTGAGGAAATAGATATCCCCCGTGGCGAAGACGCCGAAGTCCGCAGAGGTGTTCCACTGGATGGCTTCGTTCCAGTCGTCATCCTGACCGACGTTCCGGAAGGTCACATTGCCGTTGCCGGAGCCCGCGGTCGTGGTGGCGATAATGAAGTTCGTCTCGCCCTGGAGCGCCGTGTTGATGGTGGAATAGGTCAACGTGTCGCTCAGGCTGTCGCCCACCGTCACGTTGGCGGGGTCCACCAGGAAGGTGCCCGCCGCGCCATTCACGGCGCTGGCCGTGGCCGTGCCGCGCAGCCAGAGATTGTTCTTACCGGACACCTCCACGAAACCGCCATTGCCCACGGCGCCGAGCGCGCGGGCGCTGATGGCGCCATTGAAGGTGGTGTCGCCATCCGACCAGATGACGACGTTCCCGCCGTTGCCGCTGTTCAGCGCGTCCGCTTTGATCGTGGCGGTAGCGCCTACGACGGTCTGGCTGGAGTTGCGCAGGTTGGAGTCATTCCCCTGGAAGCCGCCCCCCACGTTCACCTGGCCGCCGCCAGAACCGCCCGAGGCGTCGATGGAGGCCGTGGTGGAAACTTCCACGTAGTCACCGGTGATGTTCACGGTGCCGCCAATACCCGTTCCGCCCGTGGCGGTCATGGTGCCGCGAGCCATGGTGTCGCCGGGAGAATCGACGGTAATGGTGCCGCCATTTACGCCGCCGTTCGCGCTTACGTTGCTGGTGGAAGTCAGCTCCACGCTGTCCGCGCCGGTGATGGCGATGAGGCCGCCTTTCCCGTTGGCGCCGTTTGCCAGCACCTGTCCGCCGATGGTGGTGGCGCCCTGGCCTTCCACCGTAATGCTACCGCCGTTTTGCTCGCCATTCGCGCTGATGACGGAACCGGTCAGCGTGGTGATGTCACCACCCGTCACATGAACCAGGCCACCGTTTACCGCGCCATCCGCGGCCAACTGACCCGCGATGGAGATCTGGCTTCCCGCGCCGCCGGCGACTAGCACCGTACCGCCGTCACCCGTGGAACCGCTCGCGCTGACGCGCGCGCCACTGCCGACGTTCACGGAAGCCGTGGGCGTTCCGCCATCCGTCCCCGTGGAACCGATCCTGACCGAACCACCATCGCCGCCGTCCGCGGTCACCCGCACGCCGGAACCGATGGAGATGTTTTCACCCATCACGGAGATCGCGCCGCCGGGCAGACCGCCTAGGCCGTTGGCATCCAGCTTGCCCGCCGCGATGTCCACCGTGCTGGCGGGACCGCCGTCGATGACGATCTCGCCACCGCTGCCGTCCACATTCCGCGCTTCGATGGCGCCGGTGTTCGTGATGTTGCCGCCCATCGCTCCGGCGGAAAGCAGGACGCGGCCGTTCTGGTTCACCGCGCCCGTGGCGCGAATGAGACCGCTGTTGTTAATGGCCAGGGCAAACACGTTGCCGTGGGCCTTCAGTTCCGCCGCGGCCGCCACAATACTGCCCGCGTTATTCACGCCCGTGCCTGTTCCGTTTCCGGCGCCCGCGTTCACAAAGACCCGCTCGTCGCCATGGGCTTTGATCAACACATCGCCTCCGGCGGCCAGGCCCACCCGGCCGTCCACCGCGCCGATGGTCCCCTGGTTGTCGATGTTGTGGCCGATCAGGAAGATGTCCCCCTTCGCGGACTTGATGGTGCCGTAGTTCGTCACCGCCGCCGTGGAAGGACCGTGGAAGCGGTCGTCGCCACCATTCAGGAAGTCCGCGTCATCGATGTCCAAAGTGGAACCGGTGAAGCCCCCGAAAACATCCACCACGCCGGAAGGACCCACCAGGATGCCGTTCTGGTTCACCAGAAGCAGCTTTCCGTTCGCGGTGAGCAGTCCGTTCAGAACAGAGGGATGCACGCCCACCACGCGGTTCAAGGCCGCCGAAGACGCGCCCGGTTGAAAGAACTGAGTGATCTCTCCATTCTCAATCGAGAAGCTCTCCCAGTTGATGATGGCTTTGTCCGTCATCTGGTGAATCTGCAGGTGCGCCGGATTCTCCACGTTGAACTCCGCCACGCCGTGCGTCACCACACCGCCGGAGGGGTTGGCCATTGCCGGAACGGCAAAGGTAAAGAGACTGGGGATCAAGGTCCCCAGAGAAACAACCCGCGCGGCAGTACTGCGGCGGAGAAACTTCACTACATTTTTCATCTACTTCTACTTGGCTAGGGGGTGGGATGGGAGCTCTCTGAACTAGCACAACTCCCACGGGGAGCCGGACGGTTCTTCGAAAAAGATCTACTCTGCTTTCAAACGGTCGATACGCTTTTTAGTGGGTTTGTTAGTTTCGCGTATTCAATGAAGATTGTCTTATGGGAGAGATCCGTGACGGGCGGGATTCAAATATTTTCCAGATCGCTCAGATCGCCGGAACACCTTTAACCATGGTAGGTTACAGCCATTCTCTCCTGAAATATTGGGTGTTTGTCAGGGAGCCACCAGGAACGCTCCGCAAGCGATACCTCCCGGGATTCGTACACACCTCCGGCCGCTAGACGCCATTTAAAAGGAGGCGCTGACCGGTTGACTGGATCTAAGAGCGTTTCAGAAACACAACCCGGCCGAGAGGGACGGAAACAAGTGCTTACCTATACTATACAAACAACCTTACGGATCTTGAGATGACTCAGAAATACTCGAACCTCCGAGAGGGCTTTACTGGGTGCTGCCTGCGGAGTCATCTCCTACATGCAAGATTGTCGCCACGAAAAAAGATGTGACGGCATTTCAAATCGAGGGGTCAAGAATTCGACTCCCACCGGCGAAAGGAATCCGGAAGAAGACCCGGCTATCTTCAGACGCGCCAACGGTGTGACGCGGCGGAATCCACGAACGCGCCCGGAGATCGCGTTCCACCTTCGTCTCGCGGCGTGGACGAGAGGATGCGGCCCTAAGGATAAGGACTACATCCGCTGTTCTTCGATGTCGTAAACGTCAAACCAGACATAGACCGGCTTGTTCGCGGGAATGAATTCCGGAATGTAGCCTTCGAGGAATTCCTGGAGTTCCATGGGCATTTCGGAACGGCGCATGTCGCGGTACTTGTTGTTCCAGCGGATGATGTCCTGCCGGTCCTGCTTGCGGGCGTTCTCGCCAATCCACGTTTCCACCTCTCCATCCGTCGCGCCGGTGGCGACGAAGTGTTTGAAGTTGTCGCCGCTGATGCCGGTGAAATCGAAGAAGACGTTGTCGAGCGGGCAGTCGTAGTGGTACTCCCCCAGGGTGCCCGCCAGCGCCGCGCGGCACTTGTCCAGAGTGCGCGCCGCGATGATGTAGCCGCCCAACATTTCCCGCGGGCTGCGCGGAAAGTCCGTGGTCAGGTCGGGGGCGAGTTTCTTGACGGCTTCGAGATTGGCTTCGCTCATGATTCAGAAAGGCTGAGGTCTAAGGGTTCCGTGAAAACAGTGCGCCTCCCGCTGAGAAATCCAGGGGAAGCCAGGTTATCGGGAAACGACGTCAGAGAATCCGTCGCCTTACGGCGGCAGCGGAAAAGGCTTCAATAAAGCGGCCGCCCAGCCCCCTGAAGTGGCTACCCCGCAAGGATTCGAACCTTGACAAACGGAACCAAAATCCGTTGTGCTACCGTTACACCACGGGGTAATCAGCCGTGAAGCTTTTCCAGGAGGCTTTCGCCATGAGCGGCGCGGGATTTCCCCACAGCCTCCGGAAAATGTGAAGCATACCGTTAGCGCGAGAACGTCCGGCGTGCAAGTGACTTGTCCTTCGCGCCTTGGGTGAATATCTCAAGCGGATACCGCTTCGCTGACTGGTTCGCGCAGGCTGTTGCCGGTCATGGCTTCGGGCTTCTCCACGCCCAGCATGTCCAGCAGAGTCGGCGCGATATCGGCCAGAATGCCATTCTTCAGCTTGTACTCGTCCGCGTCCGCGGCCACGTAAATCAGGTGCACCAGGTTGGTGGTGTGCGCGGTATGGGGGGAGCCGTCGGCATTGCGCATCTGTTCGCAGTTGCCATGGTCCGCCGTGATGAGTAGTGAGCCACCCAGTTCCAGGGTCTTTTCCACCACGCGGCGCACGCCGCCGTCAATGGTTTCGACGGCCTTGATGGCTGCCTCCACGTCTCCGGTGTGGCCCACCATATCCGGGTTGGCAAAGTTCAGGATGACCAGGTCGTATTTCGGCAACAGTTCCTCCACTTTGCTGGTGACCTCTTCCGCGCTCATTTCGGGTTGCAGGTCATAGGTCGCCACCTTGGGAGACGGAACGATGACGCGGTCCTCCCCTTCATAGGCGACCTCCTCGCCGCCGTTGAAGAAGTAGGTCACGTGCGGGTATTTCTCCGTCTCGGCGATGCGGAGCTGCTTCAGACCGGCGTCGGCCACCACTTTCCCCAGCACGTCGTCCAGGGTCTGGGGCGGGAAGATGACGGGACATTTATACGTCTCGTCGTATTCGGTCATGGTCACGTAGTGAACCTTCGGCCAGTTCCCCCGGTCGAAACCGTCGAAATCTTCATAGAGAAAGGCGCGGGAAAGCTGACGGGCGCGGTCGGAGCGGAAGTTGAAGAAGATCACCACGTCTCCGTCGTTCACCCGCTGCTTGGCATGATCCACAAAGATCAGAGGCATGAGAAATTCGTCGGTTTTCTCCATCTCATAGGCCTGTTGCATGGCCTCGGAGGGCAGGACTTCACAGAAATCGCCCACGCCGTTGACGATGGCGTCCCAGCCGATCTTCGTGCGTTCCCAGCGGTTGTCGCGGTCCATGGCGTAGTAACGCCCCACGATGGTGGCGATGCGCGCTCCCGCCGCCGCGAGTTGATCTTCGCAGTAGGAAATGTAGCCCTCTCCCCCGGTGGGCGAGGTGTCGCGGCCATCCGTGATGGCGTGCACGTAAATGTCCTGGACTCCGGCGTCGTGCGCCGCGTTGGCCAGGGCCACTAGATGTTTCTGGTGGCTGTGCACCCCGCCGTCGGACACCAGACCGATGAAGTGCAGGCGGTGTCCCTGGGCTTTGGCGAAGGCTTCTTTCAGCACCTCGATCTCACCCAGGCGGCCGCTTTCCACGGCCTTATTGATGCGGGTGAAATCCTGATACACGATGCGGCCGGCGCCCAGGTTCAGGTGGCCCACCTCGGAGTTGCCCATCTGGCCTTCGGGCAGGCCCACGTCCGGGCCGCTGCCGCTGACCCGGCTCTGCGGATACTTCTCGTAGAGCGAGTCGTGGAAAGGCGTTTTCGCCAGGAGAGTGGCGTCACCATTCTGCTTGGCTTTCTCGCGTCCGCCGGGGTTGTCCCCCCAGCCGTCGCGAATGATCAAAACTACTGGCTTAGACATTATTTCAGACTTCGGGCATTCGGAACGTTTTTCAAGCAGGGAGAAAGGAATGTGCCAAGAGATTCATCAGGCGGAACTTCTCCCCGCCAGCCAAAAGTTCAGCCCTATTCGAAGTCCGGAACGTGAATCCGGGCGGCCTCGATCGCCGCTTCATGAGCGGCTTTGTCGATGCGGTGGAGGCGCGGACGCCGCTCGCCCAGCTTGGGCCGGCAATTGATGAGCGCCTGCGTGTAGGCGTTTTTAGGCTTCATCAGTACCTCCTCCGCGCTGCCGGATTCGATGATGACGCCGCGGTAAAGCACCGCCACGCGATCCGCCAGTTCTTCCACGATGCCCAGGTTATATGTGGCCAGGAGCAGCGTGATGCCCCGTTTTTCCCGGAGATCCATCAGCAACTCGATGAACTGCCCCTCCTCCGGAGAGTCCAGTTCCGCGGTCGGCTCGTCGGCGACGAGCAGTTCGGTCCCGCAGAGCAACGCCATCGCAATCATGAGCCGCTGCCGGGTGCCGGTGCCCAATTGCCAGGGATAGCGCCGGAGGCATTCCTCGGGCTCGGCGATTCCCACCTCGTAGAGCTGGTGAGCGATGGCGTCCGGGTCCACGGGTTTCCGGGCGCTGCGCAGCATTTCCGTGACGTGGTCCCGCATGGTGTAGAGCGGGTCGAGAGCTTCCTCCACTTCGGGAAAGAGAAAGCCGATCGACGTCCGCCGGATTTCGCGAAGGCTGCCGTTGCCGAGCGTCAGCAGATCCCTCCCCCGGTAGCGCACCGCGCCGCCGGTGACCCGGCCCCGGCCGGGCGGCAGCAGCCCCAGCATGGCGCGCAGACAGATGGACTTCCCACTGCCCCGCTGCCCCACCAGCGCCATCGTTTCCCCTTCACGAAGCGCAAAGGAAAGTCCCCGCACGCGTGGCTGGGACAGGCCATGGCTCTCGCGGAACTCCACTTCAAAATTTTCCACCTCTAAAAGAGGCTCTGTGTCCTTTGACTCCGTCATGGCCGGTGAATCAGAAAAAGTAACGGGGCACGGGGGTTTCGAAGTCTCTCCGGAACAGATTGGCGATGACTCCGAACAAGGCGCACACCACCACCAGGACGATTCCCGGGTAGAAAACCATCCAGGGAGCTTCGATCATCGACTCCCGCCCCTCCGCCATGATGCCGCCCCAGGTCTCCCAAGACGAACCGCCAAAGCCCAGCCCGGCGAAGTTCAGTCCCGTCTCCAGCAGCATGGCCATGGGCAGCCAGGCAATGGCCAGCGTGGCCAGAAACGGCAGGCCGTTCGGCGCCACATGCCGGGTGAACAGCCGCCACCGGCTCTGCCCCAGAGTTTGCGCGGCGCGGACGAAGCCCCGCTCTTCAATATCCAGGAAATACCGGCTCAGCGAACCCGCGATGCCCATGGCCCCAATGCCGCTGATGATGGCCACCGCCGGCCAGTAGCCGCTCCGGAAAAGGGCCATCAGGGAAACGGCCACGGCGAAGGCCGGAAACCCTTCGCGCAGCCGGGCCAGCCCGGCGAGGACACGATAGCCCAGGCGCCCCAGGAGGAGGTTTGCCCAAGCCGCCAGCGAGAGCCCGCCAAAGCAGGCCAGCAAGGTGGACAGCAGCGCCGTGGACAGACTGAAGTGACTGGCCCGCAGCACCCGGTCATACACGTCATGCCCCCGTCCGTCCGTCCCCATCCAGTGGGTATGGCTGGGCGCTTCCCAGGCGGAGGACGTGGCATGTTGCGCGCTGGAAGATGTGCCTAGATTTTCAACCACCCGGATGCCCCAGGAGAGCACGAACAGCACCAGGGACACGGCCACCAGCAATGCCAGAATCCGGTCCCGCCACACCACGCGGATCAAGGTGCGCACGGAACGGGAAACGGGATTTCGTGGTGGGTTCCCTTGGGCAGGTGGCATAGAGCGTGGCGAACGGCGTTGAGAGGAAATACGAATGCTTTTTCAGAAGCGTTGACGCGGATCCGTGGCGAAGACCAGGGCCTCGGAAACTGCCCGGCTGACGACCAGGACCAGCCCCACCGCCAGGTTGGCGGCCAACAGGACTCCGAAGTTTGCCTCCAGGGCCGCCTGCAGAATCAGCGAGCCGGCCCCGGGATATCCCAGCACCGGCTCCACCAGAATCAAGCCGCCAAACACGTAGGCGCCCACGGACCAGGGCGTTTCAACGATGGGCCGGAGCGAGTTCCGCAGGACATGATGGACAAACAGTGTCTCCTCGCTCAACCCACGGGCACGGCCCGCCTCGATGTGGGAGGCCGCGATATTCAACAAGAGCGCTTCGCGAACGCGTAGGGCCAGCCAGCCCACTCCGGCGGGAGCCAGGGCCACGGCGGGCAGAAACACATGCCACCAGGCGTCCAGGGCCCGGTCGCGTTCCGAAGCGAAGGAAGCCTGGCCGGTGGCGGCGCCAAAAACCCCCAACCCATAGCGATCCAACAGCCAAGCCGCCAGCAGACCCGCCAGCCAGAAACCCGGAGCCCACGCGGCCCCAAAAACGGGCAGCGCCAGGGCCGATCGCAGCAACGGCCAGTGCACCCGGCCCAGCAAGACCCCCAGAGGCGCGCCCAGGGCCACCACCAGGGCAAAGGCCAGGCCAGCCACCTTCAGGCTGGCGCCCAGGCGCTCAAAGGTCAGCGATACCGCCGCCACGCCCTTCATCCCGCCGTCCTCCAGGAAAACCGTCTGCAGTCCACCCCCCTGCGATACCGGTCCGGAACCCAGGCCAAACAGGGGCGCCCATTGAAACACGGCGGCCAGCAAGACTCCCGCGAGGGTCCAACCGATCATTCCCGCCAGCAGGCGGCGCACGAAGTACACCGTCATGATACAGGTCCCTTAGGGGTTTGAGCCCTCCGAGTCAATCGCTTCCCCCCGCACCCACCAGGGCATGGAGCGCATTAGCCCCACGCCGCGGGCCTCCAGGGGCTGACGTTCCCATTCCACCAGATTCCCGTCGCCCACCGGAACGGGACGGACTTCCCCGGTGGCGCCTTTACGGAAGACCCAGAAGTCGCCCTGAGCGCACAGGAAAAGGCAGGGTTGCCGCGCCACAATCAGGTCCTGAAGCCGGATCGCCAGTTCCTGGGTCCGGCCGGAATCGAACGCCGTGCGCAAGTGCTCGAGTACCTCGTCCACCGCTTCGTCCTGAAGGCCGGTAAAGTTTCCCTGCCCCGGAGCGACTTTGGAAGAATGCCAGACGGAAAACTGATCCAGGCCCGGATCCATCCGCCAGCTCAGCAGGGCGCCGTCAAACTCCCCGGTCATGACCCGCGCGCCCACCATGTCTTCCCAGGAATGGGCCTCCACCTGGACGACGATGCCAGCCTCCGCCCACTCCCGGGCCAAGGCCAGGGCCAGCCGCCGGTGGGCCTCGTTGCTTCGTTCCACCAGCAAGGTCAGTTCCAAGATCTCGTCCTCCGCGTTGTGCCAGCCATTGAAATACCGGGTCCACCCGGCGGCCTCAAGCAGTTCGGCGGTCTTGTCGGGATCGAACGCGGGCAGCCCGGCCTTGCCCCGCGCGAACCACGATCCCGGGTAAAAAAGGCCACTCCACGGCACGGCGTCCGGCCCCATGGTTTCCGCCACCAGACGGTTCTCATCCACGGCATGCGCCAGGGCCCGCCGCACCCGTTCGTCCTTTAGAAAGGGGTTCCGCAGGTTCCAGGCGACAAAACTTTCCAGCCGCGCCACGTCCTGGACCAGTTCAAAACGCGGGTCTCCCGACAGGCGGGTCACCTCGCCAACAGTGGGCCGAAAGCCGTCAATCACCGCCGTTCGCATGGCGACCGCCCGGTCCAATGGATTCCGCAACAACCGGAAGACGGTGCGTTCCTGCCGGGGCGCCCCCAGGAAGTAGTCGTCATTCCGGTCCAACATAATGGACCTTCCCTCTTTCCCGGCGAAACGGAACGGACCCGTTCCCACCGGGGCGGAGAAGAAAGGTCCCGGTGGTTTGCCCCGGAGCAGATGGGCGGGCAGGACGGGCAGTTTCTCCCACGTTTCAAGCGCGGGCGCGTAGGGCTTGCGCAGGATCACCCGCAAGGTGAAAGCGTCCACCTTTTCCACATTCTGGACGTAGTCGAACCGGCTCTTGAACTGCCAGCCGGACGTCTCTCCCGTGGCCATCTGGAAGGAGAAGACCACGTCATCCGTGGTGAACTTCGCGCCGTCATGCCACGCCACGTCTTGTCTCAAGCGCAGCAGCAGGATGGGATCTTCCAGGAATCTGGCGCTTTCCTTCGTTTCAATCTGCGCGTCCAATTGGTCGTTGGTGCGGTAGTACAACCCCGCTTCCTTCAGAAAACGCTCGGGCTCCCCAGCGATGGCGAGTTCCACCAGGTGGTTGTTTGTCATCCACGCGCGCTGGATCTGTTCGGCCTCCACCGCGTGGGCCGTGAAGTCGCGAAACGACTCCGCCGCGGCGCCCGAGGTGCGGATCTGCAGGTGAGTCACCGGATACAATGCCTCCTCCGGAAACAGCCCGGCCAAAGACTCGGACACTTTGACCTGGTGTCCCTCCAGCAGAAGGCGGATTTCCAACTGATCCCTCACCGCTTCCAGCAGCCCCCATTCCGCCCAGGATTCCTTGGCGGTTTCCACGGCTTCCGCGCCTTTCTTCGCGTCCTCGTCCGTCTGGAAGAAAAAGCGGACCTGCGTCACCATTTCCCAGGACTCCAGCAAATGTGGCCGGAGACGAAGCTGCTCGTCCCGGACCAGGAGCCGGTCATAAATGAGGCTGGAGATGATCTCCCCCTCTGTATTGGCGGGACTGAACGGATTGAGCGGTCCCGGATCCTCACGCACACCCAGGATCAAGTCCTGATCCGCCCGGTAGTCGAGCCCCCGGACTTCGCCCACGAACCAGAGGGTGGCGCCAATCGCCACCACCGGCGCGGCGATCAGCAGGACGCGAAGCCAGGACATCAACATGCCCGGTATTCTCCCTTACAGAAGGTCCGCCCGCAAGGCAGAGGGCGCCGGAGCGGAACTCTCAACGATATTTCCGGCCCTCCGGCATCTCGGGTTCCGCTTGGAGGCGCGGCTCGGTGCGGTGACTGGTCACCCAGGCGTCCACCTTTTCCACCAGGTCTCCGTGTCCGGCAGCGAGATCGTGGGTCTCTCCAATGTCCGTGGTCAGATCGTAGAGTTCCCACGGCTGGGAGGAATCTTCCCGGACCAGCTTCCACTTTCCATGGCGGACCGCCTGTGAATTGCCGATGTACTTGCCCTGTTTCCAGTTGTACTTGGGATATTCCCAATAGAGAAACTCCCGGGCGGTTTGCTTTTCGGGCATCTCCAGCAGGGTCGGCAGGATGGAAATACCGGTGACCTCCGCGGGCGTTTTCTCCGCGACGCCCGCCAGTTCGGCGGCGGTGGGAAGGAAATCGGGGAAGTAGGTGGGCAGATCACTCACCGAGCCCGCGGGAATCTTACCCGGCCACGCGGCGATGAACGGCGTGCGGATGCCGCCCTCATACATGGAGCGCTTCATTCCTTTCAGCCGTCCGCAGGAGTCCAGCGTGCCTTCGTGCCGGCCTGAGGAGCCGTTGTCGGAGCAGAAGAAAACAATGGTGTTGTCCGCGATGCCCAGTTCTTCCAGCAGAGCCATGGTTTCACCCAGTTGCCGGTCGATCATGGTAACGAAAGCGGCATGCACCTTGTCCGCGTCCGGCCAGGGCTGATCTTTGTAGAACTGCCAGGCGGGATCGTCTTCCGGCATGTGGTAGGTGGCGTGCGGTGGTGTCCATGGCGCGTAGCAAAAGAAGGGACCGTCCTGATGCTCGCGAATGAAGGCCTGCATCTCGTCGAAGATCAGGTAAGCCGAAAACTGGCGGTCCCCCGAAACCGCCGGGCCCTTGGGCTTCACATCGTTCAGGTCCGCGTTCTTCGGCAGGGGAAAGTGCTCCCCGTCCTTGATGAGATAGGACGGATAATAGTTGTGCGCGTGAATCTGGTGGTAGTAGCCGAAGAAAGTATCGAAGCCCTGTTTCTCCGCCACGCCCTCGGTATGGATGTCGCCCAGACCCCATTTCCCAAAGCCGCCGGTGGCGTAGCCCGCCTGCTTGAGAAGCTCCGCCACGGTCACGTCCTCATCGCGCAACGGGAGTCCCCCGGTGTTTCCCCGCACGGAGGTGCGGCCCATGTCGATGCCGGTCATCAAAGTCGAACGCGCCGGCGCGCACACCGTGCAGCCAGAGTAGGCGTTGGTGAACCGCATGCCCGCCTCTGCCAACCGGTCGATGTTCGGCGTGCGAACCGCTTCCGAGCCATAACAGCCCGCGTCGGCCCAGCCCATGTCATCCACCATGACGTAGATGATGTTGGGCTTTTCGGCGGCGGAGACGGAAGTAGTGAACAGCATCCCAGCCAATAGCGGGACGAGAAGGGAGAAAGGGGTTTTCATCATATCTTTAAACGGGAGGTTGTGACCTCCAGCATGACAAGAATTCCCGGTGGATCAAGCCAGGGACCGTCCGCGATCACGGTGGGCGATGTTCGGAGAGCAGAAGAACTGGCTATTCCCCCGAAACGGTCCCCGAGCCGTTGAGCCGCCCTTCCAATTCCTTCAACTGGGTTGCGTAATACTCGTCCGGATGTTCCTTCAGGAGTTGGCGGAATTCTTGAAGCAGAGTCCTGAGTTTCAAGGCCACGAGACTGATAGAGCGGCAGGTTTCCAGGACTTCCACATACCGCCAGGCCAGGGAATCCACGGTATGGACCCGGTCCGCGCCGGTCTCGGTTTCGAGAGCCTGCTCCAGGAGCCGGATGGCTATCTCGTGATCGCCCGTATAGTCCGCCCGCGTGGAGAGGATCTGAGGAATGGGGCCATATCTCTCCTGAAGTTCGTCGAGCTTTTTCAGTAGCCGCTCCCGGATCTCATCGCTTTCGTCCTCTCCGATCTCGTACGCATTCAAAAGGTCGCAAGCCAACTGATGGACCTGGTCCCAGTCTTCTCTTGTCACTTTGTTCATGCGCGAGTGTTCGTCCCGAAAACCGGCGCCACCCCGTCACAAACGTGCCCAGGGCCGCGGCTCCAGATAAGGTTCGATCGAGCCTGTCCCGCCTCCGTGCGGCCGGTCTTTATTCGTCCTCGCCCTTCTTCTTTTGGTTCTTTCCTTTTTCTTTCGCGCCCTGCTTCTCCGCTTTCAGCTCTTTTTCGTCGATGCTGTCCTCGCGGTTGATCTTGGGCAGGAACTTCGCGTGTTCGGCAATGATGCCGGCGTATTTTTCATCGCCCGCCAGATTGGTCCACTCCATCTCATCGGTGTCGTGGTCGTAAAGTTCCTCCGTGCCGTCGTTGTAATGAATGTAGCGATACCGGTCCGAACGCACCGCGTGATTGTTCCGCCCGTGCGTGGTCAGGGTGTAGGTCTTCCACTCCGCGGCCGGGTCTTTTAGCAGCGGTTTCAGGCTCACGCCCTCCAGCGCCGGGTTGTCTTTCAGTCCGCAGAGATCCACCAGGGTCGGGTAGATATCGAGCAGGTTGACCGGCGCGGCGCAGGTCTTACCCGCCGCCGTCACGCCCGGCACGCGCCACATCATCACCACTTGGGAGGCTTCTTCCCACAGGGCGAACTTCCGCCAGTGCTGTTTCTCGCCCAGGTGCCAGCCGTGATCGGACCAGAGGACCACGATGGTGTTGTCCTTGTAGGCGGAGTTCTCCAGGGCATCCAGCACTTTGCCGACGCAGACGTCGGTGAAGTTGATGCAGGCGAGGTAGGCTTGCACGGCTTTGCTCCATTGATCGTATTCCGTCACCTTCGCATGATCGCCCTGGGGTTTGGCCATCTTGATGCCAACCGGAGGCACATCGTCCAAGTCATCCAACGGCACTTCGGGCAGGATGACTTTGTCGGCGGGAAACTTGTCGAAGTATTTCTGAGGCACGTTCCAGGGCAGGTGGGGTTTGAAGAAACCGCAGGCCAGGAAGAAGGGCTTGTCATGCTCCATCTGGAGCTGACCGGAAATCCAGTCCGCCACCTGCATGTCGCCCATTTCCTGGTCCTCATTGGTCAGCGGACCCCAGTCAAAGTGACCGGTTTTCGGAATGCCGTTGGCGGGGAGATTCTTTGGCTTCGGATCTCCCGGTTTGTTCTGGGTCTGCGACGGCCAGTATTCCTCCCAACTGGCGGGGTCCGGGAAGCCGCCGTGGTAGATTTTTCCGCTGGCCCGGGCGGAATAGCCTTCCTTCATGAACCACTGCGGCAGGGTCACGGCGTCCTTCAGCACGGGGCTGAGCCGCCAGGGCTGGGAATTCGAATACACGCCGGAGGTGGAAGGCCGGATGCCGGTCATCAGCGCGGCGCGGGAAGGGTTACAGGCGGGCGCCGCGCAGTTCGCGTTGGTAAACAGCACGCCGCTCTTCGCCAGCCGGTCGAGGTTGGGCGTCAGGGTCTGGGAGTGGCCGCCCAGCACGCCAATCCAGTCGTTCAAGTCGTCAACGGCAATGAAAAGGACGTTCGGCTTTTCGTCAGCCGCGCGGGAGGACAAAGGCGCGGCCATCATCGCGAAGGCGGCCACGGCGGCGAGGCAGAGCCCCAGAGGGAAGGAGAGTTTCATAAGGAGGAGGATCGAGAGCGGAGATTGAAAACGTGAGTCTAGGGACCCGAGTATTGGGAATTCCCTCTCTCACATCAAATCCGTAATTGCGTGATGCCACCCCGGCCCGGGTTCCGGCAAACTGGCGGGGACAAACTTTTTTGTCCAATCCCCCGCCCCGGCCCCTAAGATACTGAAGACGTGCCCTTAGCCGACTCATTGGACCCCCCTGAATCTCAACCTGCTTTTGCCGGCGGCGCCAGCCCGGACGGCGCTCAGTTCGCCCGGCTCCTCCTGCGGCATGAGCGGGAAATGCGTGCCCTGGCGCTGGCCATGGTGCCGGGCTGCCCGGACGTGGACGACATCATCCAGGAAACCAGCGTGGCCATGTGGAAACGATTTGGCGAATACGACCCGGAACGCCCTTTCGCCGCCTGGGCGCTGGGCTTTACCCGCATGCAGGTGATGGCCTACCTGGAGCGGCAGTCGCGCCGCAACCGCCTGTTCTCCGCGGAATCGCTGGAGAAAATCGCCAACCATTTCATTCAAACCGCCGGCCAACAGGAGCACCCCACCGCGCAGGAGCCCCGCCTGGTGGCGCTGGAACAATGCCTTTCCAGGCTGAACGAACGGGAGCGGAACATGCTGCGGCTGCGCTACCGCGAAGGCTTTGGCGTGACCGAACTGGCGGACAGCGGGCACTTCAACAAAGGACGGGAAGCTCTCTACAAGGCCTATGCCCGGCTGCAACAACGGCTCCTGAAGTGCATCCGGAACCGCTTGAAACATTTCAGTTAAGCTTACAACGGACGGAAACGTGAACACGGACGAACCCCACTCTTTTGAACTAAGCGAACGCCTCGAGGCCCTCTGGTGCCGCCTGGAGGACGATCCCGCCGACACGGGTGCTCTGGCGGAACTGGACACCCTGCTGAAGGAGGAGCCCGGAGCCCTCGATCTCTACGCGGCTCTCGCCCAGCTCCGCGCGGACCTCGGGTTTTCCCCGTCGCTCGAACCCGCCACCGCTGGAGCCAATCCCGCTGACAAGATCATCGATTTCTCGACCAAGTCCGGCGATCTCTCGGAAGCCGGTCCGGCATTCGCGGAAGCGGACAGCGCCCCGGATTCCGGACGCGCCGCGCTCCGTCAGAAGTGGCGCGTGGTCGCCGCCGTCAGCACCGCCACGGCCGCCGCCCTGACCATTGCCGCCATCTTGGGCCGCCCCACTTCGCCCTCTTCTCCGGCTGCCGTCACCCAGGCCTCCGCCACCGAACCGGCCCCGGAAATGAACCCCGTGGAGTCCCTCACTCAGGCGGACGCGCCCGGTCTGGCTCCTTCGTCCCCCACACCGATTGCCAAGGCAGCAGAACCCGATCCGAACCCAAGCCCAGCGGTTTCGGTTCCACCGGCTTCCACGCCGGATCCCTCCGCCAAACCTGAGCCCGGCACTCCCGTCAAAGCCTCGCCTCCAGCCGTCTTGGCAGCGTCGCAATCGCCCAAGCGTCCTGACAAACTCACCAAGGCGGTTTCAAAGAAAGAGAACCCGGACGACGCCAAGGAGACCGAATACTACGCCCTCAGCAACAAGCACCCCGCCCTCTCCGGCAACGGCAAGGTGCGTGGCGGCATTCCGGAAGCCTCCGGCTCCATCCCCGTCACCGTTACCTACAACAAGCACATCCGCCCCATCCTCTCGGAAAACTGTTTCCACTGCCACGGACCGGACCCCAAGACCCGCGAGGCGGACTACCGCCTGGACGTGGAAGCGGACGCCAAGGCCGATCTCGGCGGTTACCAGGGCATCGCGCCCGGCAGCCCGGACGAGAGCGAACTCATCGCCCGCGTCTTGTCCAAGGACCCGGATGACGTGATGCCCCCGCCGGACTCAAACCGTTTCCTCTCTGACGAGCAGCGTGAGATTCTCCGCCGCTGGGTCGCCCAGGGCGCGGAATATCAGAAGCACTGGTCTTTCGAATTGCCGGTGGAAAGCGAGCCGCCCGCCGTCAGCAAAGCGGACTGGCCGCGCAACCCCATCGACCAGTTCATTCTCGCCCGGCTGGATTCGGAAGGTCTCGACCCCTCTCCGGAAGCGGACCGCGCCACGCTCCTGCGCCGGCTTTCGCTGGACCTCACCGGCCTGCCTCCCACCCCGGATGAACTGGACAGCTTCCTCGCCAACAAGAGCCCCACGGCTTACGAAGAGGAAGTGGAGCGCCTCCTGAAGTCTCAACACTATGGCGAGCGCATGGTCCTCCCCTGGCTGGATGCTTCCCGCTACGCGGATTCCAATGGCTTCCAGCAGGACGGCGACCGGCACCAGTGGATCTGGCGGGACTGGGTGGTGAAGGCCATGAATGACAACATGCCCTTCGACCAGTTCACCATCGAACAACTCGCGGGTGACCTCCTTCCTAACCCCACGACTCAGCAACTCATCGCCACCGGTTTTAACCGCAACCACATGCTCAATGGCGAAGGCGGCGCCATTCCCGAAGAGCAGCGGAACAACTACGTCTTCGACCGGGTCGATACCACCGCCACCACCTGGCTCGCACTGACGCTGGCCTGCGCCCAGTGCCACGACCACAAGTACGATCCCCTCACGCAAAAGGACTACTACTCCTTCTTCGCCTACTTCAACAACCTGCCCGAAACGGGCAAGGTGGACAAACGCGGTGGCCGCATCCAGTACGCCGAGCCCAGCCTCAGTCTGGCTTCGCCCGAACAGGAAGCCCGGATGAAAGAGATCGGGAAGGAAACCACCAGCCACCGGAAGGTCCTGAATCAAGCCAAGGCCGAAATCGACAAAGCCGTGCGCGCCTGGTGGGACGGCGAGCAGAAACCGGATCCCGCGTTGCTCTCCGACAAGCTCAAGCCACAGATCGGCCGGCTTTTCGAAACCATCGTGCCCTCCGAGCAACGCGAGATCACCACAATCTTCCTGAGGAAGAAAGGCAGGCCGGAATGGAAAACCGCCCAGGCCGCCATCGACAAGCTCGACGCGGAGAAAGAAAAGCTTCAGCGGGAGACGCCGGTTGTCATGATCATGAAAGAACAGGAGGAGCGCCGCCCGACGCACATCCTGTCTCGTGGCGACTACGAATCTCCCCTGGAGGAAGTGCGGCCCGCGCTACCAGAAGTGCTAAGCGAAAACCAGAAAGGCACGGAAAGCAGCCGCCTCGTCCTGGCCAAGTGGCTGGTCTCAGCGGACAACCCCCTCACCGCCCGCGTCATCGTGAACCGCTACTGGCAAACCTTCTTCGGCACCGGCCTCGTGAAAACGGCGGAAGACTTCGGCGTCCAGGGCGAACTGCCCACCCATCCGGAACTGCTCGACTGGCTGGCCCTGGAGTTCATTCGCTCCGGCTGGGACGTGAAGCACATGCACCGCCTCATCGTCACCAGCGCCACCTATCGTCAAAGCTCCAAGGTTAGACCGGAAGTTCTCGAAAAAGATCCCCGGAACCGGCTGCTCACCCGGGGCTCCCGCTATCGCCTGCCCTCCCTTCTCCTGCGCGACCAGGCCCTCTTCGTCAGCGGCCTGATGAATGACGAAGTCGGCGGCCGGCCCGTTTACCCCTACCAGCCAGAGGGACTGTGGAAAGAATTCAGCTACGAGAAGTTTTCCTACACGCCCTCCAGCGGAGAAGACCTCTACCGCCGCAGCCTCTACACCTTCTGGCGCCGCACCGTACCGCCGCCGAACATGTTCGACAGCCCGAACCGCCAGACTTGCACCGTCAAGCCTGCCCTGACAAACACCCCGGTCCACGCCCTCATCACCCTGAACGACCCCACCTACGTGGAAGCCGCCCGGAAGTTCGGCGAACGGATGATGAAGATGGAGTACCCCAACGGCGAAGTCGGCCAACGCCTGCGTGCCGGCTTCCGTCTCGCCACCGCCCGCTATCCCACGGAGACGGAGTTGGAAGTTCTGTTAGGCAGCTTCGACAAAGCCCGCGCCAATTTCGAAGCCGAACCCTCGGAAGCCCATGAACTCCTCGCCATCGGCGAATCCCCCCAAGACGTTCCCGGCCCCAAGACCACCGAGCTCGCCGCCTACGCCATGGTCGCCCAACTCATCCTGAACCTCGACGAAACCTTAACCCGGGAGTGATTTTCAACATCTGGTTCGATAGTGAATTCGCATCCCCTACAAGACTGAGGCGAAGCCTCTTTGGGACCCGCCAGTCCGGCTCGGACCGCCGATCCTTCGGCGCTTTGGGAGCAAATCGACCTCCAATCCCAACTCCTTCCCTCCCCACCAATCCTCTCCCGACCTTCGCCAAACCCCATTTCCCGTCACATCGCCATGAACCCACTCTTCGAACGCGAAATCGAACTCACCCGCCGCCAACTCCTCGGCCGCACCTCCACTGGCATTGGCGCCGCCGCTTTGGCCACCCTGTTAGGGCAAGACCTCAACTCCCCAGCGGACGCCGCCGTGTCCCCGGCCTCTCCCGTCGCGGAACCCTCGGCCTCCGCCTCCGGCATGCCTCCGCTGCCCGGTTTCCCGAACTTTGCTCCCCGGGCAAAGCGCGTCATCTACCTCATGCAGGGCGGCGCTCCTTCTCACCTGGACCTCTTCGACTACAAGCCGAACCTGAAAGACAAGCGAGGGGAACAACTTCCCGACTCCGTGCGCATGGGCCAGCGCCTCACCACCATGACGGCGAACCAGGCCACGCTGCCCATGCTCCCAGCGCTGAAACCCTTTCGCCAGTACGGCTCCACCGGCCGCTGGATGTCGGAGATGATCCCCCACATGGGCGCCATCTCGGACGACCTCTGCGTCATCAAGTCCATGCACACGGAGGCCATCAACCACGCCCCCGCCTGCACTTTCTTCCTGACCGGCTCCCAGATCCCCGGCCGCCCCAGCATGGGCGCCTGGGTCACCTACGGCCTCGGTAACAGCAATGATAACCTGCCCGCCTTCGTCGTCATGACCTCCCGCGACCGGGAAAACTCCTGCGGCCAGTTGTTCTTCGACTACTACTGGGGCAACGGCTTCATCCCTTCCAAGTACCAGGGCGTCCAGTTCCGCGGCCAGGGAGATCCCGTGCTTTATCTCTCCAACCCGAAAGGCGTCAGCCGCGACATGCGCCGGGGCCTGCTCGACGACCTCGCCAAGATGAACGAACTGAAGCACGAGGCCTACGGCGACCCGGAAATCCAGACCCGCATCGCCCAGTATGAAATGGCTTACCGCATGCAGACCTCCGTGCCGGAACTCACCGACGTGTCGGACGAGCCCGAACACATCCTGAACCTATACGGACCCGATGTGCATCGGAAAGGGTCCTTCGCGCGGAACTGTCTGCTCGCCCGCCGTCTTGCCGAGCGCGGCGTCCGCTTCATCCAGCTCATGCACGCGGGGTGGGACCAGCACAACAACCTGCCCACCCAACTCGAAATCCAGTGCCGCGACACCGACCAGCCCTCCGCCGCCCTGGTTCAGGATCTGAAGCAGCGCGGCCTCCTGGAAGACACCCTCGTCATCTGGGGCGGCGAGTTCGGCCGCACTCCCTTCGGTCAGGGTGACATCAATAATAAGCTCAAACATGGCCGCGATCACCACGGCCGCTGCTTCAGCCTCTGGATGGCCGGTGCTGGCGTAAAGGCCGGCTTCGACTACGGCGCCACCGACGACTACGCCTTCAACGTCGCCGAAAACCCCGTCCACGTGCACGACTTCCAAGCCACCGTGCTCCACATGCTCGGCATCGATCACGAAAAACTCGTCTACCGCTACCAGGGCCGCCGCTTCCGCCTGACGGACGTCCACGGGCATGTGGTGAAAGATATTTTGGCCTGAGGGGGATAAAACTCTGCTCTTTTTCTCTGAGCGTTCGCTACCAAAGGTGGAACGCGATATCCTGCCCGTCCGGCTCGCACCGCGTTCGCGAATGGCCTAATCGGCCACATCGCACTCCTTCTAGGACATTTCAATAGGGCACTCAGTTGACCATCGGACCCGCCGATTTATTCCGCCCGCCTGGCCCGCGAGTTCCTCGCCCGGAGGTCGAGGACCACCTTAGCCAAGTGCTCGCCGCACAGAAAGCGGGTATCACTGCCCACCTTAGATAAGCCCGCTCCCTGTCCCCAATATCCCAAAACCACCTGGGGAGGCGCAGCCTCTTTGGACTGCGGCGATTTTTCCTGATCTTCACCCACAAGGCACACAACTTTCATCGTAAGCCTATTGAGCCAGAAATGTCCGCCGAATCCCGGATTCTCCGGGGAAGCGAAGCTTCTTTGGACTGCGCCGATCAGAATCGGCGCTTTGCGGCAGGCAGCCGGAGGCGTGGTAGGGGCAAGGATCGTTCGCTTTCTCTGATCCGTGGCACTTTACCCCATTCGCCAGGAGGCTTTCTCAGACCCGGCGGGGTTTGCTGGGATGGCATGAATCTAGCCGGAAGCTATCGGGCACAAGGGCATGTTTATTGGAATCGCGTTCGCCAAACCTGTCCCACCACGCCTCCGGCTCCCACCCCAAAGCGGTGATTCCGATCACCGCACTCCAAGGACGCTGCGCGTCCCCGTTGGCGAAGGGGTTGGAGGAAGACCTCGTGAAAAGCGATACTGGTACCACCGCGCCTATATGACTTGTGGGTAAAGGCCAGGATTCTTCGCCGCTTTCGCGACAAGCCCATCGTCCACTCCACCCAAAAGCCTCCGCGAGTAAAAACCGGCCAGCGATCTCGCCCTCTCGACACCACTTGTCACATCATGGCCTGATTGCTAAAACCGATCATGCCCCCAAGTTTCCCCCGGCGTTTCGTTGCTCACGTTTCGGTCTTCATTCTGGCTCTCTTGGCTGCGCCACAGGCAGTCCCTGCCCAAGACACCGCCGGACTGGAAGAGGTCATGCAGGACCTCATCGATTCCGGGCGGATCGTCGGCGGACAAACCGTCATCGCGAAAGACAGCCAGATCCTCTACCGCCGGAACTACGGTTTCGAAACCCCGGACCAAGAAACTGCCGTTTCCGACGACACCGTTTTCCTCATCGCCTCCTGCTCCAAGGCCTTTGCCGCCACCGTCATCCTGAGCCTGGTGGAAGACCCGAACGTTTCCATCGGACTGGACGACCCCATCGACCGCTGGCTCCCCGCCTTCGCTTCGCGTCCCATTGCGGGCGGCGGGACGTCCACCCGCGCTCCCACGGTGCGGGAGCTGATGTGCCACCGCTCCGGCATCTACAGCCAGAAAGTCAGCATCACTCCAGAGCAGTCAGAGCTCCTCTACCGCTTCGATCACACTCTGGAAGCCGCCGCCGACGGCATCGCCGCCCAACCGCTCTTGGCTGAGCCAGGAGAGCGGTTCGCCTACAGTGGCGCCGGCTATGTCGTGCTTGGCCGGATAGCCGAACTCACCTCCGGCCAGTCTTTCGAAACCCTCCTTCAGGAACGCGTCTGCCAGCCCCTCGGGCTCCAGCGCACCACCTACTTTCCCGCCGGAAAGCTCGACCACCTCGCTCAAGGCGGCGGCCCCGGCCCTCAGCCACCCCACCTGCTCGGCACGGCCCACCAGTTTCCCCTCATCGGCGGCAGTCTCTACTCCACCGCCACGGACATGACCACCTTCTGCCAGGGCCTGGTAGCCGGAAAACTCATTTCCTCCGCCTCCTTCTCCGAAATGACAACCCCCGCCGCCCCCGATCAAGCCTATGGCTTCGGCTGGAGCGTCACGATGCGTAACGGGAAACCAGTCCTCGTCCAGCACTCCGGCGCTTTGCTAAGCTACCGCTCCCACATGATCATCGACCTAAACACCGGCACCTGTGCCGTCGCGACGTGGACATTGGCCAACCCGAAGCTTGATCCAGGAAAGAAGCTGAAAGAGGCACTGAGGCGGGCAGGGACGTTCGTAAAAAGTTGAGCGACACTCGTCTCCATTCTCCGAAAAAATTCCTGCTTTTTTTGCCTAAAACCGCCAATATCGCGCCTTCCTTTATAGGAATGGCCGATTCTCCCGATAGCCCCCAACCCTCGCCGGTCGATGCCGCCGATCTCGCGCGCTTGCTCATGGAGCACCGCGCCGCGTTGTATGGCTATATCCTGGCCTGCGTGCGGCATCATGCCGACGCGGAGGATATCCTTCAGGATGTCTCCGTCGCGGCCACCCGGTCCATCGGGCAGCTTCGGTCTCGCGAGGGCTTTTTTCCCTGGGCGCGGGAGATCGCCCGGCGGCGGGTGCTGGAGCATTTCCGGAAGACTCAGCACCTCTCACCGATGGACCCGGAACTGGTGGAACGTCTCGCGGAAGCGGCAGACCGGCTGGAACAAAAAGACAGCACCCAGGCCAGCGAACGCCAGGCCGCGCTGCACGCCTGCCTGGACCAATTGCCACCCGAAAGCCGCCAGATGATCGCCATGCGCTACGACCGCGCCGCCGCCCGCTCCGTGGAAGACATCGCCCGCCGCTTTGGCCGCAGCGTGCAGGCCACCTACGCTTTGCTGAAACGCATCCGCATGGTCCTGCGCGACTGTGTGGAACGGAAACTCAACGGAGCCGGAGGGGAGCCGGAAGCCGCGCTTTAGAATGAAGACTCTCTCCGCCGAACAGACCGAACGCTTCCTGGCTTACCTGGAAGGGAACCTTCCCGAGACGGAACGCCGCCAAGTGGAAACGGACCTGAAGGAAGACTCCGCCCTGGCCGAAGCCTTCGTCGCCCTGTCCCAGGAGGAAGCCATCCTTTCGGACTGGGCCGCTTCTTCCCGCGTCATCGTCTCCCTGGACGAAGCCGCGTTTGGCGAAGGAGAGCAACCGGGAGACGGAAGTTACAATCACGTTTCCACTTCCACTTCCACCAAACCCGCTTCTCCCCACCCCGCCTGGGCGCTCGCCGCCGCGGCCTGCGTGGTCGCCGGATTCTCGCTTTGGTGGGGCCTGCGTCAGCAGAGCGCCATCCAACGCTACGTCGCCACCCACACCACTCCAACGGGCGAAATGGCGGACAATCCCTGGGCCGTCTCCGCGGAATCGCCCACTTCCCCGCCCGCCAATGACGGATTGGCGGCTTTGTTAGTAAACGACGCCGGTGCCTCCTTCGCTCCCAGCGAGGCCCCGGACGGCGTGCAGTTCCGCTCCGGCTCCTATCATTTGGAACAGGGCGCCGCTCACCTCCGCTTCGTGAATGGCGTGGATCTCGTCTTTCGCGCTCCCACCCGTTTCCGCGTGGAAACGCCCTTCCGCATCGCCCTCCAGGAAGGCAGCATGCGCGCCATGGTGCCGGACAGTGGCCACGGCTTCACCATTGCCGCGCCGGACTTCGACTTTGAAGATCTCGGCACGGAGTTCGGTGTTTCGGTGGACCCCACTGAGGGCCGCTCCTCCCTCCACGTCTTTGAGGGCGAAGTGAAAGTGAATCGCGCCCATACCCAGGAAAGCGTTCGCTCCGTGCACTTGGGTGAATCCATCACGGCGCGGCAGGGTTCCCTGACCAATGGCTCGGACGTCGCCGCGGACTCTTTCCCCACTCCCCAGTCCATCGGTTTCGACCGCTGGCAACTCTGGAGCCAGTCGCTCCGCCAGGACCCGGACGTATTTCTATACTACCCCTTCGAGCGAGACCCGTCCGATCCCACGACTGAATCTATCATGGCCAATTCAGCTCGGCATGGAGACCCCCTCCCCGCCCGTGTCGAAGGGGCCCGCTGGGTCACGGGCCGCTGGCCGGGGAAGGAAGCCCTTCTCTTCGACCGGGATGGCGACTTTGTAGAGTTCGGCCTCCCCGAGCCGCTTGGCTCTTTCACCATGGCGTTCTGGATCAAGATCGACCGCCTCGACTACGAACTTTCCGCCGTGATGGACTCGAACGACTGGGAGCCCGGCGATCTCCATCTCCAGGTAGCCCGGCGGGATCGCGCGTTTCGCTTTGGCGCGTTTGACCGCACCTCGCCAGTCCGCCAAACTGGCGCGGAGACACCCCTGGGTGTCTGGGCCCTTTTTTCCGTGGTTTGCGACCGTGAAGCCGGCACCGCCACCACCTATGTGAATGGCGAGCTCACCTCCTCCTGCGAATTGGGTCCGGAGGTCGTCATCCGCCCCGGCACCGTCCGCCTGGGGGACTGGCTGCGCCGCCCAGACTGGGACTCCACTCCGAAACGCGGCCTTCGCGGCCGCATCGACGAAGTCATCATGTGGCAGCGTCCCCTCAGCACGGAGGAACTGGAAAAAGTCATCGAAGCCGGCCGCCCGGAAATTCTCTGGCCCCTGCCCGCGCCTCCGTCCCTCTCCCACGGACCGGATTCCCCTGACAAACCCACCACTCCATTCAGCACCGCGTCTTCTTCAAATTCCTGAACCGCGCGCGACATACTTTTCCCCAACATCGTTGTCATGTTCCCGTTTTCCAAATCCCCTGTCACTCTCCGGCTGTTTGCCATTGGAGTTCTTACTCTCGTCTCCACTGCCGCGTTGCGCGCCGCGGATGGCGACCAGGATGAGATCGACTTCAATCGCGATGTCCGCCCCATCATTTTCTCCAACTGCGTCTCCTGCCACGGCCCGGACGAGCACGACCGGAAGGCCGATCTCCGCTTAGACACCTTCGAAGGCGCCACCGCTAACCTCGATGGTCACTTTGCCATCAAGCCCGGCGACCTCTCCGCCAGCGAACTCATCGCCCGCGTCACCGCCACGGACCCGGACGACATCATGCCTCCGCCGAAGACCGGTAGCACCCTTAGCGCCGAGCAGGTCGAAACTCTCCGCCGCTGGATCGCTTCCGGCGCGGAGTATGAAGGCCACTGGGCTTTTACCCAGCCAGTGCGCCACGACCCGCCCCAGGTGAAAGATTCCGCCTGGCCAAAGAACGAGATCGACTACTTCGTTCTTTCCCGGCTGGAAAAGGAAGGCCTCGCACCCTCGGAAGAAGCCGATCGCCCGACCCTCATCCGCCGCCTCTACCTCGACCTTATCGGCCTGCCGCCGCAACCGGAGGACGTGGAAGCATTCGTGAATGACAATTCTCCCCGCGCCTACGAGGCTCTCGTCGATCGCCTTCTCAAGGACGAAGCTTTCGGCGAACGCTGGGCCGCCATGTGGCTGGACCTTGCCCGCTACGCGGACTCCATGGGCTACGCCTCGGACAATCTGCGCTCCATCTGGGCCTACCGCGACTGGGTCATCCATGCCCTGAACACGAACATGCCCTACGACCAGTTCACCCTGGAGCAATTGGCGGGCGATCTTCTTCCCAACCCCACGCCGGAACAGCTCGTCGCCACGGCCTTCCACCGGAATACCATGAACAACACGGAAGGTGGCACGGACAATGAAGAATTCCGCGTCGCCGCGGTGAAGGACCGCACCGCCACCACCATCCAGGTCTGGATGGGCCTGACCATGAAGTGCGCGGAGTGTCACAACCACAAGTACGACCCCCTTTCTCAAAAGGACTACTACGCCCTCTACGACTTTTTTAACCAGACCGCTGACGCGGACACCAATGACGACGCGCCCACCATGCCCGTGCCCGGCACGCCGGAACTCGCCAAGCGCCAGGCTCTGGATGCCCAGATCGCCGCGCTGAAAAAGCAGCTTCGCGAAACCGATCCCACGCAGCTCTCCAGGGAACGCCACGAATGGGAATCCCAATACCGTGGCCAGACCGAGTGGCGGACGCTTTCCTTCGATCAACTGACTTCCATTCAGGGCGAAACACTCTCCGCGGAAAAAGACGGCTCCCTCTTTGTTTCCGGCAAAGGTCCGAAGAACGATACCTACACACTGGAATTGAAGGTTCCGGACGCCCGCACCATTACCGCCTTCCGCCTGGAAACCATTCCGGACCACCGCCTCCCCGCTGGAGGTTCCGGCCGCTCGCCGGAGGGCGACTTCATCCTTTCCCGCTTCGGCATCGAGCACGACACCGGCGGCCGCCCCCAGCAGGGCCGTTATGTCAGGGTGGAACTGCCGGGAGACGAAAAGTTCGTCCATCTCGCGGAGGTGGAAGTCTATCGCGGCAAGACCAACATCGCCCGCGCCGGCACCGCCAGCCAATCTTCCACCTCATACGACGCGCCAGCCGAACGCGCCATCGACGGCAAGACCAGCGGTGATTTCTTCAAGGACCAGTCCGTCACCCACACCGCCAAAGAAAAGAACCCCTGGTGGGAGGTGGATCTCGGCAACGTCCAGAACATCGACCGCATTGTCCTCTGGAACCGCACGGACGGCGGCACCGCCACGCGTCTGGAAGGCTACACCATCCGGCTCCTCGACGAAAACCGCCAGACGGTCTGGGAACAGAGTGGCCTGAAAGCTCCCGAGAAGAGCGAGGAGTTCGCCCTGAGCGGCGTCCGCCAGGTTGAAATCGCTCAAGCCACCGCCGACTTCTCTCAGGAAGACTTCCCCATCACCGACGCGTCCAAGACCGTCGCCCGCAACCTCTCCGGCTGGGGCGTCGCTCCCCGCCAGAAAGAGCCGCACGAAGCACTCTTCGTCCCCGCCAAAGCCATCGCCGCCGAGGCGGGCGATACGCTCAAGATTACACTCGATCACGACTACAACTATGGCGGCCAGCGGAACCTCGGGCGCTTTCGCGTTTCCTGGACGGACGATCCCGCCATGGCGAAACGCGCCGAACTGGCTCCGGACATTCTGACCATCATCGACAAACCCGAAAAGGCCCGCACGCCCGCCGAGGTCTCTCGTCTTTCGGCTTACTTTCTGGACTACGCCCCTTCCCTGGCCAAGGCCCGGACGGGAATCGCGAAACTGGAAAAACAACGCAAGTCCATCAATCCGCCCCTCGTCCCCGTCATGGTCCAATTGGATACCGAAAAGCACCGGGAAACCCACATCCAGAACCGCGGAAACTTCATGGACCTGGGCGATGTCGTCCAGGGAGCCGTGCCGGAGTCTTTTAATGATTTCCCCAAGGACGCGCCGCGCAACCGCATCGGCGTGGCGAAGTGGCTGACCTCTCCCGAAAACCCGCTAACCGCCCGCGTCGCGGTAAACCGCTTCTGGGCCCAACTCTTCGGCATCGGTCTCGTGGAAACGGAGGAAGACTTCGGCACCCAGGGCACCTACCCCAGCCATCCCCGGCTGCTCGACTGGATGGCCACGGAATACGTCCGGCTCGGCTGGGACACCAAGGCCATTCTTAAGACCATGGTCATGTCCGCCACCTATCGCCAGACCTCAGCCTCGACGCCGGAACGGTACGATGCCGATCCCGACAACCGTCTCCTTTCCCGTGGACCCCGCTTCCGGTTGGACGCGGAGATGATTCGCGACCAGGCCCTTGCCTTCAGCGGATTGCTCACGCAGAAAGTCGGCGGTCCCTCTGTTTACCCGCCCCAGCCTCCGGGCATGTGGCGCGCTGCCTTCAATGGCAAGGACCGGAACTGGGCCACCAGCGAAGGCGAAGACCGCTACCGCCGTGGCCTCTACACCTTCTGGCGCCGTAGCGTCCCCTACCCCAGCATGGCCACTTTTGACGCCCCCAGCCGCGAACTATGCAGCCCCCGCCGCATCCGGACAAATACGCCTCTCCAGGCCTTCGTTACTCTGAACGACCCGGTGTATGTGGAGATCGCCCAGGCCCTGGCCGACCGCATTCTCGCGGAGGGCGGCCAGACGGACACGGACCAGATTGATTTCGCCCTGCGCCTCGTCCTCACCCGCGCTCCCCGCCCGGAAGAAACGCAGACCATCACCGATCTCTACCAGTCGGAACTGGCTTACTACCAGGAGCACCCTGAAGAAGCCAAGGCCATCCGCGTCGCCGAATCCTACGATCTTCCAAAGGACGAAAAGTTAAAAGCGAAAGATCCAAAGCCCAAGGACAAACCCATCGCCGTCACCCCGGAACAAGCCGCCTGGACCGCCGTGTCCAACATCCTCCTCAACCTCGACGCCGTCCTAACAAAGTCCTAAACACCCATCTCCAAAACCGCATCCCCCCTCTAGCCTGTCTCCTTGTCTCCCTGTCTGGGAACCCGCCCACTTCCACGCCCCACCACGCACCCATCCACTTTCCCATGAATCCCTTCCTCCAAAAAAGCGCTCAACTCGCCACCCGGCGCCAGTTCTTCCGCTCCTGCAATCTCGGGCTCGGGGCGCTGGCCTTGAACCATCTCTCCGGACTCGGCGCCACGGACGCTCATGCCGCGACTCAGTCTCCAGGCGTCGGTGCACTGCTCAATCCCCTCGCGCCGAAGCAGCCTCCCTTGCCGCCGAAGATCAAGCGCGTCATCTACCTCCACATGGCCGGGTCTCCGCCGCAGCACGAGCTCTTTGACTGGAAGCCCGAGCTCGTGAAGCGCAACATGCAGCCCTGCCCGGACTCTCTCATCAAGGGCGAACGCTTCGCCTTCATCAAGGGCCGGCCCAAATTGCTCGGCACGCCCTGGAAGTTCGAGCAAGTCGGCCAGAACGGCACCTGGATGTCGGAGCTTCTCCCTAATTTCAAAACCGTGGCGGACGATGTCTGCGTGGTGAAAAGCATGTACACCACCCAGTTCAATCACGCCCCCGCCCAGCTCTACCTCTACTGTGGCGAGGCCCGCTTCGGCTATCCTTCCATGGGCTCCTGGGTCACCTACGGCCTGGGTTCGGAAAGCGAAAACCTGCCCGGCTTCGTGGTGCTCTTGTCAGGGGGCACCAACCCCAGCGGCGGCAAGGCGCTCTGGGGCAGCGGCTTCCTGCCCGCCATGTACCAAGGCGTTCAGTGCCGCTCGGAGGGCGATCCCGTCCTTTACGTAAATAATCCCAACGGACTAAGCCGCGAAAGCCGCCGCCGCGGTCTTGATGCCCTGCGCCGCCTGAACGAACAGGAACTCCAGCAGGTGGGCGACCCGGACACCCTCAGCCGTATCGCGCAGTACGAACTGGCTTACCGCATGCAGATCGCCGTGCCGGAAGTCATGGATATCATGAAAGAGCCCCAGTACGTCCACGAGATGTACGGCACCGAGCCCGGCCAGGAATCCTTCGCCAACAACTGCCTCCTCGCCCGCCGCCTCCTCGAGCAGGGCGTCCGCTATGTGCAGCTCTTCGACTACGGCTGGGACTTCCACGGCACGAATCCCGCCAACGACATCACCCAGGGCCTCGTCGACAAGACAAAACAAATCGACAAGCCCATCACCGCCCTGCTCACCGACCTGAAACAGCGCGGTCTCCTCGACGAAACCCTCGTCGTCTGGAGCGGCGAATTTGGCCGCACCTCCATGAATGAAGAGCGGAACGGCTCCAAGTATCTCGGCCGCGACCACCACCCCCATTGCTTTACCATCTGGATGGCCGGCGGCGGCATCAAACCCGGCAGCTACGGCGCGACCGACGACTTCGGCTACCACGTCGCCGAGAACAAAATGTCCGTCCACGATCTCCAGGCCACCGTGCTCCACCTCCTCGGCATCAATGCCCACCAGTTCTCCTACCCCTTCCAGGGCCTGAACCACCGCCTCATCGGCGTGGTGGGTGACGCCAAGGTGCATCACGACATATTGGCTTAGTAACGTCGCTAGCCCTACACCGAATACTTCGCCACCACGTCCTCCGGAATCGCCGTGGGCCTTCCGTTGTCCTTGTTGACCATGACGTAGTCACAGTACCCCGCCGCCACCTCTTTTCCGTCCCCTTCGCGCAGCATTTCAAATACCACTTTTACCCCGTGGCGGCGCACCTCGCCCACTCGGGTCCGGATACGCACCTTGTCACCCAGCACCAGCCCGCGCTTGTGCTCGATGTGCGCCACTTTCACATACCAGGAAAAGCCCCGGTCCAGGAAGGCCTGCATGGACATCCCATAGCACCGCTCCATCTGGTCGTAGCGCGCCGCCAAGACATAATCCAGGTAGCGGCTGTTGTGGACATGCTGATTCATGTCGATATCATCCGGCCGCAC
The DNA here is from genome assembly GCA_030427505.1 of Verrucomicrobiia bacterium. Lineage (GTDB taxonomy): Bacteria > Verrucomicrobiota > Verrucomicrobiia > Verrucomicrobiales > DEV007 > JAUICH01. Next base: position 76,760 of record JAUICH010000022.1, read on the forward strand.
CTGCAGCACCGTCTCGAAAGTCGAGTAGACGTGATTCTCGGCTTCCATGCCCGAAAGGCGGAAATTTCCGGCTTAGCTTTCTAGTGTGCCAGCAGATACCCCCGCACCACTTCCGCGTTCGTCCGGTACACCTCCGTCTCCCGCAGCAGATCGTCCAGCTTTTTCAGATTGTAGTGCGGCACGGAGGGAAACAGGTGATGCGGCAGGTGGTAGTCCATGTTGTAGGGAAACACCGCCCACTTCACCAGCGGGTTCCCCGCAAAGTTCCGCGTGTGTGACAGCCCTTCCCGGCCCGCGTTGGCGTGCTGGATGTCTTCCCGCAGGATCATGAAATACGCGAAGGACGTAAACAGCGGCGCGATCCACAGCACCAGGTAAAACAGGATCCACGGCTCGCCCGTCACGATACGCAGGGAGCTCAGCAGGACGAACAGCAAGGTGATAAACGTGAGCCGCTGAAAGTTGTCCCACTTCGGGGGAATCGCCGTGGGCACGCGCGCCTTCGGGTAATAGTTCGCCGGAATCTTCCACACCATCGCCAGGGCGCCCAGCAGCATCACCGGAGCACCGGCAATGCCCACCCAGATATTGCCCGTGAAAATTCCCACCTGCACCAGCGCCAGGACCGACACCACGTAGCCGATGTTCAGAAACGAAAGCACCATCGGCGGCTTCTCCGCCATCTTGTAGCATTCCGGGAAGTCCCCCAGGAGGGTGTAGCGGGCCCGCACCAGCGAGTAGCGGATCAAGCCCGGCAGCCACAGAGGCATCTTGATCATCAGTTGCCAGATCAGCTCACGCTTCGGCATTCCGGGGCGAAACTTCCCTCCGCTCAGGGCCATCTCCTTCAGCACCGGGTCCAGTTCCGGATCGTTGGTGTACTGGTGATGGGCCAGATGCTGGGCCCGGTAATTGTAGGCCCGGCCCCACAGCGGGTAAAAGCAGAGCCAGTTGGACATCACCTCATTCAGCTTCCGGTTCTTGAAGAGCAAATAGTGGCTGGCCTCGTGTCCCAGCATCACCAGCCGGTGCTGCCAGATGCCTACCAGGAAGATCGCAAATCCCGTCACCGGGATGTTCCACGCCCAGTTCAGCCCCCATGTGGGGCGGAGGTAGTAGAAAGATATCGCCGCCGCCAGGATCAGCAGCAGAACGAAGTGCTCGCGGAACAGACCGATCCAGTTCCGCCAGTTATCCACCTTGTTCAACTCCTTGATCTTCATGACCAAGGCACGGTCCTTCAACTCCTTCAGATTGATCTCCGGAGGGTGTTCGTGGGCGGCTGCGGAATGCTCCATACAAAATAAAGTGAGGCGCAGGAACGGGACCAGGGCTCGCTGCGGATTCAGGTCACCGCTACCACCATTTCCGGGGCCAAGAAAGGGAAATCCTCGTGACAACAGGACGTATCAAGGCCTCGCCATCTGACAAAGAAAAATCCATTCGCGCAAAATTACACTTGTAATACTTCAAGTTTTACAGTTGTAATATCCCACGCTCGCTCATGTCAGATCCTTCTCCTTCCAGCCCAGACCATCCCGCCCTGCGCATCTCGGACGCGGAGTGGACCGTCATGCGCGTGCTCTGGCAGAGACAGTCCGCCACGGCCAACGAGGTGGTGGCGGATCTTGAAGCCGAAACGGACTGGAACCCCCGCACCATCCAGACCCTGCTGCGCCGCCTGGTCAAAAAGGGCGCGCTGACTTATCGCAAGCAGGGCCGGGAATTTCTCTACCGTCCCGCCATCGATGAAGCCTCCTGTCAGCAAGTGGCGGGCGAATCTTTTCTTTCCCGCGTCTTCGAAGGCCGCCTGGCGCCCTTCGTTGCCCGCTTCGTGGAATCCGAAAACCTGAGCGACGAGGAGATCGAGGAACTGAAACGCATCCTCGACAAAGGCCGCCCGAAAAAGCCATAAGGCAACTCAACAACCCCCACTACGCCGATGGAAATCCTGACCGGCTTTGTCCAATGGCTCGCCCGCACCTCCGCTGAAGCCAGCGTATTGATCGTGTTGGCCCTCCTGGTCATGACCTTGCTGGGCCGCTACCTGAGCCCCGGCTGGCGTTACGCTTTTGGCGTAGCCATCCTGCTCCGCCTGGTGCTGCCGGTTGATCTACCAAGTTCCCTAAGCCTGTTCAACACAGCCGGAGCCCAGGTAGTCTCCAAGTGGTTTACGCCGGAACCGGCAGACCTAAGCACAACGGCCAGGGCTTCCGAACAGGAAGCCAGGGCCCCTTCCTCACACGTTTCCCTTACCGGCTTCATTGCTGAGGCTGAACCAAGCAAGGAGAGTTTGAACCCTCTCCAAACCTCGGAACCGCTTTCTCTGCTTTGGCCGGCTCTGGCTTTTACCTGGTTGTGCGGCGCCCTCTACTTCTTGTTCCGCCTGGGCATCGGATATCGGAATTTCCAGCAGGAACTCAGCCGGTTCCGTCCCGTGAGGTCTCCGTTATTGCTTAGGTTGCTGGATACCTGCCTCACGGAGATGAATCTCTCTCGCCCGGTAGCCATGGTGCGCGGGCCCAAGCACTTTGGCGTGGCCGTCACCGGTTGGAAGACACCGCGCCTCATCGTCCCCCGCGACTTCGAAAATACCTTCTCTCCGGAAGAACAGCGCGGCATCCTGCTCCACGAACTGGCCCACCTGCGGCGGGGCGATCTTATTTGGAACTGGGCCGCGGAACTCGTGCGCGCCCTGCACTGGTTCAATCCCCTCGTCTGGCTGGCCCTGCGTCAGTGGGAGAGCGACCGCGAGCTGCTTTGCGACCGCATGGCCCTGCGCCACCTGGGCCACGAAGGCGGCGGCGCCTACGGACACAGTCTCATCAAGATGCTGAAAACCCTTTCCACGAACGTCTCCACACCGGCCACTCCAGCCATGGCGCCGATCGTGAACTCCGGAACCAAACTGAAACAACGCATCCACATGATCGCTAAGACCCAAAATCCCCACTGGCTGGCGCACCTGCTGGCCGCCGCCGTGCTGACGGCCCTCTGTGCCCTGACCTATACCTCCGCCACCGCGGACGACGAGAAACCGAAACCGGAAGAGTCTGGCGACAAAGCGGACCATCCAGAAGCCAAGACCGGTCCCCGCGACGGCGATACACCGAAAGAGGGCCCCAGGGACGGAGACGTGCCGAAGACCGGCCCCCGGGACACGGGCAAGCCCAGCGCCGAAGGCGGCGACAAACCTTCCAACGGCTCCCCAAACACGGCCCAGGCCCACACCAAGGAAGGGAAGATTTTCAACACCTACGACAAAGATAAAGACGGCAAAGTCTCCGCCGACGAAATCGCCGCCATGCGCGAGGGGAAGCTCAACTCCGCCCAGCGCCGCGAAATCCGCAAGCAGATCGACAAGTCCGACCAGGACGGCGATGACCTGCTGGACCTCGCTGAATTTACCTACTGGCTGAACGAAGGCCGCCGCGGCGAGTGACCGCGCACCCATGGCCCAAATCCTTTCCTTCATTCAGTCACCTGAAAACCAAAACGGCACCGGCAGCCTCACGGCTCCGGTGCCGTTTTTCTCAGGACAATACACGAATGAAGAAATCTATTACCTCATTCACTCCCACATCTAACTTATTAGCTGAACTTACTTGCCGGTTTCCCCGTCATTGAAGGCTCTTACAGATCTCCCACTCGCCTTCCACCTTCCCTAGCCTGCACTTCTGACCAAGTTCGCGTCGCGAGACGCCGCGAGGCCTGTCCTGACAAGGCGCGCGAAGATTTTCCCTTGAGCCGTATGAGAACATACCGCTCAAGGGAAGATCGAGCGGAACGCAGTCAGGGCGGGCCCTGGCAAGTTGCGGCAGAGAACTGGTCAGAAATGCAGGCTAGCTCGAAACCAGGCACAGACCACCATCTCCGCCTCTCAGGAATCCTAACCAATCCCCATGCACCGAACTGGAGGTCCGGCCGCGCAAAGCGAAGGGTTTCAACCCTGGAATCCCCAACCCACCAACATCCTCGCGGGCTGAAAGCCCGCTCGCAAACGGTCGATCCACCTATCCACGATCATTTACCTCAAACCATGCATCTCATGTCCCCAATCTCATCCGTCATCCACCAAGGGAATCCAAGATCGCCGCTGACATGTCTGACCATCGTCCTCGCCGCCTTTTTCTCTTCCTCCTCCCGCACCAACGCCGGCCTTCCGCCAAAGCCGGATACCGTCAAGACCGCCCTCGTCAAAGCCGTCAAATTCTTCCACGAAAACGCCTCCTCCCACGGCGGCTACGTGTACTGGTACTCCAGCGACCTCACCCTGCGCGAAGCGGAGGCCATCCCGGACCCTGATACCATCTGGGTTCAGCCGCCCGGCACTCCCGCCGTGGGCCTGGCATTCCTGGACGCCTATGAGGCTACCAAGGACCCCGCCTGCGCCCGCGCCGCCCTGGACGCCGCGCGCGCCCTTACCCTGGGCCAGCTCCATTCCGGCGGTTGGTACTACAGCATTCACTTTGGCAAATCGAACCGGAGCGAACACGCCTACCGCCGCGACCTGGACGGCACGCTGAAGACCGATCCCACCCCCGCCAAGGAACGCTCTAACACTGGCGGCTGGGACGTCTGGAAGAAGCGCGACTTCAAGAAAAACGTCTCCACCATGGACGACGACGTCACCCAGGCCGCGCTCCGCCTGCTCTGCCGCGTGGACCGGGCCATGGACTTCAAGGACGAAATCATCCACGAAAGCACCCTCTACGGGCTGGACGCCCTCCTTGGGGTGCAGTTCCCCAACGGCGCCTGGGCCGCGAGCTTTGATCGCTTCCCCGATGCCTCCCCGGACCCCGCGAAGTACCCCGTCATCCCCGCCAGCTTTCCCGACACTTGGTCCCAGAAATGGCCCAAAGACTTCACCGGCTGCTACGTCCTGAATGACGACCTGACCGCCACCGCCCTGGAAACCATGCTCCTGGCCTGGCAGACCCACGGCGACGAACGCTACCTCGCCTCCGCCAAAAAGGCGGGAGACTTCTTCCTCCTCGCCCAGATGCCCGATCCGCAGCCCGCCTGGGCCCAGCAGTACGACGCCGCCATGCAGCCCAGCTGGAGCCGGCAGTTCGAGCCCACCGCCCTCTGCGGCCGCGAATCCCAGCGCCTCCTCTGGTCCCTCCTCCGCCTCACCGAAGCCACCGGCGACCAGAAATACCTGTCTCCCTTCCCCAAAGCCCTCGCCTACCTAAAGAGCTGTCTCACTAAAAACAACACCCTCCCCCGCTTCCGCGAAATCAAGACCAACCAACCCATCTTCTTCACCCGCGGCAAGGGCGGCAAAGGCTGGGAACTCACCTTCGAAGAAAAACGCCTCGCCGACAATTACGGCTGGTTCATCGCCTCCGAACTCAACGAAATCGAAGCCACCTACCTCCACGTCAAAGCCGGCGGCAAGATCGGCGACCTCTCCAAACGAAGCCCCGATGAACTGACTGCCCAGGCAGAAAAAATCCTCGCCGCCCAAGACCCCCGCGGCGCCTGGACCGAACCCGGCACCATCCGCGATGCAAGCGGCAAGAAGACCGATCCGAAAGGCGGGATCATCGCGAGCCTGACGTTTGAGGAGAATGTGAGGGTCCTGGTGGAGTATTTGAAAGAGAAAAGGTAGATAATCTAAAGATCACTTCAAAAACACCTTCTGATCGAATACATTCTTTACCCAATGAGCGAAGAGTGATGACTATCTAGGTTTCGAACTCTGTAAGAGGAAAGTTCAACTCGTTTGCATTTCCGCCTTTCTTTTCAAAGAAGAACCGAATGTCAATAACAGATAGGACAAGGAAACTACTTTGGGGGCGATCTGGCAATCGGTGCGCTATTTGCAAAAATGAATTGGTGGTAGATTCCACACAATTTGACAGAGAATCAATTGTTGGCGAAGAATGCCACATCGTATCAAGCCGCTTAAAAGGTCCACGTTTTGACTCTCGATTTCCAGCTACTGCAATTGATACATACGAGAACCTAGTTCTCCTTTGTAGAACCCACCACAAACAAATTGACGACCAATCTGAAACATTCTCTGTCGACATTCTAAAGAAAATCAAGTCAGATCACGAAGCTTGGGTATCTGAAAAACTTGCGAACGAAGGAATATCAGATCCACTACGTGTCCGAAGAATTGCTGAGAATATCCCTCAATATCTGGAGAAATTCACCACCGGAAAGCAGTTATTAGAACTCGTTACAAACGTGATGGCATATTCTTTCGATCACGACGAGTTACATTCAGAACAAGAAGCAGAACTTGTAGGCTGTTTTCTTCAAAACTTGCAGGACTGGGGAGAGATTTCTCGTGAATTGGATGCCGGGGAACGTGTTCATGCGGCATATAGTCTTTCCCATATGTTGAGCGAGCTGGAGCAGAACGGATTCATTGCATTCGGAGGACGCGAAGTCAGAATGCTCGAGGGTGGAGCACAAGAAGAGCCATCTAGTTGGCCAATAGCGATTTTGTGCGTTCTAAGAATCGACAACAACCAGATTATTCAAGTAACAATGGAAGATGCTGAAGTCATGATCAATCAGACAAGTAATAAGAAAAAACATGACTAAAATAATTTCTTCTCGATGAACTTGGACTACACCGGACTCATTCCCATCTTGGGCGGCATTTACGGATTCTTGCTGGGCAAGGGCATCCTGCCCCGCCAGCCACGGGACCCGGAAAAGATGGAGCTTTGGCGCCAGAAATTCGGCCCTCTGATGATGGTGCTCGGCCCAGTCTTGGTGGTCTTTGGCTTTTTGGAGTTGTTTCGGGTGTTTTAGTCTGTCGCTCGCGGAATTTCCGTCAGATTGCCGGACGCTCACCATTCCAGTTGGAACAATTCAAGAAGTGTTCTAGTGCGGTTTTCGAAAAACCGTACCCGCAAGATTTGTCCGTTACCGCCAGGGAAGCGGCGGAAGTCCGGAGCATGTTTGGGAATGAGTGGCCACAACTCAAACAAAAATGCTCTAATCCCGCAGCCCTTTCCCCTCCAGTATTCGCGGCACGCACGCCTCAATTCGTGACTCTCGCGTCTTGGCTTGCTTAGCCGAAGAGAAATGCAACAGATAGCCCCGCTGCCGTCCGGGCGTCAGCCTCTCGAAAGCCTTCTTCAAAGCCGGGTCCTTCTCCAGTCTCTTTTGCAACTCTTCCGGAAACTCAAACTCTGAGGTCTTCTTAAACTCGACCTCCAGACCCGCTTCTTCCACCTTCATCGCCTCACGGACAAAGGCTTTCAAAGCTCGCTCTCGCTTTAGAACTTCCTCTACCTGGACGAACCGCATCCGCCGCGCCGCCTGGGTGTTTTCCCCCGGCTTTTCAAGGAGACCTTTCGCGTCCTTCAACAAAGCCCCTTTGAAAAACCCCAGCGTGCAGCAGTCTTTCAACTCCCCCATGATCGCCACGTTCTTCTTCTGAAACGTGTAACAGGGCGACCGCCACTTCAGTTCCTCCGTGAGCCCACAGTCGAGAAGAATCCGCCTCAAAGTCTCCAACTCTTTTCGCCACTTCTGGGCGTTACGGAGATACTCGTCAACTTTGGGGTTCATCGTTTCTTCGAATGATAGCACGATACCCCCCACGCACCGGATTGTCACTTCGAGCCTATCCCCCAGCTTGGAGCCTCGCTGAAAGGTGTCAGCTTTCAGCCCCACTCGATACAGCATCGGGCTCCACCGCGTCCATCTCCGTCGCCACCACTCCTTTCTCCCGCCCAATCCGCCACCAGCCCCAGGCGATGGCGAAGAGCGCGGCACTCCAGGTGACGAAGCAGACGCCCCACCACACCCCCCAGGTGCCCCAGCCCAGGGTGAAGGCGAGCAGATGAATGACAATCAGCGGCGCGGCGACCTGACGGTAAAGACCGATCCACAGACCATAGGCGGGCTTCTTCATGCCTTGCAGGGCAAAGACCGTGACGAATAAAATCGGGTAGGCAGCCAGGGTGAGCGCGGCGCAGGTCAGGTAGTCCATGCCGTGCTGGACGACGCGGGCGTCCTGCGTAAACAAGCGCATCGCGGGCCCCCGGACCAGCCACACCAGCAGACCGCCCAGCACCATCAGACCCGCGCCGATCATGGCGTTCAACATCCAGGCTTCGCGGACGCGCCGGGGCAAGCCAGCGCCGTGGCTCTGCCCCACGATGCTCAGCACGGCGGCATTCAAGCCGATGGTGGGCAAGAGCACGATCTGCTCGATCCGGGTGGCGATACCGCTGGCGGCGACGGCTTCCTTCCCAAAGTGCTGCACAAACCACGTCACCACAAAGACGCCCAGCGCGATGGTCAGCATGTTCATCCCGGCGGGAATGGCCTGCCCGGCAATGCGGCGCAACACGGCAAAGTCCGGCCGAAAGTCAGGAAGCCGCAGACCTGAAAAGTGCTCGTGCCGGCTCACGCTCCGCCACAGCCAGGCGGCGCTACCCGCCTGGATGAGCACCGTCGCCAGGGCAATGCCGCTCACCCCCAGGGCGGGCAGCCCCAACCAGCCCCACATGAGCATGGGATTCAGCAGCAGATTCGCCAGAAAGCCAAAAATCAGACAGTTCCGGTAAACCCGAGTCTCCCCCTGGGCATTCAGGGCGGCATTCAGCACCACCGGCAGCACCATGAAAACACCCCCTATCAGGATAACGTTCATGTAACCCAGCACGGTGCGCAGGTACTCGCCCTCCGCTCCGAGCAGGCGGAAAAGAGACGGCGCGGCGAGCAGGCCGGCCACCGTCAGGAACGCCGCGGCGCCCAGCGCGAAGACGATGGACTGCGCAAAGAGCTGGCGCGCATCTTGGGGCCGGCCACTGCCCATGGCATTCGCCATGAGGGCCGTTGAACCCTGGCTGATCCCGGCAGCGGCGGAAAAGAGAATGAAGAATACGGGAAAGGACAAAGACAGGGCCGCCACTTCCTCCGTGCCCAGCCAACCGGCGCAGAGGGTATCCACCACGTTATACATCGTGGTAAAAAACATCCCCACGCTCATCGGCGCGGCGATGCGCCAGATGAGCGGAAGCATGGGATCCGTAGTCAGGGAGAGCGGGACGGGAGTGGACTTCATAAAAAAGATCGATGCTCAACAGAGCCGGGAGCGGATGGTGTGCAACTGCTTCCGGTGGATGCCCATATGCATGGCGGATAGCGCCAGCCAGCCAAAGCCGTCCAAAGGTCCAAACCAGGGGTGCGCGTAGCGAACTTCGGTGCGCAGTTCCTCCACCTGACCGGCGGTATCCGGCACCGCGGCGCAGGAGGCGGCAAATGCGGCCTCCGTCTCCAGCCCAGCCTGGGGCGAAGGCTTCACGGCAGCGGTGCTGGCCGTGCGAGGCGGCACCCACCCTTCGCTGAGTTGACGGATGACGTGAGCGAAAACTTCATTCGTGATGCGCAGGTGATCCAGCGTCATCCAGACCGACCAAAAGCGGCTGCTGTCCTCCAGCCCCCGCAGCCGGGGCACCAGCACGGGCTTGCCTCGCAGTTCTTCCGGGCAACTCGCGACCAAGTCTTGAATCGCCGTCTGTTCTTCCTGAAACGTTTGCAGAAACCGCTCCCGGGTACCGCGCCGGACGCGCCAGGAAAACAGGCGCCGGGCAATGAACAGTTCCAACGCAGGAAGCCCCGCGCCCGGAGGCTGGAGCTTCACCGGAGGAACAGGAGCCGTCGCGGAAGCCGGAGCTTTAGACATGGCTGTCGCCGTGGAGGAAACTTCGGGCCCTGGAGTGGATGGGGAAAGATCTGCCTTCATGCCCGCGAGCGAACCACTTTTACTTGCATTTTGCAAGTAACAAAACTTTTGAAATGCAAGTAAATGGATACAAAATAGGACGTTGGGTTTCACCCAACCTTACCGCCATGCCGTCCCGCCCTGCACCTTCCTCCAAAAACGAGACCTCTCCCCCAACGGAGACTCGCGGGAAGACCACTGCCAAATCGATCCCCTCCTCCGCTGACAATCCCTCGCGCCGTTCCTCCTGCCCGGTGGCCTGCGCGCTGGACATCTTCGGCGACCGCTGGACGTTGCTGGTCATTCGCGATCTCATGCTCGGCCGCGGCCGGTTCAAAGAGTTTGCGGAATCGCCCGAAGGCATCCCCACCAATATTCTCACCGACCGCCTGAACCGTCTCCAGGAGACCGGCATCGTCCGCCAGGTCCCCGCGACCGAAGGCGGAAAGCGGAAGGCCTACGCCCTCACCGAAAAAGGCGAATCTCTCCGCCCCCTCCTCAAAGCCCTGCGCGACTGGGGCCTGAAATGGGAACCCGGCACCGTGGCGGCCATGGTGGATAGAGGTTAGTTCGAATGGCACCCGGATAGGCGTGGTGACCGGCTCTGTTGCGGGATCCAATTGCGATGCCACTGCCGGCCAGGTATCGCGTGGCCTTCTCCCCGGATGTGCGCCCCAAAATTATCCCGCGCCGAGCCTGGCTGATCATACTCGCCAGGAATGAACGCCAAGAGCCGTTCGCACCTCCGGCCCTGAGACCCCGGTTAAGCGATTTCATCGGGGAACTGTCAGTGCCAGCCGCCACCGTTGGAGGGCTCGACTTGACCGGTCAGCGCGCTTTACCAAGTGACTTTCAGGTTCGTTCTTTCCATGCCGCCGAAATAGCGCTTGTCTGGCGCGGGAACATTCCTGTTCGAAGCCCTCTTACCATGGAAGAGACGCTCAGCCACACCTACCGATGCCTCTGTGGCGGAGGCATGCGTACGGACGAATTCACCGCCGGCAGGCTTGCCCATTGCTCGCGGTGTGACGACTTTGTGATCGTGCCCCGGCGGCGGGGCGATCTCGCCAAGAAACCCGGCTTCAGCCTCCGTCCATCCCGGCTGACCTTGGACCTCGCCCGGCCAGTACAATGGCGGGATGTCCATGCCGTTCGCGCGGACAAACGAAACTACGACTTTGAGATCTCCGCCCCCGCCACCGAGAAACAAACCAAAAAGTACGTCAAACAGTCTTCGTATCCATCGGGATTGAAAAAGCTCAATCATCTCCTCTATCGCGCGGCAAGGGTAGAGGACGGATTCTGTGTTGGGGTGGTCTATGTCACCTTCTCCATTCGCTACTACTGCGCTGACCTCGGTTTCATGATTCATCGAGATCATCAGGGAAACGGATACGGAACGGAAGCGGTCTCCGCGATCTGCGACTTTCTTCTGTGTGACTTGGGAGTCGAGAAGGTCACGTCCATGTGCGATTCGAAGAACCGCGCCTGCCGTTCCCTGCTGGAACGCGTCGGCTTTACGCAAGAGGGACTCCTAAAGCGGTTTTACCACCATCCTCAGCGAGGGTGGATAGATTCCCCCTACTATGCGCTGTTTCGCGAGAACCGTTTCCGGGCGAAACCCGCCCAGTAGTCCGTCAACTTTGAGGTGAGAGGTGATTGGCGAGGATTTTTAGCCGGGGACAAGGCGCGATGAAGGAGGCTATGTGATTCATATGCGGCTGAAGAGTAACGAAGGCCCCGGCGACGGCGGGGAGAGAGGCGTTTCTCTCAAAAAAGAAGTGAACCCTGTGTGCGCGACCTGAAAGTCTGTGCTAGTATCCGGGCCCACCTTCTTATCATCAAGGGATGACGCAGGCACTTTGTTTGAATTGCGGCGCAGTCAAATGGGGCGCCTTAAACCCCTGCCCTAAGTGCGAAGCCGGATCGACCGGGAACATCCCGCTCGATATTGCCTTCAGCGATCATTACATGTCTCACGAGACGATCTTGAACTTCGGGGCGGTTCTCTCGGAGTTAACATCCTTTACAAACGACCGAACGCTCGCGGCCGCTGCCTTTCTCGAATATGTTTCTCGGGAACACCCGGAGATTCTCACCGTTGAGTATCCTCAAACAACCATCGCCCGGCTGGAACCGCTCTTACGACAGGTGACCGTCAAACGTTTCGAGGTGAAAGAGGGCTATAGCCTTACTAACGAACCTGACTGAATAGGTTTCCTGACATTTTACTCACTCGCGAGCCATCCCTCTCTCACTCGGCCCCGGCCGGCAGATCCACCGTCACCCCATCCCCACGCAGCTTCTCCCGCAAGGGCAGGACCGGCACTTCCTGCACAGGCCTTCCCTCCTCCACCGCCAAGGCCGCCGCCGTGCCCGCCGCCTGACCGGTTAAGACCCAGGACGGCTCCACCCGCAGGGAGTTGAAGGCCACCCGGGAGGCGCTCATGCACACGGGTACGAGCAGATTTTCGCACTCTTCACCCTTTGGCAGCAGGGCAGAGTAGGGAATCTGGTAGAGCGGAGGCTCCACCAGAAAGCCCCCTTCGTTCACCACCTCTTTCCCATCCGGCGTGGCCAGGCGTTGCACAACATGGGAGTCCACCGGAAACGAACCCAGCGCAATGGCATCCGGCTTCGCGGTTTCCTCAAAGAGATCGTGCTGCGTCATCACGCGGCCACCCACCAGGCGCCGCCCTTCGCGAATGTAAACATCCCAGGGCCAGTGTCCGTTCTCCGCGAACTCATCGCGCGGCAGCCCCCACTCCAGGAACGCCTCCCGCTGTTTCTTCGGTACCGCCGGGTCGTGCTGCAAGAACCAAAGCAAGCGGTGAGTGTAGCCCCGGTGGGCTTCCCAAATCTGGCGGCGCATTTCGGCTGAGCCCTCTGGGTAGGCATCACCGCCACCCACCAGCCCCCAATGCAGAAGCAGTGGCACCCCATCGTTGATCTTGGCTTTCCGGTTAGGCACATTGCTCCGCAGGCCAAAAGGCACCCGGCCCAGCTGTTTGATCTCGCGCCTCAGCAGTTCGAACTCGGCGGGATCATAGCCCTCAGGCTCATCCAGGGAGAGACGGTTTGCCGGATCGTTTGTCAGACAGGCATATAGATTGAAACACTGCAAATGCGCGTCTCCCGCGCCTTCAGTTACTTCAGTGGTCAGACCAGACACATGAGGCGCCAGCGTCTCCCCGTCCCCAGCCAAGCCACTGACCGGACTGCGGTGGATGTCTTCCACGATCTTCCCTGGCGGATTCTCCAGCTTCAGCACCACGCCCGCCAGCGACTCATCATACTGGGAACGCGGCTCCCGTCCCACCGTCCACTCACACCCGGCCATGGCCAGCAGATCTCCCGTGTAGGTCGCATCGACAAACACCTGGGCCAAAATCTCGCGGCCATCCTCCGCCACCAGGCGGGAGAGGCGCCGGTCCGCCTTCGCCACCTCTTTCAGGCGGAAGCCTTTCATCACCACCACCCCTTCACCCGCCAACCAATCGTCGAACACCTGCTCGATCACTCGCGGCTCCGGCGTGGAAACTTTCTTCCCATACCGTTCCGCCACCCGCGTTTCCAGTTCCGTCCACAGTCCCCCCAGGGATTCGGGCTTCATTCGGTTTTGCTCTCCAAAGCCCAGCGTTTCCGACATCCTGCCGCCCACGTGCTCCAGTGCCTCCACCAGCACCACCTTTTCAGTTCCCGTCCGCCGGGCTGAAATCGCGGCCGCGATGCCCGCGGGCGATCCTCCCACCACGCAGACCTCCACCGGCGCGGCTTTTTCCGCGAAACCGGCGCCGGGCCAAGATGAAACGACCCACAACAGTAGAACGCAGATGAGCCGATGTGTCATTCGTATCAAGTTTCGTCGATACGGCTTCATTCCGGACTTACCATTTTGCCTCTCCCGCTTGAAACTTACTGCTCCGGCGCCGGGCGCATCGCTGGTTGTTTCCACTGCTTCAACGCGGCTTCCACATCCGCCTGGGTGGGCTGAAACGCCGGGTCCAGGGGAGCGTCCGAGCTCAGGGGTTGCCCATCTTCCAGCGTTTCCTGCCATTCTTTCATCAACCCCATCAGCCGTTCCACCTGTGGGGCGTGCATGGGATCGTCTGCCAGGTTGGTCATTTCGTCAGGATCGTTCTCCAGGTCAAAGAGCTGATTCTTATTGATGTGAGGGTAGCGGATCAGCTTCCAGCGTTCGTCCCGCACCGCCCGCATGAACTCCTTGTAGGCCAGGAACAGCGAATCCCGCACGCCCGCTTGCTCTCCCTTGATCACTGGCGCCAGGGACTTGCCGTCCAGCCCCTCGGGGATGTCCGCTCCCACCAGTTCACAAACCGTGGGGTAAAGGTCCAGCAGGTATACCAGCGCGTCGCTCTCCCCCTTCGGGATTCCTGGACCTGAAAAGATCAGCGGCGGCTTCATGGCGTGCTCGTAGAGACTCTGCTTCCCCATCAGCCCGTGGCTCCCCACCGCCAAGCCATGGTCGGAGGAAAACAGGATCAGCGTGTTCTCATACTGGCCGCTCTCCTTTAGCCGCGCCAACAGCCGGCCAATCTGATAGTCCAACGCGGTGACAGCCCCGTAGTAGTCGTAGAGATGGGTGCGCACCTCATGTTCGGTGCGGGGAAAGTGAGCCAGCAGCTCGTCCCTGACAAACTGCTCGCCATTGTTGAAAGGGTGCAGCGGCAAGTAGTTGGCCGGCAGATTCATGCCTTCCACGCTGTAGTCCAGCCGGTACTCCGGGTCCGACACCCGGGGGTCATGCGGCGCTTCAAAGGCCAGGTACATGAAGAAAGGCTTCTCCGCCTTCCGTTGCTCCAGGAACTCCAGCGCCGCGTCCACGATCTCTTTCCCCGGCTGGCCGGAGCGCCGCGCCGCCTGGTCGTTTTTCAGGTAGCGGGTGTGATCGAACCTCTGGTGAATCTTTTGCGCGGTATTCCCCTGCTTCCCGTGGTGATAGGTCTCGTAACCCACCGCTTTCAGAGAATCGGGAAAGTTTGGCTTCTCCCCGGACGCATACCGTTCCCCCTGATTCGCCCAGCGGAAATAAGCCCGCCCGCTCATCAGCATGTTCCGGCTGGGCAGACACACCGCGCCCGCGTTGCTTCCCATGCAGTAGGCATTGTGAAAGACAAAGCCATTTTCCACCAGCGAATCCATCGCCGGTGTCTGGATCAACTCATTCCCCAGCGCATGGATCGTGTCCGCGCGCTGATCGTCGGTAAACAGGAAGAGAACATTGACCGGCTCCGCCGCCCGGGCGGAAAGGGTCACGGAACTAAACAACAAGGCGCTGACAGCCCAGGAGAGGATTTTTTGAGACATGACCCGCCCAATAAAAACGGGCCTCGGCCTAAGTCACGCCGGAATGCCATTCGGTCCGGCACGTTATTGCGTCATGCCGGCCCCATTCGCCCTCTACCGGCACCCGGCGCACCCTTCCGTTCGCGGGCCCTGACACAAAAGAATCCGCCGGCCCGAGGGACCGGCGGATCTTATTAGACACTCAGTAGTCAACCAGTCAGTCAATCAGCAGAGAAAAACAGTCGGGAGGCGGGAGATGAGAAAGGACAGCTGAATGGAGGGATTCTGAACGGGATCAAATTGTTAAGCGCTATTCTAAATTAACTCTCGCTATTCGCTCGCGTAGTTTGAATTGCGGCAGCGCTTGGAATTCGAAATCAGCCGTTTAGCGGGAAATCAGGAAATCAGCCAACTCTTTGTAAGACGCGGCTTGGGCGTCTCCATTGGAGTTGCCTTCTTCGCTCATGGAAGAAGCAATGCTGCGGGCGATCACGTCACGAAGGCGATTGACCAGCTCGATTCCCTTGCGGGTGATCTGGACCATCACCTTGCGGCGGTCGTCGGCGGCATGAAGGCGTTGCACATAACCAAGTTTCTCAAGCCGATCCACCAGACCCGTCGCCGCGGCGGTGGAATGCCCCATTTTCTTGGAGATATCCGTCATCGTGAGGTAGTCCTCATTAGCCAGATATCCCAGCAAGAAGAACTGGGCATAGGAAACATTTCCTTTGTTGAGCTCCTTGGACAGGTCCAGAAGGAAGGATCGCTGAGTGAACATGATGAAATCAGCGAGCCGGTCCACCTGGGCATCAGCGGTAGGTCTGTCGTTTACTAACTGCATGGTATTACCCTCCTGAGTGTTCAGAGTAAGTATACTGAATGGAATAATTTAACCGAATGCAAGGCACTCGTGCAAGCTTTTATTTAAATTTTCCATAATTATCAGAGATGACTAATGTCGGACGCTACTTTGTAATAAACTTTTTACCCTAGATCAAGCCATATTTCGCAGCTTTTAAATTCTAATCTGCATTTATTGTCAGAAATGCGATTCTTGGGTGATAATTTTTTAATGCCATTGCTAAGCATGAGTCGAGCGTTCTCGCCGAAAAATTTTCGCCTCTTTTAGTGGCTGCCCGCCTTGGTGACCAGCCTCTTTCGCTCTCCTCCCCTTACGCCCGTCTCGCCGCTCAGATACCGGCTTTTCGCCTGCCCGGTTTCGATTCATCGGCCATCGGATGCCGCGCCTTTCTTTCGCAGGTTCTCAAATCTAGCGCGGATCTCTCCCACCGATCCCACGGCGAACCAGGCCTCATACTCAAAGGTCAAGCCCGGCTGGATCGCAAAGGTCGTGATCGGAGCCAGATAAGAACATTCCGAGCCCCCTCCCCCGCGAAAACGATAGGTGGTGACCTGACTGGCCGCCGGAACCAGGACACCCAGGCCAACTCCGCTTTCGTTCGCGAAGGCTGCCCAATGCTCGGGTAGATCGTAGTACTCATTCCGCGGCCCCGGCTCGACTTTGGTGAGTAGCTGTCCTTCCCAGGGCTGGTTTCCCTGATACAGGTGCAAAACAGATAGCCTGGCATCCACAAAAACCGCGGGGATCTCCTGATGCCGGGGCGCATGACTCTCTTCACCAGTGTAAGTCATGCGAAACCGGACCCGCGCCAGCTCTCCTTCCAGGGAGATCCACTGCTCCATCACAAAGCTGGAAAGCGTCTCGCCCGTCGCCCAGTGCAGGGGAATCGACTTCGAGTAAATTTCCTGGTTTCCAGACCGCAATTCGACAAGAGGTGGGATCTTGCCCTGATAGTCTCCTCCCTGGACCGGGTTCAATGTCCAGGGCGTCTCTCCCCACTGGGACCCGTCAGGATCGCCATAATAAGACTGCTGAATCAACCGCCCCCGATCGAAGTGATTGAGCAGGTTCGTTTCCGTGCCGGACGGGGAAAGGTAACCGATTCCCGCCCCGGCGCTCTTGATGACTCCCAGCCGGAGCTTCCCATTGTCGATGAAGACCCAGTCTTCCGGATCTTCACCAGGCGGCGCCCCGGGAGCCCGCGGAGCCAGCCAGACCGTCAGCAGGAAAAAGGCTCCCGCCAACCCCATGATGCCGGCACATTTCCTCGAACGCCTCAAAGATCCGCCGCGATCTCTTTGATGAACTCTTTCAACCCCGGACCCACGTCGTCGCGCTTCAGGGCGAACTCGATGTTCGTTTTCAGAAAGTCCAGCTTGTTGCCGATGTCGTAGCGCTTTCCTTCAAAACGGTAGCCATACATGCCGTGGTCCGTCAGCATTCGCGCCATGGCATCGGTCAGTTGGATTTCACCGTTTTTGCCCGGTTTCGTATCGGCCAAATACTCGAAAATCTCCGGCGTAAACAGGTAGCGGCCCGCTACCGCCAGGTTGGAGGGCGCATCTTCCGGCGCGGGCTTTTCCACCAGCGCGTTTAGCCGCAGGCATCCGCCCTCCAGCGCCTCCCCGCCGGCAATGCCGTAGCGGGACACCTTGTCCGGGTCCACCTGCTCCAGCGCCACCACGGAACTGCCGTACTCGTTATGAACCTCGATCAACTGGTGAGTGATCGCGCCTTCCCCCTCTTTCGTTCCGATCAAGGTGTCCCCCAGCAGCAGGACAAAGGGCTCATTCCCCACGAAACTCCGGGCATAAGAAACCGCATCCCCCAGGCCGTTCAGTTCCTTCTGCCAGATGAAGTGAATGTTCGCCAGGTTCGAAATGCGCTCGATGGACGCCAGATCGTCAATCTTGCCCTTGTCCCTCAGCTCATACTCCAGCTCAAAATTCCGGTAGAAGTGCTCCTCAATCGCCCGCTTGCTCTTCCCGATAATCATGAGGATGTCCGTGATGCCGGACTCGATGGCTTCCTCCACCACGTACTGAATGGTGGGAGTATCCACGATCGGGAGCATCTCCTTGGGCTGAGACTTCGTGGCGGGAAGAAACCGGGTTCCGAATCCCGCCGCTGGGATGACTGCTTTGCGCACGCTCATATCGATCAATCTCTGGCTAAAAACTCTTTCCTTCGGGAGACGGCGTCACTTTTGGCACGCTTTCGTCCACAATCATGGGTTTGATGACCTTCATTCCCTGCGGTTCCAGGGCTGAGACGAGCCGCTGGAACATCGCTTCGTCTTCATACGTGCCCACAATGGCGCCGCCGGAACCGGTAAATTTCGCGCTGGCTCCCTGGGCGCGGGCGGTTTCCACAGCGCGGATGTTGCCCTCGCTCATCTGGTAAATTTTTCGCCGCAGGTCAAAATTCGCGTCCAGGATCGGTCCGATTTGGTCGCCTTTTCCCGCCACCAGCAGATCGCGAACCTGCTGCGCGAACCCGGCCCAGGTCTGCATGGCGTCCACGATTTCTTTCTCGTCCCGCTTGAACCGGCCGCGAATGTCATTGTGAAAGACCTCCGTGCCTTCGGACAGATTCGTGGAGTAGGCCACGTAGAGCGGCGGCAACAGCCGGGGATCCAGCTCCTCGTATTTCCCAAAACCCTTCTTCTCCATGGCCTCCCGTTCGAAGTCCATGAAGACCAGCCCCTCGTAGGCCTGGATGACCCGGTCCTGCAGCCCGGCGGGAATGTTCAGTTCGTCATTTTCCACCGACAGGATCAGGTTCGCCTGCACCGGACGGGGAATGGTGACGCCGTAAAAAGACATCAGGGCCCGGAAGCACGCCGTAATGATGGCGCTGGAACCCGCCATCCCCACCTGGGACGGCACGTTGCTCTCGTAGCGCAGGGTAAAATTCCGGTCGTCCAGCTCGATGCGGTTCTCCACGCAATAGTCGTGAAAGCGCTTCACCGTGGCCTTCAGCAGCCGGATGCCGCCGTAGTAGCCAAAAAGCTGCACATCCGTGGCCAGCGCGCCAATGTCCTTAAATACCGAGTGGTCCCGCGCCGCGGGCAAGATCTCCAATTCCGGCGACTCCCACAGCACCACCTCCGCCACGTAGTTCCGCACGATAAAGGAGATGGTCTTACCATAGTAACCGTCTGACGGATTTCCCACCAGACCGGCCCGGGCAAAGGATTTGCGGCGAATGATCATGTCGAATTACCAAAAACCAAAAAACCGGCCAAAACCGGAAGCGCCAAGGCTACGCGACACCCCGCCCCCTGACAAGTCCGGGTGGAAGAGCGCCAACCGTTAACAGAACGGCTTGTGCCGACGTACACCTTTTCATAAGCTCACCCGCTTTTCCCCGCAGCTTCGTCGGCGAATTTTGCTTCGAAACCCTTGGAATCGATGACTTGCCTTGTCACGGACCACTAGCGCACCCACCAAATCGATTTTGAAAACTCACATCGAAACCTTCGCTGACTTCATTAAGGATAGCGGCATCTGGATCATCCAAGCTAATCAGCTGCTCGTGAACATGCCCGATCATTCCTACAGCACTCGCAAGCTTTTCCTCGTTTCGGTCCAGCATCGCACCCTGGAAATAAAAGCGGGAAGAAAGAAAACTTTCAAAGTGCACCATCCCGCTATCATCGATGACGAAGATCCGGAGCCAGCGTATGACGAAATCGTGGAGCAACATTTCCTGACTCTCCGCGTGACAGAAGGTCAGCCGGTGCGGCCTCACATTTCTTTTCTCGCGCCACCCATGCTAGCCTTTAAGGCCCTCATCCCTCTCATCGAGCCATTTGAGATCACGGAGAAAAGCGGTGCGAGGCGAAAAAATGCAGAAGCTTCCGCCTTTCGCCTGGTTTTTAAAGCCCCTTTCAGTGGAACACACGACCTGTGGATTCGACAGAGCGGTCTCTTCATCAAATTCTTCCAGGGTGAAGTCCCACCGTGGAAGGGCATGGAGAACTGGAAAACCCTGCCGGAGGTCCTCGCCTAAGGTAGCAAGCAGTTCCAGGGAATCGCTCGGACAGCCGCCCATTCCCCCTTTACTTTGCCCTGCAAAGCATTTAGGACATTCCCATGTCCGACCTCACCTCTGACGGCGCCCGGGAGAACTTGCGGGTCATCCGCGCTCTCATGGAGCGGGCCACGGTTTACAGCGCGATTTCGGCTCCCACGGCACTGTTCGGCGGCGTGCTCGCCATCCTGGTCAGCGCGGGAATGCTGATCTGCCTGGAGTTGCGGGCTCAGCTTCTGTCGCCTCTTGTGTTCGTCTGCGTCTGGGTAGCGGCCCTGGGGCTGACCGGGCTGTTCAACCTGCTGCTCATCCAGCGGGACGCCCGGAGCCGCAACGAGCCGTTCCTCTCCTCCGGCATGCGGATGGCCAGCCAGGCCATCATCCCGCCGCTGGGCGCGGGCGGCATCGTGGGTATCACCCTGGCGCTGACGGAGACGGACGTTCTGGGCTGCGCTCTTTCCTGGATTGTCTTCTACGGGCTGGCCCTGCTTTCGACTTCCGGGTTCTCCCCCGCCCCGCTTAAGAAACTGGGTTTCAAGTGCTTGGCCTTCGGGCTGATCTTCTTCGTCCTCATCTATGGCTGGTTCTACCCGCTGAGCTTGATCGACGCCACCCGCTATGCCGCGCTCCTCATGGGCCTGAACTTTGGAGTCCTGCACCTTTCCTACGGCGTCTCGCTTCTCTTCCGGTCCCGCTCCCGCTCGTCCGGGAAAGAGCCCGCTTCCGGCACACAGGGATGATCGACTTCGACAAACTCGACAAGCTCATCCACGAGAAGAGCCGCCTGAGCATCGTCACCCTCCTGGCCGCCCGGCCGGAATGGCGCTTTCAGGACCTGAAATCCGAACTCGGCATGAGTGACGGAAACCTCATCACCCACCTCCGCACCCTCTACAAGGCGGGCTACGTCTCCATGACCAAGGAGATCGACCACCGGCCCCAAACCAAGTACGCCCTCACCGAAAAAGGCCAGACCGCTTTCCGGAACTACCTGACGGTGCTGGAGCAGATCGTCAACGCCAACAAGCCCGGTTCCGGAAAGGATTGAATTTTTTTGAAAGAAAGCTTTGTCTCGCAAAGTAAAAACAGAACCAAGTCACAACGAACCTGATTCGAACCAACCAACCAACCAAACCTGACGACATCCCATGAACATCCACCTCGCTCAACATCACGGCATGTGCTTCGGCGTCCGCGACGCCCTGCGGCACACGCACAACCTGGCCCAGGACCGGTCCGTGACCGTGCTCGGCCAACTGGTCCACAACCCGCTCGTGGACGAACACCTCACCACCCTCGGCGTGCAGCGCGCGCCGCTGGATGAGCCCGGCGCGGCCTCCAGCGCCGCCGTCGTCATCACCGCCCACGGCGCGAGCCACCGCCACCGCCGCGCCTGGGAAGAGGCCGGCCACGAAGTCTTCGACACCACCTGCCCCCTGGTACGAAAGGCCCACCGCGCTCTGGAATGCCTGGTGCTGGGCGGCTACTACCCGGTCGTCATCGGCCAGCCCACCCATGTGGAAGTCCTGGGCCTGATCGCGGATCATCCCCAGGCGGCGGTGATCTCCTCGGTGGAAGACATTGCCCAACTGCCGGAAGACGAGCCCAAGCTGGGCGTGGTATCCCAAACCACTCAACCCATCGACCGCGTCCAGTCACTCGTGGAAGCCATCCGCCAGGCCCGCCCCCACGCGGAAGTCCGTTTCACCGACACCGTCTGCCAACCCACCAAGGACCGCCAGACCGCGCTCGCCGAACTCTGCGCCCAGTGCGACACCATCGTGGTGGTGGGCGGCAACAACAGCAACAACACCCGCCAGCTCGCCGAGAAAGCCCGGCAGTTGGGCTGCGCCGCCTACCAGGTGGAACGCGCCGCGGACCTGAATCCCCGCTGGTTCTCCTCCAGCCAGGAAGTGGGCGTCACCGCCGGCACCTCCACCCTGGACGAGACCATCCACGACGTCGTCCGCGAACTGCGCAAGATCGCCGCCTCCCGGAAAAGGCCGGACCTGCTCGACCTCCTGAAGTCTCTGCGCTGAGTTTTTTTGCCCACCCACTTTGCACCACAAAGCTACTCCAGCCCATGAACTCACCACACTGGATCGCACGTTTCGAAAAGAACCGTGGCGCCTGGCAAGAGCCCGACTGGTCTGCGCCCTGCCAGATGAGCCTTGAAGACGGCCGCGAAGAACTCGCCCGCTCTTTTGCCACTTTCCAACTCGGCGAAACCGGCGGCGGCACTCGCCTGATGCGCTTTGTCCGCCGGGAACAGGAACGCGCCCGGAAGGAGGGACGGCCACACGAGGACAGCTACGAACGCGCCTTCCATCTCTTCCTGGGCGAAGAACACTACCACGCGGAAATCCTGGCGCGGCTGGTCCATTACCTGGGCGGCACCTTGATCCGTCGCCACTGGCTGAACGTCATCTTTCGTGGCGTGCGCAGCCTGCTGGGGCTGGAGTTCAATCTCCAGGTCCTGCTCACCGCCGAACTCATCGCGGAAGCCTACTATGGGCTGCTGCACCGCTTTGCCAAAGACCCCGTGGCGCGGGCCGTCTGCGGAAAGATCGCCCATGACGAGGTGGGTCACATCTCCTTCCAGGTGGCTTTCTTCCGCCCCCACCACATCGCCCGCTCCCGCGCTGCCGCCGCGTTGTGGGAGTGGCAGTTCTGGACCCTCCTCTTCTTCACGGAGCGAGCCGTGTGGCTCGTCCACGCCCCCGCCCTGAAAGCCTCGGACATCTGCCGGAAGCGGTTCCGCGACGGCGTCTTCCGGGCCGCCCGGTCCTTCGTGAGCCGCATCCGCCGGGACGCTCCCGCCCGCTTGGCTCACCACCTGAAAAGCGGTACCCCCGGGGAACAGAGCCCAGCGGCATAAATCCGGCCCAGTCCCTCTCGGCATTAATTCGCGGGCGAAGCGGAACTTCGCCCGCGAATTCGGGGTTTCATCTTGAAGTCAAGCCGGCCATTTCCTTGGATACGGCTTGTCTGATTGCGTAGGAACGCAGTAGATTGCCCGGACATAAACCCTCTAGCTTTGTCATTGTGAAACTCTCCACTTGTTTACTGCCTGCCTTGTTGTGCGCTTCCAGCCTGCTCTGGCCCACCCCGGGACGCGCGGCCGACCTCACTCAGGAACAGATCGCCAACATCCGGAAGAAACTGGAAACCATCCAGAGTGAGCTCACCAGCACGACTTCGTCCCGGAATCAGAACGCGGGCAGCGTCTTTGCCACCGCCGCCCAGAGCGAACGCGCCGCGGTCGATCTCTACATTCAGTGCGTGAAGGAAGTCAATTTCGCCCGCGAAGGCCGGGAGGACTCGGATTTCCGGGTCTGGGAAGAAAATCAGAGAGACAATTTCAAAGACCCCCAGTTTCTCCAGGGATTGATCGTCCAGCTTCGCTATCTGGCATTGAGTTGTCAGGCGGCGGAAGCCGAAAAGATCTCCGACATCTTTTCCAACCTCACGTCTTACGTCGATGGGCTGAGCAACCTGAGCGAGGAGCCCAACAATCTGCTGCTGTCCCCCGTGGGAGGCTCCGTCTTTGCCAAGGCCTACAACCTGGACGCGCAACTGGCGCGGAATGGCAACTGGGAACCGGTGCCCTTCAATATCTCGGGCATTTATGACCGGACCATCCTCCCCTACCTGAGAGAACAGCACCCGGAGCAGCTCATGGCGGCCTGGGACCGGCGCATCGACCAACAGACCCGCATCGTTTCCTCTCTGGACGCCAAGAAACAGGAGGCCCTGAAAGGCGGACGGGACGACCGCAACCGCACCGCCAACCAGCAACGTCAGCGCGAACAGGGCGACAACGGCAAGATTCTCCGCGAGCACGACAAAGACGACTTCATCCGCGACACACTGCCGAACCTGAAGTGGTCGAAACTGAAAGATCAGTTCGAATACGTCAGCCAAGTGGACGCCACCCTGGCCATGCTCTCGTTCCTCCAGGAAAACCTGACGAACCCGAAGGCGGACGATTGGTTGAACGAGTTCAACGGCTTGATTGATACCGCCTCCGGCTCCCAGCCGGCTCCATCCGCCCCAGCGGCGCCCCAGACGTCCACCCCCACGGCGCCTCCGGCCTCTCAGACTTCCGCGGACACTCCCGGTGGCAATAGTGGCGCGGGCCTGGGACTGGAGCCAGTCAACTGACCTCTCCCGCTCCCACCCATTCGGTGACGGAACCGGTGGAGAGATAAGATTCCGCCGGCGAAAGTCAGCCATGGCTGGGGTACTGGCAGCACTACCCTATTGCCACGGCGACTCTGGTTTCGTCTAATGCGGGGCGTGAAACCCCGCATTTTCGCCTTCTTCTTCGCCGCTGTTCTTTCACTTTTCCTGGCCGGTCCGTGGCGGGCCCATTCTCAGGAGGAGGAGTCCCCTCCGCCCTGGCCGGTCTTAACTCCGGTGGAAACCCCGGAACCGTTGCCCGGCACCGCGCCGCTGACTTGGGAAGACGACATCGCCTCCCGCCTCGTGACGGGAGTGGACCGCTTCCTGCTCGACCAGATTGAGGCAGCCCGCCAAACCCGGGACCCGTATTGGCATCGGGACTTCGCGTCTCCAGAAGCCTATTCCCAATCCGTGGAACCCAACCGGTCTCGCCTGCGGGACATGCTGGGCCTGCGGGATACCCGGGCGGAAGCGCCGGTGTTTCAGTTCCACGGAGCATCCCCCGGAGGCTCCCTCATCGCGGAGGGCAACGGCTACTCCGTTCACGCAGTTTCCTGGAAAGCCTTTGGAGATGTTACCGGCGCCGGCCTGCTTGTCCTGCCCAAAGGCAAGGCGGTCGCCAACGTGGTCGCGATCCCCGACGCGGACGTGACGCCGGAGCAACTCCTGGGACTGGAACCTCACCCCGGCCTCAGCCTACCCGAACGGTACGGACGGCACCTCGCCGCCAGCGGATGCCGGGTGCTCGTCCCCCTGCTCATCAGCCGCGAAGAAGCGCCCTATAAAATGACCTGGCGGGAATGGCTCTACCGTCCCGCCTACGAACTGGGCCGCCACCTCATCGGCTATGAAATCGAAAAAGTCCAAAGCGGGATCGACTGCCTGAACGCCCTGGACCCTGACACGCCCACCAAGACCGGCCTCTTTGGCTGGGGAGAAGGCGCCCTCCTTGCCCTCTACACGGCCGCCCTGGACGAGCGGGTGGACGCCGCGGGCGTGTCCGGCTATTTCGGTTCCCGCCAGAATCTCTGGCAGGAAACCGCCGAGAGGAATGTCTTCGGCTTACTACGCGAGTTTGGCGACGCGGAGGTGGCCAGCCTCATCGCGCCCCGGACGCTCGTCATTCAGAACGCGCCGGGACCGGAGTTCGCCTTTCCACCCGGCAAAAACGGGAAGCCCGGCCGGATCACTTCCCCCACCGATCAGGAGGCCAAAGGGGAAGCCGAACGCGCCCGCAGACTGGTGGAACCCCTCGGCCTCAACTTCCCAACCTTTTTCGACCACCGTCCTCCCAAATATGAAGAAACGCTGACGGCCTTCCTCCAAGCCCTGGCCCCGGAGGCCACCCTCGCCTACCCCGGAGAAGGCGCGAAATCCGTTGGTCCGCTACCGGATGCCGCCGCCCGTCACGCTTCCCAGGTTCACGAGATCGACCGGCACAACCAGTGGGTGCTGCGCGAAAGCGAACAGACTCGCAAAGCTTTCATGAAGGATCTCGATTTCTCCAGCCTGGACGCCTACCAAAAGTCCTCGGAAATCTACCGCGCCATCTTTCGCGACGAAGTGGTGGGCCACTTTGACCTGGAACGTCTCCCTTTCAACGCCCGCTCCCGGGCCTACCAGGAAGGGCCGAAAACCCTCAGCTACGAGGTAGTGCTGGATGTCTTCCCGGACGTGTTTGCCTACGGCATCCTGACATTGCCAAAAAACCTGAAGGACGGCGAGAAGCGTCCCGTCGTGGTTTGCCAACACGGATTGGAAGGCCGTCCCCAGGACGTGATCGGAGAGGCCCGTTACGCGGGCTATAAAGCCTTCGCCACGGAACTCGCGGAACGCGGCTTCATCACCTTTGCCCCCCAGAATCTCTACCTCTTTGGCGACCGTTTCCGCACTCTCCAGTTCAAGTCCAACACCATTGGGCGCACCCTCTTTTCCACCATCGTGCCGCAGCATCAGCAAATCACGGATTGGCTGGCGGAGCAGCCCTTTGTGGACGCGGAGCACATCGGTTTCTACGGCTTATCTTACGGGGGCAAATCCGCCATGCGCATTCCGCCCCTGGTGGACCGCTACGCCCTCTCCATCTGCTCGGCGGATTTCAACGATTGGGTCTGGAAAACCGCCGCCACCGACGAACGCTCTCTGCGCTACAGCTACGCGAACAAGAAGGAGTACGAAATCTTCGAATTCAACCTGGGAGGCACCTTCAACTACGCGGAGATGGCGGCGCTGATCGCGCCCCGTCCCTTCATGGTGGAGCGCGGTCACTTCGACGGCGTGGCGCCGGACGAAACCGTCGCCTACGAATTCGCCAAGATCCGTTTCCTCTACGAAGCCCAACTCGGGTTGGAAAACCAGGCCGGGATCGAATGGTTCACCGGCCCCCACTCCATTCACGGAGAAGGCACCTACCGCTTTCTGCACCGGCATTTGAACTGGCCGGAGCCAGCGGCAACCCCTTGACCGACGAGTCGAGACGCGCTCTTCCAGGCATTCACGCGAATCCGTTCGAGCCCTGGAAACGTGTCTTCCTTGAAGCTCTGTCAGGGTCCGGCTATCCTGAACGTTCTCTTCTGCATGGCGACTTCCCCCGAAATTGTCGATACCCGCGGCCAGCTTCCCGACTTCTGGGACCGTTCCGCCGCGTTTTTCGCGAATCTCCTGGCCCTCTTTTACGGGAACGAGGGACAGACCGATCTGCTGGCCAAAGAAGTGGGCGGCATCGAATCTTACGGCGGCAGGTTGCTTCCCATCATCGATCTCCTCTTTCGCGGCAAGGACAACCTGCTGGTCCTGGAATCGCCCCCCAACCGAGCCCTGTGCGACTATTTCCAAGGGACCCTGGGGCTCAGCCTTCCCAAGCTGAGCACGCTGGGTCATGCCGATTACGCAAAGCTGGGCAAAGCGCTGCGGAATGGGGATGACCCACACCTCGCCGAATTTCTCGGCCGGTTCCCCGATCCTCTGCCGCCCTGGCTGGACGGTTTCGTGACGGACGACACCCTGGACGCCCTGGCCAGAAAGCTGGATCTGCGCACCATCTGCTCCCCCGGCGGCAGCATCCGCGGCAACAACAAATGGCTCCTTCAGCAGTTCCTGGAAGCGGAAGACTTGCCAGCCTTCGATACCGAGGTGGCGGAAAGTCCGGAGGACGTGCCCGCCTGCCTCAAGGCCCTGGCGGACCGGGGCTACGCCAAAGCCGCCGCGAAGTCCCAGATCGGCGCCTCCGGCATCGGATTGGTGAAGTTGTCGACCCGCGAAAGCGGCGCCTCCGCCGTGCCGGAGTGCCTGTTCTTCGAAGGACCCGTCATGATCCAGGGCTGGCTGGAGCCCGGCATCAACCGGGTCCGGCACCTCCGCAGCCCCAGCGTGCAGCTATTCCTGAACGACGAGACAGTGTTCCTCTACGACGTCACGGAACAGATCCTGAGCCAGGACAGCATCCACGAAGGCAACGAATCGCCCCCGGCTTACCTGGACTCGACACCGTGGCTAAGAGGCGAGCTTTACCGCTACGCGGGCATCGCGGGCACCTGGCTGCATGGCCAGGACTACCGGGGCACGGCCAGCGTGGACTTTCTGCTGGTGGACCGGGAAGGCGAGCCGGAGCCAGAGATTATCATCTGCGAAATCAACGCCCGCGTCACCGGCGCCACCTACCCCGCCGTGCTGGCCCGGCAGTTCATGCCCCACGGTTCATGGCTCATGCGCAACCTGGAGTTCGAGCCCCCCACCCAGGCGGAGACCCTCTTGGAGACCCTGGAACACGCCGGCCTGCTCTTCGCGCCCGGTGAGCCCAGCGGCATTCTCCCCATCAACTTCAACCCCGATTCCTCCAGCGGAAAGATCCGGAAAGGCCAGTTCCTCTGCCTCGCGGAAGTGCCGGAGCAGTGTCATCCCCTGCTCTACCGCACCCGGGAAACCTTGCCCGTGGAATGGATCTATTCCCGCGACTAAGCTTCCCGGCAATCCAGCGCGGACAGAATGTAATTTTTTAACGATGGATACCACGGACCTGACCCGGCGTTTGACGGCCCTGACGCGCGACCTCATCCTGATTCCCAGCACCGAGTCGCGCCCCGAAGACCGGCGCCGCTGCCTCTCCTTTATTCACAACCACCTCGAGGCGCTGCCCGGCTTCCGGGTGGATGTGTATGAATGTCAGGGGTATCAATCCCTGGTGGCGATGCCGGAGGGCATCCAGGAGCCCGCCGTCCTGCTCTGCGCCCATCTGGACGTGATCGATCACCCGGACGCGAGCGTGTTTCAGTCCGTCGTCGAGGACGGCTGCATCCGCGGTCCCGGCGCGGGCGACATGAAAGGCCAGCTGGCCATCTGCATGGAACTGCTGCGGGAGTTCAGCGAACGCACCCCCCTTCCCTCCGTGGGACTGGCGGTCACCTCGGACGAAGAACGGGGTGGCGAGCATGGCGTCCGCTACCTCTTCCAAGACGCCGGACTGCGCTGCGGAACGGCCATCATTCCCGACGGCGGCGCGATCGACCGCATCACCGTGGAGGAAAAAGGCATCCTCCACCTTCACTTCAGCGTGGAAGGTCCTTCCGGCCACGCGGCCCGGCCCTGGCTGGCGGCGAACCCGCTGGACCGGCTCATGGCGGCGCTGACCCGCCTGAACGAGTACTTTGACGCCCTGGCCGGACCCATCGAGCCGGACTCCCCGGAACACTGGTGGCCCACCTTTACCGTTACCCGCGTGGGAACGGAGAACACCACTTTCAACCGCATTCCCGGCGACGGTTTCGCGAGCGCGGACGTGCGGTTCGTTCCCCCGGATACGGCGGCAAGCATGTTGGAGAAAATCCGGAATCTGACCGGTCCGGGCATCGAAGTCGTTCCGCTGATCTCGGCGGAACCGACTCACCTGGCCCCTGACCCTCTCTTCGTGGAGATCACGGAATCCGTCACCGGCCGGCCCGCCCGCTTGTCCCGCGTCTCCGGCGGCAGCGACGCCCGGTTCATCTGTGCCTTCGGCATTCCCACGCTGCTCTCACGGCCCGATGTCGGGAACCTGCATGGGGAAGACGAATGGATCGGAATCGATTCCATGGCCATCTACTACCGCATTTGCCGGGACTACATTTTGAAAAAATTAGGTCTGGAGCCTCGTCCGGATTCCGGGACCGGCACGTAAACGGATCTCAGTTCTGAATGAGATAGTGGCCCGCGAAAGGAGCCGGAAGTTTCTCTCGCCAAGCCAAATAAGGTAGTCCAAACTGAAAATCCATGGCCGGACGGCCTATCCCCCGCCTGGCACTCTTCAAAATCCTGTCCCCAAACCCATGAAATCACTGTTTTCTGTTTTCTTTCTTACGCTTCTTGGCCTGATGTCCGCGGCTCAGGCGCAGGACCTCGATACCAGCCGTGGCCCGGCCCAGTTGAAGTTCGATCTCGTTCCCGGAAAGACTTACGTCCAGACCCTGGAGTCGAATCAAAGCACTCAGATGGAGATCCAGGGCCAGAAGATGGATCAAAAGGTGAACATGACCATGGTGCTGTCCATGGCCGTGGAAGCCGGCCCCGAAAACGGCAAGGTCGTGACAGTTGTCTACGACCGCATTGCCATGAAACAAGACATGGCTGGAATGGCGATCGCCTATGACAGCGCCGATCCCAATGCCTCGCAGAGCCCCCTCGCGATGATGGGCGACATGGTCGGCAAACCCATGAAAGTCACCATGAACGCCGAAGGCGAAGTGGTCTCCGTGGAAGGCGCGGAGGAAATCATGCAGGCCGCCGGCGGAGACAACCCCATGGTGGGGGAAATGTTGAAGCAGTTCTTCGGCGAAGACCAACTCGCCCAAATGATGAACACCTCCATGTCACAAATGATCCCAAGCGACCCGGTCGCTCCCGGAGACACCTGGCCCATCGACCTTAAGGTCAGCCTCGGCCCGATGGGTGAAGTGACTTACAAAGGTACCGGCACCTTGCTGGGCTACCAGAAGCTGGACGGAGTGGATGTGGCAGTACTGGACATCGAAGCCGAAACCGGCCTCTCCATCTCCTCCGAGCCCACCGATGGTGACGACGCCGCCTCCAATCCTCTGGCGGCCATGAACATGAAGCTGGAAGAAGGCACTTCGAAGACCCGGGTCTACTGGGACAACACAGTCGGTTTCATGCGCGCCTCCGAAATGGAGCAGAAAATGAAAATGTCGATGACCAATCCGGTGGACGGTTCGGCCCTCGTCATCCCGACTCAGCAATCCACCAAGGCCACGGTGGAAATCAAATAGCCGGAAACGGATAAGTCCCTTTTCGATTTCAGAAGCCCGGCCGCCAAGTTTGGTAGCCGGGCTTTTTGATATTCCGGGATAATCTTTACTCCGGACGTTCGGGCTCCGCCTGATACCGGAAGGCCTCGCTCCGGACCACGGCGCGGATCAATTCCCGGGGTGACTGGTCCGCTTTCATCACGCTCCGGAAAAGTTCTTCGACCGTGGCCCGGTCGTAGAACTGAAGCTCCCGGCCCAGGGCGAAACTCAGCACCTGCCCGCAGAAATTCTTCACGAAGTCTTCCTGGCGCGAGGTCAGCAGGGCTTCGCGCAGGCCCGCCGGTCCCTCAAAGGACGTGCCATCCGGCAGCGTGCCCCGGCTTTCCACCGGCTTCCCCGCCTCCGTCTCCCGCCAGCGGCCCACCGCGTCAAAGTTCTGCAGCCCCAAACCCAGGGGGTCCAGCTTTTCATGGCACCGCGCACAGTCCTCCCGGCGGCGGTGCAGCATGAGTTCCTCCTCCAGGGTCCGTCCGCGCGCTTCGCCCGCGTCGCCGGGCAGTTCGCCCGCGTCCGGCAGAGGTTCCCCGGGATCATCCCCCAAGAGGGTTTCCATGACCCACTTCCCACGCCGCACCGGGTTCGGACGCTGGGGGGAAGACGTGACCGTCAGAATGCTGCCCATCCCCAACAAGCCGCCCCGCTGGTCGCCTTTCAAGCTAACCAGGCGCAGTTCGTCCCCCGTCACCGGTGGGAGCCCATAGTGCCTGGCGAGAGATTCATTGAGAAACGTTTCCCTGGAGTCGATCAACTCCCGGACCGGCCGGTCCTCGCGGAAAATCCGGTCCACGAAACGGATGGTCTCTTCCTTCATGGCTTCCGCCAGCGCCTGGTCGAACTCGGGGAAAACCGCCGGGTCTGGTGACACCTTGCTGCCCAGTCCCGCGATGCCCAGCCAGTCGCCCGCGAACTCCCGGACAAAAGCCATGGAACGCGGGTCTTCCAGCAAACGGCCGGCCTCCGCGCTGAGAACTTCGGGATCGCGCAGCCGCCCCTCCTCCGCCAGACGGAGCAAGCGCCCGTCGGGCATGGTCTGCCACAAAAAGTAAGAAAGCCGAGAAGCCAGCGCGTAGCCGTCCAGGGCATAACCCTTTTCCTCGTCCCAACCCGCGCCGTCGGGCTGAAACTCGGTCCGGTAAAGAAAGCGGGGGGACACCAGGACCGCCGCCAGAGCCGTTTGCAGAGCCGAGGCGTGGGTTTCCCCCGCGTCTCTTTCCGATTCATAGAGGCTCAGGTAACGCCCGGCGGCGCCCTCCCCCACGGGCTGCCGGAAAGCCTTCGGAAGAAAGTCCGTCAGCACGCGGCCCACCATGTCCTCCGGGGACTCCCCCGGCTTGGCGCCAAGGCTCAAGGCCGTGCTCCAGTCCTCCCGCTGGTCCGGCGGCCACACGGGACCGCGAATGGTGAGACGATCCACGTAGGCTTTGCCCTGGTACTTCATCCAGTCTTCCCAACGCACATGAGCCACGGCATCCAGGAGCCGCTGATTGTCCTCCAGCCGTTCCCGGTTCTGCTCCACCCACAGGGCTTCCAGATCGGCCCGGGACCAGTCGATCAATTCGGCCAGCCGGTTCCGGGCGGCTTCCGTCTCACCAGTCCGTTCCACCGCGTACTTGCGAAAGCGGTCGATCTCCCTGGAATCGGCTTCCGGTCCCAGCACGCGCAACCACTCCAGCGCATCCTGCATTCCCACGGCCCGGTAGTTCAGGTTTTCCCGGGCGGAGCGGACCTCCTCCCGCTCGTCTCCGGACAAGGGCGCGAGACGTGGCGCGTGAAGGCCGGCGGCTTCCGCCACGCGGCCCGCGACATCCGGCGGCAACGCCGCCTGGGGGACGAGGTTCCGGTTACTTACCAGCACCGGTTGCGGCCCTTTGCGCAGGAATACCTGGGCGCGGAACTCTCCTCCCAGATTCGGCAGGCCCGAAAGCGCCACGCTTGTCTCCGCGTCTCCGCCAAACCGCACCAATGCCTCCGTGTCTCCGGCGTAGGCGCCGCCCTTCACGGTCACTTCGTAATAGCCGTCCGCCGGCACGTAGATCTGCCCTTGCAGCGACTGATCCGGATTGGCCAGCACCATTCCGTCCAGATGCTGTTTCATCGTTTTCGGAATGCGCTGCAGGTTCTCGCTCTCCAGGACAAAGGCCCTCGGGGGGCTTTCCAGCGCAAAGCGGCCTTCCAGAGCCCGCTCCGCCGCGGCGAGGTATTTTTCGAGTTGGGCGGGCGTCAGGTGCAGGTTGGCCCGGTCATTGGTAAAGCCGCTGGCTCCTTCCCCGTCCTCCGGCAGGGTTTCCCCGGCCTCCAGATCCACGCCCAGGAGGTCCCGCATGGTGTTGCGGTATTCCACCAGCGTCAGCCGGGGCAGCGGTACGGCGCCGGGAGAGCGGTAGTTCGTCCAAGCCTCATTGTGCAGCGTCCGGTCGATCCAGTTGGCCAGCGTCTCCCGCTCCGCGGCGGTGGGCAGCGGATCTTCCGGTGGCATCTCCTCCGCGCGAATCAGTTCGAGCGATGTCTCCCACAGGTCACGATCCGACAAGATCGACAACGGCGTGTCGAACTGATCCAGCCGCACGTCTCCCTTCCGCTCTTGGTGGCCGTGGCACTCCAGGCAGTACTTCTGAAGCAGGGGCCGGATGTCCCCGGAAAAAGACACGCCGTCTTCGTCCGTCCCGGCGAGTAACCGCGGCGCGCCCATCCATCCGCCCGCCAACCATGCCAGCACCAAGTGAATCAGGCAGAACAGGCGGGGGAAGCCTCTCGTCCACCAGTGCATTCCCTTTAACTTACGTCCGGATGCGGACGCCGGCAAATCACGCCAAGACGCCGTATTCCCATTTCAGAACGTTTGGGAACCAGTGCACTAGAGATAGAGCCCCGGAATGGCCGCGTAGCCGAGGAGCCGGCTGTTCGGGGGCACCCGGAAGTCAAAGATGTCCACCTCCGACCCGTAGATGCCACGCTGATTCGCGCCGCGCGCGCCAAAGGCGCAGGGCCGCCCGGTCGAAGGGTGTTGTCCCAGGTAGATCATGGCGTTGGTCGCCTTTCCATCCTGCTGCCCCCAGAACACCACGCACCCCGGCCGCATTTGAGAATAGTGAGTCCGCTCGGCGCTCTGTTTCTTTACCTTGATCAGGGAACCCTGGCCTTCGAACCACTGCATGAGCCCACCCGCGTCGGCAGGCACGTTGTTGTAGTTCATGGAAGTCAGGAGGAACTTCACCGCGCCTGGGCTGTCCATCCCCGCGTCCGGATTCGCCTGCCCCGGACGGTAGGGAATTCCCTTCCGCGCCAGCGAAACACTGCGGGCAATCAGTTCGCCAAAGGTCTTCGGCCCCTGCGCCGGGAACACGTTTTCCGGCGTGCCCGAGGCCGCGGCCTGCATCATCGCTTCGTCCGCCGGTGCTCCCATCGCGGCCACGGTGTAGCCCCCGCCGGGAATCGGCGAACCGCCGGTCATGCCCACCGCGGGTCGCGGACTGGAAAGAGAGGAAAGATTGATCGCCTCATACGTCACCACATTGGGATTGTTCAGGTTTGGAACCGGCGGAATGGGCGAGCGGGTGTAAACCCGGGAGTTGCTGGCGTAGGCCAAGGCCGGATTCACGCCTGGCGGAACCTCGATGCTGGAGGAATGAAAGAGGTCGTCGCTTTCCTCTGGAAACAAAACGGCCTGAGCCAGCGTGCCACTTTGCGGGGATTCCATTGGCAAGGTTTTCTCTTCTTCGGCGGGCTCACCCTTTTCCGGAGCGTCAGGCTTCGCGGCAACCGTTACGGGTTCATCCTTTGTAGCGGGGTCAGCGGCCGGTTCCGGCGCTGCTTCCACCACCATGGGAGACTCTGGACGCGGCTCATCCACCAAAACGGTGGGAGACTCCACGGAACCCGCCGGCTCGGGAGCCGCTTCCATCCCGGGGTCCGCCACCGGATCCGCGGAAGTTTGGTTGGCTTCGCCGGTGTTCCCCTTTTCCTCGGTAGACGGTTTCTCTTCGGTGGCGCCTCCCGGACTCTGATTGGTCTCCATGGAGTTGATCTGCGCGGGGCTGGGGGCTGGCACGGACCGCTTTTGCTGCGCGGACAGGCGGAAATGGAAAACATTGCTCTCCCAGGCAAAAGGCGGGGCCGCGTCTCCCGTTCCATTCTGGGAACCGCCCGCCACGGCGGCTTGGCCGCCGGCCGTTGGCGATGTCATTGCCACATCGCCGGTTTCCTCCTCCTTCGGTGCCACTTGGGAATCCCCGGACAACCGGACGTCATCCTTCACAATCTGCCGATCCAGCGGAACGGCCGGAGCAGCCGGAGTCTTGCTGCCTTCACCGGACGAAGCCACCTTCGCCGGGAGGCGCGGTCCGGGCTCGATCTTTTCCGGCTGAGGCGCCACATCCAGCGGCGACTTCGTATTGTCTGGCTCTGCGGAAGGACTCTTGGCCTCGGCAACTTCCTTTTCGACCTGTGATTTTGCCGGAGGAGCGGCTTTTTTCGGCTTCTCTCTCTTCACCGGAGCCGAACTGGTAGAAGGAGAAACGGCCAGCTTCTCCGTCCGCTCCGAGGGATAGTGAATTTTCGGCCGGTCTCTTTCGGGAAGCACAATCTTCGGAAGCTCTTCCGGCACGGGAAGATACTCCGGCGGTAGGGTCTCCTTCTCCTCGCCGTCCCCAATCGACTTGATCAACTTGACCAACGAAAACCGGTTCTGCTGGGGCCGGACGTCCTGATATGCCCCCGCGTCAGCGGAGCACACCTCTCCGCTGGACAGCAGGGTGACAATAAAAAAGATTATCGCACCCGATATGCTCAAAAGCGGAATTTTACTGAGTATAGTCAGGTTCACTGAAACTTTTTAAAAATTATAGCGGATTTTTTTGTAACTTTCAAGCACCTTGACAAAAAGGTTTCCTTCTCCTTTCCCCTTTGCTGAAAGGGTTCCGCTGCCGCAACAGAACGGCGAATCCGCCGCGGTGACGGAGAGGAGACAGCTCTAACCCGAATGGCACTCGGTTAAGCGGGGTGACCGGTCAAGTCGAGCCCTTCGACGGCGGCGACTGGCACTGACAGATCCCCGATGAAATCGCTTAACCGGGGTCTCAGGGCCGGAGGGCCAACGGCCCGGCGCATACCAGCCTGGGGCGCGAGCCCCAGGAAAACGGGTCCCCA
>JAUICH010000054.1 GCA_030427505.1 Verrucomicrobiia bacterium
TGGCGAGGATTTTTGGCTGGGGGCAAGGCGCGATGAAGGAGGCTATGTGAATCATAACTGACTGAAGAGCAACGAAGACCCCAGCCAAAAAGACCGGTTCCCGCCCTGCCGCCAGCGGCTCTTTGTTTAGACCAAGCGCTCATCATTTTAAGGCGGTCAGTGCACTAGAATACCCCTCCCTTGAAAAGGTCGATCCTGCCACCTTCTTTCTTCGCCTTTTCGCCAGACAGCTGAGCCGTCGCGGGCGCTCCCCGCATGGTGACGGGCACCTTCATGGTTTTGTCACCACGTCCCGTTCCGCCCGCGGAGAAACATTCCCCAAACTCTGTGGTTTTCCCCGGAACCTTCCACCGTTAGAATCCGGCTGTTCCGCCCCGGCCTCCTCACCCACCTCATACCGTAGAGACACCCGTGCAACCCGACACCCATCCAGAGCACCATTCCAGCCCGCTGCGCGAGAGAGTCTGGCGCATCATCTTCCTCTCCGACACCCGCGCGGGGAAGGCGTTTGACGTCGTGCTGCTCTGCCTCATCACCTGTAGCGTGGTGGTGGTCATGCTGGAGAGCGTGCGGAGTTTTCAGAAGGAGTACGCCATCTGGTTCGACGTGCTGGAGTGGGCCTTTACCCTCCTCTTTACCGTGGAGTATGGGGTGCGGCTCTGGTCCGTGCGGCGGAAGTGGAAATACGCGCTCAGCTTCTTCGGCTTGGTGGACCTGCTGTCCATCCTGCCGACCTATCTGGCCCTGTTCTTGGAAGGGTCGGAGTATTTCATGGTCATCCGCATCTTCCGGCTGCTGCGCATGTTCCGTGTGCTGAAGATGGTGCGCCACGTGGGGGAGGCGAACGTCCTCTTGAACGCGCTGAAGGCCAGCCGGCCCAAGATCCTGGTCTTCCTCTTTGGCGTCATGACCATCGTCTGCATCATCGGCACCCTCATGTACCTTATCGAGAGCACCGCGCCGGACAGCCAGTTCGACAGCATCCCGCAGGCCGTCTACTGGTCCATCGTCACCATCACCACCGTCGGCTTTGGCGACATCACGCCCATCACCGTGCCGGGAAAAATCCTCGCCTCCATGATGATGCTCATCGGCTACGCCATCATCGCCGTGCCCACCGGCATCGCCATCGCGGAATTGAATCGCGAAATGTCCGCCGTGCAGATGGACCGCCGCCAGTGCCCCGAGTGCGGCCTGGTGGGGCACGATACGAAAGCGCGCTTCTGCCGCCACTGCGGCAGCCAGCTGTAGTTTGGGCAGGGCAAGACATCAGGAGAATCTGGAAACCTTTCGCTCGAGTCCTTTTCCAAAAGCGGCCGCTTCAAAAAAGTGGAACGCGATCTCCGGGCGCGTTCAACGAAGACAGGGAAAGTGACCGCTTCATCCTTGCTTGGACATTCGTCCAGAACAGCTCCGCGCCGGCCTGGCTAGCGCGGTCCCACGGTGAAAGCAAGTCAGCTTTCCAGCCCTAAAACTCAATTGATTTCGTCTAGATATTTCGCAAACACCACACTAGGCTCGCGCCGCGGCCATCCGGAGGATGGATGTCCTCCCGGTAGAGAATTCACCGCGTTTTGCTCACCTAAACCAACCATCTATCCATTACCCACCATGCATCTTAAAACGTTGCTCGCGGCTTGCGCCGCCGCCTCTGTCTTCGCCCTCACCACCGCTCACGCCACCGAAGCGCTGGAGAAGTTCATGAAGGACTACCACAAGGCGCCCAAGGGCACCGATCCCATCTGCAAGAAAGCCGGCAACGGCGCCGCGACGGAGGACGAACTGGCTGGCCTTCTCGAAGGCTACGAAGACATGGCCGCCACCAAGCCGCCGCAGGGCGACCTGGACCTGTGGAAGACCAAGTGCGACGAACTCATTGCCGCGGTCAAAGGTCTCCAGGCCAAGGACGAAAGCGCTCCCGAGGCCTACAAAAAAGCCGTGAACTGCAAAGCCTGCCACTCCGAGTTCAAGCCGGATTGATCGGCTCTAACAAAGAGAGAAAACAAAGATTCGCGGAAAGCGGTTCCGGTCAGCGCCGGTGCCGCTTTTCCTTTTTCAGGGGGCGGGCCTGGATTCATCAAGAAGCGCCGCTGACCCTGATCAAAGTGTCGCGCGGCCTCAAGTATCCCGGATTCGCACCTCACAAACTCACCGTGAAGCCCAACCCGAACAGGGACGCGCAGCGTCCTTGGACTGCGGTGACCGGGTCTGATCTTTACCCACATGTCATATAACCCATAAAGTAAGTCGGAATCCGCTGAAAATGTTCGCCGAATCTTTTTTCGGCGCTCTGAGGTGGGTAGCCGGAGGCGCGGCGGGGAAAAGCCGTTCGCTTTCTCTCCAATCCGTTCCCATCACCCCTTCTCACGGCCCTTTCAGTCTCCAAAGATGCCGGACGAGACCCATTGTGACTTGTGGGTAAAGATCAGGACCGGGTATCCGTTTCGCGAGCCCTCCCCGGCCTGGAAGGCCGGCCGCGCAAAGCGAAAGGGCTTCAGCCCTGGAAATTTCACCCCCCGGAAGCCGCGGGCTGAAGGCCCGCTCGCGAGCGTGGAGAGACGTTTGAGCCCGCCGGTTTCAGGTGGGGCTTAGGGTGTGTGGACAAATTCCCGAACCGCCCGGAATAGATGAAAAAGGAAGACAGAATCAGCGCCGCAAGCGGCGAATTTTCAATAGACGCGGCCCATTTTACGCCTGGCTGCGTTCCGCCTCACTC
>JAUICH010000050.1 GCA_030427505.1 Verrucomicrobiia bacterium
AACATCATTCCCACCCTGTAAGGGTGGCAGGAGCGTTCCTCTTCTCCCGAATCGACATCACCGGCCAATTCCATCCCTCCTCGCGTCCCTTCAGGACGCACACATATCGTCTCCCTCTATCCGGGGTTTGAAAAACCCCGGGCTGTCACCTGGGACCCCTACGGGGTCCTTTTCCCATCGACAACTCATGCCTTCTCATTCCATCCAAGACCCGTAGGTCCCTTTTCGGTGTCAGATTCACGCGCCAATCATCATTCTCAACCCAAAAAAATAGCGGGAACGCTTCGCCGAATTTCGAGACTTCCCAATCAGCCTGCCAACGTCAGGCAAGGTGACAGCCAGGGGTTTTAAAACCCCTGGACTCACGTGCCTAACATCATTCCCACCCTGTAAGGGTGGCAGGAGCATTCCTCTTCTCCCGAATCGACATCACCGGCCAATTCGATCCCTCCTCGCGTCCCTTCAGGACGCTCTTTCGCCGCTCCCCACGTTCCCGGGGTTTGAAAACCCCGGGCTTTCACCTGGGACCCCTCCGGGGTCCTTTTTCCAATCGACAACTCATGCCTTCTCATTCCATACAAGACCCGTAGGTCCCTTTTCGGTGTCAGATTCACGCTCCAAACATCGTTTTCAACCTACAAAGATAGCAAGGGAACGCCTTGCCTAATATCTATTCTTCCCATCAGCTCTGACAACGCCAGGCAAATTACAGCCCCCCCTATTTCAGCTCACCCCCTTTCAGCCTGCCAACGGCAGGCAAGGTGACAGCCAGGGGTTTTCAAACCCCTGGATTCACGCGCCTAACATCATTCCCACCCTGTGAGGGTGGCAGGAGCATCCCTCTTCTCCCAAATCGACACCACCGGCCAGTTCCATCCCTCCTCGCGGGCCTTCAGGACTCCCTCACATCGCCGTTGGCCAACCCGGATCTCAAGATTTTCAACAGCATCCCCTGCTCTGACCGAATCCCTATAATCCCTGAACACCGTTTCAACTCCGGAACCTCAATTTCAACGGGTTCCACGTTGCCTGTATAGATACCAAAATACGGTCGGGATTCTTGACACGACGGCAACTCGAAATCTAACACTCATCTTTATGCCTCAGTCATTATCCAATATCCTGATTCATCTCGTCTTCAGCACAAAGAACCGGATGCTTTGGCTTCCTGACGAGTGGAGAGATGACCTGCACGGCTACCTCGGAGGGACTGTCAGGAAAATGGGTTCTGAACTACTGGCGGTAAACTCCGTAGAAGATCACGTACACCTTCTATTCCCACTACCCCGCACGATCACCGTAGCGGATCTGGTGAAGGGTATGAAACAGAGCTCCACCCAATGGATCCGGGAGAAGCAAGGCTCCAAGGCGTTTCATTGGCAAACCGGCTATGCGGCGTTCTCCATCAGCGCTGGCCACCATGACGCAGTGATCCAATATATCGGGAACCAGAGAGAACATCATCAGAAAACTACATTTCAGGACGAGTACCGCCGGTTGTTGAAGAAATGCGGTATTTCGTACGATGAGCGCTACCTTTGGGACTAAGAATAACTCAGAGGCTCGTATCTCTCAGCATCTCTCAGTCTACAAATCGACCCTGACAAGGAATGTAAGAACCTGCCGTACCTCTTGCATTCTGTTGCGATCCCCCCCCTGCAAGCCTGCCAGCGTCCCTTCAGGACGCACATACATCCTCGCCCACGTTCCCGGGGT
Organism: Verrucomicrobiia bacterium; assembly: GCA_030427505.1. Taxonomy (GTDB): domain Bacteria; phylum Verrucomicrobiota; class Verrucomicrobiia; order Verrucomicrobiales; family DEV007; genus JAUICH01. Next base: position 1,717 of record JAUICH010000050.1, read on the forward strand.
TTGAAAACCCCGGGCTTTCACCTGGGACCCCGTCGGGGTCCATCTTTCCCGTCGACTACCATTGCCAATATCCATTCGAACTCATCCGGTCGCCTATTCAGGCTCACACCCCTTTCAGCCTGCCAACGGCAGGCAAGGTGACAGCCAGGGGTCTTCAAACCCCTGGACTCACATGCCTAACACCATTACCACCCTGTAAGGGTGGCAGGAGCATTCCTCTTCTCCCGAATCGACACCACCGGCCAATTCCATCCCTCCTCGCGTCCCTTCAGGACGCTCTTTCGCCGCTCCCCACGTTCCCGGGGTTTGAAAACCCCGGGGCTTTCACCTGGGACCCCGTCGGGGTCCATCTTTCCCGTCGACTACCATTACCAATATCCATTCGAACTCATCCGGTCGCCTATTCAGGCTCACCCCCCTTTCAGCCTGCCAACGGCAGGCAAGGTAATAGCCAGGGGTTTTCAAACCCCTGGATTCTCGCGCCCAACATCATTCCCACCCTGTAAGGGTGGCAGGAGCGTTCCTCTTCTCCTGAATTGACACCACCGGCCAGTTCCATCCCTACTCGCGTCCCTTCAGGACGCACACATATCGTCTCCCTCTATCCGGGGTTTGAAAACCCCGGGCTTTCACCTCGGACCCCGTCGGGGTCCTTTTTCCAATCGACAACTCATGCCTTCTCATTCCATCCAAGACCCGTAGGTCCCTTTTCGGTGTCAGATTCACGCGCCAAACATCATTCTCAACCTACAAAGATAGCGGGAACGCTTCGCCGAATTTCGATACTTCCCATCAGCCTGCCAACGGCAGGCAAGGTGACAGCCAGGGGTTTTCAAACCCCTGGATTCACACGCCTAACATCATTCCCACCCTGTAAGGGTGGCAGGAGCGTTCCTCTTCTCCCGAATCGACATCACCGGCCAATTCCATCCCTCCTCGCGTCCCTTCAGGACGCTCTTTCGCCGCTCCCCACGTTCCCGGGGTTTGAAAACCCCGGGCTTTCACCTGGGACCCCTCCGGGGTCCATTTGTCCATTCGGCGACTCGCGTCTCTTCACTCTATCCAGGCAAGTTCGAGCAACTTTTCAGGCTCAGAAACCTTTGCGTTCCTTTTGAATGGTCGGCCTTCGCCTGGACTGAGACACCCACCAGCTTCAAAGCACTAGCCCCGGCCTTTCAGGCCTTTCAGGCCCTTCCCGCGGCCCGGCGCCGTCCGAACCAACTGGTCCTCTTGCTGACTGCGCCGCCTCCACCGGTGGAGTTACGGGACCTGCCGCCGCTGCTACCGTTTTCGTTCCGGCTCCGGTTGCTTTGGCCGTTTCCTTCACCACCGCTGTTGCCGTTGCCACGACTCTGGGCATGATCTCCGTTTCCGCTTCCATTCCCGGAACTGAAAGAGCGTGACCGGTTACGATTCCGATTGCCGCCTCCGCCGCCACCACGGTTTCCTCTGGCCTGGCCGCGTCCGCCACGGCCGCCCCGCACGCGGGCGTCTTCCGCGCCGTCGGCTTCGTTGGTTTGGTAACCTTCGACTTCCTGCACGGGAATCTCCCGCTTGAGCAGGCGCTCGATGTCGCGGAGCAGGCCGCGTTCATCCGCACTGACGAGGGAATGGGCGGCGCCTTCTTCCCCCGCCCGGCCGGTACGGCCGATGCGGTGGACGTAGTCTTCGGGCACGTTCGGTAGTTCAAAGTTCACCACATGCGGCAGACGGCTGATATCCAGCCCGCGGGAAGCCACGTCCGTGGCGACGAGCACGCGCACGCGGCCTGTTTTGAAGTCCGCGAGGGCCCGGGTACGGGCGCCCTGGCTCTTGTTCCCGTGAATGGCGGCAGCGGTGACGCTGTCCTTGCCGAGCTGATCGGCCAGGCGGTTCGCGCCGTGCTTGGTGCGGGTAAAGACGAGCACCTGGTTCCACTCATTCTTGCGGATGAGATGGGAAAGCAGGTCGCGTTTGGCGGACTTTGCCACTGGGTGGACGATTTGGGTCACCTTTTCCGCGGCGGTGTTCCGGCGAGCGACTTCCACCTGCACGGGATCGCGCAAAAGGTCGTCGGCCAAGCGCTTGATCTCTTCCGAGTAGGTCGCGGAAAAGAGCAGGTTCTGGCGTTGGTTGGGCAGCAGCTTCAGGATCTTCCGGATGTCGTGGATGAAGCCCATGTCCAGCATGCGGTCGGCTTCGTCGAGGACCAGAATCTCCACGCGGGAGAGGTCGGCCGTGCCCTGGCCCACATGATCCAGCAGGCGGCCTGGGGTGGCGATGATGATGTCCACGCCGCGGCGCAGGCTGTCGATCTGTGGGTTCATGCCCACGCCGCCAAAGATGATGGTGGAATGGAGCCGCAGGCCCTTCCCGTAGGTCTGGACGCTCTCGCCCACCTGGGCGGCGAGTTCACGCGTGGGCGTCAGGACGAGAGCCCGGGGCAGTCGGCGCACATGCTTGCCCTGATGACTGGCCGGAGCCGCGTTCTGGGCCGCCAGCCGTTGCAGCATGGGCAGGGTAAAAGCAGCTGTTTTGCCGGTGCCAGTCTGGGACCCGCCCAGCAGGTCGCGTCCTTCCAATATGGAGGGAATGGCCTGAGCCTGGATGGGGGTCGGTTCCGTGTAACCCTTGTTGGTCACGGCGGCAATCAGTTCGGCGCGGAGGCCGAGTTCAGTAAATGACATATGGTTTTGTTAGTATGGTAAACAGGCGAAGGAATCAGAACAGGACCGTGGCATCGATTGCCTTTTGCGGTCTGCCCGGCGTGGGTTCCATCCTTCGTCCGGTTCCCCGGTCCACCAATGGAACGCGGGTAGAAAAACAAAACGTCAGAGAAGCACGCCAGAAGCGATCTATCGCTCGCTTGGGTAGTGATTTGGGTATTGCTCGGGATGACACTGAAGAGGCGTCATTCCCTTCCCCCGATCATGGGTTTTGGCGCGAGTGCGGATTCTTGATCGAAATCTGGAACCGGTTTTGCGCCTTGTCCCCGGCTGACTGTCATAATTCTAATATGGCAGTGCCCACCGGGGATGACGCAGCCAATAGACGCGCGAACGGCACGGGTGTCAAATGGAATGCGTGGTGGAAGCAAATGGGCAAAACCTGGAACTCCCCTCCGCCTTCAGGTAGGATGCGGAAATGATGCGCGCTCACAGTTCCCCCGCCCAGATGAAAGTGCTCGCCGTCCTCGCGGTGCTGGTGCCCATCGGGGTGGGATTCATCGGCCTGATCGTGGCGGCACAGGCACCGGAGGGAAAGGAAAGCGCCGCCAACGATCTTCAGACCCTGAGCTTCATCTCCATTTCGATCGGGGTGTTGCTGGCTTTGCTGATCGTGGGGATACGGGCGCTGACTGCGCGGAGGGGAAGCCGGAGCGGTTAGGGTGATACCCCCGCGGAGAAAAGATCGTAGAAGTCCGGCCTGCCAGATCACTCAGCCCAAGAGCCATGAAGGACCCACGAATACCCAGCTGGACCTCTGGCCTGATGGTTTTTCTGCTAGGGCTGGGATTCTACCTTGGAACCTATTACGCCCTGGTGGAACCCCACCCCACCTCGGTGGGGACGTACTGCATCCCCACCTACCGGTTCGGACACTCCATCGCGATGTATCTCTACCTGCCCGCGCACTTCGCGGACCGGCACTGGCTACGAAAAGACTACTGGAATCACTCCGGCCACTTCGAGGAAATCGAACGCCTCTTCCCGATCGAGCCTTCCGCCCCTTAAACCAGCTCTGTCCTCCTACTCTCTCCAGCCTTCAAACAGACCGCCCGGCCCTCCTTGTCTCCTTGTCTCCTTGTCTCCTTGTCTCCTTGTCTCCCCATCTACCCCACCATCTCCGTCAGCACCTTCCCGTGCACGTCGGTCAGGCGGCGGTCGATGCCGTTGTGGCGGACGGTGAGGCGTTCGTGGTTCAGGCCGAGCTGGTGGAGGAGCGTGGCGTGGATGTCGTAAACGGTGGTGGGGTGGTCGCGGTCGAGCGGCTTGAAGCCCCATTCATCAGACTCGCCGTAGGTGCCGCCTTTGATGCCACCGCCGCAGAGCCAGTTGGTGAAGACGAAGGGATTGTGGTCCCGGCCCTTGCTGCCCTGAGAACAGGGCATGCGGCCAAATTCCGTGGTCCAGAGGATGAGCGTCTCGTCCAGCATGCCGCGCTGTTTCAGGTCCTGGATGAGGGCTGACGCGCCGCGCGCCATGCCGAGAGCCAGGGGCGCGTGGTCCCGCCGCACGTCTTCGTGACTGTCCCAGTTCCGGCGCGGGTGACCGTTGTCATTGCCGCTCCACACCTGGATAAAGCGTACCCCACGCTCCAGCAGGCGCCGGGCGACGAGGCATTTCCGGCCGAAGAATTCGCTCTCCGCCTTCGCGTTGATGTTCGTGTCAGACACGCCGGGCCCTTCGGGCGCCAGGCCGTATAGGTCGCGGATGTAGCCGGGCTCGCCGGACAGATCGAGAGCGTCCGTGGCGCTGAGCTGCATGGCGGCGGCGAGTTCGTAGGAATGCACCCGGGCGGACAGGCGGTCGTCCGCCGGACGGGCGGCGGCGTGCGCGGCGTTCAGACTGGCCAGCGTCCTCAGCCCGGCCCGGTCGTTCGCGGGAGTGATGAAGCCGCTCTCCGGCGCGAAGAGGTCCGCGATGGGTGTGGCGCTGCCGGGCCGGATGACCGTGCCCTGATGCCGCGCGGGCAGAAAGGCGGTGGCCCAGTTCTTCGCGCCGTTCGAAGCCAGCCCGCGGTGATCGGGCAGGACGACGAAAGTGGGCAGGTTGTCGTTCTCGCTGCCCAGAGCATAGGACACCCACGCGCCCGCGCTGGGAAAGCCGGGAAAGTTAAAGCCCGTGGTCTGAAGGAGCGTGCCCTGGCTGTGCACGCCGGTCTTTCCCACCATGTTGTGCACAAAGGCAATATCGTCCGCCACGGCGCTCAGCGGCGCGGCGATCTCGCTCAGCATCTTTCCGCTCTGGCCGTATGGCTGGAATTTCCAGGGGCTGGCAAAGCAGGCGCCGGGCTGGCTTTGGAACAGTTCCACCGCTTCGCCCGGGTCCCAGGGCTGGCCGTCTTTCTTTTCCAGGAGCGGTTTGTGGTCGAAGAGATCCACGTGGCTGGCCGCGCCCGCCATGAAAAGCTGCACCACGCGCTTTGCCCGGGGCGGGCGGTGCAATGGCGTCACCACACCCGGCATCGCGGCCTGGACCACGCCATCGCGCATGAAAAGACTGGAGAGTGCCAGGCCGCTGAACGAGCCCAGGAAGTGACGGCGGCTGGCGTGGGGAGAAGACAGGGAGGTCATGGCTGATTAATCCAGGTAAGCAAAGGCGTTCAAGTTGAAGAGCACTCGGGCAAAGGCGGCTTCTCCCTGCTCGTTCAGATAAGCCAGCAGGACGGTGCGTTCCGTTTCATCCGGCGGACGGCCCAGGGCCAGGCGGCAGGCCAGGTCCAACCGCGCCTCGGGCGAGTCCGGCGCTTCTTTCCGGAGACGGGCCGCCAGGTGACGGGATACGGTCTCCACGAAGCGGCTGTTCCACTGCGTCAGCGCCTGGAGGGCGGTGGTGGATTCGTCCCGCTGGGGCACGCTCAGGGACGGGTCCGCGCAGTCCAGCGTGGTCAACAGCGGCTGCGGCTGGGACCTCACCACAAAGCGGTAAATCGTCCGCCGGTAGGCCGCCGGGTCCTCGGGATCGTGCAGGGCATATTCGTAGTGCGGCGAGTGCTGGGGCTTTTCGATCACGAAGTCGCGGAAGCTTGGCCCGCCCCGCTCTTCCAGCCGCAGGTCCCCGCTCACGGCGAGAAGGGTGTCCCGGAACTCCTCCGCCGTCAGCCGCCGCCGGTGTGCCCGCCAGAGATAGGCGTTTCCGGCATCTATCTTAGCATTTCCGTCATGATTCGCGCTGGCTCGCCGGTAGGCCCGGCTGGTCGCCAGCAGGCGCACCAGGCTTTTCACGGACTGGCCGGGATCGTCCCGCAGCCGCGCGGCCAGGTAGTCGAGTAGCTCCGGGTGGGTGGGCAGCTGTCCCATGCGACCGAAATCGTTCGGCGTGGCGGCAAGCGGTTGAGTGAAGACCCATTGCCAGACGCGGTTCGCCATGGACCGCCAGAGCAGCGGATTCTCTGGGTCCGTCAGGTAACGCGCTAGCTCAGCCCTCGCCGCGCCTTCGTCGCCCGAAGCGGCGGCTTCTCCGAAACTGGCGGGCGCTCCCTCCCACAACGGCGGCGCGCCGGGGGTCATCAGTGCACCGGGAGCCCGCAGGTCGCCACGATTTAGCAGATGAATGGGCCGGGGCGTCCCTCCGGTAGCGATGAAACGCCCATCCGGGCGGAAATTCGTGGCTGCCGCGTAAACGAATTGCCCTTCGGGGAAAGACTTCAGTTCGCCGTTCAGCTTCGCCAGTTCTTTCTCGATGGCTGCCAGCCGGGCCTCCGTCTCCGGTGGCCGTACCCGCGCGGCAATGGCTTCCCTCTGGGACTGTAACTCCCGCAGTTCCACCAGGGAGGTTGGGTCGCTCAATTCCTGAAAGAAGCGGCCATCCACCAGGTTCGCGGCTGACCAGCGGGGTTTGCTTTCGATGCTGTCATTCGCCGTCACTTTCACGCCCGCTTCGCGGGCATAGTTCTTCCCGCCGGCGTCACTGAGCAACTCCAGTTCACCCAAGGCAAAAATGTAGTCCCCCTTCCGTTCCCGCAGCCGCGTGGCGGTCACCCGTATATACCGGAAAGGTTTACCCCCCGCCTCCGCCACCACGGGCCGCGAACCGGGCGAAGGCTGACCTTCCTGGGTAGCGTCCAGCAGAAGCCGCGTTCCCTTCTTGAACTCCGGGTCGTTCGAGGCTTCCACCTTGAACCGGACGGGAAAGCCAAAACCCGCACCGATGCCCGCGTAGGAATCATAGGCCGGAATGAGCCGCACCTGGGAAACGGACCGCTCCTGCCCCAGGTCCACCTGAACCCATTTTTCGCGGTCCGGCGAAGGCTCAATCTTGCTGTGGTAACCATACTCCGGGGCCTGCTTGCCATCCGTGCCATACTGTTCCTTCAGTTCCGCCAGGCGGCGGTCCAGGCCGGACGTCTGGGCCGCGACCAGTTGCTTGAGTCCCGCGTCTAACCGCGTCTGTTCTTCCCGCAGCGCCGCCACGCGAGCCGTTAGAGCATCTTTCTTTTCCTGTTCCTTCAAACTAAGCCCCGAGAAAACCCGGTCCGCACGGTCCACCGCCGCGAACACGGCGTGCAGCCGGTAGTAGTCCTCCATGGTGATGGGGTCGAACTTGTGCTGGTGACACTGGGCGCACTGGATGGTGGTGCTTTGAAACACGTTGAACACCGCCGCGATCATCTCGTCCCGGTCCAGGTGCTTGGCGATGCGGCCGTCCAGCTTGCCCTCCCCCACTTCCTTGTGGCCGATGAAGTCCCACGGCCCCGCGGCCAGAAAGCCCAGCGCCAGCACTCCATCCGGCTCGCCGGGATAAAGCACATCTCCCGCCACCTGTTCCCGGACGAAGCGGGCATAGGGCTTGTCTTCATTGAAACTACGGATCACGTAGTCGCGATACGGCCAGGCGTGTTCGCGTGGCTTATCTTTGTCGTAACCATGAGTCTCCGCGTAACGCGCCAAGTCCAGCCAGTGTTGCCCGAACTTCTCGCCAAAGGCGGGCGAAGCCAGCAACCGGTCCACGAGACGCTCCCACGCGCCCTCCGGGTCTGTCTTGGTTTCCTCCAGGAAAGCCGTCACCTCCGTCGGCGTGGGCGGCAGCCCCGTCAGGTCGTAGGTCAGGCGACGGATCAGCACCCCCGGCTCCGCCGCTTTCACCGGCGCCAGACCGCGTTTCTCCAGTGCCGCATCCAGAAATGCATCCACCGGGTTCTTGGCCAAACCTTCGTTCCCTTCCGCTCCCGGCACCGGCGGCTTCTTCAGCGGCGCCAGCGACCACCAGTCCAGATCCCGCTCGGGCCGGTCCTCCAGCACGCGATCCTCCGGCCACGGCGCTCCCGCCTCGATCCACGCCCGCAGCCGCGCCGTTTCCTCCGCCGTCAGCGGCTTTCCGCGCTTCGGCATTTCCGGCTCCGGCCCGGTAACCAGGGTAATCAGCTTGCTCCCCGCCGCGTCGCCCGGCGCCAAAGCCGTCCCATGCTCCAGCGCTCCCGCCCGCGTTTCCAGAACGAAGTCTCCTTTCGCCTGATCCGCGCTATGGCAGGAAAGGCATTTTCGCTCCAGCAGCGGGGCGATGTCTTTTTCAAAATCCGGCAACGCTGGGGTCTTCGCTTCCGCCGCCTGATTGGCCACCGGCATCCCTGCCAGCGCGAGTCCTCCTAACACACCCACCAAAACCCGCCACGCCACGCGGCGACCGCTTCCACTTGCCCTCGCTGTCAAACGGCAGGACTTCAGATGAGACTTCGGGGATTTCCTCACGCGACAGATCGTGCGGTCGATCGCTATTTTTCACAAGCCACGAGAACACGTCACACGCCTGTGACGGCCCCCTACACCAGCCCCTCCCGCAGCGCCCGGGCCACCGCGCCGCCCAGGGTGTTCACATGCAGTTTCCGGTAGATGCGGCGCACGTAGTTGTCCACGGTGTGCACGCTCAGGCCCAGGCGGTCCGCGATTTCTTTCTTTACCAGACCCGCCACCATCAGGCGCAGGACCTCTTGCTCTCGCTCCGACAGGGCCGCGGGCGAACCATTGTCCAATGTTTCATTCTCAGCGGCTGCTTCTAGTTTGACTGTCTCCGGTGAATCGGACCCGGCTTTTCTGCTCGTCCCCGTTCCCGGCTCTGGCGCCGCCAGCGAACTGAACCGCTCCAGCACTAGCCGCGCGATCTCCGGCGTCATGGGCGAGCCGCCGCGCCGCACTTCTTCCACCGCCGCCGCGATCCGTTCCGGCGGCTCGGACTTCAGCAGGTATCCCGAGGCCCCCGCGCAGATGGCGCCAAAGATCTTCGTCCGGTCGTCAAACACGGTGAAAATGACGATCTCCACCTCCGGGTCCCGTTCTTTAAAAAGGCGAATCCCTTCCAGCCCTGACATACCCGGCAGGCCAATGTCCAGCACGATGACGCCCGGACGTGGTTCGCTTGCCCCCGCTACGGCCCCCGCCTTCGGCAGTTGCTCCAGAGCCTCCAACGCATCTTCGCAGGCGGCAAAGGCCCGCACGGGACCGCTCCCTGACAGGCTCACGATCTCGCTCAGCGAGCGCCTCAGGCGGGCATGATCCTCCACGATCCATGTGGCGGACCTGACTTCCTGGCCAACAGGAAGGCTGGAACTATTTGATTCCTCTTTACTCACTCAGTATTAGGTAATTCATTAAGATTTTATGATTTCGGTAGCGGTGCGTTTAACGTCACCACCGTGCCCTTTCCCGGGCTCGAAACCAGGTCATACGCGGCCTTCAACTCCGCCGCCCGCTTCGCCAGGTTCCTCAAGCCCGCGCCGCGCCGCAGGGCCGGATCCTCAGGGTCGAACCCCTTCCCGTCATCCGCCACCCACAGCCGGAACGCCCCCGGTTGCCACTCCAGAACCACCGTCACGGTAGTGGCGTTGCCGTGACGCCGGGCATTCGTCAGGGCTTCTTTTAGAAAGGCCACCACATGCCGCGCCCATTCCAGCGGGGGCTCGCCCGCAGGCGGGCGGCCTTCGGTTTTTACCTCGTGCTCCGTGCCTTCGAGCAGCCGCCCGACGATGGCTTCCAGCCGCCGGGACAACTCCGCCCAGTTCCCCCCCTCGCCTCCCGGTGACAGCAGCCACACGATGTCCCGCATGTCGTCCAGCGTTTCGCGGGCCTCCGCCGCCAGGGAGGTAAAGCGCGTTCGCGCCGGGTCGTCCGCCCCGAGTCCGTGTGCCGCTAAGTCACTCTGGAGCGCCAGGTGGCTGAGCCCCGCGCCGATCTCGTCATGCAGGTCTCGAGCGATCCGCGCGCGCAATCGTTCCCCGGCCCGCTCCGCCCGGCGCCGCAGCCACAGCACCGTCACGGCCGCCGCCAGCAACACGATGACCAAGCCCACCGCCGCCGCCATCAGGCTCCGCCGGATGGTCCGCCCACGCCGCGCGTCCAGTTCCGCGCGGATCGCCGCCGCGCGCGCCTCCAGCCGCTGCCGTTCCTCCAGGCCGCTCAGCCAGGTGGGCCAGTCCAGCAATTCCCGCCGGCTGGAAAAACCATCCGTCAGGGCTTCGTTCGCCCAGGTCGGGCTCGTCACCTCATCCAGCGCCAGCACCGGCGCTCCCGCCGCCACGTTTCGCCCTCCGCTCCAGGCCTGTAGTTCGGCCAGCGCGAAGATGTAGTCCCCCGAACGCGGCCAGAGCCGCAGGCATTCCACCCGCAGCCGCCGAGCCGTCAGCCCGCTAACCGGGATCATCACCGTCGCGGCGCCGGGGTTTGGGTAGTCCTCCGCCGCCGCATCCAGGAGGACCACTTCTTCACCCTCCACCGTCTCCGCCACCACCCGGAGACGCGGGGGAAAGCCGAAGCCCGCCGCGTCCGCGAAGTCCCTGGGGTGCGCGGGTACTACGTGCACTTCGTCCAGGGGCAGAGCCGCCGCCTCCCCGGACAAGTCTACTTCCACCCACTTCCGGCCCTCCGGTCCCGTCGATTCAATTGCACTGTGGTAACCATTCAGCGGCGACACCGCCCGCCCCGCCAGCGGCAGGCACCAGAGGAAACCATCCGTCAGATTCGCCGCCTGCCAGCGGGGCGCGTTGTCGATGGATTCCGAGGCCGTGACCGGCCGCCAGAGCGCCACGTTCCGCCCGCCCGCCAGCACCGTCACTTCCCCCAGCGAAAAGTAGGTGCCTCTTCCGGAAGGACGCGCCCGGCCCCCCACTATCCTCAGCCGCAGGTAGCGGCCCGCCGCCCCGTTCCCCGCCACGCGCAGGAATGGCAGGTCCGCCTCCGCGCCCGGCGCTATTTCCTCGTGCCGCGCCAGCCGCACCGCGTCCGAAAAGTCCGCCGCCTCCGCGATTTCTACCTCCACCACCGGAGGAAAGCCCCCCGTCCCCTCGTCTTCCCGCGCCACCGGCACCCGCGCCGGCCACAGGACTACCGACTCCGGCGCCACCCGCTCTCCCAGGTCGATCACGATCCACGCGCCCGCCGCCGGGTCTTTTTTACCTTCCGCGCCAGCCCGCGCCTCCCGGGGCCGCCCATAAAAGCCGATGCGCCCGTGAACCTGCTCCGAAGGAATGAAGTCCGGCAACGCCGCCAGCCGCTTCGCGACGGTCTCCAACTCCTGCTCCAAAGCTGAGCCCGGCGTCTCACCGAGCCCCTCATGGCCCGAGCGGTCAGCCGCTTGGCAAGCTGCCTCCCAAAAGCTCCCAAACACTAACAAAACCACCAAAAAAGACAGCAAAACCGCCGCGGTCCTTCCTAATCCAGAGGTCCTAAACAAACGCCAGGAGATCGTATCAACACCAGCCATCCGGGGGATTTCTCGTTCCCCTTTCATACCCGAATCTTCAGCCTCCAGCCAATTTTCCTTCCACCCCGCTCCGCCACGCGATCGCGTCACATCCCGCGGCTGATTCCAGGAAAAGGAGGCAGGTAAGAATGAACGCTATCTCGAATGGCACTCGGATAGGCGTGGTGACCGGCTCTGTTGCGGGATCCAATTGCCGGACAGGTATCGCGCGGCCTTCTCGGCGGATGTGCGCCCCAAAGTTTCGCGCGCCGGGCTTGGCTGATCATACTCGCCGGAGATGAGCGCCAACGGCGCGTCACATACCAGCCTGGGCCGAAGGCCCAGGTTAGGCTGATTGGCAAATTTTGAGGACTGAAGGCCCGGCGCATGCGGGCACGCCGTGACTCCGCCGCCATCCCCAGGGGGGATGCGCCGGACCTACGGCCCTCGATATTCATGGGGACCCGTTTTCCTGGGGCTCGCCCCCCAGGCTGGTATGCGCCGGGCCGTTGGCCCTCCGGCCCTGAGACCCCGGTTTAGCGATTTCA
>JAUICH010000051.1 GCA_030427505.1 Verrucomicrobiia bacterium
GCGAATGAAAGCAGGATTCCGTTGTTCTGGTCATGACCCCATCCTTAAACCTCAATCCACGCCTGGCTCTTTGGATCTACCAAAAATGAATTTTTGATTTTCTTTTTGACTGCCTTCTCATGAAAGGACTTCAACCTTGGTGCTTCTGTTAGGAAAAACAGCAGCGGCGGTTTCAAGGTTGAGGACCTTCGCCTCGCGGGAAGGGGAGAGGTCTTCCGGACCGCGTCCGGAACATCGAACCCCCGGCCTGGGCTGTTGCGTCTTCTCACCCCTCATCCCGTACCAGGTCAGAGGCCTCTGCCTGGCTAGAGGAATCGTTCACCGCCTTGGCGTTGGACGCGTCGCTGCTCTTCGTCGCGGTCCGGCGGCGCCGTTTTTTCACCGGGGGAGCGGGGCGATATTTGATGCGGACGTCGAAGTTGTTGAAGGTCATGCCAGGAACTTTCTCACGGATCGAACCCCATGCTCGCGGTGCTGTGTCGCGAATTAGCTCTTTCTTGCGGACGACGGAAAAAAGAGGCGAAAGCCTGGCGCCTCACCTTACGCCGCTTGCGGAACATAGCGGGAAGGCAGGCAGCCTTTCTCTTTTTGGAAGGCCTTGCTGAAATGGCTCAGGCTGTTATAGCCCACCTCGATCGCGGCTTCGCTCACGTTGTACCGGCCGCTGGAAAGCAGGCTGGCGGCGCGTTCGATGCGGATCTGCCTCAGGTACTGGCTGATGGTCATCCCACAATACTCGGAAAAGGTCCGGCTCAGGTAGTGCGCGCTACAGCCCACCGACTCCGCCAGCGCCTTCAGGTCCAGCGTTTCGTCCAGGTTTGCCTGCATGTGGGCCTTGGCCCGTTCCACGCGCTCGGAGGCCAGGCGCTTCTGCCGGGTGCAGAAGAATTCCTCCTCCGGCGTCTCAGGCGCGAAGCAGTAGAGCGCCATCAGCTCGCGCAGCTTGCCTTCCGCCCACAGGCTCTTGGCGGCGGCCCCCTGGATGGAGGGGGCTTTCAAAGAGTCGATCCACTGGGCGAGCGCCGCGTGCAGCGGCTGTACCACCGGGGCGCCCGCGTCTTCAAAAATGGCCTGCACAAACCGCGTTCCCAACGCCGTCCGGCGCGCGCCGATCATTTCCCGCAGGAACTCCGGACGCAGGGTCACCAACAAGGCGGTCCGGTTCGTGTCCGCCGGCCAGACCAGGGTGGAAGCCTCTGTGCCCGCGGAAGAACCGGCCGGGCAAAACGCCACGCTGGCCCCACTGAAACTGACCGGGTTTCCGCCGGAACTTTCCAAAATGGCCGGACCCGCGAAGTTGAATGCCATCAACGCACAGCCCGGATCTATTGCATAACGCCAGTGCTCGCCGGGAGAAAGGGCGAGCCGCAGAATCTCAAAGCGGTCCGCAGCCAAGTCACCAAACAGCCGCGACGCCCTGGCGGGCCGGGCGGAGGCGGCTTCGGGTGAGACTGGCGGAAGGGCAGACATCAGAAATCCTAACGTTCTTCCACTCCCGTAACCTCGCGGATCGACGCGAGGTAGTTCGCCAGCCCGCCATTGGGCTTCAGGGCCTGGGCGCGTTCCAGCAACTTCAGCGCGTCTTCGTACTCGCCGGACTGCACCAGCAGTTCGCCGTGATAGATCAGCACATCCGCCTCCGCGTCCGGGTCCTTGGCGGCCTGCTCCAGCAGCATGAGCGCCTTTTCCCGGTTCCCGGCTTTCACCTCGTAGCGGGCCAGCAGCAGCAGTGCCAGACCGTCCATGGGGTCGCGGGCCACCAGGTCTTCCACCAGTTTCGCGCCGGTGGCGGGGTCGCCCGCTTCCAGTTCGATCAAGGCCCGCGCCCGTTGCAGCCGGCTCTTTTCCTTGGCCAGCCGCGCCGCCAGCGTCTTGGGATCTTCCGTGGACGCTGGCGCCTCGTCCGTGGGCGGTTCAAAGGAATACGTTTCGCCGATGCGTGCCGCCAGGGTCTTGCCTTCGTCCCAAAGCTGGAACTGGCAGACGTATTCCAGCGCGCCCAGGGCTTTGTCCGCCGTCACCGGGGCTTCGCCATCCGTCGCGGCCAGGTAAGCGTCCAGCGCCTGGGTGGAGAGGTCTTCGTTCAGATAGAGATTGCCCAGCAGCAGGACTTCCGAAGACGTCAGCGCCTTCATGCGGCGGAGAAATTCCAGGTTCGCGATGGCCTTGACGTTTTCTCCATTGCGGATCCACGCGTCCGCCAGGTTCATCCAGATGCCGCTCTGGGTGGGCTGGATCTGGAGCAACTCCTGGTAGAGGGACTCGGCTTCCTTGTGCGCGTCCAGGGCCAGCAGGCACTGGGCCTCGCCCAGCTTCCACTGGATCTCCTTTGGCATGGTCATCTGCGCCAGCCGGTAAGCCTGTAGCGCGGCCTGGTAGCGCTCGTGGTTCAGGTGCGTGTAGCCCAGCAGCCCGAAGGTCAGGCCGTCCTGCGCGCCCAGCTCGATCGCGCGGGTCAGGTGTTCTTCGGCCTCGTCAAACTTGCCTTCCTGGATCAGCGCGATGGCAAGGTTGCGGTGCGCGTCGCGGAAGTTCGGATACAGCTCGATAGCGCTCTCGAAGGCCTTGATCGCTTCTTCCGTTTTGCCTTCCTCAAACTGGAAGTTTCCCAGGTTAAAAGACAGCGCCGCGCTGCCGCTGGTGAGCGAGGAATTCTTCAGCAGATTCAGGGCCCCCGCGCGGTCGCCGCCGCTCATTTCGTCCGCCACGGCATCCAGCACGGCTTTCTCTTCGCCGCCGATGCGGGGCTCGATCCGCGCGTCCACGCCGTAGCTGCCGGTAAAGGCTTTGCGAAACTCCGCGCTCTTCCAGAGGTGGGTGATCACCGGTAGCCGTTCGGCGGCAGCCGTGGGTAAAGGCAAGGCGGCGGCGCTCAGGCTGAGCAGGGCCGTCAGGGAGAGGGGGAGCAGAAAGGAATTGCGAGCCATCGGTGGAATCATCGGTCAAGTCAGGGTCTCAAAATCAGGGGCCATTGGTACACCGCCGTCACTGGCGTGCCGTTCTTCGTGGGCGTGGAAAAGCGGGCCCGGCGGGCAATGTCGGTCGCCATGCGGCTGAATTCCTCATGGCTGCTGCTCAGCACCCGGCGCACGCTGACGCGGCCGCTGGTGCTGATTTCCACCTCCAGCGTCACGCGGCCCTCGCGCACTCCCTGGCGGGCCAGGGCGGTGGGAAAGGAGGAACTGGGGTGGTTCAGCAGGCGGGGCTGGGAGTCCAGCTCGCCGGCGGAGTAAGTGCTGCGCATGACGGGCTGCGGTTTCGGCGCGGCAACCTTCGGCGCAGGCTTAGGCCTGGGAGCAGGTTCCGGCTTCGGCGCCGGTGGGGGATCCACCTCCACCTCGAAGAGCGCCGTCTTCATCTTGAAATCTGTCTCCGGGTCCAGCGTGGCCTTCAGCGGCGGGGCCACGGGGTCCAGCTGAATGTCCAGCCGGGGCAACTCGACACGCTGCGGCGGCGGTGGCGGTTCGTCCGGCTCCACCGGCGGGGGTGGGGGAGCGGGCAGCGCCACTTCAAGGACTTCGACCTCGCGGATTTCGCGATCCGGCATCGCGGCGCTGAACAGCCGCGTCGCCACCAGGAACACCACCAGCAGGCCCGCCATGACGATAGCCAGCAGCAAATGCCCCATCCGCCAGTAGACGTGGGTGGAGGTTTTGCGCAGGAAGGCGGTTCTCATGTAGTCGGTTAGTGGGTTCGCCGTCTTGAGACTATTGGTTGACCGTGGAAATAAACACTTGCGCCGCGCCAGCCAGCTTGGCCTCGTCCAGCACGGATACCGTGGTCTGGGTGGGAGTGTCCTGGTCCGCCTGGATGATGACGGGCATGGCCTCCTGCCGGATGAGCCGGGACACGACGGGGCGTACGCCGCCCACGCCGATCTCCCGTCCGCCGTAGTAAACGCTGCCCTCCGGCGTGATGCCGATGAGGATGCTGTTCCGCTCCAGATCCTGGGACGTCGCGGCACGGGGCTTGTTCACATCCACGCCGGTCTCCTCCACAAAGACCGTCGTCACGATGAAGAAGATCAACAGAATGAACACCACGTCGATCAGCGGAGAGATGTTGATCTCGCCGCTGTTGTTGCCGTTGGTGTTTTGCCAGTGGGACCGGAATCTTCGGGACATGAGAGGAGGATAAAGAGTAGGCTGTTCAGGGCATGAAGTTCGCGGCGGCTTCCAGTTCCGACTGGACGAGCGCGGAGCGCACCCGCTGAAAGCCGGAGCGGAGATGTTCGAAATAGCTGTTCAGCAGCAGGCAGACGATGAAGGATGGCACCGCGATGATGAGGCCCGCCTGGGTGGTCACCAGCGCTTCGGAAATGCCTCTCGAAATCACGTCGATCGGCGCGGTGGCACTGGAATGCGCCAGGCCGCGAAAGGTGGTGAACATGCCGGACACCGTCCCTAACAAACCCACCAGAGGCGCGGCGCCGATCAGCACGAAGGCGAAGGGCAGGCGCCGGCTCAGCGTGGCGAACAGGCTGTGCTCGATCTCGCTCAGCACCCGGTCGCGGGGGTGTTTCGGGAAACCCTGGGCCAGCCGCTGGAGCAGGGTCGCCGGCAGGTGTTTCTTTGCGTGCAGCAGTTTCCGCCACTCCGTGCTCCGCAGGTAGGGGGGATTCGGAAAGCGGAGCAGATAGAAAATGGAGATCAGCGCGAAGGCGATCCCGAACGCCAGGGCGATCAGGCTCCAGAGAACCCAGCCGCCTTCGCTGCTCATCGTCTTAAGCTCGGAAAAGAACGCGTGAAACATGGTAGAGCGTGGAGGTAAGGAGTCTCGAAATTATCGCCCCGTTCGTTTGGCTCCGGCCAGCGCCGGGGTAGGGGAACCGTCGTTGGCGGACGGCGCCTTGCCCGTCACGGAAGCAGAGGACTCTCCGCCAGCCTCCGGATGCAGCCCATTCACAAAGGCCAGGCTGGCCATTTCCATGGAGGAAAGAATACCCTGCACCTTCCGCGACAGCAGGGCGTGCAGGATCAGCGCCGGGATGGCCACGATGAGGCCGAACTCCGTGGTGACCAGCGCCTCGGAAATCCCGGACGCCAGGGGCTGCGCGTCGCCGGTGCCGAACACGGTGATGCGCTGGAAAGTGTGGATCATGCCCGTGACCGTTCCCAACAGGCCGAGCAACGGCGCCGTGGCCGAGGCGATGGCGATGAAGGGCAGGCCGCGCTGCAGCCCCGGCTGAGCTTCCATGTATTTCTCGTAAAGCGCTTCCTCCACGAAATCCCGCGAATGATCCGCGACCTCGACTCCACGCTTCAACAGGATGGCCGCGGGATGCCGGAGACGGTCCGCGTCTTCCCGGGCCCGCGCCCGGTCGCCACGGTTTACGGCATCGATCACGCTCCGCAGAAGGTCTGGACGCAGCTCCCGGAATCGCGAAATCTGCAGCCACTTATAGAGCGCCGCCAGGGTCGCCACCAGGGCCAGAAAGAGAATGGGGTAGATCCAGAAACCGCCCTCACGGATGTGCTCCACTAGCGAGCGTTCGTTTTCCCGCAGGGTCAGCGCCGTGCCCAGGCTGGGGTCCAGCGTGGCGTTTGCTTCTTCGCCACTCGCCAGCTGGGCGATGGCCTTGGGCGAGGCGCTGTCCGGCACCACTTCGGGCCGCAGGTCTTTCCGGTCGTTCACCAGGCCGCCCAGGCCGTCTTTCTCCGCCGTGAACCACGCCACCGGCCCCACCAGGACGAACTGGCCGTCCACCGCCGTGCCGTCGGTCCCCAGGGCCTGGCCCGCCACCACGTGACCGCCCAGGCTTTCCTTCAGCCGGTTCAGCCCGAGCTCCGCGATGGCCAGCCGCTCGGTCAGCGCGCTGTCCGCGCTGGAGGCTTGCCGGGCTTTTTCCAGTTCCGCCTCGTGGCTGACCAACTCCGCCAGGCTGAGCCGGGACTCGAACTGCTTCCGGTAGTCTTCCAGCAGGCTCGCCACATAGGTCTTCTCGTCGCGCCACACGCGGACCCGGTTGGACAGCTCGTTCAGGTCGTGAATCAGCGCGTCGCGCTCCTGCTCCGCCAGACGCGCCAGGTGACGCTTTTCCCGGATCTCCGCCGCGATGGTGTTCGTTTCCTTCGCCAGCGGTGGTTTCTCTTCACCGATCTGCTGACGCAACTCGGCCAGCTTTTGCAGCTCGGAGGCGAGATCCGCTTCCACTGAAGAGAAGGCTGCCCGGTAGGACGCCTCGACCTCTTCCGCCGTTTGCGGTTCCGTGGCGGGCGCTTCAGGCGCTGCCTCCTGGGCTAAGCCGGGAACCGTCCAGCTCAGGGAAAGGAAAGCGGCCAGGGCGAGCCGGACTGAATTGGGGAAAGACATCATGGTTGTTGGCTAAGCTTTACAGGCAGGGTGACCAGTTCCGGGGTCGCGCTTTTCTGGTGAACCTTGATGGCCTTCTGGATCTCCGGCGCCAGGGCCGGGCGGGACGTCCAGGTCCAGCCGTCCGCGCCGGGAAGGCCAAAGCCGGCCTGCTTGCCCGCGCGGTCGCAGTAGTAAGCCTGGCCCAGCCCCAGGTAGAGGACTTGCAGTTCCACTTCCTGGCCGTCGAACTCGCGCAGTTCGGAGTCCACCGTGATGGTGGCGTTGAAATTTTCCGCCTCCGTCAGGATGGCGAGCACGTCGCGGAAACGATTCTGCAGCGGCGCGCTGGGGTCGGGCTTCGTCAGCCGGTCCTCCGCGTCGGCCACTTTGTCGCGCAGCGGTGGCGGCAGGGCGGGCAGGAGTTCCCGCGCCGTTTCCTCCAGGGCTTCCAGATCCTTTTCCCAGGCCGCCCGGTCGCCGCGCAGGTCTTGTTCTTCCGCCAGCAGATCCGTGCGCTGTTTCTCCGCGTCCGTCAGCCGCGTGCCGGCGGCCTCGATCACCTCGTCCAGCTTCGCGATCTCTTTTCGGCGAATCTCGTTCAGGTCCGCCAGGCGGCGCTTTTCGTCTTCCCACTGCGCCGCTTCTTCGGCGCGGATTTTCTGCACGTTCACCCATTCCCGGACCTTTTCCTGCACCAGCGCCGGGGCGGGCAGGGGAGGGGCGTCGCTATTCGTTCCGGGGGTGGCTTCTTGCGCCTGGCCGGAAAAAGTAAATCCGCCCAGGCTCAGCGAGCAGGCGGCGAGACAGGCCACGGAAAGCGGCCGGCGAAGGGAGAGGCACCGGTGCGGCGCGAAAGATATTGGTTCGTCCATGCGTGGGAAATACTGAAAGCAGAAACAATCGTTCGTCAGGCCACAATGAAATGGGTCAGCGAATGTGCAAGTAGTTTTTGCGACTGAGTCTCATTAGCAATGAATGCAGTGCCCTTGGTTGCTCTTCAAAGCCCGGTCCCTTTTTGGTGTGTGTGCGTGGTTTAGGCAAGGCTTCCGGTCTCCAATGGCCGGCCAAACATTTCCCTATTGTTCAATGAAACGCGGCGGATAGAGTGATCCCATGGACGATGCTTCTCTGAATCGCCTTTTGGCGCGCGCCGGTGGGGAGTCGCCGCCGCCGTCCCTACCGGATTCCTTTGCCGATTCGGTCCTGGCGGCCTCCCGTCAGACCGCCGCCGCCGAAAGCCCCGTCCGGCTGGCGTCCCAGTTCGCCCTGCTCATGCTGCTGGCCGTGTCCACCGCCGCTCTGGTGGCCGGACTGCGGCCCGGCGGCGCCGCTAGCGTGGAAACGCCGCCGCCCCTGTCCCTGTATCAGCCCCCCGGCGGTTATCAGGTGGCGTCCAGCGGGGAAGGGGAAAGCCTCCCGCCTCACTTCGGGCTTTTCGAGACCCCGTGACATGACGCGTTCGCTTCAGGGAGCGCTCTGGGTGGCTGGCACCGTGTTCGTCGCGGCGGCTTCCGCCTATGTGACCGTCAAGCTGACCGCCGCAGCCAACCCTCCCGCTATCCTGCCGCCCCCGTCGCCGGAATCTTCGCGCCCCGTGGATTCCGAGGAAAGCCTGCACGCCTGGATGCATCAGAACCTCGAGATCAGCGCCGAGGAGCACGACCTCTTGCTGCCCTACGAACAGGCTTTCGAGCGCGACCGGCTCCGCCTCCGGGCCGAAATCCGCCAGGCTGGCCAGCAACTCGCCGCCAGCATCCGGGCCAACGCGGACCAGAAAACCCTGGACGAAGAGCTGAACCGGCTCAACGGCCTGAACGCCGAACTGCGGAAAGCCACCCTGGATCATTTCTTAGTAATGAAAGAACACCTTAACCCGGTGCAAGCGGAAAAACTTTTGCAATGGACTCATGACAGCATCGTCGGCACTGCGAGCCCTTGAAGTTCTCACGCCCCCGGCGGAGAAAGGGCGGCCCGCCCCACGGCATCCGGACGCGAACCCGGACGCCGCCGGGACTGGCGTGGCATCAGAATCCGGCGGGAGCGGTGTGGCCTCGAAAGCCGCCAACCCATGCGTTGTTGCTTCGGAAACGTGCGGGACCAGTGTGGCATCTGAAACCGCCCGCCCTGAATGGGCCACCGGAGCTACCAGCCGCGGCGTTGACCTGGCAGCCGCCAACTCCGGCGTTAGCCGGGAAACCGCCCGCCCCGGCGCGACCCTGGAAGCCGCGCACGAACAAGCCCTCGTCACCCAGGCTAAAGAAGGCTGCGAGACCGCCTTCCGCGCCCTTGTCGAGGCCCACCAGGATGCCGTCTACCACTTCTGCTACCAGTGGCTGAGTTGCCCCGAAGAAGCCCGCGAAGCCTGCCAGGACACCTTCGTCCGCGCCTACCGCGCCCTGCCGCGCTACCAGCCCCGGGGCCGGTTCTTCACCTGGCTCTACAAGATCGCCCTGAACCGCTGCCGCGATGCCCGCCGGTCCCGCCGCGCCCGCGCCCGGTCCCAGGCCGTCCCCCTGGAAGACGCCGCCCCCCACGACCTCGCCTGCCGCCGCGCGACACCCGACGAACAGGCCGCCCACCAGGAAGACCTCAAAAAACTCCGCCAGGGCCTCGAAGCTCTGCCCTTCCGCCACCGCGCCGTCCTCCAACTCACCTGCCTCGAAGGCCTCAACCACGAAGCCACCGCCGCCGTCCTCGGCTGCTCCCCCCGCGCCGTCGAAGGCCGCCTCTACCGCGCCCGCCGCCACCTCCTCCAATGGTGGGAGAGGCAGGCGTGAGGGGGGATACTTATGGCCTATCGATCTACTACTCCCTCTCGCGCCAACCCATGAACAGCCCCGGCCGCGTGGTGGTGGAAGTGGAGAGAGCCCTGCTGGCGAGGGGACGGGAGGTGAAGAAAAAAACTCGCTTTGCCCGCAAGAACTCCGGCTGTCCGAACGATAACCTTGCGGGCATGCCTTAAAATCTGAGACTCTATTACTGCGATGAAAGGGGAGATCACTTGGGCGATCCTATCAGGACACCCGGCCGGAACCGCCAGAGCGGTTCGTCTGGTTTTCGGGTTACTCTGCGGACTCTGCCTGGCCCTCCCTCTGTCCCTACGGGCAGCGGACCGGGTGGCCTTGGTCATTGGAAATGGGGCTTATCAGCATGGGAACCCGCTGCGCAATCCCACGGCTGACGCGACGGATGTGGCGGCGGCGTTGAAGCAATGCGGGTTTGAACTGATTGGGGGCAAGGCCCAGACCGATCTGTCTCAGGAAGGCATGGCGGGCGCTCTGACCGGGTTCCGAAACGCGGCCGCGGAGTCGAAGGTGGCGCTATTTTTCTTTGCCGGGCACGGCCTGGAAGTGGGTGGGGAAAACTACCTGGTCCCCGTGGATGCCCAGGTGGAAAAAGAATACCAGGTAAAATACCGCACCCTGGCTCTGACCGAAGTGTTGGAAGCCATGGCGGGAGACGAAGAGAGGTTGAAGATCGTGATCCTGGACTGCTGCCGGGTGAATCCCCTGGGCCGGGGCTGGGGCCGGGCGGATGCCGCGGGCCTGGGTGTGCCAAAGTTCACCCCGGGCGGCACCATCCTGCTCTTCGCCGCCGCGCCAGGCCAGGTGGCCAAGGACGGCGAAGGCAACAACAGCCCCTTCAGCGGCATTCTGAAAACCGAGGTGCTCCGCCCTGGTTTGGAGATCTATCAGGTCTTTCAACGCGTTGGCGCCGAAGTCAAACGGGGCACGGGCGGTCAGGAACCCTGGATGAACTCCAGCTTTTACGGCTCCTTTGCCTTCGTGCCTGGAAGCGGGGCGAACCCGGGCTCAGGCGGAGTTGGCGGCATGGTTCCCGCCCCATCCCCGCTGGCCACCATTACGGAACCGGCGCGAACCGGACCCGGAGACGCCACCAAGGAGCGGCCTTTTGCGAATAGCCTGGGCATGAAGTTCGTGCCGGTGGTGAATTACACGGACGGGAGCCGGGTGCTGTTTTCCATCTGGGAAACGCGGGTGCAGGACTACGCGGCCTATGCGGCGAAGAACCCGGGGGTCAACCTGGAGTGGAAGGACTACGAGTATGAAGGCCACGGGCAGGGACCGGACCACCCGGTGGTGAATGTGAACTGGGAGGACGCGAAGGCCTTTTGTGCCTGGCTGACGGAATCGGAACGGGCAGCGGGCCAGATCGGCCCGAAGGATGAATACCGGCTGCCCACGGACCAGGAGTGGAGCCACGCGGTGGGCATTGGAGATCGGGAAGACGCGAATGCGTCGCCGGAGGAGAAAAATTCGAAAATCGAAGGGGTGTATCCGTGGGGAACGTCGTGGCCGCCGCCCAAAGGGGCAGGGAACTATAGGGTAAGTGACGACGACGGGTACGCCTTTACGGCGCCGGTGGGAAGTTACCGGGCGAATGACAAGGGACTTTACGATTTGGGAGGAAACGTCTGGGAATGGTGCGAGGACTGGTACGATCCCTCGACGCAGGGCTCCCGCGTGTTGCGGGGTGCGTCGTGGAGCTACTTCTTCCATCCCGTCTTCTTGCTGTCGTCTGTCCGCATCTTCAGTGTCCCCGACCCCCGAGTCAGCCACATCGGTTTTCGTTGTGTGTTGGTGGTGGGCTCTGGCGGCTAACAAAGCTGAATACCCCTGAGGGTCATCGTCCAGAAAAAGTGGCATTCACAGCATTGAAATCAGACGCAAGAATCTGAAAACTGGGTTCCGATAGATTTACAAAGCGATGACGAATAGAAAAGCAACCTCTCGAGCCGGAACAAGACGGTCACTTGTCCGCCTCTTGCTCCTGCCTTCGCTCTTGGTAGTCTTGGGCGTAGGTATTCATCCCTCGAAACTGGACGCGGCGGAACGGATGGCGTTGGTCATCGGCAACGGGGCTTACCAGCATGCCCGGCCGCTGAACAATCCGAAGAACGACGCCACGGCCATGTCGGCGGCGCTGAAGAAAGTAGGTTTCACCGTGACCACACGGACGGATGCCGGATTGACAGAAATGAAAGACGCCCTGCGGGAATTCATCGATGGCCTGTATGCGGATGACTCGGAAGAAACCGTGGCGCTGGTCTATTTCGCGGGGCATGGGTTGCAGATCGACGGGCGGAACTACCTCATCCCGGTGGATGCCAAGGTGGCGCGAGACTACGAGGTGCCAGACGAAACTCTGGCCATGGACTCGGTGATGCGGGCCCTGGAAAGCGCGGGCGAAGGGCTGAACATCCTGATCCTGGACTGCTGCCGGGACAATCCTTTCTCCCGGTCCTGGAGCGGCGGCAGGTCTTCCGTGGGAGCGGGACTGGCCATGCCGAAGCAGGCACCCAAGGGCATGTTCGTGGCCTTCGCCACCTCCCCCGGCGATGTGGCGGCGGACGGAGACGGAAAGAACAGTCCCTACACTTGCGCCCTGGTCCGCCACCTGGCCACCCCTGGCGTCGCTTTCGAGGAAGTCTTCAAAGCCACCGGCCGGGACGTGTCGAGCGCCACGGGGGGCGATCAGGAGCCCTGGTTCAACAGCAAGTTCTACGGCACCTTTGCCTTTGTGCCGGGAAATGGAGCGGGTCCGGGAGGAAGCGGAGGTAGCGGCGCGATGGTGCCGACCCCTGCCCCATCGCCGTCGCCGTCGCCATCTCCATTGGTCACGATCCCCGAACCAGCGAAAATCGGCCCCGGAGACGCCACGAAGGAGCGGCCTTTTGCGAATAGCCTGGGGATGAAGTTCGTGCCGGTGGTGAATTACACGGACGGGAGCCGGGTGCTGTTTTCCATCTGGGAAACGCGGGTGCAGGACTACGCGGCCTATGCGGCGAAGAACCCGGGGGTCAACCTGGAGTGGAAAGACTACGAGTATAAAGGCCACGGGCAGGGGCCGGACCACCCGGTGGTGAATGTGAACTGGGAGGACGCGAAGGCCTTTTGCGCCTGGCTGACGGAATCGGAACGGGCAGCGGGACGGATCGGCCCGAAGGACGAATACCGGCTGCCCACGGACCACGAATGGAGCTACGCGGTGGGCATTGGGGACCAGGAAAACGTGGACGAAACGCCGAAGAAAAAGAATGGGGAAATTGAAGGCGTCTATCCGTGGGGAACGGCGTGGCCGCCGCCGGACCGGGTGGAGAATTATGCGAGCAGTGAAGCGGTGGCCGCCTTCAAGTTCACAGGCATAGCGCCGCTCGCCGCTGTCCTCGTCCACCGTCGTGAAGCGGTGGCCGCCTTCAAGTTCACAGGCATAGAGGGCTATGATGACGGATACGCCTTCACGGCGCCGGTGGGCAGCTATCGGGCGAATGACAAAGGATTGTACGATTTGGGAGGGAATATCTGGGAATGGTGCGAAGATTGGTACGATCCAGCGGAACCGAAATACCGCGTGTTGCGCGGCGGTTCGTGGTGCAGCAATGCGGAGATCTATTTCCGGTCATCCATCCGCAACTACGACGCTCCCGGCAATCGCGGCAATCGCGGTTTTCGTTGTGTGTTGGAGGTAGGCTCTGGTGGCTAACAAGGTGTCCTGTCCTTTTCTCTTTACATTGGCGGCGGAGCCGCCTTACCCTGCCTACCGCGCGAAGCGAGGCGAAATTTTTTAACGGGAATGACCTTTTATGACTTTTCATTCCAGCAACTCTGCCCTTGCGGCGGAGCGGATGAAAACCGGCACGGCGGCGGAGCCTCCCGCGTGTTGCGCGGCGGTTCATGGAACAATAACACGGAGATCAATCTCCGGTCTTCCAACCGCAACAACAACACGCCCGGTAATCGCAACAACAACAACGGTTTCCGGTGTGTGTTGGTGGTGGGCTCTGGCGGCAAGGCGTCACGCCTGAAAAGACCGGCCTGATGTGGGGCGGGCACTTGGCCTTCCCCGCCCGCGCCAAGAGAGGGAGCCTAACCTGCATTTCTCACCAGTTCTCTGCTGCGACTTGCTACGGACCGCCCTGCCTGCGTTTCGCTCGATATGCCTTTGAGCAGTATGTTCTCATACAACTCCGCGTGAAAATCTTCGCGCGCCTTGTCAGGACAGGCCTCGCGGCGTCTCGCCACGAGAACTGGTGAGAAATGCAGGCTAACCCGTTCGCCTTCGCCCCGAGGAGGCAAGACGAGGCGACATGAGGTGAGGAAGGCCCCAACGGGGCCTGAGATGACAGCCCGGGGTTTTCAAACCCCGGGAACAAGGCCCCCCAAGAAAAGGCGCCCTGAAGGGGCGCAAGAAGTG
>JAUICH010000023.1 GCA_030427505.1 Verrucomicrobiia bacterium
CCGGAGGGCCAACGGCCCGGCGCATACCAGCCTGGGGCGCGAGCCCCAGGAAAACGGGTCCCCATGAATATCGAGGGCCGTAGGTCCGGCGCATCCCCCGGGGATGGCGGCGGAGTCACGGCGCGGCCCGCATGCGCCGGGCCTTCAGCCCTCAAAATTTGTCAATCTGACTAGCCCTGGGCCTTCGGCCCAGGCTGGTATGCGGCGCGCCGTTGGCGCTCATCACCGGCGGAGTACGATCAGCCAGGCCCGGCGCGCGAAACTTTGGGGCGCACATCCAGCGAGAAGGCCGCGCGATACCTGTCCGGCAATTCCATCGCAATTGGTTCCCGTGAAAGACCCGGTCGCCGCGCTTAACCGAGTGCCATTCAGGCTAAGGCTCTGGCTTCCGAAGGGGGGGTGATCAATTCAGGCAAGGGCCTGAGCAAAAAGGATTCGAGACTGCAACTTCTCTAGATAAAGCGTCTCTTCTGGCGTTTTCCGGGGGCTGGGAAGCCTGAAGGACCTCACCTTTCAGGGGCCGCAAAATTAAGTGTAAGTGCCTAACAATAAGGCGCAAAAACTATAAAATAATACCGTTAGGATTTTTCGTATGCAGGCGAAGCGCGGATGGAGTTGTGGGGGTTCTTCCCTTGGCATAGAAAATGTTTACTCGTGGTGACAAGTTCCCAACTCGTTTTCTGATGGTGTTAGCCAGAAGGAAGCTGGGGAGGGAGGTCTATAAACCACACTGAAGAACCAACCAACTATCAGAGAGATACTGAACTATTAGCATGAAACTTAATACCAAACTGTCGGCGGCGGCTGCCTTTCTGTCGCTGAGTGCCGGGGTGCAGGCCGGTGAAATGTCCAAGGAACCCGTAGTGGTGCCCGAACCCGAGCCGGTCGTCGGTTCCGCGGTTTCTGGTACTCTTTCCTTTGACCTTAACACCCACTTCATCTCCTACGGCGCGGACGTCTGGGGTGGTGGCTCCGCTTGGGGCGACGCCATCTTCAACCCGTCTCTGGAACTTGCGTTCGCGTTGCCTGGCGACGTGACCTTCCTTCTGGGCACGTGGTGGGACGTGAATGACAACGCGGCTTCCAACATCGGCGACAACATTCAAGAAATTGATGTCTGGGCCGGTCTTTCGAAGTCCTTCGGTCCGGTGAGCGCCACCGTCCTGTACCAGCAGTGGTACTATGGCGGCGACACTGAGCAGATCATCGACCTTATCCTGGGTTTCGATGTTCCTCTCAGCCCGAGCGTGACTGTTCACGGCCGTCCTGACGCCGGTGCTTCCGGTGGCGAAGACGGTGTCGTGGTGGTGCTGGGCGTCGAGCCCGGTTTTGACGCGGGTCCGGTGTCCTTCTCCGTCCCGGTGGGCGTTGCCTTCATGACGGACGGCTTCCAGGCTGGCGACAGTGGCTTCGGCTACGTGTCCGCGGGTCTGCAGGCCAGTGTGCCGCTGCCGATTCCGGTGGAATACGGCGAATGGGCGCTGAACGCCGGCGTGACCTTCTACTACACGGATGACGACGTGATCCCGAACAATCCCGACGAAGCTTTCCTGACCGGAAACGTCGGTGTTTCGGTCTCCTTCTAATCTCATAGAAGAAGCTTACTAGACCAAGCTCACATTCGGAGGGCCGGCAGTTGTGGTATGCCGGCCCTCTCTTTCTCTAAAATTAACCACGAGCTCTGAACTCATTCACTCTATTACGCGACCCAAATGAAACGGAAACACTTTAACTCGCTGCTGAAAGGCGCGTTTGCCGCGGTAGCCGCGGTCTCCACGCTGGGCGTATCGGGTCTGGTATCCGCTGAGGAAGACACCGTCAAAGTCGGCGTGCTTCACTCCTTGAGCGGCACCATGGCCATCAGCGAAACGTCCCTGCGCGACATCCTGCTCTTCACCTTCGACGAGATCAACGCCGCCGGTGGTGTGATGGGCAAGAAGATCGAACCCGTCGTGGTGGACGGTGCTTCGGACTGGCCGCTGTTTGCGGAAAAAGCCAAGCAGTTGCTCCTTCAGGACAAGGTGGCCGTGACTTTCGGATGCTGGACTTCGGTCAGCCGGAAGTCCGTCCTCCCTGTCTTTGAGGAAAACAAGGGACTGCTTTTCTACCCCGTGCAGTATGAAGGGGAAGAAATGTCTCCGAACATCTTCTACACCGCTGAGGCGGTGAACCAGCAGGCGATCCCGGCGGTGGATTACCTCCTGGACGAAGGGTTCACGAAGTTCTACCTGCTGGGCACGGACTATGTGTATCCCCAGACCACCAACCTGGTGCTGCTGGAATACCTGCTGTCCAAGGGAATCCCGATCGAGAACATCGGTGGCGGTCTGCGCAAAGACGCGGACGGCAACGTGATCTCCGCCGGTAAATACACGCCCTTCAGCCACACGGACTACCAGCAGATCGTCGCGGAAATCAAGCGCTTCGCCGCTTCCGGTGACGCCTGCGTGATCAACACGGTGAACGGTGACTCCAATGTGTCCCTGTTCAAGGAATTCGCCGCCTCCGGCCTGACCGCCGAAGATTGCCCGGTGGTTTCCTTCTCCCTGTCGGAAGACGAGTTTCGCTCTCTGCCGACCAAGGACCTGGTGGGTCACCTGGGTTGCTGGACCTACTTCATGTCTCTGGACACGCCGGCCAACAAGAAGTTCATCGACGACTTCCAGGCCTGGCTGAAAACGGCTGACGTGAGCGGCATCGAAAAAGAAGGCCGCGTGACTTGCAGCCCGATGGTGCTGTCCTACGACGGCGTTTACCTCTGGAAAGCCGCCGTGGAAAAAGCCGGCAGCTTCGACGTGGAGAAAGTGGTCGAAGCGCTGGAAAGCGGCATCTCCTTTGACGGTCCTGGCGGCACGGTGACTTCTCAGAAGAATCACCACCTGACCAAGAACGTCTACATCGGCGAAACGCTGCCTGACGGTCAGTTCAAGGTCATCAAGTCCTTCGACAACGTCTATGGCGAGCCCTTCCTGAAGGGCACTTTCGAAAAATCCGAGTAATTACCTTTCTCCGGCCGCCCGTATTCCTGGGGCGGCCGGAAGCTTTGGTAGGTTTGAGTTGAGCCCGGTTCGGCGGTTGCTTTGGCAGCGCGCGGACCGGGCCTTCTCTTTTCTGAGCCTGGCGGTTTTCGCCCTGAAAAACCGGATTCCGCGGGCGAAGATTTTTCATCTCCTGATGTTATCCCAGCGGGCATCGGGGAAATGCGCAAAGCCGCTCTGTATGTGGCAGTTCTGGCATGGAAATTGCCTTTAGGAGCATTTCATCCGCGGGTCAGTTCCCCAGTGCTTTCGGCCCGGCAAAAGCCCGCATTTGTATTACCAAGAAATGAGTCTCCTGCTTTCCTCCTCTCCGGCAAAATGGTTCAAGTGCCTGGCCGTCATTCTCACGCTGTGGAGTGTGGTTTCTTATCAAGCTGGTAAGGCGCAAGAGCCGGGAGAGGGTGAAACGCGGGCGCTCCTGGTGGAGGCGATTCTGGCCGAGGATGACGACCAGCAGATCGTGCTGATTCAGAAGCTGGCGGATACGGGGGACAGCCTGCTGGAAACCGTTTTCGAGCAATGGAAACGGGGTGAGGTCTTTGTGCACACCACGGAAGGGGGCGAGAAGATTCCCTTCACGCTGGAGAATCCAGAGAGTGAAGCGCCTTCCGCCGCGATCAAGATCATCGACGCGGAACCGCTGACGGGAGCGGATGGGGGCGCGCTTAGCTTTGTGGCCAAAGACCTGACGGCGGTGGATACGAGCCGGAGTCTCCGGAAGGAAATGAAGAACGCGGTCGACTTTCTGGCGCTGAGCGCCAAGGACCCGAAAGTGCGAGCCCAGGCGGCAAAGAAACTGGGGCTGACGCAGAACGCCTCCTATATCCCGGTTCTGGAGCGGCGTCTTTCGGTGGAGAAGAACAAGGGTGTTAAGGAGAACCTGAGGGAAGGTTTGGCGGTCACCTATCTGGCGGTAGGTACCAAAGATCAGGTAATCGAAGCCACCCGTACGCTGGCCAAGGTCAATTCTCTGGCGGGCCTCGGCTTTCTGAAAGATGTCATCCGGCTGCAAGAAGAGGCGCCGGAGGATCAACGGGACGAAGAGATTCTGGCCGCCGCCAAGAAAGCCGAACTTTCCATCGAGAATCACTTTAAGGTATCGGAGTTTTTCAGCACCGCGTTCCGCGGGTTGAGTTCGGGCTCCGTCCTGCTGGTCGTGGCGCTAGGCCTGGCGATCACCTTTGGTTTGATGGGGGTGATCAACATGGCGCACGGGGAAATGATCGCCATCGGCGCTTACGCGACCTACCAGACGCAGGTTCTTTTCGTCCACTGGTTCGGGGACAGTGGGCTGGGCTTTCAGCTCTACTTCATCGCGGCGATTCCGATCGCGTTTCTCTCGGCGGCGATCGTGGGCGCTATTCTGGAGCGGGGAATTATTCAGTTTCTCTACAAGCGTCCGCTGGAGTCGCTGCTCGCCACCTGGGGGGTGTCCCTGGTGTTGCAGCAGAGTTTTCGCCTCATCTTTGGAGCGTCCAACCGGCAGGTGAATTCGCCGGGTTGGTTGATGGGCAACTTTGACGTAAATGACGTGAACATGGGTTTCAACCGTCTCTTTATCATCGGATTCGCTATCGTGATTGTATTTGGGACCTGGGTCTTGATGACGAAGACGCCCCTCGGCCTCTGCATCCGGTCCGTGATGCAAAATCCGCACATGGCGGCGTGCATGGGTATTCGCACGGCCAAAGTCCGGATGATGACATTTGCGTTTGGCTCCGGGCTAGCGGGACTGGCGGGGGCGTTCCTGTCGCAGATTGGAAACGTGGGGGCCGACATGGGTCAGAACTACATTGTCGACAGTTTCATGGTGGTGGTGGCGGGAGGCACGGGCAGCCTGGTTGGAACCGTGACCTCCGCTTTCAGCATTGGGGTGGTGGACCAGGTGCTGCAACCGTTCTTAGGGCCGGTAATGGGGAAAATCTTTGTGCTCTTTGCCATCATCCTGTTCCTCCAATGGAGGCCTGAAGGATTGTTCCCGACCAAGTCCCGCTCCTTGGACTGAGAAGGGTATTTACTCAATAGATTCGATCTAAGGTATATTTATATGAACAGGGGACGCGAAAACTGGCAACTGATAGGAATAGGGATCATTTTTCTTGTCGCGGTGGTATTGGTGCCACTGCTGAACGGGTTGGCTCCCGAGGGGTCGTTTCTGCACATTTCCGACTTCCAGATGAATACGTGGGGCAAGTATTTGGCCTTCGCGATTCTGGCGATCAGTCTGAACCTGTTGTGGGGGTACACTGGCCTCCTCTGTCTGGGGCAGTGTCTCTTCTTTGGTCTGGGAGCCTACGCATTCGGCATGTATCTGATGTTAATGATCGGAAGAGAGGGCCAATACAGTGGCGAACTTCCCAACTTCATGGTGATACTGGGCTATCATGAGCTTCCGGCACACTGGAAACCTTTCTACAGTTTTTGGTTCGCCACTGGAGCAGTATTCTGGGTGCCGGGACTTCTTGCATTTGTGTTCGGTTTCTTTGTGTTTCGTTCTCGCATTCGTGGAGTGTATTTTTCGATTATTACTCAAGCTCTCACTTACGCGGCCCGGCTGCTTTTCAACCGTAACGAGTTTACTTTTGGCGGAACCAATGGTTTTACGAATTACAAATCCATTCTGGGGCTCCCGATCAATGGTCCGATTGTGGAGAAAGGGTTGTTTATAGGGACGAGCATCGCGCTGGTCCTGAGTTTGTTGTTCTGCTGGTGGTTGGTCAGAACCAAGTACGGAAAAGTTCAACGGGCCATACGAGACAGCGAGAATCGAGTGCTTTTTTCCGGATACTCCACAACGAGCTATAAGCTTTTCATCTTTGTTGTCGCGGCAATGATGGCCGGGGTGGCGGGAGCCTTTTATGTGCCTCAGGTAGGTATTATCAATCCAGAGGAAGTTCATCCTTACAGGTCCTTGGAAGTAGTTGTCTGGGTGGCCGTGGGGGGCCGAGGTACTCTATGGGGACCCGTCATAGGGGCGGTTTTTGTGAACTGGCTCAAGAGCTGGGCGACCTATCAGTTTCCGGAATATTGGCTAATTATTTTGGGTGTGCTGTTTGTGGTGACGGTGCTTTTCCTGCCCGGGGGCATCATTAGTCTGTTTCCCGTGCTGAAGCCCAAGGTTCTGAACCTGTATGGCTGGGCCAAGGCTCGCATCCTGGCGTTGCGGTCCGCGTCCGCCACCTGAAAATTGGACTGAGATAAAGAGGCTCGTTTAGCGCTGAAGACATGATGCTCTCGTTCATTCTGCTTATCGATCAATGGAATTGAAACTGGATAGCCCCGCCGAGACGAAATCGGAGAACCCGCTGGAGTTCATTTTAACGATCGAAGATCTGAACAAGGCCTTCGATGGCTTTCAGGTGATTCGGGACCTGAACTTTTACATGGACCTGGGGGAACTGCGGGTGATCATCGGGCCGAATGGGGCGGGGAAGAGCACGCTGCTGGACCTCATTACCGGGCGGACCAAGCCTGACAAAGGCACCATCGAGTTTGGCCGGGGACGGGAGCATGACCTGACCAAGCTGCGCGAATATGAGATCAACCGGCTGGGGGTGGGCCGGAAGTTCCAGACGCCCACGGTGTATTCCGGGCACACGGTTTACGACAACCTGCTGCTGTCCCTGCAAGGTCCGCGGGGAGTGTTTTACTCGCTTTTCTACAAGGAATCCCAGGAAGACAAGGACCGGATTCACGAAGTGCTGGAGACCATCCGGCTGGAAGACCGGAAGTATGAACTGGCGGGCTCCCTCTCGCACGGGCAGAAGCAGTGGCTGGAGATCGGCATGCTGCTGGCGCAGAACCCGAAGCTGCTGCTGGTGGACGAGCCGGCGGCCGGGATGACGGATGAAGAAACCGAACGCACGGGCGAGCTGCTGCTGAGCCTGGAGGGGAAGCATAGCATTGTCGTTATCGAGCACGACATGGAATTCGTTCGCCAGATCGCGCGAAAGGTCACCGTGCTTCACCAGGGCAGTATCTTGAGAGAGGGCAAGGTGGATGAGGTGCAGAGCGATCCGAAGGTCATCGAGGTTTACCTGGGCCGGAAACATGCCCGGGACGCGGAGGGCGAAGAAAAACCGGCGGAAGAGACCCAGGGAATCGATCTTACAAAGAAAGAAGCGTCCCCCACCAAGCCCGCCTGATCCGGGCGGCGCGCCAGAATTTCCTAACGTTTTTGCCAGTTTGTCATGGTCGAATCCCTACTTTCACTACAAGAGATTGAAGTCGCCTACGATCAGTCCGTCATCCTTCGAGGGGTGGATATTGAGGTGCCGCCGAAGCAGTTGGTCTGCCTGATGGGCCGAAATGGAGTGGGCAAGACGACCACGCTGAAAACCGCGCTGGGCCTGCTGAGTCCTCGTGTCGGGAAAGTCTTTCTGGATGGTGAAGACGTGACGTCCATGGCTCCCGAACAAAGGGCGCGGAAGGGCATTGGCTACGTGCCGCAGGGACGGGACATCTTTCCAAACCTGACGGTGTGGGAAAATTTGCAGGTTGCCATCGTGGTGTTCGGGAAGTCGGCCAAGGATGAGCTGGACCGGGTGTTCGAGTTGTTCCCCGTGTTGAAGGAAATGCTGAGCCGGAAAGGCGGGGTGCTCAGCGGCGGCCAGCAGCAGCAACTGGCGATTGGCCGGGCGCTCCTGACGCGGCCGAAGGTCTTGATTCTGGACGAACCGACGGAGGGGATTCAACCGTCCATCATCGACCAGATCGAAGACACCATCTATGCGCTGAAAAAAGAGGGGAACATGAGCATTTTCCTGGTGGAACAGTATCTGGACTTTGCCAAGGCGGTCAGCGACCGCTTTTACATTATGGACCGCGGATCCGTGGTGAAACATGGGACCATCGATCAGCTCGACGACGCGGCTATTTCCCAGTATCTCCAGGTGTGAAGCGAAGGCTATTTTTTGGCGGAAGCCGCGCCGGCTGTGCCGCGCTGAAGCCTGGCCACAGAATTTTAATCCGACGAAAAGAATTTCATAAATGCATCTGACTCCACGCGAACGCGAGAAGCTGATGGTGGTGGTGGCCGCCGACCTGGCGCGGCGGCGGCAGGGACGGGGGTTGAAGCTGAACTACCCTGAGTGCGTAGCCATCATCACTTACGAGATTATGGAGGGCGCCCGCGACGGCAAGACCGTGGCGGAGCTGATGAGTTATGGCACCACCATCCTGAAGACGGATGAAGTCATGGAAGGCGTGCCTGAGATGATTCACGAAGTGCAGGTGGAAGCGACCTTCCCCGATGGCACGAAACTGGTTACCGTACACCACCCCATTCGCTCATGATTCCCGGAGAATTGATTGTATCCGACGGCCCGCCGCTGAAGGCGAACGAAGGGCTGGAAACGAAAGTCATTGTCGTGGCGAACACGGGGGACCGGCCCGTGCAGGTGGGCAGCCACTTTCATTTTCACGAGGTGAATAGCGGCCTGTCCTTCGACCGGGACGCGGCCCTGGGCTTCCGCCTGAATATTCCGGCGGGCACGGCGGTGCGCTTCGAACCGGGCGACGAGCGGGAGGTGGAACTGGTGGCCCTGGCGGGCAGCCGCGAGGTGTACGGCTTGAACGGTATGGTGAATGGCCCGCTGCCTTGAAATATTTCTAAACTTTCCAGCTTCCTTTTAGACAGATGCCTTTGGAACTAAGCCGACAGCAATATGCCGAGATGTTCGGTCCCACCACGGGGGACCAGGTGCGTCTCGCGGACAGCGAACTTTTTGTCGAGGTCGAGAAAGACTACATCGCCGAGGCCGCCGGCTACGGGAACGAAGTGAAGTTCGGCGGCGGGAAGGTTATTCGCGACGGCATGGGGCAGTCGCCCACAGCCACGCGGGCGGAAGCTCTGGACCTGGTCATCACCAATGCCCTGATCCTGGATGCCGAGGTGGGCATCGTAAAGGCGGACATCGGGATCAAGGACGGGAAGATTGTGGGTATCGGCCACGCGGGGAATCCGGGCATCCAGAGCGGGATCGGTTCCGTGCTGCCGGACCCGGTCACGGGGAAGAAAGACCCGATGATCATTGGCGCTTCGACGGAAGCCATTGCCGGGGAAGGCTGCATTATCACGGCGGGTGGCATTGACGCGCACATTCACTTTATTTGTCCGCAGCAGATTGAAGAAGCGATCTCCAGCGGCGTAACCACCATGCTGGGCGGCGGAACCGGTCCGGCCACGGGCACGAACGCCACGACCTGCACGCCGGGCGCCTGGAACATTGCCCGGATGCTGGAGGCGGCGGAGGAGTATCCCGTAAACCTGGGTTTCCTGGGTAAGGGGAACTGCTCCACCCACCCGCCGCTGAGCGAGCAGGTGCTGGCCGGGGCCATCGGACTGAAGCTGCACGAAGACTGGGGCACGCACCCCGGCGCCATCGACTCCTGCCTGGCGGTGGCGGATGAGCTGGACGTGCAGGTGGCCATTCACACGGACACGCTGAACGAGTCCGGCTTCGTGGAGCGCACCCTGGAAGCCATCGCGGGCCGGACGATTCACACCTACCACTCCGAAGGCGCGGGCGGCGGGCACGCGCCGGACATTCTGAAAGTCTGCGCCGAGGCGAATGTACTGCCGTCTTCCACGAACCCGACGCGGCCCTTCACGGTGAATACCCTGGACGAGCACCTGGACATGCTGATGGTGTGTCACCACCTGGACTCGAAGATTCCGGAAGACGTGGCCTTTGCCGAGTCGCGCATTCGTCCGCAGACCATCGCGGCGGAAGACATCCTGCACGACCGGGGAGCGATCGCCATGATCTCCAGCGACAGCCAGGCCATGGGCCGGGTGGGGGAGGTGATTTGCCGCACCTGGCAGACGGCGGATAAGATGAAGAAACAGTTCGGCAAGCTGGCGTCGTCCGAACATCCCGCGGCGGATAATTTCCGCATCCTGCGCTACCTGGCCAAGTACACGATCAACCCCGCCATCACGCATGGCATGGGGCATTTGGTGGGTTCGTTAGGGATCGGCAAGCTGGCGGACCTCGTGATCTGGAAGCCCGCCTTCTTTGGCGTGAAGCCAGAGCTGATTCTGAAAGGCGGCATGATTTCGTATGCCAACATGGGAGACCCGAATGCGTCCATCCCCACGCCGCAGCCCATGATGTATCGCCCGCAGTTTGGGGCGCATGGCCGGGCGCTGGCCTCCACGACGGTGACCTTTGTGAGCCAGGCTTCCCTGGATGCCGGGCTGGCGGATATCCTGGATGTTAAGAAAGCCCTGATGCCGGTGTCCAAGTGCCGCGCCATCAGCAAGGCGGATCTGCTTTTCAACAGCGCGACCCCGAAGATCGAGATCGATCCCGAGACCTACACGGTGAAGGCGGACGGCGAGCTGCTGACCTGCGAGCCGGCGAAGATCATTCCCATGGCGCAGCGCTATTTCCTTTTCTGATCATTTTTGTTTGGATGTTTGGTCAGCCCCCATGCCGATTATTGAGAACGCCATCACGCCGAGCGACCAGGCGCGGGAATTGATCGCCATCGAGGTTGACCGGCACAGCTTGCAGAAATGCCGGTGGCGCCGGGCGGCGGAGGACGGAACCGACTTTGCCTTCAGCCTGCGCGAGCCGCTGGGCGACGGAGACTTTGTGTATGAAACCGCGACGAAACGCTACCAGGTCTGCCAGTTGCCCGAGCCCGTGCTGACCATTCCGCTGCCGAAGGACGCGGCGGAAACCACGCGGCTGGGCTGGGCCATCGGGAACCTGCACCAGCCGGTGGACGTGCGGGAGGACCTGCTCCTGGTGGGGGACGACCCCACCGTGAGGCGGCTGCTGACCGAGATGGCGTTTCCCTTTGAAACCAGCGTGGAAATTTTCAATCCCCCGGCGCACTCCGCCATGAACCACCACACCCACGACCCCGGACTGGACTATGACCACCAGCATTTCTTCTTTGGCCACAGCCCGGCCTCTCCATTCTGAGGACAGGGCGCCGAGTAGCGGCCTTTATTCCTGGCTGGGCGGTCTGTTACAGATTACCGACAGCGCCTATCCCACGGGCGTGTTCGCGCACTCCAACGGGTTGGAGGGCTTAGTGCAGTTGGAAATGGTGTGTACGCCGGAGGATTTGGAGCGTCATGTGACCGAGACTGTCTTCGCGGGGCTGGAGGGAGCCGATTTTCCAATCATCCGCTTCAGCCACGAAGCGGCGCTGGTGGGCGATGGCGAGCGGTTGGGAGAGCTTGACGAACTGGCGGCGGCCCTGCGGACGCCGGAGGAACTGCGGCTGGCTTCCTCCCGCTCGGGACGGCAGCGGCTGGACCTGATGGAGCGGGTCATGCATTTCGAAAGGCGCGACCCCGCGGGCTGGAAAGAGCTGACCGCCGCACTAAGCCACACACAGCTGCCGGTGGTGTCCGGCCTGGAGTCCGCGCTGCTGGAGGTGCCGCTGGATGCGGCGCTGCAGGCCTATGGATTCGCGACCCTTTCGGGAACGCTGTCCGCCGCGCTGAAGATCCTGCGCCTGGGGCAGACCGTCATTCAGGAAATCCTTTACCGCCAGACGGCGAACTTGCCCGCCCTGATCGACCGGTCCATGCTGGTGACGCCGGACCGGGTGGGCACTTTTACTCCGCTACTGGACATTGCCTCCGCGCGGCACAAGCGCGCGCATAGCCGGCTCTTTCTTTCATGATGACGACTCCGCCTGACAAACCACTCATCCGTGTTGGCATTGGGGGGCCCGTGGGTTCCGGAAAGACCACCCTGGCCCTGCGGCTCTGCAAGGAGTTGCGGGACCGTTTCAACATGGCGGTGGTAACCAATGACATCTACACCCAGGAAGATGCCGCCGCGCTGGTGCGGGCGGGCGCCCTGCCGCCGGACCGGATCGTGGGCGTGGAGACCGGGGGCTGTCCGCACACGGCCATTCGCGATGACATTGCCATGAACCTGGCGGCCATCCGCGAACTAAAGGAGCGGCACGCGGGCCTGGAACTGGTGCTGGTGGAAAGCGGCGGGGATAACCTGACGGCCACCTTTTCCCCGGAACTGGTGGACGTGTTCATCTACGTGATTGATGTGACGGAAGGCGAAGACATTCCGCGAAAGGGCGGCCCGGCCATTGCGTTCAGCGATCTGCTCATCATTAACAAAGTGGACCTGGCGCCGTATGTGGAAGTAAACCCGGAAAGCATGGCGCAAGACGCGGCGCGGGCGCGGAAAGAGCGGCCCTTCATTTTCTGTGACTTTAAGAGCGGGAAAGGCGTGCCCGAACTGATGGCGTGGTTTGACCGGGATGTGATGTTTTCCGACCTGATGGAGGCGGCTCCGGCGGAACAGTGAGTTTTTCGGCGACTACAGAACCAGCGGTGCAGGCGGGTCCGATGAACGGCAATGCCCTGAACGGGCGGCTGGAGCTGATCGCCGCGCGGAGCGAGGCGACGGGGCGCACGGCGCTACGGCACCAGTACCACTCCGTTCCTTTTCACCTAAGCAAAGCCTACTGGGACGGGCGGGTGCTGCTGGCGCAGGTGGTGAACCCGACGGCGGGCATCTTTGCGGGGGACCGCATGGAAAGCCACGTGAGCGTGGAGGAGGGGGCGAGCCTGCTGGTTACCTCGCCCAGCGCGTCACGGGCCCACACCATGGCGCCGGACGGGGAGACGGCTTACCTGTACCAATCCTTCCGCGTGGCGAAAGATGGGTGGCTGGAAGTGTTTCCGGAGCTGTTCATTCCGCAACGAGCCTCCAGCTACCGGCAACGCACGGAGATAGAGGTGGCGGAGGGCGGTTCGCTGTATTTCATCGAGACCCTGGCGCCGGGCCGGGTGGCGCATGGGGAACTGCTGGCCTACCGGCACCTGGACTGGTCGTTTTCCCTCCGGGTGGGCGGTAGGCTGCTGGCGGTGGAACGGGCACTGGTGGAGCCGCCGGACCGCTGCTGGATGCTGGACGTGGCGGGCTGGGAGAAGGCCTACTACGCCAGCATCTGGATGGTGGGCGGAGACTTGGCGAATCTGCCGGAAGCGGCCATCGTGGAGATCGAATCCATGACGGAAGCAGGCGCGAGGTTGACCGGTGTCTCGCGCTTGAGCGAAGGGGTGTACGCGGTGAAGGTGCTGGCGGAATCCAGCCTGGCCCTGCGGCGGACGCTGAACGCGGTGCGGGCGTTGCTGGCGCCGTGGTTGCCCAACTTGAAAAGCAGCCTGAGAAAACTCTGATTTTGGACCTAAGCCAAACCATATCATGCATCTGCCGGACGGATTTTTGGAGCCTGGAGTATTGATCGGAGCGGGCGCGGTCAGCGCGGTGGGGATCGGGCTGGCGCTGAAGAAGCTGAAGGACACGGCTCCCGCGGCGGGGCGGGCGCCGCTGGTGGGGCTGGCGGCGGCGTTCGTATTCGCGGCGCAGATGGTGAACTTTCCGGTGGCGACGGCGGTATCCGGTCACCTGCTGGGGGCGACCCTGCTGGGGGTGCTTTTTGGCCCGTGGATGACGCTTTTGATCATGAGTTCCGTGCTTATTTTACAAGCCCTGCTGTTTCAGGATGGGGGCGTGACGGCGCTGGGGGCGAACATTCTGAACCTGGCCATTGTGGCTAATTTTTCCGCGTGGTTTCTCTTTAAGTTATTGGCGCCGAAGCAGGGAGAGAAGGCGGGCTTTGGCCGGCGGGAGGCGGTGGCGGTCTTTGTGGCAGCGTGGGGGTCCACGCTTTTGGCGGCCGGGGCGGTGGCGATGGAACTTGTCCCTTCTGGAGTGGCCCCTCTGGCAAGGCTTATGCTTTTGCTAGGAGGCAGCCACGCGTTGATCGGCCTGGGTGAAGGGTTCATCACCGTGCTGGTGCTCAAAGCGCTCTACAAGGCTGGCTACGGCGAGCGGCTGGGGTGCAACCATCCGAGTTTACATGGCAACACAGCGAATTGAAGCAGTGGGCGGGCGACGGGGACTCAACCTTTCCGGAGCCATCTGGCTGCTGGTGATCCTGGTGGCCCTGACGCTCATTCTGACCTCGTTTTCTTCCGAACTGCCCGACGGCCTGGAGGCCGCGGCGGAGAAGCTGGACCTGGAAGGCGACGCGCCCGCGCTGGGTATGGCGCTTCCCGGAATGGTGGGCGACTGGGTGGCGCGCGTCCTGGGCGTGCTGCTGGCGGCGCTGGCGGGCTGGCTGGTGTATGTCTTTGCCATGCTGCGGCGCGGTGGCGATGCCCGCCGGGTGAGGCACTGAATAAGAGGACAAGGAGCGATAGGGCTTTCCGGAAAGGCCGGGGGAGGATTTATGGGTAGATTTGGCATCAGGAACTACACGGGGAGCTGGGCGGAGCCGGTGCCGGGGGTGCGTCCTCTGGTGGGAAGCGATCCCTGGCGGGTGGCCCTAGTGCTGGCGGCCATCGTGGGAACGGTCTGTCTGCCGCGCGTGGTTCCCTGGTGGGGGCTGACGGCTATTTTCGTGGTGCCGCTGGTGGTGTGCCTGTTGGCGCGGGTTCCGGTGAGGCATGTGCTGGCGCGGGTCTTGGCGATCTTGCCCTTTGGGCTTTTGGCGGTGGTCTTTTTACCGTGGTCGGTGGCGGGACCGAAGGTGGAGTGGTGGGGGGTGACGTTCGGCCTGGCCGGTTTGCAGCAGGCGGGCACGATCTCCGTGAAGCTGCTGGCGGTGGCGCTGTGGCTTTCGTATCTGACGGCGGCGACGCCGGTGGCGGGCCTATTTGCCGCGCTGCGGAAGCTGCGGGTGCCGGGCCTGCTGGTGGACATCCTGGAATCCACTGTGCGGTACCTTTCCGTGCTGGCGCAAGAGGCCCGGCAAATGTTGTTATCCTGCAAGGTGAGAGCGGGCAAACCAGAGGGTAAGAAAGGGAGCGGCCTGTCGCCACGGCGTCTGGGCCGGGTGTTGTCCCGGCTGAGCGGGCTGGTGGCGGGGTTGTTTCTGCGTACGCTGAAGCGCAGCGAGCGATGCCAGAGCGCGCGGGAGTCGCGGCACTTCGGGCCGGAGGATGATGGCGGCGGCGGCGAGGGTGACTACGATCCTAAGAATGAAGTGCTCGTCCAGGGCTTGAGCTTTTCCTATCCCGGCATGGAGACGCGGGCGCTGACGGGAGTGAGCCTGAACATTCCGCGAAACACGCGGATCGCCATCCTGGGGGCTAACGGCGCGGGTAAGACGACGCTGCTGCTGCATTTCAATGGGGTGCACCTGCCACAAAGCGGGCGGGTGACGGTGGGCGGTCTGGCGGTGGAAGGGGCGAATCTTTCCCGCGTCCGGCGCCGGGTGGGGATGGTGTTTCAGAATCCGGACGATCAAGTCTTTGCCGCCACGGTGTATGAAGACGTGCGTTTTGGACCCGATCAGGCTGGACACGAAGAAGCGGAAGCGGCCCGGCTGGCGGAGGAAGCGCTGCGCGCCACGGGCCTCTGGGGACATCGCGACCGGGCGCCGTTTTCCCTGAGCCAGGGCGAGCGGAAGCGGGCGGCCATTGCCGGGGTGCTGGCGGCGGGGGCGGACATCCTGGTCTTTGACGAACCCATGGCCTCGCTGGACCCAGCGGGGAAGGACGAGATCCAGGTGCTGCTGAACGACCTGCACGCCGCCGGTAAGACGCTGGTGGTGGCCACGCACGACGTGGACTTTGCCGCCGGCTGGGCGGACGGCGTGGTGCTGATGGATCGCGGCCAAGTGGTGGCGGTGGGCGCCCCGAGCCTGCTGGTGGACGAGGCGGCCATGAGCGTGACGGGTCTGGCGCTGCCGCTGGTGTCCCGGCCTTTTGAAAGGTTGCGGCCTCTGGTCAAGAACCGGTCCCTGGGACTGGATCGGCTCCCGGCGAATGTGGCGGAGGCGTTTGCGTGGCTGAAGCATCACTTTGTGGCGCGGCAGGAGAAGCCGGGAAGCGTCGCGCCGGTGATGGGCCAGCGAAGCGAGGCGGGAAGAGAGGGCGCAGAAGATACGGATCTGAATTCGGAACGTGACGAAGAATTACAGAACGTCCCCTGATGTTATTCGCGCGTGTTTCCCAATAATAAGGAAAGACGGGCATTGTCATTTTGAAAGAGAGGTGTTGGGATTGGAATTGTTGTGATTCCTGAGCGCCTTTTCGAACTCTTGAAGCAGTGTGACGGAGAGGACTCCGTTCCGCCCTTTCCTCCTACTGAGATTTTCAACGAAGGCTGGATGCTGCGTCTGGTGTTGGAAGCGATGAAGCATCTGAAAGTGAGCGATCATCCATTGCGCTTTTTGAGTACATCCACTTGGTATTCTGAAGCCCGGCTGCTTTCTCCATTTCGTCCCCGTTGGAAGGGAGATCCGCTGGGGGAGGGTTTCACAAATGCGGACGGGGTGATTGGGGATTTTCAGTTTAGGTCCGGTACCAAGGCAGGGCTGGAGCTTTCCCCGGAGGCTAAGCAGTTTGTGGTGGTGGAGGCCAAAATGATGAGTGGTCTTTCGACAAAGACGGGGAACGCGTCCGGCTACGATCAGGCGGCGCGGAATGTCGCGTGTATGGCGGAGGTTTTGAAAGAGTGGGATGTGGCGGTCCCGGAGGACCGGAAAAGGAAGGCTAGGAGACCAGAATTGGTTGGTTTCTTTGTGATTGCTCCGGAGGAAGAGATTCGCCGCAGGGGCGGCCGGGCCAGCAATCTGGAGGAATTGACGAAGGCAAGTTCGATTCGTCGGGCCGTGGAAAGGAGAATCGGATCGTATGAATCGGAGGCGCCTAGAGAGACATCGGAGGATCTAAAGCAGTGGTATGAAGGCTGGTTTGAGCCGTTGATGGACCAGTTGGAAGACAAGTCGAACCTCCG
Organism: Verrucomicrobiia bacterium; assembly: GCA_030427505.1. Taxonomy (GTDB): domain Bacteria; phylum Verrucomicrobiota; class Verrucomicrobiia; order Verrucomicrobiales; family DEV007; genus JAUICH01. The sequence goes on from JAUICH010000023.1 coordinate 16,784, forward strand.
GGTGCTCTCGTGGGAAGAGGCCTTGGAAACGATTTGGAAGCACGATGGTAAAGTTGGCTCGGAATTGAGCGCTTTTTATCAAAAAGCGTTGAGGCTGGCGGGAGGGAGAATGGTGACTGGGGAGCCTGCTGAGGCGAAAGATGGTCAAGAATAGGTGGATGAGAGGCGCGATATCGGAGTCTTTGTGACAAATGTGCCAAGCGCCATGGAGCGCAGTTCAGGTGGGTGAAGTCTGGGGGCCGTTTCTGCTGAGCGCCTTACAAAAGGTGTTCCGGTTAGGGTGGAGTTTCGCGGGGTTCCGGGGGGCGGGATTGGGACTTGATCTGCATGGTTTTTGCTCCATAGGTCCGCGCCATGCGTCTTAAAGTACCCCTTTTGTTTCTGGCAGCGTTAGTCCTGACGGATGTCCAGGCCGGTGAATCGTTTGAATTCGTGCCGGGCTGGCTGAAACCGCCGGCGGGGATGGAGTTTGTGGGGAATTCCCACGGGGAAGTGGCGGTGGATTCCGTGGGGATGATCTACGTGAGTGTGGACGGGGACGGCAGCGACGCGAGCAAGGAGGGGCTACAGGTTTACAAGCCGGACGGGACCTATTCGCACAATGTGCCGAACCTGCCGAAGACGTTGCACGGCTTTGTGATTCATAATGACACGATCTACGCCACTGTGCTGGGGCAGCAGAAGGTGATCAAATCGACCTTGGACGGGGAAATCCTGCTGGAGATTCCGGCTTCTTCCTTTCCGCAGGACAAGATCGGGCCGAAGGGCCTCAAGCTGACCTCAGTGGATGTGGCGCCGAATGGCGATGTCTACGTGGTGGATGGCTATGGGCTGGACTGGATCTTCGTTTTCGACGGAGAGGGTAATTTCAAGAAGGTCTTCGGCGGCCGCGAGGCGCCGTATAACCTGATGAACTGTCACAAGATCTTCATCGATCCCCGGTATGACGAACCGCGCATCCTGTGCTGTGACCGGGTGAACCTTCGGCTGCTGCACCTGTCGCTGGACGGGGAAGTGATCGGGGAATACGCGACCGGTTTGCGCCGGCCGTCTTCGGCTTCGTTCTTTGGGGACAAGGTGTGCATCGCCGAGATCGCGGGCCGCGTGAGTGTGCTGGACAAGGCGGGAAACCTCGTGACCACGCTGGGCACGAACGAAACGGATGGTGAGATCAACACCAACAAGACGGAGCCTGGCGCCTGGCACGAGGGCATCGTGACCGCGCCGCACGGCATTACCTACGACGCGGAGGGGAACATCCTGGTTACCGAGTGGAACAAATTCGGGCGGGTGCTCCGCTGGAACCGCGTGCCCTGAGATGGTCTCGGGAACATGCGGGCGGCGAGGGGCGATGCCGAAGGTATTTGGCTGGCTGTTCGCCGCTTGCTTGCTGATTCTTCCCTGGCTGAGTGCCTGCGGGCATGGGTCGGAGTTTATCTTTGCCCGGATCAAACCAAGTCCTGACGGGCCGGGCTGGGAGCTGGAGGCCAGCATTGAGTTTCTGGATAATCCGCTGGTGGAGGATCGTGAGGAGGCGAGGCTGGCGCTGACCGAGGTCTTCCGGTGGGAAGCGGTGACTTTGGGTGTCCCGTGGTGGGAGGAGAGCGCGGAATTGAAAGACGAGGCGGCACCGGTCCCGATGCCTTCCGCGACTGAAGATGGCGGAACAGAGCACCGGTGGCTGACGGCGCGCTGGTCTTTATCGTCAGAGGGTAAGGAACGGCAATTGCAAGTGGATCGAAAGACGAAGCAAGCCGTGGTCTTGTGGGAGGTGACTGTAGACCCGGAGGAGGCCCGGTGGCAGATCTTGCTGGCTGGCGATCACAGTTTTAGCCTGCGGGAGTTGGAAGAGGAATCGGATAAGAATGCGGAAACGAGCGCGGCGAAGAGAGCTATTGAAGACCGGAGTGAAGCGATCGGATCGCGGCTGATCGTGTTGGGAGGAGCGGCAGGGGTGTTGTTGTTAGCGGTATCGAGTCTGGCTTTGTTGAAGAGACGTTCTTGGGACGGGGTTCGGAGCTTGGCTGGGCGTGAGCTCGAGCAGCCCGTTAAACTTGCGGATCGCCGTATGGGCGGCCAGGCCGAACAAATAAAGAAACAAGACAATGTTTCCACCAGTTCGGCGAAGAGAATCAGTGGCGCAAGCCGGGCTTTATAGATGCGCTGACTTGATCCAACCGCGGAACCCGGCAGAAACTGTCTATGTAGAGGGAGCGGTTTCCTTTTTTCTGCTTCGAAGATGGCAGGTAACTCCGTCGTGAATCAGGCCTGAGAGGGTTAATCCAAGAAATACGTGAATGAAATCAAAGGATTGAGATTCATTCATCCAATCAAAGATCAGTCTAGCGGCTAACAGCAGAGCGGTCGCGGCGAAGATAAACTGAGCAGAACCAGGGGTTTCCTGTAGCGCGGTTTGTCGAACCGTGATGTACAGTAGAAAGAGGGCTGGAGTAATTATTAGGAGGAAATAGCCCGCGAGTTCCAAAGTGGAGGAGATCCCTATTCCGCTACCGGTCTCGGATCTTGTAAGCGAAATCGTGAACGCGGAAGCACCGGCTAACAGGAATAGGGCCAGGAGTGCGAACCCCAGTTGAGAAACAGAAGTCAGTCCATAGACGACTCTCTTTGCCAGATTCAGGTCGCATTTGATGCTTTTCAGTCGCGAAAGGTCTCCCGCAAGCCATGAACGCCGGTTCCCGGCCTCTGAGACCGGCCTTTGGTTCTCGGAGAATTTACTCTTTACGAATTCGACCGCCGGGCCGGTAAGTAAATGCAGGGGGATGATCTCGTAGCTGTTCTTTCGCAAAAATATCCAAAGGAAGTTCGAATCGATGCTGAGCTGGTATAGGGTATCCCATCGCCAAGTGGCGTTCCCAAACTCCGAGTGGATGGAGAATCCGAAGTTATCGAAGCCATAGGTGACTGAGGTGTTTCCGAGGCGTTCGTGTTGTTCTTTGATTCTTTTTATTCCCAACGCGTATGCGTAGAGGGTCAGGGCGCCGGTGATACTCAGAATAATACCCAATACAAGAGTGATGATTCCGAAGTTTCCGGAAAGAAATCGTTCCAGGAAAATAAAGGCGACACAGCTCGCGGAGAATGCGGTGAACCAGTAGAGAAGGTCTCTGCCCCATAATTGGCGAAATGCTTTTCGGCTTTCACTTTCAGCCAATTTTATACTAACTGAAAAACTCATTTTCTCGAACAGGAAGCTTTCAGATACCGGGCTGATTTATCGATTATGTCCTGTAGAACGATAGGGACGAGACGTGTTTTGAGGGCGAAAAGCTGTATCAGGATAGAAACTCAGCGTGCCAGCGTCAAGATGGCAATCATCGAGGCTTAGCTTTGAGAGACGCTGAGACGAGTTTTTTTATCGTTGCGGGCGAAGACGTGGCCGTTGGCGTAGGCTGGTGGAGGTGGAGACGGTCTAGGACTTTGCGCCGGGCTTTCAGCCCTTGAAATAGGGGAGTGTCCAAGATCCTAGGCCTTGCGGCCTAGGCTGGTATGCGGCGGGCCGTTGGCCCTCGTTGAGTTGAGCGTTTTGACTGATTGGTGGAGAACTAATGGAGGGATGGCTGATGGGTGGGATGGGGTGGGATTTTTTCTTTCTGACTCTTTTGAGTGGGCGTGGGAGAAGTTGTTTACGCCTGGAAAGCCGATTGGAAGTGGTGGCTGGGTCTCAATAGGCTTGCGTATGCGGCAAGATTGGTGAGATTTGGAAAGGGAACGGGTTGCTGGCCGATCTCTGCACTTCTTTCCATGGCTATTTACCTCGAACAGATCACGCCGCCGCGGGGGCAGTCGATCCGGTTTTTGCGGTGGAGGGAGAATGCGAATGAGGTGGAGATTTTTGGGGAGGACGCGGCAGCGCCGCAGCGGGTGAAGGGCGCGGGGACGCGATGGCATTTTCATCCGGAGATGGAGATCACGCTGATCACGAAGGGGGAGGGGACGCGGTTTATCGGGGATCACATCGGCGGGTTTTCGAGTCCGGAGCTGGTGCTGCTGGGGCCGAATCTGCCGCACTACTGGCGCGGCCCGGAGCGGTCGTCTTCGGGGTATGCGATCCAGTTTCAGTTTCCGCCGGGGCATGCGTTCTGGTCGTTCCCGGAGTCGGAGCGGTTGGGCCGTTTGTGGCAGCAGGCGCGGCGGGGGATCCGGCTTTTTGACGAGCGGAAGCTGGCGGGGGTGCGCGAACGGATTGAAGCGATGACGGGGATGGGCGGCCTGGAGCGGCTGGGGTGTCTGCTTCAGATCTTCGGTCTTTTTCTGAATGCGGCGGAGGACGAGCGGGAACTGCTTTCGGGGCACCCGCTTTCGGGGGCGAGCAGCCGGAATCCGGATGGGGAGGAGGATAAGATCGCGCAGGCGGTGCGCTACATCCTGGAGCGGTTTCAGGATGACATTGCGCTACCCGAGTTGTTGGACCGCCTGGGGATGTCGAAGCCGACGTTCAGCCGGCATTTCAAGAATCAGCTGGGCCGTCCGTTTTCCGCGTTCCTGGGACAGGTGCGGGTGGACTTTGCGCGTCAACTCCTGGTGCGGACGGACAGCAGCGTGGCGGAGATTGCTTACGAGTCGGGGTTCCGGAACCTTTCGCATTTCAACGCGCTGTTCCGGAAGTCCCTGGGGAAGTCACCGACTCAGTTCCGGCGGGAGCATCGGGAGGGGTGAATCTTAACCACAGAGAAGATTGACCACAGATGGCGCAGATGGCTCAGATAGCTGAATCAGCGGGCGGATGTTGTGGGGTGACTTCGGGAGTTTGGTTCTGCAAACAGACTTGGAGATCTGGCTTCCGAATCAAATTGGAGCGCAATCCGGTCTTTAAGACCTCTGTGTTCTCAGTGTCCTCTGTGGTTTTCTTTTTTGCCTTAGAATCTCCGGTAGCCGTATTGAGTTCCTTCGGCGCTTCAGGAGGAGAACCACAGAGGGCACAGAGAATTTTGTGCTTGGGGGGACGCTGGGATGGGATGGACCGCTGATTACGCGGATGCCTCAGATAGCTGAATCAGCGGGCGGATGGTGTGGGGTGACTTCGGGATTTTGATAGGGTGAATGGACTGAAGGAAAAGGCTCTCGAACAGAGCCAAAGCGACCTTCGCTCTTCAAAACATCTGTGTCTATCTGTGTAATCTGCGGTTCCCGATCCGAGGCTTAGAATTCCCGGTAGCCGTATTGGGTTCCGAGGGCCAGGCAGGTTTCTAGGGGTTGGACGCCTTTGGAGGGGGTGGGGTCTGAGAGGCTGCTGGCGGCGGTGCAGACGGCGCGGCGGAGGCAGTCGGCGGGGGGGAGGTTTTCGTGGATGCCGGTGAGGTAGCCGGCGGTGAAGGCGTCGCCCGCGCCGGTGGCTCCGGCGATGGCGCCTTCGGGCAGGGTGACGGAGCCCTGGGAGACGGCTTCGCCACTTTCTTTGGTGACGGTGACGGCGCCTTCGTTGCAGTGGATGACGGCCTGCTGGCGGACGCCGAGGTCGAGGAGGGCGCGGGCGGCGGCGATGAAGTTGGCCGCGGTGGCGTTGGCGCCGGTGAGATCGGTTTGCAGGATGCGGCCGGCTTCCTGTTCGTTGATGATGAGGTAGTCCGTGTGGGGCAGGGAACTGAGGGCGATGTCGCGGAAGCGGGGGTTCTCCGTGCTGACGATGTCCACGGCGGTGAGGAGTCCGGCCGCGGTGGCCTTTTCCAGGACGGTGGACGCACCGGTGCGGCCGGTGGTGTCATCGATCTGATCGAGCGTGTCCAGCAGCATGAGGTAGCCGAGGAGGAAGATGCGGGCCGGGGTCTGGGAGAAGTCGAAGTCGGCGGGGGCGAGCTTGGCATTCGCGCCGCGCTGGTGGAAGAAGGTGCGCCGGCCGGTGGACACCACGGTCATGGCGTCGGTGAAGGAAGTGGGCGCGGCGTCCGTCTGGCGGAGCTGGGTGGTGTCGATGCCGGAAGCCTGACAATCCGCCAGGATCCAGTCGCCATCCGGGTCCTGACCCGTCAGGCCGATGGCCTCCAGGGGGTAGGGGACGCCGAGGGCGACGAGGTCTTTGAGCACATTGTAAGGGCCGCCGCCATTGCTGGAGGAGCCGCCCACGATGCTGGCCAGCATGTCCTGCTCCGGGTAGTGCTCGATCAGTTTGACGTGATCGACAATGAAGTTTCCCCCGGCGATGAGACCGGCGCGTTCCGTGGGCGGCGTGCTCATGGTAGTGAGGCTTAGCTTATAGCGACACCGTGGAGCCGCTGGCCTGGGAGGCGAGGGCGGCGGCGAAGATCTCCTGAGAGGCCACGGCTTCATCCGGCGTGGCGCAGCCGAAGCGGCCGTCGAGGACGCCTTCGCGTTCCGCCAGGTAGGCGGCCCACATCTGCTGAATGATATCGGGGAAGCCGACTTCGAAGATGCCGCCGGTGACGGTCTTGAAAGGCACGCCGAAGCCGAGGTCCGTTTTCTTCCACCACTGATCGCCGGAGCCGCGTTCGAAGGACCAGAAGGTCTTCGGTTCCTTGGTGGAAAAGCGGACGCCGCCTTCGGTGCCGAGGACTTCGAGGAACCAGGTGTTCGTCTCGCCGGGGGCGAGGCGTTTCATTTCCAGGCGCATGGGCGTTTCCTGGCCGTCGAGATCGATCCAGGTGTGGAGCATGGCGTTGTCCCAGGTATCGCAATCGGCCATGCCGCCTTTGCCGTCGGGGCGCTGGGGGTAGCCCTTTTGGAGCTGGGCATAGACCGACTTGGGCCGCCAGCCGAGGCGGAGGGGGACGTGGCAGGCGTGCATGCCGAGGTCGCCGAGCACGCCGATCTCGCCGCAGGTGGCGCTCATGCGTTTCCAGTTGGCGGCTTTGTCAGGGTCCAGATCGCTGGCATGGTGGAAGCCGGAGACGACTTCCAGGGGACGGCCCAGGACGCCGGACTTCACCAAGGCGATGGCGCGCTGCACGCCGGGCAGGAAGGGGAACTCCGAACTGCAGCGGACGAAGCGGCCGGAAGAAACGCCAGCGTCGCGAATGCGGCGGGCGGATTCCAGATCGATGCCGAAGGGTTTCTCCGCGAGGAGATCTTTCCCGGCGTTGAGCACGTCCAGGTAGAGTTTTTCGTGCAACTGGTGGGGCACCGCCACATAGACCACGTCCACGTCCGGGCTGGCCAGCATTTCCTGGTAGTCCGTGGTCTTCAGACGGATGGAGGGAATGCGGTCGAACCAACTGAGCGCGGCGGGGTTCAGGTCCGCCACAGCCACGAGTTCGGGCGTGACGGGCATGTCCAGCAGGGCGCACCAGCGGGCGAAGCAGCTCGCGATTTCCCGGCCCATGAGGCCGCCGCCGATGATGCCGATGGATACGGTTTTCGATTCCATGTCAGGATTGAAAGGTATGTGGTGGGTTTGTCAGGGGGTTAGCACGGAGCCTCAGGCGCCTTCCACGAGGGCCAGGGCTTCGTCCACGCTGGCGTTTTCGTGCAGCATGGCCATGAGGGCGCGGGTGATGCCGGCGGGCTTGTCATGCTGGATGACGTTCCGGCCATAGACAATGCCGTGCACGCCCTGCTCCAGGAGAGCGGCGGTGCGCTCCAGGATGACGCGGTCGCTCACCTTTCCGCCGCCGCGCACCAGGACGGGAATGCCACCGGCGGTTTCCACGACTTTGTGGTAGAGGCTGACGTCTTCCGTGGGATCGGCCTTGATGATGTCCGCGCCGAGTTCCACGGCCTGACGAACGAGGTGGGTGATCTTCACTTCATCGCCATCCACCATGTAGCCGCCGGCTTCCGAATTGGGCTGGAAGACGAGGGGCTCCACCATCATGGGCATGCCGTAGTAGTCGGACTCTGGCTTCAGGCGCAGGATGTTTTCCACGCACTGGTCGTGCACGTCCGGCGCGCCGGGAATCTGGAAGAGATTCACGCAGACGCAGGCGGCGTCCAGGCGGACGGCCTGGAGCATGGTCTCCTCGATCATCCGGCTGAAGCGGGCTTCGGGGAGTTCCTTACCGTAGATGTTCGCCACGTCCGTGCGCAGGACCAGGGCGGGCTTCTGCTTTCCGGGGATGGATTGCAGGTGCCGGGCCTGGCCGACGGTCAGCTGGATGGCGTCCGGTCCGGCCTCGGCCAGGATGCGGATGACTTCGGGCATGGACTCGATGCCCTTCAGGAAGCCGGGCTGGTTGAAGAAACCGTGGTCCACCGCCACGTCGAAGCAGCGGCCGGAAGCGGCATTGAAGAGGCGGTTCAGGCGATAGGTTTTCATTATCTAAGGGGAGGAGATCGTCTGGGTATTGGCAAGGTGATTGGATTCCGTAGGCCGGATGGCTCCTTTATGCTGCTCAGGCTACACCCATCAGGTGGCGCAGCACCAGAGCATCCAGCGCTTCGTAGTCGCGTGCCTCTATCAGGCGTTGTTCCTCCGCTTTGTCAAACGAACGCACCTTGTCCACCAGGTGGAGGAAGGTGGCGCGGCTGTTTGTGAGGTGGCTGGTCACGACGGGCTGACCGTCCGCCGGGCGCTGGGTGCGCATGGTTTTCACGTCCAGGCCGACGAATTCGCCATTCCGGCCGTAGCCCCCTTCCTCGAGGACTCGCACCTGGTCGAAAGCGCTGCGCAGGTTGTTCGCGCCAAAGCATTTGTCCTGGTCGAACTTCAGGCCGTTCTGGTCGTTGAGGTGGACGCTACCCAGCTTGTTGTGCGCCAGGGCGAAGGCCATTTCATCCGAGGGATCGAGGCCGGCGAGCTGGGCGTGGGCGGTTTCGATGAGGCCGCGCACCCGCTCCGGCGCGTCCGACGCGTAGGCCATGGCGATGGCGTGGCCGATGGTGGGCACGTAGGCGTGGTCCACGGGTTCGTTCGGCTTCGGCTCGATCCAGATTTCGATTTCCTTGTCGTAGTCGAGCATGCGGTTGAGCGCTTCCAGGAGGCGTTCGTAGGCGACGCGGGAGTTCTTGGACTGGCGGGAATAGGTGCCTTCGCGCGCCAGCCAGAGGACGATGTTTTTCGTGCCGCAGGCGCGGGCGATATCGATGCACTGGAAGCTGCGGTCCAGGGCGTACTGGCGGTCGCTGGCGCTGTTGGAGGTGTAGCCGCCGTCGGCGGTTTCCGGCGCGAACCAGAGGCGGGGCGCGACGAACTCCGCCGTCAGGCCGCGATCCGCGAACATCTTGCCGACGGCTTCGGCCTTGGCGAGGACCTGCTCGGGCGTCTTGTCGTCGATGTCTGGCACCACGTCGTCGTCGTGCAGTTGGACGCCTTCAAAGCCGAGCGGCTGATAGAGGTCCAGTTTTTCTTCGAATGAGATATCGCCGCGGACTTTGGGGCCGAAGGGGTCTTCGCCTTCGCTGATGTTCCAGGGGCCGAAGGAGAAACGGTAGGTAATGGGGTCGGACATGGTTTTGGTCGGTGAGTGGTGGTGGTTTTGAATTGAATGGGATGTTTAAGAACTGGCGGCACTTTATCCCAGAGGGAGTAGGCTTCTCTACCACTTGGGCCTCAATGTATGGTGGTATTGTCTCAGTAAGGGGGTTGGTATGATCTAAATCAGGAGACTTCAGTGGCGTTGGTAGGCGATGAATAGAAGTATTGCTGTGTGAGATCTTCGGAATAGTCTTCTGAATGATTCGATGCCGACACTCCCGGTCTTGCGGTCAGATCTTTTACAGAATGGGCGTAATTGTGATGCTAAGCTATTGCTCGGCATCTGGTTCCGAGGCTTTTCAAAAGATCCTCGCCGCGCTTCGCAATCCCGTCTCCGATCAGGTCTTGGTGGCGGCGCACCGGGGTGGGTATAGCCGGGACCGGGAGGAGGGGGCGCCGGAGAACACGGTGGCGAACATCGAGGTGGCGGTGAGGAAGGGGTTTGATGGGTATGAGACCGATATCCGGCGGACGCGGGACGGGGTGTTTGTGATCGTTCACGACGATACGCTGGACCGGGAGACGAACGGCACGGGGCCGGTGGAGGCGATGGACTTTGCCGGGGTGAAAGCGCTGCGGAAGCGGTATAAGGACGGGTCGCTTTCGGATGAGCCGGTGGCGAGTCTGGAAGATTTCCTGGAGGCGGGGAAGGGGCGGATTCTTTTTAAGGCGGACCTGAAGCCGGGGGTGATCGATCACTTTGACGAACTGGCCAGAGAGATCGTGGCGCATGGGATGGAGGAACAGGTCATCCTGCGGACGCGGTGGAAAGACGCGGATGCGGTGGAGGCGGCGTTTGAAAGCGGTACGCCACGGGTGAGCGTGATGTTCCAGGTGGACGCGGCGTGGCAGGTGAAGGCGGCGGTGGAACGTTTTCACCCGGAGACGATCCAGGTGAACCTGGCGAAGGGTGAGGCTCTGTCAGGCAAGAAGATTGAGGCCATCGCGGCCGCGCGGCGGGCGGGCGTGCTGGTGGAGATGCATTCCTACAACGATCCCGCGCTGTGGGATGAATTGATCGCCCAGGGGGTGAGGATGTTTCACACGACGGCGCCGGAGGAGACGCTGGAGCATCTCCGGGCGAAGGGGCGGCACTGGTGAGGAGACGGGATGGGGGAGAGGACGGAGCCTTTCAGAGGAAAGGTGGGCACGGAAGTTTTTGTCACTCCGCACCTCCTCTCTTTGTACTTTCAGAATCGCCAAGACAGGAGAGATAGGGCGCCGGTCGAACGGGTTCTGGGATGGCGAGCATTCGCCAGCGAACCTTCAGCCCGCAACCGTATCGGGAACCTATTTCCCAGGCCTGAAGGCCTGGGCCTGGGCTTTGCGCAATTGAGCTTCCAGCCCTTCTCTGTCAGCCGGATCTGGCGATCCGGGAGATCTGATTTTTTGGGGGGATCCCGTGGGCTGAGACGGGGGCGCAACCTCGGAGGGATGGCTGCGATTTTCGTGATCCTTGAATAGCGGTAGAGGGAACCTCCTCGGCTACGCTTTCCTGAAGTTGTTCTACTAGAAGCGCTTTTTGGAGGCAGCGGCGGGTGAGGTCTTTCGCCTCCGCGAGGAGCTGGCTCCGTTTTCGCTTTGCTGCCTTTTTCTTTCTTCCCGGGCGGCGCGGCGTTCCAGGCGCCGGGCGCGGGCGGCGCGGGCTCTTTGTTCCCATTCGGAGAGGGGCGGTTCTTCCGGGGGGTTCTTGGCGGCCCGTTGGTCTCTCAGGCGAGTGAGCAGGGTGGTGGTGCCGTAGAAAAGGACGGCGCCCACGGCGATGCCGGCCGCGGCGGTGGTCAAGACGCTGGCGATGGGGCGCTCGGCGATGAGTTCGGCCAGGGCTTCCTGTTCGTGCTTGATGGCGCGGGAGGTCTTGCGAGCGGAGCGGGCGAGCCGTTTGCGGACTTCTTCGGTGGCGTGGGAGAGGGTGTCCGCGCCGGAGTGCAGGGCCTGGGAGGCGGTGTCCCGGGCGCTCTCGGCGCGGCCGGAGAGGGATTCGCCGATGTCTTCGAGGAAACGGCGGGTGACTTTTTCCAGTTGTTGAGCGTTCCGGGAAAGGGCGTGCTGTGTGCTCATGGGAATGGGTAGTTGGGTAAGGTTGCCCACGATTGGGTGAGCCAAGTTGGTCTCTTCCTTTGAATACGGATGGATGGGAGGAAAAGATTCAGATGGGAGGCGGGGCGGCGCGAAGCGGTGCCGCGTTGGGATGCGGAAGTGGGACCGGAGGCCGCGTTTGCGAGCGGGCTTCCAGCCCGCGACGAGGGGCCAGGCCGTGGTTCCAGGGCTGGAAGCCCTTCGCTTTGTGCGGGCGCCCTTCCAGGGCGCTTTTTGTCTCGAGTCTTTGAGGTGCCTGCCGGCCGCCTGGCGAGGGATTGCGGGCGCCGCACGCGACCTTACAGGGCGCGATGAGTGGGGGACGGGTAACACAGGCCTGAACGGCCTGTGCTTTGTGCAAGCGAGCCTTCGGCCCGCGGCGTTGGGGTGGGGCTGTGGTCCTTTTGTGTGGTGCGGGTTTCCGCCTTTTGGGGCGCTTCTTGTCTTGGGTCATTGACCTTGTTCTTCCGGTCGCCTTGGGAAAGATCGCGGGCGCCGCACGCGACCTTACAGGGCGCGATGAGTGGGGGATGGGTAACACAGGCCTGAACGGCCTGTGCTTTGTGCAAGCGAGCCTTCGGCCCGCGGCGTTGGGGTGGGGCTGTGGTCCTTTTGTGTGGTGCGGGTTTCCGCCTTTTGGGGCGCTTTTTGTCTTCGAGTCTTTGAGGTGCCTGCCGGCCGCCTGGCGAGGGATCGCGGGCGCCGCACGCGACTTTACAGGCCGCCGGATTCTCCGATCGGACGCACACAGGCCTGAACGGCCTGTGCTTTGTGCAAGCGAGCCTTCGGCCCGCCTTTTCTGGAGGCGAGCCGGTTGAGCGGAGCGGGCGGGGTGGGTTTGCCTGTTCGGAATGGCAGGGGCAGAACGTGAATCGATTCCGCTTAGGGAAGCCGGAAGCCGGAAGCCGGAAGCCGGAAGCCGGAAGCCGGAAGCCGGAAGCCGGAAGACGGAAGACGGAAGACGGAAGACGGAAGGGGCGGGAACTCCGGGGGCTTAGCCGCCGTGGAGTTCGGCGAGCATTTCGAGGAGGTTCCGGGTGAGGATTTCGGAGGAGTCTTTGGCGACTTTGTTAGTGCCCAGCCAGGTTTCGTAGCCGCCGAGTTCGTGCTGGCGCGGAGGCGGGAGGTAGCCGTAGGAGCCGTTGGCGAGTTCGATGATGAAGGTGTGGGGGAAGGGGCTTTTCTCTTTAATCTCGAGACCGATTTCCACGAGCACCTCGAAGGGCATGGAGACGATGGCCTGGTCGCCGACGCGGATGGCCTGGACGATGACGTCCACGGTTTCGGGGTTTTCGGCCTGGTTCAGGGTGCGGTTGGCGTAGATGGCGGCGAGCCGGGGGAGCTTTTCCTGATCCTTTTCAGTGAGGGCGAGGATTTCCTTGGCGCGTTGGATTTGTTCTTCCGAAGGGAGGCGGTAGTGGAGGGTCACTTCGCGCTGGAGCATGGCGACGGTGGCGTCCGGGTGGTAGTCGATGTCGCGGGTGGCGCGCCAGGAGGCGTCGGCCACTTTGGCGGCGACGAGGCGGATCTGCTCGAAGGGCTCGCGCGGGGGACGGTTGTCGTAGAAGTCGATGTTATTGATGTCGCCGCTGGTGCCATTCGTCAGCATGGCGACGAAGCTCCCCGGGGCGTTTCTCACGCGGGAGGGCATGAGCCGGGCGTACTCCCCAAAGTAGTCGGCGGAGACCTGGCCGGAGGTGGCGCCCACGTAGTGCAGGGGGTAGTTGCCGATGAAGGCGAGGGGCTGGTTACCTTTCCGGGCGCGGATGTCGAGGACGGAGACCTGGGGATCCACGGGGCCGGCGGCTTTTTCGATGTCCCGGTGGCTGGGGTTCATCTTGACCTGATCCATCTCGCCGAAGGGGTTCAGGGGCATGGTGCCTTCCTTCAGGTAGTAGCGGCGGTTGAAGACTTCCTCCGGCACTTCATCCCGGCCCCAGCCGGCGGCGGCGGGCTTCAGGTTTCCGATGGCGGTCTTGATGGCTTCCACCATGCCGTTGAGCGCTCTTTCCTGGTAGGCCTGTTCCACGGGATTGGAGCTGCCTTTGGATGGGGAGGGGGCGCTGTGGGAGTGGGTGGCGGCGATGAGGATGTTTGCCGGGTCCCAGCCGGTGGCCTGGGCGGCGAGGTCTTTCATCGCGTCACAGGTTTCGCGGGAAATACCGACGGCGTCGATGGTGGCGATGACGGCGCGGCCGCCGCCATTCTGAAAGGCAATGGCCCGGGCGGTGAGGGGATCGTGCGCTTCGGTGGCGGGCTTGGGGGTGAAGCCTCCGCGCAGGGCCACGGGCCACTGGTCCGGCGTGATGTCGATGGCGGCGGCGCCGGACAGGAAGCCCTCTTCGGCGGCGGCCGGAGAGGGGAAAAGAGGACTGCCTGGGGAGGTGGCGAGGAAGAGACAGAACAGGAAGGCCGGTAGAAAACGGGGGATTTTCATGCCGCATTTCTGCCCAGCGGGGAGGTGTGAGTAAAGCAGAAACGCGCCGCGATTGCGGGAGGCGGTTTGTGTTGCCTCTATGGCAAGACCGCTTCGAGGGCTTTGGCGCTGGGCATGGCCTCCTGGGCGCCGGGCTGGAGGGTGGCGAGGGCGCCGGCGGCATTGGCGCGGCGGAGGGCTTCCCGGAGAGGTAAGCCGCTGGCGATGGCGGTGGCGAGAGTGCCGGTGAAGGCGTCGCCCGCGCCCACGGTATCGACGGGCTGGACTTCCAGGGTGGGGATCTCTTCCGCGCCGGAATCGGAGGCGGCGGTGAGGAGCAGGGTGGAGCGGGCGCCTCGGGTGATGATGAGGGCGCCGATCCGGTGGGTGTTCATCCAGCTAAGCCAGGGGGTGGGGTCCTGGAGGAGCGTGTCCGGGGTCTGGCCGAAGAGGGCGGCGCTTTCGCTTTCGTTGACGATGAGGTAGCCGATGGGAACCTCGCCCCAGGGAAAGGCGGGATCGAATGGGGAGGGATTGAAGACAATGGGCACGCCGCGATTTTCCGCGAGGCGCATGGCTTCCAGGACGGCGGGCTGGGGGATTTCGAGCTGGAGAACGAGGGCGCCCGCCGTGTCGAGGGTGGCCTCGGCCTGGCGGATGAGGTCCGGCGCTACAGCGCCATTGGCCCCGGCCACGACGATGATGAGGTTTTCGGCGGAGGCATCCACGCCGATGAGGGCGGTGCCGGTGGGGGCGTCTCCGGTGCGGGAAACGTGGGAGTGGCCGATGCCTTCGCGGGTGAGGTGATCGCGGTAGGCGGCGCCGTCGGCGTCATCGCCCACGCAGCCGATGAGGGTGACTTGGGCCCCCTGGCGAGCCGCCGCGACGGCCTGGTTGGCGCCTTTTCCACCAAAGCGCTTGATCAGGCCGTGGGCGGGCACGGTTTCGCCCGGCGCGGGCAGGCGCTCCATGGTGGCGATGTAGTCCACGTTCAGAGAACCGGCCACGACCACGTTGGTGGGTTTGTCAGGAGCGCTGCTCATGTGGGCGAGGTCGCGCTGGCTTACTTGCGCCGGACATAGACGTAGTAAGCGCCGCAGATGGGGTTGCGGTCCGCGCCGTCGAACCAGGTATGGAGCCGGGCGGGTCCGGCGGGCAGTTGGGTGGTGAAGGTGGCGGCTTTGTCCTCTGGCTTCACCTTCTGGACCATCATGCCGCCATTGATGAAGACGCGGGCCCGGTCGATGGGCAGGGCGACTCCGGGTTCCAGAGTGCCGTCGGTGACTTGGGTGGCGGGCAGGCTGGCGGTCAGCGCCAAGTCCGTCTCCCGAGGCCAGCGGCGGAGTTCGAATTCGTACTCTCCGGCCTCGGCCACTTCCAGTTCCCAGAAGCCGTTTTTCAGGTCGGCTTTGCGGATCTGCCGCTGCTGATCCACGAAGACATCCAGCCATTCGCAAGCGGTGAGCATCATGGGATTCTCCGCTTCGCTGCCGATGATGACGGGTTGGGGTTCGTTGGCGATGGGACCGACTTCGGCCCACCAGTCATCCAGGCGTTGGCGCATTTTTTCGGCGACTTCCGGGTAGAGGTCGATGACGTTCTCCTGCTGGAGGGGGTCGGCCTCCAGGTTGTAGAGTTCTTTGTCCTCCAGGAGACGCCAGCGTTTCCACAACACTCCCGCGCCTTCGCGGGTCATGATGGACCGGCTGTCGGGAGAGGGATAGTCGAAGCCGATGGGCATGCGGCTGTAGTTGATAACCAGGATGCGGTCTTCCGGCATGGAAGTCTGGCCGCGCAGCACGGGAGCGAGGCTGATGCCGTCGAACCGGGGCGGTTCGGTGGTGGTGAGGCCGCAGAGGTCGATGAGGGTGGGCAGGATGTCCTGCACTTCGGCGAGGCCCGCCTCGTCACGCGGTTCGCCGAGATCGCCACTGGGCCAGCGCACAAAGCAGGGCACGCGGTGGCCGCCTTCCCAGAGTTCCGTCTTCTTCCCGCGCATGCCGGCGGGGTAGTAGAGATGGGCGAAGGTGCTGCCGTTGTCCGTCATGAAGATGAGGACGGTGTTTTCTTTCAGGCCGTTTTCGGTGAGGAAGGTTTCCAGCTTGCCGACATTGGTATCGATGTTCCGGATCATGGCCAGGTAACGAATCAGCTCGGTCCGGGGCAGTTTGTCAGGGAGCTTGCCGGCCTCTTCCGCCTTGATGAAGTCGGCCTCCATGGCTTTGCGGTCTGCGGGTGGCACCCAGTGGGGGCCGTGGGGAGCATTGGTGGGCAGGTAGGTGAAGAAGGGTTCGCCAGCGTCCGCCTGTTGCTTCATCCAGGCTATGGCCTCCTGAAAGAAGAGGTCCGTGCAGTAGGCTTCGTAGTTCTCCAGCTTCCCGTTGCGGTGGTAGGCGTCGGAGAAGTAGTCGTTGTCCCAGTGGTCGGGCACGGAATTGATGTGGGAGGAGGGGAACCAGAGCGCTTCCTGAAAGCCGCGATCCTCGGGGCGGAAGGGGTAGTTGTCCCCCAGGTGCCACTTGCCGAAGATGCCGGTGTGGTAACCGTTTTCCGCGAAGAAGTCCGCCATGGTGGGTAGCGAGGCCCGCAGCAGGGTGCGGCCGCTGCTGACGTTGATGGCGCCGTTCCGGCCCGCGTCCAGGCCGGTCATGAGCTGGCCGCGGGTGGGGGTACACATGGGGGCGACGTGGAAGTCGGTGAAGCGCACGCTTTCCGCGTGGAGGGCGTCGAGGTTCGGGGTTTTCAGGACGGGGTTTCCGTGGACGGAAAGCTCGGGGTAACCCTGGTCGTCGGTGAGGAGGACGATGACGTTGGGGCGTCCGGCGGCGGTGGCTCTTCCTGAAGAAGCGAGGAAGCCGAAGGCAAGAGCCAGAATCAGAGCCAGGGAGGAGGCAGCGTTTCTTAGTTTAGAGGACATGGTGCTGGCGGGCGGTTCAGGGTTTTTTCGGGGCCTGGCTCATCAGGCCGCTGATGACTTGGGCGAGTTGGCTGGGGTGGCCTTTGATCTTGAGATAGGAGTGGCGCTTCTTCCAATCCTCGCGCCATTCGGACTGGCCATCGGAGTCGATGACGACCCGGCCGTCTTTCTCCACGGACCAGAGTTCCGGCTGGGGGCCGCGCACGGCGGCGAGGACGGCGGCCTGATCGTGGCTGGGCTTACCGATCTCCAAAGAAGGCGTGCCGTGGTAGTCGCGCAGTTCGAAGGCGCGGCGGACGGGATTTTCCTTGGGCGTGGCCTGGAGCGAGGGGCCGGTGATGAGGGCATACCCAACTTCGTAACCTTGCCAGAGAATGTCGCCGGGCCATTCATTGGTGACCGCCACGGCGGCGGGGGCGTCGAGCTTTAGATTCGTCTCGCCCCGCGCGGTGCGGGGGAAACCGCCGCCCATGATGACGGTCTGCTTTACTTTCGTCTGGATGAGTTCCTTTCCGGAAAGAGGGCTGAACTCGTCCGGGCCGGAGCGCAGGAGATCCTCCAGGTTGCTCAGGGCGCCGACGCTGCAAATGACGACGCTGCCGTCCGGCTGCGCGGCGAGGGTCTGGCGATAGACCGCCAGCGCGTCCGGCATGGCGTCGTCCGGTTTCGCGTCGTTGGGGAACTCGTCGCGCAGGGCGGCGGTGTAGGCGCTGGGTCTGCCGGGGGGCACCTTGGCGCCGTCTTTGTCCGTGCCGATGGGGACGTCCGGGCGGCCGTACCAGGTATTGATGGCGTCCGTGGCGGCGGCCGAGGCATTGCCCGAGTCCTTGCGGTTGGTGACGACGGCGAGGATAGTGGCCTCACCATTGTCGGCCAGGGCGTTCAGCACGGCGAGGGCTCCGGCGTCGTCGCAGTCGTTGGCCATGTCGGTATCGAAGATGACCGGCACGGGGTCCGCTGCCTGGACCGGGGCGAGCGATGCCACGGAGGCAAAAGCCGCCATGAGGCTGAAGCAGGCGAGGGGGCTGAGTCGGGAGGTTTTGGGCATCGCGCTGGAGGGCTTACTTCGTGGAGGCAGGCGGTTCGCTGGTCAGTTGCACCAGGGCTTCGCGGAGCCGGGCGGTGCGAACGCCGTTCAGGATGAGGAAGCGGTGCTTGCCACTTTCCTTCGGCTTGAACCAGGTGGCGGAGTCGTCCTCCACCACGACGTTTCCGGCGGGGGACAGCTCGAAGTAGCCGCGGTCCGGGTAGATGGCGTAGAGGGCGGCGGTGAGGTCCCAGGTGGGCCGGTCATGCGGCGGGGGATTGTAGTAGATGTAGGCGTCTTTGATGGGATGGTGCGCCACGTAGTCGAAGTCCTGCTCGATACTTTCGTGGGGGTAGGCGGCCGCGACGCCGATTTCGTAGCCGCTCCAGATGATTTCACCCGGCCAGTCTTCGGCCAACCTTTGAGCCGAGGGGATGTCTTTCTTCACATTGTATTCCAGGTGCCGCGTGTCGAACTTCACGGTCTGGAAGGCTCCGGCCATGATGACGAGAACCTTTACTTTTTTCTCGATGAGTTCTTTGCCGCTGAGGGGGGAAATATCATCCGGTTGCGACTCTAACAAGCGTACGAAATTTGTGAAGAAACCGACTTGGACAAGGGAGACGGAGTTGTCTGGCTGTTCCGCCAGGGTTTTTCGCAAAAGAGCGGTGGCGTCTGGGGCGTCCTCGCCGCTTTTCAGGTCGTGGGGGTAGGCGAGTTTGCCGTCCGCCATGGTGTCCGCGACTTTCAGATACTTTCCTTCTTCCGGGGTGACGCCGCTCCCTTTGACGACGCCGATGGGGACATCGGGCCGGCCGTAGAAGGTGTTGATCGCGTCCACGAAAGCGGCGGCCTTCGGGTGGTCCTTGGTGATGGTGACCGCGAGGAGGCGGCAGGCGTTTCGTTTTTCCAGATTGTGGATGCAGGCCAGGGCCATGGCGTCGTCCACGTCGTTGCCCATGTCGGTGTCGAAGATGATGGAGACGGGCTCATTGGCGGCGGCGGAGGGAGTCAGCGGCGCCAAGCCGGTGGCCAGGAGCGCGGAGAGGATGAGAGTCAGGTGGGGTTTCATGGTTTTTGGGAGAGGGTTTGCGGGGGTTGGCAGACGAGTTGGACCAGGGCTTCCTGGACCCGGGCGGCCTGGGTGGGGGACATAAGGAGGAAGCGGTCCCGCTTGCTGGTCTGAGCGCCTTTCTTGACGGGTGTGAAGCGGGTGAAGCCGTCGCCTTCCACGGAGACGCGGCCGGGCACGGAGAGGTCGAAATAGCCGCGCTCCGGATAGACGGCGTATAACACGCTGGTCAGGTCCCAGGTGGGGCGGTCGTGCTCGGGGCCGCTGTGCAGGAGGTAGGCTTCCTTCACGGGGTGGTGAGGGACGTACGAGAAGTCGTTCGCAATGCTCTCGCGGGGATAGGCCACGGCGATGCCGATTTCGAAGCCGCTCCAGATGACCGGCACCTCGTCCGGCCAGTGAGCCGCGAGGTCTTGCATGACGGGGATGCCATTGATGACATTGGCTTCCAGGTAGTGGTTGCTGCCGTTGATGTTGGTGAACGCGCCCGCCATGACGGACAGGAGGCGGACTTTTTTCCGGACCAGCTCGACGCCGGAGAGGGGGGAGAACTCATCCGCCTCCGTGTGGAGGAGCCCGGCGACATTGGTGGCGAGGCCGACCTGGATGATGGAGACCGAGCCGTCCGGCTGCGCCGCGAGAAGCTGGCGGAGCAAGGAGACGGCGTCCGGCGTGTCCTCATTATTCAGGAGATCGTGAGGGTAGCGAAACGCGTCGCCGTCCTTTTCATTCACCAGCGCCAGGTAGCGGCTTTCGCGAACCTGGGCGTCGCGCGTGACGCCGATGGGGAGATCCGGGCGGCCGTAGAAGGTGTTGATGGCGTCGGTGAAAGGACCGGTGAGAGGATTGATTTTGGAAATGGTGACACCGAGCAGTTCGCAGGCGCCGCGATCTTCCAAAGTGTGCAGCATGGCGAGCGCCAGGACATCGTCCACGTCGCCGGAGATGTCGGTATCGAAGATGACCTTAACGGGTTCGTCCGCTTGAACCGTCCCACTGCAAGCCAGTAAAGCTCCCGCGAAAAAGGCGAAGGCAGCACTCCAGCCCAAGGCGAATTTGGAGTGAGGTGGCAGAGCGCGGTTTGTTAAAACCGCGCGGCGACACCGCTTTGGGAGGAGACCCGCGAATTTCCCTAACAAGCACTCCAAACCCATTCGCCTGCCTCCCAAACCGGGCTGACGGCCCGGCCGCGCAAAGCCCAGGGTTTCAACCCTGGGAATCCTGACGGATATACCATTGCGGGCTGAAGGCCCGCGCGCGAACTTCCGTTGGTCACCCTCTACGTTCGCATCCTTAAAGGCTTTCTTCGCTGCCGTCTTCATTTACTGAATTTTTCCTTTGGTTTTCAGTTTTCCGGCCCGCCAGGCATCGACGATGACGGCCAGGACGATGACCACGCCAGTAATGAGGAGTTTGACCGGTTCCGAAGCGCCCACCTGGGCGAGACCGGCGCCGAGGGTGGCCATGATGAGGACGCCGAAAAAACTGCCCACCACCGAACCGCGACCGCCCATGAGGCTGGTGCCGCCGATTACCACGGCGGCGATGGCGGAAAGCTCCAGCCCCGCGCCCGCGTTAGGATCGACGGCGGCGAGGCGAGAACTATCAAAGGCCGCGCCCAGCCCGGCCATGGCTCCGGCGATGACGAAGACGGCGATCTTGATGGGCTTGGTGTCAATGCCAGAGTAGCGGGCGGCGTCTTCATTTGCGCCGATGACGAGGACGTTGCGGCCAAACACCGTCCGGCGCAGCACCCACTGGCCCGCGATGACGAGGGCGACCGCGACCACGAAGGCGGTGGAAATGCCAATGCCCGGCAGCGGCGCGCCGATCCACTCCACGGGTTTCCCGATGTACTTCGTCTGCGAGTTCGTGCCCAGGTAGGCGAGGCCGCGGGCGATCTGCATCATGCCCAGGGTAACGATGAAGCTCGGCACCGAGAAGCGCACCGAGACCCAGCCATTGGCCAGGCCGCAGAGCAGCCCGCCCAGCATGGCCAGGGGCAGCGCCAGCACGAGCGGCCAGTGCCAGTCCGCCATGGCCACGCCCAGTACCGCGCCGCCTAAGGCGAGCACCGCGCCGACGGAGAGGTCGATGCCCGCGGTGAGGATGACGAAGGTCATGCCGACGGAAATTACGGCCAGGGCGGGCACCTGGTTGGCGATGGAGTGGAAGGTGCCCGGCTTCAGGAAGTTGTCACTGGCCAGGCCAAAGGCCGCGATGACGGCGATGAGCACACCGGTTAGCCCGAGCCATTCGCCCATGCCGGGGAAGGAACGCCGCGCGGTGGCCGCTTTTCCGTCCGGGGTCGCTGGGGCGGACTCGGTCATTGGGTGTGGATCCGTGGAAGAGGAGGGGAGGTAGAAAAGTCCCAGCCAATCCGGATTAGAGAGTGTCTTTCGTCACCAGGTCCACCGGTGTTTTCCGGTCTTCCGGCGCGGCATTGCCGCCGAGGATGTCGAGCGCGGCTTCGATGCCGAACACGGCCAGCTGGTCCGCGTGCTGATCGGCGGTGGCCTCCAGTCGGCCTTCCTGGATGAGGCTTTGCGCGGCGGAAATGTTATCGAAGCCGACGACCTTGACCTTTCCTTCCTTGCCCGCGGCTTTCACGGCGGCGGCGGCGCCCAGGGCCATGCTGTCATTGCTGGCCAGGATGGCGCTCAGGTCCGGGTGTTCCTGGAGGATGGCGGCGCTAAGGGTGTTGGCCTTTTCCATTTCCCATTGCCCGCTCTGGACGGTGACGATGTCCGCGCCGGCGGCTTTCATGGCGTCCTCGAACCCGGCGCGGCGTTGCTGAGCATTGAAGGCCGTGGGCACGCCTTCCAGGATGGCGACCTTGGCTCCGGCGGGCAGGGTTTTGGCCAGGGCATCGCCGACCAGCTTCGCGCCCTCGCGGTTGTCCGGGCCGACGAAGGGGATCTTCGCGCCCGCCTCGGCCAGCACGGTGTCATCGAGTTTGTTGTCGATGTTGACGACGACGATCCCCGCGTCCTGGGCCCGCTTCAGCACGGGCACGAGCGCTTTCGAATCCGCCGGGGCGATGACGATGGCATCGACGCCACGCGCCATCATTTGTTCCACCAGGTTCACTTGCGCCCCGAGATCGGTCTCGTTCTTGATGCCATTGACGATGAGGCCGTAGTCCTCCGCGTGTTCGCCATGATGCGCCTCGGCGCCGTCGGCCATGGTCTTGAAGAACTCGTTGGCCAGAGACTTCATGATCAGCGCGACTTCCGGTTTGCCGGAGTCTTCTTTGCCGCCGTTTGCGTCCGCGCTGGAAGATTCATCGGAGGAACTGCCTCCGCAGGACGTGAGGAAAAGCGCGGCGGCGGCCAGAGAGGCGG
Organism: Verrucomicrobiia bacterium; assembly: GCA_030427505.1. Taxonomy (GTDB): domain Bacteria; phylum Verrucomicrobiota; class Verrucomicrobiia; order Verrucomicrobiales; family DEV007; genus JAUICH01. Next base: position 39,024 of record JAUICH010000023.1, read on the forward strand.
CGATGCGGGAAGAGAGGAACAAGGGGGATTTCATGAGTTTTGAGGCGGATCGCGCAAACGTTTGCGCAAAGTTGAGGGGATTGTCAAACCGAATCTCTACACAAAACTGCTGTTGGGGCTCAAACCTTCCTGGGGGAAAAGTGACCGTTGGGGCTGTCTGTGTGAATAACAGCCGTGCTTTCCCGCATCTCCTTCGTTTTTCGGAATATTGGGTGTGGATGAGAGAGGGGCCTGAGGGCGTAAGGAACGGGATGTAGGGACGGCGGACGTCTTCTCCCCCCACCGCGCCTCCGGCTCCCTCCGCAGAGCGGCAAAAGAAAATTTGCCGCACTCTAGAGAAGCTTCGCTTCCCCGGACAGTCTGGGGCTTGGCGGATGTCTTTGATTTCATGGGGCTTACTTAATGAGTAATGTGGCTGTTGATCGCAAGTCAGATGGACTTGGTGTGGCGGGAGTTGTTTCTCACGACGTTTTCCTGAAGCTCAACGCTAACGGGGACGCGTAGCGTCTTTGGACTGCGGTGATCTGAATCACCGCTTTGGGGAGGGAGCCGGAGGCGTGGTGGGGCAGGTTTGGCGAGCGCGGTCCTAACACACGTCTCCCATGCCCGATATCTTCCGGCGAATGGGGTGGAGGGCCACGGAACAGAGAAAACGGACGCGCCTCGCCCCCGCCACGCCTCCGGCTGCCTGCCGCAAAGCTCCGAAGAATCGGAGCACTCCAAAGAAGCTTCGCTTCCCCGGACAGTCTGGGGTTTGGCGGATATCCTTGATCTCCTAGGGCTTACTTATAGAGTTATGTGGCTTCGCTGAGGAGATCCATCAGTGCTATCCGTGTCTTTGACTTCGCGTTCGCTCCGTCTATCTACGCTTCGCTTCGATTGTGGTTGTCCCTCAGGAAATCGTCCTTACCGACTCCCGGCTTACGATCTTGGCCTTCAGGACCTCCAGGCGGTTTTCGCGGGCGTGGACTTTTCCGGCGAGGACTTCGAGGAGGCGGCTGGCGGCGAGGCGGGCCATTTCTTCGACGGGTTGGGCGACGGTGGTGAGGGGAGGGGAGACCAGGGAGGACCAGGGCTGTTCGTCGAAGGCGACGACGGAGACGGCTTCGGGGACGGAGAGGTTCAGGGCGTGGAGTGACTCCAGCAGGCCGAGGGTGATCTGGCCGCCGAAGGGGATGATGGCGGTGGGGCGGTTCTTAGGCTTAGCGTTTTGGAAAATGTCGCGGGTGGCTTTCGCGGCGGTGGCGGCGGTGTAGTCGCCGCCGGCCATGGGGCAATCTGTTAGGGGAATGCCGGCTTCTTTCAGAGCGGCCTGAAAGCCTTTGAAACGTTCGCCATCGGGGAAGGAACCTTCCAGGCCGCGCAGGCAGGCGATCCGGCGATGGCCGCGCCCGGTGAGGTGATGGACGGCTTCCTTCGCGGCGGCGATATTATCCGTGGCGACCATTGGGAAGGGGAGGTCGGGGAAGATCCGATCCATCAGCACGACAGGCACGGTGGTTTCCACCAGCGCGGAGACGGCGCCGAGTTTCTGTCCGACGGGGGCGATGATGAGGCCCTCCGCCTTCCGGGAGAGCATGACGCGCAGGAGTTCGGCCTCCACGTCCGCGTCTTCCGCCGAGTCGCAAAGCAGCACGGCGTAGCCTTCCTTGCGGAAGCGGCGCTCGATGCCCTGGGCGAAGGCGGCGAAGAAGGGGTTCGCCACGTCGGGGACGATGAGGCCGATGGTCCGGGTGCGGCCCAGGCGGAGGCTGGCGCCGATGGGGTCGGGCCGCACGCCGAACTGAGCGGCCGCCGTCTGGATGCGTTCTTCGGTTTGCTTGCTGATCCGGAAACGGCGCGCCTGGCCGCTGAGGACCCGCGAAACGGTGGTCACGGATATACCGAGATGCCGCGCCAGTTCTTGGAGATTGGTAGGATCGGAGCTTTCGCCCATGGAACACCCAAGATGAAGGAAGCGCCGCGGGAAGCAAAGAAGATGTTCGCGGGAACTGGCCTTGGGGAAACTCCGGGTCAGAGTTGATTTTGGATATTTTTTGTTTGAAGTCTATAGATTTTCGCTATTGGTCCATAGAAATGGAAGGGAATCAGTCCGATCGCGCTTATCAGTATCTGCGCCGGAAAATCCTGAACCGGGAACTCGTTCCCGGCACGCGGGTCCGGTACGGGCCGGTGGGTAAGGAGATCGGCGTCAGCGCGACGCCGGTGCGGGAGGCGATTGGCAAGCTGGCGCACGAGGGGCTGGTGGAACTGGTGCCGCAATCGGGCGCCATCGTGAAAACGCCCACGCGGAAAGACGCGATCGAGGTCTATGAAATGCGCGAGGCGATCGAGCCCTTTGCCGCGATGAAAGCCTGCCAACTGATCGGGCGGAAGCAGTTTAAGACGATGGAGGAATCCCTGGACGTGATGCGGGCGCTGCACGCGAAGGCCGTGCTGCACGAGTTCGAGGGCGCGGTGGACAAAGGGCTCTTTGACCGCGCGGACCTGGAATTTCACCTCACCATCCTGGAGGCGGCGGACAATCAGCGGATGCTGAAGGCGGTGGCGGACTATCACCTGCTGACGGGCATCATCGGCGCCGAGCGGCACGACTACGACGCGGAGGTGCTGGCGATGACCATCGAGGATCACGAAGCCATTCTGTCAGGGCTCGCCGCGCGGGAGCCGGAGGAGGTGCGGCGGTCCATGGTGACGCACATCCGGAACAGCCGCCAACTGACCCTCAGTCTCCTGGACGGCGGCGTTCGCGCGTGGATGTGACAGCGCGTCTTTCAGGCAATTTCAGGAATTCACATTTTCGACTCTTCAAACCCCCGGACAACGGTTCAAGATTTCACCAATCCCAGACTCAACCCTGTAAACCCCAAGATGAAGTATCTCACGATCCCTGGTGGGAGAGCGATCTCCCTGTCTCTAGTTTCAATGTTGGCGGCGGCCGTCCTGGCGCCGGGCGCGCGGGCGGATGACCTGGTGGAACTGCCCTATAACAACCCCGGCCTGGAGGTGGACCTGGGCGTGGGCCTGTGGGCCTGGCCGATGCCGGTGGATTACGATGATGACGGCGACCTGGACCTGCTGGTGTCCTGCCCTGACAAACCCACCAATGGAGTCTATTATTTCGAAAATCCGGGCGCGGGCAACAAGGCCAAGATGCCGGTCTTCAAAGCCTCGAAACGGATGGGGCCGACGACGCACAACTTTCAGATCAGCTACGTGAATGGCGAGCCGCGCATCCTGAAGCCGGGCTATGAGTATAAGGGCTTCAAGAAGGCGGGCTTTGACAAGGCGACGAAGATTTACCCGAGGGTGAACATTCACGAAAACGGCGTCCGGGCGAACATGTGGCGCTACGTGGACTTTGACGGCGACGGCGATCAGGACATCATCGTGGGCGTGGGGGACTGGAAAGACTACGTCTGGGACCAGGCCTATGACAACATGGGCCGCTGGCGGAACGGGCCGTTACACGGGTATGTTTACCTGATCGCGAACGAAGGTACCGACGCGGAGCCGAAGTATTCCGAGAGCCCGGAGAAACTGGAAGCGGGTGGGGGCGTCATCGATGTCTTCGGCTGGCCTTCGCCGAACTTTGGTGACTTTGACGGGGACGGCGACCTGGACCTGCTGTGCGGGGAGTTTCTGGATGGCTTTACCTACTTCCAGAATGTCGGCACGCGGACGGAGCCGGTGTATGTGGCGGGTCAAAAGCTGATGGCGGAAGACGGCACGCCGCTGGCGATGGACCTGCAAATGATCACCCCCACGGCTATCGACTGGGACGGGGACGAAGACCTGGACTTGATCGTGGGCGATGAAGACGGCCGGGTAGCTCTGGTGGAAAACGTGGGTCTCGACGAGCGCGGGTTCCCGGTTTACAAGCAGCCGGCTTATTTCAAGCAGGAAGCGGACACGCTGAAGTTCGGCGCGCTGTCCACGCCCTACGCCTATGACTGGGACGGCGACGGGGACGAGGACATTCTTTGCGGGAACACGGCGGGCTACATTGGGTTTTTCGAGAACCTCGGGGGCGGCGCGGAGCCGAAGTGGGCGGCGCCGGTGTATCTGCAAGTGGACGGCAAGCCCTTCCGCATTCTGGCGGGGCCGAACGGTTCCATCCAGGGACCGGCGGAGGCGAAGTGGGGTTACACCACGCAGACGGTGGCGGACTGGGATGGCAATGGCGCGCCGGACATTTTGTACAATTCCATCTGGGGCCAGATTGGCCGGCTGGAGCGGGTGGACAACCAGAACGTGAAAGTGGCCAAACTTTCCGCGGGCGCGCCGAACCGGCCGGACGACGGCATGACGGGGCCGAAGTGGTACTGGTGGCAGGGCGCGTCCGAAGTGGAGAACACCCAGTGGCGCACCACACCCATGGCGGTGGACTTTGACGCGGATGGCGAACTGGACCTGGTGATGCTGGATGACGAAGGCTACCTGGCGCTGTATCGTGGCGGCCGGGCGGCGGACGGCGCGAAGACGCTGGCGAATCCGGAGCGCATCTTTGTGGACGAGGACAATCAGCCCCTGCGCATGAACGAGCGCAGCGCGGGCCGCAGCGGCCGGACGAAGCTGGTGGTGGTGGACTGGGACGGCGATGGCCGCCTGGATGTGCTGGTGAACTCCGAAAACGCCGAGTGGTTCCGGAATTGCGAGGACCGCGACGGCAAGATCGTCATCAAGCGCGTGGGCAACCTGGGTAAGCGCAACATCTCCGGCCATTCGTGCAGCCCGGCGGTGTGCGACTTTGACGCGGATGGTAAGCCGGATCTGCTAGTGGGTTCGGAGAATGGAAGAATCTACTATCGCCGGAACCAGGATTGCGTGCAGTATGCGGCGGACAAAGTGACGGCGCGCGCGGCGAAAGAACCCGCCGCGCCCCGCGCCCCCGGACTGGTGAAGGAAGAGTTTATTTACACAATGGCGCCGTTTCCGCAGTGCCACGCCTCGACCATCTGCGAAACCTCGCGCGGCCTGGTGGCGGCCTGGTTTGGCGGGACGAAGGAGAAAGACCCGGACGTGGGCATCTGGGTGAGCTATGACGATGGCGCTGGGTGGAGCAAACCCAGCGAGGTCGCCAACGGGGTGGCCTACGACGGGCACCGGCACCCGACGTGGAATCCCGTCCTCTTCCAGCCGCCGGGAGACGCGCCGACCTTGCTGTTTTTCAAGAACGGACCGACGCCGTCCGAGTGGTGGGGCGAGCTGATCGTATCCTACGACCGGGGCCGCTCCTGGCGGGACCGGCGGCGTTTGCCGGAGGGCATTGACGGGCCGGTGAAGAACAAGCCGGTGCTGCTGCCGGACGGCTCCATCCTGGCGCCTTCCAGCACGGAGTTCGACGGCTGGCGGGTACACTTTGAGCGCACCACGGACCTGGGGCAGACCTGGGAACGGATCGGTCCCATCAATGACGGGAAAGAGTTCAACGCCATTCAGCCGAGCGTGCTGTTCCATGGAAACGGGAAGCTTCAGGTGCTTTGCCGGAGCCGGGAGAGCGTGATCACGACCGCCTTTTCCGAGGATAATGGGAAGACCTGGGGCAAGATGACGGCCACGAGCCTGCCGAACCCGAACTCCGGGACGGACGCGGTGACGCTGGCGGACGGGCGGCACCTGCTGATCTACAACCACACCACGCGCGAGGAAGGGAACCGGAACATCCTGAACCTGGCGGTGTCCAAGGACGGACTGAACTGGGACGCGGTGATGGTGCTGGAGAACGAGCCGAAGAGTGAGTTCTCCTATCCGGCCATTATTCAGACCTCGGACGGGATGGTGCACATCACCTACACCTGGAAACGTCAGCGGGTGAAGCATGTCGTGATCGATCCGGCGAAGCTGGAGACCACGCCGATGGTGGACGGGAAGTGGCCGGAGAGTGTGGCGTATAATAGTGGGGAGAAGAAGGGTTCTTGAGGAAGTGGATCGATTGGAAGGCCAATTGGAAATCGAAGATCGTACGCTTGTGAGTCATCCACGCTATTTCCCGCCCGCCGCGCCTCCGGCTCCTGCCCCAGAACGGTCCGAGCCGGACTGGCGGAAGATTCGCCGCACTCTAGAGAGGCTTCGCCTCCCTGGGTGGTTTGGGGTGTTTCTTTTGGCTATTTTGTTAGGGGGTGGTCCAGCTTCCTTGTTGGCTGCGAAAGAAAAGCAGAGTGGTCACGAGGCGGTGGTGAAGTCGGAGTTTATCTATACGGAGGCTCCGTTTCCGCAGTGTCATGCTTCGACGATTGTGGAGACGCCGGAGGGATTGGTGACGGCTTGGTTCGGGGGGACGAAGGAGGGGAACCCGGACGTGGGGATCTGGCTTTCGCGGCAGGTGGATGGGAAATGGACGGCGCCGGTGGAGGTGGCGAATGGGGCGGAGACGGAGAACCCGCGGGTGAACTGCTTGAACCCGGTGCTGTTCCAGGCGCCGGATGGGCCCTTGCTGCTGTTTTATAAGACGGGCAAGTGGTGGGGCTACGTGAAACGGTCCGAGGATGGTGGGAGGACCTGGTCTCTGCCGGAAAGGCTCTACAACCAGTTCATTGGGCCGGTGAAGAACAAGCCGGTGCTGCTGAAGGATGGCAGCATTCTAAGCCCATCGAGCAGCGAGTTTGACACGCCGGAGGGGCGGAAGTGGCTGACGCATTTCGAGCGCAGCACGAATGGGGGAAAGAGCTGGGAGTTTATTGGGCCGGTGAATGACGGGATCGAGATCGGGGCCATTCAGCCAAGCATTCTCTTTCATGGCGACGAACATCTCCAGGCCCTGGGCCGGACGCGGCAGGGGAAGATCTTTACGATCGAGTCTCTGGACGGCGGGCTGACCTGGGGAGAGATGGGTTTGTTAGAGCTGCCGAACCCGAATTCCGGGACGGACGCGGTGACCTTGAAGGATGGGCGGCATGTGCTGATCTACAATCACACCGATCCCCGGCCGGAAGGGAAGAATGGGTTTCGGTCTCCGCTGAACGTGGCGGTTTCCCAGGATGGAAAGCAGTGGGACGCCGTGATGCGGCTGGAGACGGAGCCGAAGAAAGAGTTCAGCTATCCGGCGATCATTCAGACGGCGGACGGGCTGGTGCACGTCACTTACACCTACCGGCGGGAGACGATCAAGCATGTGGTGCTGGACCCGGCGAAGCTTTCCGGGACCCCGATTGTAGACGGCGTGTGGCCGGAGAGTGTGGAGTGAGGCGCGAGAGAATTTAAGAGAACAGGAAGCGAGATCCCCCAAGCAAGATGAAGCAGAAACTCTTTTCTAAAATACTAAGCCGAACCGTGCTGGCGCTCTGCCTGGGCGCGGGTGTCAGCCAGACCGTGAGCCACGCGGCGGAGGGTAAACCGAACGTGCTGTTCGTGGCGGTGGATGACATGCGGAACGACGCCGGGTGTTATGGGAATACCGAAGTCATCACGCCGAACATCGACCGTCTGGCGGCGCGGGGCGTGCGGTTCGACATGGCCTACTGCCAGCAGGCGGTGTGCAATCCCTCGCGGGCCTCGCTCCTGACGGGGCGGCGGCCGGATACTTTGCGGATTTGGAACCTGACGAAAGGGCTGCGCCAGTCCGACCCGGACGTGGTGACGCTGCCGCAGCTTTTCAAAAACAACGGGTATTTCACCCAGGGCATCGGCAAGATTTTTCACAACTGGCGGACGGAGGAACACGGGGACCCGCAGTCGTGGAGCGTGCCGGCGGTGTATCACTACTCGCGGCATGATGACGACGTGCCGGAGGTGGAGGGCGACCTGCCGCCGGACCTGGCCACGGCGCCGCGTTGCATGCAGTTGGACGTGCCGGACGAAGCGTATTTTGACGGGCGCATCGCGGACCTGGCGGTGAAGTCCCTTCAGGAGCAGGCGAAGAAGGGCGATCCGTTTTTCCTGGCGGTGGGGTTCTGGAAACCGCACCTGCCTTTCAACCCGCCGAAGAAGTATTGGGACATGTATGACCGGTCCAAGCTGTCCATGCCGGCCCACCCGGAAGCGCCGAAGAACGTGCCGCGGATTGCGCTGCATCCCAGCTCGGAAATCATGCGCGCGGCGGGCGACGATGGGCTGAGCGATGATGAGGTGCGCGAGCTGCGCCACGGCTACCTGGCGGGCATCAGTTTCCTGGACGCGCAGTTGGGCAAGGTGCTGGACGAACTGGACCGGCTGGACCTCGCGAAGAACACCATCGTCGTGTTCTGGAGCGATCACGGCTTTCACCTGGGCGAGCAGTCGCTGTGGGCGAAGACGTCGAACTTCGAACTGGACGCGCGCGTGCCGCTGATCATCGCCACGCCGGACTCGCCAAACGCGGGGCAGGGGACGGACGCGCTGACGGAGTTGCTGGACCTGTATCCGACGCTGGCGGAACTCTGCGGCCTCCCGGCTCCCGAGGGGCTGGAAGGCGTGAGCCTGGTGCCGGTGCTGAAAGATCCGTCCGCGGACGTGCAAGCGGCGGCCTATACCCAGCATCCGCGCCCGAACTATTACAAAGGAGAACCCGAAGCGATGGGCGTTTCTGTCAGGACGGAGCGCTACCGCTACACCGAGTGGCGTGACTTCAAGACCGGGGAAGTGGTGGCCAGCGAGCTGTATGACCACGCCGCAGATCCTGACGAAACCATCAACATCATCGACACACCGCCCGACGCCGGGACCATGGCCAACCTGAAGCACCTGCTGGAAGAGAAGTTTCCCCGGCAGGGCTACGTGGGCCGGCCGGCGGAGGAATTCGTGCCGGTGATCGCGAAGGGCTGCGAAGATTGCTGAGAGGCTGACGGAACCAGCCACCTAACCCCCCATGGTTTGAGCGATGACATTGGCGCGATGTATCCTGTTTGGTTTCCTGAGCCTGTTCGCGGGCGCGGGATGGAACGCGGCGGGAGCCGAGCGGCCTAACATTCTGTTCGTCTTCACGGACGATCAGGCTTCCTGGGCACTGGGTGCTTCCGGGAACGCGGAGGCTCATACGCCGAACCTGGACCGGTTGACGGCGGAAGGGGCCCGCTTTACGAATGCCTTTTCCGTGACGCCGGTGTGCAGCCCGTCGCGGGTGGAACTGATGACCAGCCGCTACGGGACGGAGATGGGGATTCTCGATTTCCTGGCGGCGCCGGATCACAGTAAGATCGCTTACGATCCCGAGGCAGGCATTCCGGCGGAAGCGCCAACGTTTCCCGAGGTGCTGACGGCGGCGGGTTATTACACCGGCCTGGTGGGCAAGTGGCACCTGGGACAGGTGGACCGCTTTCATCCCACGAAGCATGGTTACGCGTGGTTCGCCGGTTTCCGGGAAGGGGGCACCGTGGTGAAGGATCCGGTGCTGGAGATAGAAGGAAAGCAGACGCCTTTCAAGGGGCTGACGGTGGACGTGCTGACGGACCAGGCGATTTCCTTTCTAAAAGAGCGTCCGGCGGACCGGCCTTTCTTGCTGTCCGTGCACTACCGGTCTCCTCACGGCCCCTGGAAACCCGTGGCGCCGGAGGATGAAGCGCCCTACGACGCGGCGATGATGACGCTGCCGCATCCGGATTATCCTAACCTGGATGTAAAGTCGGTGAAAAAGAAGATGGCCGACTACCTGGCCAGCGTGAGCGGAGTGGACCGGAACGTGGGCCGCCTGATGGAGACGCTGGACGCCCTGGGCCTGCGGGAAAACACGGTGGTGATCTTTTCCTCCGACCACGGCTACAACATGGGGCACAACGGCATTCACCATAAAGGAAACGGCATCTGGGCGACGAAGCCGCTGCCTCCGGCCCTGCCGGACATCGAGCAGCGGATGCGGCCGAACCTCTACGATCAGTCCATGCGCGTGCCCTTGATCGTCCGCTGGCCGGGAGTGGTGGCGCCGGGGAGCGAGATCGCGGAGACCGTGACGAACCTGGACTGGTTTCCCACGCTGGTGGCCATGGCGGGCGCGGGGGAAAAGGTTCCTGACGGCGCGTTTATCCGGGGGCGGGACTTCACGCCCTTGCTGAAAGGGGAAAGCATCGACGGCTGGGACAACGATCTGTATGGGGAGTATTCCATGATCAACTATGGCATCGCCGACATGCGCTGCGTGCGGACGCCGGAGTGGAAACTGGTGGTGGACTTTCACAACCGGGACCGGGACGAACTCTACGACCTGAAGAACGATCCTGACGAAACCACCAACCTGATCGCGTCGGAGGACGCGGCGGTGGTGAAAGTGAAGGCGGAACTGCTGGAGCGGTTAATGAAAGCAAAGGCCGCGGTGGCGAAGGGGGAGGCATTGTGATGAAGCGATGGTTTGTTCTGTTATTGATAGGTGTATCTAGCTTCCTGGTTAGCCAGGGTTCAGGCAGGGCGGCGGAGAAGCCCAACCTGCTGCTGATCCTGGCGGATGACCTGGGCTGGCACGATTTGGGGTGCTATGGAAATCCGTGGTTTGAAACGCCGAACCTGGACCGGCTGGCGGCGGAGGGGATTCGCTTTACGGAAGGCTATTCGGCGGCGCCCATTTGCTCCGCCTCACGCGCGGGCATCCAGACGGGAAAGACGCCGGCGCGGTTGAACTTTGAGTTCGTGACCAAGCCGGAGGCCGGTCATCAAACCGTGAGCGATACCTGGCAGACGCCGGCCTTTACCCTGGATCTGCCGCTGGAGGAAGAGACCATCGCCGAGCGGCTGCGCGACGGCGCGGGATACGAAACGGCCTTCTTTGGCAAGTGGCACCTGAACCAGCACTACCAGCGCTACCTGGGCTGGAGCCCGGCGCACGGGCCCGCGCGGCAGGGATATGAAGTGGCGGAGGAAGATTTCGGGAGCCATCCCTACAGCTACTGGGACGACAAGACGAAGCGGACCTTCGACGAGACCCTGGCGGAGGGAGAGTTCCCCGAGGACAGCATGACGCGGCGGGCGGTGCGCTTTCTTTCCCGGGAACATGAGCGGCCGTTTTTCCTGATGGTGTCGCACTTCTACGTACACACGCCGGTGCACACGCGGATGGAATGGCTGCACGACCAGGTGGCGGCGCGGATTCCGGACGAGCATCCGCGGAAGAAAGACCTGGCCCACTACGGCGCGATGGTGGAGACGCTGGATCACCAGGTGGGGGTTTTGTTAGAGGGACTGAAGGCAGCCGGGCTGGAGGAGAATACCTTGGTGGTCTTTACCTCCGACAATGGGGGACACCCGAACTACGCGGGGAACGCGCCGCTGCGGGGTAGCAAGTGGAACCTGTATGAAGGGGGCATCCGCGTGCCCTTCATGGCGCGGTGGCCGGGCCGCGTTCCGGCGGGCGCGGTCAGCGGCGTGCCGGTCTCCAGTCTGGATCTGCTGCCCACCTTTGCCGCGCTGGCGGGAGCGGACCTGCCAGACCGGGATCAGCTGGACGGGATGGACATTCTGCCGTGGCTGGAAACGCCGGACAAAGCAGCGCCGGAGCGGGAGCTGGTGTGGCACTTCCCTTACTTCCATCCTGAGAGCGGCTATAAGAAAGCGCCCGAGTCCATCGGTGTGGACGATGGCTACACGAGCAAGACCTTGCCGCAGTCCGCCATCCGCTCCGGAAACCGGAAGCTGCTTTACTTCCTGACGGAAGCGAAGTCCGAGATCTTTGATCTGGACACAGACACCGCCGAGTCTAAAAACCTGACTGCCAACGATCCCGATGCCGCGAAGCGGCTGGAGGATGAGCTTATGACCTATCTGAAAGAGGTAGGCGCGCGCTTTCCTGTTTTGAAGGAAAAGACCAACCCCGCATCCAACCCCTGATATGAGTACCGACAGTAAACCCAAAGTGCAGATCGTGGCCAGCGGCGACCTGCGCTTGTCAGCGAACCAGGTCTGCTGGCCCGCGCAGGCCGAGACCGAGCGAGGTCTGAAAGCGGCCCTGGAAGCGGCTGGCTATGCCTTTCACCGGGCCCACCCCTTTAAGGAGGACGAGGGGCACGGTTTTATCAGTTCGCAAAAGGAGGGGCTGGAAGTCTTCAGAACGATCGATTCGTTCGCGCCATTGATCGTGGTGGAGGCGGTGTGGCAGTATTCGCACCATGTCTTGCCGGGTCTGACGACGCACATGGGACCCATCCTGACGGTGGCGAACTGGTCGGGGCAGTGGCCGGGCCTCGTGGGGATGCTGAACCTGAATGGTTCCTTGACCAAGGCGGGGGTGTCCTACTCCACGCTGTGGGCGGAAGACTTCACCGCGCCGGAGTTTCGCGAAAACCTGAGGACCTGGCTCGAAACGGGTAGCGTGAGCCACGATGAAAGTCATGTGACTGTGTTAGGGAATGGCGATCTGCCGTCGTATGTGAAGGCGAAAGGCGAGTCGCTGGCCGTCAAACTGAAGCGGGAAAAGGCCATCATGGGCGTGTTTGATGAGGGGTGCATGGGCATGTTCAACGCTATCATTCCGGATCACCTGCTGAACCCTTGCGGGGTGTTCAAGGAACGGCTGAGCCAGAGCGCGCTCTATCACGAAACAACCCAGGTCAGCGATGAAGACGCCTGGGCGGTGCGCCAGTGGTTGAGTGGCGCGGGAATGACTTTTTACACCGGGAGAGATCCGGGTACCCAGTTGACCGACGATCAGATCCTGGACCAATGCCGGATGTACGTGGCGGCCCTGAGGCTGGCGGATGATTTCGGATGCAGCCTGATTGGCATTCAGTACCAACAGGGCTTGAAGGACCTGCTGCCGGCGAGCGACCTGGTGGAAGGCATGCTTAACAATTCGGATAGGCCGCCGGTAACCGACCGGAGCGGCAGCCGGGTGCTCTACGAGGGCGAGCCCTTGCCGCATTTCAATGAGGTGGACGAGTGCGCGGGGCTGGACGCGCTGATCACCTACCGCGTGCACAAGGAACTGAGGCAGCCGGTGGAGTCCACGCTTCATGACATCCGCTGGGGCGACCCGGACCGGTCCGGCACGGTGGAGGACTACGTGTGGGTCTTCCTCATCAGCGGGGCGGCGCCGCCGGCACACTTCATCGCGGGCTGGAAAGGCGCGGAAGGTCTGCGCCAGCCGGCCATGTATTTCCCGAAAGGCGGGAGTTCGCTGCGGGGCATTTCCCGGCCGGGCGAGATTGTGTGGTCGCGGATTTTCGTGGCGGACGGAAAGCTGAAGATGGATCTGGGCCGCGCCACGGTGGTGGAACTGCCACGGGAAGAAACCGAGCGCCGGTGGAAGGAAACGACGCGGGAATGGCCCATCATGCACGCGGTGCTGCACGGCGTGACGCGGGACCAGATGATGGCGCGGCACAAGAGCAACCACATCCAGGTGGCCTACGCGGAAGATGCCAAGGAGGCGGACCAGGCGATGCTGATCAAGGCGGCCATGGCGAAGGCGCTGGGGCTGGAGGTGGCGCTGTGTGGCGTGGGCGTGGAGGGGTAGCCGGGAGCGGTGCGGTGCGGCTGTTTGGGGCGGCTGTTTGGGGCGGTAGCGGTGGGGTGCTGAGTGGACTGGTTCCCAGACGGGGAGACAAGGAGACAAGGAGACAAGGAGACAAGGAGACAAGGAGACAAGGAGACAAGGAGACAAGGAGATGGGGAGATGGGGAGATGGGGAGATGGGGAGATGGGGAGATGGGGAGATGGGGAGATGGGGAATTGATTGGTGAGTCTGAGCTTATTGAGTAGAAGAGTGATGGAAGGATATATGAACTCGTTGGACCTGGTTGTGTTGATTGGGTATGTGGTGGGTGTGGTGGTACTGGGGTGCTGGTTTGCCACGCGGAGTCAGACGTCGGCGGAGTTTACGGCGGCGGGTGGGCGGCTGCCGGGGTGGGCCGTGGGCTTGTCTTTGTTTGGCACCTACCTTTCGAGCAACACGTTTATTGGGAATCCGGGGAAGGCGTTTTCGTCGAACTGGAGCTTCTTTGTTTTCAGCCTGACGATTCCGGTGGGGGTGTTGATCGCTTCCAAGTGGTTTGTGCCGTTTTACCGGAACTCCGGTTACATCTCGGCGTATTCGCACCTGGAGGACCGGTTTGGGCCGTGGGCGCGGGTGTACGCGGTGATTTGTTACCTGCTCACTCAGGTGACCCGGGCCGGAACCATCATGGTGGGCGTGTCCATCGGCCTGCACGCGGTGACGGGGTGGGACGTGCGGATGATCATTGTGGCTACCGGGGTGCTGGTCACGCTCTACACCTTGATGGGCGGGATCGAGGCGGTCATCTGGACGGACGTCGTGCAGAGTATCGTGCTGACCATTGGCGCCATACTGGTGGTGGTGTTGCTCTGGTTCGGTCATCCCTCCGGTGGGGAGATTGTTTCTCAGGCGATGAGTGAGAATAAGCTTTCGCTGGGCAGCCTGGCATTTGACCTGACAAAGCCGACGTTCTGGGCGGTGGTCCTGTTCGGCATATTTATCAATCTGACGAACTTCGGGATCGATCAGAACTACATTCAGCGTTACCACACGGCGAATTCCGAGAAGGCGGCGAAGCGTTCGCTATGGATGGGGGCGATCATCTACATTCCGGTGTCGGCGTTGTTCTTCCTGATCGGAACGCTGCTATGGGGCTTTTACCACGCGGATCATCACATGGCGGAGATGGCGGAACTGGAGGCGCTCAGGGCCACCACGGACAAACCGGCGGGGGACAACGCGCTGCCACACTTCATGGCGAACCACCTGCCGCCCGGTGTGGGTGGTTTGTTAGTCGCGGCCCTGTTCGCGGCGGCCATGAGCACGATCGACACCAGTCTGAACAGCTCCGCGACCATCACGCTGAAAGATATTTTCAAGAAGCAGGCCAAAGAGGCAAACCCGAAAACCGAGATGCGTATCCTGCACTGGAGCACCTTGTTTTGGGGCTTTGTGGGAACCGCCGTCGCCTACGGGTTGTCCTATGACAAGAACAACGTGCTGGATATCTGGTGGAAGCTGTCCGGTATTTTCGCGGGTGGCATGTTAGGGTTGTTCCTGATGGGGCAGATTGCCCGGCGGGCGGGAAACGCGGCGGCGGTGACGGGCGTGATGATCGGGGTGCTGGTGATTTGCTGGGTGTCGTTTTCCCAGGCGGCGTGGATGCCCGAGGGGCTGCGCTCGCCGATTAACGATCTTTTTACCGTGGCCATCGGGACGTTGACCATCTTGTTCGCCGGTTGGCTGGTTTCCTTTTTCGTACCCAAGAAAGCATGAATGAAACACCGAAATACCGCGGCCTGGTGCCGCCCGTGATTACCCCTCTGGCGGACCGGGACGCGCTGGACCGGGAGGGCTTCGCGCGCCTCTTGGAGAATCTGCTGGAGGGCGGCGTGAACGGGGTGTTTGTGTTAGGGACCACGGGGGAGGGACCCAGCCTGAGCAAGCGATTGCAGCAAGAGGTGATCGATGAAGCGGTGAAGATCGTGGCGGGGCGGGTGCCGGTGTTTGTGGGCATCACGGACACCTCGCTGGTGGAGTCTCTTTCCCTGGCGGAACACGCGGCCCAGGCGGGAGCGGACGTGCTGGTGACGGCGCCGCCCTTTTACTTTCCGGCGGGCCAGACCGAGCTGCGGCACTACTTTGACGAGTTGCTGGCGCGGTTGTCTCTGCCCTTGATGTTATACAACATGCCGTCGTGCACGAAGATCTCCATCGAGATGGAGACGCTGGCCCATTACTTCGACCAGGAGCATGTGGTGGGGCTGAAGGACAGTTCGGGAGACCTGGAGTATCTGCGGGCGGCTACGGTGGAGATTGGGCGGCAGCGGCCGGACTGGTCCGTGTTTGTGGGGCCGGAGGCCCTGCTGGCGGAGTCGTTGGCCTTTGGGGTGCACGGCGGGGTTTGTGGAGGGGCGAATTTGTTGCCTTCTTTGTTCGCCAGCCTGTATGAAGCCCACGAGCGGGGCGACACGGAAACGGTGCTGGAGCGGCACCGGGTGGTGGTGGAATTGGGACGGCTCTACCAGATTGGGAAGTATGGATCGGCGTTTCTGAAGTCGATCAAGTGCGCCCTGGAACTGCGTGGGGTGTGTTCGGGGCTATTGGCGGCGCCGTTTGACGCGTTCCATTATCCGGAGCGGAAGAAGGTGCAGCGTTTTCTGGACGAGTTTGAGGAGGAAGGGTGGTTTGAGCCGGGGTTTTTTAGGGAATCGGCGGGGGCGGTGTGAGGTTGGGCGTGGGCCGGAGGGGGGACCGGGTGTTCGCGAGCGGACTTTCAGCCCGCAATTGTCTAACTGTATAGATAACCAGGCCTGAAGGCCTTCGCTTTGTGCGGCCGGGCTTCCAGCCCGGTAGTGTTGGGGGGTAGAGCGGTTTTCGAAAAACTGTGACCGCAAGATTTGTCCGATACCGCCAGGGAAGTGGCGGAAGTCTGGCGCAAGTTTGGGAATGAGTGGCCACAATTCAAAATGAAGTTACTCCAACGTTAACCAGCGAGCTGTGCCCGGCGAGGCCGAAAGCGTGAATCTCCTCTAAGCGAACTCATGCGCTCAGTTACCCAGGGAGCGAAGCTCTTTGGAATGCGCCGATTTTTCGGCGCTTTCGTTACGGGACACGGGTGCGGGAAACGGATACGCTGCCGCAGTCCTCTTGGTTTCCGAATCGCTGGACCTGGCGATCCTGAAGACGAAGCGAAGAACAGATCCGGCCATGCCTGAGCGGCGAAAGCGGCGAAGAATCGCCGCAGTCCAAAGAGGCTGCGCCTCCTTCGAAAAGCCTACCGGAAAATGGGAAGCAGAAGGAGAAGGCAATCTTGAATTTTCGCTCACTTGGAACGGTTTTCCAAGAACTGTGACCGCAAGCGCCTTGCCAGCCCAAAAATGGTCTCGCGCCGGTCCGTCCCCAATTTGTCCACACTGCCTGAACACTAGTTGGTGGTTGAGGGCGTGATCTGCAATATGGGGATTTGGAGCGGGGTCCTGCCGAAGCCGGGTAGCCTACGCGGGGGGGATATAGGGTGTTGGGGAGGCTTTTTGTAAAAGACCTCCGCCGCTGATATTCGGTTGCCCGGTTCGCGAGTTCCTCGCCCGGAGGTAGAGGATCACCTTCCGGGTCGTTGCGGTCAGGGTATTTGGTTGGGTGATGCCTGTTTGAATACCTGTGTTCTTGCTCAGGGAGCTTTCTTCTCGCTTTTCTTATCTTTCGGGGCCGCGCGGCGGAGGGACTCGACGTGGTAGTCGAACCAGATGGGGGCGAGGCGTTCGATCATTTCGGTGCGTTTGTGGGCGAGGCCTTCGAGTTCGATGTAGGTGTGATCGACGCCGTGTTTGACGAGGGCCTGGTGGAAGTCGCGGACGGTGGGGAGGTGGCCGCCGTCCTGGGTGCCGCAGGCGATCTGGATGCGGAGCTTGCCTTTGATCTGGTCGAGGTTCTTTTCCAGGAGTTTGTAGACGTCGTTGTCCAGGTAGTTCTGGAAATCAGGGCCGAGGTAGTTGTTAGGGTATTCGTCCGGCAGGGAGGGATCGAAGTTATCTGAGGTGTGGGGCACGTTGCCGGCCTGGCAAAAGAGGGAGCAGAACATATCGGGATACTTCACCGCCAGGCGGGTGGAACCGCGCCCGCCCATGGAGAAGCCTTCGATACAGCGGCCGTGGCGGGCGGCGATGGTGCGGTAGGTCTGGTCGATGTAGGGGATGAACTCTTTGATAAACATCGTCTCGATGGGGAACTTCCCGTCGTAGGAGTCCTTGTAGAAAGTGTTGCGGCCGCCATTGGGAAGCACGACGATCATCGGCGGCCACTTGCCGGAGAGGATGCCTTCGTGGAGGAGGGCCACGTCTTCGAAGCTGTGGAACTCATTGCCGCCGTTGCCGTGCAGGTTGTAGATGACGGGGTAGCGCGTGTCGCCGGAGGTTTCGTAGTCCGGCGGCAGGTAAATGCAGTAGCCCACGTCCTGTCCGGCGGCGTCGCTGTGGAAGGTGTGGTGAGTGACGCCGGTGGGCAGTTCCTGGCCTTCTTTCGGTTCGTTGACCCAGGTGATGGAGGGGCCGTCTTTGGGCTGTCCGGGACGGGTGGCGGCGGGTTCCTTGTCGGCGAAAGTGGGGGACAGGCTCGCGAGGGTCAGGCAGGCGGACAGGACGAGCAGTCTGGGAAGGGTGGGTTTCATGTCTTGATGGGTGTCTTGGTCAGGGAATCGAAAAGAGGTCAGGTCTGGCCAGAGGTTGCGAGGGTGGGGGAGGCTGGCCGCCGCCGTCCGGTCATGTCTCCGTGTTTCCGTGTTTCCGTGTTTCCAGGAAAAGGGGCAGTCTAGACTGTCTTTGCGCTTTTTGAGCAGGATAAAAGCGGCGCATTTTCGCCATTGAAGCCGGGGGGGCAGTTGCTACAATCCGCTCGCCTTGAACTCCTCAACCTCCTCTCCCCCATTGGTGCCGGCGCCCGTTCGCTGGCTGATCTGTATCATCGCGTCCATCGGGTTCGCGTTCGATATTTACGAACTCCTCATGCTGCCGCTGATTGTGCGGCCCGCGCTGATGGAGCTGGTGGGGGCCGCGCCGGGCACTCCCGAGTTTGCCATGTGGGTGGGGCGGCTCTTTTACATTCCGGCTTTCGCGGGCGGTATTTTTGGTTTGCTGGGGGGCTGGTTGACGGACCGCTTTGGACGGCGGCGGGTTCTGACCTACAGCATCCTGCTCTACGCAGTGTCCGCCTTCGCGGCGGGTTTTTCGACCTCGGTGGAGATGCTGCTGTTTTTCCGCTGCCTGGTGTTCATCGGGGTGTGCGTGGAGTTCGTGGCCGCGGTGGCCTGGCTGGCGGAACTCTTTCCCGACCCGCACGAACGGGAGCGGGCGCTGGGCTACACGCAGGCGTTTTCGTCTATCGGCGGCATCATGGTGGCGGTGGCCAATGGCATCTGCCTGGCGATCGCGATGGACTTGCCCGCGATTCATTTGCCGGAATGGCTGAGCTTCTTCGGAGGCGCGGTGAAGGACGAGCACGCGGCGTGGCGTTATACCCTGATGTCCGGCGTCATCCCGGCGATCCCGTTGATCTTGATCCGGCCCTTCCTGCCGGAGTCGCCCGCGTGGAAAGACAAGCGAAGCACCGGCACCCTGAAGCGGCCCAGCCTGGGGCAACTGTTCGGCACGCCGGAACTGCGCCGGGCCACCATCATCACCACGCTGATGTTTGCCTGTGCCTACGGCGCGGCCTTTGGCGCCATTCAGCACATGCCGCGCATGCTCTCCGACCTGCCCGAGGTGAAGGAAGCCGTGGCGGCCAGCCTGGAGCAGCAGGGCGCCAGCGACCCGGCCACGGTGAAGAAGACCGAGAACATTGTTTCTCAAAAGACCGCCGTGGAAGTGACCCAAGTGCAGGAGATCGGCGGGCTTTATGGCCGCTTCCTCTTTGCGGTGCTGGCGGCGAGCCTGCTCCTGGCGCGTAAGCCGGAGCTGAAGATGCCGGTCTTTTTCGGGTCCGGTATTTTCCTGCTGATGGGAATTTTGGAGTTCGATCACTACGGCTGGACCGGTGTCGCGGTGGGCCTGGTGGGCGGAGCGTTGGCGGGGGTGTTTACCTGGGCCTTCGCGCTGTGGCTGGGGAAGGTGATGCCCTCGACGAACCGGGCGCTGATCCGTTTCTTCCAGATTCCCGGCCTTATCCTGATGCCGCTGGTCTTCGGGCTGTTTGCGATGAAAGACCTGGAGATGCTGAAGTGGGGGATGTTCTTCGTGGCGATGTGCACGATCGCGCAGTTCAGCTTCTGGGGGAACTACCTGCCGCTGGTGTATCCCACCCACCTGCGGGGCACGGGGGAAAGCTTTGCGGCGAATATCGGCGGGCGCCTGATTGGGACGTCTTTTGCCTGGGTCACTTCGACCCTGGCGGTGCAGGAATTCATGCCGGGCGAGTCCCCGGCGGCGAAGCTGGCCTACACGGCGGCGGGCGTCGGTTTCCTGGTGTATTTGTTAGGGTTTATCTTCAGCTTCTGGCTGCCGGAACCCGATCGTGAGAAATCCCTGGATCATTGATCGATGAGTCAGCCTCTAACCCCCGCGAAAGATCCCACGGCTGGCGGCCCCTGGTGGCGCCTGTTGTCGGGATACCATTGGTTTGTCCTGCTGGTGGCCTGCCTGGGCTGGCTGTTTGACTGCCTGGACCAGCAGCTTTTTAACCTGGCGCGCGTGCCCGCGATGCGGGACCTGCTGGAAGATCCGGCGGATGTTGCCGAGTTCGCGGGCTACGCCACGTCCATCTTCCTCATCGGCTGGGCCATGGGCGGCCTGTTCTTCGGCGTGTTGGGCGACCGGATCGGGCGGGCGAAGACGATGATGATTACCATCCTGCTGTACTCGCTGTTCACGGGCCTGAGCGCCTTGTCCCGCGGGTTCTGGGACTTCGCGGCGTTTCGTTTCCTGACCGGCTTGGGCGTGGGGGGTGAGTTCGCCGTGGGCGTGGCCCTGGTGGCGGAGGTGATGCCTGACCGGGCGCGGCCCTACGCGCTGGGTTCGCTCCAGGCTCTGTCTGCCTTGGGGAATGTGACGGCGGCCTTCATCGGGATGGGCTTCGGTCACTTGGAAAGCACGGGCGCTCTCACCCATTCCTGGCGGTGGATGTTTGTGATCGGCACCCTGCCGGCTCTGCTGGCGCTGGTGATCCGCCTGCGGCTAAAGGAACCGGAAAAGTGGAAGGCGGCGCACGACACGGGCACCCTGAAGGAGCGCGACTTCGGCTCGTATTCGCAGCTCTTCAAGCACCCGGAATGGCGGCGGAACGCCATTGTGGGGATGCTGCTGGCCTGCGCGGGCGTGATCGGCCTGTGGGGGATCGGCTTCTTCTCCATCGACTTGCAGCGGACGGTGTTTCGCAGCCACTTCGAGGCACAGGGACTGAGCGAGTCCGAGGTGGAGGGCAAGCTGACCTACTGGGCGGGGGTGACGTCCATGATGATGAACTTGGGGGCCTTCTTCGGGATGATTTTCTTCAGCCGCTTGACCCAGGGGATCGGGCGGCGTCCGGCCTTTGCTTTTACCCTCATCGCGGCGCTGGCCAGCACCGCCCTGGTGTTCCTGGGGCTGGACAAGTTCAGCGAGATCTTCTGGATGATCCCGCTGATGGGCTTCTGCCAGCTGGGGCTGTTCGCGGGGTACGCGATTTACTTTCCGGAACTGTTTCCGACCCACCTGCGCAGCACGGGCACGTCGTTCTGTTACAACGTGGGCCGCTTTCTCGCGGCGTCCGGTCCGGCCCTGCTGGGCCTGCTGACGGCGCGGGTCTTTACACCGGAGAATGGCTTCGCGGAAGGCATGCGTTACGCGGGGCTTACCATGTGCGGCATCTTCGTGGTGGGTCTGCTGGTGCTGCCCTTTGCGCCGGAAACGCGGAATAAGCCCTTGCCTGAAGCGGCCTGAGGGCGGAGAAAAGGGAGCGCCCCCGCGCTGAACCCTTTTCCTGAATGCCGGCCATGAAAACACTGATTTCTCTTTCTTTCCGCAGCGCGATCGCCGTCCTGGGACTGAGCCTGAGCGCCTGTTCCGTGAATCTGTCTCCGCCCACGCTGGGCGGCGGAGGCGCGGCGTTTACGAAATGGGATGAGGATGCCGCGGTGGTGGCGGAACTGACGGCGCTGAATACGAAGCTGACGCAGGCTTACGAGAAGGAAGACATCGCGACACTGAAGGGGCTGCTGTCCGAGCAGCACGTTCACAACAACGTGTTCGGGTCGCGGCTGAGTAAGAAGGCCTTCTTGGAGGATATCGAGTCGGGGACGCTGGAGTTCGTTTCTTATGAGACGCCAGACCTCGAGTGGTATGTGCGGGGAGACATGGCGGTCGCCACGGGCGTGATTGAGGCAAAGGCGGTTCGCGGCGGAAAGCCGGTGCCGGCGTCGAAGTTTGTGTTTACGCGGATCTTCGTGAAAGAGGGGGGCGAATGGAAGGTGCTGCTCTTTCACAACACGATGGTGGGGAAACCGCCGGTGGCTGGGTGAGTAAGCGCGGAAAGTATTTTCAAAAACGCACCCTCTGGCGCCCGGCGAATCGTCCTGGGAAGGTGGAACGCGAATTCCGAGGTCCGAGCCGGACTGGCAGATTCACGGAAGCACGGCAAGGCTGCCAATTCTCTCTGTTTGGACATCAATTTTTCGCGACACGGTCTCCGCCAGTTCGTGTTTTCAGCGAAGTTTCCGCCGTTTTTGAACGGATGCGCGGTTCGCGAGTTCCTCGCCCGGAGGTCGAGGACCACTTTTCGCTTCGCGGTTCCGATCAAAAAAGGCGGATAGATTTGCCCGCCTACCGCACCAGGGTCTGCTGGTCGCTGTGTTCGACGGAGAAGACGTGGGAGTGGAGGTTGGCGACCCAGCGCTGGCCGCTTTCCGTGATGCGCAGGTAATTCAGGGCGTCCGTCACGTAGGGGCGGACGGTTTCCCAATAGAACTGGGCAAATTCCTTGCGCATCTGGCCGGGGTTTTTGAAGCCCATGTCGTCCAGTTTGCCCTGCTCCAGGGTTTCGAAATAGAGGGCGGGAATCTTGCGGAGGTACTTGGGGTCTCCGAGCTGACCGATGAGGTCCGCCGCGCGGAGGAGGCCGCCGTAGCCGGTGGTGTCGCCGTGGGCTTCGTCCTGGGGGATGGGAAAGCGGGTCATTTCCACCCAACTGGCGATGAGGTCAGCGTCCACTTTCACGAGCAGTCCATTGCCGAAGCGTTCGCGGACGAACTGCTGGCCCCGGCTGACGTGCCAGGGCGCCAGCATGGCGTCCGTGCCGTCGAGGCCGAGTTCCACCGTGTCGCCCTCGCCCGTGTCGTAGATGCCGGGCCGGTCGTTCCGGCAGATGCCGCGGACGTAGCCGATGTCGTGACAGAGGGCGGCCAGGGTAAAGTTCAGCCAATCATCTGGAGAGACGCCGCCATCGCAGAGGTGTTTTCCTTTCAGAATGGCGGACCCCGCCGAGACCACCATGACAGTGTGTTCCACGTTATGGTAGAGGCAGTCGCAGTTGGCCAGGTTTTCCAGGGCCAGCCGGGCGGCCCACTTCAGGGTGGACATGTACTTGGGCTTGTACTGGCCGTACATTTCTTCGTAGGCCTCGGCCACATGGGAGACAAACGCGTCGATGAGCAGTTTCTGTGTGTTGAGCATGCGGGCTGACGGGTGTTGTGGGGAAGGAAGAGGGAAGGGGAAACACGGCGGAGCGAGGGGAGCGCGCGGATGGACTGGCGGGAGGTCCTTGGTTCATTTGCTTTCCATGACGTAAACGCCATCCCAGTCTTCGCCGGGTGGATTGGCTTTCATGTGCGAGCAGCGTTTCGTCATCAACAGGGACGGGTTCGTCGCCACTCCGGGTACCTTGCCGGGCTGGTTTGGCTCGAAACCAGCGGATTTTTGAAACAGTTCCGCCGCGCCGTCCCAGTCCTGTTTCAGGTATTTCGCGATGGCCTGGCCGAAGAGGTCCAGGCAGTCCTGGACGGCGGGCGTCAGGTCATTCTTCACGCCCACCACTTCGTACATGCCCACGGGCTGAGTGCGGCCTTTGACCACGATCTTGTCCAGGTAGCGGAAGAGGATCTGGCCGGGGTGATCCCGTTCCGAAAGCCGCATGGTGTCTTCCGTGACCATGGAGTAGACGCCGAAGCTTTTCGCGCCGCTCTCGCAGCGGGCGGCGAGGTTCACGGAGTCGCCCATCATGGTGTAGTTGAAGCGCTTTCGGGAGCCCATGTTGCCGATGACCGCGGAGCCGGAGTTTACCCCGATACGGGTCTGCATTTCATACACTACGTCCGGCCAAGTTCCCTGGGATCTCCAATGTTCGCGGAGTTCGGCTTGCCTCTTTTGCATCTCCACACAGGTCTGACAGGCGCGGTAGGCGTGGTCCGGGTAGGGCAGGGGAGCCCCGAACATGCCGACGATGGCGTCGCCGATGTACTTGTCCAGCGTACCGCCGTGGTAGTGCAGGATGTCCGTCATCTCCGAGTGATAGTCGATCATCAGAGACACCAGCTTTTCGGCGGTGAGCATTTCGGAAAACGCCGAGAAGCCTTGGATGTCACTGAAGAAGGCGGAGATTTCGCAGGACTCTCCGCCCAGCTTTGGGTCCTCGCCGGAGGCCACGATCTGGTCCACCACTTCGGGAGACACGTAGGTGCCGAAGATGCCTTTGATTTTGCTCTTGGCCCGCATCTCCTGGAGCAGCCGGTGGACCACCGAGACGATGTGAACGCCGAAGAAGCCCACCGCCGGCCAGAACAGCGGCAGAACGATGCTCCACTTTGAAAAGGCCTGGAAAGACACGATGCCATAGATGGCGATGACCCCCACGGGCGCCAGGATGGCCAGCCAGACGGGGCTGTGTTTCAGGAACCAGAGCGTCAGCCAGGCCAGCACCAGCCAGGCGATGCCCACGGGAATGACCGGGACGCGGTGGAGAAAGTCCTGCTGGAAGATGGAGTTCACCGCGTTGGCGTGGACGAGCACGAGCGGGGTGCGGGGATTGTGCGGGGTGGCGCCGAAGTCCGTGAGGCCGGAGGCGGTCTGGCCCACCAGCAGCACCTGGTCTTTCACGGAGGGGAAGGACTCGCCCTCCGCGTTCCAGGGGGTGTCGGGGTCCTCCGCCTGAGCCAGGTTGTAGGCCTGCAATTTGGCGGCCAGGGAGTAGTAGGTGACGAAAGAGCCCGTCCGGCTGTGTTCGGAAAAGGTGCTGAGATTGGCGCGGTAGTTGACGTAGAGTTGGCCCTGTTCGTCGATGGGGATGTCCAGGCTTTCCTCTTTGCCCTTGATGTGGATGTTCTTGCCGAGCACCACTTCCAAATCGTCCGGACCGGCGCGGAGTTCGCGCATGACGATCAGCAGCGAGAAGCCGGGGAAGAGGTGTTCCCCGCAGCGGACCACCATGGGCAGGCGGCGGACGATGCCGTCTTCCTTCGCCGGTTCGGCGTTCACGAAACCGGTGTACGAGCTTTCCCGGATGATGGGGATGGGCAGGAGCCCCAGCTCGTGGCCGAGGACCTGGGAGATGTCTCCCGTCACCTGGGTGAGGGCCTGGGTATTCCCGATGGCGGACTCTTCATAGGTGGGTCCCTGGAGGGCCTGCTCCGCGCTGGCGCCGGTGATGGCCCCGGGGAACAGAGAAAGGCCGTCCGCGAAGTAGGTATCGTTTTCGTCGCCCGCGGCGGGACCGCTCTGGGTGGGGTCCACCGAAGACTCCGAAAAGAGCAGGTCAAAAGCGACGACCTTGGGCGGGCGGAGGGTGAGCAGCCGGAGGAGCGTGCCATGGACCGAGCGGTTCCAGGGCCAGCGGCCCCAGTTCTGGAGACCCTCTTCCCCGATACCGGCGACCAGGATGCGCTTGTCCGGCGGGGGATCCGTTTCGGCGCGGGCCTGGAAGCGCCAGTCGAGGGTGAGGTTTTCGAAGTGCTGGCCCAGTTTTTGCGACCAAATGAGCCCGGCCAGCCCTATAACTACCAGAGGTGTTAAAATTTCAAAGATCCCCGGGCGGCCTTTCATGTTCCTGGTCTAATGGAAATAAGGTTTGCGAATCTCCCCAGTTTCCTTAAACATCCTTTAGTAGTTCAGTCCTGCCCTAAAATGAAACAATTACTTACCGCTGCTCAGGCGTTTCTGAGTCTTCCGGTGGCCGTTGGCGTGCTTTCTTTAGCGCTGACGAGTGTCTTGGCGCAAGACACGCCAGACGCACCGAAGAGCGGGACGGTCACCGTCGCCGTGGGGGACGTAAAGGTCACGCCTCCGGGCGCTGACGCGGCCCAAGCCTTGAACGTGGACGACACCGTCCTGGTCGGAAGCACGATTACCACTGGAGCCAATTCCCGGGCCGTGATCGTCTTGTCACAGCAAGCCGCGATCCGCGTTTCGGAGAATTCCGAACTGGTGGTGACCGAGGTAAAAGAGTCCGACACCGAGCCGAAGGTGCTGGTGGATTTGAAGACCGGCAGCCTGGGCGCTCTGGTGAAGCCCAAGGTGACGGCGGCGATGGACTTCCAGATCAAGACGCCAAGCGGCATTGCCGCCGCCCGGGGAACCTTCTTCTCGGTGGTGGTGGAGAATGGAAAGGGCTATGCCCAGGTGAAGGAAGGGAAGGTGGAACTCATCCCGAACCAGCCCGCGGACGCCAATCAATAGGATTCCCTTTCTTGCCGTGCGGCTCCTTCCTGGGTTTACCCATGCATGAGCCCGGGAGTGGATGATTCGGAAACCGGAGCGCTGAGAGCCTAACGAGACCGACCTAAGAGTGAAATCCGCCCCGGCCCGTAAAACTTTGTCAGGCAGGGCCGTGTTGCCGGCCTTGAGAGAGCCCTCCTGTTTTCAGCGCGCGGTGTGCGGGGCGATGCTGGCCGCGCTGTTTTTTCTGCCGGTGGCTCCGCTGAGCGCCAATCCTTCGGGTGAAGCCGTGCGGCATGGGGACGTGCAGTTCGAGCACCTGCCCGGCTACCTGAAGATTCTCCAGGCTTCCGACAAGGCCATCATCGACTGGGAGAACTTTTCCATCCCGGCGGGGGAACTGACGGAGTTCTTCCAGCCCGGCTCGAAGTCCGCCGCGCTGAACCGGGTGCATGGCGCTTCCGCTTCCCAAATAGAAGGCGCGCTGCGGGCGAACGGACAGGTCTTTTTGATCAACCCCAGCGGCATCCTGGTGGGGCCGGGCGGGTCGATAGACGTGGCGGGTTTTGTGGGGTCCACGCTGGACGTGTCCGACGCGAATTTCCTGGCGGGCGGCGACCTCGTTTTCCAGGGGTCGTCCCAATCCGGCATTGTGAACCTGGGGCGGATCAGCGCGCTGGATGGCGACGTGATCTTGATCGCTTCCCAAGTGGATAACGGCGGCACCCTGAGCGCGCCGAACGGCACGGTGGGTCTGGCGGCGGGGAACGACGTGCTGCTGACCGAGTCCGGTGGCGAGCGCCTGTTCGTCCGGGCGGCCAGCGGGGCTCAGAAAGGCACGGGGGTGAACAACACGGGTAGCATTGAAGCCAGCGTGGCCGAACTGAAAGCCTACAACGGAAACATCTATGCCCTGGCCATCAACAACGAAGGCCGCGTGGCCGCCACCGGCATTTCCCAGGAAGGCGGGCAGGTCTTTCTCCGGGCCGGGGGCGGGAAGATTCAGAACAGCGGTGAAGTGAAGGCCAGCAAGACGGACGGCTCCGGTGGCCGCGTGGTGATCGACGCGGGCGAAGGCGGCCAGGTGGCCAACAGCGGCACCGTGGACGCGCGGGGCGAGACGGGCGCCGGGGGCGAGGTGACGGTCCTGGGCAGCGAGATCGATCTTTTCGCGGGCTCCCTGATCCTGGCGGACGGGGAGACCTCTGGCGGGAGCGTCCAGATTGGCGGTTCGGCGGAGAATCTGGAGGTGGAAGCGGCCCGTGTCACGGCGGCGCCGGGCTCGCGGCTGAGCGCGAATGGCGGCAGCGGTTCGGGCGGCGTGGTCACCATTGGCAGTCCGGGCAGCGCGGTGGACTACGCGGGCACTCTGAGCGCGTCCAGCCGGGAAGGCGCGGGGGGCCAGATCGTCATCCAGGGGCAAGACGTGAACCTTTCCGCCGGCGGCAGCGCGGACGCCAGCGGCAAGACGCAGGGGGGACAGATAGACGTTTCGGCGATCCATACGGTGACGATCGACGGCAGCCTGCTGGCGCTGGGAGAGTTGGGGAATGGCGGCGCCGTGAAGATTCAGGGCACGGACATCGCTCTGGGCGGCACGTCGTTCGTGAATGTGTCCGGGGGCTCGGGTGGCGGCTACATCTTTGCCGGAGGCGGCGCGCGCGGGGAAGACCCGTCTATCCGCAATGCTCAGAGCCTGTTCATCGCGGACGGCGCGCGGCTGGTGGCGGATGCGCTGAATACCGGAAACGGCGGGCAGATCGTGGCCTTTGCCGAAGGGCGGCTGACGATGCTGGGGCATCTCTCCGCCCGTGGAGGCAGCCAGGGAGGGAACGGCGGATTCGTCGAAACCTCAGGCAAGGAGGAGACCTATATCCGATCGCTTTCCCAGCAAATTGACGTGCGGGCCGTCGCGGGTCAAAACGGAATGCTGCTGATCGATCCGATCGACATCACGATCTACGATTACGATTTCGGAATCGTAGACTACGACGGGGAGTGGACTTACAACTCCATCGGAGACGATGACATCAGCACCTACCTTGAGACCATCGGCAGCCTCACGATAGATACTGGCGATTCAGGGGCAGACCCGGGGGACATCGTGCTGCTGGCGGCGGGAGAGGAGAGCTCGGCCGTTAACATTTCCTGGACCTCGGACAACAGCCTCTCGTTTATCGCGGCGCGGGATTTCCTGATGGAAACCGACACGGCTATTTCCACCAGTGGCGCGGGCGGGGTGTTCGTGACCGCCGGCGGCCTCGCCAAGCTGGACGCCGGGGCTTCCATCACGACCAATACCGGGGAGATCAAGTTTACCAGCGACAGCGTGGAGCTGGCCTCGGGCTCTTCCCTGGAGAGCACTTCCGGAAATTTGACCGCCGTCACGAACGCCATCGCCCTCGACGGTGCGTCGCTTAGTTCTTCCGGTGATTTCAATGTGTGGGCGCTTGCGTCTGGAACGTCCATCGGCGTGGGCGACAGCTCGACCGGAGACCTGAACCTGAATCTCGCGGAACTGGCCGCGCTTCAGGACGGCTTCGCCCACATCAACATCGGGGACGCGACCGGGGCCGTGAACGTCACGGCGGTGGAGTTTACCGACCCCGTCGCCATCTATGGCAGCACCATTGGCGTGGACGGCCAGATCACCGGTTCGGATGACGCCTCGGTCACTTTGTCAGGGCCGGGCACCACCACCACGCTGAACGCCAACATCGTCACCGTCGGCAATGGCATCGAGATCAATGACAGTGTCATCCTGGGCGATCACATCCTTCTGGACACCACCAACGGCGGGGCGGTCCTGGCGGGGGCGGATGTCAGCATTTCCGGTTCCGTCAATGGCGCGGGCGGCGTGGGCGGACCTCAGAACCTGACTATTTATGCGGGCACGAACGGGGTGCTTACCCTGTCGGGCACCGAAACGGATGAACCACAGGTGAACATCGGGAACCTGACTCTGGGCGCTGGCGATTTCAGCATGGGGGGCGACATGGCCGCGAAAGGAAACATCTCCATCTCCCTGAACACCGCGGGCGTCAGCCCCAACCGGTTGAGCATCGACAACCAGCTTACCGCGCTGGGTAGCACGGGAACGATCAGTCTGAGCGCCTACGGCATTGACGTGACGGCTGAGGTTACGGGGTCCACCAGCGGCGTGGTCAATCTGACGGCGGCGCGGGACATTACCGTTTCCGGAGCGGCCATTACCGGGACGGACGGAAACGTCACGGTGGAAGCGAACCAGGGAGGACCGGGAACCAGCGGCGCCTTCAGTGGCGTGTCGCTGAGTTACGGGGGAGCGATTGTGTCCGATGGCTTGGGCAACGTGACGGTCCGGGGCCGTGGCGGGGACAACGGAACCGGGAACCACGGCGTGACCATTAGCGGCGACACCTCCGGTATCTTTGCCTCGTCTTCGGGCGAGGTGTTGGTGGAAGGGGTGGGTGGCGCGGACGCCGGCGGTGGCAACGGGGTGAATCTGGACACGCTGGGGGCCATCGAGTCCGCGAGCGGAAACCTGACGGTGAACGGAACCGCCAACAGCGGGGCGGGCAGCGGGCTGGGGATCGCCATTGGAAATGGAGCGAGAATTTCCACCACCGGCGCGGGGAACATGATCCTCAATGCTCAAGGCGCGGGCTCGGACGCGGACCTGGCTTTCCTGGTGGGCACCGGCAATCAGATTGGTTCCAGCGCCATGACGGGGGACATCACCCTGAATGTGAATACCCTGGATCTGGAGACCGGTTCCGGCACGGTGCAGTCTTCCGGGAACCTGAATATCACGCCCCGCACGGCCAGCAACTCCATCGGGATTGGCACCGGCGCGACGGGGACGCTGAACCTCAGCGGCACGGAGATTGGCACTTTCCAGGATGGCTTCAGCTCCATCACCATTGGCGACATGGTGAACGGAACCGGCGCGGTGGATGTGGAGGCCGTGACCTTCACCGACCCCATTGCCATCGCTTCGCCGGCGGCGGGGGGTTCCATCAATGTGGACGGACAGATCACGGGTTCTGACAATGCCTCGGTGACCTTGATGGGCTCCGGGGCCACCACCACGCTGAACGCGGGTATCCTCACGGAGGGGAACCTCATCATGATTGACGACAAAGTGGTGCTGGGCGCGGACGTGACGCTGGACACCACGGACAATGGCCAAACCGCCGGCGCGAACGTCAGTGTGACCGGGGCCGTGGATGGCGATGGAACGGCGCGCGACTTTACCGTGAACGCCGGGACCGGTGGAGAGGTGAGCCTGGGCGGCGCCGTGGGGGCGGGCGGTTTCGTGAACAATGTCGAAGTCGACGCGGGACTGATGACGGTGGGCAGCACCATCACCGTGGCGAATGGCCTGGACATTTATTTGGACCCTGGCGCGATGGGCCGCCTGACCCTCAATGAAGCGCTTTCCTCGACGGGTGGCGCCGGAGCCATCGAACTGGGCGCCTATGCCATCGACCTGAACAGCACGATTTCCAATACCGGCACGGGCACCATTACGCTGTTGGTAAATCAGGATATCAACCTCACTTCCGGGTCGTCTATCTCGGGTGTGAATGGCGACATCGAATTGACCGCCAACCGTGGGGAAGGCTCGACCAGCGGCACCTTTGAAGGGATCCGGCTGACGAATGCTTCAATCTCGTCCACGGGATCGGGCAATATCGAACTGAATGGCAAGGGTGGGGACACTTCCGCTCCGAACGACGGCGTTTCTCTGAACGGAGGCAGCACCATCCAGTCGTCTGGCACGGGCGCCATCCTGGTGGACGGCATCGCGCCGGGAACGGGGAATGGAGTCCGGCTGGATGCCAGCCAGATCACGTCCGCGAGCGGAAACATTGAGGTGGACGGGACCGCCGAGACCCTGGGAGTGGGCGTGGCGCTGCTGAATGGTTCCACGATTTCTTCGACGGGCGCGGCGAATATTGAAATAGACGGAAAAGGCGGGGGCGGCGGCTCGGGCATTGCCTTTGTCTCCGGGACCGGCAACGGAATCGGCGGCGCGTCGATGACGGGGGACATTACCCTGAACGCGGACACCGTGGAGTTCGACACCGGGACGGGCACGTTGCAGAGCGCGGGTAACCTGGTCATTGCGCCTCTCGATCCGGGCACGTCCATTGGCATCGGGGACGGCGCGGCGGGTGTCTTGAATCTTTCTTCGGCGGAGATCGCGTCTTTCGTGAATGGCTTCAGCTCCATCACCATTGGCGACACGGTGGACGGAAACGGGGCGGTGGACATACAGGCCATCACCTTTAACGATCCGGTCACCATCGCCGTGCCCGCCACGGGTGGGACCATCGCGGTGAACGGGCTGCTCCAGGGCCTGGATGACGCTTCCGTTTCCCTCATCGGTCCCGGCGCCACCACCACGCTGAACGCGAACATCGTGACGGCGGCGAATTACATCCTCATCGATGACAGCGTTCTGCTGGGGACGGACATCCTGCTGGATACGACGAATGGGGGCGGCTCGCCGCTGGGCGCGAATGTGACCATCGAGGGGACGGTCGACGGGCTGACCGCGGCGCGGAACTTCAGCATCCACGCGGGCAGTGGCGGCGAGATCTTCCTGAATGGCGAAGTGGGCGGAACGGACTTGATCAACCATGTCGATTTTGACGCGGGCGCGCTCACGCTGACGAACGATCTGAGCGCGGTGAACGACATCGACATCGATCTCAACATTCCGGGCGGTTCGCGTCTGGGGATCGAGGCGGCTCTAAACTCCACCGGCGGCTCGGGGAACATCACGCTGGACGCGTTCGGGATCGACGTAAGCGGTTCCATTGGCAATACCGGCAGCGGCGCGGTCACCCTCACGGGGACCAAGGATCTTTACCTGGTGGGCGGATCGATTTCCGTGGTAAACGGAAACGCCAGCCTGTTCGCCAACCAGGGCGGGACGCCGGAGTCCGGATCCTTCAGCGGCATTTCCATGGACGACGCGAGCATCGAGTCCACGGGGAGCGGAAATATCCTGCTGCAAGGCAAGGGGGGCGATGAGTCCCTGGGCTCCGATCAAAACGGAATTGTCCTGCAGGGTTCGCAGATCGACTCCACCGGCACGGGTTCGGTGACCCTGGAGGGAACGGCGCGGGGAGGGGAGAATAACAACGGCGGCGTGGAGTTGTTGGATGGGTCCGGCATCACGTCCAACACCGGCAAGATTACTATTACGGGCCAGGGCGCCGGGACCGGGGAAGGGAACACCGGGGTCCTGATAGGGTCCGGTTCGTGGGTGAGCTCCGTGGGTATCAGCGAGGGAGCGGCGGCGATCGAGATTACCGGGACCGGCGGCTCCGGGACGGACTATAACGCGGGTATCCTGATGCAGGGCTATCCCGCAGGAGAAGGGGCCCCGCCGGAGACCGGAGTTTCCACCCTGAACGGGAACGTCACGCTGATGGGGTATGGAAAGGGGACCGGGTTTGAGAATGACGGGTTGACGATTATCGGGCGAGGCACCGTGGTGGCGACCGGTAGCTCGGAAGTGGTGATCCAGGGGACCGCCACCGATGAAGGCGGCTCCGGAGCAGGCCTGAGAATCGGCATTTCCGGCAGCCACGGAGAGGGCTTTGTGGGCACTTCCGGCAGTGGCGACCTGATCCTCACGGTCATTGGCGCGGGTGGAGATCCGGACCTGAAGATGGAGGACACGGACAGCGAGATCGGCAAAGCCATCGGCACGGGGAACATCCTGATCAATGCCGATACCGTGGAAATCGGCGAAGGCACCGTAAAGGGCACCGGCGACCTGACTTTCAAACCGCGCGACTCCACCGCCACCATTGGCCTGGGGGATGGCGCGACGGGACTGCTGAACCTGAACGTCGCGGAGATCGGGAACCTGGCGGACGGGTTTAATTCCATCACCATCGGCGACGCGGTGGCTGGTTCCGGCGACGTGGATGTCACGGGTTTCACCTTTACCGATCCGCTCACCATTACCTCTCCGGATCCGGGCGTGATGACCACGATGACTTTCAGCGGTCCGGTTGATGGCGGGACCCATTCTCTGGACCTGTTCGCTAACCAGTTTGTCTTTGATGCCGCGGTGAACGCGGGCGTTATCACGGTCAACCTGACCGGTACCGGCGGCAGCGTGGAGCTGGGCGCGGCGGTCACGGGCACGGCGGGCAGCACCATCCTCGGGACCCCGGGCCAGGACGAGATCGTGTTCATGCCGGGCGGTTCGTTCTCCGGTTCGGCGGACGGGATGGAGGAGTTCGATACGCTGGACTACATCAACTTTGGTTCGGACGTGACGGTGAACCTGGGCCTGGGCCAGGCCACGGGGCTGGGTAGTTTTACCAGCTTCGAGAACTTCTTCGGTTCCGGCACGGCGAACGACCTGCTGGTCGGCACCAGCGCCGGCGACACCTTCAACATCACCTCCAACAATGCCGGCACGGTGGGGGGCAACGTGTTCACCTTCTTCGAAAACCTGAACGGCGGGAACGGGAATGACGTCTTTAACTTCACGAACCAGGCCTCGCTGGGGGGAACGGTCTTCGGCGGCGGGGGCGTGGATCAGCTGATCATCAACGACCAGAACTTCACCACCGGCCATACCTATACCATTTTCAGCGACCGGGTGGAGCGGAACCCCGTCTACCGCTTCAATGGCGTGGAACTGATCACCCTGCTGCTGGGCAGCGGGCCGGACATCGTAAACACGGACTACTTCACGTATAACCAACTGCTCGATCCCGGCGCGGGGACCGATACGCTGAACTTCCTGACCGCGCCGGCGGGCTCTGTTTCTCCGATCTCCTTCCCGGGCTTTGGGACCGTGTTTTTCTCGAATTTCGAGATCCTGAACTTCGGGCCGGAAGGCGGCATACCGCCCGTGATTCCGGCGCCGGAGGAGGATACGATGCCGGACCCGGACGGCCTGACGGGGGACCTGGGTCAGCTTCTTCAAGGCGTGGGGAATAACAACCTTCCCGGAACGCAGGGCCCGCTGGGGAATACCCAGTTTGAAACCACGCTGGCGAACTTTGACGTCACGGGCACGGCGGCGGGCCTCCTGCAGCAGGTGTTCGCGGCCCAGGCGGCTCAGTCTCTGCTCGGCGAGGGGAATTTCCTGGTGCCGGGGACCTTTGGCCTGGCGATTGACGGGAGCAATGTGCTGCCCAGCGAGTTTGTGCAATCCCTCCTGGCGCTGAACCTGTCCGCCACGGCGCAGAGCGAACTGCTCATGGCCCTCTTCGGCGAGGGGAACGTGCCGCTGCTGCCGGTCGACGGCATTCTGGCGATCGACCTCAGCGGAACCGAGCCGGGAGATGGCGTGAAGGCCAGTTTCCTGCTGAACCTCACGCCGCAGGCCCAGGCGGAACTGGAGGCGGCGCTCGGGGGTGTTCCCTCCGCCGTGGTGGTGCCGTTTGACGGCCCGGCCGCCATCGACCCGAACGACAATCCGCCGCCGGCGCAGCTGGTGGCCATCATGGCGGAAAACCTGGGCCCCGCCGCGCTGTATGAGCTGGTCACCGTGTTCCTGGAATTCGCCACGATGTCTCTGGGCCCCGAAGACGGGGTGGTGGCGATGGACTTCTCCGGCACGCCGGTGAGCGCGCCCGGACTGAATCTGCTGACCGAACAGCTTTCTGATGCCTCCCTTCAAGAACTCCAACAGGCCTTGGGAGGCGGCGGCGCACAGAACTGATTCCTCATGCATTGGACCCACAAGACCACCATCGGATTCATTGCCACGATCGGCTGGCTTGCGGGTGTCCCGGCTCCGGTCTTTGGGCAGAGTTCGCCCGTGGAAAAGGCGGAGGCCCAGTTTAAGGACGTGGTCCGCACCGCGGAACCGGGCACGGCCCAGGAACCGGGCGAGCCGGACCCCGGCATCGACACGGACGACCGCACGCCCATCGGGATCGACGTGGCGGCCATCCGGCTGATTCCTCACCAGGACGACGCCGACCCGGACCCGGGGGCGCCGGCGGGCGATCCCGTTTCCATCGATCCCGCCGTGCTCGCGCCGGAGGGGCTGAGGGACATGCTGGAGGGCTACCTGAAACAGCCGGTTTCCATGGGTCTGCTGAAGGAGATCGGGGGAAACATCATCCTGGCCTACCGGGACACGGACTTCCCCCTGGTGGATGTCTATTACCCGGAGCAGAACATCACGCAGGGGTACTTGCAGATCGTGGTTCGCGAGGGCCTTTTCAGCGTCGCGCGGGTGGAGGGCGCCAAGCACTCGAACCCTGATTACCTGCTGGGTCAGCTCCGCATCGAGTCCGGCGACCGCATCGCCCGCAAGGAGATCCTGAAGGACCTGGACTGGCTGAACGAGAACCCCGTCCGGACCGTGAACCTGATCTTCGAACCGGGTGAGGAAAGGGGCACGGTGGACGTGGTGCTGGAAGCGGTCGAGCTGAAGCCGTTCACGGCCTATGCGGGAATCGGCAATACCGGGCTGGACCTGACCGGGGAGAATGAGTGGACCGCCGGGTTTACCTGGTTCAACCCCCTGAAGACCGAGCACCTGGTCGCTTACAACTTTGGCTCCGATCTGGAGTTCGACGCCCTGCGGGCGCACTCCCTATTCTACCGCGCGCCGCTGCCATGGCGGGACACGCTCCAGTTCATCGGCGCCTATGTGGAGAGCGACGCCAGCCAGACCAGCGGCGGGGTGCCGTTTGACGTGAGCGGGGAAAGCAGCCAGCTCTCTCTGGAATACCGCAAGAATTTGCCCCGGTTCCACCGGAAGTGGCAGCACACCCTGGTGGGGGCGTTTGACTACAAGAGCACGAATACGGACATCGGCTTTGGCGGGACGTCCGTCTTCGACACCACGGCGGAGGTGGCGCAGTTTCGCCTGGACTACGAAGCCACGGTCACGGACGACTGGGGCGTGACGGAGCTGACCCTGAGCTCCGTTTACAGTCCGGGTGAGGTCTTTTCGAATAACGATGACGAGAACTTTTCCGCGCTGCGCGAGGGGGCCTCGGCGGACTACTGGTATGGGGCGCTAGAACTGGACCGGTATTTCAAGCTGCCCTACGACTTTGTGCTGCACCTGGGCGGCCTGGGGCAGATTACGGATTCGCGGCTGCTGTCCACCGAGCAGTTGCTGGCGGGTGGCTACAGCACGGTGCGGGGCTTTGACGAGAACATCGCCCGGGCGGATTCCGGGCTGATCCTGAGCACGGAGTTGATTTCTCCGCACATTTCCCTGCTGGATGGATTTTTCCCGAACCAGGAAAACGATCTCCACCTGCTGGCGTTTTACGAGGGGGCTTTCCTGAACATTTCCGACGCGCTACCCGGGGAGCCGGACCCCTCGCTGCAGAGCGTGGGGCTGGGCTTTACGCTCGGCCTGGGCGAGTATCTGCGGGCCCGTCTGGCGTATGGGTGGAACATCGCGGACTATGGGCTGCCGGAGTCGGTGGGCGATGGAAAGCTGCACTTTGGGGTGACGCTTATTTACTAACCGGGTAACCGGGCCTTCAGCCCGCGAACCTGTGGGGGCGCGGAAGTACCAGCCCTGAAGGGCTTCGCTTTGTGCGGGCGGCCTTCCAGGCCGCTTTTTTCCGAGCGTTTCATGCTGAGTCGTAGCCGTGCTCGCCAGGGTTTGGTCCAGGTGTTCTCTATTTTCTTGGCGGTTGAGGAAGGATTTTCCGGCAGGTTCCCGGGGTTGTGAAAACCCCGGGCTATCCCCTTGGGCTCCTTTGGAGCCCGGAGCGTTCCTGTGTCGTCTTGGGGCGGCGGCGGGTGGGGGGAGAAAGACGGCAGGGAGAGACGGCCGGGGCACGGGATGGAGGACGTTTTCTTGCGTCCCTACAGGACGCGAATGTGTTTGGGTGGGGTTCCCGGGGTTGTGAAAACCCCGGGCTGTCACCTTGGGCTCCCTTGGAGCCCGGAGTTTTCTGGTGTCGGCTTGGGTCGGGTATGGGACTCGTGGCTTTTGACGGCGGCGTGTGTGAAGGCTTCGCTGTTTGTGGCGTTGGGACTCATGGGACGGCTCTTGGGATTCTTTTCTGAAAAGAGGTTTCCGTGAACTCGGGGCTTCGTCGCGACGTCTTTTCCGGAGGCGGGGGCACGGGGCCTGCCAACGGCAGGTCAGGTGATAGCCAGGGGTTTTCAAACCCCTGGAAAGAAGCGAATCCCCCTCTCTCTCCGCCCTGTAGGGGCGGTAGGAGCGGTAGGAGTGGTAGGAGTGGCTGTTGCGTTCTCGAAGACTTGCCGCGGACTTTAGGACTTCTTGCGTCCCTACAGGACGCGAATGGGTTTGGGTGGGGTTCCCGGGGTTGTGAAAACCCCGGGCTATCACCTTGGGCTCCTTTGGAGCCCGGAGCGTCGTTTGTCGCTTGTCGCCTTGGGGCTCTTTTCGGAAAAGAGATCTCCGTGATTTCGGGTCTTCGTCGCAACCTCTTTCCCGGAGGCGGAGGCGGAGGCGGAGGCACGGAGGCACGGAGGCACGGAGGCACGGAGGCACGGAGGCACGGAGGCACGGAGGCACGGAGGCACGGAGGCACGGGGCCTGCCAACGGCAGGTCAGGTGATAGCCAGGGGTTTTCAAACCCCTGGAAAGGAAGCGAATCCCCCTCTCTCTCCGCCCTGTAGGGGCGGTAGGAGTGGCTGTTGCGTTCTCGAAGACTTTTGCCGCGGAATTCAGGACTTCTTGCGTCCCTACAGGACGCGAATGGGTTCGGGTGAGGTTCCCGGGGTTTTGAAAACCCCGGGCTATCGCCTTGGGCTCCTTTGGAGCCCGGAGCTTTCTGGTGTTGCCTTGGGGCGGCGGCGGGGAGACGGCGGGGAGACGGCGGGGAGACGGCGGGGAGACGGCGGGGAGACGGCGGGGAGACGGCGGGGAGACGGCGGGGAGACGGCGGGGAGACGGCGGGGAGACGGCGGGGAGAGACGGCCGGGGCACAGGATGGAGGACGCCTTCTTGGCGAAAGCCAAGAATCCTCGCCAATCACCTCTCTCCTCAACATTGACGAACTACTGGAATTTGCCGTGGCTGCGTTCCTTCCCTTCCGTTTCCCTTCCCGGGGTGGAGCTGGCCTCTACTTTTCGGGCTGCCTGTGGTGGGCGGTCTTCCTTTGCCTGGCGCTCGGGGCGCCTTGTCGCGAAAAAATCTGACTCGGCCGGTTCACGAAATCACTTCCGAGAATGGGGCTGTCAGGCGGGCCTTTGGCTGGGATTTTGGCCCGTGGCGGGTCCTGAAAGCGCTGGGCCGGAGTGGGGAGAGGAGCGGGTGGAGGGAGGCTCGGTTTCGCTACTTGCCGGGATGAAATGGGGTGAGGGCGTGGCGTGGAAGCGTCCGGGGGTTGGGGGGTCTGTTAGGATGGGGGCCGGAGTTCTGGACTCCTGGGGCAGGG
Source organism: Verrucomicrobiia bacterium (assembly GCA_030427505.1). GTDB lineage: Bacteria > Verrucomicrobiota > Verrucomicrobiia > Verrucomicrobiales > DEV007 > JAUICH01. Next base: position 77,318 of record JAUICH010000023.1, read on the forward strand.
GAGAGATGGGTATTTCCGGGTCGCGGAAGATGGCGGCAGTAGCGCCGGCGGTGGGCAGACGGCGGAACCTGGTTAGGAATGGGGTGGGTTTGTGAGGATTCTTGGCCGGAGATGTCTAGTAGATTGGGTAGGAATCCGGTGGCCGGAAATGTCAGGGGAAACTAACCATGAAAATGAGAATACGGCGCTGTCTTCCTCAAGATTGCGTCTGAGCCGTATCATTCGGGTACGACTAGATTGGGCCAGAATCATCGGTCTCAGAATGATTCGCGTTCGAGGTAACTTATTGATAAATAATGATTTACGAAAAAAATACCGGTGACATTATTTTTTTGAAATCATTCGTCACAGACTTAGAACTCGCGACGAAAGGATATCAATGGACCTCGTCCCCGGGAGGCTAAACGGTCAGTCCATTACCCCCATTCTCTACGATACGAACCTGAATGAAAAAAATGTTGGCTGCTTTGCGCAGCGAACCCTTGGTCCGAGCCGGGACCCTTGCGTTGCTCTTTCCTGGCTTGGTTTTTCTCCCCTCCGCGGCAGTTTTCGCTAACCCCACAGGCGGCCTGGTCGTCAACGGGATTGCCGAAATTGGTGAAGGCCTGGATGGGCACTTGTCGATTCTGCAAAGCAGCGACAAGGCCATCATCAACTGGGAAAGCTTTTCCATCGCGCCTGGCGAACTGACACAGTTCCTCCAGCCGGGAGCGAACTCCGCCGCATTGAACCGGGTGGTGACGGGCAATCCCAGCGCCATCATGGGTGCGTTGCGGGCGAACGGAAACCTGCTCCTCATCAACCCGAACGGCATTGTCGTGGGACCAAGCGGTTCGGTGGACGTGAACGGGTTTGTCGCTTCCACGCTGGATCTTTCCGACGCGGCTTTTCTGGCCGGGGGAGACATGCTGTTTACCGGCGTGACCGAAGCGGGCGTGCAGAACTTTGGCCGGATCAACGCCGTGGGGGGCGATGTATTCCTGGTCGGCAAGACGGTGAACAACGCCGGGACGATTTCGGCGGCCAATGGCCGGGTGGGCCTGGCGGCGGGGCAGGAAGTGCTCATTTCCGCGGCTCCCGACGCGAATGGAGAGCGGGTCTTTGTGCGTCCGACCGGCGGCGCCGGTGGCGTGGGCGTGGGGGTTTCCAACAGCGGCCTGATCGAAGGCGCGGCGGTGGAACTCAAAGCGCACGGCAACATGTACGCGCTGGCCATCAACAACAGCGGTTCCATCCGGGCGACCGGCGCGGTGAACTCGGGCGGCGGCGTTTACCTGCGCGCGGACGGCGGCCAGATTGACAACACGGGCGTCATTGAAGCGACTCTGCCGAACGGCAGCGGGGGCCGCATCTACATCGACGCGGGCATCGGCGGCATCGTCAATGCCGGCGGAACGATTTCCGCGGATGGCGTGGGCCAGGGCGGCAGCGTGACGATCCTCGGCGAAGAGATCAACGTGCTGGGCGGCGCGAACATCAGCGCGGATGGTGACACGGGCGGCGGTTCCGTGCAGATCGGCGCGGACCCCTTTGGCGGTTCCGGACAGACGGAGTCCAGCAGCATCAGCGTGGCGGCCGGGGCGAACATCAGCGCCAACGGCGTGTCCGGCGACGGCGGCACGGTGGCGGTCGTGGGCGGCGCGGGCAGCACGGTGAACGTCGCGGGCCAGCTTTCCGCGCTCAGCCAGTTGAGCAAGGGCGGAACCATCCACGTCATGGGCGGCGACGTGACGCTGGCGGGCAGCAGCCTGCTGAACGCGAACGGCGGCAGCGACGGCGGGAACATTTCCATTTCGGCGGACGGCACGCTGTCCATGGACGGCATTGTCCTGGCGAAGGGCGCCACGGGGAACGGCGGCACCATCGTCCTCAAGGGCGAAGGCGGCACCACGATCGGTTCGTCCGCCTTGGTGGATGCCAGCGGCGCGGCCAATGGCGGCGCCATTCGCGCCTCCAGTGGTGAAGGCGCTACCACCACCGTGAATGGCACGATGCTGGCGGCGGGGACCAGCGGCGAAGGCGGCACTGTTACGGTCGAAGGCGGGAACGTCGCCATCGGCGGCACGGCGCTGATCGACGCGAGCGGCGCCACTCAGGGCGGCGTCATCCAGGTGGGTGGCGGAGAGCAGGGCAAAAACAGCTCCGTGATGAACTCCCAGAGCATCACGGTGGCCAGCGGCGCGGTCCTGCGCGCGGACGCCACGGCCGCGGACGGCGTGGGCGGCCGCATCATTACCTGGTCGGACGGGACGACGAATTTTGAAGGGACCCTGAGCGCGACGGGCGCGGGCAAGGGTGGCTTCGCGGAAATTTCCGGTTTGGACCAGTTGAACATCGACGGGTCCTCCGTGAACCTCGGGGCCGGCGGCATGTTGCTTTTGGACCCTTCGAACTTTGATGTCACGGACACCGTTCGGGGCGTCATCCTGCCGGTCTTGAATGGCGGAACCGATGTGGTGATCTTTACCAACGGCACCGATCCAGGGGCCGGAAACGGCAACATTAACTTCAGTTCCAATTTCTCCGGAGCGAGCGCCATTGCCGGAGACGGATCGCTTTCTCTGCTGGCGTGGGGTGATGTGTTCATGCGCCGGGATCTGGTGAGCAATGGAGCGGGCGACATCAACATCGTGGCTGGATGGGACGGCGTGACGCCTTCCGACTTCAGCAGCATTGGGACCTCCGGGGTGGATGACACGGGCACGACCCTGGTGGACATGGACGCCGCGATTTTTTCGGACACTGCCACCTACGGCAACCGCATGGGCAGTGTCTACATCGGACTGGAAACCGACGGGGTGACTCCGGTCAACCAGAGCACGACCACGGTGGGCAGCCGGGCGGGAGAAACCAATGTGGCGGGTTACAACCTGGTGATGGTGGGCGACAACACCGCCGCGGCGACTTCGGGAGACAACCGGACGGCACAGCTGGGCTACCGGGCCAGCGACGTGGACAACGTGTCTCCAGGGCTGGGCCGCGCGGCGGCCACGGGCCGGATCAAGGTGAACGTCTTGAATGACGTGACGATGACGGCGGGGTCGAAGCAGGCCGCCAGCGGCAGCCACTCCGCCACGCCGGGTCAGTACAACTACGTGCAGATCGGCCACGGAGGCCGGGACGCGACGAGCAATGGTTTCAACCACAGCGGCGACATCATCGTGCAGGCGGGCCTGGGCAGCGGGGTGGACATTACCGGGAACATCACCGCCACCGGCGGCAATAACCTGGGCGACTGGGTGAAGATCGGTCACGGCGGTCACATGGGTAGTTCGGGCTCCACTTCCGGCAGCTTCAGCGGTAGCATCCTGGTGGAGGCTTCCGGCGACATTGCGTTCACCGCTGGAGCGGGCCGCCGTTCCTTCGCGCAGATCGGTCACGGCGGTTACGATGCCGAGGCAGGCACCAGCGCGGGTGGCGTGGGTTACCATTCGGGGAACATCACGGTCAGCGCGGGTCAGGACGTTTCCTTCTCCGGCGGCACGGGCTACACGGGCGCCGACCCTGACACACCCATCTTTGTGGATGGCCGTTCCTTCGCGCAGATCGGTCACGGCGGTTATGAAGTCCAGGCCCGCAGCACGGTGCAGGGACATACCGGGGATATCCTGGTGGAAGCCGGCACGGGTGGCGTTTCCGGCGGGGTGACGTTCAAAGCGGGCGACGTGGATGACAACTACGTCCTGCTCGGTCACGGCGGCACCAATGCCCAGGTGGTCAGCGGCACGGCGGACGGTCACAGCGGAACGGTTACCGTTTCCGCCATCGATGACATTGTTTTCCTGGCGGGCACGGGTCAGACCTTCCGGGGCAACCAGGACGGCAGACTGTACGCGAAGCTGGGTCACGGCGGTTACAACTCCGGGGTGAACAACAACGCCACCCCCACGCCGGGTACCGGGCTGGGTCATCACGGGGACATTTCCGTGACCACCACGACGGGCGACATCCGTTTCATCGGTGGCGACACGGCCCTGGGCAGCGTGGGTGACGGTCTGGGGCGTCTGCACTTTGCCCAGCTGGGTCACGGCGGCTATGTGAACCCTGGCGAACACTGGGGTAACATTACCGTGGAAGCCACCACCGGTAAGATCGAGTTTCTGGCGGGCGACACCACGGACGACGCGACGGACGGCGCCCGGAACTACGCGCAACTGGGCCACGGCGGGTACGCCTCCCGGGGAGCGATGGGGCACGCGGACGATGTGATTTCCGTGACGGCGGGAGACGACATTGTCTTCACCGCGGGTGGTCCCGGAACGGCCAGCGGCCGGAACTACGTGCAGATAGGGAACGGCGGTTACGACTCCGACAATCCCTCCACGGCGGCGTCTGGCGACGAGGGTCACGAGGGAGACATCGCCGTGACCAGCACCGGGGGCGACATCGCGTTCACCGGCGGCACGGGAGGAAACTCCTACGCCATCCTCGGCCACGGCGGCACCAGCACGGGGGGCGACCACAGCGGCGCCATCACGGTCAGCGCCACGAGCGGCGCGGTGAACTTCACGGCGGGCCAGGGCGGCAACGCCTTTGCCATGATCGGGAACGGCGGGCGGGATTCCGCCGGAGATCACGAGGGCGACATTACCGTCACGGCTAACGCGCTCAGCTTTACCGCCGGTTCCTCGGGAACGGAATCGTTCGCGCAGATCGGTCACGGGGGCCGCAATGCCCGGGGCGATCATTCGGGCAGCATTCTCGTGACCGTCACGGGAGACATTCTTTTCATGGCCGGGGCGGGGGCGCAGAACTACGCGATGATCGGGCACGGCGGCTACGACGCCGATAACCCGAACCCGACGTACTACTCAGATAACGACAATGCTTTGCCGGGACTTCCCAGCGCGGCGGAACGCATTGGGAACGAGGGCAACATCACCGTGACCAGTGTGAATGGGAACATTGGCTTCACCGGGGGCACGGCCAGCAATACCTTTGTCCAGATCGGCCATGGCGGCGCGGTGACCGATGGCGACCACATCGGCGACATTGCCGTGTATGCGGACCAGGACGGCAGCAGCGCCGGGGTGGGCGGCAACATTACCTTTGACGTGTCCGCCGGCACCGGCACCGGACACTACGGGCAGATCGGTCACGGGGGTTACCTGGCCTCCGGCGGCCACACCGGGAGCGTCACGGTGATCGCGTCCGAGGCGGTCACCTTCCTCGGCGGCTCCTCCAGCAGCTACGTGCAGATCGGCCACGGCGGGCGCAACGACAGCCGCGTGGCCCGTTCCGGGAGCAGCCCGAACTACGTGTATACCAACTCGAACGACCGCTACTATCCCGGCACGCATACGGGGAACATTCTGGTCAACGCGGGGGATGACATTACCTTCGCCGGCGGCCACACCTCCGGGGACGGCGCCTACGCGCAGATCGGTCACGGCGGGGTGCGGAACGCGGCCATGGCGGACGAAGGCCACACCGGCAGCATTGCCGTTACCTCTGGCGGGCAGATTTCCTTCACGGCGGGGACGCGCACGCTGAGCTACGCGCAGATCGGGCACGGGGGCTATGAGGCCTTCGGCAACCACGGGATCGTCCTGGTTCCGGCGTCCGTGACGGGGGATGCGGTCCTGGACGCCGCCGCGCTGGCGGGCAATGGCGCCGCGGCCATTCTTAACAGCGGGGGCACGCTGGAGGTGGGCCGGATACTGCCGGGTTCCATCGTGATCACGGTGGATCCGGGCGGAGCGGGCGAGACGGTCTATACCGACACCGCTTCCACCGCCGCGGGCATGGGGGACATCATTGATGGTTCGTCCACCGTGGTGGGCCGGGTGGACTACTCCACGGGCGTGGTGACGTTCTTTACGGCCATCGACGGTGGCGGAGCGGGGACGTCCGTTGACTACGACATGCTGGCCATCGACGACGCGACCAGCAGCACCATCCTGGTGGAAGCCGCGGACGGCATCGATTTCACGGGCACGACCGAAACCTCAGCGGGTGACTCCAGCTACGCGCAGATCGGTCACGGCGGATACACCGCGGACTTCAGCAATACGCGGATTCAGTCCGCCGAGCTTCCGGCGGGGGCCTACACGACGACTTCGACCGGGGCTTTCCATCTTAACATTCCGGTCACCACTCCGGTGGGCACGGCGGGCGACATCACGGTGCGCACCACGGGCACGGACGCGGCCATCAACTTCACCGCCGGGGCGGACGCCAGCGCGTATGCGCAGATCGGGAACGGCGGACGTTCCAACCGGGGCGACCACCGCGGCAACGTGACGGTGGATGCCACGGGCGACATCAACTTCCTTCAGAGTTCGGCCCTGGCCCTGGTGACGATCGCCAACCAGAACGTCTCCGCCGCCACCGGCGCGGTGAACCTGGGCAGTGACGTGGATTTGATTCCGGGCTCGCTGACCATTGTGGTGGACCCGACGGGCGCGAACGGCGGTCCCATCACCTATACGGACAATGGCTTGGGCCAACTGCTGGACCCCGATGGAGTCACCGTGGTCGCGACGATCGACTACGACGACCGCAGCGTGAACTTCGGCGCGAACAACATCGACCCCAGCAACTTTGGGCGCCAGGCCACCTACCAGTATTCGCCCGCCTCGCAGACCTACGTGCAGATCGGGAATGGCGGCTACGATTCCGATAACCCGAACGCGCGCCTGCTGACCCAGGGGCACACGGGCAACATCGACGTGGACGCTGGCGGGAGCATTCACTTCCAGGCGGGGGTTCATACCGGCTCCTATGCTCAGATCGGGAATGGCGGTTACGACACCGAAGGGGCGAGCAGCGGCAGCATCGACGTGAAGGCGGGCGATGCCATCCAGTTTGACGGCGGCCTGGGCTCCACGATCAACTCCGACGCGGCCTACGCGCAGATCGGTCACGGCGGTTACGCCTCCAGCGGCGCGCACAATGGCGACATCAATGTCCAAGCGGGCGCGGGCGGCATCAGCTTCAAGGCGGGGGATACCCAGGGGAACTATGCCCAGATCGGTCATGGTGGCGACAGCGCGAAGTCTGGTGGGCATCAGACCTACCTGAACGCGGACTACGGTCCGGCGGCGGGCTACTCCGGCTCCATCACGGTGAACAGCGTGGGAAGCATTACCTTCCTGGCGGGCACGGGCAAAATCTATGACGGCAATGATGACGGCCGCCTGTATGCGATGATCGGTCATGGGGGGTACGACGCGGACACCACCCAGAGCGGGTCCCTGGAGGACCCTAACACGGTGGCGAACATTGCCGGGCACAGTGGCGATATTGTTGTGAAGAGCACCCAGGGCGACATCAGTTTCCAGGGGGGTGACACAACCGCCGGCAGCAATGGGGAAGGCAAAGGCCGCATTCACTTCGCGCAGTTGGGCCATGGCGGTTACGGCGCGAACGGAAACCACAACGGCAACATCACGGTGGAAGCCACGGTGGGCAGCGTGAACTTCACGGGCGGCTCGTCCGTGGACAATACGGCGGAGCGTTACAACTATGCTCAACTGGGCCACGGCGGCGCGACCGCCCGGGGCGACCACGGGAAAGACGGAGACGTCATCAGCGTGACCGCCGGAACTGACATTGCCTTCTCCGGCGGGACCGGCGGCGCGAACAGCGCCCGGAGCTACGCGCAACTGGGCAACGGCGGTTACGATTCCGATAACCCGAACCCCGGCGCGCTGCCCTACTATCACCTGAACCCGGACGGAACCGGGACGGCGGGACCGTCCGCCGCGGAAGCCGTGGGCGCCAAGGGGAACCTGGCCGTCACCAGCACGGGCGGCAGCATTCTCTTCACCGGCGGAGGCGGAGCCGATGCCTACGCACAGCTGGGCCATGGGGGTAGCCTGACGGATGGCGACCACACCGGCGACATTACGGTGCGCGCCGCGCAGAACCTGATCTTCGACGCGGATGACGATGTGGTTTCCACGCACCAGGTGCAGTTGGGCCACGGCGGCTTCTTCGCTTCCGGAGATTTCAGCGGCAACATCGACATCCAGGTGGGCGGAAACATCGAGTTCACCGCCGAGCGCAATTCATACGCGCAGATCGGTCACGGCGGTCACAACGACCACCGCAACAGCAACAACACCGGCACCGCGGTGCGGCGCGACAACGCGAACGACCGCTACTATCCCTCCACCCTTTCCGGAAACATCACCGTGGTGGCGGACGGCGACATTGTCTTCACGGCGTCCAAGCAGACGGCCAGCTCCGGCGGTTACGCGCAGATCGGTCATGGCGGGTATCGCTTCGCGGCCAAGGCGGACGAAGGGCACTCCGGGGAAATCATTGTCGTTAGCGATGGCTCCATCTCCTTCACGGGGGGAGAACTGACCCAGTCCGCCGCGCAGATCGGTCACGGCGGTTATGAGTCCTTCGGCAACCACGACGGCGACATCACGGTGCAGGCGGCGGACGGCATTACCTTCCTCGGTGGCGCGGATGCTTCCACGTCCAATCAGTCCTACGCGATGATCGGGAACGGCGGGTATGACGCGGACTTCAATTCCTCCCGCATCACTTCCGTGGAAGGCACCTTTGGAAATCCGAACCCGGCGCTTCCGGCGAACGATCCCGGCGGCGTGGACGGCGGGGTCATTGTCAGTGGCGGCACGCGCTACCACCTGAATACCCCGATCACCGATCCGGGTGGCGCGTCCGGCGATATCCTGGTGTCGGCCGGGGTGGACGTGACGGGCATCCTGCACACGCAGGGCGAGATCCTGAACGCGGACGCGGACATTGTGTTCACGGCGGGGAATGACGACGACACCTTTGCCCAGATCGGCAACGGCGGCAGCAACACCTCCGGCGCTCACAGCGGCAGCATTACGGTGCGGGCCACGGGCGACATCCACTTCACTGGCGGCAGCGTCACGGGCGCTCTGCCGGAAAACTACGCGATGATCGGTCACGGCGGCATGGCGGCCAGCGCTCCGGACGGACAGGGTCACACCGGCGACATTGAAGTGGCGGCGGGTGTCGACGGCTCGGGAGGCGGTATCAACTTCTCCGGCGGGAACCGGGTGGACAACTTTGTCCAGATCGGTCACGGCGGCCGGAATGCGCGGGGCGATCACGGTGGCAACATCACGGTCACGGCGGCGGACGACATAGTCTTCAACGCGGGCCAGGCCTCCACGGCGACGCGGGCCTATGCCCAGATCGGTCATGGCGGTCACGACGCGGACAACCCGAACGCCTCCTACTATCCGGACAACGATCCGCTGAACCCGCTGCGCGGGCCGACGGCGGCCGAGCGCGTGGGGAACTGGGGCAATATCTTCGTGGAGAGCTTTGACGGCAGCGTGCTGTTCACCACCGGCATCACCACGGAAACGTACGCTCAGATCGGTCACGGCGGCGCCTACACGGATGGCGATAATACCGGGAACATCGAAGTTTACGCGGACCGGGACCAGAGCAACGCGGCTGGCGGCGCCGGGAACATCACGTTTGACGGCGACCAGGCTGGCACCAACCACCATGTGCAGATCGGCCACGGAGGCTACCTGGCTTCCGGCGGTAACAGCGGCGATATCTTTGTCGAAGCCGGCGCGGCGGTGACCTTCCTGGCGGGCCCGAGCAACAGCTACGCGCAGATCGGTCACGGCGGCCGGAACGACCACCGGATCGGCCGGGGCGGAAACGCGACGGATGGGTACGTCCAGAACAACGCGAACGACCGCTACTTCCCCGGCACGCATTCGGGCAATGTTTCGGTTCTCGCGGGCGGCGACATTACCTTCCTGGCCAGCCAGGTGACGGGCGGCTCCACGGGCTACGCGCAGATCGGTCACGGCGGCTTCCGCAACGCGGCCATGGCGGGCGAAGGTCACAACGGGGACATTACCGTGATCAGCGGCGGCGCCATCGACTTCGAGGCCGGTGTCACCGGTAACACGAATGTTCAGATCGGACACGGCGGTTACGAAGCCTTCGGCAATCACGGCTACCTGGTGGTGCGCAGCGAGGCGGATGCCTCCTTTGTCGCGGCCACGCAGAATGGCACGGCTACCCTCGCGAACGGCGCGCTGGCTCCGGGCTCCGTGGTCATCACGGTGGACGGGGACGGCTCCGGCGCGGGCACGGCGGTCTATACCGACGACGGTCAGGGCAGCCTGATCGACAGCACCAGCACGGTGGCCGGCACGGTGGACTACGCCACGGGCGAGATCACTTTCGCTCTGGACGTGAACGCGGCGGGCGATGAAGTGGAGGTGGCTTACCTCCATGGCGGCAGCGACATCTACGTCCAGGCCGCGGATGGGGTGACCTTCACGGCTGGTAACGCGGGGACTTCCTTTGCTCAGGTTGGTCACGGCGGGTATGACGCGGACTTCGCGCCGGTCCGGACGAACATTCACGAAGAGCAACCGGCTCCGGCCACCTATACCGGCACCACGAACTACCACCTGAACACGCCGCTGGCGAACCCCATCGGCACCAGCGGAAACATTACCGTTCTGGCGGGTGTGGACGGTACGGGCACGGAGCTCAATCCGGCGGCGAACATCACCTTCACGGCCGGGGCGGGCTCTGACTCCTATGCTCATCTGGGCAATGGCGGCCGGGCCACGAATGGCGACCACAACGGGGACGTGACCGTGAAGGCCACGGGGAACCTGGCCTTCACCGGGAACAGCAGCCAGCGGTCCTACGCGCAGCTGGGTAACGGAGGCCATGGCGCCAACCAGGGCACCCTGAACCCCCGCACCGGCAGCACGGGTAACATAGACGTTAACGTGGGCGGGTTGCTGACCTTCCTGGCGGGCGCGGGCGAGGAATCCTACGCTCTGCTGGGCCACGGCGGCTACGGCAGCAAGGGGTCCCACCTCGGAACCATCGACGTCTATGCGGGCGACGACATCTTCTTCCAGTCCGGCGACGGCTCGGGCACGGGCGACCTGGATGGAAACGGGACGGCGTTTACCGCCAAAGCCGGAGACGGACGGCGTGCCTTCGCCCAACTGGGTCACGGCGGCTACGACTCTGACGGCGCGAATACCGGCGGCGTGGACGGCGACGGTCACCAGGGAGACATCTCCGTGGAGTCCGGCGGCGGCATTACCTTCGTCTCCAGCGTGATCACCGATCCCAACGCGTCTGACTACCGCAACTATGTGCAACTGGGTCACGGCGGCTACGCCTCCAATGGCGACTTCCAGGGCAACATTACCGTCATCGCGGCGGAAGACGTGACCTTCACGGCGGGCAGCGTGCGGACGAGCGACCCGATCAACCTGCCGTTGAACGACGCGGGCTCTCTGCCGGTGGGCTCCATCAACCAGCAGCAGTACGCGCAGCTGGGTCACGGCGGCTACACCTCCGGCGGTTATGGCGGAAACGCGACCGATGGCATCCATGGCGACATTTCCGTGACGGCGGGCGGTTCCGTGCTCTTCACCAACTTCAACGCGGGCTCTCTGGGAGACTCCGCTTCTTCCGATAACACCTATGTTCAACTGGGGAATGGCGGCCGGGGCAGTGGCAACAGCCACAGCGGCGACATTTCCGTGGTGGCGGAAGGCGGGAACATCACCTTTGACAACGCGAACGGCGGCGTGGACGGCTACGCCATGCTGGGGAACGGCGGTAACGCCGCGGCGGGTAATCACTCCGGCGACATCCTGGTGGACGCGGCGGGAGACATCGCCTTCACCGGCGGCAATACTTACCGGAACTTCGCTCAGCTGGGCCATGGCGGTTACAACGCGGATGAAAACACCGGGGCCTCCGCCGCGGTGGGCAACAGTGGCGACGTCCTGGTGAATACCCGGACCGGTCTGGTCACCAACACCGGCAACATTGTCTTCACCGCCGGGGGTGGGGAAGACGCCTATGTGCTGCTGGGTCACGGCGGCACCTCGAACCGTGGGGCCAACACGGGTAACCTGGCGGGCCTGAATGCCATCGACGTTCGCGCGGCGGGGGACATTACCTTCACGTCCGGCAACGGTTCGGGTTATGGCGACGCGGACGGGACGGGCACGGCCTTCGTCACGGGTCTCGGCCAGGGCCGGCGGGCCTATGCTCAACTGGGCATGGGCGGTTACGACGCGGATGCCTCTAACAATACCACCTATGGCGTGGACGGCGTGGGGCACAGCGCGGACATCTATGTGACGGCGGGCGGCAGCATCAACTTCATCGCGACCGAAGTGGTGAACGATCCCGGCGGAGTCGTCGACGGGCCGCTGGCCAACGACTTCCGCAACTACGTGCAGCTGGGCCACGGCGGCCTGGCTTCCAGTGGCGACCACAGCGGGAACATCACGGTCAACGCCGGCACGGGAATCGAGTTCCAGGCTGGGAGCATCGACGCGGCGGCCACGGCGAATACCGGTCAGGACAACTACGCGCAACTGGGTCACGGCGGTTTTCAGTCGCCCGGCTATGGCGGCAACGACACCCAGTCCTTCACCGGCAACCTCTCCGTGACCACGCAGAACGGGGACATCCAGTTCCTGGGTGGTAACACCTCCGACGGATATGTGCTGCTGGGCCATGGCGGCCGTGACTCCCACGGGAACACGACCGGCAACATCAATGTGGAAGCGACCCATGGCGGCATCCAGTTCCAGGCCGGGACGCGGGCGCAGCACTTCGCGCAGTTGGGCCACGGCGGCTACACCGCCCGGGGCGACCGCACGGGCAACATCACCGTGCTGGCGCTGAACGACATTCTGTTCACGGCGGGCGTGGGCGGCACCACGGCCACCGCGGCCTACACCCTGCTGGGTCATGGCGGGTACGACGCGGACAACCCGAACCCGAGTTACTATTCCGATAACGCCAATGCTCTGCCAGGGTTCCCCACCGCCGCCGAGCGGGTGGGCAACAGCGGCAACATCGCAGTGACGAGCACGGACGGCAGCATTCGTTTCACCGCGGGGAACGCGGACTACGCCTTTGCCCAGATGGGTCACGGCGGCGCCTTCGATGACGGCGACCACTCCGGCAACATCACGGCGCGGGCGGACGAAGACGGCAGCAACCTGGGCGCCGGCGGCGGAGACCTCTCCATTGACGGCTCGAACAACTCCGGGGGCGGATACCACTACGCCCAACTGGGCCACGGCGGCTACATGGTTTCCGGCGGGCACACCGGCGACATAGACGTGAAGGTGGGTAACGACGTTACCTTCACCGCGGGCCGCAGCAACTCCTACACGCAGCTCGGCCACGGCGGCCGCACCAGCCACCGGGTGGCGCGGACCGGCTCATCGCCGAACTACACCCAGGCGAACGAAAACGACCGCTACTTCCCCGGGACTCACACGGGCGACATTCTGGTGGTCGCGGGCGGCGACATTTCGTTCACCGGCAGCCAGTCCACCACGGGTTCCACCGGCTACGCGCAGCTGGGCCACGGCGGCTACCGGAACGCGGCGGAAGCGGGTGAAGGCCACAATGGCGATATCTCGGTGACGAGCGCTGGCGCCATTACCTTCACGGCGGGCGCCACGTCCACCACCTACGCGCAACTGGGTCACGGCGGCTACGAAGCCTTCGGCAACCACGGCTACGAAGTGGTGCGCGGCGAGGCGGATGCCTCCTTCGTCACCGCCACGCAGAACGGCACGGCCACCTTCACGAATGGCGCGCTGGCTCCGGGTTCCGTGTTCATCACGGTGGACGCGGACGGCTCCGGCGCGGGCACGGCGGTTTACACTGACGACGGCAACGGCAACCTGATCGACAGCACCAGCACGGTGGTGGGCACGGTGGACTACGCCACGGGCGAGATCGCCTTCAACCAGGACGTGAACGCGGCGGGCGACGAAGTGGAGGTGGCTTACCTCCACGGGGGCAGCGACATCACGGTGGCGGCCAATGACGACATTACCTTCACGGCGGGCGGTAACACGGTGGCCTATGCGCAGATCGGCCACGGCGGCTACGACGCGGACTTCGCGGCCGACCGGAACATCCGCGAGGAAGCGGCTTCACCGGCGCCTTACACCACTACCACGACCTACCACCTGAACACGCCTTCCGCTCCGGCCATTGGCAACAGCGGAAACATCTCCGTGACTAGCGTGGACGGCAGCATTGGTTTCGAAGGCGGGAACACGAACAACACCCACATTCAGATCGGTCACGGCGGCGCGCTGACCAATGGCAGCAACGTGGGTAACATCTCGGTGATCGCGGACGCGGACGGGAGCAATCTGCTGGGCGGCGGCGGAAACATCACCTTCGACAGCTCGAAGGTGGGCGGCACGGCGCACTACGCGCAGATCGGTCACGGCGGTTACCTGGCCTCGGGCGGTCATACCGGAGAGATTGTGGTGGACGCCGGAAACGCGATCGTCTTCTTGGCGGGTCCGACGAGCAGCTATGGCCAGATCGGTCACGGCGGCCGGAACGACAGCCGGGTGAACCGGGGCGGTACTTCGACGGCCGGTTACTCCTACACCAACGGGAACGACTACTTCATGCCGGGCACGCACACGGGGGACATCACGGTGCACGCGGGTGACGACATCACCTTCACCGGCGGTCACACGGCGGGAGACGGCGCCTACGTGCAGATCGGTCACGGCGGGGTGCGCAACGTGGCGGAAGAAAACGAAGGCCACACCGGCGCCATCGAAGTGATGAGCGGCGGCGAGATTGCCTTCACGGCGGGCACGCGGACGCTGAGCTACGCGCAGATCGGCCACGGCGGCTACGAAGCTTTCGGTAACCACGGTATTGTGCTGACGGGACCGCAGGCGGTGACTGGCGAAACCACGCTGGACGCGGCCGCCCTGACGGGTAACGGCGCCATGGCCGTGATTGGAAACGGCGGCGTGCTGCCGCTGGGTAAGATTCTTCCTGGGACCCTGGTCATCACGGTGGACCCGTTGGGAACGCCGGTGGTTTACACGGAAGGCGCGCTGGTGAGTGGTCTGGGAACCATCGTGGACGGGGGCGGCGCGGTCGTGGGCCGGATCGACTACTCCACGGGTCAGATCACCCTGGACGTGGCGATCGATGCCGGAGGACTGGGCACCACGGTGGACTATGAAATGCTGGCCATCGCGGACGACACCAGCAGCACCATCCTGGTGGAAGCCGCGGACGGCATCAGCTTCACGGGCACCACCGAAACGGTGAGCGGTGACGCCAGCTACGCGATGATCGGTAACGGCGGCTATACCGCTGACTTCAGCAATACCCGCGTCCTCAGCGCGGAGTTCCCGGTGGACCTCTCCACGCCGAACGTGGGCACCACGGTCTATCACCTGAACACACCGCTGACCACTCCGGTGGGCACGGCGGGAGACGTCACGGTGCGGACCACCGGAGCGAACGCGCCGATCAACTTCTTCGCCGGGGCGGATGCCAGCGCCTTCGCGCAGATCGGGAACGGCGGCCGTTCCACGCGCGGCGACCATCGCGGTGACGTGACGGTGGAAGCCACGGGTGACATTACCTTCCTGCAGAGCACGGCCCTGGGCCTGGTGACGATCTCCAACCAGAACGTCTCGGCTTCCACCGGTTCCGTCCAGCTGGGCAGCGACGTGGACCTGGCGCCCGGCTCGCTGACCATTGTGGTGGACCCCACCGGCGCCAATGGCGGACCGTTCGTCTACACGGACAATGGCCTGGGCCAACTGCTGGATCCGGACGGCGTGACCGTGGTCGCTTCCATCGACTACGACGACCGCCTGGTGAACTTCGGAGCCAACAACATCGACCCGGGCAACTTCGGACGTCAGGCGACCTACCAGTACTCACCGGCCTCCGCGACCTATGTGCAGATCGGGAACGGCGGGTACGATTCAGATAACCCGAACGGCCGCCTGATGACGACGGGTCAAACCGGAGAGATCGTGGTGAGCGCGGGTGGCGACATTCGCTTCCAGGGCGGCGTGCACTCCGGCTCCTACGCGCAGATCGGGAACGGCGGTTACGACACCGATGGCGCGAGCACGGGGAACATCACCGTCACCGCCGGTGACGCGATCGAGTTCCGGGCCGGCATCGGCACCACCATCAACTCAGACGGCGCCTACGCGCAGATCGGGAACGGCGGTTACGCTTCCAGCGGAGCTCACACCGGAGACATCAGCGTGACGGCGGGCGCGGGCGGCATTTCCTTCACCGCCGGTCAGACCCAGGGCAACTACGCGCAGATCGGTCACGGCGGAGACAGCGCCAAGTCCGGCGGCCACCAGACCGTGGCCAACGCGGACTTTGGTCCTCCGGTGGGCTTCACCGGTTCCATCACGGTGAACAGCGTGGGTAGCATTACCTTCCTCGCGGGCACGGGAATGCTCTACGACGGAAACGATGACGGCCGCCTGTATGCGCAGATCGGCCACGGCGGCTATGACGCGGACACCACCCAGAGCGGCACGCTGGAAGATCCATCCGTCGCCGTGGGGCACAATGGAGACATCAGCGTGACGAGCACGCAGGGAGATATCTCCTTCCTCGCGGGCGATGTGGCCTCTGGCAGCGTTGGAGAAGGGAAGGGCCGCATTCACTTCGCGCAACTGGGCCATGGCGGCTACGGCGCGAACGGTAACCACCGCGGCAACATCACGGTGGAAGCCACCCTGGGTAAGGTGACCTTCACGGCGGGTTCCTCGGTGGACAATACCACGGAGCGCTACAACTACGCGCAACTCGGCCACGGCGGCGCCATCGCTCGGGGCGATCACGGTGGCGCGGCGGAGATCATCAGCGTGACGGCGGGAAGCGACATCAGCTTCACCGGCGGCGGCGCGGACGGCACCCGCAGTTATGCCCAACTGGGGAACGGCGGTTACGATACCGATAACCCGACCGCCGTGGTGGCGGGAGACCCCGGCAGCATGGCCAACATTTCGGTTATCTCCGGCGGCGATATCAACTTCACCGGCGGTTCCGCCGCGAACGACTATGCTCAGCTGGGCCACGGCGGCAACGCCACGAACGGCGACCACGGCGGCGACATTACGGTGCGGGCGGCGGGTTCGGTGAACTTCACCGCGGGCACGGCCTCCACCGCCTATGCGCAGCTGGGTCATGGCGGGCGCGACACCACGGGCAACTACAGCGGCAACATCTCCGTGGAAGCCCTGGGCGGAAGCCTGAGCTTCCTGGCGGGCGCCGGTTCGGCGGAGTCCTACGCCCAGCTGGGTCACGGCGGCCGTTCGGCGCGCGGCGATCACTCGGGGAACATCAACGTGTCGGCCCTGAACGACATCATCTTCACCGCGGGCCTGGGCGCGCAGAACTACGCGATGCTGGGTCACGGTGGGTATGACGCGGACAACCCGAACCCCAGCTACTACCCGGATAACGATCCGCTCAACCCGGACCGGGGCCCGACGGACGCGGAACGCGTGGGTAACAGCGGCAACATCACCGTGACCAGCGTGGACGGCAGCATCCGCTTCACGGCCTCCGGGGCGAGCAACAACTTCGTCCAGATCGGCCACGGCGGAACGGTGACCGATGGCGACCACACCGGAAACATTTCGGTGAGCGCGGACGCCGACAAGAGCAACCTGGCCGGCGGCGGCGGGAACATCATCTTCGATGTCTCGCAGGTGGGCGGCACGGGTCACTACGGCCAGATCGGTCACGGCGGTTACCTGGCTTCAGGCGGCCACACCGGCAGCATCACTGTCGAAGCCGGAAACGAGATTTCCTTCCTGGGGCAGACCTCCGCCAGCTACGTGCAGATCGGCCATGGCGGCCGGAACGATCACCGCACCAACCGGGGCGGCAGCTCCACGGCGGGGTGGTCCTATGCCAACGCCAACGACCGCTACTACGCGGGCACTCACACCGGGGACATCACGGTCCACGCGGGCAGCGACATTACCTTCGCGGGCGGCATGAACAATGCCGGCGACTCGGGCTACGCCCAGATCGGTCACGGCGGGGTCCGCAACGCGGCGGAAGAGAATGAAGGGCACACCGGCGCCATCGAGGTGATCAGCGGCGGCCAGATCGATTTCACCGCGGGCGAGCGGGCTCTCTCCTACGTGCAGATCGGCCACGGCGGTTACGAAGCCTTCGGCAACCACGGCATCGTGGTGGCGGCGCAGTCCATCGTGGGCGACTCCAACCTGGGCGCGGCGGCCACGGCGGGCGCCGGAGCTTCGGGCGTGCTTAACAATGGCGGCGCCATGCAGGTCGGGAAGATCCTGCCGGGCTCCATCGTCATCACCGTGAACCCGTCGGGCACGCCGGTGGTTTACACGGACGTGGCGCAGACCAACGGCTACGGGAACATCATCAACGGCGGCGGAACGGTCGTGGGCCGCGTGGACTACACGACGGGCACGGTGACCTTTACCACCGCGATCGATGCCTCGGGCCTGGGCACCACGGTGGACTACGACCTCCTGGAAGTGGTGGACGACACCAGCAGCACCATCCTGGTGGAAGCCGCGGACGGCATCAGCTTCAAGGCCAGCGGAAACGCAGCGACGGGAGATCAGGGCTACGCCCAGATCGGTCACGGGGGATATACCGCGGACTTCAGCAATACCCGGGTGACCAACTACGAGCAGGCGCAGTCCCTCAGCGTGGTCAGCGTGGGCACGACGGTTTACCACCTGAACACGCCGCTCACGACGCCGATCGGCACGGCGGGCGACATCACGGTGCGCACCACGGGAACGGACGCGGCGATCGCCTTCGTGGCCGGGGCGGACGCCAGCGGCTACGCGCAGATCGGGAATGGCGGCCGTTCGAGCCGTGGCGATCATCGCGGGGACATCACGGTCGAGGCCACGGGTGACGTGACCTTCCTGCAGAACCATCCGCTGATCTCCATCACTGGCAGCGCGATGAGCGCCTCCACCGGCTCCGTGCAGCTGAGCCTGGATGTGGACGTGACCATCGGCAGCCTGGTGGTGACGGTGGATCCCACCGGCGCCAATGGCGGTCCCTTTGTCTATACGGACAATGGCGCGGGCAGCCTGGTGGACGCCTCGAACAACATCGTGGCCGCGATCGATTACGACGACCGCGTGGTGAACTTCGGCGCGAACAACATCGACCCGAACGGCTACGGTTTGACGGCGGACTATCAGTACACCACCGCCGCCCAGACCTACGTGCAGATCGGGAACGGCGGCTATGACTCCGATAACCCGAATGGCCGCGTCGCGACGCCGGGTCACACGGGTGACATCGTGGTTAGCTCCGGCGGAGACATCCGCTTCCACGGTGGCGCGCACTCCAACTCCTATGCTCAGATCGGGAACGGCGGTTGGGATTCCGATGGCGCCAGCACGGGTGACATCACGGTCAGCGCGGCGGGCATCGTCGAGTTCCTGGCGGGCCTGGGTTCGTCGATCAACTCGGATGGCGCCTATGCTCAGATCGGGCACGGCGGGGCCGAGTCCTCCGGCGCGCACAGCGGGAACATCTCCGTGACGGCGGGCGACAACGGCGGCGGGCTGAAGTTCGTCGCGGGCGACACGGCGGCCAGCTACGTGCAGATCGGTCACGGCGGACAGAACGCGCGGTCCGGCGGCCACCAGACCACGTCCAACGTGGACTACGGTCCGGCGGTGGGCTTCACCGGCGACATCACCATCGACGCCGTGGGCAGCATCCTGTTCCAGGCGGGCACCACGAAGCGGGCGGAAGGCAATGAAGACGGCCGCCTGTATGCCATGGTGGGTCACGGCGGGTATGACGCGGACACCACCCTCAGCGAGACGCTGCAAAGCCCGGCGACGGCGGTGGGCCACAATGGCGACATTTCGGTGACCAGCCAGAACGGAGACATCTCCTTCCTGGCGGGTAACATCGCGGAAGGCAGCAACGGCGAAGGCCTGGGCCGCTTCCACTTCACCCAGCTGGGTCACGGTGGCTATGAGTCCAACGGCAACCACCGCGGGAACATCACGGTGGACGCCGGTGGCGACATTACCTTCATGGGCGGCTCCTCCTCCGACAATGGCGCGGAGCGGTACAACTACGCGCAACTGGGCCACGGCGGCGCCCTGGCCCACGGCGACCACGGCGGCACGGGTGAAACCATCAGCGTGACTTCTGGCGGCGCGATCACCTTCACGGCGGGTGACGGCGTGCGCAGCTACGCGCAACTGGGCAACGGCGGCTACGACACGGACAACCCGAGCAGCGGCAATGGCACTCAGCCCGGCAGCAACGCCAACCTGGTGGTGAACGCCCAGGGCAAGGTGACCTTCGCGGCGGGCGCGGGCGACGACGCCTACGCGCAGTTCGGGAACGGCGGCCGGGCCACGATTGGCGCCCACGGCGGCGCGATCTATCTGGAAACGACCGGTGGCTTCGACTTGCTGGGTGGTTCCGGTCTGCGGGCCTACGCCCAGGCGGGTCATGGCGGGCACACCTCGCCGATCGCCACGGACTACGGCATCACCATCCTGGGAGGCGGCGACTTCAACCTGATCGGCGGCACCGGTACGCAGGCCTACGCGCAGGTGGGTCATGGCGGTCAGGATTCCGATGGCGACAAGGACGGCGACATCGTCGTCCGGAGCACGGGCGGCGGCCTGCTCCTGAAGTCCGGTGGCATCAGCTCCTACGCGCAAGTTGGTCATGGCGGCGAGAACGTGGATGGCACGAAGTCCGGCAACATTGAAGCCAGCGGCATGGGTGGCGACGTCATCGTGGAGAGCGGCAGCGCCTTGCGGTCCTTCGCGCAGGTCGGCCATGGTGGCGAAGGGGCCACGACGGCCCCCACGGGCGCCATCTCCGGCGACATCGTGGTCATCGGTGGAACCAGCGTGCAGGTGAAGGCGGGCACCGGAGCGGAGAACGCGGCCCGCATCGGACACGGCGAGATCCGGGGTGAGTTTGACGTGAACTCCGGGGACATCCGGGTGCAGGCCTTGAATGGCTCGGTGGCCCTGACGGGTGGCTCCGGGCTGGGCTTCAACTACGCGCAGATCGGTCACGGTGGCGCGGAAAGCGGCGTGGGAGCGAAGACCGGCGCCATTGACGTGGTGGCTTCCCAGAACGTGACTCTGACGGGTGGCTCCTCCAACGAAGCCTTTGCCCAGATCGGCCACGGCGGTAAGAACAGCGACAACCTGGTGCTGGGCACGGCGGAAGATTCCAACCCGGCCACGGCCACGATCGACTACATCAAGGTGGTGGCGGGGAACAACGTGAACCTGTTTGGCTCCGGCGCCAGCGGCAAGCATGACGCCTATGCTCAGATCGGTAATGGGGGCACGAACTCCAGCGCCGCGATGAACGGCCACATCATTGTGGAGGCCGCCAACAACATCAACCTGGCCGGCTCCAATACCGGGCTCCGCGGCTACGCGCAGATCGGGCACGGCGGCGCGGGCGCGTCGGGCAACATGGCGGGCAACATCTTAGCCCACGCGGGTAACGACGTGGTGGTCATTCGCGGCTCGGCCAACAACGCCTACGCGAAGATCGGCCTGGGCGACCAGATGTTCTACGGCGGCAGCGGCGCCGGCACGCGGACGGGCGACATTCAGGTGAGCGCGGGTGAAGACATTCTCTCCGCCTCCGGGATGATCGGCCACGTGGACTCCCGCTACAGCGGCGCCACGAACACGGCGGGGAACGACACCTACATCGCGGTGAGCCGGAACGATCCCACGGCGACGGGCACGGGGACCCTGGTGACGAATGCCGCCACGGTCTTCACCAGCTCCGCCACGGGCGAACTGCGGTTCTACCTGCCGGCGCGCGGCAGCAACCTGATGGCGGTGGGCACCCTGCTGAATGGCACGGCCTTCATCGGCGCGGCGGGAGCCGCGGACGCGCAACGGGCGGACGAGTTCTTCTTCTCGCTGGGCGAGCACGAGAACCTGGCCGACAGCGTGGACCTGGTGGACTACTACACCGGCCTGGTGGACGGCACGTCTCAGGAACGCTGGGAAGAGAACCTGGACACCATTGGCGTGACCGAAGACACGGCGAACTACTCCGTGGCGCTGGGGAACTACAGCCTTTACTACGACGCCACGAGCACCACGTCCACGGGTGGTGGAAGCGGAAGCGGAAGCGGAAGCGGAAGCGGAAGCGGAAGCGGAAGCGGAAGCGGAAGCGGAAGCGGAAGTGGCAGTGGCTCGGGAACCGGAAGCGGGACCGGAGCTGGTGGCGGCACGGCCGCCGGAGACGGCACCACCACGGGTGATGGAACGGGTACCATGGGCGATGGCGGAACGGCCGGCCTGCCGGGTGGCCTGGGAGATCCGGGTACCGGCGGATTCCCGCTGTTGCCGGCCGGCGACATCCTGGTGGGCGATCTCTTCCTGATCCGTGACGGCATCTTCGGGTTCGCGCCCGGCGTGCTGAGCCCCGACTGGCTGCCGCTGGGTCCGGTGGTGACGAACGAACTCCTGGACGAGCCGCTGAACTTCGACTTCCTGCGCTGGTGGGCCGACAGCTTCGGCAGCGAAACCGCGGGCGGCTGGGGCGAACCGGGCGACTACGGTTATGAGGTTCGTTACCCACTGGCGATCAATGGCTCGCCCTACACCAGCTTCCTGATCTTTGGAGACCTGGAGAACGGCATCATGAACATGCTCAATGAACTGGAGCCGGACAATTCCGAGGAACTTAAGAAGATAATCGAAGCGCAACTGGCCGCGCTGGGCCTGCAGAAGGTGAAGATCGCCACGCTCATGAACGGCGGCGCGGCGGAAGGCGACGGCCGCTGAGGTAGAGAACGTATCTGGAGAGGGATCAGACACGTATCGCTAACCCCAATCCACGAAGCGGCGTCCGGGAGACCGGGCGCCGTTCTCGTTTTGGTGGGAGGTGGTCTTTTGCGGGGTGGGGGAGTTCCGCGAGCGGCCCTTCAGGCCGCGATTTCACGGGACAATTACCTGGCTTGAAGGCCTTCGCTTTGGGCGAGCGGCCTTCCAGGCCGCGGAGGGTGGGGGTGTCTGCTGAGATGGCAGATTGCTGAAATGTTAGAGCATTTTAGGCAGTGTGGACAAATTAGGGGCGGAGCGGCGCGAGAGCATCTTTTGTCTGGCAAGGCGCCGTGAACGGCATTGGGCCTACCCCCAATAGAGTGAGCGGGAACGAAGCCAGGCAGACTGCTTCGGCCGCGAAGCGGCTCGCAACCCCCTG
>JAUICH010000055.1 GCA_030427505.1 Verrucomicrobiia bacterium
ACCGAGGTCGATGCCGAGCGTATGGGATGGTATTGATGAGTTCATAGACAGCGATTCTATCTCAGACCGCTCGCGCGGCCTCACTGCCTTCTCATTTAATCTTCGCTCTGTGCGGCCGGACCTCCGGCCCGGGTTATTTACGGACGCCCGCCTCCTTTTCGTTTCCTGACATTTTTCTCGCTTATTTTCAAAGCTAAAAAATCTCCTTCGCCCATCCCGCATTTGCCTCCACTTCATTCCGGCCACCTTTGGCCCCACCTCCGATTCGCATCCCGCATCCCGCACCAAGGCCGAAGGCTCCGCATCCCTAACACGCCATGAAAGAACTCTTCCGATCTCAGGACGACAACTTCGCCCACTCCAGCCGCCGGCATTTCCTGGCGCGGAACGCCTTTGGCCTGTCCTCCGCCGCCTTGGCATACCTGTTAGGAAAAGACAACCTCCTGGCCGCCGCCACCTCGCCCGCGTCTTCCTCCGCCGCCCCGGTTAAGCCCATCCTGGAGCCGACGGCCTTCGACCTCCTGCCCAAGCAGCCTCACCACCCCGCCCAGGCGCGCTCCGTCATCTCCCTCTTCATGGGCGGCGGTCCCAGCCACCTGGACCTGTTCGACCCCAAGCCGCTGCTCGACAAATACGCCGGCCAGCAGTTCCCCGGCAGCGACATCAAGTATGACAACGCCGGCGGCGCCACCTCCATCGTCCTGCCCAGCCCCTTCCAGTTCACCCGGCACGGCCAGAGCGGCATCGCCGCCTCCTCCCTGGTGCCCCACTTTGGCGAGATCGCCGACGAAGTCACCCTCGTCCGCTCCATGACCCTGCCCAACATCCGCAACCACGTGGCCGGCATGCGCGCCCTGACCACCGGGCGTGGGCCCGAGGGCTACCCCTCCCTCGGCAGCTGGGTCACCTACGGCCTCGGCAGCGAAAGCCAGGAGCTGCCCGCCTACGTCGCCCTCATCGTCGGCGGAAATCCCCCCGGCTCCCCCTTCTGGGACAGCCGCCACCTGCCCTCCATCTACCAGGGCACCACCGTGCGCGAGCAGGAGCCCCGCATCATGAACCTGCGCCCCGCCGGGCACCTGCGCGGCCCCGCCCAGGAGCGGCAGCTTAGCTTGCTGGACAGCCTGAACCGCGCCCACCTCCAGCAGCACCCCGGCGAGCACGACCTGGCCGCCCGCATCGCCAGCTACGAACTCGCCGCCAAGATGCAGATCGCCGCCAGCGAGGCCCTCGACCTCTCCAAAGAAAGCCCCGCCACCCGCGCCCTCTACGGCCTGGACGACGACACCACCAAGCGCTTCGGCGAAGCCTGCCTGCTGGCCCGCCGCCTCGTCGAGCGCGGCGTCCGCTTCGTGCAGATCTGGTACTACAGCTGGGACATGCACGAAAACATCTTCGCCAGCCTGGAAAGCCGCTGCGCCGGAGTCGACCGCCCCTCCGCCGCCCTCGTGAAAGACCTGAAAGGCCGCGGCCTCCTGGACAGCACCCTCGTCCAGTGGGGCGGCGAGATGGGCCGCCTGCCCGTCGTCCAGAGCCGCGGCGCCGCCCGCAAACCCGGGCGCGATCACAACACGGAAGGCTTCAGCGTCTGGCTCGCCGGCGGCGGCGTCAAAGCCGGCCACGTCCACGGCGCCACGGATGAGTTCGGCCACCGCGCCCAGGAAGACCCCGTCACCCAGCACGACTTCCACGCCACCCTGCTCCACCTCATGGGCCTCGACCACCAGCAGCTCGCCTTCCAGCAAAACGGCACCCCCGTCGCCCTCGTCCCCCCCGGCGAAGGCCAGGTGGTCAAAGGCATCCTGAAGGCGTGATGGTCCGGCGCCGGACAGGCGGATGGGGCCCGCGGCCCTGATACGAGGATTCGGGGCCTTCGGCCCTGATGCGGGATTCAAGATCCGGGATTCCACCCCTAACCGCACGACTCGCCAAAGGTGGGACGCGATCTCCGAGCGCGTTCAACGAACCACCCCACCGCGTCCCCAATCTCGGTACTGAGGCGAAGCTTCTTTGGAGTGCGGAGATCCTTCTCCGCTTTTGCTCGGTGAACAACGATTCAATCAAGTTTCAGTAAAACCAGAAGAAACCGCCAGCGAGTTAGGCGAAAGCCGATAAATGGAAAGAGAGCGAATAAGAGCAGCATATACAAAAGACTCTATTTGAATCAACCATGCACCAAGACTGGCCTCTCAAGCTTGATTCTACGGCTACCAGAAGAACAGAGAAAGGAAGGCCACTATACCTCCTTAGAAGAGAAGTTAAGTCCGTAACACTTTATTCAAAACAATATTATATTTATCCATTCTCAGCAGCATCGAGCTCTTCTAGGTCTATCTCGAAATTAAACTCAACTTGGATCAGCGCCCCCGGATTGAAGTTTTCA
>JAUICH010000052.1 GCA_030427505.1 Verrucomicrobiia bacterium
CTGATGGGGCATCGCTCCAGGCGGCGTAGTCATCGCAATGGCATTCGCAGTTCAGCGTGGGGACGCGAGCCTTCAGCAATGTGCGGAACTGCGAATGATTCATTTCTAAGCCGAACGTTCTAGGTCTGGCACCGGCTACCGGCGGCGCGCCTTCGACTGCGGGTTAAGGGTTGTAGTTACTGCGTTCATTTCGACTCGAAGCGGGTAGCTGGTCGTCCAGCACCGCCTTGTTCGCTGTTGGTTACGGTGCGTAACGCTGGCGCCATGGGAGACAGCACGCTTACACAATCGTTGCTGCTGCAAATCAGAAACTCACGCATCGCCGGTGTGGTGGAAGCAATTCCCAATTGTCCGCCATGTTCTGTTCTAAGCCAACCTCCATCCGTAATCTCAAAGAACCAGTTTTCGACGAGCTTTGGGTCATCCCAATAGGATAAATCGCCTTCATCGAGGCAACGGAATCCGTGAGGCCTCTCGAAGAAGATTTCGATTTGAGCGTCGCCGTCGTTCCCCGGATCTATCACGATCTTTAGATGCCCGTTATAGTGAAGATCGACTACGTCGGGATACTTCCCCATTGGGAGAAGGCTGTCGATCACCGCGATTTTAATTTTTTCAGCGAACGTCGAAGTGGTGGCACCCGCTACCGGGAGCGCCAGTCCGACTCAGTGTAAAGGGTTCTAATCACGATTCAATCTCCGACTCGCGGCGGGGTAGCGGGTTGTCCACCCACGCCTTGTTCGCTCCGTTTGATTTCCTTGAGCATCATGACAACGAACCCGTTCCCGGTCGGGCCTCGATAAAGTCCGAGGCCATCAAGCACCCGGCACGCTAAGGCGGACAACGCCCATGCTTCACCTTCGGTCGCGGTAGTCTTCTCGGTCGTTAAGTCCGCTATTCCATTCTTGGCACCGTAGTCGCGAACAGCATTCGTGTCGCGGGTCAAAGGCTCTAGGAGTGAAGGGTTCGCCCAACCCCACATCCAGGTCTCGGACTGATCAGAAAAGGAACCGAGCATCGTCACTGAACAAACGAGCTTCGGAACTCCACCGTCGGAAAAAACCAACTCGCCGATCTCTTGATTGATGTCCCACCGCTCAAAACTCCCGAGTCCAAATTCTTCGGCAAGCTTCTGGTTCTTGTGCTCGACCTCTGCGATACACTCGTTGAGCAGACGATTGTAGTCGTCATCGCAAGTGGGCTTGATCTGATCCGCGATCTTCTTGCCGAATACTTTGTCGAAGAGTCCCATTTCTTGAGCGAACATCTAAATAATCTACACAAGAGCAATTACGTGATCTGCCCTATATTTGTCAATCGCGAAATAACTTCTAAAGTATGATTGCTTATTGCAAATAGCGTCTAGGGAAAAGGGTCGGTCGAAGAATCTTAACACTTCTAGTCTCCGGTTTCGAGAAGGGAAAAGGGGTCGGTCAAGAATGGCGCGTAGTTAAGCGGCCTTTCGGTCGTCTTTCCCCTGAAAAATCAGCGGACGGAGAGGCGAAATTGGCCTAAACTACGCGCCATTCGGGTCGGTCATAAAATTCTGACACTTCTCAGTGAACCCAATCTTTCACTCCGCCACCGCCCCCGCCACCCGGGACTTTGCCACGGAGTCCTGGCCGTCCGTGATCTCTAGCCGGGTGAGGATCTCTCCATTTCCCGTGGTGGACAGCACGGCTACGTCTCCCTGGATCGCCGTGCCTTCGAAGTCCATGGAGGGTTGACCGGGGAAACGCCGCAGCACGTAGTCGATGCCGCCGTCTTTTCGCTGGATGGCGAGGGTCAATTCTCCGGGCGCCGGGCTGGGAATCGCTTCCACCGCCAGCACTGGCCAGTCGGCCTCGGACGCCTGCATCTGGATGACCCAGGCCCGGCAGAAGGTGCCGCTCGCCTCCCACTCGTAGGTGGGCACGGGCCAGGGATTCGCGATGGTGTCGTAGATGCGCCACCCCAGCAGCTCGGGGCTTTCCTGTCCCTGGATGACGCGCAGGGTCATGTCTCCGGCGGGCAGGATCTGGAGGGCCGTGCCCGGCATGATGGCGGTGGTGGAGAGGCCGGCTTCCCTGGTGGCAATGTTAGGCGCATTCAAGCCCAACTGCCACGGGTGCCGCCAGGTGCGCGTCTTGTCATCGGCGGGTTCCACGGTATCGAGCACCACGTAGTAGCCCTCTTTCCGGGCGTCGCTGCCTTTGATGAAGAGGACCTGGCGCAGCCATTTTCCCTGGATGTGTTCCTCCGCGTTGTACCAGCCGTATTCAAAAGCGCCCTCGCCATATTCAAAATGCTCGTCCGCGACCCAGCGCCGCTTCGGGGGCTGGAAACCGATGGCCATGTCTTCTTTCCAGTGGGGGATGCTGTTTTCCTGCGCCCAGTCGGGAGACAGGGTGTTGAAAGAAAGCGAGCGGCCCGCGTGTTTTGTGTTTCCCACGCCGCTGTAGCTGCCGCGCCCGGCGTTGCGGATGAGCAGTTGATGCCCCAGCTGGGCATAGATGTTGAGCGCGTCAAACTTCCCATGGCTCGCCCCCCACGGCCCGGCGCCAAAGAACAGGTACTTCTCCTCCGGCCCCCAGCCTGTCCGCATGACGTAGTGACCGGCATTGGGAAAGTAGACCGAGGTCCGCGGCGGCGGCGAACCTTCCGCGCCCCGCGTCGCCATCCACTTGAAGTCACTGCGGCCGGGAAACCATTTCAACAGCGACTGGTAGCGATCCTCGATGGTGCTCCAGCCGCCGTCGTTCAGGTCCACCTGCGCCTGGCTGGGCGCGGTGAGCAGCATGGGGTGTTCCGCCGCCTTCGCCAGGACGTCCAGGTATTTCGCCGGGGGTTCCCCGGCGAAGCGGCGGTAGAGCCGCAGGTAGTTTTCCAGCGCCACGATGGACGCCCAGTTGTAGCCGGTGCTCAGGCTACAGTGGCTGCCGTCCGGGTGAAACTGCGTGGTTAGCATGACGTCCCAGCGTTTCATGGCCGTGGCCTTCCACTCCGCGCTCTCGGAAAACTCCGGCAGGAGCAGCGCGGTCTGCAACAGCGCCATGGTGGTGTGCGCCCCGCCGTCGTCATGCGCGGCGAAGCTGCTCGGGTTCATGATGAGCCGTGCCTGCCGCAGCATGCCCAGCAGCATGGCCAGGTGAGCTTCATCGTTAAACTCCGGCGCTTTCCGAAACACCTCGTAGGCCGGCCACCAGGTCAGTTCCAGGCGGCGGCCGATGTTGCTCGTGTTCATGAAACCCCAGTGGAAGGTCGTGCCGTCCATCAGGTTCACCCCGCCCACCGCCGGGCAGCGCGGCCAGAAATACGGTTCGCGGCTCACCCAGTCCAGCACCTCCGCGCTGAATTGCCGGACATACCGCGCATCCTCACCCTCCTGCCACGCCCGGGCCATGGACACCCAGTGAAAATGCCGGTTCAGGTGGCCGTTGTCCCGCGCCCAGTTCAGCTGCAGCGGCTCTTTTTGCAGCACCCAGGGGTGCGTCTCCCCGTTCGTGTCCGTCCAGGCATCCACAAAGCCGTCGAAGTAACCGACGGTCGCATACCGCCCCGCCACCGCCTCGTCCGCGATCTTCCGCCAGTTCGGGTGCAGGATAACGTCCGCCATCTCCTCGATCGCCGGGCCCATCGGCTCAGTCCGCGTCCGCAGGTGCTGCAACAGCAGCGCCTGGGCCTCGTCCACCCGGCCCTCCCGCACTGCCCGCGCCACCGGCTGCATGGCGGGGTGCGTTTCATCGATGGCGCTCAGGACACTCTCCGCCACGGAGGGTAACCGCGCTGCCTCAGCCGCGCTCACGGCGGAAAAGCTCCAGCCGGAAAACCGGCTCGTCCGCCGCACCTCGGGCTCCGAGCCGCCCCGCATGGTGAACCACTTCACCACGCCCGCGCGGATGCGTTCCGGCAGCACATGTTCCTCTACCGGCCGGTCGAAGAAATCCACGAACAGCCGCACGCAAGAGCCCTGGCCCTCCGGCCACACCGCCAGCTTCATCCGGTGCCCCACGCCCTCCCGGTGCGGCAAGACGTGGGGATGCTGATAGTCGCGGTTTTCCACCCAGCCCGGCGGCTTTGGGTCGGGTTCCACCATGGTCAGGCAGGTCTTCCGGTGCCAGAACGTAAAGGCCGCCCGGTCTCCGCCCTCGCGAAAGTCCACGCGCAACTGCCCGGCGGTGCCGCTTTCCACCGTCTCGCCCTCGTCCAGCCCCAGCATCAGACCAGCCACCACCTGGAGGTCTCCGCCCGCGGCCTCCACCGGATCGATCCGCAGTTCCAGCACAAAGGTTTCCGCCTCGGGATCGATGTCCCCATCCGCCACCGCCACCTCACTCCACGGTCCGCTTTGCGCGGGGAGGGCGCGATCCGCCGTCTCAGCAGCGCGGGTCACACCCACGGTCCACAACCACCACCACGGCAGCGGCAGCAGCACAACAATGGCAACGCAAAGCTCACGGGTTTTCATCAGTCAAAAGCTAGCCTGCATTTTCACCAGTTTTCTGCCGCGGCTTGCTGCGGCCCGCCCTGACGGCGTTCCGCTGGATCTTCCCTTGAGCAGTATGTTCTCATACAGCTCCGCGTGAAGATCTTCGCGCGCATTGTCAAGACAGGCCTCGCGGCGTCTCGCCACGAGAACTGGTGAGAAATGCAGGCTAGTGGTTCTTTAATGTTGAGGTGAGAGATGAGGAGTGATTGGCGAGGATTTTGGGCCGGGGGCAAGGCGCGAGGAAGGAGGCTATGTGAATCAAAACCGGCTGAAGAGCAACGAAGGCCCCGGCCCAAAAACTACTAGGGGGGCGACATCAGGCCACCACGGCATTGCCACTATGGCCGCACACGCAAAAACCCGGTCCAATCCAGACGAAACCAAACCAAACCGGCCTCTCTCTTTGACCCGCGGTTCGCGGCTTCGTTCAACCGTGTTTCGCCTGGCAGGTCTGCGAACCCGCCCTCCTCGCCGAAGCCGGTGGCGCCATTCTCAACTCCCCGGGGTGAAAGGTGGCGAGCCGGTGGCGTCAACATCGGGGTAAAGCGGCTCGAGATGCCGCTTAGCTATGCGCAGTCTTGACTGACTCTTCTCCCTTCTCCTTCTCGGCGGTTCCGCAAACCCACTGAATCGACGGTTCGCTGCAATAGGCGGGCCTCGAGCGCTCGATACTATATTATGAGATACCTCCTCTTGGCATTGCTCTTTGTTGTGGGTGCTGGTTCCGTTTCCGCTGATGAAATGTTGATTCCATTCAATCCGGATGCTGAATCCGTTACGATTGAGGAACACGGTGACTATGTGTGTGTTTTCTACCAGACCGAAGCCTATCTAGGTCAAAAATTGACCTATGCGTGGGCTCACAACCCATACGGGAAGAAAGAAGTCTATTTGGATTTCTACTTTATCGTGAACATGGCTACGACCTGTCGAGGCGTCGATCCCGTCACGGTCACTTGGAAGATCAGGAAATCACATTGGGAAGAGTGGCAGAAAGAAAATACCCTTCTCATCAGGCAGAAAGATTACGTGTTATTATCGGAAGAGCAGGTCAAGATCATCAAGGAAGAGTGGGAGTAGGGCCCGAACCAGCCGCTGCCTAGACTGTTTGCCAAAAGTCTGTTCGCAGATCGAAATTGAAAGAGGAGGAAGAAAGAAAGAAAGCTCGCTTAGCTCGGAAAGTTTGGAGGCCCGGCACCGAATCTCCCGTGGTTTCGTTCCTTTTCGGTCACGGATTTCGATCCGCTTTGCCTTCGCTGCGTTCCGCCCTTCGGGCTGCCCTGCCGGGCAGTCTACCTGCGCTTCGCTTCGGTTCAGCCCTCGAAATCTGTCAATTCGCCTAACCTGGGCTTTCGGCCCAGGCTGGTATGCGGCGCGCCGTTGGCGCTCATGCCCCGCGAGGACGATCAGCCAGGCTTGGCACACGAAACTTTGGGGCGCACATCCGGCGAGAAGGCCATGCGATACCTGGCCGGCAATTGTATCGCAATTGGATCCCGTAACAGACCCGGTCACCACGCTTATCCGAGTGCAATTCACATTGGCGCTCCTTTGTCGTCCCAAAGAAGACAGACATCAAAGTTATTGGGCGACAGAACAATACTGCCGTGGCGAAGGACTGGGACGGGCACGATGTGCAAAATGATTCTAATTGGACTCTCAAACGGTATGATGACTGGGTGGCCGATGGGGTTTAGAACAAGCAGGAATTTCCAACCGTGACAGGAGAGAAGGGTCAATATTTTTTGAATATTCCGTTTCCCCCTCGAGCGATTCCCAACCTGGCAGGCTGAAGGCTTTCCCCTCATTGGTGAATTTGCTCTGGAGGGATCATTTTATCGCGGGGCTCTTTTTTGTTCCTGCCGGTCTTTCTTTCGATCTTGGCACTCCTCAAGCTTGACGGTGGTCTGAAGTTAGCTGAATGGAGTGGCCATGATCTTGAGATATTTCCTGTCTATTGCTCTCGTGCTGCCCTGCCTTGTACCGGCTGTGGCCGGAGCAAGAATGGGCGAAACGTTGGCGCAGTGCGTGAAACGCTATGGTCCCGCCGTGGAGGAATGGGCGACGAAGGAGAATACGCGCTGGTTCAGGGCGAATGGGTTCGTCATGGAAGTGACCTTACGCAACGATGTTTGCGTGGCGATTTCCTACATGAAGGGTGACGGGAGTGAATATCTGCCTAAGCCGATGTCACCGAAGGAGATTGCGGAGCTGCTTAGTAAGAATGGCAGGGGGCTAACCTGGGAGAAAAGCGACAAGGTCCCGGGAGATTGGTGGTTTACGCCCAACGGCGAGTATGGCGCGACGTTCATTCCGCGAACCAATCAGCTCATGATCTTTGACAGCAAGTACGTGTCGGGGTGAGGAAGAGAGGGGAAGGGAGTCCAAAAATTGACCCTTCTCACCGTCCAATTGCTGGAACTTGACGGGTGCTGAGGGTATGTCTCTTCACAGGGGGGGCGTGTCGTTCCTTTTCTTGCGGGATTCCGTGCTTGGCGCAAGGTTGCGCGGGATATATACAGTGGTTAGGGAGCTAGGAAGCGGGGACGAGGGTTGGTGACCGGTGGCGACGCGCGCCCTTTCAGGGCGCATACTTTCTTGGACGGGTTGACCCAGGGCTGCGCCCTGGGCTATCGACGCAGGCCCTTTCAGGGCCTATGCCGTGGGGCTGAGGTATGTGTTTCTGTCTGGCGGAAAATGGGTGCTTGGCGGGAAGAGATGTGTGCTTCCTTACCTGACCTGTTCGTGGATTTCGCGCCAGTCGTCGAGGTTGTTCAGCATGATGGAGTCTGAGATGGGGGTGTCCTCGGGGAGGGCGAGTTGCGCGAGCATTTTGGCGCGGGACTCGGGGGCTTTCTGGCGGGTGACGATCTGCTGGTTCACGGCAGCGATGTTTTCGGGGGTGAGATCGGCGCCGGGTTGTTGGCGGAGCCAGGCTTCGAACTGGAGGTAGCTGGGGCGGTGGGTATTGATGAAGTCGCGGGCGGCTTCGGGATCGATCTTGATCCCTTCGAGGAGCATGAGGTCGAAGCCGGGCCGGATGTCTTTGTAGCCGGGCGGGAGATCGCCGGTGGCGGCGAGGAGGGCCTTGAGCCAGAGCCGGGGCAGGTGTTTCAGGCCGAGGGGACCGGCGGTATCGGAGCTGATGAGGGGGATGATGGGCATAATGGATGGGAGTGGGAATTTTTCTAAGGTCGGCAGGCCGTGACGCCCGCCTGGCCTCTCTGTCTTTCCTGTCCTTACCTACTACATCAGGTAGCGGAAGGTGTCGAAGGCTGGTTTTGCAGTGGGTTCAGCGTCCATTTTCTCTTCATTCTCCACTGGGGAGGTGGGTTTGGTGAAGCCGAAGAAGGGGGGGCGGGGTAGGTTCCCGGGGGGCGGCTATCGATGGGCACGCCCACGGCGTGAGAGAACGGGTGTCTGCGAGCCGGTTCGCAAATCGGATTGGAGTATTGAGAGAAAGAAGGCTCGCTTCGCGCGGAGTGGGAATATGCCTGGTGCTCTTTAATACGCGGACATGGAGGGGGGCTTGAAAAGGGTAACCCCAGCAGCTATAGAATTAAAAAGCTTCAATCACCGGTTACAAGCGATCCTAAGCCTGCGTTGGCATGGAAGGTGAGCTTTGCCCGCATGGGCTGTTTGACCGTCATATGGGAAAGGAACTGTCACTGAAATCTCGTATCAACTATGTCCCGGTTCTTTCTATACGAAGACCTCCTCGAACGTAAACTGGCGTCCGAGGAAGATCTGCAATGGCTGGCCGGAAAGATTGGGGGCTTGCCGCCTTTCGCTGAGGGGGCCGCCGTGCTGTGCGGTTCGGCGGCGTGGGGGTGCATGACGTGGCGGAGCGACATCGACGTGGCGCACTTTGCCACCAAGGAATTTCCTGACATATCCACTTCAATCAGGGCTGTTATCGCGGAATACCAGGAGCGTACCCAGCAGCGGTTTATTGTTCCCAGTGTCGATGTCGTAGTGATTGGTGGCGAAGAGGAGCGTGTAATAAAAAGCAGATTGAGCAGTGGATATAATTTTGAGAAAGTTAAGCCAAAGAGGGGCGTCAGGGAGAAGAAGACGGTTAGAAGTCTCGTTGCCTCGCAGCAATTGCGTTTTTCTGACCACCTTGGAAGTCTGGCCGAGCTGAAAGGGGATCCCTGGCGTTCTTTTCACAAGAAGTACCTTTCTAAAGCAAAGAAAGACCGTGTATATCGAGAAGAAGACACGAAACAATATGTCTCCTGGTTGACTTCACAGTGGAAGAGTCAGCCCTTGCACCGGTTGTCAACGGGGCCCAGCGGCATCGCCACTGAAGAGCAGCTGAAACTGGTGGGGTTGGCGGAGAATTATGCCACGAATTTGCTCCGGCGCCTGCTGGGTCATCAGGAGCTATATCCCGTGCCGGACCGGAGAAAGGATATCTGGGCCGCGTTTGAGAAGGCGCCGGAGCTTCAGAAAACTTTTGCCCGTCTCTTCGAACCGTTTCACTCCCTGGGAGAGAACTACGCCGAGCTGGTGGCATCGGTGCTCTCTGGAGACGGGAAGCTAACCGGGGAGCAGTACTACGAACGAATTCGGGATCTGGCGGGCACCCTGCCCCTGGCCGAGATTGAAGAAGGAACCTGGACCTATTTTCAGGAGTATAACCAGCGGCTGGAGTCCGCGCGGATGGCCGAGGCTGAAAAGACGCGGAAGCTCCAGGAGGAAGCAGAAAAGCGTGAAGCGGAAGCCCAGCGGGCGCACCTGGAAGCTAAACGCCAAGCGGAGCTGGAGGCTCATCGAGCCTATGTAATGTCAAAAAGCAAACTGCCCTGGTGGCTGCGGTGGATTAAGTAGGGGAGGAAACCGAAGAGGCTTACTACATCAGGTAGCGGAAGGTGTCGAAGGCCTGTTTTTCTTTGGCTTCGCCGGCGTCGACGGCGGTGGCGAGTTCGGTGAAGCCGAAGAGGGTCTTTACGCGGTGGGTGAGGAGGGCGCGGTCGTAGGGGACGGGGCCGGTGGTCCAGTAGGCGGCGGTGTCGGGGGTGAACTGGGACACTTGGACGGGGCCTTTTTCGGCGGCGATGTTGGGGAGGTTCCGCCAGAGGCGGAGGTGCTGGCGGTGGGAGGCGACGGCCTGGGGGACGAGCTGGGGGTAGCCGTAGGCGGCGAGGTCGGCGATGGCGGCGGCGTGGTTGATGACGTGGACGAGGCCGCCGTAGCCTTCGCGATTGATCTCAGGTGTCTGGTTAATCATTTCGTCGAACACGGCGATGGCCATGCCTTCGATGTCGCGGTAGGGCGGGGTGCCGTCGTCTTCGGGCAGGGTGATCTTGTTGCCATACATGCGGCCTTTGTCTTTTCCGTAGTAGCCGCTGCCGGGGTGTTCGTTCTCGAACATGGCCATGAGCTTGCGGATGCCTTCGGTGACGGCGGGGGTGGAGAACTCGGGGTGTTCTCTGAGGGCGCGGATGGCGAGGGAGCCGAAGATGACGTTGTGCCCGGACTGGCGGGGTTTACCGAGGCTCTTGGCGAGGCCTTCGGCGATGCCGTCGACGAGGGTGGGGTCGGGCTTTTCGGCGGGGAAGGGCTCGAAGAGTTCGGGATCGGCGAGGGTGGATTTCCGGGACATCTTTTTCCCGAAGACGGACTCGCCGCTCATGACGCGCTGGAGGTCGTCTTCGAGGCCGTGGCTGACGGCGGGATCGAGATTCGGCCGCTGCTCGCCGACGAAGTAGCCGGCGATGACGGACGCGCCGAGGTGGCCGGACATGGAGCTCATGTAGTGGGCGCGGGCCAGCGCGTTGAGCCCCTTGGACAGGTAGGTGAAATCGATCATGGCGGGGGATGGGTTTTTGCTAGGGGTAGAGACGGCGGTGCCATCACTCCTTCTCTTTACAAGAGTACGTCGCTTTCCCGGGAATGGTTACGGAAAACGGATTGGGTGGTCAAGAATGGGGATTGCCACCCGGGGAGCCTGGCGGGTGGACGGGTACGTCTGGCGGCGCCTGGCTAGGCGGCCGCGCGGGACGTTTTCTTCCGGCCTGAAGCGGGGCGGGGAGTTTTAGGGGTGGCGCCGATCACGGCTCCGATCTGCTGGCGCGTTTCGCCGAGGGAGGACAGGGATCTGACGAACAGTTCCATGGAGACGGTGGGATCGGCGGCTTCCATCTTGGCGACGCGGGACTGGCTGGAACCCATGTGCTGGGCGAGTTCCTGCTGGGTCAGCCCCTTTTCTTGGCGAACCCGGCGAAGCTCGGCGGCGAGCGCCAGCTTCATGGCGACGATGGTTTCTTCTTCCGGTTCACCGAGGGCCAAAGGCCTAGCCTGAATGGCACTCGGATAAGCGTGGTGACCGGGTCTGTTGCGGGATCCCATTGCAATGCAATTGCCGGACAGGTATCGCACGTCCTTCTCGCCGGATGTGCGCTCCAAAGTTTCGC
This sequence comes from Verrucomicrobiia bacterium, assembly GCA_030427505.1. Lineage (GTDB taxonomy): Bacteria > Verrucomicrobiota > Verrucomicrobiia > Verrucomicrobiales > DEV007 > JAUICH01. The sequence continues at coordinate 10,888 of JAUICH010000052.1, forward strand.
GCACCGGGCCTGGCTGATCGTCCTCGCCGGTGATGAGCGCCAACGGCGCGCCGCATACCAGCCTGGGGCGCAAGCCCCAGGGCTAGGCGGATTGACAAATTTCGAGGGCTGAAGGCCCGGCGCATGCGGGCGCGCCGTGACTCCGCCGCCATCCCCAGGGGGGATGCGCCGGACCTACGGCCCTCGATCTTCATGGGGACCCGTTTTCCTGGGGCTCGCGCCCCAGGCTGGTATGCGCCGGGCCGTTGGCCCTCCGGCCCTGAGACCCCGGTTAGGCGATTTCATCGGGGATCCGTCAGTGCCAGTTGCCGCCGTCGAAGGGCTCGACTTGACCGGTCACCCCGCTTATCCGAGTGCCATTCAGGCTAGGCAGCGTGGACAAATTGGAGAACGGACCGGAAAGGAAGAAAGGGAAAGTGAAGGCGCTTTTGCGCCGGCCCTTCAGCCCTCACACTTCACGTTACCCGGTTTACCTGGGGCTCGCGCCCCAGGCTGGTATGCGCCGCGCCTTTCTGATCTTTACGCACAAGTCACAAAGGGTCTCGTCCGGCATCTTTGGAGACTGAAAGGGCCGTGAGAAGGGGTGATGGGAACGGATTGGAGAGAAAGCGAACGGCTTTTCCCCCGCCGCGCCTCCGGCTACCAACCTCAGAGCGCCGAAAAAAGATTCGGCGCACT
>JAUICH010000024.1 GCA_030427505.1 Verrucomicrobiia bacterium
TGACGCCATCATCATCCGTGTCCCGGTCGTTCGGATCGGTGCCATAAACAACCGTCTCGGCATAGTCGCTCAAACCATCCCCGTCGCTATCCACGTTCGTGCCTGGCGAGGCGGCATCCAGCGGATCGGTGCCCAGCGTTTTGACTTCGTACCCGTCGGTATAGCCGTCATCATCACTGTCCGGGTCGCCGGCGTCCGTGCCATAGAGCCACTCCTCACCCCGCGTCAGGCCATCGCCATCCGCATCAGTCACTCCGTCGGCTACCGATGTTCCATCCAGGCCAGCGCCGTTTTCGTATCCATCGCTCAACAGATCCCGGTCGGTGTCATACACGGTCGGATCGGTATAGATCGGCGGCGGACTTGTGCCATACGAAGACCCGTAGGAAGAACCATAGGTGGCGCTGTAGGTGGCCCCATAAGAAGAACCGTAGGTCGTCCCATAGGTGGGCGGGTCGTAATACTCCGGTTCGTCCGAATCGCTCCGTCCGTCTCCGTCCGAATCACTCCGGTATACCAGCGTGGCAAAACCGTTGGAGCCATTGATCTCGCCCGAATCGCCCACCCCGTCACCATCCGTATCGGTGGAGGTGGGGTTCCCGCCCTTGCGGTATTCGGTCAGGTTGTCCACCCCATCCATGTCGTAGTCGTCACCTGGCTGATAGTAGTAGCCATAGGAGGACCCGTAAGAACCGGAGTAGCTGGGGCTGTATGTCGAGCCATAGGAAGACCCGTAGGTCGCGCCATACGTGGGCGGTTCCCAACCCACGGCATCATCCCCCAGATAGAGCCGCTCCCACCAGTCCGGCATCTCGTCGCTGTCTGTGTCTTCCCAGTCAACTCCGACAAACTTCACCGCGTCCAGCGTCACCAGGCCGGAAGTGCCTTCGTTGGAGATTTCCACATAGTGCTCGCTGTCGGCGGGATCGAGCAGGTAGGTGCCCACGTAGACCCACTGGTTGTCCGCGGACTGCTGGTCGAAGCTCAGCGAGTCCACTTCATTGGTGCCCGTCTCAGGATCTTCATAACCGACATCCACCGGCACCGCCGGGGCGCGATCCGTATCCGCCGACCACTTCAGGTAGAGTTCGTAGGTGCCCACGTTCGGCTCCGTGGGCGTGGCCGGCGGGAGGGTAAAGCGAATCGACTTCTGGCCCTTGTCCGCGTCTCCGTCGTCTAGGTAGTCATCCTCCAGGTAGCCTTCAGCCGATTGCGTATTCCAGGTACCGGTGATCGCCGCCGATGGAGCCGTTACCGGGTCCAGGGTAATGACATGGTGCGTGACGGCAAACGAACGATCCATCAAAAGATCGGAGAAGGCCGCTTCCGTGCCCGTGCCCCTGTCTCCCGAGGCATGCGCCGCGCCCGCGAAGGCCGTCACCGCCAGCGGCAGATCCACTCCGGTCACCACATTCCAGTGCGTCCCGAACTGAGAATAATAAACGAAGATGCTGTTCCCTTCCCGGACCAGACGGAACCAGCCGTCCGGATCGTACCCCGGCAGGGCGAAAGACTCCGTATCGCCACCAGCAACGCGCCGCCAGCTCAAGACCACATCGTCATTCTCATCAACCCCGAAGAAGACATTCGGCGCGTCCGCCCGCAAGCTACCGCGAATCATCACCCCGGCTGAGCCTCCCGGCACGGACAGTGACGCATCCGCGTCGAGGCGGCCCGTGATGGCTCCCTTATCGAGGAGCGATTTCTGATAAAAAGCAAACCCATCCCAAACGCCGCTCATGCCGGTGCCCGAAGAGGTAAGATTCAACTCGCCCGTGGACTCGATGGCGGCGCTGCCACCGTTTTCTGTCCCCACTCCCACCAAGCCCCACTTCTGGCTACTGATCCGGTTCGTACTCGTGTTGTCCGGGCTGACCACATACACCTCGAATTCGCCCGTTTCGGCGGTGAGTCCGTGGGACTTCAGCGCTTCCGCCTTCACCGTAAGAACAGTGCCCACCGCTTGATTGGCCGTGTAGCTGATTTCGTAGGGGGCCGTGGTATCCGGATCCCCATAGGCTTGGCCATTTACATAGAACTGCACATGCTCGATCGCGCCTCCATCCGGGTCGGAGGCATCCGCGGCCATCGTGAAAGACTGAAGGCGGACCACGGAGGAGACCGGCTCCGCCGGCGACGTTAGCGTCACGAGGGGCAATGCGTGGACATTCATCGTCACATTGGCCGAACCCAGATAGTTACTACTGCTGTCCGTAAACTCCACCGAGCCCTCGTACTGGCCATTTTCCAGCACCGTGGCGTCGAGCAGGAAGTCCAGCGTCACGCTGGCTCCAGCGGCCAGGGTGCCACTCGCCGGGCTCACGTCCAGCCACTGGTGATCGCCACCCGCCACCGGAGTGAGGTGATTCGTCAGGGTAACCACATAGTCCAGGGAAACGCCGGTGTAATTCGTGAACTCCACCTCGACGGTCTCCAGTTGGCCCGCGCCCACGCTTTCCACCACGGAGGTGTCCGGGTAGTCGCCCGCGTCGGTGGGCGAGGTACCGGCCGCCACTTCGTGACTGTCAATGACGCCGTCACCATCCGTGTCCCGGTTGTTGGGATTCGAGCCGTAGACCTCGGTCTCCACAAAGTCCGGCAGGCCGTCCCCGTCGGTATCCGTCACCGTGCCCGGATCGGCGCCGTCAGTGGGATCGGTCCCCAGAAGCTTAGCCTCGAAGCCGTCTTCATAGGTATCGTCGTCGCTGTCGGTGTCGTTGATCGCGGTTCCATAGTGCCACTCTTCACCCCGCGTCAGGCCGTCGCCGTCCGTGTCGGTCACGCCGTCGGCGGCCAAGGTTCCATCCAGGCCGGCGCCGTTTTCGTATCCGTCGCTCAAGAGATCCCGATCAGTATCATACACCGTGGGATCGGTATAGATCGGCGGCGGATTCGAACCGTAGGAGGAAGTGTAGGAGGGACTATAGGTGGAGCTATAGGTAGCACCGTATGACGAACCATAGGTCGGCGGGTCGAAGTACTCCGGCTCTTCCGAGTCGCTCAGCGAGTCACCGTCGGTATCGCTCCGGTTCACCAAAGTGGCGTATCCGTTGGATGCAAAGATCTCCCCAGCATCCCCCACGCCGTCTCCATCCGTGTCGGTGGAGGTGGGGTTGCCGCCTTTCTGATATTCGGTCAGGTTGTCCACCCCATCCATGTCATAGTCATCTCCCGGCTGGTAGTAGTAGCCGTAGGTCGAGCCGTAAGACGCCGAATACGTGGCGCCGTAGGAGGAACCATACGAGGAGCCGTAGCTGGCCCCGTAGGTGGGCGTCTCCCAACCGACAGCGTCATCGCCCAAGTAGAGCCGTTCCCACCAGTCGGCCATTCCGTCGTCATCGGTATCTTCCCAGTCGATGCCGAGGAACTTCACCGCGTCCAGCGTGACGGGATCGATGGTGCCGGCATTGGAGATCTCCACGTAGTGTTCTGTATCCGACGGGTCCATCCGGTAGGTACCCACGTAGATCCACTGGTTGTCATGATCCTGTTGATCGAAGTACCGCACTTCCACCACGTTGGTGTTCGTGTCAGGATCTTCGTAGCCGATCTCCACCGGCACGTCCCAGGCATAGGTGTTGTTGCCCGCCCATTTGATGTACACTTCGTAGAGCCCCACGTTTGGCTCCGAGGCAGTCACCGGTGGCAGCATGACGCGGATGGACTTCTGGCCTTTGCCCTCGGCTTCGTCGTCCAGATAATCGTCATTCAAATAGCCTGGGACCGATTGCGTCGCCCAATCCCCGGTAATCGTGGCGGAGGGCGAGGTCACCGGATCTATGGTGATGGCCCGGTGGTTCACGCCATAGGAACGGTCCAGTTGCAGGTCTCTGACGGTTCCCGTGGTGGTGGTATAGTCCCGGTACCCCCCACTATGGGCGGCTCCCACGTAGGCGGCGGTGGGCAGCGGCAGGTCCACGCCGAACTTAGCCGTCCAGTGGGTGCCATAGGGAGAATAGTAGACCAGCACGGTATTCCCCTCCCGGACCAGACGGAACCAGCCGTCTCCGTCACAGCCGGATAACTCATGGCGCTCCGTGGCCCCGCCCGCCTCGCGGCGCCAACTCACCTCCACATCCCCAAACCGGTCGACTCCGACGAACAGGTTCGCGGCATCTCCCCGCAGGCCGGCGCGGATCATCAGGCCAGTGCCGCCTTTGGGTCCGATGGAGCCCGTCGTCCCACCCATGCGGCCCGTGATCGACCCCTTGTTCAGCAGGGTCTTGTGATAGAAGACCAACCCGTCCCAATCCCCTTCCATCCCGATGGCCGTGTCGGAACCGAGCACCAAATCGCCCGAAGGCTGAATGGTGGCGCTGGCATCCTCTACCACGCCGACCCCGGCCAAGCCCCAGTTCTGACTGCTGATCCGGCTGGGATTCGTATCGTCCGGAATGATGACGTGCACCACGGCTTCGTCAGATTCCGCCGTGAGTCCATAGGCTTTCAGCACCTCCGCTTTGACGGTAAGCACCGACCCCGCCGGTTCGCTGGCCTGGTAACTGACTTCATAAGGCGCGGCGGTATCCGGAGCGCCGTAGGCCTGGCCGTTCACGTAGAACTGCACATGCTCTATGGCGCCACCATCGGGATCTGAAGCGTCCGCGGCCAAGGTGAACGACTGACCGGTCACCACCGTGGAAACCGGCTCCGTGGGAGCGGTCAGGCTCACCACCGGCAACGCGTGAACGTGCATCGTCACCGCCACCTGGCCAAGGTAGTTACCCCCGCCATCATTGAAGGTGACTGAGCCGTCGTACTGACCGTTCGCCAGCACGGAAGCGTCCAACTCAAAGTCCAAGGTCACGCTGCTACCCGCGCCGATGGTGCCCGCGGTGGGAGTGACCGTGAGCCACTGGTGGTCTCCGCCCGTGACGGGCGTGAGCTCGCCACTCAAGGTGGCGATATAGTCCACCGATCCGCCAACATAGTTGGCAAACTCGACCTGAATCGTCTGAACCGTGCCCACCCCAACGTGTTCCACGACCGAGGTATCCGGGTAGTCGCCCGCGTCGTTAGGATCGGTCCCGGCCGCCACTTCGTGACTGTCAATCACGCCATCATCATCAGTGTCCCGGTCATTCGGATCGGTCCCGTAAACGAGGTTCTCTTCATAGTCCGTCAGGCCATCGCCATCGGTATCGACATCCATGCCCGGATCGTTCGGGTTCATTGGGTCCGAGCTCAGTTGCTTGACCTCGTATCCGTCTTCGTAACCGTCCCCGTCGCTGTCGGCGTTTGCGATGCCGGTTCCGTAGATCCACTCCTCACCCCGCGTCAGCCCGTCATTGTCCGCGTCATCCGTTCCGTCAGCCGCGGCGGAGCCATCCAACCCCTGGCTGTCTTCATAGCCATCGTTCAATAGATCGCGATCGGTATCCCACACCGAAGGATCAGTGTAGATGGGCGAAGGGTTCGAGCCATAGGTGGCTCCGTAGGAGGACCCATACGAAGCCCCATAGGTGGCGCCGTAGGTGGGCTCATAGGTAGGACTGTAGGTCGCTCCATAGGTCGGCGGATCGTAGTACTCCGGCTCTTCCGAATCGCTCAGCCCGTCGCCGTCCGTGTCGCTCCGGTACACCAGGGTCGCAAAACCATTGGAGGCAAAGATCTCCCCAGCATCCCCCACGCCGTCTCCATCCGTGTCGGTGGAGGTGGGGTTCCCGCCTTTCTGGTATTCGGTCAGGTTGTCCACCCCATCCAAGTCGTAGTCGTCACCTGGCTGATAGTAGTAGCCATAGGAGGAGCCGTAAGTACTGGCGTAGCTGGGGCTGTAGGTTGAACCATAGGACGACGCATACGTAGGCGGCTCCCACCCCACGGCTTCATTTCCCAGGTAGAGACGCTCCCACCAGTCCGGCATCTTGTCATCGTCCGTGTCTTCCCAGTCAACCCCCACGAACTTCACGGCGTCCAAGGTCACCAGACCGGAAGTGCCTTCGTTGGAGATTTCCACATAGTGTTCGCTGTCGGCGGGATCGAGCAGGTAGGTCCCCACGTAGACCCATTGGTTATCGCTCGACTGCTGGTCGAAGCTCAACGAGTCCACTTCATTGGTGCCCGTGTCAGGATCTTCATAACCGACATCCACCGGCACTGCCGTGGCGCGATCCGTGTCCGCTGACCACTTCAGGTAAAGTTCGTAGGTGCCCACGTTCGGCTCCGTGGCCATGGCTGGCGGGAGCGTGAGCCGAATCGACTTCTGACCCTTGTCAGCGTTTCCGTCGTCCAAGTAGTCGTTGTCCAGATACCCGGGAACAGTTTGCGTGTTCCAGGAACCAGTAACCGCCGCCGACGGAGCCGTCACCGGGTCCAGCGTAATGATGTGGTGCGTGACGGAAAAAGAGCGGTCCAGGAGGAGATCGGAGAAGGCCGTTTCCGTGCCCGTGCCACTGTCTCCCGAGGCATGCGCCGCGCCCGCGAAGGCCGTTACCGGTAGCGGCAGATCCACTCCAGTCACCGCTGTCCAGTGCGTCCCAAATTGAGAATAGTAAACGAAGATACTGTTCCCTTCCCTAACGAGGCGGAACCAGCCATCCGGGTCATACCCCGGCAAGGTGAAGGACTCGGTGTCGCCACCGGTGACGCGCCGCCAGCTCAGGACGACTTCATCACTTTCATCAACCCCCAGGAAAACGTTTGGCGCGTCCGCCCGCAAACCGCCGCGAATCATCACCCCAGCCGATCCTCCCGGCACGGACAGCGATGCATCCGCGTCCAGGCGGCCCGTGATGGCGCCCTTATCAAGGAGCGATTTCTGGTAAAAGACAAACCCATCCCAATCATCGCCAATACCGATACCTGAAGAGGTAAGATTCAACTCGCCAGTGGACTCGATGGCGGCGCTGCCGCCAGTTTCGGCGCCCACTTCCACCGCGCCCCATTTCTGACTGCTGATCCGGTTGACGTTCGTGTTGTCCGAGTTGATCACGTAGACCAGAGCCTCATCCGTTTCGGCGGTGAGCCCGTGGGACTTCAGCGCTTCCGCTTTTACCGTCAGGATGGTGCCCGCCAATTGATTGGCCGTGTAGCTGATCTCATACGGAGCCGTGGTGTCTGGCGCTCCGTAGGGCTGACCATTCACGTAAAACTGCACGTGTTCGATCGCGCCCCCATCCGGGTCGGAAGCATCCGCCGCCATCGTGAAGGATTGGAGACGTATCACGGAAGAGGCTGACTCCGCTGGCGCCGTCAGCGTCACCAGAGGCAAAGCATACACCTCCATGGTCACGCTGGCCGCCCCCAGATAGTTCCCGCTGCTGTCGGTGAACTCCACCGAGCCCTCGTACTGGCCATTTTCCAGCACCGTGGCATCGAGCAGGAAGTCCAGCGTCACGCTGGCCCCGGCGGCCAAGGTGCCGCTCGCCGGGCTCACGTCCAGCCACTGGTGATCGCCACCCGTCACCGGGGTGAGGTGATCCGTCAGGGTGACCACGTAGTCCAGAGATACGCCGGTGTAGTTCGTGAACTCCACCTCGACCGTCTCCGCGTCCCCCGCGCCCACGCTTTCCACCACGGAGGTGTCCGGGTAGTCACCCGCGTCGGTGGGCGAGGTGCCCGCCGCCACTTCGTGACTGTCGATGACGCCATCATCATCCGTGTCCCTGTCGTTCGGATCGGAGCCATAGATCACGGTCTCGGCATAGTCGCTCAAACCATCCCCGTCGCTATCCACGTTCGTGCCTGGCGAGGCGGCATCCAGCGGATCGGTGCCCAGCGTTTTGACTTCGTACCCGTCGGTATAGCCGTCATCATCACTGTCCGGGTCGCTCGCATCCGTGCCATAGATCAGTTCTTCCCCCCGGGTCAAGCCGTCGCCATCCGCGTCATCCGAGCCGTCGGCGCTGTCGGAGCCGTCCAGGCCCTGAGAGTCTTCGTAACCGTCACTCAGAAGATCCCGGTCCGTATCCCACATGATGGGATTTGTATAGATCGGGGGCGGAGTCGAATCGTAAGTGGAACCATAGCTCGATCCGTAGGTGGAACTATACGTCGAGCCATAGGTGGCGCCGTAGGTCATTCCGTATGTGGGTGGATCGTAGTACTCCGGTTCCTCGGAATCGCTCCGGCCGTCTCCGTCGGAATCGCTCTTAAAGACCGTGGTCTTGTAGCCATTGGACCCGTTAATCTCTCCGGCATCCCCTACCCCGTCTCCATCGGTATCGGTGGAAGTGGGGTTCCCGCCCTTGCGGTATTCGGTGAGATTGTTCACCCCATCCTGATCGTAATCATCACCCGGCTGATAGTAATACCCATAGGAGGATCCATAAGACGAACTATAGGTGGAACCATACGACGAGCCGTAGCTGGACCCATAGGTAGGCGGCTCCCAACCCACGGCCTCGCTACCCAGGTAGAGCCGCTCCCACCAGTCCGCCATTTCGTCATTGTCGCTGTCCTCCCAGGACACGCCCACGAACTTCACCGCGTCCAGAGTGACCAGACCCGTGGTGCCAGTGTTAGAGATCTCCACATAGTGACCGGTGTCGGACGGATCCATTTGGTAGGTGCCCGCGTAGACCCACTGATTGTCCGCGCCCTGTTGATCGAAGCTCAATTGCTCGACTTGATCTCCGGCACTGCCTTCGCCCCGATAGCCGATGTCCACCGGCACCGAATCGGCGCGGTCCGTATCCGCCGACCATTTCAGATACACTTCGTAATAGCCCACGTTGGGCTGCGTGGCCGTCACCGGCGGCAGGTTGAAACGGATGGACTTCTGGCCCTTGTCCGCGTTCCCGTCATCCAGGTAGTCGCCGTCCAGATAACCCGCGGCCGATTGAGTCGTCCAGCTTCCCGTGAGCGTGGCGGAGGGAGACGTAATCGGATCCAACGTGACTGGCAGGTGCGTGACGCCATAGGAGCGGTCCAGAAGCAGATCGGAGAAGGCGGCATCCGTCACCACCCCACGGGCGTTCGAGCTATGTACCGCCCCAGCGTAGGCCACCGCCCCCAGGGGCAGGTCCACGCCCAGCAGCGGCTCCCAATTCGTGCCGTAGCGCGCGTAATAGACAAACACGCTGTCTCCATACCGCGCCAGACGGAACCACCCTTCGGGATCGCAACCTGGAAGGACAGAGGACTCTGTCGGACCGCCCGCCTCACGACGCCAGCTCAGCACCACGTCGCCACTTCCATCCGTGCCCACAAAGACGTTGGCCGCTTCGGCATGCAGGCTGCCGCGAATCATCAGCCCCGTGCTGCCGCCGGGCGCGCTCAGCGCGGCGTCCGCATCCAGGCGGCCAGTGATGGCGCCCGTATCCAGAAGGGTCTTCTGATAAAACGCAAATCCATCCCAAACGTCACCGATGCCGGTGCCGGCGGACACCAGAGTCAGTTCGCCGCTGCTTTCGATGGTGGCGCCTCCGCCGGTTTCCGTGCCCACTTCCACCAGCCCCCAGTATTGACCGCTGATGCGGGTGGCACTGGTATTGTCGGGAATGATGACGTGCACCAAGGCCTCGCTGGTCTCGGAAAAAATGTTGTCCGGCTTCACCGCTTTCGCCTTCACCGTGATCGACGAACCCGCCGGTTGGCTGGCCGTATAGTTGACCGAATACGGCGCCGTGGTGTCTGGGGCCCCATAGGCTTGGCCGTTCACGTAGAACTGCACATGCTGGACGGAACCGCCATCCGGATCGGTCGCCGTCGCCGTCAGCGGCAGGACATGGCCGGTCGCCACCGTGGACTCCGGCTCCGCCGGGGAGGTCAGCGTCACCACTGGCGCCTGGCTGACCTGCATGGTTGCCGCGATCTGCGCCACGTAGCCACCTCCTCCGTCGGTAATGGTGACCGTCCCCTGGAAGGTGCCCGAAGTCAGAGCCGCGGCATCCAGCGTAAAGCTCAGTGTGGTAGTACCACCCTGCGCCACCGTGCCTGTCGCCGGCGCCACGTTCAACCACTGGTGATCCCCACCAGTCACCGGCGTCAGGTGCCCGGAAAGGGTGGCCGTGTAGTTCAGGGCCGCTCCTAGATAGTTGACGAGATTGACCGGCAGCACCTCCACCGTGCCCGCTTCCACGATCTCCGTGACCGAGCTGTCCATGTAGTCGTTCCCATCGGTGGGCGATGTGCCCTGCGCGACTTCCTGCCCGTCAATGACCCCATCGTCATCCGTGTCCCTGTCGTACGGATCCGTGCCATAATTGGTGGTTTCCAGGTAATCGTTCAGACCGTCCCCATCACTGTCCCCGGTCAGGGAGGGACTGGTGGGATCGTTAGGATCGGTCCCAGTGGACTTCACCTCCAGGCCGTCCCCGTAGGTGTCGTCATCGCTGTCGCTGTCGGAAACGTCTGTGCCGTAGATCACTTCCTCGCCCAGCGTCAGGGTGTCCGAGTCTCCGTCCACTATCCCGTCACTGCCATCCGAACCATCCAGACCATTGGTATCTTCGTAGCCATCCCCCAGCAGGTCCGCGTCCGTGTCAAACATCGTGGGGTCGGTATAAATCGGCGGTGGCGAAGAAGAATAGGAAGGCTCGTAAGAACTCCCATAACTGGCGCCGTAGCTCGATCCATAGGAACTCCCATAGGTATAGGTGTAGCTGGACCCATAAGAACTTCCGTAGGTATAGGTATAGCTCATCCCATACGTCGGGCCATAGGTGGGCGAGTCGTAGGTTTCAGGCTCTTCGGAGTCGGATAGGCCGTCCCCGTCCGTATCCGCCTCGGCCAGGTTGGTGTAGTAGCCGTTGGTGCCGTAGTACTCTCCGTAGTCGCTCACCCCGTCCCCATCGGTGTCTCCAGTGGTGGGATTGCCGCCCGCGTAAAACTCGTCGCCATTACTCACGCCGTCGTAGTCGTAGTCGTCCCCAGACCCGTAGTAGTAACCGTAGCTGAAGCCATAGGACCCGGTGTAAGACGAAGTGTAGGATGAGGAATACGTCGATCCGTAGGACGAGCCATACGAAGACCCGTAGGACGAACCGTAAGAAGAGCCATAGCTCGAACCGTAGGAAGACGAGCCCGTGTCCACCGCGTCTTCGCCAAAGTAAAGCCGCTCCCACCAGTCGGGCATGCCATCATTGTCCACGTCCTCCCAGGACACACCCACGAACTTCACCGCGTCCAGCGTTACCCGGCCCGTCACGCCGTCATTGGAGATCTCCACGTAGTGGCTGGAGTTCGCCGGATCCATCGTGTAGGTGCCCGCATAGACCCACTGGTTGTCGGCCTCCCGCTGGTTGAAACTCAGCATGTCCACCTGGTTGCTCCCGGTGCTGTCGTTGGCATAGCCCACGTCCACCGGCACCGCGTCGTCCCGGTCGGTTCCCGCCGACCATTTCAGGTAAACCTCGTAAAGACCCACGTTCGGCTCCGTGGACTGCGCTGGCGGCAGCGACACCCTGATCGACTTCTGCCCCTGACCGGAAACTCCATCGTCTAAGTAGTTGTCACCCAGGTAACCAGCCACGTTCTGAGTCGTCCACTCACCCGTAACCACCGCCGAAGGCGACGATACCGGATCCACCGTCACATCATGGCGACGATAACCAAATGAACGGTCCAGTTGCACAACATCGAACTGTGTTTCGGTCGTCACGGAGGTGTCTCCCGAAGAGTGCGCCGCCCCCGCGTAGGCCGGAACGGTCAGCGGCAGGTCCACCCCTAACAGAGGCGCCCATATGCTTCCATTCGTGGAGTGATACACCAACACGGTGTCGCCACTCCTTACCAGCCGGTACCAGTCTTCCGCGTCACAGCCCGGTAGATCGAAGACTTGGGTCGTCCCTCCAGCCGTCCTTCTCCAGCTCAGAAACACCTCGCCGGAGGTGTCACTTCCCATGAACACATTGGCCGCATCCCCTCTCAGGTTGGCCCTGATCATGATCCCAGCAACCCCGCCAGGACTTGATAGTGTCGCAGTTGCATCAAGCCTGCCCGTAACGGCGCCCTGATCCAGAATTGTCTTATGATAAAAGGTAAACCCGTCCCACTCTCCCCCGATGCCGGATCCCGAAGACTCCAGCAACAGCGTTCCTCCGCTGGAGTTGTAAGTAGCCGTCGAGCCACTCTCCACCCCCACCTTCGCCAGTCCCCACTTGGGATTCGCGGGATTTACCGTGGCCACTGCCATCGACCAGAGACTCAGGCAAACAGCCGTCATCACGATCCCGCCAACCAGCCAGAAATAGCGGGGGACCAAGCCTCGCCCCGCTCCGCATAACCATTTTTTGGCTCGCAGCATGCGGGCAAGGCTGCCCAGATTTACCCAAACCGAACAAGCAAAAAATCGTTTTAACTGAGATTTTTATTACAAAAGTCGTTAGAAAGCTGACAATATGAACTTCAAACGGCAGTTAAAGAGTGTTCATCCGCCGGTCAACTTTTGATCCCCCACAGCTTTGTCTTGTCAATTCGGCCGAGATCAGGCTGTCTTACTGATTCATTATCTCTCATCCCCTGGTTACCTCCTGTATCATGAAAGTGAAATTCTCCTCTCTCCCGTGGCGGTGCCTGCTGCCCGCCCTCCTGCTCTGCGCCTGCGCTGACAGCGAAGAAGACGCCTCAAACGGCCGCGTGCGCGTCGAGGAAGTCCGCCCCACCCGCCCTTCGGCGGATGCCACTTCCGCCCGGCTGTTCCGCCTGATAAGGGACAGCGAGATCGCTCTTACCTTCCAGGCCCCCGGCGAGGATAAAAAGACCCGCCTCACCTTTCCCAGGTTCTCCGGCGAACTCCATGCCACCGAGGACGGTGTCGCCAAGTCCGCCCACCGCGCGGTCATCGACACGCGTTCTCTCAAGGCCACGGACGCGGACCTGACCAGTTTCCTCCAGTCCTCAGACGGCTTCGCGCCTGACAAGACACCCACCGCGCTCCTCTTCGTGGAAACACTTGGCGAGCCCGGGGCCGATGGCCAGCGGGAGGCGGCCGGGTTCGTCGGATTTCGCGGCATCCGCTACCCCGTGACCTTTCCCGCCTCGACCACGCTGGAAGGAGATCTCCTCACTTTCAATGGCGCAGCGACAGTGACCCTGCAGGAAGAAGATGACGCGGGCTCCACCGCCACGCTCCGCCAGCACGTCGGCGACGAGCTCATCTTTGAGTTCTCCCTCGTCGCTAAGGAAGACACCAGCGCCCGTCCCCGGCCCAACGTATCGCCCTCTCCCGCGGGGCGGAAAAAAGAGGATCGGCCCGCCAGCGACTCCGCCAACAAGGACAAAGCCATCGAGCCCACCAAGCATGTGGCCGAGCGCCAGAACTCCGAGGCCCGCGTCGCGGCCCTCTTCACACGGCTCGACTCCAACCGGGACCAATCCATTTCCGCCGATGAAGCCGGGGAGAACGCTTGGAAACTCCTGTCCGGTTTCGATGCCAACAACGACGGCACGCTCAACTCCAAGGAGCTCGAAAATCAACGTATCCCGGTCATTCCATCCCCCCGTCCTCAAGCTGCCGCCGCCCCCTGAGAAGAGGCGGTATCTTTCGAATGTCCGGCCCGAAATAAGGGCCGTCTCAAGTAGGCGTGGCGGCGGACTTCCGCCACACCGCCAGCGGTCTTAGCAGGGACTGCGCTTTGGCTTTCATCCAGTCCAGCTCCTTCACGGAGAGGAACAGCGTTAAATAAGACAGGAGTTGCGCCATGAAATAAGTGAGGTCGTTCATCGTCGTGGCGATGAACAGGACAAAACCCAGCCCCCCGGCCAGGCCGATGCGCCGCGTCCACGGCAGCACCAGTAGCAGCGGTCCCACCAGTTCGAAGCCCAACGCCAGATACTGCAACACCGTCCAGCACCACATGGGCGCCACCATCAGCAGCCAGGACGCTAACTCGTTTCGATAGAGTCCCTGCGACTGCGACCAGATGACGTCCTGGAAGTTCATCCAGTTCCCGTGCAGTACCTTCGACATGCCCGCCGTGAAAATCTGGAGCAGGATCGTCGCCTGTAGCGTCCTGACCGGCCAGGCGGACGACAGCACGGCGTGTCCTCCCGGCTCCGCCGCCGGCCGGATCGGGGGCGCCAGGAACAGAATCAGGAAGCCCGCGATGTAGTGATGGTTCAGCGCGAAGGAACCCAGCGGATCCGCGCCATGAATATAGACCGCCACGCCAAAGAGCACCCCCAGCCCAGCCCGGCTGAACTTTCCGGCCAACACCAGGAGTCCCGCGGCCAGCGTCACTACCCCCAGCAACAGGGCGGCCCAGGGTTCCAGCAGAGCATACGGTTCCGGGAGATACGTCCAGTGAACCCGCCGTGAAAAATGGTACCCTTCCGGTGTCAACCATTCCCGGTACTGCACGAACCTCGCCACGAAAAAATAGTAGAGAAAAGATGCCGTAAAGGCCTTTTCAAACACCTTCAGCCTCGCCGCTTCTATCGGGCCGGTCCAGAACCTTCCTAACCACTTAAATGGTTTCATCAGCCAATGTCCCGTCATGATCCCGGTTCCTTTCTGTCCATTTCGACATCGTCCGCCTCACTGACCAGGCCTTCCTGCTCGCCCTCGTGATAGAACTTGTAGCTGTTCACCACCACCCTCATCCCTTCCGGCACCTCCGCCAGTGGCGGGATCTGCCAGTGTTCCCGCGTCTGGGTCAGCTCTCGCGAGCCCGACCGGTAGCGCACCCGCACGTAGCGCATCTCCGTTACCCGTCCCGCTTCCGGATGTAGCGCTTCGTGCTTCTTCTTGATAAACAACGCCAGGTCCCGCATGACCGCGGGCCGGGCCGGATCTCCTCCCCCCTGCCCCAGCGCCCGGTACGCCCGTGTCGCATACCCAAACGGACGCATCGGAGAAATGTCCCCATCCGGAACGTCGACCCAGGCATCTCCCCCCTCCTCAGTCTTTACCTGGTAGTAGTAGTTATCCCAATAAGGAATGCGCCGGATAAACAACGCGGACACCCGCCAGAGGTGATTCAAATACCGCCCTCCCTGCGGAGAATCTTTTCCTGTGATACCGGTGTATGCCAGCGGCATCACCCAGTAGACCAGGAAAAACAACGCCAGCGCATAGTGAAGCCAACGAATCGCTTCTGCTTTTTTTCGATTCACGAAACCAGATGTCATGGGGATTTCCGAAGCCCAGCCTCCCATAACCACCAAGCTCTTTTCAATCAAAACCTTTCTCTTTCGTTTTCGCCAATTCCCAGGAAAGGCAAGAGCCCGTGGGAATTGATTCCAACATAAGGGCTGGGAACCAGCCTCAACCAGTCCCCGTTTTTCCACAACCGGGGCAGGCTCATCGGGTTGACTCAACGGAACCTTCGGGGCCAATGTCAAAACCCTGAGCACAGTCCGACGGCTCGCCCTCCTAAAAAACTCCGCCCCGCAATCCATGAATCGCCTTTTTATCTCGACCGGTTTTCTCCTCCTGACCTCCGTCTCTTTCTCCGCCGAATCTGCCGTCGCCGTTGACGCCGCCGCCTCTTCTCCGCCCACCGTTCCGGACCTCCCCATCCTCGACTCTCCCGGCTGGGGCCCCTGTATGGACGCCGTCGTTCAAGGGGATCACCTCTTCGCCATTGGCAGAGGAAAGCTCTACACTGCGGACATCTCCGATCCAGAGAAGCCCCGCCTTCTGGGTACCTTGTCGGGACTGGGCAACACCCGCCAACTCGTGGTCGGAAAGGGCGTCGCCTATGTCTCCGCCCGCGAAGACGGCTTGTTCGTCGTGGACGTCCAAGACCCCACCAAACCTGCCCTTCTCAACCACTACGACACCATCGAACTCGCCACCGGGCTCGACCTCGCTGGCGACGTTCTCTTCATCGCTCAGCGTCACTATGGCGTCGAGCAGGTGGACGTTTCAGATCCCCGCCAGCCCCGCCACCTCAGTTCCATCCGCACGGGCGAAGCTCAGTCCATTGCCTACCACGATGGCTACCTCTACACCGGTGTCTGGGGCACTTCGGAAATCGTCACCCTCGACATGACCGATGCCCGCTCACCCAAGATCCTGTCCAAGGTTCCCCTCGATGGCTACGGCGACGGCGTCACCGTCCACGGTGGCTACCTCTACGCCGCCACCGGTCATCACTCCCGCGCACCCCACGCCGCGGAGGGCGACCCCGGTTACGGCCACGGACACGGTCTGGAAATCTTCGACCTTTCCGATCCCGCCAAACCTTCCTTCGTCAGCCGCGTCAAGTTCCCGCCCTTCTACGGCATCGGAAATGACATGTGGAGTGTTTCCGTCGTAAATGGCCACGCCTTTGTCGCCGACACGCACAACGGCATCTTCGTCGTCGATGTCCGGGATCCCCAGCATCCCAGTATCGTGGGACGCAGTCATCTTCCCGTGCCCACTGGGAAAGACGTTCCCGCTTTCTACGGTGGCCTGGCCGTGGGCGATGGTGTCATCTACGGCGCGGGCGGCTGGACGGACCTTCATGTTCTCGCCGCCCCAGGGCTTGCTTCCCCCGTTGCCTCCGGAAACGGAACTCCTCCCACCATCCGCCCAGTGGTCGAATCTCAAAACGAACGCATCCTCTCCTCCTACCACCCCCAGGGCCAGGTCCATGCCGTCGCCCCCGTGGAGGATCTCCCCCTGGCCGTTGCCGCCTGCGGCAGCGCCGGACTCCACGTCATCCGCCTCACGGAAGACTCCATCCAGCCCGTCTCCGTTACCGCTACCACCGGCTTCGCCACTGACGTCTGTCTCCTTGGCCACACCGTCTATGCCGCCGAAGGCACCGGCGGTCTCTCCATTTGGGAACTCTCCCCCGATGGTCGGCTTACAAAGCAAAGCGCCTACCAGGTGCCCGGCCGCGGCATCCGCTTCGTCGCCGTCCCCGCTCCCGGAAAATACGCCCTCGTCGAAGTAGGCGCCGGTCAACTCCACATCGTCGATGTCTCAGACCCCACACAGCCCAGCCTCACCCTGCAAGATTCCCACCTCGGTCTCTTCTACGGCTACCAACTCCTCGATAGCCTCGTCGACGGCCGCTATACCGCCGCCTTCTGGCACGTCGATGGCATTCATTGGTACGACCTCTCCACCCATCCGCCCCGCCTTGAAGGCGCCCACCCCGCCGGCCGCTTCGGCATGGCCGAAGGCCTCGTCCGGCTCGGCGAGAGCCATGGCCAGAAACTCCTCGCCCCCTACAGAGGCGGCCTCATCAGCTTCGACTTCGAAGAGACCCGCCCCATCACCGAACTTCCCATCCACCGGATCGAAGGCGTCCACCTGCGCGGCAAACCCACGCTCGACGAAACCCGCCATCACCTCTACCTGGCCGACCGCGTCCTCGGCGGCATCACCATCCTAAACCTCACCACCCCTGACAACCCCGCCGTCCTCGACTCCTTCACCACCCCCGGCAACCCCGGCCGCATCGCCCCCCTCAAGAACGGCTACCTCCTCCCCAACGGAAACCAGGGCCTTTTTCTGCTCGCTCCTCCTGAGGCTGAATCCGCCAGGTAATTGTCGTCACTCCCGCTCCATCGCCAGCGGGAGTCCATTCACAGACTTGATCACGAAGCCAGCTTCCCGGAGCGCCCTCGTGGAATCGCCCAATTCCTCCGCCCGGGCGGGATCCAGGAGAGGCAGAACAAACAAGGGGCGCGCCGTAAACCATTCCCGGCGCGATCGAATAAGCTCACGGGACGGGGCATCGTCGAGCCCCATCACAATGCGCTGGTGAGAAAAACGCTTGGCCACGGTGTCCGGGACCGGCTCCAGAGGTTGAAGAAACGCGAATAGACTGGCCACCACATCGAAACCCGGCTCTTGGAGACGGGGAAGAATCTCCTCGCCGAAAAGCGCTCCCAGCGCATTGCTGGGAAGATCGTCCGGATGAGCTTCCGTGGGATACGTCTGGCTTCGCCCGGCGAGGAAATCGGGTCCGCCCTCGCGGTCCCACTCCAGAAGGAGCGCGGCATCCCGATCCATTTCCCCGGAAGCCACGGCAACCGCGGTGCCCAGGAAATGTACCATGTCCACCGGACCGCCGAGTGCCGTGACAAGATAGCGGTCCGAGACGGGATCCGACACCACGGCTTTCTCCCAAGCGACATTCCGAATGAGGCTCAGCCTTTCCACCGCTGAAGCCGTGGCCCACTCTTTGCGGCTCCCTGCTTCTTTTACCAGGCGTTCGAGGGACGAGTCCGATGCTTCGGCGGCATGCCTGGTTGCCAGAAAAGTAAGCAAACACCAAAAGATCCCGAGGATCTTTGCCTTCAGAATACTTTTTGAGCCGGGATTCAAGCCAGAGGTCAGAGCAAATTCCGGTCAAGAATACCAGCATCTCGCCCGCCAGTTCAAGACTCTACGGTCTCCCCGCTTAGGTCCCTGGACACCATCAAAGAATTACCGCCCCACCGTCCCAGAGGACAGCGCTTGCACCTTGAACACCTGGTAAGGCGGCCGGAGCAGGCCTTCCCCTCCGTTGAACACCGGGGTGCGGTTCAGTTGGCTGCAGAAAAAGTGTAACTTCCCGTCCGTGCCAAAACACAGGCCATCCGGCCAGCTCATGCGCTCGTCCTGCACCAGGGTGTAGTACCGGCGGTCTTTCTCCGCCAGGTACCCAATGGACTTCGTCCCGATGTCGCAGAAATAAATGTTTCCCTTCCCATCGATGGAGACGCAACCGGTATAGGGCTTGAATCCATAGCCTTCCACGCGTCCCTCCAATTCCAGCGGAAAGAGATCGGGATTGCGGATGTTCTCCGTCGTAATGCGGAAAAGCTGGGAACCGTTCATGGGGCCGTAGTAGATCCAGTGCCCCCTCCGGTCCACCACGATGGGGTTGGCGCCGGCCAGCGGCTGCACGTTCGAACCGTCGGGGCGTTTCACCTCCACCGGTTTCCCCTCCAGCAGCAGCACCTTGGACTGCGGCACCACGGAGTAATGCCCCTGCAAGACCCGGCGGCACAGCCCGGTCCTGAGATCCACCACGATGAGGGCGGCATCGGACCCGCTCGCCGGATCGGTGATGTAGATGAAGGGCGCCTCGGGATCCAGCGCCAGTCCCGCCAGAAAGGACGTTTCCAGCACCGCGTCCTGCATGATGGTGATGACCCGGTGAAGCTGGTCGTTCTCCGTGTCCCAAGCCACCAGCTTGGCCCATTGTTCGCCCCGCCGGCCATTATCCAGCATCCAGACAATGCCTTCCGCGTCACACTGCACGCCCAGCACGGAGTCCAGCACCACGCCGTGGTAGCCTTCATCGGAATTCATTTCCGCGTTGGGAAAGGGGGTGATTTTTCCGTCCCGGGTCATCTTGACCACCCGGTCGTCCGCCTGAAAAAACTGATGCAGGCTCAGAATGTAGTCTCCCTTCGGCGTGATGGTCATCCCGCCGGGCCCCGCGTGCACCTGGCCCGCCAGTTCCAGCCCGCCTTCCTCCCGGTCAAAAGGAGGGAACGCTCCTCCGTCCACCAGACAAAACCACCATCCCACGGCCAGAACTCCCAACAGCATTACGCCGCGAAACAGCTGATTCTGAAGTTGGTAATGTCTCCCCATTACGAATTTCGAGTGCCTGACAAGCATACTACCCTAGCGCAAGAGAACCCATTCGTCACGGGAATCTACCCGCGCAATACAGCGGCGGCCTCATACCGCCGCATGGGAATCTTCAGCCAGAAGATAGGCGAAACGACCTTCCCCTCGGCTGCGTCCCGAGATACCGCCTGCTTGGCGCGTTTTTGCTGTTTTTCTACCCCAGCGCGGTGGCAGCCACGGCTTCAGGCCTCTGCTTCCGTGCCCTTCCCTCCCTTTACTGCGGCCGAGGCCAGTTCCGGATATTTCGCCTCCGCCACGGAAATGCACTTGGCCTCCACCTCAGCAGTGGTCGAAACCTTCAGGAGGTCTTCCATGAAGGCCTTGCACTCTTCAGTGTCCAGCCGGGACACCGCGCGCCGCACGCGCAGCAGTTGGACGGCGCCCACACTCAGCTCGTCGATTTCCAGGCCCACGAAGATGGGCGTGAATAGCAGATCCGCCGCGGCCTCCCCACAAACCCCCACCCAGATGCCATTCCGGTGCGCGGCTTCCACTACCGTCTTCAGAAACCGGATGATCGCCGGGTGATAGGGCTGGTACAGGCCGGCCACCCGTTCGTTGACCCGGTCAACCGCGATGGTGTACTGGATCAAGTCATTGGTGCCGATGCTGAAGAAATCCACCTCTCTGGCCAATTCGTCCGCCAGCAGCACGGCGCTGGGAATCTCGATCATGACGCCCACCTCCATCTCTTCGTCAAAGGGCACATCCTTTTCCCTCAGTTCCTGCCGGGCCTCTTCCAGCAGCTCATTGGCCCGCCGCAGCTCCTCCAGGGAAGAGACGAAAGGATACATCAGCCGGACTTTCCCCTCCGCGCTCGCGCGGAGAACCGCCCGGAGCTGCGTCTTGAAGAGTTTCGGCGACTCCAGGGAAACCCGGATGCCCCGCAGCCCCAGAAAGGGGTTCGGCTCGGGCTCGTCAAACAGCTCCGGCCAGATCTTGTCCCCCCCGATGTCCAGCGTCCGGATGATGACACCGTGCGGATTCACCGCCCGCGCGGCCTGGGCATAGTTCCGGGCCTGGCGGCGTTCGCTCCGCAGATCTTCCTCGTTCAGGTAGAAAAACTCCGTCCGGTAGAGCCCCACGCCTTCCGCGCCCTGCTTCTGAATCTGCGGAATCTCGTGAGTGAACTCAATATTCGCGGAAAGGATAATCCGGCGCCCGTCCGCGGTCCGGGTCTCCTCGTCCCGTAGCGTTTCCAGGCCTTTTAGGATCTCGGACTCCCGGGCCTTAAACTGGTCGTACTCCGCCAGGGTCGCCACGGACGGCCGCACGATGGCCAGGCCGCTGTACCCGTCCAAGAGCAGGTCGTCGCCGTTTTCGACCACCTTCCTCAGGCCGTGCAGGCCAACCACGGCCGGGACGTTCAGCGAACGCGCCAGGATGGCCGCGTGAGAGGTGGCACTGCCGACCTCCGTCGCGAATCCCTTCACCCGCTCCCGGTCAATGGTCACGGTATCCGACGGCACCAAGTCGTGCGCCACCAGGATCAGTTGATCGTGGTCCCGCACCTCTTCCTCGGTTTCGTCCGCGATGGGCACGGGAATCAGGTTCCTCAGCACCCGCCGGGCCACGTCCTCGATGTCGATCGCCCGCTCCCTCAGGTAGGGGTCCGGAATCCTCCGCAGGGAGGTTATGTAGTGCTGAATGACCTCATAGTAGACCCGGTCCACGTTCCGGTGCTCGGTCTCCAGCAGCCGGATCACCTCATCGATCACCGCCGCGTCTTCCAGAACCAGCAGGTGGGCATCAAAAATGCTGGCGTGTTCCCGGCTGGAGCCCCCTTCCTCCAGTTCCTCCTGCATGTTGCGGATCTGTTCCCGCGTCCGTCCCAGTGCTTCGCGAAAGCGCAGCTTCTCCCGTTCCACGGCCTTGGACCCCACATACCAGGACAGAGGGGCCACCAGGGTATCCACACTCAGGCGCACCCGGCCACGAGCGATCCCCGGAGAAACGGCGATCCCTTCAATACGTTGTTCCTGAGTCGCTTCGGCTGAGTCGGCCATTTACAAAATCAGACAGAGGCCCATCACGGGACCGGCAAGTGGTCTGGTAACGGGCTTCCCGATACCACAACATTCCCCCCTTAGACAGCCCAATCTTCCGTGCCGTTGGATCAGGGCTCTTCCTGAAACCCGTTCTGAATCAGGACGCCAATACTTTCCAGAGCCTGAACTTCGTCCTCTCCGTCGGCGGAAACGCTTACCGTGGAGCCGCATTCCGCGGCCAGCATCATCAAGCCCATGATGGATTTCCCATTCACCTGCTCGCCGTCTTTTCCAACCCAAATCTTGCTCTTGAAGCGATTCGACGTCTTCACGAACATAGCCGCGGGCCGCGCGTGCAGGCCCTGCTTGTTGATGATCGTGTACTGCTGTTCGAGCATGGGTCTTTCGGGAATCTTTACAATGCCCAAGGCGTTGGCAAGTTCCGAGCCAATTCCTGCTTAAATCAGATTTTTACGACCCTGGCTCATCATTTTCAACAGTTTCTTGTTGAATTCTAAGGCAGAATCATGGCCCATCACCTTCAGTTTCTGATCCAGCGCGGCTACCTCGATCAACTGCGCCATGTCCCGCCCCGGCGCCACGGGAAGCTCTATATGCGGCACCTTTAGCCCCAGCAGGTTATAATATTTTTTCTCCAGCCCGACGCGCTCGATGTCCTCGATCTCCCCGGCTGGTTTCAGCGTCACCACCAGGTCCAGCCGCTTCTCCATCCGGATGGTTCCCACCCCGAACAGCGCCGCCACGTTGATGATCCCCAATCCCCGCACTTCCATGTGGGAACGCCCCAGCTCCAGGGAAGCGCCAATCAGTTCGCGCCCCTCAATATTCCGGAACCGTACGACGTCGTCCGCCACCAGGCTGGAGCCCCTGCGGAGCAGGGCCAGCACGGTTTCGCTCTTACCGCTGCCACTGTCTCCCCGGATCAGGATGCCGATGCCCATGACGTCCACCATGCAGCCGTGTTCGGTAATCACGGGGGCAAAATCCCACTCCAGCCGCACCGTGGCCGCGTTGATAAACTTCATCGTCACCAGCGTGGTCCGGAAAACGGAAAGCTTCGCCCGGTTGGCAATCTCCACCAGACTCAGCGGGAGCGTGTCTCCCCGGCTCACGATGACGCAGGGAATCTTCCGGCGGCACAGCTCGTTGAACCGTTCCTTCATCTCCTCATCGTCCAAGTGCTTCAGGTAGGAACGCTCCGCCTTTCCGATCACTTGGATGCGGCGATAGGCAAAATACCGGTAAAATCCCGCCAGCGCCAGGCCGGGGCGGTTGATGGTCGGCTCGCGGACCTGCCGGTGGAAGCCGATCTTGCTGCCCAACAGACGCAGGCGCAACTCCCGGCCATGGTTCCGGTAGAAGTCCTCCACGGAGATCGACTCCGGGACTTTCACTTTTGGTCCCATTCCGGGCGCTTTCAGGATTGCCGGGTCAGTCGTTGGGGGCCGCGCCGGGAAAGCCGGCCCCTCACTTCCGCCCGGTGCGGTCCGCTCAGGCCACGGCCGGAACCTCTTCCGGCTCGATCATGCCGTAGTCACCGTCTTTCCGGCGGTACAACACGCTCAGCCGGTTGGTCTTGGCGTTGGTGAAGACGATAAAAGAACGCTCGCTCAATTCCATTTCCATGATCGCTTCGTCCGTGAAGAGCGGCCGTACGCGATAGTTTTCTTTGTGGACGATCACCGGTTCCACCTCGGATTCGGTTTCCACATCCGGGATGTTCGCGCTGTAGATCTCTTCGTGCAGGTGCCGGATGTCTTGTTTCCGGGGCCGGTGAGACTTCAGCAGGCGGGTCTTAAACTTCCGCATCCGCCGGGCCACCTTGCTCATCGTCTCGTCGATGGAGGCGTACATGTCATCGGTTTCAGTGTCAGCCTCAATCGTGATGTGATTGGCGCAGTAGAGGATGACTTCAGCCTTTTGGCGGTAGTTTTGGACATCCAGAATGGCCCGGGCTTCGATTATTCGCGGATAGTCCAGGTGCAGTCCCTGGATCTTCTTGGTCGCGTATTCACGCATGGCGTCCGTGATGGACACATGACGCCCCGTGACCGTTACAGGTAGGTCGGAGTTTGACATAATCTTCTACTGTTTAATTACGAACAAAAAATCCAGCGTGACTCCCTTAAAATAACGGAGTTCGGAACTTCCATCAGGGCTGGTTCCGCCGCCCTGACGGCCGCGCTGAGAAAAAATTGCCGGGGGGTTTGCGCAGGCATTACATGCTGAAACGGTCACCCAGGTACAGCTCGCGGCTGACCGGGTCGTTAACCAGAAAGTCCCGGGTGCCCTCCCGGACGACTTTCCCTTCGGAAATCAAATAGGCACGATTCACAATCTCCAAGGTCTCGCGCACGTTGTGGTCGGTAATCAAGATGGCCAGCCCGGCGTCGCGGAGCGTGGAGATGATCGACTGAATCTCCCCCACCGCAATGGGATCGACCCCACTGAAGGGTTCGTCGAGCATGAGAAGGCGGGGATTGGTGACCAGAGAGCGCGCAATCGTGAGACGCCGCTTTTCGCCACCGGAGCAAGTCAGGGCCACGTTCTTGGCAATATGCGAGATACCAAAGCGCTCCATCAACCGGTGGCAGCGGTCTTTCCTTTCCTGCTTGGTCAGGTCCAGCGTTTCCATGACGGCCATGATGTTCTGCTCCACCGTCATTTTCCGGAAAATGGACTCTTCCTGCGGAAGGTAGCCCATCCCTTTCCGGGCCCGGACGTACATCGGCTTTTTCGTCAGATCCTTGCCCGCGAAAATCACCTGTCCGCCATCCGGCGCCACCAAGCCCACGATCATATAAAACGTCGTGGTTTTCCCGGCTCCGTTGGGGCCCAGAAGCCCCACAATCTCGCCCGGGCGGACATTGATTTCGACGCCGTTCACCACGGCCCTTCCGTCGTAAACTTTTTTCAGTCCCTCCGTCCGCAGCAGAAACTGAGAGGCGGAACCGGAGGCCTCCGCCGCCCGCTGCTGGTCAGCTTCCGCCTGTTGAAAACGGCGGTTGGTCAAATCTGTGGAAGAGTACGTCCCGGCTTGATTGCTATACATGGAAACTGGCCCCTTTCCGGCAGCTGCTCACCGCGAGATCTGATCCGCGTAATTCATTGATAATTCTCACCCTATACGCTCCCCTTCTCAAGCAAGTTCCTTGCAAGGCAATACACGTAATTTTCACCTCTAACAATACACCACAGGCCTTTGGCGGAAGCTACCGCTTTCCGCTCCGGCTTAGTTGTCTTTGTTTTGGATATCCTCCATGCTTGTCGGCAGGAGGGTCGGCTCGGAAGAATTTTGAGCCTTGATGGGAATGATGACCGTACTCCGCTTGCCGTCCGAGGTCTCTTTGGGATCCATCATGCCGCCACGGGTTTCGTAGAGACCGTTCTGTCGCAGGATGATCATCGCGCCATCCCCTTTCGGCGCGACCAAACTCTGCCCGCTCTGCAGGGTCGGTGGGCCGCCGGTCAAAATGATCTCTTCGGTCAAAGCATCGTATTCAGCCTTTCTAGCCTTGCCGATCTGGGGATCGCCGTTCTCGTTGGAACGGGTAATGATCACCATCGCGCCGGTGGCGATGGCCTTCTTAAAGCCCGGATCTCCCCCGGAAGACTCATTCCCCTGATCGTCCACGGGATTGAGGAGCACTTCCAGCTCATCGCTCTCCATCACGAACGTCGGGTGATGGACCACCACTTGACCGTCGAACTCCACCACCCGGGTGTTGCTGTCGAATTTAGAGAACTTGGAAGTGATCTCCATCGTGCTCTGCGCATTCTCCGCCTTTCTCTTCTCTATCCTGGACTTGGGCGCCACCGGCATCGGAACCGCGGGATCTCTCATCGCCAACGGTATTTCCGGAAAATCGTTGGGCGTCCGCGGCGGTGACGCGGGCTGAGCTGGTTGAGCCGGCGCCGCGGCGGGCGTGGTCACCTTCACCTGACCAGGGGCGCTGGCCGGAGTCGCGGTAGCCGGAGGAGCTGGCGCCGGTGCGGGGGCCGCCACGGTCTTGTCCGTGGATGCCGGGGCCGCGGGAACGGGCCTGGCCACCAAAGTAGGCGCGGATGCGGGATTCTCCACCGGGAGCGGCGTGGTTGGCCGGGGCACGGCCACCGGATCGCTCGACTCGCCAGGCTCTTTATCAGTCCCTTCATTTTTCCCGCCATTGGTGCTCTTCCGGAAACGCTCCAAGGCAGAACGCGCCAAGGCCGAGGCATTGTCCGCGCTGGACGACGAATCTTCTTTCTGTTGGGCCAGGTACTTTCCCTGCCCATTGCCGCCGGGCCTGAAAAGACCAGACTGGGACTCGGTTCTCGGGCCGCCCGTCCGGGCAGGCGCGGCCATCAGTGCCGCCGTGCCGGCTAAAAAGATGAGGGTTACAATCCAAACGTTGGCTTTCATGGTGTTGCTTCCGGTTCCGCGGGTTTATTCCCCGCGAGTTGGCTTGTGTCGTAAATCCACATATGAACGTTGCCGTTCATTTCGCCCTTCTCACTTCTCACATCAAAAATCATCGAATCCGACCGCATATCAAACGTGATTCCCGTGATGATCGTTTCCGAATCGCTCGTCAAAATGTCCCGGTCCAAGTGATAGATGCCGCGGTCGGTCTCCAGGATCATCTCCTCCTTCTCTTCCGCGTTGAACATCACGATCTTCAATTGATCGATCTCCAAGTCCGTCTCGTTCGTCCGGTTCATCTGATCTCCCGTGACGATGGAACTCAGCTTGTTACTCCCGTAGCTGGGAATCTTGACTCCCACAAAGGAACGGCCGATCGGGAACAAGGCCCCCACATCCACGGGCCGTTCGGTTTCATTACCGGACTCCTTTTCCTGACCCACGGCTACCATGGTAAGCGTCAAGACTCCCAGAAACGGCAAAATTCTTCCCTTTCGCATGACCTGCAACACCGCACATTAGCATCAACTACTTGCAGCGGCACGATGAATTCTCAAAAGCGATCCTAAAACCTCGCCCAACCGGTCAAGCGGAACTTGGTTGGGTCCGTCGGAGAGTGCCTTTTCCGGCTCGGGGTGCGTTTCCATGAATACCCCATCGCAACCCACCGCCACCGCGGCCCTCGCCAAAACAGGCGCCAGCTTGCCGTCTCCCCCACTGGCGTTCCCCAGGCCCCCCGGGCGTTGCACGGAGTGAGTCGCATCAAAAACGACGCGGTACCCCTGCTCGCGAATCCAGTAAAGCGACCTCATGTCGGCAACCAAATTATTGTATCCAAAGGACGTCCCTCTTTCGGTGAAGAAGAAATTAGGATTACCATAATACTTAAACTTCTTTGCAATATTTGCAACGTCCCACGGCGCCAGGAACTGCCCCTTCTTGACGTTTACCGTCCGGCCAGTTTCCGCGGCAGCCTGGATGAGATCCGTCTGGCGGCATAGAAAGGCTGGAATCTGCAAGAGATCGATGTATTCCGCCGCGATGGCGGCTTCCTCCGGCAAGTGAATGTCGGTCGTCACTGGCACGCCCAGTTCCTTGCCCACCGCGGCGAGCAGCGAGCAGCCCTCACGGCAGTCCCCGCCGCGGAAGGAATCCACCGAACTCCGGTTCGCCTTGTCGTAGGAGGCTTTAAAAATGAACCGGGCCCCCGCTTCCGACGCAATCTTTTGGATCTTTCGCGCCACGTCCCAGATGAAATCCTCGGACTCGATCACACAGGGTCCCAGAATGAACAGCGGGTCCCGGCCGTCCAGGGTCAGATTTCCAATGGGTATTTCGGGCAGTTCAGGCAGTCCTTCGGTCATTTCCAATTCGCGCTTCTTCAGG
Source organism: Verrucomicrobiia bacterium (assembly GCA_030427505.1). Classification (GTDB taxonomy): domain Bacteria; phylum Verrucomicrobiota; class Verrucomicrobiia; order Verrucomicrobiales; family DEV007; genus JAUICH01. The sequence goes on from JAUICH010000024.1 coordinate 27,248, forward strand.
ACGACTTCCCTACCCTCTTTCACCCTTTTGGCAATAGCCGAACGATCACCCGGTTCTCCGGAGTGAAATATTTGGCCGCCGCTGCCTTGATCTCCGCGGACTCCACCGCCCGAATCCGTTCCGGAAGGTTCAGGTGGTGATTCCACCCCAGCCCGTACAATTCGTCCAGGGCAGCCACCCCGGCCAACTCCCGCGCGTTCTGCAGGTGAATCGCCTCTTTTCCCGCAAAAGTATTCTTGGCGCGGGCCAGTTCGGAATCCGTCAGGCCGCCCGTGGCCACTTGCTCGATCTCATCCAGCAGTTCCCGCTCGGCCAGTTCAGCCTTTTCCAGAGAAGTGGCCACATAAAAGAAAAAGCAACCCGGATGCAGCCCCACCAGTTGGCTCGCGCCCACGGAATAGGCCAAGCCCAGGTCTTCACGGATGCGGATGAAAAACCGCGAGGCCATGTCGCTGCACGCCTCGTCCAGGAGATCGAGGGCTAACCGGTCTGGGTGATTCAACCCACAAGTCCGGTAACCAGCCAGCAGAATGACCTGCTCTTTGTTGTGCGTTTCGGTGAAGTCCGTCTGACCGGCGCCAACAGGCTCGGAAAGCGCCCCCTCACCGGCCACGATGGTCTGCCGCCCTTCCGGAAGCTGGGCGAGACGCCCTTCCAGCAGCCCGCGGACTTCCTTGGCGTCCACCTTGCCGAACACCGCCAGCACGCCGTTTTGCCCGCACACAAAGTCGCCGTGAAATTGAAGCAATTGCTCCCGGCTCAGCCCGGATACGGAAGTTTCGTTTCCCGCCGTGGTCAGGCTATAGGGATGCGTGCCGAACAAGCCCCGGCGCAACAGTTTCATCGCCACCGTCATTGGCCGGTCTTCCTCGGCGCGAATCGAAGCCAACTGATGCACCCGCTCTCGCTCCAGGGACTTCGGCGGAAACGACGGGCAAAGCAAAGCGTCGCTCAAAATATCCAGCCCCAGCGCCAGATCGGGCTCCATGACACCCACCGACACGCCAAAGCTGTTGTTCCCAAAGCTGCTGCCGATGCCACCTCCCGCGCTCTCCACCGCGGCGGCCACTTCATCGGAGGTCCGGTTCTCCGTGTCGCGAGTCAGCAGGCGGGCAAAGAGCCGGGTAATGCCATTGTTCTCCGGGGTCTCGGCCAGCAATCCCCCCCGGAACACGCTGTGCAGAGTGACCAGCGGCACCCGGTTGTCCTCCTGAATCAGCACGGTCAACCCGTTGGGCAGGACCAGCCGTTCCACTCCGCGGTCCCGGGCCGGCAGAGTCTTCGCCGGACCTCCATTGGACGCTTGAGGCGGATTCACGGAAACGGAGGTGACTCCGTCCAAAATCAAATACGTCCGGGCCACCCGCCGCACGTCCTCCGGCGTCACCTTCTGCACGGCGGCAATGTACTCGCGGGAAAATTCCAGGTTCCGCGCCAGGAGCCAGCAACCGCCCAGTTGGGAGGCCTGCCCCCGCATGGTGCAGAGCGTGTTGAAATGATCGGACAGCAATTGCCGGATGGACTTGGCCAGTTCCTCCGGCGTCACGCCGGACTCCTGCACCTCGCGCACGCAATCCCACGCCGCCGCTTCCGCGTCCTGACGCTTGTCCGCGTCGCTCTGGCCGCTGATGATAAACAGTCCCTGGTGCGCCGGGGTGTAGGCCGCGGCCCCAATGCCGTGCACCAGTTCGCGCTCCTCCCGCAACCGCCGGTAGAGCCGGGAACTGCGGCCGTCGCCCAGGATCAGGGCCAGAACGTCCAGGGCCGGGGTATCGGCGTTTTCCAGGCTGGGCACGTGCCAGGCCAGCTTCCAGCGGGAGAGATTGGTGGCAAAATCCCGGTGGGCGTCCCGCCGCCCAAACTGCCTGGGCTCTCCCGGCACAAACACCGGCCGCCGCCACCGCCGCGGCAAAGCCGCGAAATGCTTCTCGATCTGTTCGTGCACCTTCGCGGTGTCCACGTCGCCGGCCACCACAAAGAACAGGTTATTCGGCACATAGTATCGCTGATAGTAAGCCACCAGATCGTCCCGCGTCACCTGATCGAAGGCGTCCCGGTACCCGATGACCGGGTGGCGGTAGGGCGTTTCGGCAAAGGCCGTGGAAAACAGCATCTTGCTGAGCACGGAGTCCGGATCGTCATCCCCCATCGCGAACTCGCGGCGGATCACCTCCTGTTCCTTCGCCAGTTCGCCTTCCGGCAGCGCGGCGTCGCTCACCACCTGACAGAGCACATCCAGGCAGCTCTCGTAACCAAACACCGGCACGTCGATCCAATAGACGGTGCGGTCGAAAGACGTGTAGGCGTTGATGTAACCGCCCGAGTCCTGCACGGTCTGCGCGATGGCGTTGGCGCTCAGCTTGCTCGTCCCCTTGAAAAGCATGTGCTCCAGCAGGTGTGACAACCCGGCGCCCAGCCATTGGTCCTCGTGAATACTCCCGGCGCGGCACCACGCCTGCAGGCTCACCACGGGCGCGCTGTGATCTTCGCGCACGATGATCTCGAGCCCGTTAGACAACGTTTTAATGCCGGCTGCAATCTCCGGCAGATCGATCTCCGCTTCCTTCACGGTTTGTTTATGAAGCGGCGCCCTTCCCCAGGCTGAAAGAACCATTCTGCGTTCCATAGCGGCGCCCAGGCCAGACCTTCACCGGCCGGAACGGATCGCGAAACGCCTTTTCGAAAGAATACACTCCGCTGAAGTCAGCCCTGGAGTCCGTGTTTGACCGGCCAAAAGCCCCCACTTCGATCAACTGAAACACCATCTCTCCCACATCCTCGGACCGGTGAATCCCCCACTGCTCCAAGACCGTGGAAGTCATGGGGCCGAACTCGTTCAGCGCGTACCGGCGAAACCCTTCCAAGAGCTCTCGTCCGTTCACATGACGATGTTCTTCCGTCTCGTCCTGACGTAGCTCTTTCAAAGTGTAGTCCAAGGCATCCCGGAGAAAGAAATAGGCATCGGGATGGTACTTCCCGTGTTCTTTCACTACCGAACGAACTGCCTCATCAAATCCGATTTTCTGCATCGCCCTTTACGAAAACCAAGGGTTTCAGGGGAAACCGGGCCGCCGATTTCCATATCCTTGCTACTTCGCTTTTTGCAGGCTCGCAGTCAAGCTAAACCCTTGTTCTTCGTCAGGATTCCCCAGCATCCTCAGCCGAAGAAACCTCCTCCACCGGAACTTCCCTCCAGCCGCCGCGCCATCCGTACTTCACCAGCGCGCCGATGGCCAGGGCGATCAAAATGGCGACCAAGACCACCCTCTCCTTCGGCATAAGCACGGTTCCGAATGGTAAATTACCGGGAAGAGAACTCCCGCTCCAGCTTGTCCAGGTACTCGGAAATCCGGTCCTTCCGCCGGGGGCCCGGCTGGCGCAGTCTCTTGACGGCCTGCTGGTAGTCTTCAAAGGCCTCACTCTTTTGCGTCACCTTGGTGGCCTCGTAATAATTCAGGTAGTCGTCCACCCGTTTCATGGTGTTGAGAATTCTCAGACGCTCTTCATCCAGCGCGGCCAATTCCTCCCCCACTCCCTTCGCTTTCCCGTCCAGCAGTTGACCCACCACCACGTCGTAGCGCACAATCACCGGCTGCAAGAGCGGGAAGGCCCGGTTATACACCCGCCGTAGCCGGTCCCTCATCTTGGCCAGCGCTTCTTTCCCGGCGGGCTGGTCCACGAAAAGCCGGTAGTCGCGCACGGTTCCTTCAGAAAAGGGCGGGGCTTTTTCCTGATCCAGGAAGGGTAACTTCCAGAAACTGTTTCCTTCTTTCTCCCCGGATTCCTCGATTTTTTCAAATTGCACGGACAGAGCGTCCTCAATCAGCCGGTCGGTGCGGTCGACGGGTATGAACTCGAAGGCCTGAAGCTCGCCCATGGTGGCGACCTGTAACGTCCACCACTTGTCGAGCGCTGCCTGGTTCCCCCGCGCCACGGGAAAAAACTCCGCCAGTTGGTCCCGGCCTTTTTTTTCATTTCCAATCAGGGAACCCACATAGCGTTGCAAGGAGGCTTTTCCGTTGGGCTGCTCCAGCAGGGCTTTGACCAGCGCCGCGGCGGACGCTCCGTAAATCGCTTCCGTAATGGAGTCCGCCACCTCCGGTGGACCGCTCAGCACGTCGTCCACGGAAAGGATCTGGCGGGAGTTCAAGACGGTGGAAAAGGTATCGCTCGGGCGGCCTTCGCGCTGGTACTCGATCAATTCCATCAATCCACAGTAGAGCCATTCCGGCGGGCCCAGGGCATTCGTGTCCACGCTCAGCCGTTCCTTCCCTTTCGCCAGCATCAGTTCGGTCAGGAAGAGCCGCAGCAACTCGCCGGTCAACTCGTCCCGGCGAAACCCCGCATCCAGATTGACCTCCACTTTAAAGGCAAAGTCGCCGCTCGGCAGCATGATGATCTCCCGCCGGGTGTGCGTTTCCCGCGCAAAGTCGGACAGTCCGCCACTAATGCGTATCTCCACGGGATAGTACCAGGTATCGGGCAGGCCCAGCACACTTTCCAAATCACTCCGCACACTCCTGGCAAAGCGCAGGAAAGCCGACCGGGTCCGGCCGTCTGTGGAAACTACCGTGAATTGGTCGGCATACGATTTCTGCGTCTTGTCCACCGCCGGCGCCACGCTGCCAGTCGGCGAAAGGGGTAAGACAGGCGCCCCCGGGACCGGTTCCTGCGCTCGGGAAATGGATTGGCCAGACAGAAAACCCATCACCGCCGCGGCGATGACCACCCGCGCCAAAGCTCCGCGTCCGTGCCGCCGCCTGAATGTTCCGGTTCCCATATCCACTCCACCATTCAACCGTCAGCACCGCCGCGAGCCTGGCCCGCGGGCTGACTGCACCAGCCGAACCTCTACCTTCCGGCATCGCCCGGAATATTCGCTTCCCGGCGTCTCAAAACTTAGGGTCGAGCACAATCTTGTCGTCCTCAAACCGGATGTCGCCCATCTGATTGAGAACTTCGATCTCTCCCTGCCCGGCCGAAGCCATGTTCTTGAACGCGGCGATGATCGGCTGAAACTGATACTTCTTCATCTTGAAGTGCCCGATGGAACCACCTTCGCCCCTCCAGATGAACTGGCTTTGCAGGTTCTTCAGACTCATGCTGAGACTGATCGTCATCGGCATTCCGAAAACTTTCCGGACCATGTAAATCTCCGAAGAGTCTTTTTCGAAATCCACGTAAACGGCTTCGAAATTCACGAAAGAAGAGAAAGCGCCCCCCTGGCTGCCTTTCAGCCTGGCATTGAGGTATTGATTCACCTCTTCTTCGGTAAAGACGACTTCGGCGTCCCGCTTCACCAGCGACTCCTGAGCCTCCGTCAGCAAGTTCTCCGGCGTGCCTTTGGCCTTGTAGGGGTAGCCTTGAATAAAGGAAAGATCGCGCGGCAACATCAGCATGGCCATGATGGCGGCAATCCCCAGTGCCACGACCAACAGAAACACCGTGGACATGGAGAAGACGGGTTCCGAAGGGGCCTGGTACCGCTGACGCGCGGCTCCACGCGCCGCCGCCGCGCGGGAAGTGCTCGCCGCCCCGGTTCTCCCGGCGGCCCCCGGCGCCCCCTTTTTACTGGCGGATTTGGCTTTGCGCCGCGGAGGCGCGTTTCGTTTTCTACCGGAGAAATGGGGCTTCATCTAAGTATCGCTCAGGTTGAGGGCGTGGAACTGCCCTTACTTTTAGAACTAGAAGAGGCGGAAGAGGAAGCAGAAGATTGAGAAGATTTTTCCCCACCTTTACTGGAAGATCCCGGCGAACCGCCCGAGTCGGAAGAACTCTTCGAACTCGAGGAATCGCTTTTCGCCGCCTGTTTGTAGGAATCGCTCCGGTAGTCGGTGATGTAGAATCCCGACCCCTTGAAAATCAGTCCGGCGCCAGCTCCGATCAGCCGCTTCACTTCTCCGCCGCAACCACTCTCGGGACAATCCGTCAGGCGATCGTCCTTCATGGACTGATAGACCTCAAAGCGGTGACCGCATTTCTTACATTCGTATTCGTAGGTCGGCATTGGCTTGGCTGAAGCTGTAGAGCTGCTTGGTAGTTGATTCCAGCCGGACCCGGCGGGCACCCTCCCGCCCCCGGTGGAGCAGTAAAGGGTTAGCGTGATTCCGGGAAAAATCAATCGGCTACGGCAGACCATGCCTCCGGAAAAAGGGGGGTTCCTTCCTCTCTCAACGGCCTTTCCAAGCGCTTCCCCTTCATTTCGAGATGAATTTCGCTGATAGGACACTACATTTGCGCCGTCTAATCCGAGAATTCACTCTTCCTTCCGAAATGCGCTCCTGCTCCCGTTTTTGCGACCTGCTTCCCGATTTGCCGAAGGCGCGGATGGTTTCCCCCCTCGCCGCGCTCACGGTTCTCTGTCTGCTTTCTTCCTGTGCCAGCGGACCCGCCGGCTACGGCGGAAGTACCCACTACCTTCCAGGCGTCCGTTCCGGCAACAATGAATTTGGCCTGGGCCCTTCCCCCCAGATGACCAGTAACTTCATGCTGAACGACACCGTTTCCTACTGGGACGGAGAGGGCATCCCCGGCTCTCCGGCCGTGGTGATCAGCCTTTCTCAGCAGCGGGCCTACTTCTACAAGGGCAATCAACTCGTGGGGGTCTCTCTCATTTCCACGGGAACGGATCAGTATGAAACCCCGACCGGCGACTTTAAGATTATCCAGAAGAACAAGGACCACGAGTCCAACCTCTACGGAGACTACAAATATCCCGACGGCACCATCGCCATGAAGGATATCGATACCTCCAAGGACCCCCAACCGCCCGGGACGGTCTACGATGGCGCGGACATGCCCTACTTCATGCGCTTTACCGGCGGCGTGGGCATGCATGGCGGCTTTCTGCCCGGCTTCCCTGCTTCTCATGGCTGCGTCCGCATGCCGGAACCGATGGCCAAAATCTACTTTGAGAACGTCAGCAACGGCACCCCCGTGCGAGTCGTCCATTAATCGCCGTGGCCGGATCGCCTGAATCAGCGGCGGGTCTGCCGGACCCGGCGGACCTGGAAATCTCAGTGGAGGATGCCTCCAGCCTGCTCGCTTCCGGCGCCCGGCCGGAAGGTCTGCGCGTCATCGATTGCCGGGAAGAAGACGAGTATCTGATCTGCCGCATCGAAGGCGCGGAACTGGTCCCGCTGTCCCGCTTTGCCGAAGAAGCAACCGGAAAACTCGGTGACACGGAGGCTCCCTACCTCGTCTACTGCCATCATGGCATGCGGTCCCTGCGGGCCACGCAATTTCTCCGCCGCCAGGGCTTCGAAAGAGTCTGGAGCCTCGCGGGCGGCATCAATGCCTGGTCGGACCGGATCGATCCCACCGTGCCGCGCTATTGAGTCGCCGGCCGCGGAGGATAGGCGGGCTCCGCTTCTCTCCAGCTGAAATTACCGGGCGCCAAATCCCTGGCGCAGCAAAGCTACCATCACCCCCTGGATGATCAGTTCCCGGGCCGGGATCAGGTCGGGATAGTCCGCGTTTTCCGCCTTCAGGTAGGGGCGGTTCCGGTCCACAAGGTATCGCTTCAGAGTCGTCTCGCCGTCGATGAGGGCCGCCACGATGTCGCGGTTCCGGGGATTGCGTTGCTCCAGGACCACGAAGTCGCCACTCAAAATGTGCGCCTCAATCATGGAGTCCCCCCGGACTTTCAAGGCAAAGACGTTCGCCTTTGGGGAAAGCCCCAGAGAAGTCTTATCCAAAGAAATCTGTCCCTCTGCTTCCGGTTCCGCGTCCGATCCCATGCCGGCGGGAATCTGGCCATAGACTGGAATGTCGACAATCTCCTCCCGGTCCAGTTCGTCCGGAAAAATCACCGCCCGGGCCTTTCCCGCCAGGCGCTGAATCACGCCCTTACGCTCCAGCGCGCGAAGGTGACTGACCGCCGCCGTCTGGCTGGCGAATCCAAAGTATTCCTGAATCTCCCGCGTGGAGGGTACGATACCCGTGGTACGATGCCGTTCCTTGAGAAAGTCCAGGAGTTCCTGTTGTCGGTTTGTAAGCATAAGAACAGTGTTCTATCGAACAGCTTCCCGAAAATCCGGTTTATTGCAACCAAAAATTGAGCATAGTTCCGCCAAGCCCCTTTCCTCAGCTTTCCATAGCCGTGCCCAGTTTCCGACTTTCCATTTCCCACTTCCCCCTGAGTCTGGCGGCCCGCCTGGCTTCATTAACCTTCTTACTGTCCTTCGCTGCCTTGCCGCTCGTGGCGCAGGAAGACCCCGCTCCGGCTCCCGCCGCGGACGGCGACCCCAAAGAGAAACCGGAAGAGGAAAAGCCCTCCCAGTTCCACAAAAACGACAGCGCCAGCGGTCTCCAGATGGGTGTCGTGAATGAGACGGACGCGGGCTCGCTGCCGGAAGAAGTCCTGGCCCTGGGCGCCAAAGGCGCCATGGCGTCAGCGGATGGAAAATGGGAAGAGGCCGCCAAGGCCTACCGCGCCATGGTCAAAAAGGTGCCGGACAACGCCCTGGCCCTGGCCAACCTGGGCATTGTCGAATACCGCCTGAAAGACTACCAGTCCGCTCAGCAGCACTTGGAAAAGTCCGTGGCCATCAAGCCGAACGTGGCGCAGAACTGGCTGACTCTGGGCCTGGTCTACTTCTATACCGAACAGATGGACCTCTCTCTTTCCGCCTTGGCACGGGCTCTGCATGAAGACCCCAGCGACCCGCGCACCCACCTCTACATGGCGGTCGTGATCCGCCAGCGGGGCTGGGTGGTCGGCGCCGAAACGGAACTGAAGCGAGCCATCACCCTGGATCCCTCCTACGCGGACGCGCACTTCAATCTGACCTTGATGTATCTGGAACGGAATCCACCTCTTATCGAACTCGCCCGGCGCCACTACTTTGCCGCCTTGGACGCGGGTGCGAAAGCGGACCCGGAAGTCGAACAAATGCTTTCCGCGACCGTCCCGAAACCCTCCGAAGATCAGTAACCGCTTTCCTTTCCGGGTTGAAGGAATACACGAAGTCGAAGCGCGATTGGCAGCGAAAATGAATCACCTCAAGCGAACGAGAAACTGGTCCAACATGGATTCGCCACGCCCCCGCCCTTCTCTTCTGTCGTCACCGCTTCTGGCCCTGGCCGTGGCGGGAGCCATACTCTCCGGATGCGCCACTTACTCGCCGCCACCTCCCGCGCGTCATCCGGCCGCCCGGGAGCCTCGCCAGCCCTCCGGCCCAGCATATGCGCAAGGCCAGGGAGCCCCCATGAGCCCCACTGGCGCGTTGCGGCCGGTTTCGTATTCTTCGGGTCAGCCGGCCGGCTACCCGCCCACCGTCCCAAGCTACAAGCCCTCCAAGCCGGCGCCTTCCGTCACCGCCCGCTCCGCTATCGTCATTCACGCCAACAGCGGGACCGTCATCTACTCGAAAAATGCCGACAGCCCCCGGCCCGTGGCCAGCACGCAAAAACTAATGCTCGCCCTCATCCTGGTGGAAGCCGGAAACCTGGACAAGCAAGTGACCGTGGCCGCCAGCGATACCTGGGTGGAGCCGACCAAGATGGGTATTCAGGCCGGACAATCCTACCGCCAGCGGGACCTGCTCCGCGCCGTGCTGGTCCGCAGCAGCAATGACATCGCCCGCTGCCTGGCCCGCGACCACGCCGGTTCGGAAGCCGCCTTCGCGGAAATGATGAACCGCCGCGCCCGCCAGCTCGGCATGAACAATTCCCACTTCGTCAACGCCTCCGGCCTACCCGCTCCCAACCAATATTCCACCGCGCGGGATCTCTCCATCCTGGCCGCCGCCGCCATGCAGTATTCCTTCATCCGGGAAACCGTGAAGACCAAGGAACTGACCTTTCACTTTTCCAACGGCGCCACCAAACATGTGACCACCACCAACAAGGTGCTGCAACGCGACCCCTACTGCACCGGCATGAAAACCGGCTACACCAACGCCAGCGGACGCTGTCTCGTCAGCAGCGGCACGCACAACGGCCGCAATATCATCACCGTCGTCCTCGGCAGCGACGTCCCCCGTGTCTGGGACGAATCCCAGGCTCTCCTCCACTGGGGCCTGGAATTGTAGCTCAATAGCTCAAGGTCATCTCCCCAGAGATTCTGACCGGCCCATCCACCACCTGACAGGCCGCTTGCGATCGCGGCACGCGGTAAAGGCTGGAGAATGCGGAGCTTCCATCCCCTCTCGCTACCAGCACTACCTAAGCCGCTAGTTTCATCTGCCGGACGGCGTTCCAATACCCCCCGATCCGGTTCACGAAATCATCCGGTTCTTCCGCGTAAATGCGGTGCCCCAACGGCCAGGCCTTTTCCTGCAATTCCAGCCGTCTCCGGCAACTCAGACCCCACAGCGCCTGCATGGCGGATTCTTCGGGCTCGCTCAATTCGTCCCCTGGCGCAACTTCGGCCCGGCGCAGTGAATGCTCCAGTTCCGCCAGGTCATGGTCGTCCCCCAGGTAGCTGGTCAGGATATGAATTTCTTCGCCAGTAGCGGAGAGCACCTCCGGCCACAAAGGCTTCAGCAGCCGCAGGTGATTCCACAGATATTTCGCCCGCTTCCGCCACTCATGCAGGTTCTCAGAGGTGGGATCTTTCTGAGCTTTGCATAGCGCTTTGCGCCCACGTTTGTAGACCCTCCGCAAACTGGGACGAACCCGCTCGAACGCGTCCTCTCCGCTTCCAATATCCCATTCTTCCACCCGCTGCCGCGACCGGACGAGTTCCGCGCGAACCTCTTCGAATACAGCCTGCTCGCGCCGCATTTTTCGCAGCAGCCTTTTGTGCCGGGCCAGCAGCCGCCGCCGGACCGGTCTCAGCGCTCCGTCATCCAGTATCTCCTCAAAACCGGTCTCCAGTTGCGTCACGGTTTCCACGCGTACCCAACTGTCCCGCAAATCGGACAGCCGCCGTCCCAGATCCCGAAAAAAGGTATTCTCCTCCCGGTAAGCTTCACCCCCCAGTTCGTCACGCACCAGACGGATCACCGCCCGGATCTTCTTCAGCCGCTTTCTGACGTCATGCACAGCCTCCGCTAGATCCACATTCCGGTGGTCCAGGGAATCCACCGCCTTCTCAAGCTGTTCCTGGGTCACCCGCCGAACCTCTTGATCCAATTTCTTGTCCGGATCTAGCTGATAAGACATCATGTACTGTTACGAACGCCAAGTGACGGAAGCGCTTCCCCCCGCGGTACCGAAACCCATCCGGCCAACCACCCGTAATCCTCCCCCGAACCCAATCGAGAACCTCGAGCATTCACCAATCCCATGAGCCGCCAGATTCAGACCATCAACCCCACCACCGGAGAGCCGGATTTCGAATACCAGACCCTTTCCGGAGAAGAAATCGAAGCCAGCCTCGCCCGCGCCGCGGAGCGATTCGAAAGCTGGCGGCGCACGCCGTTTTCCACCCGCTCCGAAGCGCTTCTCCGCGTGGCCGAAAAATTGGACGCGGGAAAGGACAGCTTCGCCCGGCTCATGGCTCTCGAAATGGGCAAGCCCCTCGCCCAAGGCCGCGCGGAAACGGAGAAATGCGCCTGGGTCTGCCGCTACTACGCGGAGCACGCGGAGGAATTTCTCCAGGACCAAACGATCCCGGCGGGCTCCAGGGAAGACTTCGTCTCCTACCGGCCCATCGGTCCAGTCCTGGCCATCATGCCGTGGAACTTCCCTTTCTGGCAGGTCTTCCGCTTCGCGGCGCCGAATCTCATGGCGGGTAACGTGGGTCTATTGAAACACGCCTCCAACGTGCCCCGCTGCTCGCTCGCCATTCAGGAAGTGATTGAAGAAGCGGGCTTCCCGGAAGGCTGCTTCACCTCCCTGCTCATCGATTCCGGGCCGGTCAACGGCATCATCGCCGACCGGCGCGTCCGGGCCGTGACGCTGACCGGCAGCACCGCCGCCGGGAAGAAAGTCGCCGCCGCCGCGGGCGAACATCTTAAGAAGACCGTCCTCGAACTGGGTGGCAGCGATCCCTACGTGATCCTCGAAGACGCGGATCTGGACCTGGCCGCCAGAACCTGCGCCACCAGCCGCCTCATCAACAGCGGCCAGAGCTGCATCGCCGCCAAACGCTTCGTCGTGGTGCGCGAGGTACTGGACGCCTTTACCGAAAAACTCACCGAAGAGATGCGCCAAAAGAAGGTGGGCAATCCCCTGGATGAATCCACCGGCATCGGCCCCCAGGCCCGCCACGACCTGCGGGACGAGCTACACGAGCAGGTAAAGAAAAGCCTCGAGTCCGGCGCCACCGCCGCCCTCGGCTGCGAGCTTCCTTCCGGCGAGCCCGGCGCCTACTACCCCGCCTCCGTCCTGACAAACGTCCGGCCCGGTATGCCGGCTTACGATGAAGAACTCTTCGGCCCCGTCGCTTCCATCATTGCCGCCAACGACGAAACGGACGCGATTCGTATCGCCAACGCCACGGTCTTCGGCCTCGGCGCCGCCGTCTTCACCCGGGACGAAGCCCGCGGCCGCCGCATCGCCCGCGAGGAACTGGACGCCGGAGGCTGCGCCGTGAACCGCTTCGTCGCCTCCGACCCTCGCCTCCCCTTCGGCGGCGTCAAGGACAGCGGCTACGGACGCGAGTTAGGCCTCCACGGCATTCACGAATTCGTGAACATCAAGACAGTGTCCGTCGGCACGGCGGACGCATAGAGCTTCCAAAACATTCTCTCTTTTTCCATGCTCAACCTCGCCGGTCTCACCACGCTCCTCGCCATCGTTCTCGGCGTGGTCATTCCATTCGCGGGTAGTCTCCATGCGCAGGCCCCTTGGCGGCTCTCCATCGCATTCGCCGCGGGAGGTTTCCTGGCCGGACTTCTCGCGGCTTTCCTGCTCGACCGGCTCCTGAATTGGCTTCTCCGGGGAGAAGGTAAAGGACTCAAAGGAAAGCTCAGCTTCATCGCCTATTTCCTCCTGCCGCTCCCGCTCCTCCTTCTCTTCTCCTTTGCCCTCGCCTGGTCCACCGAAAGAGCGGTTAGCTTCTGGTCATGATTCTCCCCGGCTCATCGAGGCTCTTGGGGAGCCAGTGTTATCCGCCCAAGCATTCGCAACAAAGTTCAAATGGCAGCCAGCTTCAATGCAAAGACTCCTATTGTGCGGTTCATGGCGGAACGCCTTCCCGAGTATCGGTTCGACCAAGAGGCAAAGCCGAACCTCGTCTTCCGGGAACGGCAAGATGCGGGCCTTTTCCGGTGCATTGCCATGGGCCGCTCCTCCAAACCCCACGCCATTTATCCTAACTTTGCAGTCACCTACCACGGGAACTGGGGTGGAGAACCCGCGTCGCCTTTGGGCCGGGAGGCGGGCATTGCCAATCTTAGATTGAACTCCCGAACCGTTCCCGCCGCCGATCAGTGGATTGCCTTCGAGCCAACGGAAAACGGATTGGCCGAGGCGTTGGAAGCCTTCTATGAAATTTACCACGGACTCGCCATTCGATTCTTCGAGTCCGCGACGGCGGAACTCACCTCGTCCAAGCTTCTACAATTGGCTATCAGCGAAGCAGCAGCGACTCCTGACGAAGCGCGCGAAGGCCTGAAACAATGCCTCGCCGAGGCCAGACACCGGGTGGACCGTCTTGATCACCCAGCGTTTCTCAGGCTCAGGGACATCCTCCGATCTGCCTGGACCCCTGACGTCTCCAAGGAGGAGCGGCAATGGACGAACCGGCTCTGCTACGACAGTCTGATCGCCATACCTCCCGCGAACCGCGCTCCTTAGGGGCGGTTCAATAAATAGTATCCTTATTTCCCTGGGGCGCTTGGGCCTTCTTCTCTCTCGCCTTTGCCAGCGGTTTCTTTCTCGGAAGCGCTTCCCTACTCGAACGCTCATTCGAATTCGCCATCGTCAGTGCGCTGGCGATCTACCCCTTTACCTATGCCTTACCGGCGGATCACCCGGATCACGAGGTTGCGCTCGATTGGGTTTCCGCGAGTCCCTGGCAGTTCGTATCAATCTTCCCGCTCATGATGGCTGGATACTTCGCTTTCAGGCTTCTGCTCCGATTCCGCCACTGAGGGGATTCCGCACTACCGGTGACTCGGCGACGGCCCGCTTTTCTATTCGCAAAGCATTTTTGTTTGACTCCCTACCGCAACACTCTAAAATTCAGAGTAATTGCACAAACAAAGCATATACCGCCATGAACGATTCCAATCCCGCCATCATCCGCCTCAAGGCCGATCTCCAGACCGTTCAGTCCGCTTTGGGACATGATCGTCTGCCCTTTAACCGGACCGATGTCTGGTTCTGCGCCGGAGCCGCCCTCGCCCTGGTACCCGTCTTGGCGGGTCAGATATTCTTTCAACTGCGTGGACTTCCTTTGCTCTTTTCGGCCCTACCCTTCGCCCTCGACTTGCTGGGATACTTCGTTTACATGGCTCTCAAAGGCCGCCGCGGCTCCAGTACCGAACCGGTCCGCAAGACCGAGTACCGTCTGGCCGTGATTACCACGGCCGCCACGGCCCTGTCCGTCTTCGCCATCACCCGGTGGGCCGGGTTCTCAGGGGTGGATCTCCGGATCATCCAGGGCGTTCTGGTCGCCACCCTCGGCGCGGCCTTGATTTGCCTGGCGTTCCTGCCCTATCAATCTTCCCGCCGCTACCGTCAGGTCTCGCTGGTCTTTGGTGGGATCATGCTGGCGGGAATCGGCCTTGCCCTCCCTTACTTCAGCAACGACAACCGGTTCCTCATCGTCTCCGTCTGGGGCCTCGCCGTCCTCGGAGGAAACGCCGCCATTATGGAGATCTTCCTCCGCCGGCAAGAAAACGAATCAGCCGGAATCAGCGATGCCGCCTCATCCTCCGGCGAGTGAGCTTTCCCGGTCCTTCCTCAACCAGTTAACCAGCTCAGCATGAAATCGAATTCCAACCCACCGCCGCCAGCTCCCATCGATTTCAACGGCATCGACACCGCCGTCCACGGCCCCATCCGCCTCGGCGTCCTCACCGCTCTCCAGCGCGATGGCGAACTCGACTTCACCACCCTCAAAAAGCGCCTCGAAGTCACCGACGGCGCTCTCGGCACCCACCTCCTCAAGCTCGAAGAAACCGGCTACGTCACCTGCCAGAAAGAATTCGTCGGCCGCCGCCCCAAAAGCACCTACCACATTTCCCAGGAAGGAAGAAAGGCCCTCTTCCACTACCTCGATTCGATGAAGCGGCTTATCGAGTCACTCGAAGCCAGCGACAACAGCGCTTCCTGACGCTTCCACTAATACCGGCCCGGCCCATACAGATCCCGCACCCCGGCAAACCCACCCGTCACGAGAATCCAGTAATGCCGGGCCGACTCATCGAGATAGATCGTATAGCCAAAGGTATCCGCCGTTCCAGGCTGATGCGGCAAGCTATGGCTCGGCAATCTCGTGACCGCCTCCGGCACCTCCTTCATCTTAGGTAAAGAAGACACGTCCAGGTCCCATTCCGAGACCTGGTGTTTCTCCGCCACCACCCGAAAAGGGTCCGCTTGCCCTGATCTCCCACAAGCGGCCCAAAAGGAGACAGCAACCCCTAACAGAACAACCAAAGACCAGTTCTTTCCCTTTTCGGCCATTCTCATTTCAATTGCTTCAAGAAATCCACGGTTCACTTCCCGCTCCTCGCGTCCCCTACCTATCCGCGCCCATCTGAATCATCAGCGGTTCCCCTCTCCCGGAAAATCTCTGTGCCCTCCGTGTCCTCTGTGGTTTCCTCACCCCCAAAGCGTTCCGTTCTAATTCGCGATCAGTTTCCCCACCATCACGCCCATCACCCAGGCGGGACTTTTTCCCACTTCATAGGTGTGCAGCGGGTTCAAGGTGCCCGTCTCGTCATCGATCTCATACACCACCAGTTTTCCGCTGCCCTGGCCCGCCGAGACCAGGTGACGTCCGCCGGGCAGGATGTTGAACGAGCGCGGCGTTTGCTCCGTCGGGAAGCGGCCAATCAGCGTCAGTTCTCCGGATGTCTCATTAATATGGTAGCCCGCCAGGCTGTCGTGCCCGCGGTTGGAGGCATACAGGTACTTCCCATCCGGCGTGACTTCGATGTGGGCGCAGGTATTCCGTTCCGTGAAATCCTCCGGCAGCGTCGGTATCCGCTGCACGATCTCCAGGGTGCCTTTCTCCAGATCGAAATGGCAGAACGTCACGCTACCGCCCTGCTCGTTCACGAAATAGACCCACTCCGGCTTCCGGGGATGAAAACAGAAGTGCCGCGGTCCGTCGCCCTCCGGCGGCCTCAGCGCCTCCGGCTCGTTCATGGTCAGCGCGCCCGAGGTGGGGTTGAAACGGAACTGCTGCACCTTGTTCGTCTCCCCGGTATGCGGCGTGAAAGCGAAGCGGTTCGACACATCCGTCTGGATGGAGTGTGCCTTCACCCCAGTCTCGATCACCTGCCGCGCGGGGGCACTGACCGTGCCGTCCTCCGCGATGGGGTTCACGCTCACCAACCCTTCCCGGTAGTAGGCCGCCAGCAGGAAGCGCCCGGTGCGGTCCGGATACACATAGGCCGCGCTGCCACTGGCGGGCGTCACCTTCACCTCCGTCAGAAGCCCCGTCTTCGGATCGATCGAATAGCTCCCAAAGCTCGTGACCGACCGCAGCGCCGCATAGAGGTGCCTGCCGTCCGGGCTGACCGCCTGTGCCCCCGGAGATCCGCTCACCGCCACGGAAGGCCCCTCCACCAGCTCGCCAGTCGCCGGCTGGTGGTCATACATCGCGATCCGGTCCTCGCCGCTGACCGACACATACACCACGGTTTTCGCCTCCACCCGTGCGGCAAGGCCCGGTAAAGTCAGAAAAATGGTGAGGATGCCCCCCCAAATACGTCTATTAATCATGAACCATTTTTAACCGGATTTCTGACGCCCGTGCCAGCGAATTTGACTGACCGGATTTTTCCGCCACTTTAATGCGCCCGACATGCG
The DNA here is from genome assembly GCA_030427505.1 of Verrucomicrobiia bacterium. Lineage (GTDB taxonomy): Bacteria > Verrucomicrobiota > Verrucomicrobiia > Verrucomicrobiales > DEV007 > JAUICH01. Next base: position 44,123 of record JAUICH010000024.1, read on the forward strand.
TTCCTGTTTGAGATCCAAGATTCACCGCGCCACCGTCACTGAGGCAGACCTCAACTACGTCGGGAGCATTACCATAGACAAGACGCTGATCGACGCGGTCGGCCTCTGGCCCGGAGAACGCGTCCTGGTGGTGAGCAATACGACTGGCGCCCGGCTGGAAACCTACGTCATCGAAGGCGCCCCGGACTCCGGCATCATCGGCATGAACGGCGCCGCCGCCCACCTCATCACCGTCGGCGAAGAACTCATCATCATGGGCTTCGAACTGGTGGAAAAGCCCATCCAGCCCAAGGTCATCCTCCTGGACGCCGACAACCGCATCCAGAGCTTTCTCCAGGAGGAAGCCCAGATGATGGTCTAAGGCACCTTCGCCTCCCGCCCCCTTTACCCTTCCGGCGTCCCCTAAACCGCTGGCCCCTGTCTGATTGTCAGATTGTCTTCCCCCCAAACGCCCCATGTCCGCCGATCTCACCAAACTCCCCACCACGGACCCCACTCCCATCCTGCGCTACCGCGATGGGGTCTACGCGGCCGACCTTCTTACCGCCGCCATCGTCCATCTCGACTTTTTCACCCGCCTGGCGGCCGCTCCCGCCACCTTGGAGGAAATTTGCGACGCCTTTGAATTCCAGCCCCGCCCCACCGATGTGCTGCTGACTCTCTGTCTTTGCAACGGCCTCGTCGAGCGCCGCGTGGAGGACGGCGTGTTTCAGGTGACGGACCTGGCCCGCGAACACCTGGTGAAGGGGTCGCCCTGGAACCTCACGCCCTACTACCAGTCCCTGAAAGACCGCCCCGTGGTCATGGACTTCCTCCGCGTGCTGAAGTCCGGGCGTCCCGCCCAATGGAGCGGTTTCGAAGATCAAGAGGCGGACTGGCATGGCGCCATGGGCGACTCGGACTTTGCCTCCATGTTTACCGGCGCCATGGACTGCCGTGGCGTTTACCTGGGGAAAGCCCTCGCCAACCAATTGGACCTCTTGAAAAACCAGCGCTTGCTGGACATCGGCGGAGGTGCCGGCATCTACGCTTGCGCCCTGGCGGCGAACTTTCCAAACCTCGCCGCCACTCTGCTGGAATTGCCGCCCGTGGACGGCATCGCACGGAAAGCCATCGCGGAGCGCGGCTTTTCGGACCGCGTTACCGTGACGGCGGGCAACATGTTCGAAGCCGATGCCTACCCCACGGACTGTGACGTGCATTTGTTTTCGAACGTCATGCATGACTGGGACCTCCCGGAGATCCGCCAGCTTCTGGAAAATTCCTTCCGCGCCCTGCCCGGGGGCGGCCGCATCGCCGTTCACGAAACTTTCCTGAACGCGGAGAAAACCGGCCCTCTGCCAGTCGCGGAATATTCCTGCATTCTCATGCACTCCACCCAGGGCCGTTGTTATTCCGCCGCGGAAATGGCGTCTTTGTTAGAAGCCGCCGGATTTCATGCTCCTTCCTTTTCGGTCACCGGGGGAGATCGTGGCGTGATCCAGGCTCAAAAATAGACTTGACCGCTTGGGAATGCTATGTTGCCACGGGCGGGCAGGAATGTTACGCTCAACTTGATTTTTTCGGTTCTTCCGTGACGGGACGGGCAATTCAGGACGCGGCCGGCGTGCCACCGGCAATAGAAAACGCACCTGGTACGCCCTGAACGCGGTACCCAACTGCATGCAGACGACGACTCAGGAGAAAATTCAATTCACCTGTCCCCATTGTGGTGCCAAGCTGAAAGTGCCCCGCTCCATGGCGGGTGTCACAGGGCCGTGCCCCCGGTGCAAGGAACCTATTTCCGCTCCCCGGACACTCCCCGGCGAGGATAGCAGCGGAACCCAGGCGGGAAACACCCAAGCCGGCGCCAGCGCGAAACCGCGAGACCCCTGGAAGGCCGCCGGCACTTCCGAGACGTCCGCTCCTTCGCGCCTTCCCGAGCCGCGCGAACCGGCGGCTCCATCCTCCTATCCGGAAGACAACGACTGGCCCAGCGTCACCACAAACTTTGGCGCCAAACGGCCACCACTTACCAATGGCCACGCCTCCGGTCCGGAGCCTTCAGCCGTTCAAAAACCCGCCGGCCGCCCCGAAGGCCAGAATGCGTCGCTCCCCCCCTGGACCCGGAGCGAACCGGGGTCCGCGCCGCGCAGCACGCCTTCGGACGAAGCCAAGCCTTCGATGAGCGCGAAGCCCCCCGCTTCGCCCTGGGGACCGGCCTCCGTTCCCAAGTCACCCTGGGAAACCGGCACTCCTCCTCATTCGGCGCCGCCCTCTTCCCGGCCGCCTGAGAAACCTGCTTCCCCCGCCGCTTCCGCATCTCCCTATGGGACTCAGCGGAAACCGGTGCCCGCGCCGCCTCCGGACACTCCCATGTTCCGTCCGGAGACGATGCCCATCATCGACCCGAATACCAATCGCAAGAGCCCGGACCAGCCCGCCACCCGCCGGCCATCCCAAGCCCCTCCCCGGGATACGGCCTCCAGCCATACCAGTTTTCAGACCCCAAATCCGCCCCACCAACCGGCGGCGAAATCACCCGCGATCCCCCCCCACGGCCAACCGGAGCGGATTCCGGCTTCACGCGGTGGTGAAGGCGGAAAGGTTAAGGAATCCTCCCAGCCGCCGGCTGGACTCGACAAGTCGCGCCAGGGATTCACCCAGTCCGGCCACGGACAATCCATCCCGCCAAAGAAATCAGCTGGCCCTCTGTCTAACGGCCGACAGGATTCCACTCCATCCTCTTCTCCACCTCACTCATCCCGGCACCAGGAGGCCGTCCTCCCGGTACCGCCACGCTCTGGCAATCCGGCGCCCAGTGGAGAATCGCACGGCATTGACGACGTGCTGCAGCCGGTTTCGCCCTTACCTTCGTCTGCCCTAACTCGCATGCATCCACATCGCAAGGCCAAGGCATCCCACTGGCGGTCACAGTTCGACAACCGGCCTGAAAAAAAACCGCTCAGTACAAAGGTTCAAGTCGCCATACTCATTGGGATAGCTGCTCTTTTCCCGATTGTCGGACTGACCATCTTGCTCATCGCGGACGGAAATGTGGAAGGAGGCATTCGCCCGCTCCACCACATTCCAGGATTTTCGTCCTTCAGCAACGCCGTTCACGGTTCCGGCGACAAGGCAAACCCGAAGCCGGATGAAGACCCGGCGGGCAGCAATTCCGTCGCCGCGGCCGGGAAACCTCCCGTCACGCCCGCTCCCGCCAACGAAAGCTCTCCGGTCCCAGCGGCACCCCCAAGTTCCAGCGCCCCGGCGGACGCTACTCCGGAACCGCCGGAACCCGCCGCGGCCGAACGTCCCGCGGGTCTGCCCCGAGTCGTCATCAACGATGCCGCTACCGCCGGGCGGAGCCCCATCCTTCCTCAAACCGGTTCCACGCTGGAACACCCGGCCTCAAGCGCCGCTGACGCGGCCCGTCCTCCGGTGGAGCCCGCCGTGGCCGCGGCTTCTCTTCCGCCCCAATCCACGCCCAATACCGCCGATCCCGCGGACGCTTCCGCCCTGGAGCTTCCCTCGCGGGATCCCATGGCTGAGAAACCGGTGGCCACACCCACTCTCACCATTTCCATCCCCCCGTCAGCCGCCTCGCCCGTCCCGGCCCCGGCGGAACCGGAACCCAAAACCGAACCGCCGGCGCCCGCTCCGGCAGCGGCGCGGGCTCCCGAGACACCCGCGAGCCTGCCTGAACCCGCCCCTGAGATGGCGGCGGCCTTCGAAGCGGATGCTCCACCCGCTCCGGCCCCCTCTCCGGCGCCAGCGGTAGAACCCGATACCACTCCCGCTCCGGCTCCGGCTCCGGCATCGACCTTGGAACCAGAGCCCGCCATGGCTCGCGCCACGCCCGGCATTTCTGAGCCTTCCGGCGGGCAGGCCATGGAGGATGTCCTGGTACTGCCCAACCCCGCCGCGTCTCCACCGCCGAGCAGTCAGCCAGCCTCCAGTACGCCCGCTTCATCCACCGGCGGCTCTTATTCCGCTTCCACTTCCAGCGGCACGGGTAGCGGCCTTTTGGGCCCGGTTCGCACCACGCTGGAAACGTTTCTCAACGCGCCTACCTGGCAGGACCGGCTGCCCTACGTATTCGAAGCCGACAGCATCCGGGCTGAAATGGCGGATTACTACGCTGCCAACCCCTATGAGCCGGGCCGGAACTACGCCATCGAATTTTGGCAAATGGACCCGGCGCCAGAACACGGCAATCCCTTTTATGTATACAACGTTTCCGCTAGCGACTCGCCCGAATGGTTCCCCGTGGTCGTCCGGGATACCCCACAGGGCCTGAAGGTGGATTGGGGGATTTACACGGAATTTTCCGACAAACATTTTCAGCGGTTCCAGACCGCCAAGGAAACAGGCCCCCGCCGCTTCCGCCTGGTGATGCGCCGCACGGACTACTGGGGCCCTGACCGCGAGATGCTGAAAGACTACGATACTTTCGTCATCGCCACCCCGCATTCCTCGCCCGAATCGGATCTCTTGCAGGGACCCCACGCCTTTGTCCGCAAAGGCACCAAACTGTCCTCGAAACTGGAGAAAATGGTTCCTTGGAGCGCGGAGCCCCTGGCCGTCATTCTTGAGGTCGAGCGCAAAGCCATCTTCAACGGCGGCATGCCTCATCTGGTCATTCGCGAACTCGTCACCGACGGCTGGGATCTGCCAGCCGCGAAGTGAGGCTTCAAGCTCCCGCGAATCGAGTCGCTCAAGGCGCGGACTGGCCGAACTCCCGCCAGTCTCCTTTCAGCACATAGACTTGTTCCAGGCCCACTTCTCCCCGCAGCCGCTCCGCCACCTCCGCGCTGCGGCCACAGGTGGTGCCATCGCAGTAGACCACCACGGTTGTTTTGGAAAGTTCGTCCAGCCGGTCGCTCAAGTCCCACATCAGGTCGGCCCACTCCTCCGCATTTAGAAGCAGAGCTCCGGACACGTGTCCGGCCTCATAGTCCTCCCGCGGCCGGGCATCAATCCAGGTAACATCCGGCCCAAACCTCTCCCGCACTTCCTGGACCGTCACCTGGAAGGGCAATGACGGGTCCTCCGCCACGGACCGGAGGCTGGGCGCCCGGGGGTGAAGCCAAAACGTCAGGCCCACCGCCACCGCGCACAGACTCAACAGAATGCCGATTTCGCCCAGTGCTTTGACCATTTCTTCAACTTCCACCCTGGCCCTCAACCGTGCGGCCCTTTGACCCATCCTCCTCTTTTTCTACAAACCGCGCTTGGATGGCGGACTCACGGTGCCGTGTTCGCTGACGTTAAGGAATGCCCGCAGTACCACGCTCCTGCCGGCCGGGAGCTTGCACGGCAAAGTAAGCCATTTGTTTTCTCAACTTCTTGATCTTGCTGTCGGTCTCGATCTTAAGCATGCCGAGGATGATCTTGTCCGTGCTTTCCGGGGTAAGCTCCAGCCAGTAGTCCCGGCCCGGAGTCTCCGTAATGACCCGGCAGGACACGCTGTCGCGGGAACTTTCCGCACTGACCACATGCACGGGTTCGTCCCGCAAGGAACGCAAACGGATCCGCTTGGGCGCGGGCGACTCGCCCTGTACCCAAGTGACCATTTTTGGCTCAATCTCAAACGCCGGATCGATCGCCACCACCACGGTCAATTCCGTCCGGGGATTCTGGGGGTGATCCGTTTCCACGTAGATTTTCTTCACCGCCTCTCCCGCAGCCATCTTGGAAATGGAATAGGTGGCGCTGACCGTGGCCGCCTCCCCTGGACGCAGAAGGTCCCGGTCGGCCTTGGCCGACAGGCAGGAGCAACTGGAATCCACTTTGGTGATCTTGACCGGACGGCCCGTCTGGTTGTTGATGGAAAAAGTAGCCGTAAAAGAATCCGCCTCCACTGACGCCCGGTTCACGGACACGGAGGGCGAGAAAACGAGGCCCGCTTCCCCAATAAACTCAGGATAGTTCCCTTCCGCCGCCGGCTTCGCCGGGGGCACGGCGGGCGCCGCCTCCGCGGAGGGAAACCACACATAGAGCATGAGATAAACGATCACGCCCGTCACGGATACATAAAGCCACAGCGGCAGGGTCATCCGGGCGATCCGCGTGTGGCGGTCGTATCGGCGGCGCAGCGCGGGCACTACGGTCATGATCACCATGGGCACGATCACGATGGCCAAAATCACATGGGAAATCAAGAGTATGTAGTAGAACGTCCGCACGGGGCCTTCGTGGGTGAACTTCACGTGCCCGGCCGAATAGTGATAGATTAGATAACAAACCAGAAAGGCCGCGGAAACCGCCAGCGCCAGGGCCATGCAGGTAATGTGGCCTTTGATCTGCCGGCGCCGGATCAAGAGGAAACCCAGCACCAGCAGCACGGTGCAAACGGTATTGAGGGTGGCATTCACCTTCGGCAGGTCGGAAACGCCAAAGGCCAGGGTTTGAACAGTGGAGTCCACAAGCGGAATTCGTAGAAGGGTTAGATAACGGAAGAATGGCTCAAGCCGCGGGGACGGTGGAAGGCTCTTCCCTCTTGTTTCCGCGGTTGATCAAAACGATCACATAGATCAGGAAAATCGCTCCCAGGATGGCTAAGTAAATCACCCCCCAGTTCACCCCTCGTTTTGTCTCCTTCTGGTTCAAGAGGAAACGGATGTCCTTTCGGAGTTTCTCCAGCTCGGCTTCGCCAAAGTCAGCATCCATCACCTCATACCATCCCCGAACGTTTCCCATGCCATCCACCAGCGCCAGGCGTTGATCGTGTGAGTACTTTCCATAGGCCGTAATCTGAGCCGGATCGGTATTTTCCTGTCTCCCGTAGAATTTGAAGTACTTCATCATGTAACTGCGAATCTCGTTCTCGTCACCCGTCACAAACCACCAGTTCGGTTCGTCCACCCCATGGTCCTTAACCCACTCGTCCATTTTCTCCGGCGTATCTTCCTTAGGATCCAGGCTGATGGAAACCAGGTGAAATCGCGGATCGGAACTAAACTCCTGCTGTAACCGGCTCTGAATGGCCGCCAATCCCAGACATCCGGACGGGCAATCCGTATATTGGTAGCCCGCCACCCAGATTTTTCCCTTCAGTTGGCCGAGCGCGACCTCCTGCCCGTCCCGATTTATCAGGTCCAGGTCTCGCTCCAGCCGGGACCCAAAAATAGGGCGATCATCTTGCTCTATTTGCTCCCCGTATTTCTGATAGGAACGAGTCACGAAAAACGAGCCTGAGAAAATGATCGCGCAGATCGCGATGATCGTGGCCCAGAAAAGCTTGGGATTGAAATTACGCTCAAATTTTCCGGGCGCGGGATTGGGAGTGGAAGAGTCCATCTTTAGGGGAAACGTCTTTCGTTCTGAGGATTAATCAAGCATGCGTGCCCTTATCCGGCTGGCGTATTCGTGTGGGCGCTTGCTGGGGGAAACCAGGTTTTCGAAAATACGCCATGCGGAACACCGAAGCCGCGAGAAAGTCCCCTATCCTTCCGGCTTCCGGGACCTACTCCGCCCCCCCACCATTCACCCGCCACGCCAGCAGGGCCGCCGCCAGTACCACGGGCAAATACAGCAGGGTGGAGAAAAACAACCGCCGCGCCTGATCCCGGGTCCGGTCGCGGCGAAACTTCCACGCCAGCCACACCAAGACACCGCCCAAGGCCAAGCCTGGAAGGAGGAACCACACCGCCACGTGCCCCGATACCACCGGCAAGACAGGCAGCAACGCCAACAGCACGGAATAAAAGAGCGCCAGGCCGGTAGTCTTGTTTCCGGTCTCGTCTTCGTTCGACCACATCACGAAACCCGCGCGGCGGTACTCGTCCCGGTACATCCAGTTGATGGCCAGGAAGTGCGGCATTTGCCACAGGAACAACAAGGCAAAGAGAAAGACCGCTCCCAGGTCGTAGCCGGCCCCGCCCGCGTACCAGCCGATCAGAGGGGGCAAAGCGCCCGCCACCGCCCCCACCACGGTATTCCACGAACTGCGCCGCTTCATGGGCGTGTAAACAAACAGATAGATAAACAGCGTCAGCCCCGCCAACAGGCCTGCCGCCATGTTGACCCGGATGCCGAGATGAATGATCCCAAAAGCCCCCATCAGCCAGCCCAGCACGAAGGCCAGTGCCGTGGGCATCCGCTGGGCCGGAAGCGGGCGGCTGGCCGTGCGCTCCATCCGTGCATCCGCGTCCACCTCCATGATTTGATTGAAGACCGCCGAGGCGAAGGCCGCCAGAAGGGTCCCGATGAGAGTGTCCCACAGCACGTTCCAATTGAAACTGCCGAGCATTCGGCCCGCGGCCAGGTAGCCGAAAATGGTGGTGACCGCGACCAGCACGCTGAGGCGTGCCTTGGTCAACTGCATGAGATCATGACGCGCCGAGGCCACGGCGTTGCCTTTGGCGCCGGAAACCGCGGCTGCCTTTTCCGCCGGATGGTCCACGTTCATGTGTTTGTTTTCCAAATCGATAGCCTCTGACCGGGAAGCCCCATCCTAATCCATTCCCGGCGGCCGGGCAAAACTTCCGCTCAGACCGAGACTTTTCCCTGGAAACTTCGCACCAGAAACGCAAACGACACGGCCAGGATGCTCAGACCGTTCAACACATGGACGTTCGTCACCCAGAAGGACTTGCCGGTCATGATCACGCTCACCCCCAGGATCAACTGAACCAGTATCAGGCAGAGCACCAGCAGAGGCAGCCGGGTAGCGCCTTTGGGCTGATCGCCCAGATTTTTCGAAACCCAGACCGTCGCGCTCGTCACCAGGCCCAGGACGGCCAGTGCCCAATACTTGTGCAGAAACATCACGCCCAGGATCAGGGAATCGAAGCCCGGAAATAGCTTTCCATCCGTCAGCAGAATGCCGTCATCCGCCAGGCCAAAGCGGTGGTGGTGCCTCATGACCGCGCCCAGGATCAACTGCGCAAAGACCGCCAGCCAGAGCGCCGCTCCCCACCGCCGGACCCGGCAGCGTAGTGGTGGCGTCAGCGACAGTCTGCGTTCCTCCCAGCGCCGGGACACGACCATCGCCGCCAGGACCAGCACGCAGAAGAACGCCTGGCCGAAGCACCCGTGCATGGTGGCGAAGGTGTCTGAAATCTCGGTCACGCGCAAACCGCCCAGGATGGCCTGTGTCACCACCATCAGTAGCGCCAGAGACGCCACCTTGGTGGCCAGCGGCCATTGGCGTTTCCACCAGCTCCACCCCAGCCACAGCAGCACCGCCACGGCACTGGCGGAACCCAGGGAAAAGAATAGTACTTTTCGCTCCGCTGACTCGCGCTCCGCTCCGCCGATGCCGAACAGGCCCACCATCATTCCCAGCCAGAGCACCAGAGCCAACAATTCAAAAAACCGTTTCCAACTGTTTACGAAAGTGAACGCAAAGAGCAGGAGGGTCAGCACTCCCGTCAGAGAAGCGATCAGCCGGTGCCCGTGTTCCAGAAAGTAGGGCCAGTGCTCCAGCCACCCCTCGGGGTTCACGCTGCCCCGGCTCAGGGGCCAGTCCGCGAAGGCCATGCCGGCTTCCTCCGTCGTCACCGCCGCGCCCCACCATACCAGCAGCAGGGCCACCGCCATCACCACCTTGGCATACACCGCCAGCCAGCCCGGCCATTCCCGCGTCTGTGTTTGATCCATGGGGTCGAGTATTCCCTTTTCTCAAGAGGATGGGCGGCAGGCGCCAACCGCCCGGTTCCGGTAACCACGCCACCGGGAGTTCCGCTCTTTCCGGCCCGAGAGCCGCCAAAATGTAAGCTAAGCTCCGGCGCTCCACTCAGGGAGCTGAGCGCCTCACAAAACCAGGGGCGCGAACTCAGTTTGAAGCCACGGCACCCTTGGAGGATTCCGGACTGGCCGCGCCAGCCGTTTTCTCCGGGGCTTCCGGCTTCAACATCGGAGGCTGGGATTCCACCCAGGCGTCATACTCCTCCGGCTCCACCACCTCCAGCGTGGCCTTCATCTGGCCGTGACTGGCGCCGCAAAGCTGGGCACAGACAATGTCCCATTCGCCCGTTTTCGTGGGGGTAAACCACATCGGAACTTCCTGCCCTGGAATGGCGTCCTGCTGAATCATCATCGGCACCAGAGCCAACCCGTGAATTACGTCTTTGGAAGTGACCTGCACGATGACCCGGCGGCCTTTGGGAAGTTTCAGCGTGTTCGGCACGGCGAAGTCGTCGAGAGCATTGGGCTCCCGCACCAAGCCCACGGGGTTCCCGCCCGCGTTGATCTCATCCAGATCCACCTGACCCATCATCCCGTCTTTGCCGGCATAGTGGAAGGTCCACAAGAACTGCTGTCCGACGGCCCTGACTTTGACCACGTCCGGCGAATCGGGGAATTTCTCCACGCGCGCCGCCCAGAGAGGGAAAGCGAACCCCAAGAGCAATACCACCTCCACGATGACCACCCCCATCTCCACATGAGTGGAAAAGTGGTTCGTGATCCCGCTGTAGCTGGCCTTCTTATTCCGGCGGGCGTTAAAGCGGATCAATACGTAAATCATGAAGATCCCCCAGCCCACGGCTAGAATCAGCATGAACCAGTGCACCAGGGCCAGCATGTGGTCGAGTTCTTCCCCATGCTCGGAAGCAATCTCGTGCATGCCCTGAAGTTCGTTAATGGGAGATGCGTTTGCCAGAATCACGTCTGTTTCTTTGGGTTAAATGTGTTTGGGAAGAGACCTTCGCCCGTCAACCGGACTAAGAGAAGTCTCCCGATTCCAGTTCCAGATCCGCCTCTTTAGCGGCCAGCTTGGCCCGGCGGTTGAGTTGAAAAATGCAGAATAGCAGGGTGGACAGCATGCCCACCACCACCAGGGCCATAAAGCCAATCGCCAGGTTTGCGCCCATGACCTGGGGAGATTCCGAATCTCCCAGGCAGACGGAACAGGCCAGCACGGTCTCGAAGCTTTGAGTCAGGTTTTCCATTTCAGTCAGGGATTACGGCGCGCCATCAGATAATGACGTGCTTCGATTTCTTGTAGAACCACACTCCGTAAATCAATAGACCAATACCCAGTAGCCCACTGCTGACTCCAAGGGCCCGCACCATCGTGGACTGGTCCTGGGCCAACAACGCCCACACCGCGAAGCCGAATGTCAGCATCACGCTCACCGCGATGAACAGGATATGGAAATGCTTCAGGGACACGATCTACTCTCTGTCTCTTACCCGGGCTGAACCTAAACCTAATGGCTGGTAAACGCTTCCTGAATGGGGTTCCACCAGGAAAACACGATCAAAAACATCATCACAAAGGCGAAACACATCGTGAACAGCATGATCTTGTAGATCATACCCTTCTCGTGATTGAGGTGCATGAAAATCAGCGCCACCAGCGAGGCTTTAACGATGGCGATCAGAAGTCCCACCGAGTAATCCAAAAACGACTTTCCTGGCTCCCCAAGGTCCAGCCAGGGAATCATCGCCACGGCCACGGTCACAAACGTACCCACGATCAGCGCGAGAAACACCGCCATGTAGGCCTTCACATGTTTACGGGATTCAGCTGGAGTAAACTCGGACATGATTGGTTGAGATAAAAGATTCTGAATGAAAAGGTCCCGGCTGCCTCAGGCGCCTTAGAAAAGATACATGACCGGGAACAGGAAGATCCAGACCAGGTCCACAAAGTGCCAGAACAGTCCGCCCACTTCCACGCGGTTGGCCATGTGTTCCGGATTCCGCAGAAAGAGTTTCTTCCCAAACAGCATAAAGTAACCCAGCACCAAAGCGCCGCCGATCACGTGCAGACCGTGCAGGCCCGTCATCGTAAAGTAGATGGCGTAGTAGGTGTTGTAACGCGGACCATGGTTCCCAATGAACTTGATGTCCGAGCGTGGCACCTCAATCACCGGGTAATCGTAGGAGGATTCCGCGCCACCAGCGCCGTCGCCTTCCGGGTCTCCATGGTGAGCGGCCTCTCCATGAGCGGCCTCGCCCTCAGCGCCGTGTTCCGCGTGCTCGTGATGGGCGTGCACGTGGTGGATGTTGATACGGTGATTCTGCTTTTGTTTCAGCGGAACTTTCTCTTCGCTGCCGTAGTAGTCGATCAGGTGCTGCTTGTACTTGTTTTGCAGGTCGAAGAAGCCTTTCTTCACGCCTTCGTCGGCTACGTAGCTCCAGATCATGGACTCCTTCTGTTCGTCGAGCGGAACGCGCTGCATGTCGATTTCGTGCACTTCCAGCACCACGGTGTCGCCATTCGGAGCCAGCGATCCGGTTACCTTTGAGCCGTCCCGGAAGGTGATGGTCTTGTCAGTGTAATTGGTGTGCATGCGCTCACCCGAGGCGATTAAGAACGGCTCGGCGGCCTCCAACGTCACCACGGTGTCCACGTCCATAGAAGGCAGCTTGGATTCATCGATCTCCCGGCCCTCTTCTTTCGCGAGTTTCTTCTCTTCCGCCAGCGCTTCCTTGTAGGCTTTCTTCGCGGCGTTCACGTCGGCGGCATACTTCTTGGCGGCCCAGGAGGCGGGGTCCGTGACTTCCGCTCCATCCGGAGCTTTGAAAACGGGCAGATCGCCATGCACGGCCTTCAGGCAGTAGAGATTCTTCGCGGAAATGTCGAAGGTGATGGACTTCCCTTCGAACCGGATCTTGTCGGACATGATGCCGTCTACTTCCTGCACGATGCCTTCGGCGAGGGAGTTGTCGGTAAACTTGAGACCGTGGTGATGAAACTTGCCGTAATACTCCACGCTTTTCAGCCCCAGGAAGGTCAGGGCGCACAAAATGACGGCCGCCATCCACAACTGAAACCTAAACCAGTTCCGCATCTTCAGCTGCACCCAAGCCAAGACCACAAACACACTGGAGGCAATCAGCACCAGGGTATTGACGAAGCCGATCGGGATGTTCTGAACTTCGGAAGGCCAGGGATTGTCCACCCCGGGCGTAATCCCGATACGCAGGAACACATAGGCGGAAAACAAGCCACCAAAGAGCATCACTTCAGAGGCCAGGAACAGCCAGATGCCAATCTTGGCGTTATACAGACCGGTGTCCCGGCGGGCGGTCACTTCGTATGGGATTTGCATGAGCCTAAGAACTTATCTTGTCGCGTGGTGTGACAGTGAGTTTAGCTGACCCGGAGGATCGAGGCATGTGTCTCTCTAGTGGCCGCCTTTCACTTCCAGCTCCTCCTCCGCTGGCGCTTGAGGCGATTCCGGGTCGGGTTCGAACTGCGGCGTGAAGTCACGTTCCGCGCCCGGCACGCTGTATTCGTAGGGGCCGCGGTAGGCAACCGGTTCCTTCAGGAAGTTGCCGTGCGGTGGCGGCGTCGGGCAAGACCACTCCAGTGTGGTGGCGTCCCACGGGTTGTTGGAGTTCACCTTTTTACCCTTCGTCATGCTCCAGAAGAAGTTGATGATGAAAGGCACCTGCGCGATAGCGAGACACCAGGCGGACACGGAAGCCACGATGTTCAGATCGATCATGGTAATGGCCTCGCCGTTCTTAAAGATCTTGCTCAGGAACGATCCGGCTTCCAGAAACTCCTGGCCCGCGATGCGTTCGTAGGCCGCGCCCCCGTCCGAAGCCCGGCGGTGAAAGCCCGCCATCCCCTGGATGAACATGGGAGCGAAGATGCCGTTCATGAAAAGCAGGGACGGCCAGAAATGCAGGTGCCCCAGCAGCTCGCTCATGCGGCGTCCGGTCTGTTTCGGGAACCAGAAGTAGATGCCCGCGAAGAGACCGAACAGCGTGCCCGGAGCCACCACGTAGTGGAAGTGGGCGATCACGTAGTAGGTATCGTGCAGATGCAGGTCGATCATCGAGAACGCAAGCGGCAGCCCCGTCAGACCGCCAATCCCAAACATGGGGATGAACGCCGTCGCGAACAGCATGGGCGTATTGAAGCGAATGGAGCCACCCCACATGGAAATGAGGATGGAGGTGATGAGGATGACCGATGGCACGGAAATCAACACCGTCACTGTCTGGAAGAAGGTGCTGACGCCAGCGCCCATGCCCGTGATGTACATGTGGTGAGCCCACACCAGGAAACTGAGGAAGCCCAGCACCATGACGGCGTAGACCATGGTCTTATACCCCCACAACGGTTTCCGGGTATTGTTCGGAATGATTTCTCCAACAATGGCGATCGCGGGAAGAATGAGCACGTATACCTCGGGGTGCCCCAGGAACCAGAACAAGTGCTGGTAAAGCAGCGGACTGCCACCCCCGGCGGCGTTGAAGAACTGGCCGTTCACGAACAGCCCGGAGGGAACGAAGAAACTGGTACCCGCCATACGGTCCATAAGCTGCATGATGGCGGCCACCTCCAGCGGCGGGAACGCCAGCAGAAGCAGGAAGCCCGTAACCAGCATGGCCCAGACAAAGAAAGGCATGCGCATCCAGGTCATCCCCTTGCAACGAAGGTTAATGATGGTGGTGATGAAGTTCACCGCGCCCAAGAGGGAGGAAGAAATCAGGAAAACCATGGCCAACAGCCACTGGGTCTGCCCCGTCCAGAACAGGCTGCCGAAGCTCAGGTCCGTGGTCGTGGCGAGGGGCGAGTAGTTCGTCCAGCCCGCCTTGGCGGCGCCGGAGGGAAGGAAAAAGCTGGCGAACATCAGCACGCCACCCAGCAGGTAGCTCCAGTAGCTGGCCATGTTCAGCCGCGGGAAAGCCATATCCGGCGCCCCGATCTGCAGCGGGGTGACGTAGTTCCCGAAGGCCCCAAATGCCAGCGGCACGATGCCCAGGAAGATCATGATGGTGCCGTGCATGGCGCCAAACATGTTGTAGAGATCCCCCGTCACCATGCCGTTCTCCAACCAGACGCGGAACCATGGCAGGTGCGAAATAAACGGCACCGGACGGCCTGGATAGGCGATGCTCCAACGCATCACCATCATGAGGAAAAAGCCTAAGGCCAGAAACAACAGGGCGGTGATGCCGTACTGGATACCGATCACCTTGTGGTCGGTGGAGAAGACATACTTCCTCCAGAATGGAGGATCGTGATGATGCTCCTCGTGGTGGTCGTCGTGACCGTGCACCGCCGTTTCGTGGCTCAGATCAGTGGAAGATTGTGGGTTCATGGCGAAATGGTGGCTGGGTAAACGCCCTGAAAGCCCGGGCGATTTCCACTATATAACTATATAATCAAATAAAGCCAGTGTTTCTAAAGCCGGGACCGTGCTCCGTCACTCGGTTCGCGGCTGCTTCGATTCACGGTTTGTCAGGGGGAGCTGTCTCGCCCCCGCCCTCTCCGTCAGCGGGTTGACCCGTTTCCAGGTCCACTTTCGCGCCCGGCAACATGGCATCAGCCGGGATTTCCTTCAACTCTGCTTCCGTCCAAGGCTGGCTGCGCCCGGAGAATTTCTCCATGGCGGCTTTCATCATTTCCTCTGTCACCACGGCGGCTTGAGGATCTTCGAAATTTCCAAACTCGGTGCGGACGTAGGTCAGCACCTGAGCCAAGTCTTCGGGACCCAGTGCCTCCCATGGCGCCATCACGTTGTTGTATTGTTTTCCAGCCACGGTGAAGGGCCCCTGAAGCCCCTTGAGGACGATGGCGGCCATGCGTTCGTTTCCGCCATGGACCCATTCAGACCCGTTAAGGGGCGGGAACAAGCCGGGCTGACCGTTTCCGTCGGCGCCGTGACAGCTCAAGCAGTTGCCATACACTTTCTTCCCATCCTTCACCCACCGGTCGATCCATGGGCCCTGCTCTTCCTCTACCGCGGCCCCTTCCACCGCAGGCCGGGGATCCGGGCCCTGATGATCGTAGTATGGAAAAGCGTAAATGCTGGAACCAAAGCCGTTGCTATACTGGAAGAAATAGCCACCCGCGAAGATGAACACGAAGATCATCAAAATGAAATGGCGCAATTCCACGGGCTCGTGACCCGGGCGGGTCATGGGCACATCCTTTTCACGCTCCACGGCGCCGTGGACTTCCGCCACGCCTGCGCCTTCGGCCTCGTAATCGAGATTCGTTTCCTGATTCGGGTCGTTACTCATGGAATTCAACTCTGCGGGTTGGCTTCGTCCGCTTCTCCCGCGGCGGCACCGGCCTTGTCCGGCAAGGGAGCGTCTTTCTTCAGTGAAAGCAGGTAATCCACCAAGGCCTCCGCCTCGCCAGTGGGCACGATCTTCGGATCTCCGCTCACATCACCGTCCGGGTAGACTTCTTTATAGAGGTGCTTGTAGGCGGGCATGATCGAGTCGGGCGACACGCTGCGCGGATTGTAAAGATGCTGGTGAAGCGAGTCGCGGTCCGCGATGCGGTAACCCACGTTGCTCAGATCCTGGCCGATGCGCTGATACCCAAGAAACGCGTAGGTTTCGCCCAGGTAATCCGCCGGACGGGTCTCCCGCTTCGGCGATTCCCGGTCGGTCTCCGGACCAGCCCAGCCCGGACGCCACAGGTCGGCCCCCGCGTAGGTGGGGCGGATCATCTGAGAGTGGCAATAGTTACACCCTTCCCGGGCATAGACTTTGGCCCCAAGGGAAACTTCCCCCGCCCGCGGACCGGGATACACCGTGGAACCATCCGGCGCTTTCATATCTTCCGGATAGGAAACCGGCTCCAAGGCGCTGAGCTTCACGTAGGGAACCACGATCAGCAACAACCACGGAAGGCCGAACGCGGCGGCCAGTCCAAGATACAATTTAGAGCAGCAATCTTTCTTCATGCTTTAGCACCTCCTTTGGCAAGACCCGCGGCGGCTTCATCGGAAGTCAGCGCGGCACCGGGTTTGGAGTGAATCAGCGTGGCGCCCTGAGAACGCCGCCCCTTTCCGGCGAACATGAGGAGAAGTTGCCAGGCGAAGGTCAAGTTGGCGGAAAGGATCAACAGCCAGGCCACGGCCCGGGCCACGATGTGTCCCTTGGTGATATTGACCGAGACCATGAAATCCTTCGACCACTGATTGATGTCGTAGCCCTGGAAGTAGCCCGCCACGACCTGGAAAGCCACCAGGGAAATGATGCCGTAAGCGGAGAACCAGAAGTGAAAGCGGATCATGCCAGCGCTGGGCCATTCGCAACCAGTGATGCGCGGAACGATGAAGTAAATGGCCCCGAACATGGTCATCGAGAAAAACCCATACACCGCCAGGATGTCCATACCCGCCACCGCGTGGCTGAACTGCAGATACTTTCCGAAAGTGAAATAAGAACTCATGGCCGTCATCAAGCCCAGCCCGGTAAACATGACCGTGCCGAAGACCGTAAACCGAAGCGACGGGCTGTAGGTGACCAGGTTAAACTTCCCTTTCAGCGTCTGGTAATGGTTCACGCCTGTCGTGATGACCACCAGAAGCAGGAGGATGCAGGCCGTGCCGCCCATGGCGGGCATCCAGGCAGGGAACGGTCCGCCGATGTAGCGTTGGAATCCCATCCAGCCCGCGACAATGGCCAAGGTCCAGAATCCGAAAGATGCCAGCGAATAACTGTAAATCGGGCGGCCCGTAATCTTCGGAATGATGTAGTAGGCCACCGCTAAGGCAATGGGCGTGAACCAGAAGAAGGTCAGGTTGCTGACATACCAAGTATCCACCCCGGCCGACATGACGGCGGAACCTTTGAAATGGAAGATGATGAGGTTGGCCGTGATGTAGATCCACGGAAACCAGAAGGCCGCGCCAATGAGGTAGTGCTGAGAGATGTACCCTTCCTTCTCGCGGCGGGAGCCGTAGAGAACCACCACCCAGATAGTGATGAAGAAATAGCAAAGCGCCATCATGGGCCATAGCCAGGACGGGAAGTCCAGCCACACCACCGAGGTGCCGCCCGTGAAAAAGATGGCCAGGATGCCCAGGAAAACCGCCACGTTCCAGACATGCCCCGCCACGATGACGGTGGTCTGCGCGCGCAGTTGCGCCCGGCTCAAGCGGGCCATCAGCCAGATCATCGTTCCCATTCCCGCCTGCATGGCCCAGCCGTAAATCAGGGCGTTCAGGTGGGCGGGATAGAGACGGCCGTAGGTAAGGGCGAAGCAGTCGTCCCACAATCCCGGATTGCGCATCTTAAGGGCGCTCAGGAACCCGAGAGCACAGGCCAAAAGCAGCCAGACGGCTCCACTGGTGAAGAAGAATAAGACCGGAAGCCGCACCGACTGGTCGATGGCGATGCGGTCCTGCAAATTCTGATTGGCTACCTTTTCGGTTTCGGAACTCATTCGAACGTTCGGCTAATACGCGAAGTAATCGTTTTCTGGGAAGTCTCTATCGTGCGCGGGTCGCGACTCTGGCGGTCCGGTTGGTAACGGGCCCTACTCGGCCTTTTCTTCGGCGGCGGGTTTCTCTTCCGTTTCAGGTTCCGCCGGAGGCGCGGGCGCGGGCTTTTCCCCTTCTTTCGGCTCCGCCGGAGGCGGGGTGTTGGACTCCGGTGTGGGTCCGGTCGTTCCAGACTCTTTAGGAGCACCCGGAGTTTTGGGAGATTCTGGCTTAGGCTCAGCGCTTCCCGGTTTTTCAGCGGCGGGTTTTTCCGGCATGGGTTCCGCGGCTGGCTTCCCGGGAGCCGGAGCCGGCGCATTCCCGGCGGGAGTAGCGGGCGCGGGCGCCGGAGCCGGTTTCTCTTTCTTCTTCTCCGGAGCGGGCGTGTTTCCAGCCGGCTTCTCCGTCGCGGGCGCGGGAGCAGGAGCCGTGGCCGGAGCTTCCCCGGCTTTGGCGGGTGCTGCTTCGGCGGGCTTGCCAGAAGGCTTCTCTTCAGCGGCCGGCGCGGGCGCTGCTGGAGGCGCCGCCAAGGAAGTGGGCGAACCGGGCACTACCACGGCTGACTTGGCGGGCTTCTTACCGGTCAGGTCTTTGACCACCAATTCGGTCACGGCATCCACCGGAAGGCGAACCAGACCTTTGGCTTCGTCCACCACGGCGGGTTCGGTCACCAAGGTGGCCTGGGCCGCGTTGACCTCCTCCGCGAAGGCGTTCCGTTGTTCGATGCGTTCGGCCCGGTAAGCGGGTTCCTTCTGGCGTTTTCCGAACCCTCCACCAATGGCCACGAAAATCACCATCAGGACTCCGAAAATGACAAAGAGAAGGACACCGCCCCAGAAACTCTGGAACCGTCCTGAAGGAGAATCTCCCTGTGGTGTGCTCATAGGTCGCGTTTAAAAATGTCTCGTTCGGTGGTGGGCCTCAGTTAACCAAGTTCAAGGATTCCTCCAAGCGCGGATCCTGGCATGGATACAAGCTGGCCTTGGCCAACCGGCTCAAAAACAGGAACACCGTCAGGCCGCCCACGGCCACGAAGGCCAGAATGTCGAAGTAGATCGCGCCCGGGATCACCATCTCCTTACCTTGGGTAAGAGACGGCCCCCGCTCTGGGATGATGATCCAGTAAATGTCGAGCACGTGCATGCACAGGTTCCACAGGGCGATGCCGGTGAGCACATAAGGAACGGTCTTCACTCTCCGGAGCAACATGCCCGCAAACGGAAGGAAGAAGTGACCGATCACGAGGAAGCCGATGGCGTAGGCATTCCAGTAGGCGGTGTTGCGTGTCAGGTAGAATTTGGTTTCCTCCGTGATGTTGGCATACCAGATCAGGAAGAACTGAGAGAACGCGATATAGGCCCAGAACACCACGAAGGAGAACATCAGCTTACCCATGATGTGGTAATGCTCCATGGAAACAACATCCTTCAGGAAGCCCCGGCTCCTTAGCCAGGTAAGCGCGGCAATGAGAATCGCCATCGAGTTCAAGGCCGAGCCCGCGAAGAGATAGACCCCCCACATGGTGGAAAACCAGGTGTAGTCCAGGGCCATCAACCAGTCCACGACCACAAAGGTCCAGGAGGCCGCAAACAGAGGCAGGAAGCCGCAGGAACCCCGGCGCATCCAGCGGAAGTAACGGAAGTCCCCCGTCTGGTCCTGTTTGATCGACCAGCTCCGCAGGAAGTAAATGATCCCTCCCAGCACCAGGAAGTAACCGACGTACCGGGCATACCAGAATACTTCGTTCAGGTAGCCACGCTTCTTGTAGAGCCCGACATTCGCGTGCAACTGGCCCTCGCTGGCCAATTCCTCAGCCGTGGGCTCGGAAGCCTTCGCCACTTCCAGCTTTCCTTCCGCGGCAATGACCTGCTGTTCCAGGTTGTATTTCTCCCCCGCGGTCGCGGTGGCGGTGGCGGATTCCTTCTCCTTCTTTGCTTTCACCGCGGCCAGCTTCTTCTCGGCAGCGGCCACGGATTGGCCCCACTCCGCCTTCGCGGCTTCCAGGTGTTCGGGGCTGGAGTGATCTTTCCCAGCCTGAATCATTTCCTGGCGGGCTTCAAACCATTCCCACAGCGCGTCGCGCGGTCCGGGCAGGAGCAGCGGAAGCGCCAGGATGAAGTAAAGCGGGATCAGGCTGCCCAGGGTCTCCATGAGACGCCGCACCACGACCCCCCAACCGGAGTTCGTGGCGTGGTGCAGCAAGGTCCAGAAAATCCCGCCAATGGACAGCGTCATGAAAAACACCACGGCAAACAGCCAGGAATACGCCATGGACTGCTGCATCTGGCCGGGAAGGAAGAGCCAAAGAATGAAGAACAACGCCGTCAACCCGCCCCCAAGGATCAGGCTGATGCCTTTCACCAGGGCCACCTTGGAAGAATCGAACTTCTCCCCGTCGTTTGGCAGGTTGTCTACGGACTTAATGGCGCTCATGATGACTGCAAAATCGGTCTCTCTACTGAAAAATCGGATCGGGTTGGCGTAACGATGACTCTGGCTGCGAGGCGATGCGGTTTCGTTCGTTACTTACTGTTTGGCTGCTTCTTCCGCGGGCTTCGCTTCTTCATCTCCGGCGGGAGCGGCGGTCACGGGCGGCGCCGCCTGGGCCTGGTCGAACAGAGTCTTCACTTCCGGGTTCGACAGCGGCGCGGAGGACGCGAACTGCAAGGCCTTCACGTAGGCCACGATGGCCCAGCGGTCTTTCACCGTAATGGTGCCGTTGTAGGGTCCCATCAGCCCTTTCCCATGGGTGATGGTCCAAAAAATCTGCCCCTCAGGCATGGAGACGACCCGGGGGTCGAGCAGGTTCGCCGTGGGCGGAATGGCCCAGTACTTGGAGACCACCCCCTGGCCGTTGCCGGCTTCGCCATGACAGGGCATGCAATTGATGTGAAAGCGCTGCTTGCCGCGCGCCAGCAGGACTTCGTCCACCGTCACGGCTTCGGGGAAACCTTCACCGTAGTAATCGCCAAAGGTACCCGTGTTGAAATAGTCATCACTGTGGGCCCAGCCAAATTCAGCCACGGCCTTGCCTTCGGCGGCGGTGCCTTCGGGAACCACAAACCCCATCGGCACGGTGCCAGGGACCGGCTTGCGCTGCGCGGCTTTGCCGTCCACCAGGGGACTCTGCTTCTGGTAGCGCACCTTGTACTGGTGGTCCATGTCCGGGAAAATCTCGAACGGCGGGCTCGAGAACTTTTCACGGCGCGGTCCGATGCCCACGAACAACGTGACACTGACAATGAAGGCGATGAGGAAAAACCAGCGCATGGGTCGTTAAAATTCTTCTTCCACCAGTTCCACTCCGGAAGCCCCGGTGGAGAGGAGGAATTCCTTGGTGTCTGCTTCTTGAAACTTGGCGTCACGAGCCTCGATCACGAGGATGAAACCATCATCCGAAAAGCGGGCGAATTTCTTGGAACCGAACAGCGGATGATTCCAGCGGGGCAGCATGACGAAAGCCAGCAATCCGAACAGCACCGCAAAGGCGGAAAAGAGGATCGTCAGCTCGAAGGTCACCGGGAAGAAGGCTGGCACGGTGTTCAAGTTCGTGGGTTTCCCCTGCACCACGGTGGGGTAGAGATCCACCTGAGTGAAAAACTGAAGGAACAAGGCGGTGCAGAAGCCCGTCAGACCACCACACAGCACCACACCGGACAACCAGGACTTGCCGAGGCCCATGGCGTGATCCATGCCATGGACCGGGTACGGGGTGTGGACATCCCATTTCTTATAGCCCGCATCGCGCACCTGTTCGGCGGCGTGGTAAATCGCCGCGGCGCTATCGAATTCGGCTACGTAGGCAAAAGCTCGCTTCATGATGGCGGGTTGGCTCACTCTAGTGATGACTGGTTTCGACCTCCGGGCCGTCGGGTTGAAGGCCGCGCTTCTTGCGCAGGGCGGTCCACTCCGGGTAGTGCGGATCGGCCTCTGGCAGGACGCCTTTCACTTCGGCAATCGCGATCACCGGCAGGAAGCGGATAAACAGGAGGAACAGCGACAGGAAGAGGCCAAAGGTGCCGCAGAACATGAGAATCTCCACCCAGGTGGGCGAGTAGTAGCCCCACTGGCCAGGCAGGAAGTCGCGCGCCAGCGTGGTGGGAATGATCACGAAACGCTCGAACCACATCCCCGCGTTCACGAAGTTCGCCACGATAAAGACGACCCACAGGTTCTTCCGGGCTTTCTCGAACCAGAAGATCTGGGGCGAGATGACGTTGCAGAAGAACATGCAGTAATAAGCCCACGTATACGGGCCGTTCACGATCCGGAGGTAGAAGGCGTCAGCCTCAAACTTGTTCGCTCCGTAGTAGGAGATGAACAGCTCCATGATGTAGGCGTAACCGACAATCGTCCCCGTCAGGAGAATGATCTTCGCCATGTTGTCGATATGCTTGCCGGTAAACATGTCCTCCAGCCCGTACAGTTTCCGGACGGGAAGCATGAGTGTCAGCACCATCGCAAAGCCGCCGAAGATAGCGCCGGCCACGAAGTAAGGCGGGAAAATCGTCGTGTGCCAGCCAGGCACCACGGAAGTGGCGAAGTCGAAAGACACCACGGAGTGAACGGAGAGCACCAGAGGCGTGGAAAGGGCGGCCAGGAGCAGGTAGCCCATCTCGTAGTGGCGCCACTGACGGTTACCCCCGCGCCAGCCGAGGGCGAAGATTCCGTAGAGCGCTTTGCGCAGACCCGCCTTGGACCGGTCCCGCAGGGTGGCCAGATCGGGAATCAACCCGATATACCAGAAAATGACTGAGACAGTGAAGTAGGTCGAAACCGCGAACACATCCCACAACAGCGGGCTCTTGAAGTTCTGCCAGATGGCGTTGGCGTTCGGAATGGGCGCCAGGAACCACACCATCCAGAAACGGCCGACGTGGAACCCGGGATAAATCCCGGCGCACACCACCGCAAAAAGGGTCATGGCTTCCGCCGAGCGGTTCACCGAGGTCCGCCATCGCTGACGGGTCAGGAAAAGAATGGCGGAGATCAGCGTCCCGGCGTGACCGATACCGATCCAGAACACGAAGTTCACAATGGCCCAACCCCAGGCGACCGGCTGGTTATTCCCCCAGACCCCCACCCCAGTGGAGACCAAGTAGACCAGCGTAAACATCAAGCAGCCTGCCAGCACCACGGAAGGCAGAAACAAGATCCACCAGATGAACGGCTGGCGATTCTCCACGATCCCGCAAATGCGGTCCGTGATCCACTGCATGGAGCGTTTGTTGAGCACCAGCGACTCGCGCTTGATGCCCTCAAGCTCCGCCGCTTTGACGCCTCCTCTTAGCGTTGTGGTTTCCGTTGCCATCTGGTGTTAAAAAACTTTCGTTTCGTCTTGTTCCCGCCGCGTTGGGCTTTCGCCCGGTTGCTTAGTGCATCTTGGCCGTCATCTGACCGACCTTGGCCGCGCCAGGCATCTTCGGATTTGGGTTCTTAATGCGGCCCAGGTAACTGGTCCGGGGACGGGTGCCAATGTATTTCAGCAGGTCGTAGTTTCGCGGGTTCTGTCCCTCACCCGTGACCGGATCGCCCTTGATCTTCGCGACCATGTCATCCGGGTTCTTCCAGTTACCGAAAGTAATGGCCCCAGTGGAGCAAGCATCCTGACAGGCTGTGGTAACCGAGTTGGCTGGCACCATAACGTCCGAGGAATCCCGTGCGTCCACTTTGGCGGCGATCTTCGCGGTGCTGATCCGCTGCACGCAGTAGGTGCACTTCTCAATCACCCCACGCATCCGGACGGTCACGTTCGGGTTTTTCTGAAGCTGTTCCGTGGTGGTCGCGCGGCCAGCCGCGGGCGCCAGCGGTCCGAGAGCCAACTTATCGATCGGACGCTTGTTGTAGTCGTAGTAATTGAAGCGGCGCGCCTTATAAGGGCAGTTGTTGGCGCAGTAACGCGTACCGATACAGCGGTTATAAGTCATCGCGTTCAGCCCGTCGCCCGTGTGCACGGTGGCATTCACGGGGCAGACCGTTTCGCAGGGAGCGTTCTCGCACTGCACACAAGCCACGGGCTGCGGGATCATTTCCACATTGTCCGGGTCCACCCGGCGGCGGCCCGGCTCGTCACCCTTTTCCTTGGTGAAACTGGAAACCGTTTCGGCGTCATACGGGCTGGAAAAGTAGCGGTCCATGCGGATCCAGTGCATCTCACGGCCCCGGGAGACCTGATCTTTCCCAACAATCGGAATGTTGTTCTCCGCCTGACAGGCAATGCTGCACGCGTTGCAGCCCGTGCAGGCATGAAGATCAACCGTCATCGCCCACTGGTGATTGGGATCGACCTTGAAGAAGTGCTTCAGCGGATGCGCGGGCTCCGGCGTCGCCTCCGGCTCCATGTAGTTGGGCCCTTTGTAGGCGGAAATGTTTTCCGGAATATGGGCATCCATGCCCTGGGCCTGAATGAAGCTCTTCCCTTCGTGGCCGTGCGCCTTGGCCTCGGCCATCTTTTTCTCGTCGGCCTCAAACATTTCCAGCGTGCCCTCGCGAGCCAACGCGCGGCCTTCCATGCTGTAATGCTCCGCGGTGAAAGCAAGCAAGTGCTCCCCACCCAGGTTGTGAAGCTTCACACCCGTCACGAAATAAGGCTGAGTGGTCGTGCGCAGCGGGTAAACATTGAACCCGACACCCGTGGCGATGCTGCCGGCGTCCACCGGATCGCCCGCTTCATCCATGAGGGTACCGTAGTAGCCCAAGGCCAGCATGATGGTATTGTCCGCCTGACCGGGGTTCCGGGTCACCGGCACCTTGAGGGTGCGGCCACCGGAATTCAATTCCAGCATTTGACCATCCTTGAGACCCAGGTCTTCGGCGGTTTTCCAGGAAACCAGCGCGGCATTGTCCCACGTCAGCTTGGTGATGGGGTCACCCACTTCCTGGAGCCAGCCATTGTTGGCGTAACGACCATCATAAGTCGCGGAACCCGGAACCAGAATGACTTCCAGGCTTTCGGGATACGGCAGGTCGGCCAGATTCGCCACGGCAGCGGTGGCGCCCACCTTACCGAAGTCCACGGAACCGGTAGCGGACGGGAAAGACGATCCCGTCAGGAAGCCGTCACGCAGGGTAGCATTCCATGCCTTTTTGACATCTCCCCCACCCAGAACAGCTTCAAACGTCTTCTTCACCTCCGCCAGAGCGGGAGCATCCGGCGCGGACTGGCCCGGCAGAGGAGCCGCGGGAGCCACTTCTTCTTTTCCCTCCTCACCCTCCACCGGCGGTTCCGCCAGGAGGCTCAGGTAAAATTCGATTTCCGACACCCCTTCGTAGAGCGGGAAAATCGTAGGCTGCACTACGGAATACACCCCGGTAGCGGAAAACAGGTCGCCCCATTCTTCCAGGTAATGCGTGCCCGGCACATGCCAGGTCGCCTTTTGCGCGGTCTGTTTCCGGCGGGAACTGAGATCCACCGTGGTGATTTTCGCGAAAAGGTCGCCGAAATTCAGGTCAGCAGGCGCGTCGAAAAGCAAATCAGCCTCGGTCGTCAGGATGAGCTTATCCACCTTGCCGTCGGCAATCGCCTTGGCCAGATTCGGCAAACCGGGATACGACTTCACCCCTGACTTCACCAGCGAAATCAACGCATCCGCACCACCCAGACTACCCAGCGAGGCATTCATGGCGGCCACCAAAAGATGCACTTCCTTCGGCTGCTGAGAACCCGCCAGAACCAGCGCCTTACCCTTGGAAGCCGCCAAATCCTTGGCCACCTCAGCAATCCAATCCATGTCCAGCACCGCCGGGTTGATATTGGCGAGCGCGGGCTTGATCGCGGAAGCCAGAGCATCATCACCCGCCGCCGCGGCCACCTCCGAGGCCAACGCAATCGACAGCGCCGCCACTTGGCTGGCCGGAAGACGCAGACGATGGTCCGCCATACCCCCCGTAAGAGTAAAGGCAGGCTCCACCACGTAGAGCCGGTTCATTTTCTCCGGCTTACCTTCCCCGTCGACCTTGCGGCCTTTGGAAAACTCCGCCACGGGATCGTTCCCCACCTTGTCCAATCCAATGAAATCGCAGTCCAGCGCAAGAATCTTCTCCGCGCGATCCAGATGCGGCACTTGGCTGACGCCTTCACCGAAAAGCTCAAGCTCGGCGGCCTTCAGACCAACCGCAGACAACGGCTCGTATTGAAAAACCTGCAACTGAGGGTAGCGCTTCGCCAACGCCTCCAGGAGACGGGCCCGCGTGGGGGAAGACGATTCCCCGATCAGGAGAGCGGCTTTCTCCCCCTTCCCCTTCAGAAAACCATTCAGAAACCCCGCCTCGAAAGCTTCTTTCGAAGATTTCTCACCTGAATTCAGATACGTTTTGGAGCGGTCCGGATCGTAAAGGTTCAGCACGGACGCCTGCGTGAAGCCATCCGAACCACCGGAAAATTCCGGGTGCAGCCGGTTGCCGTCCACCTTGGTGGGACGGCCTTCGTGAGTGGTAACCACCAGAGGATCGCAACCACGACCGCCAGGACGAGGCTTAGCCGAAGCAAAGAGCAACGGTTTGCCAGGCACGATCCACTCCACGTGCTCGTTATAAGGCACCACATGCAGGAGGGGCCGGCGGCAGCCAGACAACCCAAAGCCCGCCAGCGCGGTGGCGGCGCCCATGTATTTCAAGAAATTCCGGCGGGACGTTTCCCCAGCCTCAGGATTGTTAAACTCGGCGGCGCCCTGCGGGAACTCCTTGTCCAGCCATTCGCTGAACTCTGGAGATTTCTCCAATTCACCCAGGCTGCGCCAGTAACGGCGGCCGGTCTCTGGAGTTTCAGGATGATGCCACTGATGTTTCATGCGGATCTGAGAGAACGAGTATCTGGAGAGGAAGGGCCGTTGGCGGACCGAATCAGCGATGACAGGTGGTGCAGTCTTCGGGCGGACGGACGCTCCAGGCTTCTTTCAACTTGGTTCCGATTTCTTTTTGGGTAAGCGGCCCGTCCTCCGCCATTTCCTCGGAGTAATCCGGCGCCTCGGCGCCATGCCCCTTCGAAAGACCCGTCAGATAGGCATAGAAGGCCTGCCGGTCGAGATCTTCAGGCTTCCAGTCCAAATTCGTGACCTGATCCAGCGGCCGCAGCGCTTTCTCCGGCTCGCGGTGACACTCCAGGCAGAAGCTCATGCTTTGCCCCTTGGCGTGAAACACCACCTCCATCTCATTCACCTTACCGTGGCACTCCACGCAACTGACACCACGGTTCACGTGCACGGAGTGATTGAAATACGCATAGTCAGGCGTCTGGTGAATCTGCACCCACTGAATGGGTTCGCCGGTGTAGCCCTCGTAGTTCACATCCATGGCCTGGCGCAGCGGCTCCAGCTTCGGACTGTCGGAAAGCACCTTGCCAGTGGAGTGACAGTTCCAGCAAACCTGGGCGTTCGGAACATTGGAGTGCGCCGAATCTTCCACGAAGGTGTGGCAGTAACGGCAGTCCATGCCCAGCTGGCCCGCGTGGATGGTGTGCTCGAAAGGGATGGGCTGCTGCGGCTGATAGCCCGCCCGGCTATACTCCGGCGTGAAGACCCAGAAGAGAACGGCCACCGCAATGGTCCCCATGCAGCCAAGGCCGATCAGGATCTTAATCGGTAACCAGTTTGTCCAGCGCGGAAAGAAGTTCGGCATTGCGTCAAAGAAGGCCCGTATTTAAGACTTTGTGAAAATTTTCACAAGCGGTTTTCTGAAGATTTTTTCCTAAAATTCTTAATTCACCACAAGCTTCGAATCGGAAACTTTTCCGGCACCTGGCAGCCCCAATCACCGGCAGCAACATTTACGACGCAGGATGCGGTCCCTACGCAATGAAATGTTCGTGACAATTGCTCTCCCATTGTGGCTGCAAATTGCCCGGATGGCCGAACAAACCGAATTTCCGGAATCTGTAAACAAAAAAGGGACGCCCTTTCGAGCGCCCCTTTCTTTTGCTGCTTGCCAGACCTTTTCCGGTCCGGCGGTTTTTCGCCGACTCCACTCCGGAGGGAATCCGGACGGCGATGAACTTGGATGGAGTTTTTGGGTTGGGGGTTTTTTGGTTGGGGGGGGAATCAGGTCCCACCAGCCGGCCTTCGTTAGTAGGCCAGCGTGGCGTGAGCGCCGCGCCACAGCACATCGTGCGGAACGGCGACGTGGACTTCGTCCGTGCGGACGTCCTTCTCAGCGCCGCGATAGCTCACATGCTGGGTATGGGCATTGGCGCGTTCTTCGGCGCGGAGTTTTACGGCGGCGTTGTATTCGTCCACGGAAACTTTGGCGCCGCGATATTGGAGATAAGTCGTTTTCATTGTCTTGGTAGGGTTAGGAGTTTTGGTTTCTAAAAAGTTGATTCGGTTTGGTTTGCCGGATGGTGGCGCTCAGCTCAGGCGGCCCGGAGATCTTTTTCCGCGCCGCGGTATTGCACGTGTTGCAGAGGAGCGGTCGCCCGTTGTCCGGCTTTGGCTTTCGCCGCGTTTTTGTATTGGTCGAGGGGCATCGTGACGCCCCGGTAGGTGAGGTAGTTGGTTTTCATTTTCTTAGTCCGGTTAAGGGTTTGTTGGTTTTCTGATCTTAAAGTTTCTGGCTCATCCGGTTGTCTTGGAGATTCGCCTTGTTTCTTTCTGCTTTTATTTAATGCACCCCTCGTGCCAAGTGGCCTTAAGAAGTTATAACTTATTTATTGTCAATCAGTTATAAATTTAGGTCTTTTTCTGAAAACCGGTCGTTTCGGTATCTCTTTTCCCAGCTTCTGGTAACCAGATTACCGGTGACACCTGCTTTATCAGGCCATCCTTTGGCGTCTGGGACAGGTCAAACACCCCAGGAAAAGAGGCTCTCGGCCGGGTGAGCCTGCTGAGTAATACACCTCCGGTGAAACCGGAGGCTTTTAAAACGTGAGCCGCTCAAAGCGGCTATTGGAGGCCACCGGGTTTTGGATGATTCACTAACTCTTTCGACAATGGAGCCAGCTTCTCCTAGGTCGCGTATTTGAACCTTTTCAGGGTATCTCAATTTCGATTCGGCTGGCGTCCGCCAGTGGATCTGTAATTGGGAAACCAAGCAGAATTCGAGTTGCTGGCCTGAGATGGGAAGCACGGTCCGCGAGCAAGCGAACGTCGTCTCCCCCACCCCGCCTCCGTCTGCCTGCCACAAAGCGGCGAAAGGAAATTCGCCGCTCTCAAGAGACGCTTCGCGTCCCAAGGAGCCTAAGGGGGCGGCGGCTTTAACGGGGCTTCGCAAAACCCATCAACCGCGAAGACTGCCGCATCAGTCAAACTCCAATAGCCTCCCCGGCAAAGCCGGGGGGTCTCCTATTGGATCACTAGGGTGTGTGGACAAATTCCCGAACCGCCCGGAATAGATGAAAAAGGAAGACAGAATCAGCGCCGCAAGCGGCGAATTTTCCAAAAACGCGGCCCATTTTACGCCTGGCTGCGTTCCGCCTCACTCTATCGGGGTCACCCAACGGCGTTCGGCGCGCCTTGCCAGCCGAATAATGGCCTCGCGCCGGGCAGTCCGCCAATCTGTCCACACACCCTAGTGCTCTGACCGCCTTAAGATGATGGGTGATTGGCGAGGATTTTTAGCTGGGGGCAAGGCGCGATGAAGGAGGCTATGTGAATCATAACTGACTGAAGAGCAACGAAGACCCCAGCCAAAAAGACCGGGTCTCGTCCTTTTGCCAACGGCTCTTTGTTCAGACCAAGCGCTCATCATTTTAAGGCGGTCAGAGCACTAGACAAAGGCTCCCCCTCGGAAGACATGGCGGGCCGCAGTTCCCGGTCATTGAGCGGGGGCGCCCACTCGCCGGAACCGTTGACCAGGAGGGCGAGCCACTCCGCGTATCGCCTGTTCAAGACACACCACCCGCCTGGCGACACTGCCTCGTTCTATTTTCAAGAACGCACCCGGAGATCGCATTCCACCTTCTTCCCGGAACGGCCGCTGGATAGGGCGGCCTCGCTGGCCTTGAGAAAGTGAAATCCCATCCGGCCCGAGAATGAAAAAAGGGACGTTCTTTCGAACGTCCCTTTTTTGGTTTTGCCAGACCTGGGAGCCTTTCGGCTCGACCCGGTCAGGCTTGAGGCCCCGGCCACCCGTCTCGCGAGGGGGGGGAGGATTGCGATAGTGACGGGTACCGGGGTCTCAGGGATTGGGAGTATTCAAGCGGACCCAATCGAGGGGTCCACACCACTTAACTCAAAAGTTCAGCATGGTTCGGTTGCCGCGCCAGAGAATGTCGTGCGGGACCACTTTCTTCGGTTCATCCGTGTGAATGTCCTTTTCGGAACCGCGGTATTGCACATGCTGGACGTGGGCGGCGGATCGTTCTTCAGACTTGGCTTTCACACCGGCTTCGTACTGCTCTTGGGACACTTGAGCGCCCCGGTACTGGATGTTCTTTTCGCCGTTCATGGAATGGGGATAGTGTTGGGTTTTATTGGGGTTTTTTCTTTGAGGGGAGAGCATGCGCTGGCCTCAGGCGGCCAGCAAGTCTTTGTCCGCGCCCCGGTATAGGACGTGTTGCGACCGAGTGGCCCGCAGTTCGGCTTTGGCTTTCGCGGCAGCTTTGTATTGAGCGAGGGGCATCTTCACGCCCCGGTAGCGGAGGTAGCTGGTTTTCATTGTCTGGATTGATTACGATATAGGTTGTGATTTGGGTAGAGTCTCCAGCCCGCTCTGGTTCCGTCTGGAATTGGGCTTTTGGTTTCTTCCACCTCTATTTGCATGGGGCGTGCCAAGCGGATCCCTGAAATTATAACTTGTTTATATTAAACTAGTTATATCTTTTGGCCTTTTTGTAAATAGAGGCCAATTTGGAATCAATTGACTCACTCCCCGGTAACGAAATTACCGGTTCGACTACCCGGGATCAGGCGAATCCCTATCCATCAAAGAGGATCTTCCCAGGGTGAAAAAGATCGATCAGGCGGGGCGGCGCGGCATTCCCCTACCCATCTCTCTGCGCCCGTCGCGGCTGCCCCTCCTCCCTTTTCAGCCGGCCTCTTCCACGGACACTTCCAGGTACTCCAGCGAGACCGACGGCCCGAACTGGGTGTAAGTCGCGATGTCCGCGGCATCCCGGCCGTAGGCCAGGGCCACGCGTCCGCCGCGGGGAACGGCCTGAGTGGGATCGAAGGTGTACCAGCGGTGCCCGACAAAGGCCTCAAACCAGGCGTGCAGGTCCATGGGCTCCAAGCCGTGAAGATATCCGCCCACGATGCGGGCCGGAATGCTGATGCTGCGGCACAGAGCGATACCCAAGTGCGCCAGGTCCCGGCACACGCCAAAACCTCGATCCTTCACCTTTTGGGCGGTGACGGGCTCCGTGCTGCTGCCGGGTTCGAAGCGAATGTTTTCCCGAATCCAGTAGACCAGGCGCTCCACCTGGGGGTAACCGTCGCTGGTATGTTCGACAATCTGAGTCGCCAGCGCGCCAAACTGCTCGGCCTCGCAATAGCGGCTGGGTAACAGGTAGGCAAGAGTATCGTTCGGTAGAAACTGGATCTCCGTGAAGGGAGCGCTCGGATCCACGTCAATCCCCGGAGGGGTGTCCACCTCCGCCGTGGCGGTAATCGTGAGCTTTCCTGGCTGGGCGACGAATCGCTGGCAGAGGTTTCCGACCGAGTCGTTGAACTCCACATACGGGGAGGCCGGGTACAGCACCAGATCGCTCGAATAAACCAACTGTTGCGCGCCGGTTTGGGGCCGCAGCATGGAAACAAAAGGCGTGGGGGCCAGAGGGATGTCTAGAGCGAGGTAGGTGCGGGTGCGAAGTAGCATAGATGGATTGACTGAAGACCAAGGTAGAAGCAGGAAACGGCCCCTTGGCTCCACCGATGATCTTCCGCTCAGCGATCGAACGCGCCAAGTGACACGGTTGACACCGATTATTACGAATGGTGGACGAAGGAAGAGCCTTGCGGCTAAGCCCACTCTCATTGGCGTACCTCCTCAACGCAAACGGCGTCGGAGAGAATGCTCTACGTGTCCCCTCAATCTGCAACACGTCCCGCCTTTTCCCGGCAGGCTTCTCCGCAAAATTTCCCGAAGCTTTCTTCGCAGGCTTCACACAGGAAGACCTGTTCGTTGCACTCGGGCCAGGCGCAGTTCCGGTAGCGGGGGCTGGGGGCGCCGCAATGGCGGCAGAGGGAGACGACGGAGCGGGTTTCGGTGTGGTTCACCTCCACGCCTACCCGTTGATCGAAGACGTAGCACTGGCCGTCAAAGTCGCGCCCGCGGGTGACGGGGTCGTGGCTGTAATTGATGATGCCGCCGTCCAACTGAAAGACGTTTTGAAAGCCCTCTTTCAGAAGAAAACCGGAGAGCTTTTCGCAGCGGATGCCACCCGTGCAGTAGGTGAGGATCTTCTTTTTCCCCCGCAGCTTGTCCGCGTGCTTTCTCAGCCACTGGGGAAAGTCCCGGAAATTCGGCACGTCCGGGCACAGGGCGTTCCGGAAATGACCGAGGGCGGACTCGTAGTCGTTCCGGCCGTCCAGAAGAATCACGTCTTCCTCCTGCATGGCGGCGTGGAATTCGGCGGGTGAGAGGTGTTGACCCGTGATTTCATTGGGATCGATATCTTCGATTCCCTCCCCTGCCTCTGGTTTACCGAGGCCA
This sequence comes from Verrucomicrobiia bacterium, assembly GCA_030427505.1. GTDB lineage: Bacteria > Verrucomicrobiota > Verrucomicrobiia > Verrucomicrobiales > DEV007 > JAUICH01. Next base: position 76,825 of record JAUICH010000024.1, read on the forward strand.
AGAGTGACGAGTTCGGGGCGGAGCTTGATCGAAAGCTTCGGAAAGACGTGCCCCTCGGCGGGGTCATCTTTGAAAGCGATGCCTTCCATGAAGGGATACGCCCGAAGCGCTTCCTGGTAGCGGTCTGTGTTTTCCGCGACTCCGGAGACCGTGCCGTTGATGCCCTCATGACTGATGAGAATGCGCCCCATGAGCTCCAGGGACTCGCAAAGGGAACGGTGCTCCTCCAAGAAACCGGCCGGGTCAGGAATCGCCACATACTTGTAGTACAGCAGAACGCGCCAGGATCCGGGCAGACTTTCCAGGGACTCCAGAGGAACTGATTCTTGAGAACAGGCGGCTTCCAAAATGAACAAAAGCGAATGGGTAGAGGAAAATCGACTCCGGCGAACCACTCGCCAAGAGGAAAAGATGCCCGGAGCGGCGCGAATCTCAAGCCGCCATCCTCTTTTGCATTCTCAAAATCGTGACGAAAACCCTCTCAAAAACGCAAAAGAATACCAGTTTTGATAATTTTCAGGTTGGATTTGGCACTTAATCTTCTTAACGTCAGGCCAATTCCATCTCGATCACCCATGCTCACCGTGCCGCGCCATCACCGGGTTATCAGCCGTGTCTGCTTCTACACGGGAGTATTGATCACCCTATACATCCTGCAGGTGGCCACGCCCAAAGCGGAATTTCAGTACGAGTCCTACGTGCCGATCTACCTGCCTCCGCAAGCCTTGCTTCATCCGGTGGAGCCGGGCGCTGAAGCAGGGGGGATCGCCCCCCTTCCGCCGTCAAAGACGGATTGAGTATCTTGTCACCTCCAGAGGAGGAAGTTCCCGGCGCCAGAGAGGAAAAACCACTCTCCCAGATGTAACCATCCCCGCATGAGGGCGTCCGAATACGTGGACCGTCACGGCATGCGCGCCGGTGCGTCGCTGGTACGCGACGACTTCGAACTAGCGCTGAAAGAATTCCGCGAAGCGGACGCGCGGTACGCCGGACAGCCAGAGCTGCTCTTCTGGCGCTGCCTGGTCCTTCTGAGCATGCGGCGCACCGAAGCCGCCTTGCCGCATCTGAAAGAGCTGTTCGAAAAAGACGGAAAATGACTGACCCTCTTCGAACGCGCCGCGAAAGCTGGATTGATCGAGTTGGAGGACAGTCAGCGAACCCAATTGCGGAAGCTGGCAAACCAGGCTTCGAACCGGTAGTCTCTGAGCAATGGAATACTTCCTGGCAGCGGAGCAGGACATCCCCGTCCTGGCGGAGATGAACCACCAGCTCATAGAAGACGAAGGACATCGGAACGCAATGACCCCTGAAGAGTTAGCGGACCGGATGCGGGGATGGCTGCTGGGCCCCTATCGGGCCATCCTGTTTCACGAGCCGGAACACACCGGCGCCGTGGCCTACGCGCTATATGCCTCCACCCCGGAAGAAATCTACCTGCGCCACTTCTTCGTGGCCCGCCATTGCCGGCGCCGGGGCCTGGGGCGCCAGGCCATCCAGATTCTTCTGTCCAAGATCTGGCCTCAGAATAGCCGCCTGGTTGTGGACGTGCTTTCCGCCAACACCGCCGCCGTGGATTTCTGGCGCGCCATGGGGTTTCAAGACTACAGCCTGAAGCTGGAAATCATGCCCGGACAGCGTTGAGAAAGATTTCGCTCCGGGGAGCTCTATTCGGTTAGGATGCTGCCAGAATGGACGACTTCCCCGAGTCCGGGCCACTGGCGCTTCCACGGTTCAAGCTCGCGCCACAACCGGTTCGCAAAAAGAAACGCCGCATTTGGCTTAAGGTTCTTCTTACCGTATTGCTGGTCCCCTTTGCCTTCGTTTTTTGGATGTTGGTGTTCCTGGTGACCCTCGATTTCCCGCACTACGACGAAAAGTATGAGGCTCCGGCCGAGTTCTCCCCGCCCCAAGCCGTGCCCGCCACCACTTCCCCCGAAACCCAGACAGAAAGCCACACCTGCGGGCTGCACACGCTCCGCACCATCTATCTGGCGCATGGATTGGACCCTGAGGCCGTGCGGCTGCGCTTTCGCCTGGGGGTGGACCGCCCCGCCGTTCCCGGTACCGGCCCCTGGGACACGGAGGGCACGCTGCACCCGGACATGTACCGGGTGCTCCTGCAGGATGGCTTCCGAATCACCGAGATAGATCCCCAGGGCACAGACGCGGCCACGGCCCTGGAAAGGCATCTGCAAGAGAAAGGCCTTCTCGCGGCCGTTCTCATTCAGCGCCGCGAAACCGGCCACTTCCATTGGGTGGTCCTGGACAGTTTTTCACCGGCAAACACAAACGGAGAAGAGGCCACGCTGCGCGTGGTGGACTCCCTGGCTCCGGAACCTTACGGCGAACCGGCCCAAAACTACCTGGAGAATCACGTCCTTTCTCTTCTTCTGCTGGAAACCGCCAGTGAAGACGACACCAGCGGAAAAGAGGTGGACGTATGGGCCGCCCATCAACGCGGCATCGCGGAAATGAAGCGTGCCCTGCAAAGGGCAAAATAACCGAAGCCTAAACCGGCGGCCGGGACCGGGCTTGAAAAAAGAGCCAGATTACTCTTCTACCTTGCTTCCCTTCACCGTGAAAGGAGCCTCCGGCACGGGGCCGTCTTCGCTCCGCAGGCGCTTCAGAGTGTCTTCAAAGTCCTTCAGCTTTGTGGTGTCGCTCGCCGCGTCCTTCAGGACGCGCAAAGTTTCTTCGTGAACCTGAGGCTGATCTTTCGTCTGGTCGAGCATACTCAGGGCCTCGGGAAGGGACTGCACCAGTTGGTCGAGCAGATCTTCTTTTCCAAGGTCGATGCCTAGCTTGCCCGCCACCACGGAACCCCCGAACAGAATCAAGACAATCGCGGCTATCCGCGTCAGAATGGGCTTCACCAGCCACTCCAGGAGGGCGATCAGGAGGATCACCGCGGAACCTCCAATGATATAATAGGTGGCCGGCAAACCCGAAAGGTCGATTTCGGGAAGCGTAAGTTCTGGAAGTGTCATGGTGCGGGGATGGACCGGGCCGCGCGTTGCGTTTGCCGCAGTCTCACGCGGCCCGATGTTTGGCTAATTTAAAGGGACGGTTCAGCCATTCGCCTTCGCGGCGGCAATGGCGTCTTCCGCCTGGGTGTCGGGCTTAGCTTTGTAGTCTGCCCAGATAATCTTGCCGTCTTTGATCAGGAAGCTCTGGCGGCTGGACAGGCTCTCCCGGATCAACGGCACGCCAAAGGCCTTGGTCACGGCCAGGTCACTGTCGGCAATGAGGACGAAGGGCAGGTCATACTTATCCTTGAAGGCTTTCTGCGCTTCGGGCCCGTCGGCGCTGACGCCGATGACGGTAATGCCTTCGTCACTCACTTTTTCGAAGGAGTCCCGCAGGTTGCAGGCCTGCTTTGTGCAGCCGGGAGTATCCGCTTTCGGGTAGAAATAGACCAGGGTAACGCCCTCTTTAAACTGGGCCTCCAGGTCCACTTCCTCGCCATCCTGATTGACGGCTTTCAGCGCTGGGGCGTCCGCGCCAGCGGCAAGAGGTTCCGCCTGGGCCACGGCAAAGGGCAGGGCCAGCAAGGCACCGGTAAGAAGAAGCAGGGAGTAGAGTTTTTTCATGGTGCGAAAAGTAAAGCGGGGGGCGGGGCGAATTTCCACCGAAATCGTGTCACGCTTTTTCGAGAGAATTTAACACGCTCCTTGGCTTGAGCTTTGCTCAGGCTGGGAGACATTAGGTAGCCAGCCGCTCCGGTGACCCAGGTAGTGAGTAACGAAGGAGCGGCCCGGCCGTTTTCAATGTCGAGCGGGAGGAAAGTTTACCCCCAAAAGGGGATGGTTGTCGGGAGTGCCGGGTTTGATTCCGAAAGCCGGGTATCCACCCGGCGGCCCATGTCGCGAGATCGCGCCCGCTTCTTCCTCTTTGCCGTCATCTCCCGGCCCGCTGGAAGCGTATTTCCCCGGGCATTCTTTCCACCACCGTCTGGCCAGACGTTAACCAGGCCTGTCATCGCCCTTTCCTCATCATTATGAGCTCTTCCGCCATGCCCTGCTACGTCATCGGACACCGGAACCCGGATACGGACGCGATCTGCTCCGCCATCGGTTACGCCTCTTTTCTTCAGAAGACCCGCCTGCCGGAAGCCACTCCAGCCCGTTGTGGAGACCTGAATGCCCGCACCTCCTGGGTCTTGGAAAAGGCTGGCATGCCGGCTCCCCGGTTGCTCATGGACGTGCGTCCCACCGCCGGCGCCGTCTGCCAGAAAGGCGTAACCACCGCCCATCCGGACGAGACTTTCCTGACGGTCTATCAGCGCATGATGGAGGGTGGCTTCCGCAGCGTACCGGTCATCGACAACGAAGGAACCGTCCTCGGCATGCCCACCATGCGGGAGATTCTGTCCCTGCTCCTACCGGACGAAGCCAACCAGATGCACGCCGGCGCCCGCACGGTCCGCACCAGCCTGGAAAACATGACCCGCGTCCTGCGCGGACGGCTGGTCCATGCCCGCGAACCCGAACTGGAACAAGACCTCATCATGTCCGTGGCGGCCAGCAGCTGGGAAACGCTACGAGACCGGACCAAACAGTTTCCAGCCAACCAATCGGTCTTTATCATGGGCGACCGGCCTTCGCTTCAGCGCCTGGGGATCGATGAAGGCATCCGTGCCCTGGTGTTGACGGGCGGTTTTGAACTGATCCCGGAAGATCTGGAGCGCGCCCGGGAAAACGGCGTCTCCATTATTTACTGCGATCACGATACCGCCACCACCACGCAGCTCATCCGCTGCTCCCGCCGGGTCGGCAGCAGCCAGTTTGAAAAGTTCCTCTCTTTCCCGCCCGGCGCGCTGGTGTCCTACATCCGGAAGCAAGCCCAGGAAGAGCCCGGCCAGGCGCTGTTCCCCGTACTGGAAGATGGCTGCGGAAAACTGATTGGCGTCATCTCCCGCACCGACCTGCTCAGTCCGCCCCGCACCCGGCTGGTATTGGTGGACCACAACGAATTTTCCCAGGCGGTCAAAGGCGCGGACGAGGCGGAAGTCATTGAAGTGATCGATCACCACCGCCTCAGCGGAAATCTGGTGACGAAAGAGCCGGTGCGCTTCATCAACGATCCGCTGGGTTCCACCTGCACCATCGTGGCCCGCATGTTCCGGGACCTAGGCCTGAAGCCGGAGAAGAACGTCGCCACCTGCATGTGCGCCGGCATCATTTCCGACACCCTGAAACTCACCTCCCCCACCACCACGGAAGTGGACCGGGAAATACTGCCCTGGCTGGCGGAGATCGCGGAGATTGACGTGGATGACTTCGCGCAGAATTTCTTCGGCGCTGGTTCCGTCCTGAAGCATCAACCCGCGTCCGAGGCGCTGGAAAGCGACCGGAAGGAATACGAAGAGGGCGGCTTCAAGATCAGCATTTCCCAGATTGAAGAACTCGGCCTGCGCCAGTTCGAAGAACAGCGGCGCGCCCTGGCGGACGAACTGGAAGCCCTGCGCCACCGGCAAGGCCTGGATTTTGCCTGCCTGATGGTGACGGACATTACCAAGAACAACAGCGTCCTGCTGGTGGCCGGAGACAACCGCCTGGCCGACCGCATCGAATACCCGCGGATCGGTCAACGCCTCTTCCAACTGGACGGCGTGGTGAGCCGGAAGAAACAACTCTTCCCCGCCCTCAGCCGCGTCCTCGCCAGCCTGGACGGAACCCCCGAACCGGAAGAAGAAGTCGCCGTCGGCGCCGGGGTGGAGGGTTAACGCGAACAGTCCCCGGCCACCTCGCCTTGGATGAACCACAGAGATCACAGAGGACGAAGAGTTTCTGGACCACAGATTGCCCAGATATCACAGATGAATTGAGAGTCGGCGTACCCTGCAATCCACTATCAGTGCTATCTGGGAAATCTGTGGTTCTGTTCCTTTCCCTTCCACCCAAAGCGTCCTCTAAGCAGTCATTTCTCTGTGCACTCCGTGTCCTTTGACTTCGCTTTGCTCCGTCTATCTCCGCTTCGCTTCGATTGTGGCTCAAAAACCTCAGCGGCTACTTTCCTGCCGTTTCTCCCACCACTCCCGCAGCCCAGGATTGAGCCTTTGCCACCCGATGCCGTGGTAGCTGGGCTTCCGGGTTTCCCGGATGATCAGCCCGGCGGAAAGGCCCAGGCATATCACAACCGTAGGGAGCCAGCCCGGCACGCCATACAGGATCGTCGGAAAGGCCAGCGCCACGAAAACACCCGCCCAGATCAGTTCCGGCGGACGGGAGATCCGGAACACATTGCAGAACAAGAAGAAGTGCAGCACCACGAACAGCACCGCCAAAGCTGACCACCCCAAGGGCTTCATCAAGGCCATAGTCAACCCCGCTCCGGCGATCAAGACGGTCACATCCACAACCGAAAGCCGGAAGCCGGGGGCAAATTTTCTGGAGTTCATGTCTTTGGAATACATTCCGCCGGCTTTGCCGCCGCCGGTCGCCATCACTTCTCCACCAGCGTACTTTGCGAAACCTTTTCGCCTCCAATGGTTGTTTCCCACCACTCGCGGAGGTTTGGATTGATCCTTCTCCAACCCACTCCGTGATAGCCGGGCTTGCGAAATTCGCTGTAGATCAGGATGGCCGCTGTCCCTAACAAAATACTACACAGGGCCAACACCGCATACCAGCCCGTCAGACGAAAAGCGAGGACCGGAATCGCCGCCGCGCCAACCATCAGGGCCAGGAACCATTCCACCGTCCGGGGCGCCCGGAAAGCATGACGCAGAGTGAACATGAGCCCCCATAGCGTGGTGAAGACGATGGCCGTCCCCAACCCGAACCGCGACAGGTAAAGCATCCAAAGCAGACTGACCGTCTGCTGAAAGATATCCTCCTTGGCGAAGCGAAACCCCGGGTTGAAACGCGGGGCGTCCCACGGCCGGTGGTCCGCCTCGGTCCCGGCCGGCAGATCTTCTGGCTTGAGGTCGGGCGTATTCAAAATGACGCCGTAGGTAATCATGGGCTCCACATGGGGGGAATGCCGGACATACTCCACCGCCGCGATCTCCGCGTGATAGCGCCGGGCCGAGGGCGTCCGCAACACCAGGGGATCCCCCACCGAAAACGGCGCGGGCCCTTGCGTGCCAATGCTCGTATCCAGAGCCAGGCCACGGCCTTCCATCATGAAGGAGTCGGTTACAGTAAAGAGGTTATCCTGACCCATGGTTCGGAACCGGTGCGGGCTGGAGCATAAAGAATTCCAAACCTTTGGCACAAGACGGAATCCTGACCGTAGTACACCTCCGCATAAGTGTCCAAGAATCTGTTCTTTTGAACACATATTTCTTTACCCTCAAAAAAATTTGGATATCCTAGGAGCGACGAAGCAAGATGAACGGAGTTCCCGGCAGACCGGATTCTCCATTGAGAAATAATCCCAATTCTGGGAACAGTTTCTTCAATGGCAGACCGGATTTCAGAAGCGCATCGCTCATGGAATATGGGGCGAATCCGGAGCAGAGATACGAAGCCGGAACTCTTCGTGAGGAAAATTCTTCACAGCCAAGGCTATCGCTTCACGGTGGGTGCTCCCAACAACAAGAAGCTTCCAGGCAAACCCGACATAGTCTTACCGAAATACCGTCTGGCTATCTTCGTCCACGGCTGTTTCTGGCACCAATGTCCTCTCTGCCGGGAAGGAAGAATTCCTTCTTCAAGGAAAGACTATTGGGTACCAAAGCTGCGCGGCAACCAATACCGCGACGCGAGAAATCAGAAGCTGCTGAAGGAAAAAGGGTGGCGCGTAATGATTATCTGGGAGTGTCAGACCAAAGCGGAAGACCGGGTACTTGAATGCCTTGGTGAATTCTTGGAAGTTGAACCAAGGAAGAAAGTTGATTAAGAAATCCAAATTACACCCGTGATCGCTCTGCAGAACAGCTTAGAGTTGGAAGAACACGCTAAAGAAGCCATTTCCACTTCTCTTGCCTCGGTCGAGGTTTGTGCCGGTGCCGGAGGACAGGCATTGGGCCTGGAGCAAGCAGGATTTCGTCACTTTCTCGCGGTCGATAATGACGCCGCTTGCGTAAAAACACTCCAGCTAAACCGGCCTTCTTGGAACCCCGTCTGCGCCAGCCTAGAACAGATCAACCCAGAAAAATTTCGCGGTATTGATCTCTTCGCTGGAGGGCTCCCCTGCCCCCCTTTCTCGAAAGCTGGAAAGCAGTTGGGTGAAAATGACGAACGGAACCTTTTCCCGATCGCGGAGGAGCTGATCGCAAGGATGCAACCGTCTGCGATTATGATAGAAAACGTCCGAGGCATTCTAGATGCCCGTTTCTCAGATTTTCGAGCCGGTTTTGTCTTAAGCTTGGAAAAAATGGGATACTTGAGCCAATGGCAACAATTGACCGCTTCGGATTTTGGAGTCCCTCAATTGAGGCCTCGGGTCATTTTCGTTGCTCTTAAGAAACCATTCTATCCCTATTTCAGATGGCCGGTTCCTGATAACACACCACCTCCAACGGTGGGAGAAGCTCTATTCGAACTCATGGTTGAACGGGGCTGGACCCGGGCCAAGGAGTGGAAAAATAACGCGAACCGGATTGCTCCCACCCTCGTGGGAGGATCGAAAAAGCATGGGGGTCCCGATCTGGGCCCAACGCGTGCTAAACGTGAATGGGAAGGCTTAGGAGTGAACGCCCATACGGTCGCGGACGAACCACCAGAGAAAAATTTCGAGGGCATGCCAAGGCTGACCGTACGGATGGCCGCACGCTTACAAGGATTTCCCGATGATTGGAAGTTCTCCGGTAAAAAGACACATGCGTACCGGCAAGTAGGCAACGCCTTTCCTCCTCCTGTCAGCCTGGCTGTGGGCCGGCAAATTAGACTAGCCTTGGAGAAGAGATTTTCCTAATGCCGGACGTCACCTTTGGTATCGAAAGGCGTGCTTTTCACGGCCATCTGATTGGTGAGATTCTCACCTCGGATGAAGGCGGTGTTCCTTCCAATGCTGACAGGAAGAACAAAACCAGCATCGACCTTTCTCAGCGAATTCTTTCGCAACTTCAAAAAGGATCCACCGCTCAGAAACTGGTAGGCCAGACACTTGGAAATAAGTTCGAAAGCATTGTCCTGGAGTTTATCGCATCCACATTTCCCCGGCTTTCCCATCTGCGGCCTGGAAGATGGATCATTGGAAAGGCAACCGGAGGCCGCACGGCACTATCTTCCTATGACCAGTACGAACACCTTTCGTCTCTGGCGAGAGCATCGCAGGATGACCGGGAACTTGCGGCGGCACTGGGACACGACTACTCCATTACGCCAGATATCGTTATAGCCAGAGAACCGGAAAAGGATTCCATCATCAATCAGCACGAACTCCTCGTCGATGACGCTGTCGCCAGCTGTACCCCTCTTAGGCGAACCAACAATCAACTGCCCCTTCTACACGCCAGCGTGTCGTGCAAGTTTACCTTAAGGAGTGACCGGGCTCAAAACGTGCGCACCGAAGCTTTGAACCTGATCAGAAATCGGAAAGGCCATCTTCCACACATCGTTTCAGTGACCGCTGAGCCATTGCCAAGCCGGCTCGCTTCCCTCGCGCTTGGTACGGGTGACATCGATTGCGTTTATCATTTCGCCCTTCCAGAACTTCTGACCGCGGTGAACGAAATCAACGCCCCAGACTCAGCTGAGATGCTCGCAATATTGGTTGAAGGAAAGAGACTGCGCGACATAGCAGATTTACCACTGGATCTTGCTAGCTAAGTCTTAGCATGACGCTACGAAAGCGTATCGCTTTCCCAGGCGCATAGAAGCGGGTCTGCTGACCTTCAGATACAGAGATCCGGTGCCCATTTGCACCCGCGCGGTTCCGCCGTATGGTCAGGGTCCCCGTTCTTGAACCTGTTTCTTCTGTTCCCCACTCCCCTACATGCCACCCACGGATCCCAGCAACGCAAGCTCCTCCACGGTCTCCGGCCCTTCCCTCTCCACGGCGGAGGCGGTGGTGTCATGCACGGACTTGCGGCTGAGTTTTGGGGGGACGGAGCTGGTGCTCGATGGCGCCACGCTGGCGGTGCATGAGGGCGAAAAAATGGGGCTCGTGGGCCGGAACGGTTGCGGAAAGTCCAGCTTTCTCAAGATCCTGGCCGGGGTCGATCAACCGGACGGAGGAGATATCGCGCGAAAATCCGGGCTCGTGACCGGCTACTTGCCCCAGGAGTTCGAACTCCGGGAAGACGCCACCGTAACGGAAAACATCCACGACGGCGCGGCGCACATCCTGGGCCTGCTGGAACGCTACGAACAGCCGGGCTTGAGCACGGCGGAAAGCCAGCGGCTGCTGGACGCTATCGAGGCGGCGGACGGGTGGACGGTGGAGAGCCGGATTGAAACGCTGATGCGAGCCATCGGCACGCCTCCGGGGGAGCGGCCCGTGGCGGGTCTGTCCGGCGGGGAAAAACGCCGCGTGGCCCTGTGCCGCGCCCTGGCGGGACAGCCGGACCTCCTGATCCTGGACGAGCCCACCAACCACCTGGACGCGGAATCCATCGCGTGGCTGGAGGACTACCTGCGCGGCTACTCCGGGGCCCTCATCTTCGTCACGCACGACCGCTACTTCCTGGACCGCATTGTCACCCGCATTGCGGAACTGGATCACGGCAGCTTTTTCACGCACGAGGGCAACTACGGCGACTACCTGGCCGCCAAGGCGGAACGCCAAGCCATCGCCCAGGCCACGGAAGCGAAGCGTCAGAGCTTTCTGCGCCGGGAACTCCAGTGGGTCCGCGCCGGGGTCAAGGCCCGCACCACCAAGGCCCGCAGCCGCCTGGACAATTTCTATGAAATCGCCGGACAGGACGCCCCACCGGAGGAACTGGAGATGGACCTCATCCTGCCGCCCCCGCCGCCCCTGGGCAATACGGTGGTGGAATTGGAAAACGTGGCGGCGGAGATCGATGGCAGGCGGCTATTCAGCGAACTAAGCCACCGCTTCGAAGCGGGCCGCTGTACCGGCATCGTGGGCCGCAATGGTTTGGGGAAAACCACCCTGCTCCGCATCCTGATGGGTCAGCGAGAGCCCGAAACCGGCGAAGTGAGCATCGGCAAGCGAACGCAGTTCAACTACGTCGATCAAAACCGGCTGGCCCTGGATGAGAGCAAGAGCATTCTGGAAGAAGTCAGCGCGGGCTCGGACTTCGTGGCCTTTGGCGCGGAAAAACTGTCGGTGCGCGGCTATCTGCGGCGCTTTCTCTTTTCCGATCAGCGCATCAACGAACGCATTTCCATCCTCTCCGGCGGCGAAAAGAACCGCGTGCTCCTGGCGAAGGTGCTGCGCGAAGGCGGAAACTTCCTGGTACTGGACGAACCCACCAACGACTTGGACCTGCCCACCCTGCGCGTGCTGGAGGAAGCCATTCTGGCCTTTACCGGCACCGTCGTCGTCGTCAGTCACGACCGCTATTTCTTGGACCGCGTGGCGGACCAGATCATCGCCTTCGAAGGCGACGGACAGGTAATCATCCAGGAAGGCAACTGGAGCTACTACCGCGAAAAGCGTCAGGCCCGGGAAAAAGCCGTGGCCGCCGCCACCAGCAAAGCCAAACCCGCGCAGAAATCCTGCGGCAAACCGTCTTCCCAACCAGATCAGCAAAACCAGGACCCCAAACGCGAGCGTCCGCGCAAGCTGAGCTGGAAAGAATCCCGCGAACTGGAGTCCATCGAACCCACCATCCTGGAAAAAGAAGACCGCATCGAAGCCATCGAGAAACAGTTCGCCGATCCGGACTTCTACAAGAATCACGCGGAGGAGGTCTCCACCCTACAGGACGAAATGCACACCCTGCAGGCCGAGGTGGAAGGCCTCTACACCCGCTGGGCGGAGTTGGAAACGATTCGGGACGAGGCGGGCGGGTAGTGTTTTGGTCCAGCGCCCGTCTTACTTCAGGCCGGCAAAGGCGGCGGCGGAAATTTCCCGGCCCACCCGCCGCTTTTCTCTTGCTTAGGAAAGAGGATTTCTCCTATCTTATCCACCTAAGCATTTTGAAGATTGGATGCCGTCCCGGCGGAATTCCGGGCGCCCCGCCAACATGAAAACCTGGACCTTGAGCCTGCCGCTTCAGGCCGTCGGCGTGACTATAGCCTGCCTCCTCGCTTCCTGTGCCTCCCCCTGCACCACGGAAGCGCCAAAAGGATTTCCGTTCGAGAAACAGGTGGGCTGCGCCTTCTGCGGCTTGGCCCGGGCCGGGCTGTTCAAACCCCGAAAAAACTACACTTGGACCGAAGAGGAGGTTTCGAAAAGGTTCAGAGACCCCATTCAGGAACCCCGTCGGCATTGGGTCAAATTTGAGAGCGGCAAGGCAGAGTTCCAAAAGTTAACCATTACCATTCTTCATCCCAAAGAACCTTGGAACGGGCGGATCCTATGGTACTTCCACGGAGTCTGCGCGAATGGATACTTCACGGACGACCTCTCCGGAGAAGAGACCCTGAAAATCTACGATAGCTTCACCAGAGGAAAGCCCATCGTCATCACCCTAGGGCTGGAGACCTTCCGCGTCATTGATCCGGATAACATGACGCAGTTTCTCAACACTATGGACGAGGCCTTTGAGCTGGCGGTGCCCGATCCCAATACCCGGCGCCATACCCGGCACTGGGCCCTGGGTATAAGCATGGGCGGGCTGAATGGGTTGCAAACACTGATGTTCGAAGACCGGGGCTACGACTTCGAACGGGCCGTCTTTGTCGCCCCTTACATTCCGCGCTGCGATGCCTATCTGGGAGACGGGTGCGAGGCCTGCCTGGAAGACGAAGCCGCCCGGGGGAAAGGAGAAAAGTCTTACTTCCACAAACTGTCCCGCACGGGTCTCCGGGCCTTCTTTTCCGAGGAACAGTGGGCGGTATGCAACCCCCTGGCCTACGCCCGGATGGGCGGTTTCAACCACAGGAAAGACCGGGTGATGATTGTGTGGGGCTCCCAGGACATGTTCGGTTTCGACGTCACCTCCCAGGAATTGGCCTCCCTGACGGGGTTCGTGCCGATTTCCGGTTGTTGGGATCACCAAATGCCCAACAACGACGAAGACCTCCTTAAGATGGCGGCCTTTCTGGAGGGCGGAATCGACTGACTTCCGCCCCCTCTGGCGAGAAATCTAGGCGGCTCCCCGCTCCCCGCTCCCGTTCCGCGCCATTTCGCAATGGTTTCCTCCGACTCGCCTCTGTAAGGGAGCATCGGCCCTTCAATCGGAACTTCGGCGATTCACGCTGCGAGGAATCCTTGCAAGACTTCGGGCACGTAACCTGTCTATATAAGTGTACGGTTGTTTGGTCGTAAGCGTCACGTCTGCCACCCGTTGAAAGATCGTTGGCAAGTGTTGTAGTCATAGATCTACGACAGGTACCAACACTGATGGACACGACGGAACGGGACGGGATATTGAAGACGGACACCCTGGGG
>JAUICH010000056.1 GCA_030427505.1 Verrucomicrobiia bacterium
AGCATTTCAAGTAATTCAGGATTGAGGTAGCGGCGCTCACTCCGCCATTCTTCATCCTGCTCAACGGTCAGCGCTGTGATAAGTCGCAGCAGACTGGCGCTGTTCGAGAAGATCCCCACCAGACGAACACGGCGACGAAGTTCCCGATTGAAGCGTTCCAACAGGTTGTTCGACCGTATCCTGAGCCAAAGCCCTTCCGGAAACTCCATGTGTGCCGTGATTTCAGGAGCAGCCGTTTCCAGCCAGTCCGCCAAACTTGGGTTCCAGCTGGAGACCTCGTCGGCCAGTTGTAAGATTGCCTTCTCCGCCCCCTCCTTGCTGCTCAGTCGCAGCGCTGCTTTCAATCGCGCGTGTATTTCCTTCCGGTGCCGCTTCGGACACTTTCCCGTCAGGTTCTGCATGAAGTGAAACAGACACCGCTGCCAGGCACTGGAAGGAAATACGCGCGCGATGGCGGCCTTCAAGCCCTCATGGGCGTCACTCACAATCAAATCAACACGTCGTACGCCACGACGCTTCAGGTCTTCCAGGAAGGCGATGTAGTCGGCTTCATTCTCATTGTGTACGACAGCCGTTCCCAGTGCTTCCCGCGTGCCGTCAGGCAAAATGCCAAGCGCCAGAAGTCCGCATTGGGAGACAACGCGTGGACGCTCCCTGACTTTCGAGTACAAGCCGTCGATGTAAACCACCGAGTAGTGGCGATTCAGCGGTCGCTCCCGCCAAGCCTTCAGATCTGTATCCAGCGATGCGACCAGATCCGAGACATGGGACTTGGAAAAACCGACACCACAAAGATCTACGGTGATCTTCTTCATCCGTCGCGTAGCCACGCCCTGGATGTAGGATTCCATGATCGCCAGGACCAGGGCCTTTTCACTGCGCTGGAATCGTTCAAAGAGCTCGGTGGAAAAGCGGCCATCCCGGTCCCGGGGAACTCGCAACTCGATGCGCCCGACACGCAGGATCAGGTGCCGCTCGTAATACCCGCACCGGTAGCCCTTCCGCGTTTCCGTCCGCTGATGCGGCTCCGCCCCCAGAAAGCTGGAAAACTCCGCCTCCAGAAACTTTTGCAGGACTTCCCGTACCAGCTCCCGCAGAAAATCCGGGTCATCGACCAATGCCGCTTGGAGCTGTCCCTGGAAATTGGCTTCATGCTGCTGGGTCATGGTTTTCCTCCTTAGTGATTTGGTTATGCACCACTAAAGAAGGCCATGGCCCTTCCTTTTTCAAGGGCTTAGCTGCTTTTGCACAAATCTACGGACTCAACCGAACCCCCGCGACCTGGACTCCCACCTGTATACGCCCGAGATCGAGGGCAGCCCGCACCATGTCTACTACGGCAACCGCGGTTCGGCGGGCAACGCCCCCTTCGCCTGGCTCGACGTGGATGATGTCACCAGCTACGGGCCCGAGGTGATGACCATCGAGGACCTGCAAAGCGGGACCTACGACTACGCCGTATACGAATTCTCCGGCGACCTGACGCTCAGCGAGTCCGAAGCCGTGGTCGAGGTCTACCAGGGCCGCAGCCTGATCGGCACCTACGCCGTTCCGACCACGCCCCAGGCCGAGGACCACTGGTGGTGGCACGTGGGCAGCGTCGACGGCGACAGCGGCGTCTTCACCCTGGTCAACACCGTCTCCGCCAGCTCCCCGGAAACCATGGCCCCTGTATCTGAACCCATGCCCGCAAAGATCCGCTAGATAAGAGGCCGGACCGATACACTTCGCCCCCGCTGTCTTCGGATGGCGGGGGTTTTCTCTGGCTGGATTCCCTCAACGAACAAGAACTCGCACGGAGGCACGGGGAAGACAGAGGACACAGAGGGGGTGGGTCAGGATTTCTTGTCCATGTAGGTGTCCATTTCGCCGGTCTGATTTTTGTGGCAATAAAGCCGTGCACTGTGAGTAGGAGCGTGTAAGACTTCTCCCCAATCCACCGCCATCCACATTCCCATCCACAAATCCGTCCACCCCACCAGACACACCCGCAGATCCACCAGGACAACCCCGCCCGCACGAGAGCGCCGGGCCAAAAACCACAATCGGCCGCGAAGCGGTGAAAGGAGAGGGGCCGGCAGCGGCGAAGCCGCGGGGGCGAAGGGGTCTCCGCGCCAAAGACCGGTGGCGAACAATGCGTCTGGATGAATCGGTTGGCAAATGGGCGCGACGGTTTCCGCATGTTTCACATGCGGCTGTTATTGGTCGGCCGTTGCACGGCCGTTTGATTTGTAGAGCCGCTGGTGAG
>JAUICH010000025.1 GCA_030427505.1 Verrucomicrobiia bacterium
CCCATTTTTCGCCTGGCTTCGTTCCCGCTCACTCTATTGGGGGTAGGCCCAATGCCATTCGCGGCGCCTTGCCAGACAAAAAATGCTCTCGCGCCGCTCCGCCCCCAATTTGTCCACACTGCCTAGGGTGGTGATTGCGAAATAGGTGGACGAAATTCGCGAGGAATCCTTTTCTAGTTCAAGGAGCGAGGAGGAAGTTGAGCAAGCTCAACGACTGATCGAGCAACGCGGAAATTAGAAAAGAAGACCGCGACTATAAAAATATCCGAGCGAAGCGAGCCAATTTCCGGCTCTAAAACTTAATTGATTTCGTCTGGATATTTCGCAATCACCACACTAGCGCTAACGTGGAAAGGAAGGAAATGAGGACGGAAGCAGTCAAGATTGTACGAAAGCTGACGGAGGCCGGGCATGTGGCCTTCTTTGCGGGTGGTTGTGTCCGCGACATGCTCCGGGGCCAGAAACCGAAGGACTACGACATCGCCACGGATGCCCGCCCATCGGAGGTGACGGCCCTGTTTCCTTCCAGCGGGGAAGTGGGGGCGCACTTCGGCGTCGTGCTGGTAAAAGCGGGCGGCCACCATTTCGAGATTGCCACCTTCCGCAGCGACGGCGACTACCGCGATGGCCGCCGTCCGGAAAGCGTGACCTATACCACGCCGGAGGAAGACGCGAAACGCCGCGACTTCACCGTGAACGGCATGTTTTTCGACCCCCTGAAGGAGGAAGTCATCGACTTTGTGGGTGGCCGGGCCGACCTGGAGGCCGGGGTGCTCCGGGCCATTGGCGACGCGGAGAAACGCTTTCAGGAAGACTACCTGCGGATGCTCAGAGCAGTGCGTTTCGCGACCGTTTTAGGCTTTGAGATCGAGGAAAAGACTTGGGAGGCTTTGCGTAATAACGCGCCCAACATCCTGAAAATCAGCCCCGAACGTATTCGGGACGAACTGAACAGGGTCTGGCTCTCGGAAAACCGCCAACGGGGGTTCGATCTGCTGGTGGACAGCGGTCTGATGACCCAGGTCTTGCCGGAAATCATGGCGCTCCAGGGCTGCGAGCAGCCGCCGCAATTCCATCCGGAGGGCGATGTCTTTGTCCACACCCGCCTCATGCTGGGCCTGCTGCCAGCGGAGGTATCGCTGCCCCTGGTGCTGTCCGTGCTCTTTCACGACATCGGCAAACCGGCCACCGCCACGGTGGATGAAGACGGCCGTATCCGCTTCAATACCCACGACAAGGTCGGCGCCCGAATGACAGAAGACATCCTGCGCCGCCTGCGCTACTCCAACGAAATCATCGAGGCCACCGTGGAAGCCGTGGAAATCCACATGGTGTTCAAGGACGTGCGGAAAATGCGCACCTCCAAGCTCAAGCGCTTCATGGCGCGGCCCTATTTCGAGGATGAAATGGAGCTGCACCGCGTCGACTGCGAGAGCAGCCACGGCAGCCTGGCGAACTACGAGTTTCTTCGCGATAAAGAGGAAGAGTTCTCCAACGAACCCCTCATCCCGCCACGCCTCCTCAGTGGCAATGACCTGATCGCCCTGGGCTGGCCCTCCGGTCCGGAGATTGGCGAAGTGCTGTCCCAAGTGGAAGACTTGCACCTGGAAGGGCGCCTGAAGAACCGCGAAGAAGCCCTGGCCTGGGTGCGCGGCAATACCCGCCCGCCCGCTGGCGCCGCCGCGGGGAACTGAGGCTGTTTCCGGCATTCTTCCCCGGTGGAAGACTGTGCGGATCTTGCCGTCATCTATCTTACGGACGGATGAGCGCCAACCCTTTCCGTTTGCCCGGGGGCGGGGGCTGTCCTAGTTTCAACCCTTCGGACCTCGCGGTCCGGACGCCCCCCGAACTTTCCTCATCATGAGCAGCACCCAGACCACCACTTCCGCCAGCGATACCATCCCGGTCGAGCATACCGATCCCGTGAACGCGAAGATCCTCGCCGTCTCCGAGGACATGGTCAGCGGATTTCAGCGGCAGCCTTTCAACGCCATCGCGGAGAAATCCGGCGTGCCGCTGCCCGTGGTGCTGGAGCGCATCCGCGCCATGCTGGAAGCCGGGGTCATCCGCCGGGTGCGCCAGACCCTGCTGGCCACGAAACTGGCCGAAGGCGCCCTGGTGGCCTGGAAGGTGGACCCGAGCAAACTGGACGCCACGTTTGAGTTCATGTTCAAGGAGGACCCCTTCAGCGGCCACGTCGTTACCCGCTCCACCGACCGGGGCATTTCCGGCAGCGACTACAAACTCTGGACCACTTTGAAAGTCCCGCAGGGCGAATCCCTGGAGGAACATGGCAAGGCATTGATGCGTCTGACCGGCGCGGAGGAGTTTGTCCTCATGCCCGCGAAAGGCATCTTCGCCCTCGGCGTGGGTCACGTCCGCCGGAAAAGCATGGAGCCCGGCGCGCGCTCTGACGAGCCGGTCCAGATGATGACCACCACCACCGTCAGCCTGACACCTCAGGAGTGGGACGTCCTCCTCGCGCTGAAGGAAGAGCTGACCCCGGAAGAAATCCGCGAGGATCTCTGGGCCGGCCGCGCCGCACAGGCGGGCGTGGATCTGGAAACCTTCTACCAAGTCTGCGAGGAACTGGACCGGAAGAAAGCCATCGGCCGCTTTTCCACTTTCCTGGAACACGTAAAACCTTCTCAGACCGGCGAGCGGGTGACGCGCTTCAACGCTCTCTTTCACTGGAAAGTGCCGGAAGGCCGCCAGCAGGAAGCCGGCGCGGAGGTGGGCCGCCACCACATCATGACCCACTGCTACTGGCGCGAGGGCGGGCCCCGCTTCGGCGGCGTGAACATCATGGGCGTGGTTCACGGCACGGACCGCGAACGTGTGCTGGAGCACAAGGCCGCCATCGACGAACACCTGGCCGAAGCCGGTATTCCCCTGGAATACACCAACGTCTTCTGGGGCGGCCGCAGCGAGATCAAGCCCTCCGAGATCTCGCCCAAGGTCTATAAAGAGTGGCACGCCAAGTGGGCGGACAAAGAAAACGTGATCTGACGCCGGCCGCCGGGGGCAAAAGCTTCACTCCTCCGGCGGAGAAGCTGAATCCGTTTCGGCCACTTGCAGCATCGCTTCGTTGCGCCGGAAGGGACCGGGTATCCAGGGCGCGTCGTAATAGGCGATGATGGGTTCGCCCCGGATTTCGAGGGATTGCTCTTGGCACCACGCGCGAAGAGTTTCGATGGCCTTCCGTTCTTTCTTTTCACCGGGGCGGCCTTTAAAGCGGTAAACCGCGACGCGCTGCGCCGGGCGGGTTTCGATCCGGACCTGATCGTTTTTTGGACCGGGTGCTCCGGCTTGGGCGACTTCCCGGGGAACCACGAAGCTCATCGTCCCGGGCTCCGTCTCGCCGCGCGGCTCGTCCATGAAGACCGGCACCGTCATGGCCACCTTTTGCTCCGCCACGTTCCCGCCAGAGATGTAATTGAAGAGTTGGCGGAACGCGCTGTCCTCGCCATCCGGTTTCATGGCGGTCACGGCCACGGTGAGAGAAGGGTAGTCGCGGATTTCAAAGTCACCTTCCTGACGGACGGTCGTGTAAGCTGCCGATTCCAGGAATTGCCGGGCGTTGGCCGTCACCCACCAGGCGCCGGCGCCCACCACGAGTATGAGGACGAGCCAGATCACTTTCTTCACCAGAACTTGAATTCGTTTCAAACGAGACAAAGGATGCCGGTTCCCGGTGAGGATTGGACAGGCCCGGCTCCTTCCCGCAAAATGTCAGGACATGGAGCCCGCCACCCCCACCGAACGCTTTTCGAATCGTGTCGAAACCTACGTGAAGTACCGCCCGGGCTATCCGGACGCGGTCATCTCGCTGCTCCAGGAAACTTGCGGGCTGACGGGCCGGTCCGTCGTGGCGGACGTCGGGGCGGGCACCGGAATCTTTACCGAAGACCTCCTCAAGGTAGCGGGCACAGTATTCGCAATAGAGCCCAATGAAGCCATGCGTCAGGCCATGGTGACGCGGCTGGGCGGAGCCCAGGGATTCCACGCCTTGGAAGGTTCCGCCGAAGCGACCGGTTTGGAGGCCGGCCAGGTGGACCTGATCGTGGCGGCGCAGGCTTTTCACTGGTTCCGCCCGGCGGAAACGCGTCGCGAGTGGCTCCGCATCGGCAAGCCCCACGCCAAGGCCGCCCTCATCTGGAACGAGCGCCTGGTCACAGAGACGCCCTTCCTCCAAGCCTACGAAGACTTCCTCAAGACCCACGCCACGGACTACGCGAAGGTGGATCACCGGAACGTGACGGACACCGTGCTGGGCGAGTTCTTCGGCGGCGCATTTGAAAGGAAAACTTTCCCCAACGAACAGGTCTTCGACTTGGAGGGCTTGTTAGGACGAGCCTTCTCTTCTTCCTACATCCCGGGGGAAGACGATCCCGCGGCCGATGAGGTCAGGAGTGCTCTGAAAAAAGTGTTCCACGAACACGAGACCGGCGGACACGTCTCCTTTCTTTACCGCTCCGCGGTCGTCTTCGGCCGTCTGGGGGAGGGGGAGTAAAGAAATTTCCCCCACACAGAGTCTGGATAAGATCGTTCGCGGCAAAAGGTGGTCCTCGACCTCCGGGCGAGGAACTCGCGAACCGGGCTGGCGAATTACAGCGGAGTCAACGACAGTCTATGTCACGCCTTCCGGCAAATTCTATTGCCTCTACTCAATGCGGCCTGCGTCGCCTTGGGGATTTCTTAACAAACAAGCAGCTCGCTTTTCCTTGCTTCCGAGAACGCGGTCCGAGCCGGACAGACAGATAGATCGCGTTCCACTTCACTCTCCCACCTTCTTCACGAAACAGGCCTTCAGGCCGATGGCCATGCCGTTCATCTTGCAGGAAATCTCGTGATCACCGTCCACCAGGCGGATGGGCTTGGACTTGGTGCCGACCTTCAGAACCTGGGACGTGCCTTTCAGCTTCAGGTCCTTGATCATCGCCACGATGTCGCCATCCGCCAGCACGTTGCCGTAGGCGTCTTTGACCACCCGTCCGGTTTCCTCTTCGTTCTCGCGAGGCCATTCGTGACCACAGGTCATGCATTCGTAGTGTTCGGGAAAGTCCAGGACGTCGGACATCTCGCACATGGGGCAGGCGGGCTTACTCATGAGGGGGAGCTATTGGTGTGGTGATTGCGAAATAGGTGGACGAAATTCGCGAGGAATCTTTTTCTAGTTCAAGGAGCGAGGAGGGAGTTGAGCAAGCTCAACGACTGATCGAGCAACGCGGAAATTGGAAAAGAAGACCGCGATCATAAAAAAATCCGAGCGAAGCGAGCCAATTTCCGGTTCTAATACTTGATTGATTTCGTCTAGATATTTCGCAATCGCCACACTAGAGCGCCGCATTCGGGAAAGGCAAGCGTCCGCGTCCGGAGGGGGGGAAAGCGGGTATCAGGCGGAACCTTTCTCTACATCATGAACTGCCGCGTGGCGCCACTCTCATGGGCTTGCCAGATGATATTGTTTCCCGTGTCCAGACAGGTCAGCCAACCGGTGTCATAGACCCGGGTGTCGATGCAGATGGCCTGCTTTCCCTTCTTGGGCTTTCCGGATTTTTGGGCCGTATGACCGCACACCATGATCTTGCCCGACTGATGTGGTGGCTGCGTCCCGAACTTCTCCCAGTAGAGCGCTTCCTCCGGTTGGTCCTCCAGGGGAAGATCGAAATGCGCATTGGCGTGAACGAAAAAATGCGTCTCCGTTTCGTGGTAGGGAAGGGTCGCCTCCAGGAATTCCCAGTGCGCGGCGGGGATGTCGTCCATGGAGGCCGCGGTGTACGATTCCAGCGCCGCGATGCCTCCGCTCATCTGCCACTCCAGCAGGGCGGACCGGGACTCCCGGGCCTCCATCATCATGATGTCGTGATTTCCCCGGATGGGAATGAGTTGTCCCGTCTGGGAAAACTCGATCAGGAAATCCAGCACCCCTTTGCTGTCCGGACCCCGGTCCACATAATCGCCCAAGGTGATCACTGTGTCCTCCGGAGTAATCTCGACTAGAGTCGCGAGGTGTTGCAGGGCTTCCAGGCAGCCGTGAATATCGCCAATGGCCAGGGTTCGCATAAAGACGGGTTCAAGAAAGGCCACATTGCGCCAAGCTCAAACATGGTTCGGGGAAAACTTTGGGGGCGGCGCGTTGTATTCTGCCCGCCTGGCCGTTTCATGGGAAGTACAGTTCGTTGATTAGTCGCCGATCCCATAGACACCACAATCTTTATCAATTGCCACGATTGGAAATTGTCCCGATCTCCTTCGGGCCCGTTCGCGAGCCGGGGAAACCTGCCGCTACTGACGCGCCGAGCGGCGCCGTCTGGTCCAGAGCCCGGCGAACACTCCGGCGATGCCGAGCAGGCTCAGCGTGCCGGGCTCGGGAACGGTGTCCCAGCCAATGTCGTCCAGCACGGCCACGTCCAGGTCCGTGATCAGCCGCCTTTCCGCCTGACCCAGGGTGGTGGACATGAGGACTTCCTGTGAACCGGCGTTGAGAAAAACCGTGCTCATTGTGCCGTCGCCGAGGTGATCGGTTCCGGTCATCGGAACATTGCCGCCGTACTCCGCCACGGCGTTGGTTCCGGTGAATTCATTGGAGCCGTTCACCAGGCTGTCAAAGGAATCCACCGTGCCCACTCCCAAGACGTGCACGAGTTCGTGAGTGGCGGTGGTGAAAAAGTCGAACTCTCCGATACCCGCGCCGGAGCCACTGAGGGTGTCGAAATTCCACGTCACTGAATTGTCGAACGCGACCGATCCACCCCAGGGAGCGACTTCCGTGTCGTCGCCCGAAGTGCCGGGAGTGATTGTGCCGCCCTCGCCGCGCGTGACGACATTGTCGAGAAACGCGGACGAACCAGACGCGGAAAGGCCGCCCGGCCCGGCGAGCCCCAAGGCGCCGCCCAAGTTCCTGGCGCCCACATAGACCAGAATGGAATCCGCCGGAATGGTCAGGTCCGTCTCGCTCACGAAAGAACCCGAGGAGGGGTCGAAGAAATTGGCCGACCAAGTATTGCTGCCGCCCGGGGTGATGGCGTTCAGGTCATCGGCGATGATCGCTTCGATGTAAGACGCCGCGCTTTCCAAGGCCGTGCGCTGGACCGACCCACTGGTGCCGAAGAAGTTGGAGGTATCGTAAGAGTAGTCGAAGACGATTTCGAACCCCTGCGAAGTAGGACTCAAACCCAAAGTGACCGTGGCGGCGAGCAGCAGCGACAGCGCAAAACGACGTCTCAGCCGCCGGGGACGAGCCCAGAGGCGGGAGGTGGATGAAGACGGAGGAAAGGCGATCACGTACGTAGAACTGCCAATTAGCTAACTTTATCAGAAATTCAATAAAATCTAAAGTTATTTTAAATAGGGAAATTTCCGATCTCGCCAGTAATGGGACGAAGCTCAAGAAATGGAAAACAATCCACCCGCCGGGTAGAGCCGGGAAGGGGCGAATGGGCGTTCTTTTGAAAGGGCACGGGTGCGTGCCTGGGTAAGCCCACTCTGCGACCCTCGCCTACGGCAGCAGGACGCGCAGCTCAGCTTCCAGCTCGTTGCCGCGAAGGTCCCGGGCCGCGATCTTGCCGTCCTTACCGATCAGAAAGGTGGCGGGCAGCTTGGCGACGCCGTAGGCAATCGCGATCTGGCTGGTTTCGACCGATTTGCCGTCGAAGTGCTGGGGCCACTCGATGTCCCGGGATTCGACGAAGCGCTCCATGGCGGCGCGGTCTTCGTCCATGTTGACGCCGATGATCTCGAAGCCCTTATCGTGGTAGGCGTCATAGGCGGCGATGAGGTTTGGCATCTCCTCCACGCAGGGCTGGCACCAGGTGGCCCAGAAGTCGATCAGCACCACTTTGCCGAGGTAGTCCCGGGTATTGATGGCCCGGCCCTCCAGGTCCACGAACTTGAAGTACATATCCTCGCCGATGCGGGGCCGGTTCAGGTAGTCGTGCAGGAGATTGTCCAGGTACTGGCTGACGAGACCCGCCTGGGCATGACTGGAAAAGTCCTCGCGGACTTCCGCCACAAAGGCCACTCCTTCCGCGTCCTGGCCGAGTTCTATGTAGGTGAGAACCAGGGGGGTAACGACGCCGTCGAAGAGTTCCTGGAGCAGGACATTCTGGCGGTCCCGGCGGGTGTAGTAAATCTCGCGGAGGAGGGGCGGCAGCTTGGCTTGTTCGCCCAGCACGGCAAAGGTCTGGGCGAGCTGGACGATGCCGTCGTAGCGGTCTTCCGCCTGGGGGTTGGCGGCGAGGTAGCTTTCCAGTTCCCTGGCTTCAGCGATCTGGTATTTTCGGACGATGTCGTCCACGGACGTGGTCGCGGCTGGAGATGGCTTCGACTCTTGGGCACCAAGGCGCGCCCCGGAAAAGAGGAAGAAGACGCCAAAAATCAACCAAAAGGGGGAAAAGCGCTTCATGGGCTCAGAACCAAAGAAATGAAGGGGGGAGGAAAGTGAGGGGACGGAATTTCCGGCCCACTATTTTGCCGCCACACGCCGCGAGACGCAACTTCTTCCGGCCTTGCTAGGGAGCCGCGTAGGGATTGCTGGGGGTCAGCCCAGGGTACTGGTCAACCGAATCCGGAATTTCCAGGTGCTCTTCCTTGCCGTTCACATTCACAATGAAGACGCCGGGTTTCAGACCCGTGAGGTCCACCGGAACGCGCCGCTCGAAAGGCACCAGCATGGTCGCGCCCATCGCATTGTGGGGCATTTGTTCCAGCAGTTCGATGTAGAGCCGGTAACCCTTTCGCCATTGCCGGGGCGGATCCACCATGCTCGCCGCCGCGTTGGAAAGATAGCCGGTGACGTCTGCATAGGCGGAATGGGTGACCTGGGCCCCGGACACCGAGGAGGTCACCTCGCTGATTTCCAGGGTTTCCACCTGAACCGCCTGGGTCAGCGGCGGGGTGGGGTGAATGGTCTGGCAAGCGGCCGCGGCCATCGCCAGACCGCTGGCAAAGAGAAGACGGAGGGGAAGATTCATGAGACGAAGACAAGCAGAATGGGAACCGCCAAAGGTTACGGCTGGCCCCCGATTTCGGCCAGAGAAAACTGGCACGAGCCGCGCGGGAAGGGTTCAGGGGAGCGTATCGCTGGAGTGATTGGAAATGGACCGGACCTTTGCTTAGCTCCCAGGCTTCACCTTCAGAACGCACCGGAAGCCGCTTTCGAAATCCCGGGTGCCTGGGTCTTTGTCGAAGCGAGACGAAGACAGAATGTAAACGGAATAGCCTTGGAACAACGACCCGCCCCGTAGCACGCGGTGCTCCCGTTTCGCCGGGTTGTCCCAATCCTCACACCATTCACAAGCGTTTCCTCCCAAGTCATAAAGACCCCTGTCATTGGCCGGGTAACTGCCCACCGGCGCCGTATAGGCATATCCGTCGTCAAAATGGTAGTTTCCTACCCGTTCTTCCGGTGGCCACTGCGTTCCCCACGGAAAGACTCCGTCGATTTTTCCGTCCCTGACCGCCGGCGTCGCATTCGCGTCTTCCTGCTCCCCGATGCCCACGGCGTAGCTCCATTCCAAGTCCGTGGGCAGGCGGTATTCATCCTTTGGTCCGATCTGTCCTGCCGCCCGTTCCGTTTTCGTAAGCCACTCGCAAAAGGCTTTTGCATCGTCCCAGCTCACCATTACCACCGGGTGGTCCGGCCCCTGTCCGTGGCCTTCATACTCATAGTCCTTCCACTCCATGTTGATCCCAGGGGTTTTTGCCGCGTAGGCCGCGTAGTCCTGCACCCGCGTTTCCCAGACGGAAAAGAGCACCCGGTCCCCGTTGGTGTAATTCACCACCGGCACAAACTTCATGCCCAGGTGGTTCTCGAAGGGCCGGTCTCTCTTGGCCTCCCTGGGGAGGCGGGTACGTGCCGGATCCGGTACCGTGGCAACCGCCGGCGGGGCCATACCGCCCCCACTGGAGCCCGCTCCACTATCCGGGACAAAGGCAAACTGCCCGTAGAATTTGCTGTTAAACCAGGGTTCCTGATCTCCCCCCGTGGCATTCGACACGTCCCGGCCGGTGGCTTTGAAGACTTCCTCGAAAGCCACGCCGGGGGTGGCCAGGTGGCGGACCAGGGCGCCGGTGTAGGGGCTGTTTTTTCCGTCGCCGTCCGCCGCCACATCGCCGGGGGAGGTGGCGAAGGCCACGAACATGCCCTTGGGCGCCTGCTTCGGCATGGCCAGGCCCGCACCCGCCGCCGAACGCCCGCCGCTCCAGGACCGGGAGAAAGGATTGTCCCGGCAGCAGTCCAGAATCAGGATGTTCAGCCCTTCGCCCGCACTTTCCAGAGCGCGCATCACGGAGTCCATCGCCAAGGTTTCGTCCGGCACCTCGTAGTCACGCTCCACCTTGGCATCCACCGGGATGAGGTAGTTCCGCCCGTCGATCTGCAATCCGTGCCCGGCGAAATAGACCAGCGCCACGGTTTCTTCTGAGTCATCGGCATACAGACTGTCGATGAACTCCCGCAGAGCGTCTTTCATCTCCGTCAGGCCGGCATCCGTCCGCGTGGTCACGGTGAACCCCACCTTTTCCAACGCCGCCGAGACCGCGGCGGCATCATTCCTTGGATTGTTCAGCGGCCGGGCATGCTGGTAAGCCCCGTTGCCGATGACCAACGCCACCCGTTCGGCGGCGTTCAGTCCCAGGGGTAGCATTCCCAGCGAAATAAGCAGTGTCAGTAGAAACCTCATTGGCGGTCGCCTCTCACTGTAACGGGCCTTCAGACAGGACGTCGAGTTCAGTATCGTCTCAAAGCCGTATCGAGGCGCAGCCTACTTTTTCATGCACTTGCGTTCAAGATTCAGCCCACGCATTCGCTGGAATGGCAGAAAAATGGGACGGCGATCCGTTCGAGCGCGGTGGACAGGTCTGGCGAACATGGTCCTAACCAACATCCGCCAATGCGGCCAGGCGATTCCGGAAGCTAGGGGGCCAAGAAAAGCCGCGCTTCAGCCTCAAACAGGTTGGCGGTCAGAGTGTTAGTGAACCTTTGCCTCCGTGCGGGCGCCCTTGGGCTGGCCGATTTCCTGGAGCAAGTCCTCGAACCAGGGCAGATCCACGTCGAAAGGCTTGCCGCCTTTGATGCGCGGGAATTCGATGATCCGCAGTTCGTTGTCGCGGTCTTCGTCTTCACCGGCCACGCCGCTGATTTTTTCCAGCGCGGCGTCGGCTGCCGCGAAGGCGCAGCGCTTGATCAGTTCCAGATCGCGCGCGTTCGGCGCGGCGGAGCGGGCAAAGTAACCGCTTTTCTGCACCAGCACCTTATCCGCGCCCAAGCGGTGCTTGAGTCGCTTGGCGAACCACTCGCCTACGTTCATTTCATCCAGTCGCACATGGCCAAAGGCGTCCCGCGGCGGGGTTTCGCCCACGTCTTCCATTTCGGCGACAATGGCGTCCGCGCCGGCGCCTTCACTGAGGAAGATGTTCACACCGTCGTTGTCGCCCATGCGCTTGTGCAGGCGTTCGACTTCGGCGGCGAGGTCGAGTTCCATTTCCGGCAGCCACACGGCGTCCACGTCCCAGCGTTGTTTGTGGATGAGGACTTCGGGGAGGAACTCGTACTGCTTCAGACCTTCCTGATAGTCGCGCGTCGTGGCGGCGGCCAGCCAGCCGCAGTTCCGGCCCATGACTTCGTGGATGATGAGCTTCCGGGAACTGGTGGTGTGCTCGTTGGAGATGTTCTTGAAGAACCGCGCGCCCTGCTCGGCGGCCGTCCAGGCGCCCAGGGTCTGGCGGATGGGGAAGACGTCATTGTCGATGGTCTTCGGCATGCCCACCACGGTCAGGCCGTAGCCGTTCTCTTCCAGGTACTTCGCCAGATCGGCGGCGGTAGTGTTGGTGTCGTCCCCGCCGATGGTGTGGAGCACGTCCACGCCGTCCCGCACCAGGTTTTCCGCCGCGGCGTGCAGCGGGTTTTCGCCGTCGGGGACCAGGCCGCGTTCCACGCAGTTCTTCACGTTGGTCAGCTTCACCCGGCTGTTGCCGATGGGGCTACCGCCGAACTTGTAGAGAATGGGGTATTTCTCCTTGGCCGTCTGGGTGAAAGTAATATAGCGGCGGGTCAGAAGCCCTTGATACCCATTCAGGTAGCCGATCATCTCCGTGTCCGGAGCGATTTGCAGGTATCTCTCGATCAGTCCCCCGATAGAGGCGGAGAGACAGGGCGCGATGCCCCCGGCTGTCAGGAAAGCAACTTTCATGGGAATTGAAGCAGTTTGTGAAGAGGGATGAACCCCACCCGAAGGCGGGGAGGCCAAGGTTGGCGCTCCCCTTTGACCTTGTCAAGGGTGCTCCCAACGGGGCCGAAACCGGAAAAACCACCGCCAAAAAGACGGAACGGACGCGTTTTTTGGGCGGATTCCCGGCCAACGCCATGGGAAGACGCGCCGAACAAAAGGCCCGTCACCACCCGTTTTGTCCCGAAAATTCGCCGGCTCAGCCCCTTACAGCGAAGCCAGGGGAACCGCAAAGCAGTTGACCAATCGCAAATCTCCTGCATATGGCTGGTTTCTCACCCGGTTCGCCGCGCCAGGAGGCACGGTTGCGGCGCCGGGCTCATTCAACTTCTCTATTGGCAGGAACAGAGTCATGATCGAACACGGACCCTACTACGTGGGACTGGATATTGGCGGCACCACCATCAAGTCCGCGCTGATTAATACCGCGGGCGAACAGGTGGGCGCCATGGTGGAAGTGCGCAGCCTGGTCGATGAAGGCTACCGGCTGACCTTCCAGCAATTGGAAGAGGCGGCGAAAAAGCTCTGCGACCAGGCGGGCATCGGCCCGAACGATTTGGGCGGCGTGGGCCTGGACGTGCCAGCGCCTTCCTGCGATGGAGTGATCTGGGGTAAGGCCAACCTGGCCCAGGACTGGGTGGGCGTGAACATCCGGGAAGAATTTTCCAGGCACATTGGCTTGCCCGTCTTCCTGACCAATGACGGTAGCGCCGCCGCCGTGGGCGAGTACATGCTGCGCCCGGATTACCACGGCAGTCTGCTTTTCGTGGCGCCGGGAACGGGCCTGGCGGGCGGCTTGATCCTGGAAGGTGGAGCCATCTATGAAGGGGCCAATGGGCTTTCCATGGAGGCCGGACACATCTCCGTGCCCTTTATGGAGGAAGACGGGGAACTGCCCACCTGCTCCTGCGGCTGGAAGGGCTGTCTGGAAGCCTGGGTGTCCCTGGTGGCGCTGCGCCGCCGGGTGGAGATCGAACTGGGTAAGGACCAGTGGAAAGACCACCCCCTGAACGCGGAAGACAGCTCCATCAAGGAAAAGGCTTTCAAACTCCGCACCCTGGCGGAGCAGGGGGACGAGCTGGCCATCGGCATCTTCAAGCGTCAGGGTTACATCTTCGGGTATGGGCTGGCGGACATGACGCGGCTCCTGGACCCCAGCCTCATCGTTATTGGCGGCGGCCTGGCGGAGGCCAAGTTCCGCGACGCCTACCTGGACTGGATCCTGGAAGGCTTCAAGGCCCGCGTCTGGCCCATGTACCTGAAAAGCCCGGTAGAGCCCGCCAAGGTCACCACCTGCTTCGAATGGGCCATCGGCGGAGACGCCGCCGCCGCCATCGGCATGGCTCACAAGGCCCGCGAACGTTTCGGCGGGGATTGAGAGACCTCTTTTTACTTTGAATCGTAGCCGTGCGGACCAAGTCCGGCGCGTAGCGAATCGAGTTTCTGAAATGCAAAAAGGGTGAACCACGGTCTCATCAATCCGTGGTCCAAACAGAGATCGCCACGAGACTGAGGCACAGCCTCTTTGGACTGCGGCGATCCTTCCTGATCTTTACCCATATTTCACATAACTCATAAAGTAAGTCGGTATCTGCTGAAAATGTCCGCCGAATCCCAAATGTCTCGGGGAAACGCAGTTTCCTTGGAGTGCGCCGATCGGAATCGGCGCTTTGCGGCAGGCAGCCGGAGGCGAGGTGGGGTAAGTAGCGTCCGCTTTCTCTGAGGTGGGCTCTTTACCTCATTCGCTGGAAGGCTTGGGCCCAAAAGGGAAACCCTCCCGGCCCGGCAAGATTTTCCCGAGATGCCATTGGGTTCGAAGGAACGTATTTTGGGAACTCGTTCACCATACCTGTCCCGCCACGCCTCCGGCTCCCACCCCAAAGCGGTGATTCCGATCACCGCAGTCCAAGGACGCTACGCGTCCCCGTCAGCGTTGAGATTCAGGAAGACTTCGTGAGAAGCGAAACCAGTGCCACCGGATTTCTGAGGCTTGTGGAAAAGCTCAGGAAGGATCGCCAGTCCGAGCCGGACTGACGGATCCAAAGAAGCTCCGCTTCAGTCTAAATTTCGATAGCGCTCCGGCTGTTCCTGGACGGCCCTATTCCTTATCCATCGCCTCGTCGATCAGGTGTACCACGTACTCCGCGTGGGCCCGGGTCAGGGTGTCGGTGGAATTGAACTGCGCGAACTGACTCTGGATGACGGTCAGGTAGTGCAGCGCCAGCGACTTTGACGGCGTGGGGTAGGAGGAATCGTTCTTCAGTCCAGAGATCTGGATCAACTTCTCCACGAAGGCCACCTGCAGGTTCTGGCGGAAGGTGTTGATGCGGTCCACTTTTTCTCCCTGCATGATGGCATTGTAGAGGGCCTCGAACTCGTCCGCCACTGTGTAGGCGTTTCCGTAGAGTTCGGAATCAATAATGCGCTGCTGCGTGTTCTGGTGCAGCAGATGGCTCAGCACGTTTTTCTGCAAGGTCAGCACTTCTTCGTGGATTTTCGGGTCTTCCCCTTTGGACTCGTAGAAGTCCCAGCCGCGCCGTTGCAGTTGCATCTGGGCAAGCAACTCC
This sequence comes from Verrucomicrobiia bacterium, assembly GCA_030427505.1. Lineage (GTDB taxonomy): Bacteria > Verrucomicrobiota > Verrucomicrobiia > Verrucomicrobiales > DEV007 > JAUICH01. Next base: position 14,798 of record JAUICH010000025.1, read on the forward strand.
GGCGGAAACTGCCAGGCGTCCGGTCCGAAGAGGTAGGTGTCCAGCGCTTTCATGGCGCGTTTCTGATCCTCCGCGGGCACCGGTTTGAAAGGCTGGCCGCCGCCGGGCTGGCCCACCAGGGCGCGGTCCACGTAGACGCCGCCAATGTAGCGGGAGGTGGCGTCCATCGCGTCTTCATACTGGGCCATGAGGATGGTCCAGCCGACCCGAAGGTCCTGGTGGGATTCGCCGGGTTCCAGGAGGCGCTTGCTTAGCTCTGGTAGAATGCGGCGCATCAGGCCGCAGCGTTCCTCGGCGTAGGCGATGGCGTCGCTGGACATGTCGCCGATCATGGCGCGGGGGTCGATGGCCTTGCCGGGCGAGCGCATGTCGTCCGCGTCGTTGGCAAAGGCCAGCGCCGGTTCCGTGCTGCGGGCCAGGATGGCTTCCAGCCGTTCCTGTTCCGCCTTGGGATCGTTCAGGCCTTGGGAGTAGCCGTATTCGATGGCCCAGTCGTCATACGGACCGGGCTGGTCGGAATAGAACTGGCCCTGGCTCTCGTGTTCCGGGCTGATGTTCACCGATGGGTAATCCATGACCGAGCCGGTCAGGCCTTTCTTCCGGGTCAGTTCCTCGTTGTGAATGTCCGCGAAGGCAGTCATCTGGCTGGCGCGGAAGTTGTGACTCAGCCCCAGGGTATGGCCCAGTTCGTGGAGCACCAGGTAGTGCAGCGAGTCCTTGAGCATTTCATCGATCTCCAGCGGGCTCGCGCCCAGGGACTTCAGCGCCAGGCTGCCGAACATATTGGACTCATGCAGGCAGGGGCCCAGGTTGCAGAGGACGTGGTCCTGGTGGCCGGCCCGCTCGGGCAGCACGGCTTTCGCCGCGTTCCGGGCGGCGGGATTCTTCAGCAACTGGCTCATCCGCACCCGGTTCGTGATGAAGAGATACTCCAGCATGATGTCCGCGCCCAGGATCTCTCCGGTGCGCGGGTTCACGAAACTGGGGCCGTAGCCGCCGAACGGCGGGTCGGGAGAGGACGTCCAGCGCAGCACGTTGTAGCGGATGTCGCCCGCGTCCCAATCCGCGTCGTCAGGCTGAATCTCCACCGTCAGGGCATTGCGGAAGCCCGCTTTCTCGAAAGACTGGTTCCAGAGCAGGGCGGCGCTCTTGATGGTATCGCGCAGTTCCATCGGCGTGGTGTTTTCAATCCACCACCTGATGGGTTCCACCGGCTCGGAGATCTCGGCGGTGGGGTCTTTCTTCTTCAGATTCCAGCGATGGATCACGTCCCGGTAGGGCGTGGTGCTGGTGGAGGTCATATCCGTTACTTTGGTCAGGAAATAGCCCACCCGCGGATCGTCATAGCGCGGCTGGTAGGTGTTCTCCGGCATCTCGATCAGCGTGTGCTGGGTCTTGATGCTGATGTAGCGCGCGTCGGTCACGTCCGCCTCGCCCCAGGCCTGGGGGCGGGGGTTGTCGAAGACATATTCCACCACCAGGACGGTGTTTTCCGGGTAGTTGTGAATCTCGGTGAACTTCGTCTTGTCGCCGGAAAGTTCGCCCAGCTTCAGCCGGTCCTTGTTCTTGCCCTTGTCGTCCGGGTCTTCGGGCCATTTGATGAGGCGGAAGATCTCCTTCAAGAACAGGTCGTCCGCCTTGATGAGAAAGGTGCCACGCTTCGGGTGCGTGGCCACGATCTCCTGGCTGGCCAGCAGCGCGGGGCTTATGTTCGCGTCCGCCGCGCGGCTCAGGGCGTTGTCGGGATCGAAGTAAAACGACGTGTTCTCCATCGCAAACTCCAGGCGGTCGAAGTTCTTCCGGATGGTGAAAACCCGGGCGTCCGCGTAATCGCCGCGGAAGTGACCGGTTTCCACCACGCCGTTGCGAGTCTGGGAGAAGTAAATGAATTCCCGGTCCAGTTGGTTGGGCTTCACCGCCAGGTAGACCGTGCCGTCTTTCTCGTCCTGGTAGAGATCGAAGAGACCTTCTATCCGGTCGCACTTCTTCGTGATGTCCCGGAAACTCTTTTCGCCGTCGTCCTTCTTTTCCTTTTTCTTTTCGTCCTCTTTGGCGTCTTCCTCCTTCTTCTCACCGTCCGGCTTTCCGGTGGCGGCTTTCTCCGGCTGGGGTTCCGGTTTCGGCTTCGGTTCGTCATCCGCCGCGAAAGCACTCACCATTCCGGCGCTCAGGAATAGGACGGTCAGGAGGCAAATCAGGACCTGGCGGGCGTGAATGAGGAGATTTGTGGGGGTGTAAGGGCTCATTTCGTGAACTGAAGGTTTGATCTTGTCCGGGTGGCCACTACAATAGCGTTGATTTTAATCATTTTGTTTAAAAATCCCGTTATGCGTACCACCTACATCATCACCACTCTGACGGGAGCGGCTCTCGCTCTGGTTCTTTCCAACGGCGCCTCCGCTCAAGACGACAAGGTTAGTTTTGAGAAGGATATCTATCCTCTCGTCAAGAACAGTTGTCTGGATTGCCACAAACCGCCCTACGAAGACGAACGTGGCCGGACTCGCAAACCCAAGGGCGACTTGGTGTTGGTCAGCAAGGAAGGCTTCGAAGCCGGTGGCGAAGACGGCGCGATCATTGAGGCCGGTAAGCCGGAAGACAGCCCGTTCTACGCCATGACCATCCTGCCGATCGAACACGACGAACACATGCCGCCGGAAGGCAAGGCGGACGAGTGGACCGACGACCAGAAGGCCCTCGTCAAGAAGTGGATCGAACAAGGCGCGGACTACGGCGACTGGGTGATCGACCCGGACTTTAAGGAATAAGGCTGAGAGCCGTCCGGACTTTGTTTCCGGGTAAATTTTGTTTTTCAAGCCAAGGCCGGAATGCGAACTCACGCGTTCCGGCCTTTTGCTTTTACGGGATCTTTCAGTCCGCGCCGCGCACTTCCGTCAGCAGTTTCTCCAGCCGCGCCACTACTTCGGGGCGCTTCTCCCACAGATTCACGGTCTCGGAAGGGTCCTTGGCCAGGTTGTAAAGCTGGCCGGCGGGGCCGCCTTCTTTTTCGGGGTCGATATCGCGGGGGCGGGTGAATCCGCCGGAGCCCCGGTGGGGGATCATCTTCCACGGACCCTGCCGGATGGCAAAGACGCCCCAGAGGGAGTGATGCACCGCGTAGTCGCGGACCGGTTTCTCCGCCCGCTCCGCGAGCAGGGCGGGCAGCGCGTTCCGCGAGTCCTCGCCCGCGTCCTCTGGTAGGTCCTGGCCCACGATGGCGGCGCAGGTGGCGAGAAGATCGGTTAGTTCGATCAATTCATGGCTCACCGCGCCCGCCGGTGTCTTGCCGGGCCAGCGCACAATGAAGGGCACCCGGTGTCCGCCGTCCCAGATGTCCGCCTTGGTCCCGCGCAGATGGGCGTTGCCTTGATGGCCGAAGTCTTTCATTTCCTGACCCCGGCGGCTGGGCTGGTAGTGCTTCAGGTCGTCCGTTTCTTCCGCCTTCCACCAGTGGTAGAGGCCCCCGTTGTCGGAGGTGAAGATGACCAGCGTGTTATCCGTCAGCCCGGTCCGGTCCAGCGTTTCCAACACCGCTCCCACGAAAGCGTCCGTCTCCACCACAAAGTCGCCATACTCGCCCGCCTGGCTCAGGCCCCGGTATTCGTCATTCGGCACGACCGGCAGGTGGGGGGAGGTGAGGGGCGCGTAGAGAAAAAACGGCTCGTCCGCGTGTTCCCGCGCCTGGGTTTCGATGAACTCCACGGCCTTCCCGGTCAGCCGGGGCATCACGCCACGAATCGCGAAGTCAGGCGAACGCAGTCCTTCATCCACCGAGATGTAGTCAGTCGCGATCTTCGGCTGTTTCACCGTGGGCAGGTGCACGGGCCGGTGGTTCTCCAGGTAGCAGAAGGGGGGCATGTTCAGCGAGGCGGAGATGCCAAAGTAATAGTCAAACCCCACCGCGTTCGGCCCACCGGTGATGGGCCGGGTGAAGTCCACCTCGTAGCCGGGCCGGGGCGGCTGCTTCCGGTCCAGGGGCACGGAGGGAAGGGGTTGCCCGTCCTGGTCCGTCCACATCATGCCCAGGTGCCACTTGCCCACACAGGCGGTGTGATAGCCGTGTTTTCTGAGCAGGCTGGGTACGGTGGTTCTGTCAGGCTCGATCAGCGGCGGGTCGAACCCGTCCAGCACCCGGTACTTCAGCCGGGTCCGCCAGCAATAGCGGCCGGTCAGGATGCCATAGCGGGTGGGCGTGCACACCGCTGACGGCGTATGCGCGTCCGTGAACCGCATGCCCTCCGCCGCCAGCCGGTCCGCGTGCGGCGTGGGGATTTTGGACTTCGGGTTGTTACAGGCCACGTCGCCATAGCCCAGGTCGTCCGCCAGGATGTAGATGATGTTAGGAAGCCGGCCGTCATCGGCGGCCCGGGCGACGGTTCCACCAGAAACCAGGGAAGCGAACAACAGAACGGCAAACGTTAGGGACCAGCAGGGAAGGGGGTTCTTCATCACGATGCCCATTCTCTTACACGGATGCTCCAGGAGGGGAAGGAATTCGTGAGATTCTTCTAAAACAGGCGCCACCTGCTGGAGGGCGCCGTACGCTCCCGCTCCCGCAATCGCGGCCCACGTTCCCTATTGCGGCGGCGCGGGCCGTTTCGTAATCTTCCGCCATGACAAACCCCTCCCTGGCTTTGGCCGGCACGGTGCTGCTGGCCACCGGCTTTCTGATGGCATCGCCCGCGCTGTCACAGGATACCATTGATTTTGAAAAGCAGATCTGGCCCTTCCTGGAACGGAGCTGCGTGGAATGCCACAAGGCGCCCTACGAGGAAAACGGCAAGGTGAAGAAGCCGAAAGCCGGGCTGCGCATGGACGGCGCCTGGGCCATCAAGGTGGGCAGCGAAAACGGAAAAGTTCTGGAGCCGGGTAACGCGGAGGAAAGCGAACTCTACTACCGTGTCACTCTACCGGAGGACGATCAGGACTTCATGCCGCCCACCGGCAAAGCCGATCCCCTGACGGCGGAGGAAAAGGAACTCTTCAAAAAGTGGATCGATCAGGGCGCGAATTTCGGTGGCTGGGCTGGAAACCTGGAAGGCAAGCCCGCCCAACTTTCCAACACGGGTGAGGAGATTCCAGTTTCCGAACTACAGGAGCTCTACACCCAGCTTTCGGAAGGCGTAACGCCGTTGAATGAGAAAGACTGGGCCAGCATTACGGAGGCAGGTGGCCGGGTGGAGCCGCTGGCGAACAACACGCCCCTGCTGGCGGTGGACTTTCGTCTGGCGGAGGCCGGCGTGACCGACGCCGAAGTCGCCACAACCGCGACGGTAAAGGATCACACCGCTCAACTAGACCTGTCCGGTTCCAAGATCACGGACGAATCCCTCAAGACCATCGGCCAGATGGAAAAGCTCGTCCGTTTGGACCTGCACAACACCCCCGTGAGCGACGCCGGTCTGGCCCATCTGAAAAAACTGGAGCACCTCCGCTACCTGAACCTCTACGGCACCCAGGTTACCGACGCCGGTCTGAAGAACCTGAACGGCATGAAAGGCCTGGAAAACCTCTACCTCTGGCAGTCTCAAGTCACCGCCGCGGGCGTGAAGCAACTTCAGAAATCGCTGCCGGATACGAAGATCAATTGGAAGTGACCCGCGCCGGGCGGCGGCCAAAAGCCCAACGCCTGGTCGGTTACAAAGCGTTCGCCGCAAAGGTGGTCCTCGACCTCCGGGGTCCGGGCCGGACTTGCAGGGAACTCGCGAGCCGGGCGTGCCCCTCATCTCGGCGGGACCGTTGCGGACTACCTGAGCGAACGGCAAGGAAACTTGCCTGCCCGCGACACGAGGTCTCGGTGGAGGTCCAAGCAGGGTCAAGGCGCAGCCGTGGTTTGCTTCCGCGAACGCGCCCGGAGATCGTGTTCCAACTCAAACGCGGAATCTCCGGGGTAGCGGAACTTTCGCGGCCCTCGGAAGACAGACGGTAGCCTGAGAGCCGGTCTCTATTGTTTGGATACCCTTCGAAGTCCCCGTTTGGGGCAAGCTCCCAGGCAATACCATCCCACAATATTATCACTTGGATTCCTGTGAATTCGCCATAAGGGTGAACGCGATTTCCGAAGGGAAGGAGAGTCATGCGTATCTCTCTGCTTCCCGGACCCGGTCAGAAGCATTTCTTCAAACATGAAAGGCGGATTCTTCAAGCCGAAGCTTGTCGATTGCCTGAAGAACTATAGCCTGAAGAAATTCCTCGCCGACCTCGCGGCGGGCGTCACCGTCGGTATCGTGGCCCTGCCGCTGGCCATGGCCTTTGGCATCGCTTCCGGTGTCACCCCAGAGGCGGGTATCTACACCGCCGTCATCGCGGGCTTTCTCATCTCCGCGCTGGGCGGGTCGCGGGTGCAGATTGGCGGCCCGACGGGAGCTTTCATCGTCATCGTGTTCGGCATCATCGCCCAATACGGCCTGCAGAACCTCATCGTCTGCACCATCATGGCGGGCGGCATGCTCATTCTGATGGGCCTGGCGCGGATGGGCACCATCATCAAGTTCATCCCGCGCCCCGTCACCGTCGGCTTCACCAACGGCATTGCGGTCCTGATTTTCGCCACCCAGATCAAGGACTTCTTTGGCCTGAAATTGGAAGAGGTACCGGCGGAGTTCGTGGAAAAGATCAAGGCCCTGGCCCTGGCTTTTCCGTCCCTCGATCTCACCACGCTGCTGGTGGCCCTGGGTTCCGTCGCCATCATCATCTTCTGGCCGCGCAAGTGGGCCCGCTACGTCCCGGCTTCCATCCTGGCGGTGGTGGCGGGCACGGCCGTGGTGTCGCTCTTTCACCTGCCGGTGGAGACCATTGGCTCCCGCTTCGGCTCTATTCCCCAGGGACTGCCGTCTTTCCAGATGCCCTCCGTGGCCTGGCATGACATTCAGCCCCTGCTGAAGCCCGCCCTCACCATCGCCCTGCTGGCGGCCATCGAGTCGCTTCTCTCCGCCGTGGTGGCGGACGGGATGATCGACGACCGGCACGACTCGAACCAGGAACTCGTCGCCCAGGGCATCGCCAACGTGGTGGCCCCCTTCTTCGGCGGCATTCCGGCCACCGGGGCCATCGCCCGCACCGCGACGAATGTAAAGAGCGGCGCCGTCTCGCCCGTGTCGGGCATCATTCATGCGCTTACCTTGCTGGTTATTCTGCTGGTCGCCGCGCCCCTGGCCAAGTTCATCCCGCTGGCCACCCTGAGCGCCGTGCTCATGATGGTGGCCTACAACATGGGCGACTGGGTGGAGTTCCGCCACATGGTCCGCTACCCCCGGAGCGACGCCGCCGTGCTGCTCTGCACCTTTGGCCTGACGGTCATCTTTGACCTGACTGTGGCGGTGGAAATCGGCATGGTGCTGGCCGCGATTCTCTTCATCCGCCGCATTTCCCAGACCACCCAGGTCACCCTGGTCAGCAGCGAGACGGAGACCGAGGGCGATCACCATTCCCTGCGCGGCAAAGACGTCCCGCCCGGCGTGCTTGTCTTCCGCGTCTTTGGCGCCCTCATGTTCGGCGCGGCGGAGAAGCTGGAAAACACCATGCACCATACCCGGGGCGAGGAACCGAAGATCTACATCCTACGCGTGCGCAAAGTCCTGGCCCTGGACGCCACCGCCCTGAACACCCTGGAAAACCTCCACCACCGCCTGGCCCGGAACGGCAAGCACCTCATCCTCAGCGGCGCCCACACCCAGCCCCTGCAACTCATGGAACGCTCCGGCTTCCTTGACAAACTGGGCCGCGAAAACGTCACCACCGACATCGACCAGGCCCTCGCGCGGGCCCGGGTGCTGCTGGCGGAAGACGAACCTACAGCCACGGCCCTGTCTTCCTCCTCTCCTCCCGAAGGCCTCGGCCAGATGCACAATGGCCACAAGTGAAGATGGGTGGCTTCGGACTACGGCGTTGCTGTCGTGAAGTCCGCCAGATACCCTTCGAGAAATTCCGTCTGAGCCCGATTCAATGGGATACCCGGTTGACCAAGGGCGGGGGATTCGACTATTCCGGGGCGAAGCGCAAACCGCCCCCGTGATGAGCACCTTCCACCAAAGTCTCCCTTTCCTCCGTTCCCTCCTGTTCATTGTTTTCCTGATCTTCGGCTCCCACCAGGCACAGACCGTCGGAGAAACCACCCCCGCCTCTTCCTCCAAAAAACCCGACGTCCTCTTCATTGCCGTGGACGATCTCCGGCCCGAGCTGAGCATCTACGGCAGCCCCGTCGTCACGCCGAACTTCGAACGTCTCGCCGCTCAGGGGACCGTTTTCGAGCGGGCCTACGTGCAGCAGGCCCTCTGTCATCCCTCCCGCGTCTCCGTCCTCTCCGGCCGCCGTCCGGATACTACTGGCATCACGGACTTTTCGGTAAACCTCCGGGAAACCCTGCCGGACGCCGTCACGCTACCGCAGATGTTCACCGCCCACGGCTACCAGACCGCGGGCTTCGGAAAAATCTTCCATACCAGGAAAGAAGACCCGATCTCTTGGTCGCGTCCGGTGTGGCATTCACCAAAGCAGGAATACCATACCGAGTTTGGTAAGCAGGTGCTGGAATGGATCAAGACCGACTACCGGAAGCTGACTTTTACCTGGGACCTCGGCGAAGGCATCACCAAGTCCAAGCGCATGGGCGGCCTGCCCTGGGAAGCGCCGGACGTGGCGGACGGCGAACTGGTGGACGGAGACAACACCCGCGCCGCCCTGGAGCATCTTCACGAGCTGGCTGCCGCGCGGAAAGCCGATGGCACGCCCTTCTTCCTGGCGGTGGGTTTTCACAAACCGCACCTGCCCTTCGTCGCGCCGAAGCGGTATTTCGATCTTTACGATCCGGAACAGATCGAACTCGCGCCAAATCCCTTTCCGCCCTCGGGCACGCCGGACTTCGCGGTCTATAACTGGAACGACCTGCGTCACTACTATGGCATCCCCAAGATCGGCCCCATGCCGGAGGACAAAGCGCGGGAGCTGAAGCACGCTTACTATGCCTGCGTCAGCTATGTGGATGCTTTGTTAGGGCGGCTCCTCGACGGCTTGGAGGCGGAAGGCGTGGCGGAAAACACCGTCATCCTCCTCTGGGGCGATCACGGCTGGCAACTGGGCGAGCATGGCATGTGGGACAAGCATTCGAACTTCGAAACTTCCACCCACTCACCCCTCATCGTCAGCGTGCCCGGTCAGAAGCCGGGTCGCACGGATGCGCTGGTGGAGTTCGTCGATATCTATCCCACCCTGGCCGATCTCTGCGGCCTGCCCCTGGACCCCGGTCTGGAAGGCGCCAGCCTCCGGCCCTTCATCGAAGATCCCACCCGTCCCTGGAAACCCGCCGCCTTCAGCCAGTACCCCCGCGTCATTCCCGGTCAGGGGCAGGGGATGGGCTACTCCATCCGCACGGACCGCTATCGTTTTACTGAGTGGATTGTCCCCGGCCGCGAAGACGAATGGCAGGCCTGGGAACTCTACGACCACGAGACCGATCCCCAGGAAAACGAAAACCTCGCCAACCTTCCCGAACACGCCGCCACGGTGACGGCGCTGCGGAAAATGCTCCACGAGGGGTGGAGGGGAGTGAGGATTCCGCAAACCAACGAGCCGTAGGCTCAAAGGTGGAACGCGATCTTCCCGCCTGTCCGGCTCGGACCGCGTTCACGGAAGCAGATGTGAGCTGCTTTTTCCCTCGATTAGGACAGTGGAACTGCGACGCGGATTACCTGGACACTCAACTCTTGAGCGAAGTTTCCGCCGCAATGCATTGTAGGCGCGGTTCGCGAGTTCCTCGCCCGGAGGTCGAAGACCACCTTCTGGCGTCAAGGCAACATTCCTTTTCACCTCCCGCCCCTTAGCGTCATTACGTATTGGGATAACTTTGACGCTTCTCCCGCATCAACCTAATCTTTTCGCCTTATGAACAAGACCCTCGTTCTCAGTGCCTTCGTGGCGCTGACCGCCATTGCCGCCACCGCTACCTTGGTGGAGGCCCGCACATGGACCCAGGCCTCCACGGGCAAGACGCTGGAAGGCGACTTCGTACGCGTCCGCAACGACAACGTGATGATCAAGATGGCGGATGGCAACATCCGCGAATTGCCCTTGGCCATGCTGACGGACGAAGACCGTTCGTTCGTCGAATCCCAGGCCACCGCGGGCGAGCCCATGAAGGCCCCGGAGGGTGAGACCACCGTGTTGCTCAGCGGCGTGCACCTTTGCTGCGGCGGTTGCGAAAAAGGCATCAACGCGGCCGTGGACGGCCTGGAAGACGTGGAGATCGACGTGTCTCGCAGCGATGAAACCGTGACCATCAAGGGCAAGTCGGGCGACGCGGCGCAGAAAGCCGTCACCGCCATTGCCGAAGCCGGCTACTACGGCAAGTCTGACAGCGACGCGATCAAGATCGCCGATGCGGGCGCGGACAGCTCGGAAGCCGGCTCCGTGTCCGTCTCCGGCGTGCACCTTTGCTGTGGCAGTTGCGTGAAAGCCGTGGACCGCGCCATCAAGACCCTGGGCGACGGCGTGGAACACACCGCCAAGTCCAAGGAGTCCGATTTCGAAGTCACGGGCAAGGTCAGCCCCGCCGCGGTGCTGGCGGCCCTTCAGGCTCAGGGCATCAACGGGACGGTGAAATAAGGGGTTCTAGAACTTCCATAAGATTTTTTCAGCAAAGGCCGCGGAATCCTGCGAACTGTGGGACCGCGGCCTTGCATTTTCGTGGGTTCACGCCTCAGTATGGCGCTTTCCGGGGGGGAAGATTTCTGTAGGTGACGATGTGCCACCCCGGGGCGGGAACACTGGTACACAATGGCTGATTCAAGAAGCGGCATAAATAGCGGCACGGAGCCTGACGCGGATACCGGCACTACCCCCAGCGTGGGACATACGCCCGAAGGCACAGCACCTGAAGAAGGCAGCGGCGCGGCCGGAAATCCGGCAAAACCGGCCGGGAAAAGCGAAGAAAAAGGCTCCGGAGCCGAAAAAGCCTCCGATGCGCCCGCTCCAGCCGAGAGCAAGGCGATAGAGGCCGCCGAAGAAGCGCCCGGCGTGAAGCCGGGTGGAGACCAGGAGGAGCTTGCGAAGCCCGCCGAAGACCCTGTGGAGGCTCCGGAACCCGGCGACGAGGCTGGAGAGGCCCCTTCAGTTCCCTCTCCAGACCCAAAGGAAGCCACAGACCCGGCGCCAGTGTCCGGAGACGAAGACGGGAAGGACGCCACGGCGCCTCTGACACCCCAGCCCCCTGAAGTGCCGGACAAAGCAGCTCCACGGGAAACCAAACCAGTCCCTGGCCCGGGCGGCAAAGGCGGCTCAGCTCCGGCGGCTGACGAAAAGAAAGGGCCGGAAACGTCAACTCCAACTGCGGAGACGAAAGCGGAACCGGAGTCCCCAGCCGCTTCCCCAGAGGCGGAGCCTGCCGCCGGAACCGTGGAAGAGTCCAACTCTCAGACCGGGAAGTCGGAAGCGGAAGGCGATTCTGGCGCGGAAAAGGAACCCGTTTCGAAAGAGGAGGAGAAAGAGGCGCCGCCCGCTGAAGATCTGAAAGAAGAAACGAAGGCGTCCTCCGGCGTGGATGAGTCGGGTTCCCTGGGAAGCGAGGCTTCCGGCGCCAGCGCGACCGAGGCGGAAAGACCAACTGATTCACCGGAAGAACCCAAAGCGGAAGCTCCCGAGCCGAAAGAGGAGACCGAAAGTAAGACGGGACCCGGGTCAGCTTCCAGACCGTCTCCGGAGCCCTCCGCCTCTGAGCCGCCCCCAGCCCCGAAAGGGGAAAGGGAAGGGGACGCCAAGGGAACCGGAGAGTCCAAACCCGGTCCGGAGCCCGTTGGCGCGGAGCCAGCCGGGGAAGAAGCAACGAAGCCCTCCCTTGGAAGTGCCACGTCAGGGGAGGCAAAGCCCTCTGGCGAGACCCTCTCGGGGCCTGAAACGGCGGCTTCTTCCGCCGGGGAGGCGCCCACGCCGGAGCCCGAGCCCACGCCAGAGGAGCCCCAGTCCGAGCCTGACGAACCTGAAGCGAAGAAAACGTCAATTTCGCCCGCTGCTCCCCAGACTCCGGCCCCTGCGACGCCCGCCCAAGCAGCTTCCTCCGCCGGAGTTCCGCGCGAGCCAAAAGCGGAGGTAGAGACGAAATCCAGGCCCGCAAGCCAGGCGGAGCCCGAAACGAAGGCCGCTGATGCCACCGCCTCTCCCGCTGGCGGCGAAGACAGCCCCAGGCCTGAGGCTCCCGCGCCTTCGGCACTGGTCAGGAAACTGATCTCGGGGAAACGTTCCGGGACCACGCCGAAGGCTCCACCGGAGGACCGTGCCAAGGCCGAGCCGGCCCAAGAAGCCCCGAAACCTTCCGCCGGTCCTCCCGCGCCCGCCGCACCGCCTGTAAAGGAGGGGGATAAGGAGGCTCCGATGGGCAAGGCCGAATCTGCTTCGGAGGCGAAGGTTTCTCCCCCCGCCGCCCCACCAGTTGGCGGGAAAGAGCTGGCGGCGGACACAAAGCCTAAATCGGAACCGGTATCCGGCGGCAAACCCGCCGAGGAAGCGGCTAAGCCGTCCTCTGGAACTTCCGAACCCAAGAAGGCGGATTCGTCCACCAAGTACGTGACCATTCCGCTGGCGAACCCGAAAAGCGCAACGGTTCCGGTTCCCGACAAACTGCCCGACCCCGAGACCTTGAAGAAAGCCGCTGCCTTGCTGAAGGCGGAACGGCACGGGCAGGAGCCGGCTGATAAGCCCAGGGTAAAACCCGCTGCTCAGCCAGAGACGGCAGCAACCGCCACCCCCCCGCCGAAACCGGCGGAGCCGAAAGAGACCAGCGGAGGGGACTCGAAGAAGGAGGTCCCCAACAAAACCGGCGAACCGGCGTCCGCCAAGGGAGAAACCGTCCCTATTGCGCCAGCCGTGAAAGCGGAGCCCAAAGAAGTCCCGGCCGGCCCTCTGTCGAAAACTGAAGAGACGCCCGGCAAGACTTCAGAAGAGAAGAAAGCCGCCGAACCTGAGCCCAAACCTTCCGCAGCGAAGGATAAGAACCCGGAGCCGGACAAGAAAGACGCAAAAGACGAAGCGAAAGCGGCTCCACCCGGACCGGAGCCGGTTTCCGACACCGCTCCGGAAGCGGAGGAAAAGGAACCCTCCGGAAAAGACGCCCCGGATCTCGCCGGGAAAAAACCCGCCCCGGGCCTGGCAGCCGCTGGAGCCGTGGCGGCGGTCGCCGCCGCTTCCTCCAAGGAAGATGAGAAATCCACCAAAGAGGCTAAGACGGAGCCCGCGCCGGAGACGGTAGCGAAAGAATCGCCGGAGCCAGAGAAAGCAGAGGCGGAAGACAAGCCTGAGAAGACCTTGGCCGAACCGGCCGAAGGGAAACAGGAAGACAAGCCTTCCGGGAAAGAAGAGAAAGAACCCGCCGAAGAGAAGCAGCAGGAAGAGGCTTCCGAGGCAAAAGAGGAAGCGCCTGCCGAGGGCAAGGAGGCAAAACAAGCGCCTCCGAAGCCAGAGGCAAAGCCGAAACCGGCTCCGGCTCCGGCCGTGGCCGCCAAGGTGGTCGCTCCGGACCCGGTGCTCTTTCCAGCAAAGGACACGAAGTTTGCCTGGCTGCTGAAGCCCTGGGGAGGGTCCCTGGCGCTCCTGGTCCTGACCCTGGTCCTAATCGTGCCCGGCACCTGGATCCTGCCCATGATGGACCGGGATGAGCCGCGCTTCGCCAATGCCACCTGGGAAATGATGGAGCGGAGCGAGTGGGCCATTCCGTATTTCAACAACGAGTACCGGTTCGACAAGCCGCCGCTCACCTACTGGTGGATGCGCGTGCATTACTGGATGCTGGGCAAGACCGAGCTGGCGGCCCGCCTCCACTCCATCGAGGCCGCGTGGCTGACCGCCATCGTCATCATGTTCCTGGGGCGCTTCCTCTACGGTGCCCGCGCCGGTCTTCTGGCGGGCATCGGGTGGTTGACCTGCGTCCAGGTGCTTATTCATGGGCGTCTGTCCGTGGCGGACATGCCCATGCTCCTGGGCGTCACCGCCGCCATGTACGCGGCGGCCCGGCTGTTGCTGGTGGATGTGGAGCCGAGGCGTTGGGGAAAATGGTTCTGGTTCTTCTCCCTGGCGCTGTCCTTCGGCTTTCTGGCCAAAGGGCCCATTGCCCTGGCGGTGCCACTGCTCAGCCTGCTGCTGGCGCGCTTCGTCTTTTACCGGAAGCGCCTGCCCTGGCGGCGGCTCCAGTTGTTTTCCACCCTTGGCGTCATTCTCGTGGTGGTGGGCGCATGGGGCATTCCCGCGTTGCTCAAGACGAAGGGGCTGTTCTGGGACGTCGGCATTGGGAAGCACGTCGTGGAACGCGGTACCGGCGCTTTCAATGGCCGGGCGTCTCTGCCGGTCGTGTATTACCTCATCACCGTCTTCATCAGCCTCTTTCCCTGGAGCGCCTTCATGCCCGCGGCCTTGAGCAAAGCGGGGGAGAAACGCCGGGACGCGCGGAACGGCCTGCTCATGGGCTGGTTTGTGGCGCCCTTCCTCATCTTCGGCCCGTACTCCACTCAGTTGCCGCACTACATCATGCCGGGTTTCCCGGCCTTCTTCCTCCTCCTGTTCCGGTTCGGGGCCTGGCCGCAGGTGTTCGGTCTCTTCCGCCGCCGCTGGTTCCGCACCGTGGCGATCTGCTTTGCGCTCTTCGTGATCGTTCTCGGGGGCGTCTTATTCTACTTCCGGAAGAACGAGTTTGAGGACTTCCCCGTGCCGCTTTATGCCATGGGCTACGCCGCCGTGGCGCTGCTGGGGGCGGCCGCCGCGCTCCCCTGGTTCATCCGCTACCGGAAGCCGGCTTTCATGGGGGTGGCTTTCCTCATCATGGGAACCGCTACCGCCTTTCTGTGTTACAACATCCGGGAAGCCCATCCCGTTATGGCCATGCGCCAAGTGTGGGCGGATCCGCCGCCGGAAGGCGCCGCCCCGGTCACGGAGTTCCGCGCCCGGGAATTCACCGAGCCCAGTCTCGTCTTTTACAGTCAGCCGGGCTGGGACATGAAGGGCAAGATTGAAACCGCCATCCCCTGGGTGAAGCGCAAGCCGGGACGTGTCCTCGTCATCATGCTGCGGGAATGGCAGTTGGACGACGTCATCTCCGGCTTTTCCCGAAAAGGGATTAAGGGCGTCTGGCCCTCTAACGACTACCATCACCAGATTTACGACACCCTGGAAACGGAGTCCACCGAAGGCCTGGAGATCGGCACCTACGCCGGTTTCAACGCCGCCAAGACCAGTTGGGTGGAAGTGATGGTGTTCCGGTCTTTGTAAAGCCTCTTCCCGGTTCGCGCTTTTTCCAGAAAGGTGGTCCTCGACCTCCGGGGGGGGCGAGCCGGACCGGCTGGAAACTCGCGAGCCGGGCGCTCGATTCATTGCGGCGAAAGCTTCGCTCAACCGCTACCTGCCTAACCGCCCGCCGCCACCTTCGCCTTCTCCATCGCCCGTCCGCGTTTCCGCAAGCGCCGCAGGGGAATGCCGCAGGCCACGCCAAAGAAGATGCCGATGAATCCGCCCACCAGCACGTCGCTGGGGTAGTGCGCTTTTTGATACATCCGCGCCCAGCCCACGCCCCCGGCGAAGATCGTCAGCGGCACGCCGATCTGAGGGCACGCGACGAGCACCGGGGTGGCCGTGCCAAAGGCCGTGGCCGTGTGGCCGGAAGGGAAGCCTTGGTAGCCGGACGAAGGCATGGGGCCGTAAAATTTGTCGATCGCGTCCGTGCGGGGCCGGGGCCGGCCCATGGTGAAGCGGTAGGCATTGCACACCATGCCCGCCAGAGTGGCGGAGATGACCGTGGCCATGGCCAGGCGCTGGAGGTAGCGGGACTTCCGGAACTTGCCCAGCAGCCACAAGCCCACGGCGAAGGCCAGGTTGTACTGAGCGAAGTCTCCCCAGAATGCGATCTGATCCGCCAGGGTCTGGAGGGCTTCGGAACGGTTCTTCTTGATGGCCCGCAGCCATTCGTAGTCGTGCGGATGGATGATCCACCAGGCCGTGGCCAGCACCGCCAGCGTCGCGGCCAGGCTGGCCCAGCGGTGGCGGTTGATGAAGTGGGTGGCGCTCCGCCAGACGCCCCGGGCGTCTTTCTTGATCGACCCGGGAATGCGTCCGGAAATTCTTGTGACCGTTGCCGATGCCGCCGCCTTCTCCGTGACGGGGGAGTTTTCTTTGAGGTCCTCGGGCTGGGGCTGGGCGGGTTGCGCGGCGCTATCCATCGTGGGCACCCGTAGCCTCCCCTGGGGCTGGCGGAAAGCAGAAATTGCCACCACGCGCGGTCACGTGACGGGAGTGCCACCGGTAGGCTTCCCGATTGACGGGGAAACGTTTGTCCCGCACTGTAGGCTCGATCTCCGGCATTCCTGGACTCGTTTCCGACAATGAAAACCAACCGGCCCATCCTGGCGGCGGTTCTGTGTGTTCTGGCCGCCCTCGCACCTCTGTCCGCCCCTTCTGAAGTGGAAAAAACAGGCACGGACACGACTAAGGCTTCCGTCGCCAAAGCTCCGGACAAACCGGCCTGGCTGGAAAAGGTGAACACCGGCCCGCCCGGTCCTATTCCCGAGCTGCCCGCCTGCCGGGTGGACTATACGCTCAGTTGGAATGGCGCGGTGAAAGCCGGGCAGGCCACCGCCGTGCTGGACCGGGAAAAGGAGGACAACGGTCACGAAATCATCCGGGGCTCGGCCACCGCCGCCAGCTCCGGCGTGGCCCGGCTGCTTTGGAAATACGACTGCGAACTGGAGTCCCTCATCGACGCCGAAACGCTGCGGCCCCAGTCTTTCAAGCATAGGGAAAAGGAGAACAAAGAGACCAAGAAATACCAGGTGGCTTTCCAGGCCGGCCGGGTGAAGAGCGAGCGGTTCTCCCAGAGAGAGGGCGAGGAAGCGGAGACCAAGACCCGCACCTACAAGCTGGACGACTTGCTGGATCTCCTGTCCTGCATTCTCTACGCCCGCAGCCTTCCGTTGAACGAGGGTGAGGAGATCAACATGGTCGTGTTTCCCTTCGATGCTCCCTACCTGGTGACCTTGAAAGCGGAGGGAAAAGAGAAGTTTCCCTACAACGGAGAAGAGGTGGACTCCATTCGCACTAGCCTGGAAATCCTGAAGATTAACAAAGATCTCACGCTCAAGGAGTATAAAAAACTCAAGTCCGCCACCATGTGGGTGTCAGATGACGAGTTCCGCCTGCCTCTGGAAATTCGCACCGAAATCTTCGTCGGCTCTGTCCGCGCCACCCTGGTGGACCGAAAGTTCCTGGACGGCGCGGAGGCGGATTCGCCCGGTGAAGGCGGCGGGCTTCCGGCTCCGAAAACCGATAAGAAGTCCAAGCCTGGGAACGAGGACTCCGGGGACGACTGGCTCCAGCAAGGCCTGGACGCCATCCGGAAGCTGATCAGTGCCTGATTTTTTGGGGCTATCCGCTGAAATTAAGCTGATTAGGGGAGGTTTTTACGCCACTCCAAGAGCTGTGTTTTCAGCTTTTCCGTCACCTCAAACTGCTCCGCGATGAGGTTTTCCGACTCCTTGGGATCGCTCTCCAGGTCATACAGCTCCGGGCTCGTTCCGTCCGCGTTGATGAGGAATTTCCATTTCCCGTCGCGCACCGCGAGGTTGGGACTGGCGTCGTGTTTCGCGCCGGGGCGGAGGTAGGTCTTGTCCCGGCCATATTCCCAGAAGAGTGGTTTCTGGCGTTCCACCGGGCCTTGGCCCAGGAGCGCCTGGCTCATGTCCTGACCGTCAAAGTCCACGCCGTCCGGCGTCTCCACCAGGGCTAGCGCGCAGAAGGTGGGGAAGAAATCGACCGTTCCCATGATGGTCGCCTCATCCGTCTCTCCCGCCGGGACGTGTCCGGGCCAGCGGGCGATAAAGGGCATGCGGATGCCGCCTTCGTAAATGCTCCACTTCCGCCCGCGATAGCCGCCGGTGCTGCCGGGCGGTTCCACGCCTTCTTTGTAGTAGCGCGGCCAGGCGGTGGGGCCGTTGTCGCTGGTCAGGACGATCAGGGTCTTTCCGGCCAGACCCAGCTCGTCTATTTCGCCAACCAGCCGTCCGATCTGGCGATCCATCTCCGTCAGGACAGCGAAGAACTTCTGCTCGTAGGGGTTGTCCGTAATGGCGGCGAATTTCTCTGCCTCGCCCTCCTTAGGCACATGGGCGTCGTGCACGTCGTTAAACCACAGGTGCAGGTAAAAGGGCTCGTCTTTCTTCCGCCGGATGAAGTCGATGGACCGGTCCACGTAAATGCCGCTCATTTCGTGCTTTTCGACGAAGTTGATCTCGCCGTGCCCCAGCTTAGCGCTCATGTCCTGAAGCTTGCCGGGAAAGAGAATCCGGTCGCCGAGCCCTTCGAAAGAAACGAGGTGCTCGTCAAAACCGTAGGTGGAGGGCAGGGGCGCGTCATCCACATCCCGGCCGCCGCCCATGTGCCACTTCCCGAAGTGCGCCGTGGCGTAGCCCGCCTTCTTGAAGGCCCGGGCAATGGCCGGCGCTTCCGGATCCAGGAAGTCCGGCATGCCTTTCTTCCGGTTCGTCTTCCGGTCGTTCAGGTAGGAGGAAAACCCGTGCCGGGCCGGGAAATGCCCCGTGGTCACGCCCACGCGGGAGGGCGAACAGATCGGAGAGACCACGTAAAAATTCGTCAGCTTCAGCCCCTCTGCCGCCAGCGCGTCCATGTTTGGGGTCTCCACCTTGGTATTGCCAAAGCAGCTCGGGTCTCCGTATCCCATGTCATCCACAAAGATGAAGACCAGGTTGGGATGTTCCGGCGGAGCCTCCTGACACGCTCCCCATTGTGGTGCGGCAAAGAGCGTGGCGAAAACGAAGAGGAAACCAGTAAAGAGGGAACGGCGCATATTTGGGGGGAGGGTTTGAAAGAGAAAGGGGGGATTAAATCAACAAACAGCGAAGCCCAAACCCTACGAGAAATCCGCCCCCGGAATCAAGGGACGCGATGCGGCAATTTGGCGGTGCTCTTTGTCCAGCCTGCAAACAGGAGCTTTCCGCCCGCCGCCCAAGTCATGAAGAGCTCGCCGACGCAGTGCCCAAGAGGCTTCCCGGGTCCAAAGAGAAACCGCCGAAGGTACTGAAGCGAAGCTTCCTTGGAGTGCGGCGATCCTTCCCGATCTTTACCCACAAGTCACAATGGGTCACATACAGGGCCTTGGGAGTCTGGAATAGGCCGTGAGAAGGGGTGATGGGAACGGATTGGAGAGAAAGCGAACGGCTTTTCCCCCGCCGCGCCTCCGGCTACCCACCTCAGAGCGCCGAAAAAAGATTCGGCGCACTCTAGAGAAGCTTCGCTTCCCTGGGACATTTGGGATTCAGCGGACAGCTTTGACTCAAAACAGCTTACTTTACAAGAAATGTGACTTTGGGCGGAGTTCAGGAAAAGGACGCCGGTCCAAGCCGGACTGGCAGTTCCAAAGAAGCTTCGCTTCAGTCATGATTTCGATAGCTGTCAGACACCCACAACATCCGCCTCCCACGCTTGCTAACCGGCAACATCACCCAACCCAGACCACCTTGTCGCTCAGCATGGTCTCGTCGTCGAACTCGAACCAGGCGCGGAACTTTTCGCCGTTCAGCATGCGGGGGAGCCAGCAGCGGTCGTCGGCCCACATGCGGTGGTAGGGGACATCTTCGAAGGCGAACCACTCGGGCTTAGCTTCGTCCGTCTCCGTGGGCACGCCGGTGAAGGTCTCAGCCCGGAAGACGGTGCACTGCATCCGCATGCCGTCGATGAAATCGAAATGCAGCACGCCCATCTCCTCCGGCGCCTGGGGGATGATGCAGAGTTCCTCCTCCACTTCGCGGATGGCGCCTTCCATGGGCGTCTCGCCGGGCTCCAGTTTTCCGCCGGGTCCATTGATCTTGCCCGCGCCAATGCCGCGCTTCTTGTGAATCAACAACACCCGGCCGTCTTGAACGATGAAGAGCAGATTGGCCCGGAGGTTGGGCTCCCAGCTTTCCCAGTCAATGGCCATGAATCAACGAGCAGAAGCGAGGGGGTGATGAGAGAACGGTGGCTTACTCCAGAGCTAACCCTTAAAAGTGCCGCCAACCGGTTCGGTCAGCTTCCGGCTTCCGCGAAGGCCTCCATCCCTTCGCAGGTGCAGATCAAGTTCCGGTCGCCATAGACGTTGTCGATCCGGCTGACCGGGGGCCAGTATTTGTGTTCCTTCGTCCAGGGCGCGGGGTAGGCGGCCACTTCGCGGGAGTAGGGCCGGTCCCAGCCGTCGGAGAGCAGCACCTCCGCCGGGTGGGGCGCGCCTTTGAGCACATTGTGCGTGGCATCCGACTCGCCGCGCGCCACTTGCAGGATCTCGCCATGAATCCGGATGAGCGCTTCGCAGAAGCGGTCCAGTTCTTCGCGCGACTCGCTTTCCGTGGGCTCGATCATGAGCGTGCCCGCCACGGGCCAGGACATCGTGGGCGCGTGGAAGCCGTAGTCCATGAGGCGTTTGGCCACGTCTTCCACCTCGATGCCGGATTCCTCCTTCAGCGGCCGGAGGTCGATGATGCATTCGTGCGCCACCAGTCCCTTGGAGCCGCGATACAGCACCGGGTAAAAGGGTTGCAGGCGGTGGGCGATGTAGTTCGCGTTGAGGATGGCGATCCGGGTCGCTTCCGTCAGTCCGTCGCCGCCCATCATGGCGATGTACATCCAGGAAATCACCAGGATGCTGGCGCTGCCGTAGGGCGCGGCGCAGACCGCGCCGTCCGGGTGTTCCGTCCATTGCCGGTGACCGGGCAGGTAGGGCTCCAACGCTTTCACCACGCCAATGGGTCCCACGCCGGGACCGCCGCCGCCGTGTGGAATGCAGAAAGTCTTGTGCAGGTTCAGGTGGCACACGTCCGCGCCCAGTTCCGCCGGGCGGCACAGGCCCACCTGGGCGTTCAGGTTCGCGCCGTCCATATAGACCAGGCCTCCGTGCCCGTGGACGATGGCGCAGATGTCCTTGATCGACTCTTCAAACACCCCGTGGGTGGAGGGGTAGGTGATCATCAGCGCGCCGAGAGCGGCGGCGTGTTCCGTGGCCTTGGCGCGAATGTCGTCCAGGTCCACGTTGCCGGCGTGGTCGCAGCGCACCGGCACCACGCGGAAGCCGGCCATGACCGCGCTGGCCGGGTTCGTGCCGTGGGCGGAAGTGGGAATCAGGCAGACCTTGCGTTCGCTATCGTTCCGCGCCTGATGATAGCGGCGGATGGCCAGCAGCCCGGCGTACTCGCCCTGGGAACCGGCGTTCGGCTGGAGCGACACGGCGTCGAAGCCCGTGATCTCCGCCAGCCAGCTTTCCAGCTCGGAGCAAAGCGTGGCATACCCCGTGACCTGTGACCCAGGGGCAAAGGGGTGCAGGGCGTTTACCGTGGGCCAACTGATGGGCTGCATTTCCGCCGTGGCGTTCAGCTTCATGGTGCAGGAGCCTAGCGGGATCATGCTCGTGTTCAGCGTCAGGTCCCGCGCCTCCAGCCGGTGCAGGTAGCGCAGCATTTCCGTTTCCGTATGGAAGCGATTGAAGACCGGGTGGGTCAGGAAGGAGGTGTCTCGGATCAATTCCGCGGGAAGGGCTTCGCCCGCCTCCGCCGGAAGGTCCGCGCCAAAGAGGGCGGCGATGGCTTCGAGGGCCTGGTCGTCCACGGTTTCATCCACGGCCACGCCCAGGAAACCGCCGTCGAAGTGGCGCAGATTGATCCGGCTCACTTCGCAGCGGTCGACAATGGCCTCCAGTTGATCCGCTGAAACGGAAACCTTCAGGGTGTCAAAGTAGTGCGCGTGGCCGATCTCATAACCGGCTTCCGCGAGCGCTGCCGCCAGCCGGGCCGCCCGGCCATGCACGCTCCGCGCGATCCGTTTCAGTCCCTCCGGCCCGTGGTAGGTGGCATACATCGCGGCCACCACCGCCAGGAGCACCTGTGCCGTGCAAATGTTGCTGGTGGCCTTTTCCCGGCGGATGTGTTGCTCCCGGGTTTGCAGGGCCAGCCGGTAGGCGGGCTTGCCCGCCACGTCATGGGAAACGCCGACAAGGCGCCCCGGCAACCGGCGCTTCAGGGCGTCGCTACAGGCCAGGAAGGCGGCATGCGGACCGCCGAAGCCCAGGGGCACGCCGAAGCGCTGGCTGTTGCCCACCGCGATGTCCGCGCCGAACTCGCCGGGCGGCGTCAGGAGGGTCAGGGCCAGCAGATCCGTGGCCACGATGAAGAGTCCGCCGGTGGCGTGAACCTTTTCCGCCAGACGCGTGTAATGGTGAATGCCCCCTTCGGTATCAGGGTATTGGACGATGGCTCCGAGGATGGTAGGGTCTGCTTCGTCCGGCAGTTCCCAGGTTTTCTCGTCCGAGACGATCAGCTCGATGTCCAGGGGCTCGGCCCGGGTGCGGAGCACGTCGATGGTTTGCGGGTGGCAGCCGCTGGAGACGTAGAATACCGTGCCCTTGGGCCGGGCGGAGGCACACATCGCCATCGCTTCGGCGGCGGCGGTGCCCTCATCCAGCAGCGAGGCATTGGCCACGGGCAGCCCGGTCAGGTCCGTCACCATGGTTTGGAAATTCAACAGCGCTTCCAGCCGTCCCTGCGCGATTTCCGCCTGGTAGGGCGTGTAGGCGGTGTACCAGCCGGGATTTTCCAGGATGTTCCGCTGAATGACCCCGGGCGTGACGCAGCCGTAATAACCCATCCCGATGCAGGAGCGATAGACCTCGTTCCGGTCCATGATTCCGCGCAGGCGTTCCAGGGCCTCTTTTTCGGAGAGCGCTTCCGGCAGCGCTAGCGGACGGTCCGAGCGGATGGCGTCCGGCACCGCCGACGCGATCAATTCCTCCACCGAGGGGTAGCCGGTTTCCACCGCCATGGCGGCGGCCTGGTCCGGCGCGCTGCCCAGGTGGCGGGCCGCAAAGCCCCCCCGCGCCGGTTGGAATTTCTCTTTTCCGGCTTCCGTTTCTCCAGGCGCCGCCAGCGGGGCGCTATCAACTAAGTTTGGCACGATATTCTTCTGCGCTGAGTAAAGAGTCGAGTTCCGCCGCGTCGGTGGGTTTGATGGCAAAAAACCAGCCCGCGCCGTAGGGATCGGTATTGATAACGGCGGGATCTTCCTGGAGGGCGCTGTTCACCGCCACGATTTCGCCCGCCACCGGGGCGTAGATGTCGCTGGCCGCCTTCACGGATTCCACCACCGCCACGGGATCTCCCGCGCTGACGGTCTTGCCCACTTCGGGCAGTTCCACATAGACCACGTCCGTCAGCACTTCCTGGGCGTGATCCGAAATGCCCACCTTGGCCTCCGTCCCGCCCGGCTCTATCCATTCGTGGGATTCCAGATAGCGGAGGTGGTCAGGAATGTTCATAAGCGCCGAAGGGTAGAGAAGGGTAGGATGAGGAATTAGATAAAAGGTTTCTTCGAGACCACGGCGGGAAAGAGACGGCCCCGGATGTCGAGACAGACTTCCGTGCCGGGTGCTGACTTCTCCAAAGGCAGGTAAGCAAGCCCAATGCCGGTCCCCAGGCTGGGAGACAGCGAACCGCTGGAAAGTTCGCCGATGGGTTCCTTCGTTTCGGGATCGACCACCGCGTAGCCGGTACGCGGCGGCGGCGCTTTGCCCGTCACGCAGATGGCGGACAGCTTGCTGGGCAGGCCCTTGGTGAGCTGGACTTTCAGGGCGTCGTGGCCCAGGAACTCGTCCTTTCCCATTTTGACAAAGGGCTTCAGCCCCGCTTCCAGCGGGGTGTGGTAGCCGTCCAGGTCGGAACCGTTCAGCGGGTAGCACTTCTCCAGCCGCAGGGTGTCCCGCGCGCCGAGTCCACAGGGCACCGCGCCGGCTTCCAAGAAAGCGTCAAACCACGCGGGGGTCTGCGCGGCGGGGCAGAAAAATTCGAATCCGTCCTCTCCCGTGTAGCCCGTCCGGCAGATGCGGATGGGCGTGGGATTGTCTTCGTCTCCTTCCGCCACCACCTTGATGATGCCGTTGCGGGGCGGCAGGGCGGGGGAGCCCGGCAGGCGTTTGGCGACTTTCTCGTAGATGGCCTGGCTTTTTGGGCCCTGCACGGCCAGGGCGCCGTAGCCCGCCGAGTGATCTTCGATCCGCACGGTGTAGTAAGAGTCCGCCTCCTGCTCCAGCCAGATGAGGTCTTCCGAAAGTTTGGAAGCATTTACGACCAGGAAGAAGCCGTCGGTCCGCGTCCGGTAAAGGATCAAGTCATCGATCACGCCGCCGCGTTCGTTCAGCATCAGAGTGTATTGGCCCTGGCCCGGTTTCAGCACGCTGGCGTCGTTCGTGAGGAGGTGATTGAGATATGCCGCGGCCGCCTTGGTGCCTTCGGTGGAGCGGACGGTGATCTCCCCCATGTGCGAAATGTCGAACACCCCGCAGCTTTCCCGCACCGCGCGGTGCTCCCGCAGGATGCCTTCGTACTGCACCGGCATCTCCCAGCCGGCAAAGGGTACGAGCCGCGCGCCCAGGGCCACATGGCGGTCATGCAGGGGCGAACGTTTCAGGTCTTCCGTGTTTTCGGACATGCGGGCGCGCCAGGGCGCGAAATCGGGTGGAGTGCTGCAATGCAGACTTATGGTGGTGAAGGCGTTTGTCAACGCCGTGGCCGCTCCGTGGGGAAGAGAATTTCTCCGGATTCTCCAGGCCCGCTTTAAGAATCCTGGCGGCGAAGCGTCTTTCCCGGGAGGAAAGCGCCTTTCGCTCCCGGGATGCCGTGCTATCATCGGAACAGCGGCCCGGGTTCGTACGGGTTGGGCTTTCGAAGCCTTCCTTTTCAGTTACCTATTTCCCCTCACTGTTTTCATGCCTGACAATCGCGGCCCCCGGAACTTCTTCGACCGGCTGGAACACAAGCTCTCACACCTGGCCATTCCCCACGTCTTGCGCTGGGTGGGCATCTTTCAGGTGGTGGTGTTCGTCCTGATGGCGATGGACTCCCAATATTGGGAGTGGATCGCTTTTAACCGGGACGCCATCTTTGAGGGGCAAGTCTGGCGGCTGTTCAGCTTCATTTTCATGCCCCGCAGCAGCAGCCCTTTGTTCCTGCTGGTTTCGGTGGTCTTCCTCTGGTTCCTCAGCGACGGGCTGGAGCATGCCTGGGGCAGCTTCCGGGTGAACCTGTACTTTTTTTCCACGATGTTTTGTCTGGCCCTGGCCGGCCTGCTGGTCCCCTTGACGAACATCCTGAGCCTGGTGACCTACGCGAGCATCTTTCTCGCGTTCGCGTGCCTGTATCCGAACCAGGTCATCAACCTCATGTTCGTCATCCCCATCAAGATCAAGTATCTGGCCTGGATCATCGGAGGGGTATTGATGCTCATGATTCTCGAAAATTACTACACGGCCGCGGTCGTGGGTCTGGGTCTTTTGCCTTTCTTCGGGGTCTTTGGTCCCGGCTTTATCCGCGACCTCAAGCAGCAGAACAAGGCGGCCAGCCGCCGGGCCGACTACCAGGCTAAAGTGCGCGAGGGCAAGAAAGAGACGGCGGCCTTTCACACCTGCGCGGAGTGCGGCATTACGGATGGAGAGGCGCCGGAAATGGAGTTCCGCGTCTCGGACGACGGCGAGGAGTACTGCCTGACCTGTCTGGAGTCCCGCAAACAGGCGGAAGAAAAATCCGCCTCCGCCTCCTGAAACTGGCCGGCCCGTATTTGGCTTGGTCCGAGAAAGGGCGCGAGTGGCCGCGCGCGCCTCTACCGGAACCGGAACGGCATGGGCAGACGGACCCGGAAGGGCAGGGACTCTCCATTCCGGTAAAAGCGCCACCACCACAGGACAAAGGCGATGGCGGCCACGGTCAACAACACGCGGACGGTGGTCCAGGCGTAGCTTCCCCAGGGGATGGGCGCCTTGGTGGTGATGCCCACGGCTGGGGAGGGGAAGGAGTAGCGCCCGTTGCCGGAGGTGGTGAAGACCCGGAATTCATAGATACTGCCGGGGTTCAGGCCGCGGATGGTGGCGGTCATGTTCTTCAGTTCGCGATGGAATGAAACATCGTGGTAGGGCACCCAGACGCTCTTGAGCTGGTAGCTTTCCGGGTCGTAGCTCATCTGCCGCATTTCGACTTCAAATTCCTGGTAGCCCTCCCGGGGGATCTGCCAGCCCAGCGAAATGGTGGAGCGGCCCGTGTCCACGTAGTTGAAGGATTGGATGCTGGGGACTTCGATGTCGATCTTGCGATCGAAGGCCGGGACGGTGGGGAACCCCGTGGGGGAAGGGTCGCCTTCATCCAGGTCCGAGGTGGAGCCGATCTGTCCGTTCGCGGTGTGGGTCTTCGGGCCGGACCCCGAGGCAGCGGGCGTGATGGTGATGCGGGGTTCGTAGGTGTTGGCGGGCTCCGGGGTGGCGCCGCCCGCCACCATTGCCTGCACCGGAATACTGAACTGCGCGTTCTGGGAGGCGATTTCGATGGTGTCCTTCAGCGGGCCGCGTTTGTCCTCCGGCGCCACAAACTCGACCAGCAAGTCCCGTTGCGAAAGGGGCGGCACCTGGATGGTGCGGGGAACGTCCACCAGCTTGAACGGCTGAAGAATCCCGATGCCCACCGTGGCGGGTTTGCCGCCCGAGTTCCTCAAGATCAGCTTCCGGTAGGAGACTTCGCCGGGCTGGACTTCGTCAAAGTCCAGCAGGCCCAGGGGCTCGTCCGCGAAACCGATTTCCAGGCGCGGCGGGGCCGCTTCCGCGTTGATGGGGAAGCGCTTCGTGAAGTTGCCGCCCCGCACAGTGATGAAGCCGGAGTAGGAGTTCACGTCCTTCTCGGGCAGCACCAGGTCGATACTGGCGCGGTTCTTTCCGTTCAGCCGGAGCACGGGAGCCTGCGGCGACTTCAGCCGGGCGCCAGTGTCCAGGATCAGGGTGTCGATGGCGGGCTCGAAACTGATAATCTCCAGAGAGCCGGTCCGGCGGCGGGTATCCGGGTTCCAGGCCAGTTCCACCATGGGGTTGTCGGAGCCGATGGGCTCGAAGGCATCGCCCTTCAGTCTGGCGATGCCTTGTTCGTCTTCGTGGAAGCGGAGTTCGAAGACTTTGGTTCCCGGCTCCGTGGGAATGTAGGCCACGGTCAGAGTGGTGGAGTCTCCCGCCGCCAGGTCGAAGGCGCCGTCCGCCGGGGAAACCCAGTACCAGGGCGGGGTCAGGGGCATCTCCTTCTGGAAACTCGCGTCCCCGCTGTTGGTAATGGTGATGGATTGGACCTCCTTGCCGCCGATCGCCACCCGGCCAAAGTCGAACCCGCCGGAAACCTCGATGTGCGGGGTCGATTCGATGAGTTCGATGTCCACCCGGGCGGCTGGGGAGAAGTATCCGCCGACGTAGCGCACCGCGTAGGTAAACGAATCCATCGACGCCTGGCTGTCCGCCGCCGGCAGGTAGAGAATCTTGGCCTGGGTGGGATGCCCGCTCACGACCCGGATGTTCCGGATGAGCCGGCCCTGGGTGGGAAAGTCCCGGATCAGAAATTCCACCCGCGAACTGGGGGTGCGCGCGTCGGCGCTCAGGTCGATCTCGATCGGGACGCCTTTGGTGGCCTTGACCTTTGACTCCAGCGGCACGGGAATGCCCAGCTCAGGGTCGGGCTGTTGCTGGGCCTTTGCTGGTAGTGTCCATAGCCCCAGCATCGCCGTCAGGGTCACGCCCAGGTTCCGTATGCTCCTGGGCTCCCGCCATGATGCCGCCATGTTTTGCCCGCTGGGCTTAGCCCTGAAGTCCAATGTGTTCACCAATGAGGTCTGGGCTCGGTAACTGAAACGCCTCTGACGCCAAGCTCTTCCCAAAGCTTGAATGTTAAGTCTCCGCGAATCGCTTGTCAAAAGAGCTTGGAGCCCCCTTTTCACCGGTCTTTCCAAGGGGTACGGACAAATTTCCAAACCGCCCGGAAGAGACGAATCACCAGAATCAGAGTCGCAAACGGCGAATCATCAGGAAACGCGGCCCATAGTCCGCCAGTTTTTCCAAACCCCCAAGGGCTGGTTCAATAAATAAACCGGGAAAGCGGGGCGGGGGGCAGGTGGGGGAGGCCGGCGTCGTAGATGACCGCCCACAAGTTCAGCCCGGCCACGATCAGGAACAGCGCGGCAAAGGCCGCGAAGGTGTAGCGCCCCATCCGTTCCAGGCTGAGCGCCGTCAGGAGGACCGCCGCCGGCAGCACCGGCAGGAACAGACGGTGCAGAAAGGGGGCCTTCGCGACCACCAGGACCGCCAGGTAGAACACGGCCCACAGCGCCAGGATGCCGGTGACGGGCCACTTCTCCTTTGCCTTAAAGAGAAAGACCCAGGAAAGCACCATCGCCTGCGCCAGCATGGCCACGTCGATCAGGAAGGAGTCCAGGCGGGCGTAGTCGTGAAACTCCTTCGACTTGGCGATGGCCAGCGCCATGTTGTGACTCCAGTCAAAGCCCAGGTACAGCGCGCCGAGAACCACCAGGGGCGGCAGGCCGATCTTCATGCCTTCCACCAGGTGATAGACGGGCTGGAACTTCCGGTCCCGGATCCAGTCGCAAAGCAGGGCCACGCTCCCGATGTAGGCGATGTAGGTCAGCCCCGGCGGTCTGGCCAGGGCGCTCAGGATGATCAGGGCGCTCAGGATGAAGCTATTGGAGCTGGTTTTATGCTGAAACCGGGAAATCAAAGCGCCCAGGGTGAGGACCACCAGGAACAGGCCCACCGCGTCCGTGCTGGGCCGGGCGTAGGCTTTCAGCAGCGAAAGGTGCACCGCCGCCAGGACCAGAGTCACCACCGTGACTGCGGAGGAAAGGCGCAACAGGCGCCGGCAGATGAAGTGGAGCGCCGCCAGCGTCCCAAAGCTGGCCAGGGCCGCCACCAGGATGTAGGCCAGCTCCGTGGGCAGACCCAGCATGATGGGGACGGCCACCAGGAGAGGCGTCAGCGGCAGGTGGGTGTGGGGGTAGGAGTGAAAGAAGTCCTTCAGCGCCTGCTGGTCCTCCCCGCCGGTGAACCAGGCGGCCAGGGACTGGGCATACAGCCCGTAGCGGTCCGGGTCGTAGTGCAGGTAGAGGTGGCTGTAGGCCTGCTGCCAGGCCAGAACGCTGGTGACCAGGCCGCAGAGGCCCAGCAGCACCAGGAGCCAGGGCTCGAACCGGGGCCGCCGGAGGGTCCAGAATACGCCCGCGCCCACCGGCAGCCACAGCCACAGCAGCCAGAACGTGGGCCAGTCGTAGCCCAACTGAAAGAGGGGCTCGAAGTCCTCCTGCGCGCCGCCCGCCGTCACGGACAGGGAAAAGCGCGAACGCTCCTGGGGATGGATGCACTGCAGGACGGGCGGGGGCGTTGCCAGCCAGGTCAGCCGGATGAGCATGGGGTCTCCCGCCGCGTTTTGGCCTTCGAAGTGCCGCTGATACTCGTCGCCGTCCCGGGCCACGGATTTCTTCACCAGCACGCCCGTCGCTTCGTTGATGACTTCTACCCGGACGTGGTTTTTCACGTCCGTCAAAAGCCGGGGAATCCAGACGTAGTCCAGGTCCGCCTCCGGCGCGGCGAAGCGGATCTCCAGCGGGTGCTCCGCGTCCAGCGCCACGGCCCGGTCGGCGGGCACGGGCTCCAGGGTGGAGAAGAACGCCAGCTCCTCCACGGGCTCCGGGGTCTTGGGCACTTTCTTACCCAGGTAGAAACGGGGCACGAAGTCCAGCGCCTGTCCGTTCTGGCTGACGGAGACCGGCACGCGGGGCGGTTCCGTGGCCGCGTGCACGGCGGGGGGCTCTTCCCGCAGCCATTGCAGCGTCAGCCGCATGCGGTCTCCCGCCGCGTTCCCGCTCGGAAACCGCGTGATGGGGAAGCGCTCCTCGCCCCGGCACGTCACCTGGGAGGTGACGGTTTCCCCGGTGGTCAGGTTCTCCAGCGTCACCCGCACCTCCTGGATGGAGATGGGCAGGAGGTTTGCCCAGTAGATGCGGTTAATGCCCTTGCCCGGGGAGTCAAATTCCACACTGACCGGTTCGCCTTCCTCGAAGGCCTCCAGCTTCCGCTCCGGGACCGGCTCCAGTTGGCGGTAAATGGGTTCCGGCCGGAGGTCGAGATAGAGCAGCACGGACACCACGGCCATGGCGACTGCGTAAACGGCAAAGGCCTTAAGGTAGCCTTTCTTTACCTCCCCCCAAAGAGACATTGGCCGAAGTAAGACAAAAAATGCGCCAAACGCAAGGGCGGGTCAGACAGCAGGAGGGTTTCCACCCGAAAGGGGAGGTCAAAATACTTCCCTTTCGGCCCCATCGCCCTCACCCTGGTGGTTGGAGCCTGGCTGCCTGGTGGCGCCTGTCCCACGACTATGAGAATCCCCCGCATTTTACCCATGGCGCCGGTCTGGCGGACCGCCGCCGCGCTGCCCTTTCTCCTCCTGCTGGCCCCGCCGCTCTGGGCGGGCCCCCTGCCAGACATCAGCACCGTGGAGCCGGACCTCGTCTCGCCGCCCATGGTGGAAGGCCCGCCCGCGCCCGGCAAACGGGTCCGCGTGACGCCGCCCGAGTACGCCGGGACGGAAGTGCACCACTCCCTCTACCTGCCCGTGGATTGGGAGGCGGGAAAGACCTACCCAGTCATCGCGGAATACGCCGGGAACGGACCCTACGCGAACGGCTTTGGCGATACCTGCACCGGCAAAGTGGAAGACTGCAACCTGGGCTACGGACTCAGCGGCGGAGCGGGCTACCTTTGGATCTGCCTGCCCTACATCAGCGAAGACCACCAGCATAACCAACTGACGTGGTGGGGCGACGTGGAGGCCACCGCCGCCTACGCCAAGACCGCCATTCCCCGCCTGTGCCGCGACTACGGCGGAGATCCGGACAAAGTCATCCTCGCCGGGTTCTCCCGCGGCTCCATCGCCTGCAACTACATTGGCCTGCACGATGACGAGATCTCCGCGCTCTGGCGGGGCTTCCTTTGCCACAGCCACTACGACGGGGTGAAGACCTGGGACTACCCGGAAAGCGGCCGCGCCTCCGCCTTGAAACGCCTGCGCCGCCTGGGCGACCGGCCCCAATTCATCAGCGACGCCGGGCTGGCCAGCACCCGCGCCTACCTGGACGAGGCGCGCCCCGGCGGTCCCTTCACCTTCCAGGAAATCCCGTTCCGCAATCACACCGATACCTGGGTCCTGCGCGACCTCCCGGAACGGCGGATCGCCCGCGAGTGGTTGCGGAAAGTGCTCCGCGAAGCGCCCTGAGAGATCCCGTCAACGAACGACGCCACGCCACGCCACGCCCTCCCAACCACCCTCCCTGGGTCTGGAAGCACCACCAGCGTTTCCTCCAGGTTTTTGCCAGAGCCAAGTCCCCCCAAACCGGGTCCCAGGACCGTCCGTGGAAATACGGGCAGCGGGCGCTTCGACACTCCCGCCAGCCGCTGCCAGCTCCGCCTCCGATTCGCATCCTGGATCTTGCATCCCGTATCCTGCATCAAGGCCGCAGGGCCGCCCATCCCGCATCAGCGCCGCGGGTCCCCGAATCCCGAACGCCAACGGCGTGACCGTCGATAGCCCGGGGTGAAACCCCGGGGATCCGCCCCCAAAATGTTTCCGCCCTGAAAGGGCGGGCGTGACGTTCCTCCACATCCCACAACCGCCCGTCCGGCCTCGGACTCCGCCCGTCCGGCACCGGACTCCGAATTCTCAATTATTTAAGGAATTTATACTTTTAAGAATCATAAAATACCCTAGAATGACTCAGGCGTGCCACCCTTACGCCCGCGTCCGCGCCCGGGCGCACACCCACACGTCTTACGCACACCTCATCCGTCCTATTTCACCACCCATGTTCTCCAACCAAAAAGTCCTCGTCACCGGCGCAGGTGGCTTCATTGGCGGTCACCTCGTCCGCTACCTGAAAAACGCCGGAGCCGCCTCCATCCGCGCCGCGGACTGCAAGCCCCTGAGCCACTGGCACCAGGTCCACCCAGAGGTCGTGAACCTCGTCGTCGATCTCCGGGAAAAGAGCGCCTGCTTCCACGCCTGCCGGGAGGTCGACGTGGTCTTCAACCTCGCCGCCGACATGGGCGGCATGGGCTTTATCGAAAACAACAAAGCCGCCTGCATGCTGAACGTGCTCATCAACACGCACCTCCTCCAGGCCGCTGACTTCTGGGGCGCGTCCCGCTTCTTCTACGCCTCCTCCGCCTGCGTCTATCCCGACTACCTCCAGAAAAACGGCGACTGCGAGGGCCTGAAAGAAGACGACGCCTACCCCGCCATGCCGGAGGACGGCTACGGCTGGGAGAAACTCTTCAGCGAGCGCATGTGCCGCCACTACCAGGAAGACTTCGGCATCGAAACCCGCGTCGCCCGTTACCACAACGTTTACGGCCCCCACGGCGCCTGGACCGGAGGGCGCGAGAAAGCCCCCGCCGCCATCTGCCGGAAAGTCGCCGAGGCCAAGATTCGCGGCACCCACGCCATCGACATCTGGGGCGACGGCGAGCAGGTCCGCTCCTTCACCTACATCGACGACTGCCTGAAAGGCAGCGTGCTCCTGACCCAGAGCGAGCACTCCGCCCCCCTGAACATCGGCAGCGCCTACCGCGTCACCATCAACGAGCTGGTGGACATCGTCGAAGGCATCGCCGGCCTCAAGCTCCAGCGGAACTACCAGCCCCACGCCCCCAAAGGCGTCCGCTCCCGCAACAGCGACAACACCCAGATCAAAGACCTCTTCAACTGGGAACCCGGCACCGCCCTGGAAGACGGCCTCGCCGCCACCTACGCCTGGATCTACGACCAAGTCCTCGCCGAAGACTCCGGCAAAGCCCGCGTCTCCACCGTGGACAGCGTCGCGCTGGCGGGGTGAGGAGAGCGTCTCGTTCGCAATGAGAAGGTCAGCCGCAGCTGGGCTCAGTCTTCGGGCTGGGCGAGGGCGGCTTCCACTCCGCGGAATTCTTCGAGGGCGGCTTCCAGGCTCTCGATGATCTCCGCCGCCAACTCCGCTGGCGGGGGGAGGTTTTCGGAGTCTTCCAGGGATTCGTCCTTCAGCCAGAAAATGTCCAGGTTGGCCTTGTCGCGGGCGGCGATCTCTTCGTAGGTGAATTTCTTGAAGCGGTCCGTTTCCTTCCGTTTGGCGAACTTGCCGGGCTGGTAGCACGCCTTGAAGTCCTCCAGGTCCGCGTCCTTCAGGGTGTTGGTCTTGAGCGTAAAATGCTGATTCGTCCGCAGGTCGTAGATCCAGAGATCCTTCGTCCAGGGCTTCTCGCTGGCCTCGCGCTTTTCGAAGAAGAGGACGTTCGCCTTCACCCCCTGGGCGTAGAAGATGCCGGTGGGCAGGCGGAGCAGGGTGTGGACGTTGCAGCGCTTCAGCAGTTCCCGCCGGATCGTCTCGCCCGCGCCGCCTTCAAAGAGGACGTTGTCCGGTAGCACCACCGCCGCCGTGCCACCGATCTTCAGTTCGCTGACAATGTGCTGGAGAAAGTTGAGCTGCTTGTTGCTCGTGGTCGCCCAGAATTCCTCGCGCTCGTATTCCTGCTTCTCCGTGGTGATTTTCCCATCCTCGCCCACGATGGTGTAGCCGCCCTTCTTGCCAAAGGGCGGATTGGCGAGAATCATGTCGAACTTCTTCCCACTGGACTGCGCCAGGGCATCCGCGCGGTCCACTGGCGGGTCGTCGTTCGCCGAGCCGATGCCGTGCAGGTAGAGGTTCATCGCACAAAGGCTGACCACGCCGGGCACGATGTCGGTGCCCCGCAGGGCTCTTGTCTTGAGGTGTTTCCGGGCGGCTCGGTCCAGCTCGTAGTGGTGAGAAATGTATTCATAGGCGGCCAGGAGGAAGCCGCCCGTGCCGCAGGCGGGGTCGCCGATCAATTGACCCGGCGCCGGCTCCATCACTTCCACCATGGCGCGAATGAGCGGCCGGGGCGTGAAGTACTGCCCGGCGCCTTTCTCCGAAGAACTGGCCGTCTTTTCCAGGAGCCCCTCGTAGATGGCCCCCTTGATATCCACGTCCATCCCCGACCAGTTCTCCTCGTCGATCAGTTTGACCAGCCGCTGGAGATCGGAGGGATTGGAAATCTTGTTCTGAGCCCGCCGATAGATGATGCCGACCAAGCCGGGCCCCTTGCCGAGATTCTCGAGGGTGTGACGGTAATGATTTTCGAGATCGTCTCCGCTCTTGCTGCTCAGCTCAGGCCACTGGTATTCGGGGGGAATCGGGTTGTCGAAGCCTAGCTCGGTCATCTCGTCGGCGAGCTTCAGGAACAGTAAGTAGGTGATTTGTTCAACGTAGTCGCTGTAACCGACGCCCGCGTTCTTTAGAACGTGGGCGTAGTTCCAGGCTTTGGAGAGAATAGAACTTGGCGAGTCGCCAGACATAGTTTAGCTGAAAAGTGGAAATTGAGATAGATTACCCCACTCGATAGAATCGAAGCGGGTGCGGCATTCAGCGCCATACGACGGTGTAACATGCTCAGCGTAAGTGATAAGGCCGTGTAGATAGGCTCTGAAGCCGAAAAGTGAACGAAATTTTCGGTGCTTACAATGCTCAAGCACGCCAATTTTTTGAGAATAAAATAGATGAAGCTCAAGGCTACTACGAAACTGACGAGATAGTCGGGGTTCGGGCCGGTCCACGAGTAATCCAGTCACAATTTTTCGAGCTCCTGGGGGACATACTTGCGTCTTCTGACGGTTTCGCCTGAAACCCATAGAGCCCAACAGCTTCGATGCTTCATGAATGAGCGTGCCAGCTCGCTCTTTCGTAAACTCATTCGTGGAAAAAACAATGTCATCGGCGTAACGGGAATAAACACACGAATACTGTTTCGACAATTCGAATAGCGAGGCATCGAGTCCGGTGCAAACTAGATTGGCCAGCATAGGACTGGTGGGTGCGCCTTGTGGCAGATGTCCAACTCGATTACCTTTCTGTCTCCACCTCGGATTCAAGTATTTTAGCGAATCTTTAGACAGTCGCGTGCAGAGTTTAGTCAATTGAAACGAAAGCAGCGGCGGAAATGCACATGATTCGAAGACTTTGTAAACTTGCCGTTCTGATATAGCCTCAAAAAAATCGGTTATATCCATCTTTACAAGCCACCTTGCGCCTGCGTGAATCCTAGCGTTCCTCAACGGGTCACAACCTTTCGCATACGCTGTTGATGAAGCATGCGTATTTTGAGTGCTTAGAATATTCTTATGAATCCACCTTTGCAGTTTCAATAACGGAGGAGAGGGGATTGAAATCTGTCGGTAGGTTTTCCCAAAGCCCTTCTTCGTAAGATTGAATGTCACATAAGGATCATGGCTTCTTTTTATGACACTTTCAATGAAACCATGCGGTGTATCAGACAGCAACGTGAGATGCCTCA
Source organism: Verrucomicrobiia bacterium (assembly GCA_030427505.1). Taxonomy (GTDB): domain Bacteria; phylum Verrucomicrobiota; class Verrucomicrobiia; order Verrucomicrobiales; family DEV007; genus JAUICH01. The sequence continues at coordinate 50,052 of JAUICH010000025.1, forward strand.
AAGTAAAGACGACCGGGACACGTTGTGCGCGCATGCGTTCGCCCGCCACAACCAACTGTTCAACGAAATCCTCCGAGCACCCTTTAGCTATTGCTCGATCGCGAAATGAATGTGGTGTCCAATTACTCATCTACTTATGCCTCGCAGCGCGAGGCCCATGCCTCCGCACGAGGTAGACAGCTTGTGCCGCCCCTCACGGGAGGAGGCATGGGCGTTGGGACTATGCCCGGGCTATTCCTAGCGGAGTACGAAATACGCGCTCCATATGCCCCCAGCCAAGGCTGGTTCATTGCTAGACTTTCATTGGACACCACAAAATTCTCCAGAAAAATATTTAGGCACATAAAAAATGGCGTTCGGATCTGATTCGACCGCAGGCGCATTACTCGAGAGGTATTTCCCTCGAGCGCGGGCTAGAAGATCGTACCCAAATGGTGTGACCTCATTTCTACTATCGAGGAGCCCAAGATTTTGGCACGACTCAAGTCGATCTGAGATGGTATGGGCTGATAATGTCATTACTGATATGAGCTTTCTTGATGACAAGCCTTTTGCAAGGAGACCAAGTATTCCAAGGATCTCGGACTGGAAGGTGTTCCTTTCGTCCGAGAGAACTTCAAGTGTTTGAAGAGCCAAGGTCGGCTGGCCTGAATTCCATAGTAGCTCAGAGGTGCGGTATCTATCAGTATATCCGTCGAAGCATGGATATAGAGGAGTTGGAATACTTCTGTTGGGAAACAGCGGTAGGAACCCCGGTCCAGAGCGGCAAAACACAGCTGGAGCGTTGTCGGGGCAGCCGTGCTGAAAGACAATGGGACCCTGAATCCCTCCGAAGTTTGCGGTGAAGGGCCGATGATAGGTACGAATTGCATTCCGCTCAAGAAACTCAATCAGTGATGGCGGCCAAAAGTTCCGATCATGTTCAAGTATTACATCAAATACGATTCGATCTTCTTCGAGACCGAAAATCTCTAAGGCAGCTGCTCTCCCTTTTCGGTGAATTGCGTAGCCTGTAAGCCACAGTTTGCAATAACCGAAAGAAATCCAACTCTTTAGCCTCTTTGGATTCCATGCATGCCAGAAATCCAATATTCTAGATCCTGAAGCCACAAAGTCATCCACCAAGATCACGTTACTTACTTTCTCTACAGCCATCTGATCGTCGGTAGGCTTGATAAGAAGGCGATCTGGAAAAACTCGAGTGAGCCCAGTGAGGGTATGACCCAAGCGATCTTCGCTTCCGGGTTTACTGGAAGAGTCAATGATTTTTTTGTCGATTGTAAAGACTGCAATCTTGCCCTTAAGGTCCTCAACTATACTGCCGACAGTTCGTATTATGGATGCTTCAAATTGAGAGAAAGAAACCAGCTTGAGAGAATCCAAAGCAAAACGGGCCGCATGGACATCCGTTTGATCAAACTGCCGAAGCCACTCTACACTGAGTGGATGTTCAGAGAGTCTCATTGAGCAAGGTTAAATTGCCGCTGAAGGCCGAACGTAATGTTGATCGACAAAGCCGTTCGGAACGGCTGAATTGCCGGTCGAGTTCTGCCTCGAGGTGATCTATAGCAGATGTTCGGGAATCGACTTCAGCAGCAATCTGGTGTTGTTCGGCGAGGGGAGGGAGAGGGAGCGGAATCGCTCGCAGGCTCGCCTGAGCGATATTCCGCATGGATAGTTGGTTGCCGGTGGCGCGAGATTCAATCTCTCTCCTACCAAGTATTGATCGAAGCCAAAAAAGAACAAATTTCTCAACGCGTTCGACGAATCTAAATCTGAGGACTTTGTCGCTCAACATTAGGTATCGAGTAATCTGCTCGACGATGACAGGAGCCCCAACGAGTTCTAGAGTGTTCGCCCGGCTGAGAAGGAAGTCTCCTGGTTGAATGAGGTATTCGGGCCGAATTTGGTCACCTCTTGTGACCGTCTTGCTTTCGAGTTCGTCAAACTTACCCCAAGTGACGGCGCTAATTTTGACGAGCCCAGTTTCGCCCGCGGTTGGCGGGCGTTCATCGCATTTGAAGTTCTTTCCGGCCTCAATACCATATATCACCGAATCAATATTGGTGGTTGTCCAGGTTGACGGGAGGTCGAGATTTAGGGAGTCTTTGGCGACGGGCTCCTTGTAGCTACTTCTCCCGTTCCACTTTCTCTTTCGTTGTTCAAGAATCCGCTTCAGCAAATCCTCTGCCGGTTCAGTATCGGGGTTTTCTTCCCGCCAGGCTTGGGTGAGTTGGCCGGTGACGGCGGCGGTGAGGACGGATTGGCGGTAGCATTGGAGTTGGGCTTTGGCGTGGCGCAAGGCGGCGACGCCGGCGTCGAGCCGCGAAAAGAGTTCCTCAATCCGCGCCACGATGCGGCATTGTTCGGGGAGGGGTGGGACGGGGATTGTTGAGCCTTCGAATTTACCCTTCGTAATGTGGGCAAGCCCAGCTCCGCCATGTGCTTGGCGAATGTATTCGTCAAGATTTCGGTTTATTGCGAGGACGAGGTAGCGCTTCTCAACCTGGGTTGAATCAAATTCAACTTTGTAGATGTGTTGGTTCAACCATGCATCGCTGCCTTTCCATTCATGTGTTCCGAATGACGTTCCAGGCGTTCCTGACCACGCGAAAAGCAAGTCACCGGACTTCACGAGGTGCTGTTCTCTAACATCGTTACCAGCATAGTAGTTGAACGGTTTCTCCGAATCGTTGAGGTTCTGAATCCTAATGATTGGCAATCCTTTGTCCGACCACTGGGACTTCTTGAACGAAAAACCGTTTGTCAGCTTGACGATATCTCCCAGTCGCTTGTCCGGCCAATTTTTCTCCGCAGAGCTCATTTTAGAAGATGTTTTCCGTAGAATTCTGAAAAAGTTTCTATGTTGGCAATTGTGTTGTTTGCGAGATCCTGGATTGACACACTATTTGGAAGGCGCTTCGAGACAGCAAACAAAAACAAAAGGTGTGCCCACAGGAAACAGTAATGTGTATGGGCATAGGTTTGGAGAGTGCCAAGGCTACTTTTGAACGGAGGTTGCATGTTTCCATGAAATCGATCATTACGAAACGTATATAGCAATGCATTGATTAAGAAACTCACACGTTGTTTCTGGGGTATTGAGGTTCTGGTTCCTTGGACTTCCACCTCGAGTCCGCCAAGCGCTAAGCGGAGAAGCATTGCCGCTTTTCGACTTGAATCTGGCGTGAGTGAAGGGGCTCCATATTTCTTGGCGATCAAGTGAAGAAGATTGGTGACGTCGTCATGGTTACCGATTGGGTTAGTGAGGCGACTCCAAATGAGTTTATAGTCCGTCTTATTGCTGCCGACTTTTTCAACTTCCCAATGTAACATGATCCGTTGGACTATGTATTTGCAACTCTGAATCGGTATAAACTCTAAAAGTTGGGCTAGGACGGGCTGAAGCTTGGTTTCAGAATCAATCTGTTTGGCTATTTCAGGTGCTTCTTGATGAAGTTTAAAATCTCTTGGAGCGATTACATGCCTTGCATAGAAGGATTCGAATGCCTTCCAAACTGCGTCGAAAGACAAATCAAGCTTTTCTGGCATCAATTCTACAGCTTCGACTAAAAAGGCTAAGTGGTAGTTATATGATTTGTCGTCAGTGAAAGGAAACTGAAACGGGTGAAAGAACTGTGTCGAGGAGTCCCGCAAACGCTCAAAGAGCGCGGATTCGGCCGGGAATACCGAATAATTAGGGGTTTTCGGTAGAGTCCACTTCTTGTAGGAGTTGTGTCTCTTGATACGAATCTTACTCACGCAACCAACACCTCGTTAAGTTCCTCAATGATCCCCTTCGGGTCCTCACCAAACACTCGCTTCGCGACCGCGAGCGGCACGCCTTCGTCTGAATCGACGCTTTCCCAGGATTCGAGATAGGCGGCTTGATTCTCCGTCGCGAAGGCGCCATTGAGCGCCATGTAGTTTTTGATGACTTCCAGCCAGTGGCGCTGGGCATCGGTGAAGCGTTCGCCCTGCTGCGCGAGCCAGGTCTGGAAGCGCTGCTCCACCAGCTCCGGGAAGGGAGCGAGGGGGCTGTGCTCGGGATCGATGGTGTGGCGGACGAGGGTGATGAGATTGGTCAGGACGCGGGCGGGGTCTGGCTGACCGGGGCCGCGGGTGAGGCCTTCCAGGCGTTCGTAGGCTTTCCAGACTTCGGCGGGGGCCAAGTGGTAGGGCGGGCGGCCAATGGCTTCGGAGAGGGCGCGGATTTCCTCGTAGGTGAGGTGGCGGCGGGCGTGGGGCCGGTTGTAGAGGATCTGGAGGGCGGTGATTTCGTCCTGGTTATCGTCCAGGAACCGGCGCCAGGAAGTGACGATCTGGCGGGCGCGTTCCTCGTCGTAGCCGGTGGCGAGGACTTCGTCGCCGCTGTGGTGGTCGATGGTGACCTCGGTATTCCGCCGTTTCTTTTCCAGTAGTTGGCGGAAGGCGGGGTTCGTGGCGATGGGGGCGGTGGCTTCGTTGGCGAGGCTGAGGGCGGTCTGCTTCAGATCCTCGGCGGCGGGCTCCGCGTCCTCCGGCGCGCCGGGCGGGAGGGACTGTTCGCGGATGAGATCGGGATCGGTGGCGCGGAGGAGATCGGAGGCGAGCCTGGCCAGGGAGATGCCGCCGGTGGCGTGGAGTTCGGCCCTGTCCTCCTCGCTCAGGGAGCGGTCCAGGCGGGCGAGCCGGTTCGCCAGGCTGGTGAGAGTGTCCGCGTCCCGGTCGCCCATGGCGACCTGGAGGAGCAGTTTATCGAAGGGGATGGTGGGCTTTCGCTCCAGGGGGCGGGAGTCGGTCTTGTCCGACTCGGTGACGCCGACGGCATCGACGATGACGAAGCGGGCTTTGTTCCCCGCGTCGGGCGTGACGGTGGCGAGGGTATTCGGATCGATGGTCCGGGTGCCGCGGCCTTTCATCTGCTCGAAATACACCTGGCTGCGGACGTCGCGGAGGAAGAGGAGGCACTCCAGGGGCTTGATATCGGTGCCGGTGGCAATCATATCGACGGTGACGGCGATGCGGAACTCTGGGGCGGTGCGGAAGGCTTTGATGATCTCTTCGGGTTTGGACCCGGCTTTATAGGTCACCTTCTTGCAGAAGTCATTTCCTTTGCCGAATTCCTCCCGGACGATGTGGACAATGTCCTCCGCGTGGCTGTCATCCTTCGCGAAGATGAGGGTCTTTGGCACCCAGGGGTGAGGCTGGCCGGCGGCCTCGGCGCGGGCGGGCCGGTCGGGGAAGAGATCGGTAAAGAGCTTGTCCCGGAAGGTCTTGATGACGGTGCGGATCTGATCCGGGACGACCACGGAGCGGTCGAGCTGAGCGGGGGCGACGGTTTCGTCCTGGTCCTGGACGGCCCAGCGTTTCTCCCGGGTCAGGCGGTCGCGCTTCTGGTAGTCGAACCCGGCCCCCAACTCAGTGCCGCCCTCTGTGATGCGGGTTTTGATCCGGTAGATGTCGTAGCCGACGTTCACGCCATCCGCCACGGCCTGGACGTGGGGATATTCGGTAACGAGATTGCGATTGAAGAAACCGAGGGTGGCCTTGCTGGGCGTGGCGGTGAGGCCGATGAGGAAGGCATCGAAATACTCCAGGACCTGGCGCCAGAGATTGTAGATGGAGCGGTGGCACTCATCCACGATGATGAAGTCGAAGGTCTCGATGGGCAGCTTTTCATTGTAGCGGACGGGAAGCGCCTCTCTACGCCCGCCGCCGGTGCCGTCCAGTTCATAACCGGAGTGTTCGTCGGCTTCCTCGTCCAGGTCATTGTTCATGAGCTGGGAGTAGAGCCGCTGGATGGTGGAGACGGTGACGCTGCACACGGGATCGACACCGGACGGGCCGAGCATCTGGACGTTGTAGAGGTCGGTGAACTTCCGGCCGTCATCCGGGGTAGTGAACTGCTGAAATTCGGTGATGGTCTGGCGTCCCAGGTTGCCCCGGTCCACGAGGAAGAGGATGCGCCGGGCTCCAGCGTATTTGATCAGGCGGTAGGACTGGGTAACGGCGGTGAAGGTTTTCCCGGACCCGGTGGCCATCTGGAGGAGGGAGCGGGGCCGGTTTTCGGCGAGGGACGTTTCGAGATTCCGGATGGCGTGGACCTGGCACTCGCGGAGCGGTTCGGTGACGAGGGGGTGCCCGGTGGGCAGGTCGCGAAGGCGGGCGCGCAAAGTAGCCCGAGCCGGGCTGGCGGAGTCTTGTTGCACCAATTCCCGAAGGTGCTCCGGCCGGTGGAAGGCGAAGAGGGGCCGGGAGCGGGAATCGGGATCGCGCTGGTCGCGGAAGTGGGTCTCGACACCGTTGGACTCGTAGGTGAAGGGCAGCGGATCCGCCCAGCGCTGGGGAATCCAACGGCGGGTGGCGGTGTAGCGGGCGGATTGCTCGGCGACACCGGAGAGGGTGGTGCCGCCTCTCTTTGCCTCCAGGACCCCGAGGGCCTTTCCATCGACAAACAGGACGTAGTCGGCGAAGCCGCCCTGGGTGTGGACTTCGCACACGGCGACGCCGGGCCCGGCGGAGAGGTTCAGGGACGCGAGGTCCTGAACCCGCCACCCGGCGGCGACGAGCTGGGCGTCGATCTTTTCACGGGCTTCGGCTTCGGGCGTGGGCAAGGGTGCGTAGGGGACAATGGGTTGGGCCGAAGAATAATGTCAGGTTTTTGACGAGGGATTCAAGCTCAGTTTGTTGGGGAGAATGCCATCAATTTTCTCCCGGCCAGTCCCACTGCACCTTTCCGGCGGTGGCGTCGATGGGCGCTTCGGGGAGCGTGGCGTACCAGTCCAGGAGTTGCTTGGTTAGGGTGGCGGTGACTTTGGGTTCCTGGGTGGCGAGGTTCTGGAGCTCCATGGGGTCGGCTTCGACGCGGTAGAGCTCGGGCCGGGTGCCGTCGGGGTTGATGAGGAATTTCCAGGGGCCGTCGCGCATGGCGAGGATGGGGCTCTGGTTCAGGGGATGGCCGGGGATGCGGTAGCGCCATTCCCAGAAGAGCGGTTTCGCGCGGGGCACGTCCTTCCCGCCCAGGAGAGCGGCGGAGCGGTCTTCGCCGTTCAGGGTGATGTCCTTGGGTAGGCTCACGCCGGCCAGGTGGCAGAGGGTGGGCAGCAGGTCCACGCCGCCGATGACGGAGGCATTTACCTCCCCGGCGGGAATGTGCCCCGGCCAGCGGGCCAGCAGCGGGGTGCGGATGCCGCCTTCATACAGGCTGCGCTTCCGCCCCCGGAAGGGGCCGGGATGCCCCACGCCAGAGTGGCTGGCGTTGCGGATGGCGATGTCTTCCGGGCCGTTGTCGCTGGAAAAGAGGATCAGGGTGTCCTCCGCCAGGCCCTCATCGTCCAGCCAGGCGAGCAGCTTGCCCACGGCCACGTCCAGGTTCCGCAGGCTGGCCAGGTAAATGGCGGTGGCGCCGGGGTAGGGGGTGCCCACGGGCATGCGGCTGCGGAAAGCCTCCAGTTCCTCCGGGGTGGGGTTCAGCGTGGCGTGGGTCAGGAGAAACCACAGGTTCAGGAAGCAGGGCTCGTCCCGGTGGTGATTGAGAAAGCGGATGGCCTCGTGCACGATGAGGTCCGAGGACTTGGCGCGGAAGTATTCGCCGTTGTCCTTCTCCTCCTCCCAGGTGTTTCCCCGGCCAGTGGAGACGCGATGCTCGTCGATGCCGTAGGCCTCCGGCAGCGGGGCGCGGACGCCCTGGGTGGTGCCCAGGTGCCATTTCCCAAAGTGCGCGGTGTGGTAGCCCGCGCCCTCCTTCAGCAGGCGGGGCAGCATGGGCAGCGCGGGGTCCAGGAAGTCGGGAATCTTCAGGTCCGCGTTCCGCCTGACGCCGGAGATCACCGAGTGAAAGCCCAGCTCGCCGGGAAAGCGCCCGCTCATCACGCCCACGCGGCTGGGCGAGCAGACGGAGGCCGGCACGTAGAACTGGGTAAAGGTGGTGCCTTCCCGCGCCAGCCGGTCGATCTGGAAGGTCACCCCGTAGTCCGAGCCATTGGACTTCAGGTCTCCCCAGCCCAGGTCGTCCGCATAGAGAAAAAGAATGCGCTTCGGCGCGCCGGGAGCGGGGGACTTCGCTTTGGCCTTGGCGTCGGCGTCACCGTCCGCGCCCCGGGCCGGAGCGCCGCCAAGCAGGACGAAGAGGAGCAGCAGCAGAAGGTGGGAGGAGAAAGGGCAGGGGGCGGCGCGGTATCGCATCATCATCCCCCGAGTAAAAGAAACCGCCCGCCGGACTGGCAAGGGAAAACCCGGGAGGGGTGGGGAGATGGGGTGGGGGAAGTAGCAACCAGCTTATCAAATAGGTTACCTTTCCTGGAGAGAGATCTTGAGGTGCGGAGGAAAGGAAGGAACCGAACGGATCGTCAGTGTGGTGCCTGGAACGCCACCGGTATGGAAGCGAGGCTTCCTCGGACCCACCCGTCCGGCTCGGCCCCCGGGAGGCCGGAGGCCGGGGACTGCCTTTTTGGGTTAGCCGTTTGCTTTCGGCGATGGACCTTCCTAAGCCAAGATCTCCTTCACCACGCGGGCCTTTTCCACGCCGGTGAGTTTTACATCCAGGCCGCGGTGTTTGACGCTGAGGCGTTCGTGGTCGATTCCCAGCTGGTGAAGAATGGTGGCGTTCAGGTCGCGGATGTGGACGGGGTTGGCGACGATGTTGTAGCTGAAGTCGTCGGTCTCGCCATGGACGGTGCCGGGCTTGATGCCGCCCCCAGCCATCCAGATGCTGAAGCAGCGCGGGTGGTGATCGCGCCCGTAGTTCTGAGGGGTCAGGTTCCCCTGGCAATAGATGGTGCGGCCAAATTCACCGCCCCAGATGACGAGGGTCTCGTCCAGCAAGCCGCGCATTTTCAGGTCCTGGACGAGGGCATGGCAGGCCTGATCCACGTCGCCGCACTGGAGGGGCAGGTCGCGGGGCAGGGCGCCGTGCTGGTCCCAGCCACGGTGGAAGATCTGGGTGAAGCGCACGCCGCGTTCCGCGAGGCGGCGGGCGAGCAGGCAGTTGTAGGCAAAGGTGCCGGGCTTCCGCGCGTCCGGGCCATACATCTCCATGATGTGCTCCGGCTCGGAGGCGAGGTCGGTCAGCTCCGGCACGGAACTCTGCATGCGGAAGGCCATCTCATACTGTGCGATGCGGGCGTGCGTCTCGGGATCGCCCACGGCGTCGAAGTGGCGCTGGTTCAGGGCGTTCACGCCGTCCAGCATAGTGCGGCGCACGGAGGCATTCACGCCGTCCGGATTGGTCAGGTAGAGCACGGGGTCTCCCTGGGAACGCAGGGCCACGCCCTGGTGCTTGGAAGGCAGCACGCCGCTGCCCCAGAGCCGGGAGAAGAGGGCCTGGGCGTCACGCTTGGCGGACCAGGTGGAGTTCAGGACGACAAAGGCGGGCAGGTTTTCGTTTTCCGAACCCAGTCCATAGCTAAGCCAGGCGCCGAGCGAGGGGCGGCCAGGAATCTGGTTACCCGTCTGGATGTAGGTGATGGCGGGGTCGTGGTTGATCGCTTCCGTCCACATGGAGCGGACGACGGCGATGTCATCCATCATGCTGGCGGTTTTCGGGATCAACTCGCTGGCCCAGCCGCCGCTCTGGCCGTGCTGTTTGAACTCGAAGATGGAGGGCGCGATGGGGAAACGCGCCTGCTTCGACGTCATGGTGGTGAGGCGCTGGCCGTTCCGGATGGACTCGGGCAGGTCTTTGTCGAAGTGGTCTTTCATCTTCGGCTTGTAGTCGAAGAGGTCCAGCTGCGACGGGGCGCCGGACATGAAGAGGTAGATGGCCCGCTTCGCTTTCGGGGCAAAGTGGTGCACCCCCGGAGGCAGGGTGGAAGCGCCCGCGCCGGTCAGGGCGGACAGCCGGTCCGCGCCTAACAGGGACGCTAACGCCGCGACGCCCAGGCCGCGGGCGCCGTGTCCGAAGAACTGGCGGCGCGTTTCGTAGGTAACGTAGTCGTGAAACATGAGAGTCGTCTCCTCTAGAGTTATCAGTTCTTATTGATGGCCTCGTCCAGGTTCATGAGCTGGTTCGCGACCATGATCCAGGACGCGAACTCGCCGGGGGCGGGATGGGTTTCTTTCTGAGGCGTCAGCATGTCATCGACGAGCCGGGCGGCTTCCGCGTGGTCGGAGTCGTACTCCGACTTGAACGCAGTCAGGGAACGCATGACGACGTCCACCTCGTCCGCTTCGAAGGGACGGCCCAGGAGCAGCAGACCCATCTCGTGGATGCGCGCTTCGTCGCTGTCCGCTTCGTTCATGACCTGGAGCGCCAGGCTGCGGGCGGCGCGGACGAACTGCGGGTCGTTCATCAACACCAGGGCCTGGAGGGGCGTATTCGTCCGCTCGCGGCGCACGGTGCAGCTTTCGCGGTTCGGCGCGTCAAAGATGACCATGTCCGGCGGCGGAGCGGTGCGTTTCCAGAAGGTGTAAACGCTGCGGCGCACCTCGTCTTCGCCATGGTCCTGGAAGAAGGTCTGGGTGTTACTGTTCGTGTAGCCCACGGCTTCCCAGATGCCGGAGGGCTGGTAGGGACGGACGCTTTCGCCGCCCACGGTGCGCACCAGCAGGCCGCTGGCGGCCAGGGCCTGGTCCCGCAGCATCTCCGCGTCCAGGCGGTAGCGGGGGCCGCGGGCGAGGAGCCGGTTCTCCGCGTTCAGGCCTTTCAGTTCGGGCCGGAACTGGGAACTCTGCCGGTAGGTGGAGGACAGGACCATCATCCGGTACATGGCCTTCATGTCCCAGCCGGAATCGATGAAGCGCAGCGCCAGCCAGTCGAGCAGCTCGGGGTGCGAGGGCGGCTCGCCCTGGGTGCCGAAGTCTTCCGCCGTCTTCACGAGGCCGACGCCGAAGAGCTCCTGCCACATGCGGTTCACCGTGACGCGCGCGACGAGCGGGTTCTTCGTGTCCACCAGCCAGTTGGCCAGGCCCAGGCGGTTCTGCGGCTGCCCATCCTGTTGCGGTGGCAGGAAGTCCGGCGTGCCGGGGCTGACTTCCTCGCCTGGCTTATCATATTCGCCACGCTCCAGCACGAAGGCGCGCGCTTCCTGGTCGGGATTGTCCTGCATGACCAGGGTCGTGGGTGCGGCGCGGTGAATGGCGTCCAGTTCGCGGGCCACCTGGATTTTCTCCGCGAGCAGGCCCTGATAGTCCGGCTGCGTTTTCTGGAAATAGAACTCTTTCAGCAGCTCCAGCTCTTTTCCGTCCAGCTTTCCGGCATCTTTCTGTTTCGGGTCCGCTTTGTCCTTAGCCTTCTTCGCGGCTTCCAGCTTGGCCGCCTTGGCGAGGAGGCCGGGAATCTTCCCAGACTCTTGAAGGGATCCGACTTCTTCGGGCAGCAGATCGCGATGGTAGATCTCGATTTCCTGGAGAGAGATCCGGCCCGACTCGTCCTTCGCGGCCGTGTTGACTTTCAGGGTGGCCTGGGTCTTGAAATCCCCGTTCAGTAGGCCCATGCGCTCCAGCGGATACCGGCTGGCGAGCAGTTCTCCGTTCAGGAAAATGTTCAGCCCTTCCTCAGTGCCGGAGCCGTCATAGGTAAAGGCCAGGTGATAGATGCCGCCGGGCTTGATGCGCCGGATGGTCATGATGCGCATGACCTTGCTGGGCCAGGCTTCGACCATTTCCAGCGCAATGCCGTCCATGTCGTTGAAGACCACACGATAGCCGCGTTGCTGGGGCGAGCCGTCCGTGGCTGAAAAGAGCTCAAGGCGCTCGGGCATCTTCTCTGGGGCCCGGAACCGCAGCACGATGGAAAAGGGCTCGTCCTTCGACAGCGCGGGAACCGGTTCCTCCGGGACGTCTGCCTGCTCCCGTCCGATGCTGGTGGAGTAGGTCAGGTCCGGGTGGGACAGGGTCTTCACCGTTTTCTGGGAGTCCGGGTCGGCCAGCCAGGCCTCGAAGCCGGCCTGGTGCTCTTTCTTCAAGGCCGCCAACTGGCCGTCCAGGGCCTTCACCTTGGCGCTCAGCTCTTTCTCCCGCTGCTCCGTTTCCGGTTTCGGATAGACGCGGATGACCGGCGGGGTGTCCGGGATGTTTTGGTCCATCGCCCGCTGCGTGGTGTTATTGAAATAGGCATACAGCCGGTAGAAATCCTTCATCGTGAGCGGGTCGAATTTGTGGTTGTGGCAGGACGCGCAACCGGCGGTCAGGCCCAGCCAGACGGTGGCGGTGGTCTCCACTCGGTCCACGGCGTAGCGGGCGAGGAATTCTTCATCGATGGCGCCGCCTTCGCTGGTGGTGACGTTGCAGCGGTTGAAGCCGGTGGCGACGAGCTGGGCCTGGGTGGGGTCCGGCATCAGGTCGCCCGCGATCTGCTCCCGGGTAAAGCGGTCGAAGGGCACGTTGTCGTTGTAGGCCTGGATGACCCAGTCGCGATACGGCCACATGACGCGGCGGTTGTCCAGGTGCAGGCCGTGGGTGTCGCCATAGCGGGCGGCGTCCAGCCAGAAGCGGGCGCGGTGCTCGCCATAGGCCTCGGACTTCAGCAGGCGGTCGACCACCTTTTCATAGGCCTGGAAAGACGGATCGGCGGCGAAGGCCTCGATCTCTTCCACCGTGGGCGGCAGGCCGGTGAGGTCCAGGGTCACGCGGCGCAGCAGGGTGTAGGGGTCCGCCTGGGTGGCGGGCTGGATGCCTTCCTGAGCGAGGCGGGCCAGGACGAACTGGTCGATCTCGTTATACGGCCACTCCGAGGCGGCGGCGGGAATCTCCGGATACTCCGGGGCGATGAAGGCCCAGTGCGCCTCCCACTCCGCGCCTTCCGCGATCCACTGGCGCAGCAGGGCGATCTGCTCTGGCGTGATGGTCTTATGCGAGTCCAGCGGGGGCATGCGCTCGTCCGGGTCTTCGTGGACGATGCGCTGGAAGAGGGCGCTTTCTTCTGGTTTACCCCGGATGACCACGGCGGGTTCGCCATCTCGCGGGGTGAAGACCGCTTCCTCCACGTCCAGACGCAGACCAGCCTCCCGGTGACCGGAGTCCGGGCCGTGGCAGTAGAAACAGTTGTCCGAAAGGATGGGGCGAATGTCGCGGTTGAACTGCACTTTCCCGTCCGAGCCGAGAGCGACGAACTTCGTGGGCGGACGGTTCTGGGAACCGCTGGGCACGTCGGCCAACAGCATGCGCTGGTACTCCTGCTCCGGGGTCTCTTCCAGGGAAACCAGGGTGGGAGACGGCTGAGCCGGGCTGGGTTCTGGATTTTCCGCCAGAGCCGTGGAATCTGGAGTTGCCTCTTCGTGCTGAGGGCTCTCAGGCGCCGGAGTAGTGCTGACCTCTTCCACCTCGGCCACCTGCTGGGGGACTTCCAGGGCTTCGGGGACTGGCGTCCTCTCTTCTTTCCCGGATTTCTCCTCCTCCGGTGCCTTGGCGGGCGCTCCGGCGGCCAGGTTCCCGCCCGGGGAATCCTCCTCTCCCTCCACACCTGAGCTGGAGCCTCCTCTGCCCATCAGCGTGAACAGGACCAGGGCGGCAAAGGTGGCGATCGCGGCCCAGGCCAGCCACCTGGCCTTGAGGCGGGCCGGGTTTTTCTCCGCATCCGCTGCTTCTTCCGTCTCGGTTTCCGGGGCGGTGTCCTTTTTCAGCGAAGCCCCTGCCGCCACCGTGGCCGTGGCCGTGGCTGCCGAGACACCGGGCATGGTGACGACATTGGACGGAGTCTCCAGGCCGGCCAGGAGGGCGTGGATCTGCTCGTCCCCGTCCAGGAGGGCGTGGATTTCGTTCTGGAGACGCCAGGCACGGCGGGCCTCGGGGCTTTCAAGCAGCCGCGTTTCCAACTGGTGATGCTCCGCATCCGTCAGTTCGCCGCTGTGCAGCCGGGCCAGGAGCCGGTCAAGCGTCTGTTCTTCCTTGTTTCCGCTCGTCATGGTGATGATTGAAAGGTTCGGTTGGTCCGCCGTTCTCGTTCTGTGGGTCCCCTTTACCGTCCGCGGTTCCGCTTCCGTTCAGGCCCAGTTTCCGTTCCACGCAGCGGGCCAGGTTCTGCTTCGCCCGGAAAAGGAGCTGGGACACGGCATTGGGCCGCATGCCGGTCTCGTCCGCGATGCCCGCCACCGGCATCCGCCGGATGTAGCGCATGGTGACGGCCTGCTGCTGGCTTTCGGGCAGGTTTTTCACGCAGTCCATCAGGGCCCGGCGCCGGATCTCAAAGTGTTCGCGGTCTTCTTCCTCTTCCTCGGCGATGATTTCCTGCAATTTCTCGCTGAACACCAGCCGTTCCCGGCCCATGCGGCGGCGGAAGGTGAGCACCTCGAAATAGGCGACGCGGTGCGCCCAGGCGGTGAAGTTGCTGCCCGGCTGGAAGTCCCGGGCTTTTCGCAGCAGCACCACGTTGGTCTCCTGCAGGATGTCCCGCGCGATGTCGGGATTTCCCACCAGGGAACAGATGTACCCCATCAACTGGGGCTGGTGCGCTGCCATCAATTCCGCAAAATCCTCTGGCTGGGACACGCTGGTGGCGGGGGTTGGCATACGCGAAGTGAGAAGAGATGAGAGGTGCGCCGAGGCAGCTCGTCCCGGACAAACGCCGCCTCGCGGGGGAATCTTACGGAGAATTTTACCGGAATTTTCGTCCGGAGTGAATGGGGAAATCCATGGCGGGATCGCGGATGACCGGCGCGCCCCAGCCGGAGGGTGCGTTTTCAAAGGAATTTTCAAGACGGGTCCGGTAGGATTTGCCGCAAGTTTCGACAAAGTCTCCTCCCACTCTACCTCACCCGCCCACCCAATCTGAAATGGAAATCGACGACCGGCTGCTGGTTCTGAAAGTGATCGCTCACATCGAGCAACACTTGGCCGATGACTTGAGCGCCACGGCGCTGGTCGATTTCTCCGGTTACTCGCTGAACCGGCTGCGGCAGAAGTTCTTCAACGTCACCGGCGAGACGCCTAGCGGCTACCTTCGCAAGCGGCGCCTGACGGAGGCGGCGAAGGAGATCCTGGCCGGGAAGAAAATCATCGAGGTCAGCCTGAAGTACGGCTTCAGCTCGCAGGAAAACTTTACCACCTCGTTCCGGTCTTACTTCGGCGTTACGCCGGGAGAGATCTACCAGATGGACCGCAGGTACAAGACCTTCATCGGAAAACTCAGAAACTCCTACACGCTCATGGAAATCGCCGGACTCCAACAACCCGCCTACAACGCCACGCTGATGGGCTGCCTGAAAGGCGCCGCC
The DNA here is from genome assembly GCA_030427505.1 of Verrucomicrobiia bacterium. Taxonomy (GTDB): domain Bacteria; phylum Verrucomicrobiota; class Verrucomicrobiia; order Verrucomicrobiales; family DEV007; genus JAUICH01. The sequence goes on from JAUICH010000025.1 coordinate 65,183, forward strand.
GACTGGTTCGACCTGGACCTTTCGCCCGCCATGCTCTACGGCCTGTCCGGGCACGCTTTTCTCATCAACATCCATCGCGAGCTTTGTCCCAGCGGGCCCTACTGCTGGACAAAGATAGCCTTCCACAAGCTGCTGGCGAACCTGGGCATCCAGTGGATCCCTAACCACCGGTATGGGAAGAACAATCGCCCGGAAGAACGCCAGGCCGCCGAGCAGACCCTCATCGACGCTCTGAACGAAGGCGGGCTGGGCGTGCTGGAGTTCCTGGAATACCAACTCGTCGGCGGCTACGACGAGAAGGGCTTTCAGTTTCTCCTGCCCTGGGACGGCAAGACGGATGTGGAGATGCGGCGGCTGACCTATACCTCGTGGGAAGAGTGTCTCGACACCCAGGGCTGGTGCGGGTTGGCCATATTAAAGAAAGGCGCTCCGCGGGAGGACCTGCTGACGATGACGCGGGAAGCCCTGGCCTTTGCCCTGAAGATGTATCGCGAGCCAAGCTCCGTGCAGCCGGTGGACGACTACGCGGCTGGCTACGGCGCTTACGACTACTGGAAAAACGGCATCCGCGAAGGCCACGGCGAAAGCCACGGCCACTGGTGGAACGGCATGGTCTGGGCGGAGTGCCGCCACCAGGGCGCCAGGTTTTTTGAAGAACTGGGTGAGGTGCTCGGGGAAACGGGCGAGGGCGAGAGTAAAGACAAAGACGAAGCCAGAACCCTGTCCGCCCGCCTGGCCACGCGCTACCAGGCATTGGGCGAAAAGCTGGACCTGGTGAAGGAAAAAGCGCTGCCCAAGGAAGATAAGATCTCTCTGCTGGAAGACTGTCTCCAACTGGAGCACGAAGCAGAGGAAGAGATGGCCCGGTTGGTGGGCGTGTTAGGGTGAATGGAGGGGGAGGCGGGGGAAGTTCTAAAATAGAAGGTAGCCGAACGCGGACGAGATGGTGACTCGGGCGCGGCCTCCTTGGACTACCGCGCTCCAAGATAAGAAAGCTCTCTGGCCATCGTTCGAAGTTCCGGACCTCTCGCCAGTCCGGGAGAGGGTTTTCCCTCCACGAAAATCTCCTGTAAGGAAACTTCGAACCCCTGGGTCTCAGTTTTCCAAGCCATTGCCAAACCACGGCGAAAAAACAGCCCAAGCGGGTTCCCGGGTATGGAATCCGCCTCGTGTCGAATTTTTTACAAGGAATTCGAGGCGGAGATATTTTTAAGTGGTTAAGCACTTATTATTTGAAGGATTCCATTCCCCGCCTAAGAATGCGCCTTTGTCATGGGAGATGACCCCGTGCCGGGGGATCAATAACGTCATGAATCTCGTTTACGGGTGCTTATTTCAAATCGAGCAGGCGGTGCTCCTCCTCCAGGGCCTTGACGAGGCCCAATACACCATGGCGCACATGCACTGCTTCGGCGGCAGCATAGGGGGGCACTTGCGGCACTGCGTCGAACACTTTGAATGTTTCCTCGCCGGGTATGAAGACGGAAAGGTGGACTACACCTCCCGGGCGCGGGAGAAAGACTTGGAAACCTCTCCCACACTGGCTGGAAAACGGCTGGAAGCCATCGCGGGCCGCCTGCGCTCCCTGGAAAAGGAAGGCTACTCCCACACCCGGAAGATCACGGTGAAGGGAGACCTCAAAGGCGTGCCGGAAGAAGAGATCACCTGGCAGGACTCTTCCGTGGGGCGCGAATTGCAGTTTCTGGCCTCCCACACCATTCACCATTTTGCCCTGGTGGCCATCATGTGCCAAGCGCTGGGCGTGACCCCGGCGGAAGGCTTTGGCTTTGCCCCCTCCACGCTGGTCCACCTGGAAAAGCAACAACAGGTTGGCTCGGGAGGAGCCTAAGACCCGCGCCGCTCCGCCGCGAGACGCCGCACCCCTCCTCTAATAATACCCCGGATGGAAATGACCGAAAAACCCATCGCCGCCGCGGCTGGCCTGGAAGCCGTGGCCCAGGAGGTGGAAGCGCTTCCGCCCGGCGGCAAGGTGCTGGAGTCCGGACGCTTCGACGTGTACATGGTCTTGAAGGAGCGCATCCCGCTCACCTTCTTCGAAATCTCCCGCCAGCGGGAAATCGCCTTTCGTGAGGTCGGGGAGGGGACCGGGAAACCGGTGGACGCGGACCGCTTTGACGAGCACTACCACCACCTCTTTCTCTGGGACCGCGAACTCCGCCGCTTGGCGGGCGCCTATCGCCTCGGGCTGACGGATGTCATCATGGACTCGCATGGCCCGGAGGGGCTGTATTGCTCCACCCTGTTTCATTTCCGGGAGGAATTCATGGAGTTCCTTCGCCCCGGCATGGAACTGGGCCGCTCCTTCGTGGCGCGGGAGTACCAGCGGCAGCACCAGACCCTGGCCCTCCTCTGGCAGGGCATTGGCGCCTTCGTTTCCCGGCACCCTCAGTACTACCGCCTCTTTGGCCCCGTCTCCATCAGCCGGAACTACACCGCCATTTCCAAGTACCTCATCGTGGAATACATGGAACGCGAACTGCGCGATCCCAACCTGGCCAGCTGGGTCCTGCCCAGGAACCCCTACCAGGCCGGTTCCATCGAGGAACTGGACCCGGAGCAGATCAGCGGCTCGCTGAAGAGCATCCAGGAAGTGTCCGCCCGCGTCGCCAAGACGGAGCTCGACGGAAAGGGCATCCCCATCCTCCTCCGCCAGTACCTGAAGCTCAAGGCCACGCTCCTCAGCTTCAATGTGGACCCGGAATTTTCCGACGTTCTGGACGCGTTGGTTTACGTGGACCTGCGGAACACGCCGCGCCTCATCCTGGACCGCTACATTGGTAAGGAAGGCGCCCGCCAGATCATGAGCCAGGCGTCACCGTCGTCGGCGGCAGTTTGAGCCGGCGGTTTCTCTGGTGGTGTCCCCCTCGCCAGAGCCGGTGGATTTGCCAGGGCAGGGTGAACAGCGCCGCCACCACCAGCCAGGAAACAGACACACTGGCCGTGGAAGGATAGGGGCCAAACCACTTGAAGTGCGCCAGGCCCGCGATCGCCGCGCCAGCCATCAAGGTCACCACCGCGCCCAGACCCGGCAGCAGGTTCCTCCAGTGCCAGGAGCGGTAGAGAAAGCCCCGCCTCAGGAGAGCGCCGATCAAAGCGCCAAAGATGCCCACCCCCAGGTCCAGATAGCCAAAGGCCGTCAGAACCGCCGTGACCAGGGTGCCATAGCCACCGAAGAACAGGGTCAGCACCGCGCAGATAAAGACAGACAGGATCCAGAAATGGTAGCCCCGCTTGATTAGGCCGCCAAAGATGGGCGCGGACGCCTCGTAACCCTCCGCCAGGTTCCGGGTCTCCGGCACAAAGCGGTCCCGCCAGTGTTCGTCCGCCAGTTGAGAGATTTCCTCAGCCGAAATGGCCAGGGAGTCTTCCTTCCCATAACCCAGTGGATAGAAGTGACTGTCGTCCAGCATCACCAGGCGGCTCTGGGCCAGCATTTCGTGATGTCTCACCGCCAGCCAGGCCGGCACCAGCGGATCGTGCATGCCGTGAATGATAAGAACGGGGTCCTTCAGGTTCTCCAGGATGGGCCGGAGCTTTCGCTGGTCGCTTTCCCAGAACTCACAGACAAAGGCGCTCCGCTCCGCCCGCGTGCCCAAGGCGCCATAGTGGGGAATCAGCTCCGGTAGCGCCAAGGTCCCCAGCCAGGCCACCGCGTACTTCCCGTGCTCGAACAGGTAACTCCCGCTGCCTTCGCCCTCCTGCAGCCCAATGGCGGACAGCAGGGTCAGGGACGGTACCTTGTCAGGCGCCTGGTTTTTCATGTGTAAGGCAATTCCGCCGGAGAACGACCAAGCCACCGCATGCGCGCGGGGCACCTTCAACTTATCCAGCAAAGCCAGCATCAGGGCCGCCTGATGTTCCATGGAGTAGTCCTTCGCCCAGGCCGCGGATTCGCCATAGCCGGGCCGGTCCACGGACAGGACCCGGTGGCCCCGCTTGACGAGTTCCCTGGCCAGAGCCGCCCCGTCATCCGATCCGGAAGACGGGCTGCCGTGCAGGAACAGGACGGGCAGCTTGCCGGGCGCCGCGCCGCCTTCCGGTTTCCAGTCCTGGTAGGAAAGGAGCAAGGTCTCGCCGTCCGCCGTCACCTCCAGCCCCGGCCGGGTCGTCGCGGGTTCCCGGAGAAGCCGCAACCGCGCCGTCCAATAGTGGGAACCCGCCAAGGCGGCCAGATACACGAAGAACAGAATCAGGAACGGATGGAAGCGTCTCACGGATCAGGAGTTCGTCGGAGAAATGCGGGCGTGGCGGAAAGAGAAACGTCCGCAATTTACGCAGTTCGCGGGGAAGGTGTCAAAAATGGGTTCGGAAAGAGCTTGAGACATTCCCGTCTTGTTTGAGACGGTCTTTACCATTCGCCATATGGAAACCGCCGTGGAAATCCTACTCACCGTGCTGGGCGCCTACCTCTTGATGGGGCTGCTCTTTGCCGTGCCCTTCGCCTTCTTCGGCGCGCGTGCCTTCGATCCCTCCGCCGTTCAGGGCACCCTGGGCTTCAAGCTCATCATCATTCCTGGGGCGGCCCTCCTTTGGCCGCTCATGGCGAAACGGTGGATCTCCCGGACCCAACCCACGGAAAGCACCGCGCACCGGAAGTCAGCCGGCACGAAGCCGGACCTGGAAACCGAACAAGCCTGAAAGAAAAAGATGCAGCGTTACCACCGTCAATGGCACAGATGGATGTGGGTGTTCGCCTCCGTCCTCATCCTGGGTTCCCTGATCGCGGCGATCTCCCTCAGGAAACCGCCCGTCCTCCTGGAGTCCGCGCCCGAGGGCCTGGCCGTTCCTTCCGGTTCCTGAACTCCGCCATTGTCCATTTTCTAACATGAGTGTCTCCTACAAAGCCGTCGGCTGGAACGCCTTCAAGAAGAAGTACGACATGTTGCTGGTGGCGGTGACCGTGCTCTTCCTTCTGGTCTTTGCGGGAGTGGGCATCGCGCTCTTTCCCGAGATCACCCCGGAGATTCTCCTGATGCGCGCCTTTGGGACCGCCGCGATTGTCCTGCTGCACTTTATCCTCATCATCGGTCCCCTGGCGCGGCTGGACCGGCGCTGGTTGCCCGTGCTCTACAACCGCCGCCACCTGGGGGTCACCATGTTCCTCCTGGCTCTGTGCCACTCCGCCCTTGCCGTGCTGACCTACCATGCTGGCGGGGACCTGAATCCCCTGGTCAGCATTTTCGTGTCGGACTGGGGAGAAGGCCTGGCGGGTTTTCCTTTTCAAGTCTTCGGTTTGGCGGCTTTGTTAGTCGTGTTCGCCATGGCCGCCACCAGCCATGACTTCTGGCTCGCGAACCTCACCGCCCCCGTTTGGAAGACCCTGCACATGCTGGTGTATGTGGCGTACGCGGCCCTGATCGTCCATGTGGTCTTCGGCGTGCTGCAGGCGGAAACCAGCCCGGTCTATTTCATCCTGCTGTCCGTGGGAGCCATCTTCGTTACCGGACTCCACCTGGTGGCGGGTTTCCGCGAAAGGGCGGGGGACCGCCCCTGTCAGTCCGCTCCCGAGTCAGACGGCTTCGTGGAAGTCTGCCGCGTGTCGGACATTCCCGAAGACGGCGCCCACGGGGTGGTTTTGTCAGGGGAAAAAGTCGCCATCGTCCGCTGGGAAGGGAAAATCTCCGCGCTGTCCGGTGTGTGCCAGCATCAAAACGGACCGCTGGCGGAGGGGAAATTCGTTTTCGGCTGCCTGACTTGTCCCTGGCATGGCTACCAGTACAAGCCAGACTCAGGTGAATCCCCACCGCCCTTTTCGGAAAAGATTCCGACCTTTCAGGTTCGTGTCGCGGACGGAAAGGTCTATCTCCATCCCAAACCCAACCCCGCCGGAACCTATGTGGAACCCGCGCGGGCGGATGCTTGAAGGTTGAAAGCGCATGAACGGAAACGGTAAAGACGAATTCTTCATCGGCTGGCAATCCTCGCCACCGCCGGGCATCGCCCGCTTCTTGAAGACGCGGGTGGTGTGGATCTTCAGCGTCCTGGCTCTGGGCCTGGCGGCCGCGCTGCCGGTCTTTCAGAACACCATTCGTCAGGCCTGGTTCGATTTCGGAACGGTCACGGAGTTCGAAGGCTTACTGGTCAACGGCGCGGCCCCCGTGTTGATCGCAAAAGAATCGGGAGCTTCCGCCGAATCCGTCTATTTCCTGGTGAACCCCCTGAAGTATGGCTTCGACCCCGCCGCCGCCGTCTCTCACCACCTCAAGCAAGTCCGCCTCAAGGGAACCCTGATCCATGACGGGGAAGGCCGAAAGATGATTGAAGCGCTGCCCGGCTCGGTGGAAACGATTGCAGACGAAGAGCCCGGCCAACCGTTGGCGGGGGGCAGACAGGAATTGGGAGAAGTCGTGCTTCAGGGAGAGATCGTGGATAGTAAGTGCTACATCGGGGTCATGAATCCGGGGGCGCTGAAACCGCACCGGGCCTGCGCCATCAACTGCCTCCGGGGCGGCATTCCGCCCATGCTGCTCGTCCGGACGCAAGACGGGGGTTCCCACCTTGTTCTGTTGACCGGCCCGGATGGCGAGGCGGTGAATGAAGCCGTGCTGGACTACGTGGCCGAGCCTGTCGAGATCTATGGAAAGCTGGAGCGTCAAGGCAGTCTGAGAATACTGCGCGCCGATCCGTCAAACATCCGCCGCCTCTGAGGCGGGGTCTGGATGTTACTATCAAAGGATTTGTTTTGGGTTATGTCTGATTCTTCGTCTCTCACAGTGTCCATGATCGTCTGTATGGACCGGAACCGCGTGATCGGCACCGGGAGCGGCGGGCTTCCCTGGAAATTGCCGCGCGACATTGCTCATTTTCGCGGCTACACCGCCGGAAAGTTCATGCTGCTGGGCCGGAAGACCTACGAGGAAATGACCGGCTGGTTCACCACCCAGACGCCGATCGTCATGACCCAACAGGAAGACTACCAACCGGCGGAGGGCCATGTGGTCCGCAGCGTTTCGGACGCCATCAAGGTGGCCGCGGACGCCGGAGCGGACGAACTGGTCGTCAGCGGGGGCGCCAGCATCTACCGCCTGGCCCTGCCCTACGCCGATTCCCTGGTCTTGACCGTCGTGAAGGCGGAATTGGAAGGCTCCGCTTTCTTCCCCTCCTACAACACGGGCATCGAATGGCGGGAACTCCGCCGCGAAAGCTTTCTCCCGGATGAAGAGAATTCTTTCGGAATCGATTTCATCTGGCTGGAGCGCGTCCGCCCGGAAGCCAAACGGTAGGAGGGGGAAGTGAATGGCCGCGTCAACGGTCTGCCGCCTTGGCGTTGGTATCCGATCGCCGCGCCTTCAGACCCTCTACGGTGGGATGAACTCCAGGGACGTTGGCGGGCGAAGACGTATTAAATGAGGTCTGCCGCTTGAATGAAGCTTCCTTCACGACGAAGAGTCGCACCGGAAAAAGCGTTATTCCCTGACAATCCGGAAATGTGCACCATGACATGGCGGAGCGGGTCCTACGGCTCCTATGAAGTCTACTTCAATCGCGACGAGCGGAAGACGCGCCCGCCCGCCGATCCGCCCCGCGAGCAGGCACTGAACGGAGTCCGCTTCCTGGCCCCTACCGACACGGCGGCGGGAGGCACCTGGCTGCTGGTAAACGAACGGGGCCTCACCCTGGCCATGCTGAACTACTACGAGCGCGAAACTTCCGGCGGACCGGACGCCGGCACGCGCAGCCGCGGCGCGCTGCTCCTGGACCTAGCGGACGCGGATTCGCTCGAGGCCATTGAAGACCGTTTGCGGAAGATGGATCCACGGCCCTATCGCGCGTTTTCCCTCGTAGGGGTGGCGCCATCGGCGGAGAATGGATTCGAAACGGCTCGCTGGCAGTATGACGGAGAGGAACTGAAGCCCATGGAAAGAAATCCCACCATGCCGGTCTGCTCCTCCTCCTTCGAAACCACGGCGGTAATCGAGAGCCGCCGGAGCGCCTTCACCGGGCTGACGGAGAACGCGCCCTTTTCGGCGGCCATCCAGCGGAAGTACCATCACTTTTCAGGAGAAGGTTCTTCCACCGCCTACACCGTGCTGATGAACCGGCCCGACGCCCAGACCTGGAGCATCAGCCACCTCAGAATAGAGCCTGGCCGGGCGGACTTCGTTTACGAAAAACTGCCGCCAGATCTGGATGGGGTGGTGGAGACCTTTCACAATGAATTGACGTGGGACCCCGCCCCGCACCTGGAATCATGACCTCCAAGCGCGGACGCAGCCTCATTCTTTTCGCCGCCGTGGCCGTGGTCGCCATGGCGGCGCTCTGCGCCTGCGGGAACGAGGGAGAGTTTCTGTCCGGCCTGGAGTCCGGCTACGAGGGGGAGTCCCCATGGAAGCTGGCCATCCTGCTGGCGGTGGGCACCCATATCAGTGAAGATCTCGCCTGCGTTTCGGCGGGGGTGCTCGCCGGGCACGGGCACATCTCCTTCTGGATCGCCACGCTGGCTTGTTTCATAGGCATCTGGGCAGGGGACATGGGGCTCTATCTCTTGGGACGGTTTGGCGGCCGGCGCCTGCTGTCGAAGGGCTTCCTGAATTGGATCATCAAAGAGGAGAAGCTCGAAAAGGGCGCCCATCTCTTTCGCGAACACGGGGGCAAGATCGTGGTCACTTCGCGCTTCCTTCCTGGTACCCGGCTGCCAATCTATCTTTCCGCGGGACTTCTCCGCTATTCGTTCTTGAAGTTCAGCCTGTTCATGGCCGGGGCCTGCTTGATCTGGACTCCGCTGTTGGTTTTCTTTTCCATGAAGCTGGGCAGCGTGCTGCTCGATTGGTTGGGAATCTATGAAAGAGCCGCTGCCTGGGGCGTGGTCCTGGTGGTGGTTTTGGTGTGGATCTCTATCAAGATCGTCATTCCCGCGCTTAGCTACCGTGGCCGCCGCCTGCTGTATTCCAAGTGGCTCCGCCTGACGGAGTGGGAGTTTTGGCCCATGGGGCTCGTCTACATTCCCGTGGCGCTGCACATTCTGAATCTGGGCCGGAAGTACCGCAGCCTGACCCTGTTTACCTTGGCCAATCCGGGCATCCCGGAGGGCGGACTGGCCATGGAGTCCAAGTACCTCATCCTGAGAGGCCTGGTTCCGGATGGCGGGGACGACGAACGCGTGGCCCGCTTCGCCCTGATCTCGCCGGACCCGGAGTCTGGCGGGCGGCTTCAAGCCTTGGAGGCTTTCATGGAGTCCCGGAGCCTGAGCTTTCCCATTGTGCTGAAGCCCGACGTCGGCGAGCGGGGGCAGGGGGTGGCCGTCATTCACCAGCCGGAGGACGCGGAGCAATACCTCGCCCATTGCCAGCACCCCGTGATCGCCCAGGAGTATGTGGACGGCCTGGAGTTCGGCGTCTTCTACTACCGCTACCCGTCCGCCCCACGGGGAGAGATTCTGTCCATCACCGAAAAGCGCATGCTTCACGTCACCGGGGACGGGAGGAGGAACTTGGAACGGCTTATCCTGGACGATCCGCGGGCCGTCCGGATGGCGGCGTTTTTCCTGGAACGCTTTGACGAACGGCGCAAGGAAGTGCCCCCGGCCGGAGAGCGCATCCGGTTGACCGTGCTGGGCACGCATTGCCGCGGCGCCGTTTTCCTGGATGGCATCGCCCACCTGACGCCGGAGCTGTCCGCCGCGATCGATAGCCTGAGCCACCAGTTTGAAGGATTCAACTTCGGGCGCTACGACCTGCGGGTGCCCTCGGTGGAAGACCTGCGCGCGGGCCGGAATTTCAAAGTGCTGGAGCTCAATGGCGTCAGCGCGGAGTCCACCCACATCTACTCTCCAGGACGTTCGATCTTCCTGGGGTACCGGGATCTCTTTAAACAATGGGACATCGCCTTTGAAATAGGAGCTCAGAACCGGGGCCGGGGACACTTCGAAGCCACGCCCGAAGAAATCTGGCGCCTGATCCAGAAACACCGTACCTTCGACTGGTACGAAGTCCCCCCGCAATGGGCGCACTGAGCGCGACCCCGGTATCGTCATGAGCCCATTCAGGAAAACGCCCGCCAAGGCGACTCGGAGGGAACTCGATCTTCGCGATACCGTCGCCTTTCTCCGTGGTGATTCCCTTTTCCGCAAGGGGCTGTTCCTTGCCCTGGAGCGCGCCACGGGCTACCACCTGATCAATCGCTACTTTTCCGCCGCGCGGAGCGGGGGAGGGGACGTGAGCCCCGGGGCTTATTTCGGCAGGCAGTTGGAAGAGTTGGGCATCACGGTTCGTGCCGAAGGAATTCCGAAAAACGAGATTCCCGCGACGGGCCCGGTCGTTTTCGCGGCCAATCATCCCTTCGGCGGAGCGGATGCCATGGCCCTGGGGAACCTGGCTCTGACCCGCCGCCCGGACACGCGCATTCTGGCCAATGAGTTCATAGGATCTCTGGAGCCTTTGAGAAAAGCATTGATTCCCGTGGATGTGTTTGGGGGGCCCGGCGCCGCCCGAAAGAATCTCCTGGGCATGCGCGCCGCCGCGCGGCACCTGGACCAGGGAGGGGCTCTGGTCATCTTCCCAGCCGGCGAAGTGGCTCACCGCGACTGGGGGCACCGGGAGATCGAGGAGCAACCCTGGAAACCGCATGTGGCCAGGCTGGCCCGGCGCGGGCGAGCGACTGTCATTCCCGTGTACTTCGAAGGCCGGAACTCTCTCTTCTTTCAGGCGTTGGGGCTGCTCCACCCCTACCTGCGCACCGCGTGGCTGGCCCGTGAGCTTCTCGGCCTGAGAGGCCGCGCGATCCGGATGAAACTGGGCCGTCCCATGCCGCCCGATCCGGCCTGGGAAACCCTCTCGGACGAAGCCCTGGCGGCCCGCTGGCGCTCGACCGTTTTGTCTCTCGGCAATTGAATATCTGGAAAATAAAAGTAATTTTCCTATTTTTGATAAAGCTCCAGAATACTGGTAAAGAAGGAACGTAGCGAAATACTTACGTGCATACCCACATTACCGGGCTTGGAATGGAACAATATTTGCGTCAAAATTGCGCCAAGCTTTTCTAGAGAACACGCCTAGCCTCTTAATACTACAAAAATAATGGACCCAGCAGATCACTTTCGCGACGATCCGTTCCCTGGACGGCAGCAGTTAGCTTGGGCGGTCGCCATTGCGGCCGCGGTAGGAATTGCCAACTTCTTCCTCAGCGTTTCTGGAACGGAGATTCAGGACTTCGATACCTTGTCCATCGTGTTCCTTCTCTATGCGGCCTTCATCTACCTGGTGGGGTTCTGGCGCGGCGTGGAAGGAAAGGGTTATCCGAAGGTTCTCTTTCTGACGGCTTTCAGTTTTCCGTTTGGACTGATTGCCCTCTTCTTCATGCCCCCCATTTCGAAAGTGGCGCCAGCGGGTTCCGCGCCCGCCCCGGGTTCCGGTGGCGGTCCTGGCGGGACTAAACCGGGGCCTAAGAAGCCTTCGACTCCGGCCGCCGCCATCAGTTTGTCCGCGGCGCCCAAGCCTGCCGCCGTGCCTCCGTCCACGACTGCCGCCGCCACCCCGATCGGCGCGGCCAAAGAGGCTCCACCCAAGCCCGAAACGCCGAAAGTTGAGGCGCCCAAGCCTGAGACGCCAAAAGAGGAAGCCCCCAAGACTGCCGAAGTTCCGAAAGCAGAGCCTCCCAAGACGCCAGTCGTGCCTAAAGCAGAGCCGCCCAAAGCCGCTGAGGCGTCCCAGACACCGGTCGTGCCGAAGGCCGTGCCCAAACCAGCGGAGCCGCCCAAGTCTCCCGCGCCCGCGGTTGAAGTGCCCAAGACCGCCCCGAAGCTGAAGACTGAGCCGGTGTTGCCCAAAGCGCCTCTTCCGGCCAAGACTCCGTCCACCGTTCCCATCAAGGCTCCCCGGCTGGCGCCCTCTTCCGGCACGCCAACGCCCGCGCCCATCCCGGTCGCCAAGGCCTCTCCGCCCGCCAGTCCGGCGAAGCCAGGTCCGATCAAACCGGGAGCGCCCCTTCCGGTACCGGTTAAGCCAGACGCCGTTCAGGGCGGCCCCGCGAAACCGGCGGAAGTGAAGCCCGTGACCCCGGCCGTGCCTGCTCCGGTCAAGCCCGGGGCGTTCAAGCCAGGGCAGTTGCCGCCCACCGCAAAACCAGCGGAGTCACCGCCGGGAAAGTAGGTGGGGCTCATGCCAGGCAGGCTCGGAGAGCCGCTGCCGGCAGGGCCCAAAAACTCCAGCGGCTCCGCAAAGCGCGTGCCCGGAGGCATCGGCGCCGGAAGAGCTGAAGACTTTCCACGAAAGACATATTTCTGGGGTGCCGGTTCTGGCGCCCCCCTTTGCGAGAAAGTCTCCGGTTCCTGACTTCGGGAGCCGAGGGAGCAAGTGGCGCCGCACTGGGTTGACATCCCATCCCGGAATCGGCACCATGCCGCTTGTCCAAACTCATTTGGATAAGCACTCGGAGGGGCTCTTCAGTGAATCTACAAACGGTCAAATACATGCTCATGGTGAAAGACATGAGCCGGGCCATCGCCTTCTATCGCGATGTCATGGGTCTGAAAGAAGGCTTCATCTCCGAGCATTGGACCGAGTTGCTCTTTGGCGACGCCGTGGTGGCCCTCCACGCGGGGGGAACCGGCGAACGGACTCCCACCGGCCTGTCCCTTCAGTTTGAAGACGTGGCCCAAGCCTACCAGGCAGCTCTGGACGCGGGAGCGATGGAGATCGCCCGCCCCGTGCAACGGCCCGGAGAACCCATCATTCTGGGAACCCTGGCCGACCCGGAAGGCAACGAGATCATGCTGACCCAGTACGTCGGCTTCTGAACGCCGGCCTGGAATTGCGCTGTCGAACGGGAACCGGAACCGAACCGGTAGGCCAGCCGCCGGGCCCGGAAGAAATTCCACTATCCGTGGCATTGCGGGTGCTATATTCGTCTTTGTTGTGGCCGTCAGACTGGCCGGAAAAAAATCGGAACGGTGGGTCTGAGCGCGCTACGCGCTCATTTTTTTCGCTCACCACCTATGTTGACACAGGAATCCTCTAGCGAGGTCGCCGCATCCACCCCGCGGTCTTCCGGAACGTCCCACGCCCACCTGGAAGACTTCCTGGACTTACTGCGGCAGCTCGTCCGCGAACCCTCCGTCGTGGGCACGGAAGACTCCTTCTTCCGGGTCTTGCGCCGCGAACTGGAGGAAACGGACGCCGTGGTAACCCGCTACCAGGGCATCCTGGTGGCCCATGGGAAGGACCCCGAAAGCCTCATCCTGTCCGCTCATGTGGACCGGCACGGGTTGATCTGCACGGGCCCCAATGAGTTCCAGTATGCCGCCTTCATCACCGCGAACCGCGGGGAACTGGATGGCGACTCCGTGTCCGAGCAGATGATGCACAGCATCCAGGACAGGTTCATCCAGCAGCGTGTCCAGGCCCACATGCCCTACACCGGCACCTACCAGGGGCAGGGGGTCATCCAGAACACGTTCATCTGCCCCTACCGCAACAACGTCATTTTCGAACTGACGGGACTGGAGTTCCTCCAGCCCGGTTCTCCGGTGTCCTACCTGGACCGCCTCGCCATCCAGGACGGGCGAATCTCAGCCCAGCTCGACAACGTCCTGACCGTGGCCATGCTGGTGTACCTCTTCCGGAATGGCTTTCCTGGCACGGTGCTCTTTACCGCTCAGGAAGAAGCGGGCCGCAGTTGGCGCTACGCCCTGGCCTGGTTCCTCCGCCAGCAGTGGACCACCCAGCGGCTGCTGGTCATGGATACCAGCCCCTTCCCGGACACCGCGGCCGCCGAAGCCCAGGAGGTGGTGCTCCGAAGGAAAGACGCGAACGGCGCGTTCTCCGAGGAAATGACGGCGGAACTCCAGGCCAAATGCGAAAGCCTGGGCATCGCCTACACCTTCAAAGACGAGTACGTCGAAAAGCTCAACGAAGCGCGCCAGACGGACGGACTGAAGGCCCTCTCTCTGGGCCGGACGGAGCTGGGCCGGATTGTCGCGGCCACGGACGGCCAGATCAACGGCAGCACGGTGCAGGTGCCCACCACGGGTTACCACACGCCTCAGGAAACCGCCAACCTGGCCTCCGTGGAAGCCGTGATGAAACTGGTCTGGAGTTGCGTAAGGTAACCGGGTAATCTAAGCTGTGGAGGTGGGCGTCATTTGCCCGGCAACACAATCCGTTCATAGGCGGCGGGAAGGTAAATCTGATTCCCATTGGCAACGGCCTTCAGATCCGTCATCGCGCGGTTCAGGTGGCGGTCGCCTTTGAAATAGGGCAGGGGATCGCCTTCGTTTTCCGGGAGCGGCTCCCTGAAGTTGTCCCAGTGGACAGGGACGGCCAGTTTGGCTCCCACGTCCTGAATGTGTGTCTTCAGGTAGCGCTTTCGGAAGCCCGCGTTCCGGCTGCCGAGAAATCCCATTCCCACAATGGCGGTATCCGCCTGAAGTCCTTTTACAGCCTCAGGTTCCAGCCCCGCGCTGGTTTGAACGAGCACGTTGCCCGAGGGGTGTTCCAGGTGAATGAGGTAGGGCGTGCCGGTTTTGAAAGCGTGGAAATTGGCCGGTACTTCCAGAGGTTTTCGGATCTTTCCGCACAGCAGCAGGTGAATCCATCTCAGGTGCAGTGGGTAAGCGCCATGCTCCGTCTTGGCGAAGGTAATCGCGAACTCGCCCACCTTCACTGAATGCCGAGGGCCTTCCATGATCACGATCAGGTCTTCCGGGACCTTCTGCCCGCGACCGATATTGGCGACCGATTCGGAACCGATCAGCAACGCGTGGTGGTCCTTTGCAATCGCGGGCGCGTCCAGCGCATGATCGTGATGAGCGTGTCCCACCAGCACGGCATCCACCGAAGTGGCGCCCGCCTTGTCCAGCGTGCTCCGGATGAGTGCCGTATCGGGCTTCAGGTCTTTGAAGCTTGGCGGGCGGCTGACAAAACCGTCGATCAGCAGTTGGGTCTCACCGTCGGAAATCAGCACCGTCGTATTCCCGATGAAAGTGGCCGTCAGCCGTCCCCCTGGACGGGGCTCTTCGGAAGCAAGGACGAGGGCACTTCGCGAAGCCAGCAGGCAGCCGTCCTGGTTCGGATTGTAGGGGTTGGTGCTGGCGCAGGAAGAGAGAGCAAGCCCGGACAAAACCCAAACCGCAATTTTCAGACGAGACAACTGGGGCATGCCATGATTACTAACGAAATAATCTGGGCAATGGCGATCTCTTTTTCCTGCCCCAGGGGTAGTGGAATCCTGGCTTGACGGAGAAATAATGCGTTCCTACCGTAGCGCCTGCCGTAACTCCGTGCGAGTGAACTCCCTCAGGCTCCCAATCTTGAAACGTTTCCTCAGAAATCTCCTGGTTCTGATTGGCGTCACCGCCATTGGCGGGGCCCATGTGGCGATGTTTCAAGCCTACGCTTGGGGCCGTATGATCGCGGAGCGGGCCTCTGCGTCCGAAAGCGTCATTCAGGTGGTGAAGGAGAATTTCTCTGGAGAAAAACCCTGTAGCCGTTGCCAGGCTATCGGCACGCTGATCAGCCACCAGAAGGAAACCGGCTCTCCGAAGTCCCTCCAGTCCAGTGGAGGAGAAGGGACCTTGATCCTGTCCATCACGGAGGTTCGCGGGTGGGTGATTTCGCCTCCGGACATTCCTCTGTTCATCTGTCCGATGGGATCGGCATTCCAGGACTCCAAGGAGGATCCGCCTTTCACGCCTCCTCCAGAGGGATCGTTTTACAGCTGAGATCCAGTCCTGTCCGGATCGGGCCGAAAGCGTACCGGCGCGGGTGAAGTGGCAATCTGAAGGGGAGGTCTGTGGCCTTCCCCAACATCGCCATCTCAGTCAGTGCGAAAGGCCGGATAGCTACCCGCAATCCAGCGGAATCCGCGCGATTGCAGTCGAGCAGGCGGAATTGCCATCAGCTATCAAACGGCGGCATGGGAAACCGCTTCTGGCGACGTAGGCCCCGTGGTTTCGGCAGGCATCTCAGCTAATTCTCCCAACCTAATTTCAAATACAGACTCAGAATCAACTAACTTACTACCTAATCAAAAAATGAATAAATTCACCAAAACAGTCTTCACCAGTCTCTTTGTGACTGGTGTCACCCTCCCGGCATTCGCCGGAGATCCAGGCCCCATCGTGGAAACCGGCAAGACCGCGGTTGTTTCGCTCGCGGACGAGCCCTGTCTCTGGGACGCTTCCCGTCCGGACAGCCACGCGCCCATCGGCGTGATGGGAGATCATACCCATGAAGCCGGCGAGTGGATGCTGGGCTACCAATTCATGTACATGAGCATGGACGGGCACCGGGCCGGCACGGACGAATTGTCTACCCACGACGTGTTCGATCGCGGTTACGGCGCGGCTGCCACCGAGATGGAGATGTACATGAGCATGTTCATGCTGATGTATGCGCCCACCGACTGGCTGACCCTGATGGGGATGGTCAACTACGTGGAAAAAGACATGCAGATGGAGTCCAATCCGCATGCCATGGCCCACGGCCACGGAGGTCACATGGGGGGCACCCACAGCCACTCTTCCAGTGGCTTGGGGGATACCTCGCTGGGCGCCTTGATCAAGGTCTATGATGCCAACTGCCAGCGCGTGCATCTGAACCTCTCCCTCGTCTTCCCCACGGCGGAGGTCGATGAAAAGCAGGATGGAGTCTACCTGCCCTACGGTATGCAACTGGGTTCCGGCACCTGGGACCTGAAACCAGGGATCACTTACCTGGGCCAGGCCGGGAACGTTTCCTGGGGCGCGCAGGCGCTCGCCACCTTCCGGCTGGAATCTGAAAACGACGCGGGCTTTGCCTATGGTAACGCCGCGGACGTCAGCACCTGGTTGGCCTATCGTCTGACCGACTGGGCCAGCCTCTCCGGCCGGGCGGCTTACCACTACGAAGAAGACATCGTGGGCCACTACAACGGACCCCACAACCACACCGCGCCGCCGCACTTCCAGCAGAACTACGGCGGTCACTTCCTGGACCTCGGCATCGGCCTGAACGTCAAGATCCCGGAAGGTCCCCTGAAAGGACACCGCCTGGGAGTGGAAGCCCTGTTCCCCGTCTACCAGGACGCCAATGGCGTGGGCATGAACCGCGAATTCATGCTCGTCGCTGGCTGGCAGTACGCGTTCTAAGAACGCCGCTGGCTAAACCGCCAGCCAAGAAGAATCAGCTAAACTAGTAGGATAGGTTAGCCCAAAGCACGAAGGGCAGTCACGGGTGTGGCTGCCCTTCTTTCTTAAGCATCGCCGGGGCAAAAAGGATAATGAGTGACTGGCCGCTTCAAGGAACCACCACCTTCACTATGGGTGGATTCGCGTAGTCTCGCCACAGCGTTTCCTCCTTCTCAGAGTCCACCGGCCCGTCGTAGACATGATAGCGGTAGCGGGACACGTAGGGCTCTCCCGGCGAAATCAGGAACTCTCCCAGGGCCATTGGCGCGAAGCAGAAGTAGGGTTTGCTAGGGTGCAGACGCACCGGTTGCGGTGCCCGGAAGTTGTCCGGATGGCTCAGCACGGTTACTCCGGCAGGCTCCCCATCCAGCTTACCATGCATGGCCACCCAGCGGGCCCGCGTGGCGTTGCCGTTGGCCCAGTTCATCCCTTCGCTGGTCAGGAAATCGAATCGCTTCTCGACCTTGGCCAAGGCGTCCGGGTTCGTGTTCTTCTTCACCAGCTTGTTGATCGCGGCGGCGTTGGCCTCGTCAAACCACTGATAGTTGCCACGAATCGCCATGGCGCCGTAGTGGTAGTCCTTGATCGTCAGGGGAACTTCGCCCGCGCACTGTTGGACGGATTCCAGGTCGATCAAAAACCCTTCCGCCTGCCGGTAGGCCCGCACCGTCCACGTCTCTTCCAAAACCGGTATCGGCTCCCGTCCCGGGCCGGACACGTCGCTGTGCCGCAGCTTCACCGTGAACCCTCCAAAGACCGGTCCGCTGACCGTCTCCATCACTTCCACATGCTCGATCTTTCCCGTTCCGTCCGCCTGGTTCCAGAAGTCGAGTTTCCGCCCCTGAAACTCCGTGTTCGTCCAGGCAAAAAAGAGCGCGTGCTGGTGCGCGTGGTCCGGCGGAAAGTCGCCCGTGATCTCCTTTCCCTTCGGGGTGTACAGCGGATGAATATACCCACTGCGCCGGTAGTAGGGCTCCAGACCCTCGGGCGCTTCATTCACCGCGTGCTGGTACCGCAGGATCGTCCGGTCACCCATCGCCAGTACCAACTCCCGGCCGTTATCGGTGCAGATAACCTCCTCTGGAAGCGGGGAGTCTTCATTCGTATCTCCAGCGGCCGATTGGGAAAAGGAATAGGACCGTGATTGATTTGCTTCGAGGGGGGCTTCCAGCAAAAAGTAGAATTGGGTTGCGCCAGTGGTCACCCTCTCCTGTTGCACCAGGATGACTTTTTCATCGATCGACAAGTAGCAGGAAGTCTCAGTGTCGCCGCCATTGCTCGAAACCGGATGAGGCAATCCGAGCGATTGGGGTGAATCAAACGAAACGACGGTCCCGGCAGTGAGGTCAAAGTCTCCAGCCGAAACTTTCACCGTAAAATCATAGGAATTCTCGGCGAAAACAGAGTTGGCGAGGGAGAGCAGAGCCAACGTGAGAGACTGAAATTGGTACCTCATGGCGAACGAACAGGGGGGTGAAAACAAATTTATCGGTCTCTCAGTATCAAAGAACCCGGGGGTTACCCAGCAGTAAATGAGGCGATGAAGCGGGAAGCAATCTCTTCAATTTTGTTGAGAAACGATCCTTGATCTATCGAATACCTTGAGCCGCCACCAAGTTCTCAGTATTGTTTGAGAATGATGACTGCGGACGACATTCGCCAACTTCCCAAGGACGAGAAACTTCGTCTCATGGAACTGATTTGGTCCGATCTCACCGCTACCGATGACAACCTGATTTCCCCGGGTTGGCACGGGGATGTTTTGAAAGAAACAGCTGAGAGAGTTGCTGCGGGCGAAGAATTGCCAGTCGATTGGGCTCAGGCCAAAAGACTCAGTTCTTCGCCTTCTTCTGTTTCTTCAGCTCCGCTTTCTTCGGAGGGTAGGGAATCCCGTTGATGTAGTTCAGGCGGTCGTCCATGTCGGCGCCCTTGGCCTTGGGAGTGAAGTCCGCGCGTTGCACCGGATACTTTCCGCCAAAGAAATCTTTGAACCAGACCACGGAGTTCAGGGCTTCCGTGGCGACGACTGGGTCCGCCGTGTTGTTGACCAATTCAGTGAGGAAAGGCTGGGGGTTCATCGCACCGATGCGTCCCAGGAATTCCGCCGCGCGCAGTTGGACCGTCTCGGCTTCGTCTTCCAACAAGGGTTTCACTTCCCCAGCCAGGTCAGCAGCTTTGTCTCCGAAGCTGGTGCAGGCCATCGCGGCCCAGTACCGGACCATGGGATCTTCGGATTTCAGGGCTTCAGACAACTTCGGCTTAGCGTCAGCGTAAGGCAGTAGCGCCAGGTCCGCCGTATCCACCAGCGTGGCAATCTCTTCCTTGTGTGCCTGACCAAAGGCCACCGGATTCTCCATGGCATGGGCCACCAGGTAGCTTTCCGGGTAGAAGCTCAGGTCCGGCAAGCCCTTTAGCTTTGCTTCCATGAGACCGCGCATCTCTTTCAGTTTCTCCGCGTAGGCGGGATCGCCTGCCAGGTTCTTCACCCCGTGCGGATCCGCTTCGCAGTCGAACAGCATCTCCGGAGCGCGGGCCTTGAAAAACTGGTCCTGGGGATCGCTCAGCTTTCCGGACTCGAACAGCTCTCGCCACTCTTCATAGGCCAGCATCTTGTAGCGGTAATTGTTCTGCAGTCCGTCCGGCAGCCAGTTCTGAAAGGCGCGAAGGTATTGGTATTTCCCTTTCCGCAGGGAGCGAATGAAGTCGTATTTCTCATCCATGCGGTCGGCATACCCAAAAGACTCATCCCGCTGGTTAACCTCCGCCATGGTCAGGCCCTGGCCCAGGAAAGGCTTGCCGTCCATCTGCTCGGGAACTGCTATTCCGGCCAGGTTCAGGACCGTTGGACCAAAGTCGATGAACTCCACAAAGCCCTTCACCCGGTCTCCTGCCTTTCCGTCCACCAGTTGCTTAAAGTGTTCCGGCACGCGCACCACCAGGGGCACATGCAGGCCAGACTCATAGACGTAGCCCTTGCCCCGGGGTAGCACGCCGCCGTGGTCGCCAAAGTAAAAGATGAACGTGTCTTCCAGCAGGCCGTCTTCCTCCAGCTTAGCCACTACGTCAGCCACGATACCGTCGATGATGCCCATGTTGTCCAGGTAGCGGGCATGGGTGTAGCGGAAGAGCGGTGTGTCCGGAAAGTAGTCCGCCAGTTGGACGGAGGCGGGGTCGTGTTTCGTCTTGTCGTTCTCGTAAGAGGCCTGGCTGAAATGCAGCGAACTTTCGTGGGACTGGGGGTGGGACTGCATGTGGAAAAACGGCTGGGCCGGGTCTTTCCGGTTTCTCCAGTCAGCGGTCTTGGACGACTCGTCCCACACGCCGTCACCCTCGATGGCATTGTAGTCTTTCTTAGAGTTGTTCGTGGTGTAGTACCCGGCGTCCCGCAGGTAGGCCTGGAACATCCGCAAGCCTTCCGGCATGGCGGCCATTTCGTATTTCCGGTGAAACTGCGTGCCGATGCGAGGCGCGTAACAGCCGGTGGCCAGCGTGGTCCGCGCCACGGAGCAGACCGGCGCGTTTGAATACGCATTGTCGAAGGTCAAACCATGCGCCGCCAGGGCTTCAATCGCCGGGGCTTCCGCGCCGCCTTCGAAGAAGTGCCGCAGGTAGTGGATGGAATTGTCTTCCGAAACGATCCAGACAAAGTTCGGCCGGTCCGCGCATTGGGCAGGGCTGGGAGCAACGACTTGAGATAGAAGAACAGCGCCGAGGGCTGCCGCCAGCAGGAAGCGAAAGGGGTTTCTGATACTCACATCCCGAGCTTTGCCCATGCCGGGGAAAGCGTCAATGCGCGGGAATGCGCCAGAAGCCCCACGCCCGGTCCTTTCACACAAATCAAAAAACGCGGTTCCTCACCCCCGAAAGGATCGCTGCTTCTTCCACCACCCGCAGGGTCCAAGACCTTTACCAGGTCGTCAGACCCGGCTGACACCCAAGGGCTGGAGGCCCTATTGCGCAAAGCCCAGGGATTCATCCCTGGGAATCATACCCTCCCTATTTTGCGGGCTGAAAGTCCGAAGGCGATCGGCCGCTTCAAAAGCACGCGGTTCCTCACCCCCGAAAGGATCGCTGCTTCTCCAACCACCCGCAGGGTCCAAGACCTCTACCGGGTCGTCAGACCCGGCTGACGTCCAAAGGCTGAAGGCCCTATAGCGCAAAGCCCAGGGATTCATCCCTGGGAATCGTGCCCCCCTATTTTGCGGGCTGAAAGTCCGCACGCGATCAGCCGCTAACTCGAAAACCAGCCGCTTTTCGTCCATGACTGGCTGGAGGAATTCGCAAACCATTGCGCGCGTGGCTAGACCATAACTAACTGACGAGCAACGAAGGCCCCGGCCAAAAAGACCGTATCGCGTTCTATTGCCCGCAACTCTTCTCTCCAATCAAGCACCCATCACTTTAGATCTGTCTGAGCACTAGGGCAGGGGGAGACTCGCTGTCGAAGAGGTGGAATCACCGTTTTCGCTTCGGCTCTCCTTGGTGGCGGCATTCAGCTCGGAAAGCTTGGCCTGAAGGAGCATGGTCGGCTCAGACACACAGATAAAGGTGTAGCCTTGCTTCACCAGGGCGGGGCCGTCGCCGATCATCCACAGGTTCTTGCCTGCCGCGTCCGCGGCGGAGCGAACACGGGCCAGCGCTTCCAGCAGGGGTGGCGCATTGGGGTCCCAACACACCCCCAGGTCGGCGGAAAGGTCATAGGGTCCCACCGCCAGCGCGGTCACCAACGGATCGGCCGCGATGGCTCCCGCGTTCTCCAGTCCTTTCCGGCTTTCGATCTGTGGCAGGACAATGATGTTCTCCTCCACCACGCTTTTCCAAGTGTCGTAATGATAGTCCGGCACCCAGTAGTTGCCGGGTCCGCCGGGACGGCGGCGTCCCCGGGGCTTCAGGTAAACCGCGTCGCGGATGGTCTGGATATCGGCCAGGCTTTCCACGTAGGGAACCAGCAGACCGCAGGGCCCGAGATCCAGGGCCAGCCGCAGGGGGGTGAACTCAGCCGCGGGCGGACGCACCAGGATCGGGAAGTTCTCCCGGCGCCCGATGGCGCAGGCTTCCGCCACCATCTGGGCGTCAAAGCTGAGGTGCTCCAGGTCAATGATCAGGTAGTCCAGCCCAGCCCGCATCGCCATCTCCACCATGCCCGGCCAGAAATGGAAGGTGGCGATCATGCCCGTGGTGATTTCACCTGGGGCAGTGATCTTCCGCTTCAGGATCTTGGCGGCTTCCATGGCAGAGGGGGGTAAACCATTGTCACCACACTAGGCAGTGTGGACAAATTGGGGGCGGAGCGGCGCGAGAGCATTTTTTGTCTGGCAAGGCGCCGCGAATGGCATTGGGCCTACCCCCAATAGAGTGAGCGGGAACGAAGCCAGGCGAAAAATGGGCC
>JAUICH010000026.1 GCA_030427505.1 Verrucomicrobiia bacterium
TTCCACTTTCCAAAGCGGCGGGGCATCTGATTCCACATCGAACCGGTGCATAGAATCCACCAGATTCCGTTAAGAGTCGCGCGCGAATTCAACATCTTGCGGCCCTTAGCACTTAGGCTAGCCGCCTTCCAGTGATCAGATCAATTTTTTTAGCCGTTGAAAAACCGGCTCCGGCATCTGATCTGCTCGATGGACATCCATCCTTTATTATTTCGTAAAACTTAACATTCTCAACCACTTATATTTGTCCACACTGCCTAGGGTGTGTGGACAAATTGGCGGACTGCCCGGCGCGAGGCCATTTTTCGGCTGGCAAGGCGCGCCGAACGCTGTTGGGTGACCCCAATAGAGTGAGGCGGAACGCAGCCAGGCGTAAAATTCGCCGCTTGCGGCGCTGATTCTGTCTTCCTTTTTCATCTATTCCGGGCGGTTCGGGAATTTGTCCATACACCCTAGTGTGGTGATTGCGAAATATCTAGGCAGTGTGGACAAATTGGGGGCGGACCGGCGCGAGGCCATATTTTGTCTGGCAAGGCGCCGCGAACGGCATTGGGCCGACCCCCAATAGAGTGAGCGGGAACGAAGCCAGGCGAAAAATGGGCCGCGTCTTCAGGTATTCGCCGCTTCGCGGCGCTGAGTTCTCTTTCCTTTTCTTCACTTCCGGTCCGTTCTCCAATTTGTCCACACTGCCTAGACGAAATCAAATAGGTCATAGAGCTGGAAATTTGGCTCGCTTCGCTCGGATATCTTTATAATCGCGGTCTTCTTTTCCAGTTTCCGCGTTGCTCGATCAATCGTTGAGCTTGCTCAACTCCCTCCTCGCGCCTTGAATTTGAAAAAGAATCCTCGCGAATTTCGTCCACCTATTTCGCAAACACCACACTAGCAGGACAAGAATCTAACGGCTTACGGAAACGGTTAGAAAACAAGGTATTGCTTGACGCGTTTTGTTTGATCCGCCGGGGGCTTGGCGGGCGTATCCTTTAATGTTATAGTTTCTGATACAAACCCCTGTATATTATGGCCGAAGAACAAGAAGTAGTTGAGAAAAGCCCCATCGAGAAAGGACGTGATTTTATTTCTCAGCTTAAGGATATGGAGTTCCACGCTCGTCACAATGTTGAAAAGCTGGCTTCCATACAGTTGGAGATGGAAGGCGAGCTGAAACACAAAGAATTTGCCGAAAAGGTAGGCGATCTGTTTTCCGTGGAGAGCAAGTTTATCGATCAGATTCAGGAATTTGTTCATGACTACGATATTGAGCTGAATCACCTGGCTCAAGGGTAGGCGAGCGTGCATCAGGCGCCTCCTTTACAGAAAAATGACAACTTCGCCTTTGGCGCGGAGAACTTCCGGGAGCAATGTCTGGGGTATCCCAAACCCAAACATTCCCTGTCATGAAATTGCTACCCAAGTTCCTCGTCGCCACGGTTCTGTTCGCTGGCGGTTACAGTATTCCTGTCCGCGCCCAGCAGGAATCCGAAGAAAAGTCAGACAAGTCCTACGTGGAAGTACTGGGCACGGCCTCGAAGTCCGTGGATGCCGATGAAGCCATCTGGACGGTAACCTTGCGTGGAGAGGGAGATCCCCTGGAAGCCGCCACCAAAGCCCTGGCGGCCGCGGAAACCTACCTGGAGGAAGGCCTGAAATCGATCGATGGACTGCCTGAAAACGCGCTTCGCCTTTCCAGTATGGAATCCGGAAAGATATACGAATACATAGACCGGCGCCAAGTCATGAAAGGCTACTTCGCCCAGAGGGTGGCGCGGATATCCTTGAAAGATTTGAAGCTTCGCCCGGCCTTGGAAAAGGTGTTGTTAGGGCACGACCTGCTACAGGTCAATTCCGTGGAACTCCGGACATCGCGTCAGGAAGAAATGCGAAAAGAAGTGCTGAGCAGCGCGGTGAAAGTGGCCCGCGAGAAAGCCGCTATCATGGCGGAAGGCCTCGAGCTCGACCTGGGCATGCCCGTTCTGGTTCGCGAAGAAAGCTCCTCGCAGCCCTTTTCCACGCGAAATACCAATAACATCGCGTTCGCCGAAAATCGGATCGAGATGCCGGCGTTTGGTTCCGGGATGGAAGGAGCGGAGTTCGAGCAGATTCGCTTTACGATCTCCGTCTATGCGAAGTTTGAGCTGGAGTAGGCTGAAGGTGATGGCCCCGGCGGGCCCGGCTGCCGGTCCGCGAAAACGGGAGCATTTTTTTCGTGTGCCGCCGTTCATTCCAGGCATGTTTGGCAGGCATGAAAACTCCCTCCCTCTTCCTTCTTCGCGGCTGTGTGCTAGCCAGCTTGAGTAGCCTGTTTCTCCTGAGGTCCTTTCTTCCCGTTCACGCGGCGGAGGACACGGCGGAGTCGGTCAAGGCCTGGCTGCCAGCCGCTGTCTACGAAGTGCCCCAGTGGGAACGGATGCCGGAGATGGATGTGGATGACGTCCAAGCCATCCTTTACGAAGGCGTGCCCTACCAGGGGCACAAGACCCAGGTCTTTGCCTACCTGGGGTTGCCGGAGGGCGCTGGCGCGGAGGCGGGAAAACAAGTTCCCGCCGTGGTCTGCGTTCACGGGGGCGGCGGCACGGCGTTCTGGGAATGGGTCAAAGTCTGGAACGCGCATGGATACGCGGCCATTTCCATGGATTTGGAAGGCCGGAGGCCGGAGTCAACTGAGGGCCTGCGCACCCCTAAGGTACCGCTTGAAAATGGCGGACCCGCCCGGGCGGGACGCTGGGAGGACATCGGCCTGCCGCTGGACCAGCAATGGCCTTACCACGCGGCTTCGCAGATCATGCTGGCACATTCCCTGATCGATTCGCTTCCCGAGGTCGATGCCACGCGCACGGCCGTGACCGGCATTTCCTGGGGTGGAGTCATGAGCAGCACCATCGCCGGCCTGGACGAGCGCTTTCAGTGTGCCGTGCCGGTTTACGGTTGCGGGTTTCTCTACGACTCCGTCGCCAACTTCCACGCCATGGGCAGCGAGAACGATCCGGAAGCCCTGGAGAAGAAGAAATTCTGGGATCCCGCCCGTTTCTTCCAATTCACGAAAATGCCTACCCTCTGGGTGAATGGGGATCAGGATGGCCACTTTTCCGTGGACATTTTTTCCCGCTCCAAGGAAGCGGCGGAGAAAGGCTCCTCCACCCTCTGCATTCATCCCGCCATGAGCCACGGTCATGGCCCGGGCTGGGACCCTAAAACCGCGCCGGAGATCTATGTGTTTGTGGACAGCATTCTAAAAGGCGGCGATCCGCTGGCCAAAGTGGTCAGTCAGCCCCAAGGCCGGCAGGCCACACTGCGCTACGAAAGTAGTCACCCCATTGTAAAGTCCACTCTCCACTACCTGGAAACGCCGCTTCTCTACGAGAACCGGAAGAAATTCACGGGGATATGGCTCTCTAAAGAGGCCTCGGTAGATGGGGAGAAGAAGGAAGTTACCGTGGAAGTGCCCGAGTCGGCCACCATGTACTACTTGAACATCGAAGATGACCGGGGTTGCCTCGTCAGCTCGAATTTGGTGAAATTGCCTTCGTCCTGAATGCTGGCGCGGCAGGTCGAATCCCGAATTTCATTCAGATTCCCCCCATGACGGAAGCGGAAGCCCATCAGCATTTTGCAGCGGCCTGTTTTGACGAAGCCTGGACCTGGCTGGAGAAGGAGAGCCGAACGGAAAAAGAAGACGAACGCATGGTCGCCGCAGCCCAGGCTTCCCTTTATCACTGGCTGAACCGCGGCGACTGCACGGAGCAGAATCTATCCATTGGCTACTGGCAGATCTCGCGGGTCTACGCGGTTTTAGAAAGAGCTCAGGAAGCCCGGGCCTACGCGGAAAGATGCGTGGCGGTGAGTGAGAAAGCGAACTTGACCGCCTTTTTCACGGGCTTTGCCTATGAGGCTTTGTGCCGGTCCCTGCTTTTAGATGGGGAACGGGACGAGGCCGCCGCCTGTATGGACATGGCGAAAAGCCTGGAGGCAAAAGTCACCGTGCCAGGCGATCGCGAAATGCTGGCCAAAGACCTCCAGGAATTGGAAGCCGCGTTTTCGAAAGAGTAGTCAGGCGCCGGATCTGGTCTGGCACCGATGCTTAGTTCTTCCCGACCTTCGCCATCCGCTTCCGCTCGTTGGAGTCCAGGATGCGCTTGCGCAGGCGGATATTTTTCGGCGTGGCTTCCACCAGTTCGTCCGGAGCGATGTACTCGATGGCACGCTCCAGGGAGAAGCGCACCGGGGGCGAGAGCTGGATGCCCTTGCCGTCGCCGCTGGAGCGGTGGTTGGTGACGTGCTTCGCTTTGGTGGGGTTCACCGGCAGGTCATCGGCGCGCGGGTTTTCACCCACGATCATGCCTTCGTAAACGTCTTCGCCAGGGCCGATGAAGAGGCGGCCGCGGTCTTCCAGGTTTTCCAGGCTGTAGGTCATGGCCTGACCTTTCTCCATGGAGATGAGGGTACCGGTGTTCCGGGTGCGAATCTCTCCGGCGAAGGGACCGTATTCCTTGAAAAGGTGCGACTGAATGCCTTCGCCACTGGTCAGGTTCAGCAGCTCGAACTCGAAGCCGATGATGCCGCGGGTGGGCACGGTGGCCTCGATAAAGGTGCGGCCATTCTTGGTCTCCATGTGGTCCAGCTTGCCGCGGCGTCCGTGCAGGCTTTTCATGATGCCGTTTACGGCGTCGTCCGGCGCTTCCACGTAGAGTGTTTCGTAGGGTTCCAGCTTCTGCCCCTCGACTTCCTTCTCAATGACCGTGGGCCGGGAAACGAGAACTTCGTAGCCTTCGCGGCGCATGGTTTCCACCAGTACGGCCACCTGCATGGCGCCACGGGCGCTCACGGCGAAGATGCCGGCCTCGTTGGTGTCTTCCACCTGGATGGAGATGTTCGTGCGGGCCTCGCGGAAAAGGCGGTCGCGGATCTCCCGGGAAGTGACGCGGTCGCCCTCGCGGCCGGCAAAGGGGCCATCGTTGATACTGAAGGACATGCGCACGGTGGGCGGGTCGATCTCCACGAAGGGCACGGCTTCGGTGTCTTCCGCGCTGCCCAGCGTTTCGCCAATGTCGGCGTCTTCAAAACCGGAAAGGCCCACAATGTTTCCTGCCACGCCTTCCGCGGAATCCGTCGTGGACAAGGCGCTGAACTCGAAAATCTTGGAAATCTTGGCCCGTTCGCGGCTGCCATCCCGCTTCACCCGCCAGACTGGGTCACCGATCTTGACGCTGCCACCCAGCACTTTTCCGATGGCGATCCGGCCGACGTAGTCGGACCAGTCGATGTTGGAAATTAGCATCCGGAAGGGACCATCCGCATCCGCCTTGGGCGCGGGAATCGCGGACTCGACGGTTTCGAACAGGGCTTCCATGTTGTCCGCCGTTTCGTCCGGGTTGTGCACGGCAAAGCCGTTTTTCGCGCTGCCGTAGAGGAAGGGCGCGTTGAACTGCTCTTCATTGGCGTCCAGCTCCAGGAAAAGCTCTAGGACCTTGTCATGAACCGCCAGGGGATCGGCGTTCGGACGGTCGATCTTGTTGACGAAAACGATGGGGGAAAGGCCTTCGGCCAAAGCCTTTTTGAGAACAAAGCGGGTCTGCGCTTGGGGGCCTTCGTAGGCGTCCACGACGAGGAGGACGCCGTCCACCATCTTCATGACGCGCTCCACTTCACCACCGAAGTCCGCGTGGCCGGGAGTGTCCACGATGTTGATGATCTTGTCCTTCCAGTGAACGGAGGTGTTCTTCGCCTTGATGGTGATGCCGCGTTCCCGCTCCTGGTCCATGGAGTCCATGGCGCGCTCGGCCACGACCTGATTGTCACGAAAGGCGCCGCTCTGACGCAGCAACTGGTCAACAAGAGTGGTCTTGCCGTGATCGACGTGCGCGATGATGGCAATATTGCGGATATCCGAAGGAGTGATCTGCGACATAAGTAAATAGCTGGTGGATGCCCCGGAGGGCCGTTGGGACGGGAAAGGGAAAACCGGAGAGAGCCGGCCGGCCAACCGTTCGTGCTCCACACGCCGGGCCTGGCTTTCCTGAGGAGGGGGAGAATCCTCTATAAACCTGAAAATGCAAGTGAGAGGTTTTGGATTGCCCCGGAGGGGCGACTCGGCTTCGGAAAGGGCTCCAGCCTCTCAAGAAGGTTGCGGAATCAGCGTGGCGACCGTGTCCCAGCGGTCCGACTTCAGTTGGTAGCCTTCGGCGGAAAGAAGGCGGCGGCAGGATTCCGTGTCGTCTTGGGAAAGCCGCTCGTGTTCGTAGACAATGACTTCGGGTTTCGTAGTTGAGAAATCGAGCTGTCGCAGAATCATCGAATCATAGCCTTGGGCATCGATCACGAGCACGTTGAAATTGGGATTGCCGTGCTTCTGAGTCAGTCCGTTTAAAGACAGGCACGGAACGGTGAAGTGCTTGAGGAAGGGCGTAATGTCTATGCCCGGAACCTTGGTGGAGACGACTTCCTCTTTCGAAAACGATCCCAGGCCGCGGGCCCATTCAGGCAGGTGACCCACGGAGTCGTCCAGGTACCAAAATTCGCGCGGCTCCGGGGAGTCTGAAATCGCGAGATTTTCGAAGAGGAGTCCCGGTTTGGAGCCGTGGTTGGCGCGGAGCGCTTCGAAGTACCGGGGAACGGGCTCCACCAGAATGCCGTGCCAGTGATACTTGTCGATGAAGTATTGAATGGGGTCATTGGCATCACCGTCGTTGGCGCCTATCTGGATGAAAAAGACCTTTTGCCCCCTAAGGTGGGCCAGATCCTGAAGGCTGTCGTGAACAATAGACGGGCCTCGCCAGCTTCTCGGGAGTTGGAGAAATCCGCAGCGCAGGGTGCGGTGAACATTGGGAAAGCGAATGAGCAGGAAGCTTAGACACTTGGCGGCCTGTCTAATCGGATTGGGCATGGAACGGCGTCAGCTAGGCCGCGAACGTGGACCGCTGGGAAGCAATTTTCAATTCAAAGAAGCGGCACAGTCTTCGGCAACCGGGGGAGAATCGCTTGCGGACTGTCGAAAACTGAAGGATTTCCCGGGCAGTCAGCGCCTGGGGGCGCGGGCGTTCGGTTCCCGCACCGGCGGGGTCTTGGTCAGCCAGTCGTCGATCTTCTGGCTCAGTTCCTCCTCTACCTCGGGCAAAGTACCGGCGAGGTTCTTGAGTTCGTCCGGATCTGCTTTCAGATCGAAGAGCAGGTTTTCGCCAGCGTCCTGGCGGACGAGCTTGTAGTGGTCCGTGGCGATCATCTTCGTGGTGTGTTCTTCCGCGAAGGCGGCGGAGCGTTCGTAGGTGCCCTCTCCGATCAGGAGGGGGAGGAGGCTTTCGCCATGGCATTTTTCCAGGTCATCCGCGGAGGCTTCCGCCAGTTCCAGGAACGTGGGCGCCACGTCCAGCAGTTCGACCGGGCGGTCGATGGTCTTTCCTTTTTCGAAAGACTCGGGCCCGGCAATGACGAGGGGGGAATTGATGGAGCCTTTGTAGAAAACGCCTTTGCCCCAGAGGCCCAGGTCGCCCAGCATGGAACCCTGGTCGCCAGTGAAAACAATGACGGTATTCTCCAACTGACCGTTCGCTTCGAGCGCAGTCACGATGCGGCCGACCTGGGCATCGAGCGCGGTGATCATGGCATAGTAGCCGGCACGGAAGCGTTTGTAGGTTTCCTCCGTCCGGCCCTTGGCAAGACCTTTGAGGGGTTCGCCGGGGTTGGGCCGGGGCAGGGGGGACCGCATGTCTTTCCAGTCATACTGGCTGAGATAAGGCTCCACCGGGTCGGCGGGCGGGTGTGGGTGAACAAAGTCCACCCACAGGAAGAAAGGTTTCTTCCCGTGATCCATGCCGAGAAAGTCGATGGCCTTGGTGGCGATGTAAGCGTCCTGTGTGTCCTCCTCGGGCAGCATGGCGGCGACCGGCGGCCCGGAGCGATTGTCTTTGTAGAACTCGTCGTAGTAGGCCTCGAACTTTTCGAGTAGCCCCTTCCCATGAAGATAAGCCCGGTAGGGATCTTCGCTGGGGCCGGCTTTGCTGGTGGCCACGCTGACCTTTCCGGAAATGGAATGCACATGGTCGAAGCCCAGGCCGTGCGTTTCCTGGAGTTGCAGCGAGTATGGTTTTTCCGGGGTGCGGCCAGTATAGCCGGAGTAGGGTTTGAAGTGGTTCTTGCCCACCAGAGCGGTGTGGTACCCTGCCCGCTGAAGCGCGGCGGGAAAGGTCCAGAGCGGTTCCACGAAGTTCTTGTCTTTGTTCGTGTAAATCCCGGTGTTGTGAGGGTAGGAACCGGTGAGGAGCGAGTTTCGCGACGGCGCGCAGGCCGTGCCCTGGCAGACATTGTTGCGGAACAGAATGCCGCGCGCCGCCAGGGCATCGATATTCGGTGTGTGAACCGGATCGCCAAGGCAGCCGAGCGCCTGGTAGTGATGGTCGTCCGACTCCAGGAATAACAGGTTGGGCCGCTCCGCGGCGCCGATGGTGGCGATCAGGCCAAGGACCGCGAAGAGCAGGAGGAAGAGAAAGGCAGGCAGACGTTTCATATCGGGAATTTCAGGGGAAGGTCCTTTTTGGGGGGTAACAGGTTTGGAGGAAAACTTCCAGACCGCACTGGGCACGCAAGCCTTTCCCGGTGGCGCATTCCCGGTATAGAGTGGTCAGCGACCCGGGCGGATGGCTCCGCCCCTTACAGCCCCCCTTATTCCGTTACCCCAAATGAACTGGAAGAAACTTCTCCTGGGTATCCTGGCGGCCTTGGGTGGTTTGACGCTGATCGTGGTGGCGTGTCTGGGCGCGGCCTGGTGGTACTTCCATCCCTCCGTGGAGCGGGAAGGGCCTTACGTGTACGCGCAGCGGCATGGGCACGATTTGACCTTGGAGGTGGTGCATCCCAGCGATCACAATGGTTACGCGGTGCTCTTCATGGTAAGCGGCGGCTGGGAATCCGATCCCGGGGTGTTCCAGCCCTGGATGGTGGCGCCCCTCTTGCGGCGGGGCTACACGGTGGTGCCTGTCTCCCACCTTTCCCAACCAGAGGCCACGGTCATGGAAATCTTTGAGGATGTAAGAACCGCGGTGCGATTCGTCCGGCTACACGCGAAAGACTACGGCATCACGCATCCCGGCCGGCTCGGGGTCATGGGCGCCAGTTCGGGAGGCAATCTTTCGCTGCTGCTGGCGACGCGAGGAGAGCCGGGCGATCCCACGGCGGAAGAGGCCTTGGCCCGGCAAAGCAGCGCGGTGCAGGCGGCGGCGGTGTTCTGCCCGGTAACCGATCTCCTGGACCTGAGCGGTTCCACGGAAGATCCGGGCGACGGTGGGCCGCCCATCAGTTTCCCTGGAGCCTTCGGGCCGGACACGGACAACCCGGAAGTGTGGCAGCGGGTGGGGAGGTCGGTTTCCCCCCTCTTTCATGTGAACGAAAACCTGCCTCCGGTGCTCATCCTCCATGGGGACGCGGACACGCTGGTGCCGATCGGTCAATCAGAGCGCTTTGTGAAAGCGGCCCACGAAGCGGGAGTGAATCCGGTAAAGATCGAACTGCGGGTGAAGAAAGGCAAAGACCACGCCTGGCTGAGCATGCCATGGGACGAACGGCGATTTGCGGACTGGTTTGATAACTGGCTGAGGGAGCAGTGAGCGAGGTGGAGAAAGGAACTCACGAGAATCCGGCGAAACCATGGAAAGCTGCCATCCGGGTGTTGCTCATTCCGATATGGCTTATCACCTTGGTGTTAGGTGTCTCTGCCCTGTTGTTTCGTGCCTCGTATTCGGTCGATTTCCTGATTAGAGGATCTCCCTGGTTGGGTCACAACGCGTTTCTCTTTCTCCTTTCAAGCATCTGCCTCCTCGCCGCCTGGGGGCTTGCTTTGGCTCTGCGCGGACCGGGCTGGAACCTCCGTTTCTTTGCCATCTGCTGGCTGGCGATCGCCGGCATTGGACTGCCCTGGACGAGCCGGATCGTTGACTGGAGAAGTGAGTTGCTCTCCGAATCGTTGATAGCAGGGATCATCTTGGCCAATTGCGTTTCGTTCTGGTTACTCAGAACGAAACGCATTCACGGAGGCGGCGTCTCGAAGTGACGCCCCCCGGAGACAGCCTCTATTCCTGAATCGCCGCCTCAATCGCTTCCACCACTTCCGGGGCGTCGGGCTGAGTGCCGGTCTTGAAGCGGCGTTTCAGTTTGCCGTCTTTGCCGATGAGGAACTTTTCGAAGTTCCAACCGATGTCGCCCTGTTTGTCGGGATTTTCGGCGGAGGTGAGGTATTGGAAGAGTGGGGCCATGTCGTCGCCTTTCACGGAGACCTTGGAGAACATGGGGAAATCCACGCCGTAGTTCGTGGCGCAGAAGGTCTTGATTTCCTCGTTGGTGCCGGGTTCCTGGCCGCCGAAGTTGTTGGCGGGAAAGCCCATCACCACCAGGCCTTTTTCAGCGAAGGCTTTGTGGAGTTCCACCAGGGTCGCGTACTGCGGCGTGGCGCCGCACCTGGAAGCCACGTTCACGATGAGCAGGGGCTTCCCTTTAAACTGAGAAAGGTTGACCTCTTCACCGTTGATGTCTTTCACCGTGAATTCGTGAACGGAGTCTTCAGCCTGCGCGGACATGATGGGAAAGATGGAAAGGGAGAAGGTGAGAGCCAGGATTGCTGCGAGCGATTTCATTGTTTGAGGTAGGGTTTGGATTGAGACGTTCCGGTCGCCGGAAGGTGAAAGATTAGGCAGTGTGGACAAATTGGGGGCGGAGCGGCGCGAGAGCATTTTTTGTCTGGCCAGGCGCCGTGAACGGCATTGGGCCTACCCCCAATAGAGAGAGCGGGAACGAAGCCAGGCGAAAAATGGGCCGCATCTTCAGGTATTCGCCGCTTCGCGGCGCTGAGTTCTCTTTTCTTTTCTTCATTTCCGGTCCGTTCTCCAATTTGTCCACACTGCCTAGATCTTTTTCTTAACGGACGTTCATGAAACCGCCATCGATGGGGTAGGCGACACCGGTCAAATACGCGGCTTCGTCCGAGCAGAGATAGAGTGCCAGGTGCGCGATCTCCTCCGGTTTCGCCATGCGGCCAATGGGTTGCACTTTGGAGAGCTTCTCGAACATTTCGTCGCGATTGTCCGGGAAGTGTTTGTCCAGATAGCCGTCCACGAAAGGCGTGTGCACGCGGGCGGGGCAGATGGCGTTGCAGCGGATGCCGTTCTTGATGAAGTCCGTGGCGATCGAGTAGGTCATCGTCAGCACCGCGCCCTTGCTGGTGGAATAGGCGAAGCGGTCCGCAATGCCGGTGATGGAGGCGATGGACGCCATGTTCAGAATGACGCCGCCCCCAGCCTCGATCATGTGGGGAAGCACGGCTTGGATGCAGTTGTAAACGCCCTTCACATTGACGCGAAAGATGCGTTCGAAGTCCTCTTCCGTGGTGTTCAGAGCGGTGCCAATGTGGGCGATGCCCGCGTTGTTGACCAGGATGTCGATCTTTCCCCGGCGCTGAACGATGGCCTCTATCGCGGCGTTCACCGCGGCCTGGTTTGAGACATCGCTCACCGTGGCCTGAGCCGTGCCGCCAGCCTCCGTGATGGCGGCGGCCGTTTCCTCGCCGGCCGCCGGGTCCAGTTCGAAGATCTCGGCGATGGCGCCCTGAGCGGCGAAGGTTTCCGATATGGCGCGGCCAATGCCTTTGCCTCCCCCCGTGATGACAGCAACTTTTTCCTCCAGCGAAAACATGATCAGGGGAGGATAGAGAGGGTTACCGCGAAGGGCAATGGAGGAAATCAACCTTGCTGGAAGACTGGTTTACTCCCCAAACACTTCCTTGAGCAGCGTCTTCAGTTCTTCCCAGGAGGCCTTGTCCGCCGCTTCGTTGTAGGCGATGGGGATGCTGAACTTCTCGCCCAGGGCGGTGGCGCCGGGGTTGGTGAAAGCATGCACGGCGCCGGGGTAGGAGACGAATTTGAAGTCCACTCCGGCGTCGTTCATTTCCTGCTGAAAAGCATCGACGTCCGCCGGGGGAATGAGCGGGTCGTCCGCGCCGTGGGCGACCAGGACACGGGCCTTGACCTTGCCCTCTTGGGCCGGATTGTCCGTGGCCAGGGTGCCGTGGAAGCTGGCCACGGCGTCCAGGTCCATGCCCACCCGGGCCATGTGCAGCACCACGGCGCCGCCGAAGCAGTAGCCAATGGCGGCGACTTTATCGGGGTCCATCTGCTCCTGGGCTTTCAGGAGTTCCAGGGCCGCTTTGAAGCGGGCTTCGCCGGCGGGCAGGTTGTTGCGGACTTCGGAAGAGAATTTTCCGGCGTCCTCGGGATGGTCGGCGGTTTTTCCGTCGCCATACATATCCACCGCCAGGGCGATGTAGCCCAGTTCGGCCAGCATCTCGGCGCGTTTACGAACATAGTCCGTGTGGCCCCACCATTCGTGCACGACCAGCACGCCGGGGCGTTTGCCTTCCTTGGCGTCGTCGTAGGCCAGGTAACCGATCATGTTGGTTTCGCCGTCGGTGTAGGTGACTTCTTTGCCGACGATTTCGGCGTGGGCGGGAGTGATAGCGGCGGCGAGGCAAACGGCCGTCGTGGCGAAAATGGCGCGAAGTTTCATGGCAGGTTGTGTATGGGTGTGAAAGGGTTCGTGGTGATTTCCCGCCGTTGTGAGACGGGCGAGTTCCTGTAAGATGACCTTACGCCACCCGTCCCGTCCTGGGGCCAGAAAATTCCGCCATGAACTCACCGGGTACGCCACAAACGCCTCCGCCGCTGAATGCCGAGTTCCGGGTGGAACTGGCGGATGGCACGCCCCTAGTCATGCGGCCCGTCACCCCGGCGGATCGCGAACGGGTTCGCACGGCCATCGAGAATCTTTCCAGCCGGTCGCGATACCAGCGCTTCTGGACGCCCCTGGGAAAACTGGATGAGGAACTGCTCGATCGTCTCACCACGGCGGACGGGGTGAATCACGTCGTCTGGGCCGCGCTGGACCCGGAAACTCCCGGCTATCCGGGCCTGGGCGCGGCGTCCTGGTTCCGCTTGGAAGATCATCCCGGCGAAGCGGAAATCTCCGTGACAGTGGCGGACGAGCACCAGGGGCAGGGGTTAGGGACCCTGCTGCTGGCCACTTTGTTGCTGATTGCCCGCCGCCTGGGCATCCGGCGTTTCCGGGGCACCGCCATTTCCAGCAACCGGCAGGTCATCGAGTGGCTGCAAAGCCTGGGGGCGAACGCCGAATTCGGTCACGACTACTGCGAACTGACCATGGAAATCACCTCCGAAGCCGCCCGCCACATCCCGCACTCCATCGCCGGAGACCTGCTGGTCGATTGGTTGCAACGCCTGCCGCCGCTGCTATTTTCGGACGTTGAAGAGTCTGGGGACGCGGAGCCGGATTTTTGAACCACAGAGTACACAGAGGTCACAGAGAGGAGTGAGAAACGGAGCCGAAACGGTCTTGAGAACGCTTCAAAGCTCTGAACCACAGATGGCGCAGATAGCACTGATGATTGAGAGATCGCGGACGCCTGTGGAAGCTTCATCTGTGAAATCTGAGTCATCTGTGGTCGGAAAATCTCTGTGTACTCTGTGGTTTAAAACCCCCGGTGCACCCACGGTCCAAGGGTACGCAAATCGGCCCAAAAAGTCGGGAAATTTTGGTTTTCATCGGGGGAGAGCTCTTTTTAGTAGGGGCCAAACTCCGAAAATACATGAAGCAACTCCTCACTTCCGTGGCGTCTTTGGGCGTCCTGTTGACGGTCGCCGCGTCCGCGCGGGCCGAACTGACGCTGAACCCCCTCTTTACGGACCACGCTGTCCTGCAGCGGAACATGGCGGTGCCCGTGTGGGGCACGGCGGACGCGGGCGCCAGCGTGGAAGTTTCCTTTGGCGGACAGACCAAGTCGGCCGAGGCGAACGCGGACGGAAAGTGGATGGTGAAGCTGGACTCCCTGGAAGCCAGTGCCGAAGGGCGCGAACTGACCGCCAAGGCGGGTGAAGAAACCGTGACCGTCAGCGATGTGCTGGTGGGTGAAGTCTGGGTCTGCTCCGGTCAGTCGAACATGGGCTTTTCCGTTCAGAGCAGTTTGGAAAAAGACGCGGAGGAAGCCGCCACCGAGGCGGACGCAGGCAAGTATAACTTGCTCCGTCTCTTCAAAGTACCGGTCGCGGGAGAAGACGAGCCCCAGAGCACGGTGAAGGCCGCCTGGGCCATGCCCACGAGCCAGACCGTGAAGAGTTTCACGGCCACGGGCTTCTTTTTCGGGCGTCCTCTCCAGCAGGCTCTGGGCATTCCCGTGGGGCTGATCCAATCCGCCAACGGCGGCACGAACGCCTATTCCTGGATCAACGTGGATACTTACGTGAACGATCCCGTCGCGAAACCCAGCCAGGAACATTTCAAGGGGCTGGTCGAAGTCTATCCCCAGGCCATGGAGAAGTATGAAGCCGCCAAAGTCGTTTGGGCGGAAAAAGTGAAAGCCGCCAAGGCGGAAGGCAAGACGGTGGAAGGCCGCGCGCCGCGCGAGCCCATCGGGCCGGACCACGTGAAGCGTCCCACCGGACACTACAATGCCATGATAGCCCCCCTTCAGCCGTATGCCATCCAGGGCGCCATCTGGTACCAGGGTGAAGCGAATTCCCGGCCGCCTTTCGCGGATCAATACAAAGACCTGATGCTGGCCCTGATTGAAGACTGGCGCTCGGACTGGGCGAAGGCTTCGGGAGGAGAGCGGCGGGACTTCCCGTTTTACCTGGTGCAGCTTCCGAACTTCGCCGGGGGCGATCCCTGGGGCTGGCCGGTCATCCGCGAGCAGATTCTGAAGGTCTGGCAGGACGGCAAGAACACCGGCGCCGTGGTCACCATCGATCTCGGTGACGCCAACGACATTCACCCGAAGAACAAGAAGCCCGTGGGCGAGCGGCTGGCGAAGTTCGCGCTGGCGCAGGCCTATAAGAAAGACGTCGTCTTCTCCGGGCCGATCTATCGCAAGATGGAAGTGGATGGCTCCAAGGCCGTGATCCGTTTTGACTACACCGGCAGCGGTCTGACCACGACGGATGGCGAAGCGCCGAAGTATGTCACCATCGCGGGTGCCGACGGCAAGTTCGTGGATGCCGAGGCCAAGATCGAAGGAGACGCCCTGGTCGTGAGCAACCCCGAGGTGAAGGAGCCGGTCTCCGTCCGCTACGCCTGGTTGAACAACCCGGAAGGCGCGAACCTGGCCAATAAGGAAGGCCTGATGGCTTCTCCCTTCCGCACGGATACGGATCCCATTCCGAGCCCGGCGGCGCAGTGACGGTGTCTTCTGCCTTTGTTATACCGGCCAGGCTCGCATGGCGGCCTGGGCGGTGGCAAGCAGGCTGTCCCGGGACGCGCCGTCCCGTGCCTGGACGGACATGCCCTGAAGGATGGTCATGAAGAAGCGGGCCAGTTCCCGGGCGTCTGTTTTGGGGGGCAATTCGCCTTCCGCGATGCCGTGTTCGATTCGGGCCTGAAGCCGGGCCAGGGACTTGGCGCGGCGTTCGGTCAGGGCGGCCTGGACGGAGGCCGCCGCCGGGGAGCAGTGGTTGAGGGCCAGGGAAAGCATGCACCCGGAGGGCTGATCGGGGCGGGTGAGTTCCTTCGCGGCGGCGCGGACCAGCTTTTCGAAGGCGCCTTTCGTGGTGGGCTCATTTTCCAGGATCGGCACCATGTAGGAGCCGGGACCCTCCAGGTAGTGGTCGATGGCCATCTGGAAGAGACGCTCCTTGTCTCCGAAGGCGGAATACAGGCTGGAGGGGTTGATCCGCATGGCTTCCAGAAGTTCTTCCAGCGAAGTCCCTTCGTAGCCGCGCTCCCAGAAGACCGCCATGGCGCGGTCCAGAGCCTGGTCCCGGTCAAAGGAGCGGGGACGGCCCCGGCTCCGGCGGACCGGCTTCCTTTCCATTTTCATAGCGATTATTCCATAATTCGCTTGACGCCGGAATGCAAGGGAAGGATGCTCCGGTCGATTTTTGAAGTAAATATTCCAAAAATACCAAATCATGAACTCTCTGACCCAAAAAGTCGCGCTGGTTACCGGCGCATCACGCGGCATCGGCGCCGCCATCGCTCAACGGCTGGCTGCGGATGGAGCGGCCGTGGCCATCACCCACGCTTCGTCGTCCGCCCGGGCGAAGGAGGTGGTCAAAGCCATTGAAGACGCCGGAGGCAAAGCCATTGCCATTCAGGCAGACAGCGGGAACGTGGAAGACGTGAAGCGGGCCGTGGAAGAAACCGTCAAGACCTTCGGCGGCCTGGATATCCTGGTGAATAACGCGGGGATCCTGAAAATGGCTCCCATTGGGGATTTTCCGCTGGAGGATTTCGACCGGATCATGGACGTCAATGTGAAGGGCGTCTTTCTGATGGTCCGGGAAGCGTCCCACCATCTGAAAGAAGGGGGCCGCATCATCAACATTGGCAGCGTGAACAGTGATGCCATGCCCTTCGCGGGCGGGTCGGTTTACGCGATGACCAAGGGCGCGGTGGCCAGTTTTACCCGCGGCCTGGCGAGAGATCTGGGGCCGCGCGGCATCACGGTAAACAACGTGCAGCCTGGCCCCGTGGACACGGAGATGAATCCCGCGGAAGGTGAGTTCGCGGAGACCCTGAAGGGCATGATGGCTCTGCCTCGCTACGGCACGGTGGCCGAAATCGCTTCCCTGGTGGCTTATCTGGCCAGCCCGGATGCCGCCTACGTTACCGGTGCGAACCTTAAGATCGACGGCGGGTTCGATGCGTGAGGACCGCCGACCCTGACAGGAAAGAAATTGGAGCCGGCGGGAACCACTCGCCGGTCTCTAGCTCCGGACTCAGCCCGGATACCAGACCTTCCGCGGATCGTCCGGATCGCGCTCGTACTCCCAGGCCGCGTCGATGAGCTTTTTCATGTTGTAGGCGGGCTGCCAGCCGAGTTCCTTCCGGATCTTGGAATTGTCCAGCCAGGTGGAGTAGAACTTGGTGGGTACGTTCACGCTTTTCAGGCCGCGGTGCTTCTTCAGGTAGTCAGCCATTTTCTGATAGTCCAGAGGCTGATCCATCGCGATGTTGAAGAGCTGTTGGCGGGCTCCGGGGTGGTTAATGGCGGTGACGATGGCGCTGACCACGTCATCCACATGAATGATGTTGCGCTTCACCGGCCGGCAATCCGGGTCCAGCATGATGGGAATGATGCCCTGATCCCGGAATTTTTTCACATGCTTCTCGGAAAAGTAACTGCTCCAGCGCGGGCCGCCGAACTGTTCCGGTCCGAAGGCAAGGGAGTACTTGAAGTCGTCCTTCTCCATGATCCATGGGGCACGGAGACAGCAGCCATTCAGGTCGTACTGGTGCCAGGACTGCATGAGCATGACTTCCTCCAGCACTTTGGAAAGTGCATAACAGCCGGGGTAGGCTTTGTGAGGCGTCTCCTCCGTGATCGGTTCCTCGTAGGGGTAGAAAAAGTGGCCGACCGAGGCGTCGCCGCCGACGAAGATGAACTGCTCGAAGTCCGGGCTTTCCCGGGCTTCTTCCAGGAGCCAGAACATGCCCTTTACCGCCACGTTCATGACCTGATCCGGCGTTTCCTTGACCGTGGCCAGATGGAGGACATGGGTGACACCCTTCATCGCTTCCCGGACCACGGTCCGATTGGAGATGGAGCCTTGGAAAACTTCCAGCCGGGGGTTCGGCTCCAGAAGCCGACGGTGGCAGAGCGCCCGGACCTGTGCCAGGGAGAAGGCTTCGCCCGAAAAGAAATGGTTCAGAAAGGCCATGCCAACTTTACCGGTGGCTCCTGTGATGAGTAGACGCATGGGGTGGTGCCGCGTTTTGAGTATCTAGAGAGTCTAAAAGCGAAGGTTAAGGGTTCAGCATAATGAACCGCTCTTAGAAGTTCAAACGAATCAAAACCGCTTCCGCATGACAGAAAAACTGGATGCGCGGGATTGGACGGCGGCGTTTCCGGCGTAAACTCAGGGACTTTCCTCCCCAGAGTCCGTGAAATCCCCGCCCGTCAGTCAGTCCGGTCCGGCACCGGCGAAACCCCACGCCCACGAAGTTTCTCCCCTTCACTTGGGCGGTTTGGTGGTGGGAGCGCTCTGCATTGCCTTTGCGCCGATCTTCGCGGTGCTCAGCGGGCGCGTGGGTGGCGTGGGCATGTGGGACGCCGCGTTCTGGAGGGTCTTTTTTGGCGCGGTGGCGCTGGCGCCCCTGGCCTGGTTGAGCCGGGGGAGGGGTGTGCCAGCCCGGGGAGGGAAATCGACGAGTGGTTTTTGGACCTGGGGCTGGCTGTGGTTTCCGGGCGTGATCTTCGCGGGAGACTTCTGGGCCTGGCACTGGTCCTTCGAGCACACTTCGGTGGCGAACTCCACCCTGCTGGCGAATGTGGCCATTCTGTTCGTGACGCTGTTCGCCTGGCTGGTGTGGAAGGAGCGGATCACCAGGCGCTTTGTGTTGGGGGCTTCGGTGGCTTTTGGCGGGGTGGTGTTGCTCCTGCTCAGTTCCAAGAACCGCGTGCCGCCCACGGAGGGAAATCCCGTGTTTGGCGATCTGCTCGCCCTGCTTACGGCCTGTTTTTATGCTTCCTACCAGCTCAGCATGAAGCGCTGCCGCCGGGAGCGCTCGGCTCAGTTACTGATGTTTTGCGCCAGCGCGGTGGCGGCGGTGGTGCTGCTGCCCTTGGCGTGGTTTCACGAAGATCCCTTCTGGCCGAAGAACGGCCTGGGCTGGCTGCCGTTGATAGGGCTGGGCTTCGTTTCCCATGCCGCCGGGCAGGGGATGATCGCCTGGGGACTGGCGGGCGTTCCGGCCAGCCTGGCGTCCGTCATGCTGCTGGTGCAACCCGTCTGCACGGCCCTGCTGGGGGCCGTGATCCTGGGCCAGCCGCTGGTACCTTGGCAGATCTACGGTGGCGCGGCGGTTCTGGCGGGACTGTTTGTCGCGGTGAGGGCACAAGTCCGGCGGCCAGCAGCGGTAAAGGCGACCGGGCCCTAAAAATCGCAAGAGATCCCAGGAAAGCTTTGAAGTAGTCACTTTTGACCCGCTGGGCAGCCGGAAAAGGCTCGGGACTTGCCCCTTGAGACGAGGCCATTCCAGACCGATAGTAGCGGTCTATGTCAAAGGACGACGATCAGACTCCTAATACCCCATCTCCTCATGAAGTCGCCAAGAAGCTGGCGGATTTTATGAAAGCGAATTTTGGGGACGCGGTCTCATTTCAGACCGTAAACGAGTCCATGGGCGCCACGCCGGACGATGGTTCGCCCTACTCGACCGAATTCAATAAGAAGGAAGAAGAAGACCGGAGCATTTTCGATTTCGACCTCCGGCCTCGTGACGTGAGAGATCACCTGGATCGCTTCGTGATCCGCCAGGAAGAGGCGAAAAAGGTGCTCTCCATCGCGGTGTGCGATCACTACAACCACGCCAAGTTCATGCGGCGCCTGGAAACTTCCGCGCCAGAAAAGGCCCGGGAATTGGAATATTCCAAGCAAAACGTCATCGTGGTGGGGCCGACCGGCGTGGGGAAAACCTACCTCGTCAAGCACATCGCGGAACTCATCGGCGTGCCCTTTGTGAAGGCAGACGCGACCAAGTTCAGCGAAACCGGTTACGTC
Organism: Verrucomicrobiia bacterium; assembly: GCA_030427505.1. GTDB lineage: Bacteria > Verrucomicrobiota > Verrucomicrobiia > Verrucomicrobiales > DEV007 > JAUICH01. The sequence continues at coordinate 19,545 of JAUICH010000026.1, forward strand.
GGCGCGGACGTGGACGACCTGGTGCGGGAGTTGGTCCGCAAGGCGGACGGCAACGTGGAACTGGCGGAATACGGCATCGTTTACATCGACGAGGTCGATAAGCTGGCCACCCAGGGAAACATGATCGGGCGCGACGTCAGCGGCCGTGGCGTGCAGACCACGCTGCTGAAGTTGATGGAAGAGACCGAAGTGCCGCTGCGTAACCCCATGGACATTCAGTCCCAGATGCAGGCCATGATGGACCTGACCCGGGGCCGTTCCGGATCGCCGACCAAGGACATCATCAACACGCGCCACATTCTGTTCATCGTGAGCGGAGCGTTTACCGGCCTGGAAAAAATCGTGCGCGACCGCATGCGGCAGGGCTCCATCGGCTTCGGCGCGGACATGCGCGAACTGCCCATGGACTCCGACCTGTTCCGCCATGTGGAAACCCAGGACTTCATCGATTTTGGGTTCGAAGCGGAATTCATCGGCCGCCTGCCGGTGCGGGTGGTGTGCGAACACCTGAGCGCTGACGATTTGTTCGAGATCATGAGCAATTCCGAAGGCAGTCTGATCCGTCAGTACGAACGGGAGTTTGAAGCCTACGGCATCCAGGCGCATTTCGAGGAAGACGCTTTGCGTGCCATCGCGGAGAAGGCCGAAGCTGAAAATACTGGCGCTCGCAGCCTGATGACGGTTTGCGAGCGGGTGCTGCGGAATTTTAAATTCGAACTTCCCGGCACGGCGGTGTCCGAACTGAAAATTGACCGCGAACTGGTGGAACAACCGGTGGCGGTTTTGGAAAAGTACCGCGAAGCCGCTTCGAAAATAGGCGATTCAAAATTGCTGACCGAACTGGCCGGGTTCCGGCGGCAATTCGCGGAGGAACACGGCGTGGAGATCGCCTTTGAGGACAGCGCCATTACCCGGCTGGCGGAGATCAGCGCCAAAGAGAACATGAGCGTGCTGGCCCTTTGCCGCCAGTTGTTCCGCGACTACCAGTTCGGGCTGAAGTTGATCCAGAAGAACACCACTCAGGACCGGTTCAAGCTGCCCGCGGAAGCGGTGGACGATCCCGACCACTACCTGAGTGACTTGGTGGTGGCTTCCTATTCTCACCGCCGGGCGAACCGGGAGGCAAACGCGCAAGCCGCCGCCGGTGAGGAGCCTTCTTCACTTGCCGGGGAAGAAGGCTCGAATCAGGATGGCAATAGTGACCAATAGGCATTTATTCGAAGCCGCGACTTGACGGCTCAGTCCTGAAGCTGTCACACCGTTTCCCGAAATGCGTCGATACATTGCAGTCAGCCTGTTGGTGGGATTCCTTGCGGCATCCCTGATGGTGACGGTGCACTCGGCAGGCCTCTTCAGTGGTCTCGCGGAGTGGCTACACGGTCTCTTCCAGGCGGGGGGCTTTTTTCCGGGAGAGTTGGGCATCGAAAACGAGTGGGCTTGGCTGGAGGTCACGCTGATTGTGGGGCTGGCCTTTGGCACGGCCTGGTGCGTCATCGACATTCCGCAGGTCAGTCATAAGTTTCTCATCTTCATGGTATTGCTGGCCACGGTGGCGGGCTTGTCTCCCACCTTGTCGATGTATGGAATTTTCGTGGAGCCGTTTTCCAGCATCGGCAGTGTCATCACCAGCGGCGTCATGGCTTTGCTCTACGCGGGGACGGAGCACGGCACGCGGAAGCGGGTCCTCCAGGCGGTGCTGGGCCACCGGGTTTCCAAGCAGACCTTCTCTCGCCTGCTGAACAATAAGGAGCGGATCAACCTGGAGGGTGGCGTGCGCATCGCCACTGTCTTGACCTGCCGGATGTTCAACCACTCCGATCTCCGGGAAAAAATGGAGCCGGCGGACATCCTGGCGATGACGAACAAGTTCCTGAAAAACACGGCGGAGTTCCTCAAGTCCCGCGGTGGCTACGTGGATGAGTCCAGCCCGGACTGTGTGCGGGTCTTCTTTGGACTGCTGGAGGAGGAAGAACCTCATGCGGAGAATGCCTGCCGGACGGCGCTGGAGTTGAAGACGCGCTTGATGAACCTGAATGATGAGTGCGAGAACAAGTGGTTCCAGCGCCTCCAATACGGCGTGGCCATCAGCACGGGGCCGATGACCGTGGGGGTCTATGGCGCATCCTCGGATTACTACCTCAGCGCGGTGGGTAGCGAGATCGACTTCTGCCGCCGCCTGAGCGGAGCGAACACGCGGTATCATTCGGATGTATTGATCAGCGCTCATACCTACCGCTTCCTCCGGGACCGGATCGAAGTTCGGCCCATCGAAATGCTCTACGATCCCGATCACAACATCATGACGGAGTTTTACCAACTGCTGTCCATGAGCGGAAACTTCAGCGAACCGGCCGCGAAACGGCGGGACGCGTTTTGGTCAGGCGTTATCTTTTACCGGGCCGGAAAATACGAAGAAGCCTTGGAAGAATTTTCCAAGGCCAAACAGCCCGGAATCAAAGACGGTCCCCTGCGGTATTTCATCGAGCGCACGCAAACGCGCATGGCGCGGGACGAGCCGGAACCACCGGAAAATTCCCACGAGTTGACCGACCAGGGGCATGCCCGGTTGTTGAACACGCTCTAAGACGACTTTGAGCCAGGTAGATTACCCGCGGCAGGTCAAGGAACTGATCCTGCACCTAAAGAAACTTCCGGGCATCGGCCCGCGCGGCGCGGAGCGGATCGCCATCTGGCTGCTTCAGCAGGATGGCGGGGTGGCGCAGTCTTTTGCCGCCACGGTGGAAAAGGCCCGGGGAGAGGTGTGGGAGTGCGGCGTCTGCGGCTTTTTCTCCACCGAGCAGGGCTGCCCCATCTGTGACGGTTCGGGCCGGGACGAGACGGTGCTGTGCGTGGTGGAACAGCCCACGGATATTCTGCCGCTGGAACGGAGCGGCGCGTTTCGGGGGCACTACCACGCGCTGCGGGGGAAAATCTCGCCGCTGGACAACGTGGGGCCGGACGACCTCAGGATTGGTGAGTTGATGGACAGGCTCAAAAAGGGAGCTTTCGAAGAAGTGATTCTGGCGCTTGGGGCTGATGTAGAGGGAGAAGCGACTTCCAATTACCTGGTGGAAGTGCTTGAGAACGAAGGGTTAAAGATTACACGCCTGGCCATGGGTATTCCCGTGGGCGGCGGGCTCGAATCGGCGGACGAACTGACCCTGTTCCGGGCGGTACAAGGGCGGACGGCTTTGGGGCGTGGTGGGAGTTGAGGTGGCGTCTGGGGGAGCTTTGGGGTGGCCGGAGTGTTGCGCCAGACAAGGAGACAAGGAGAGGGAAAAAATGGAGCGGTGCGGAGATGGGTGGGATGGAGTGAGTGGGGGAATTTTGGTTGGGGGTGTGCGTTTTTTGGGGGCGTTTTCGGGTAGGGACCGGGGGGATTTGAAATCTTGTTGCGGGAATGGGGACTCGTACCTAGTGTTGGGCGCTTTTTCGCCGGGGGTGACATGGGACGGCAGAGGATAGAGAGCGCTTGCCGGACGGCGGGCTGACGGATAGAAGCGAAGAAACATGTTTTTCATAGGCATCGATAGCGGGACCCAGAGCACCAAGGCCGTGGTGCTGGAGTTCGAGACGGGCCGGATCGTGGCCCAGGCGCAGGAGGCGTATGACCTCCTGAGCGGGCTGCCGGACGGGCACCTGGAGCAGCATCCGGAGACGTGGATTCGCGCGGTGCGGAATACCGTCGCCTCCTGCCTGGCTCAATTGGGTCCCCGGCGCGGCGAGGTGCGGGGCATCGGCGTCAGCGGTCAGCAGCACGGCCTGGTGGTGCTGAACGAGCGTGATGAAGTGGTGCGCCCGGCGAAACTGTGGTGCGACACTTCCACCGCCGACCAGTGCGACCAGTTCGCGGCGCATTTCGCGGGGGCGGCCGGATTGATCGAACTGGCGGGCAACGCCGTTCTGCCCGGCTACACGGCGCCCAAGATCCTGTGGCTCAAGCAGAACGAGCCGGAGAACTTTGCCGCCACCAAGACGGTCCTGCTGCCGCACGACTACATCAATTTCTGGCTGACCGGCGTGAAACGCATGGAGTATGGCGATGCTTCAGGCACCGGTCTGATGAACGTGCGCACCCGGGAGTGGTGCGGGGAACTGGTGGATTTCATCGACCCGAGCGTGCGTGACATGCTGCCGCCGCTGGGTTCCTCCAACGAAAGCCATGGCCGCCTGAAAGCCGAACTGTGCGAGGAGTGGGGCCTGACCCCCGACATCGTGGTCAGCGCCGGTGGCGGCGACAACATGATGGGGGCCATCGGCACGGGGAACATCAAGCCCGGCGTGGTGACGGCCAGTTTTGGCACTTCCGGCACCCTGTACGGCTGCGCGGCGGAACCCGTGATCGACCCGAAAGGGGAAGTGGCCGCGTTTTGCGACAGCGCGGACCAGTGGCTGCCGCTGGTGTGCACGATGAACGTGACCGTGGTGACCGAGCAGGTGCGCAAGCTGTTCGGCTGGGAACTTTCCGAACTGGAAAGCGAAATCGCCGCCTCGGCTCCGGGAGCGGATGGCCTTCAGTTTCTGCCCTACCTGACCGGAGAGCGGACCCCGAACCTGCCGAAAGGCTCGGGTGTGCTGCATGGTTTGAGGCCTTCCAACATGACGAAGGGCAACATCGGCCGGGCCGCCATGGAAGGGGCGACCCTGGGCCTGGCCTACGGGCTGCGCCGTTTCCGCGAACTGGGCATGAGCCCGGCGGAGATTCGCCTGACGGGCGGCGGGACAAAGAGCCCGGTGTGGCGACAGATTTCGGCGGATATTTTTGGCGTTCCGGTGGTGACCTTGGCCACTTCCGAAGGCGCGGGCCTGGGCGCGGCGATTCAGGCCGCCTATGTGACACAATTGGAACTCGGCGCCGCCAGTACTTATGAAGAATTGACCGATCGGCTGGTGGAAACGGATGAAAATACCCGTTGCGAACCAGATTCCGGCCGCACCGCGCTTTACGCGGAAAAGTTGGACGGACAGTTGGAATTGACCCGCCGATTGAACGAGGCCGGATGGCTGTGAGTCCAAACAGGCCAGTTTCCCGCTCCGGCACGATTTTTCCCATTTAGATTTTCTGACAATCACCTATGGATAGTTCCCATGCGGCTTTGGCCGAAACGACGGAAAACCCCCTTGAAATCACACTCGCCCGGCCCTGTTGCCGGCGCATGGAAATGGCAATCCCGGGAGAGCGTAAGCGCCTGGACCCCCTGGCCGCTCCCGATCTGGTCAGTGTGAGTCCGAAAGCCCGCTTTTACGGCTGGCTGATCGCTCTGGTCATCCGCCTGTTCAGCATGACGCTGCGCTATAAGCTTACTGACAGGGCCGGCATCACGAAAGACGATCCGGACGAACGGCTGATTTGGGCTTTCTGGCACAACCGGATGTTTGCCCTGCCGATCGCCTACCGGCGGTATTTCAGCCACCGGACGGGCGCGGTTTTGACCAGCGCCAGCCGGGACGGCGAGGTGCTGGCGGCCACGATGCAGGAATTTGGCTGCGCCGCCGTGCGGGGCTCCAGTTCCCGCCGGGGCACCCAGGCCCTGATGGGGCTGATGCGGTGGATCGAAGGCGGTTACGACGTGTGCATCACCCCCGACGGTCCTCGTGGTCCTCGCTATCGGCTTTCTCCGGGCATGATCAAGCTGGCCCAAAAGACCGGCGCCCGGATCCTGCCCATTCACGTTACATACGAAAACGCATGGAAATTGAAGAGCTGGGACCGGTTCCGGATTCCCAAACCGTTTTCAAAGGTGAGTGTCACACTGGGGCCCTACCTGACGGTAGTCGCGGACGCGGAAGACGATGCTTTTGAGCGGGAACGGGCCCGGATCGAACAAGTCCTGAGAGACGATGAAGTTGATTGAAGGAAAACCGGTCGCTGAAGCGGTTTACGAAGAGTGCCGGAGCGACCTGGAGCGCTTGAAGGCGGCGGGTCACCTGCCCGGCTTGGCGGTGATCCTGGTGGGAGACGATCCGGCTTCCCAAGCCTACGTGGCCGCCAAGGACCGGAAGTGCAAGGAACTGGGCCTGCACTCGCTGAAGATCGAACTGCCGAAAGACACCACCCAGGAAGCTCTGCTGGAAGAAGTCCGGAAACAGAACGCGGACCCGGCCATCCACGGCATCTTGGTGCAGATGCCGCTGCCCCCGCACCTGGACGAGCGGGAGGTAATTTTGGCGATTTCTCCTGAAAAAGATGTGGATGGCCTGCACCCGGTGAACCTGGGGAAGCTGGCGATGGACGATCCCACGGGCTTCGCGCCCTGCACGCCGCTGGGCTGTCAGCGAATGCTGATGGAAAACGGCGGGGTGGAAGGCAAGAACGTGGTCATCCTGGGCCGCAGCTTGCTGGTGGGTAAAAGCCTGGCCTTTCTGCTGCTGCAAAAAGGAGCGGCGGGAAACGCCACGGTCACGGTGGCGCACTCCCGGACGAAGAACCTTTCCGAGGTCACCCGCGAGGCGGACATTCTGGTGGCGGCGATCGGGAAGCCCCATTTTGTCACGCCGGAAATGGTGAAAGACGGCGCCGTGGTGATCGACGTCGGCATCAACCGGGTGGAAGATCCCGCCGCCAAGAAGGGCTACCGGCTGGTGGGAGACGTGAATTTTGACGCCGTGGCGCCGAAGTGCTCCGCCATTACGCCCGTTCCCGGCGGCGTGGGCGTGATGACCATCGCCATGCTGATGGCGAATACCATCCGAAGCTGCGCCATGAAGGCGGGGTTGGCGGAAGTGTCAGAGTAGAGCGGGTAGCTCCCCTCTTGGCTGGGGGGCAGGGGAATAGCCGCTAAAAGGCGCAAAAGGCGCAAGAAGATATCTGGCGGGATGGCCGCTCAGATGGGTTTTGGTGGCTTTGTTGGAGGGAATGGAAGGCCATCAGGAATGATCTTGGCACGAATGCCAGTTGACGCCCGAGCTGAAAATGACCGTTGCGTGTACGTCCGCGGAAAATTTGGCCGGTGAGGGCAGGCGAGTCTGGCTCCCGAGATCCGTGGCTTTGCGGGGCCAGAGGCGGAGCGAATTTACGCTTGGGGATCTGGGTTTAGAATTTCGAGTTTCACCAAGGCTTGGAAAAGCATGATGGCCCACGCGGAAAAGAAGAAGTTCAGGATCCCAATCTCGCTGCCGTATTCGAATGTGACAGCCAGGTTTGTTTCATCTTTCGCGATCATGCTCAAGGGCCACGAGAGGTGAACCAACAGCGGCAAAAGGAAAAGCAGCCAGAGCCAGTCTCCTCTGAGTTTGTGGTCTTTGGGAATCCGCATTCCCCGATCCAGGACTTTTCGGACAAGCTTCCAATTGGTGTAGGCGAGGACAATGGTTATTATAAAACTGGTCGCGAGGCCAAGAAATTGAAGTTTGAGCCCGGAACTGGTGGCGCCAGTTTCAGGAGTGTTGGCAAAAGTGATAGACCAATTAGTGAGGGCGAGGAAGAGGCAGTAGCCCAGAATGCAGGTGCTGACCTTCGTGGCGGGTTTCATCGTGAGGGTATCCTGGTCCAGGTGTGAGGGTAGATTCAATCCTCCAGTGGGGGATTCGTTCCCTGATCATTCGACAGGTTCAGTTCTGGAGCGGAGAAAGGACGAGTTGCGCTGGAAGGTCCAGTCGCACCGGACATACTACCACCCGTTTTTACAGGACTCGGGAACGAACCGGGGCGTGTAGCCGGGATCGGTGGCGCCGTGGTCGGCCAGAATTTCGCGTTCTTCCGCGGTGACCAAGACAATTGTCCAGCGCCCCATCAGGTCCGGCCATTCGGCTTCCGCTTGTTCGAGAGCGCCGGTAAGGGTGTCGTGGCAGGTATCGGTAAGAGGAACGAAGGGTTCAATCCCGGTGAAAACGTAGTAGCCGCCGTAGGTTTCGTAACAGCCGACGGCGATCCATGTCTGGCCGGTGATAACCGCTCCGTGAGACAGGAGGTGGTGATGGGTGGAACTGCAAACCCCCTCCAGTGATTGCCAGGCAATCACCCGCGCGCCACCAATTTCATCCGGAATCTGCATTGCCTCTGAAGAGGAAAGCAATGGAGTTAGTCTAAACACCGGCGAGTCTCTAAACTGACGTCCGACTGATTCCCTCAGGGGGTTGAGGTTACTTAAAGAATACCTGAAAAACAGCCTGAGACAAGCCGAATTGGCCTCCTGTCGGCCTCGGAGTGGTCGGGCTGGCGGGATTCGAACCCACGACCTCTGCAACCCCATTGCAGCGCGCTACCAAACTGCGCCACAGCCCGCGCTGAGAGCGAGCGTTACTTTCGGGCCTTTTGAGTGGCGCGCAAGTACTTATGATGTGCGAGATTTCAGAGCCGCGTGAAGGGCCGGGAGATGGCCGATTTTCCGAGGAGGTCTGTTTTTCCCGGAATGAAAAATACGGGATCGGCCCCGCGTTTCGTTCGTAGGGAATAACGGGGAATTAACCAGGAAAGTTGGCGCGGAAACCCAGGGAGTAGAAACAAGGGGGTGAAATTTCGGCTCCTGTGGGCAATTCGGGGGGTTGGAAATTGTGGAAGTCGTGCCATGATGGCTGCCCCGTCTGATGATGTGGAATGGGACTCTTATGAGTGAGATCAAAACAGTGTCTGTGGCCGTGGTGGGTGCGACCGGATATTCCGGGGCGGAACTGCTGCGGTTAATCTTGATGCACCCCGGAATGGAACTGGTATGCGTGACCTCGCGCCAGGCGGAAGGGACTTTATTGACGGATAATTTTCCGCGGTTCCGTGGGGCGAAGAAGTTTGAGGGGCTGCGTTTTGTGACACCCGAAATAGACACGATAGCCGCGAGCGGGGCGGAGTGTGCGTTTCTGGCTCTACCCCATGGCGTGGCGTCTCAATTCGCGGGTCCGCTGCTGGAAAAGGGGCTCCGGGTGATCGATTTGAGCGCGGACTTCCGGCTGAATGACACGGAGACCTACGCGGAATACTACGGAGACGGACACCCGGCGCCGGAACTGCTGGGGGAGGGGATCTATGGATTGCCGGAGATCAAGGCAGGGCCGATCCGGGACGCCCGTCTGGTGGCGTCGCCGGGGTGTTACCCGACGAGTGTAATCGTGCCACTGGTGCCCTTGTTACGGCGGGGGTTGTTGAGTCTAGTGGGAATTTCCGTCGCCAGCATGAGCGGGACGAGCGGGGCCGGGAAGAGCCTGAAAACAGACTACCTTTTTTGCGAAGTGAACGAGAGCATCCGCGCCTACGGAGCGCCCAAGCACCGGCATGTGGGAGAGATCGAACAGGAATTGACGGAGGCCGCCGGGCAGGCGGTGCGCATTTCCTTCGTGCCGCATCTCATGCCCGTAACGGCGGGTATCTGCACCACCATCTTCGCGGACCTGAAAGAAGGGGTGTCCCGCGAGCAGATCGCGGAGGCTTTTGCCCAGGACTATGGGGCGTCGCCCTTTGTCCGGATCCTGGGAGAAGGCGTTTTTCCCGACACTAAAAACGTGACCCGTACGAATTTTCTCGATCTGGGTTGGGTGGTGGACCCGCGATTGAACCGGCTGATCCTGATGAGCACGGAGGACAACCTGGGAAAAGGAGCCTCCAGTCAGGCGGTGCAAAGTTTCAATCTGATGTTCGATTTCCCCGAAGAAACGGGATTGCTTAATTACTAAGCCGTAAATTTCACACAGTAATTCCGCTTTACCATTGCACCGGAATCATCGTCCTCGTTAAGCTGTTCAACCCATGAATTCTCCATCGGAGATTGAGTCTATTTCGGGAGGAGTCTGCGCCGCCAAAGGCTTCCGTTCCTCGGGCATTGTTTGTGGAATCAAGAATCCAAACGACAAGAGCAAGAAGGACCTGGCGCTGATTTATTCGAAGCATCCAGCCGTGGCGGCCGGGGTTTTTACTCAAAACCGGGTGAAAGCGGCGCCGGTGCATGTGTCCCAGGCCTATCTCCGCGCGGACGATCCCCGGGCGATCATCGTGAACAGTGGAAATGCCAATGCCTGCACGGGACCGGAGGGCATCCGGGACGCCAGGCGCATGGCGGAACTGACCAGCCGGGCGCTGGACATCCGGCGGCGGCAGGTGCTGGTCTGTTCCACGGGGATCATTGGCCAGCCCATGCCGATGGACCGGATCGAACCCCGTGTTCTGGAACTGGTGGAAGTTCTTGCGGCGAAAGACAGCAAGGACGCGGCGGAGGCCATCATGACGAGCGACACCGTGTCGAAGTCCGCGGCCGTACGGGTGAAGATTGGCGGCAGGAAAGTGCGCATTGGGGCCATCGCGAAAGGCGCGGGAATGATCAATCCCCATATGGCGACGATGCTGTGCTTTGTGACGACAGATGCCAACATCGAAAAAGCGGAACTGGAACGGGCGACGCGCGAGGCGGTGGAACTGTCCTTTAACCGCATCACCATCGACGGGGACATGAGCACGAACGACACCGTTCTCGTCATGGCGAACGGACGGGCGAAGAATCCGCAGATCACGGCGGGCGGTCCGGGGTGCCGGCAGTTTCGCGAGGCGTTGACCTACTTGATGCTGAAGATGGCGAAGAAGATCGTCTCCGACGGAGAGCGGGTAACGAAGATGGTGGAAGTGTGCGTGCACAGCGCGAAGAGCCAAAGCGACGCTGAGAAGGTGGCCCGGGCGGTGGCAAATTCCTTCCTGGTCAAAGCTTCCTGGAACGGTAACGATCCCAACTGGGGCCGGGTGATGCACGCGGTGGGCTATTCCGGAGCCCGGGTGCAGGAGGAACTGATCGATATCTATTTTGAGGGTTTGTGCGCCGTGAAGGGGGGACTGGGGAACGGTACGCCCCTGCGGCAACTCCAGCAGGTCGCCGCGAAGAAGCGCTTCACGCTCCGGATAGACCTGAATCAGGGAAACGCGTCCTACTACGTTTTCGCCAGCGACATTTCGCCCGATTATATCGATTTCAATCGCAAGGAATACGCGGCTCCAAAGTAACCGGGCGGGAAAATTCCGGCTCCCGGGAGGAGAGGGAAATGTGAATGAGGGAGGATTGTTTTCGCAAAAAATCCTGAAATCCCCGGCGAAGTCCGCTAGAGTCCACCTTTCCGATGGAGACTACGCCGGACCAGTTTCAGAAGCAGATTGAGAAAGCAGCCGTGCTATTGGAGGCGCTGCCGTACCTGCAATCTTTCCGCGGCTCGACCTTTTTGATCAAGGTGGGCGGTAGCGCCATGGAGGATCCCGCCCTGGTGCGCGGACTCCTGAGGGATGTGGTGTTTCTGGAGGTGGCGGGGATCAACCCCGTCCTGGTGCATGGGGGCGGAAAGGCCATTTCCGCGGCGATGGCCGAGTCCGGCTTGCAGCCGGTGTGGATAGCCGGGCAGCGGGTGACGGACGACGCGGCGATGGAGATCGTGGAGCGGACGCTGACGGACACCATCAACCCGGAACTGGTGTCGAGCATTGAAACCTACGGCGGCCGGGCCGTCGGAGTTCCCGGGCGGGAGGCCTTCATCGGGGAACGGTTGAAAGCCTGGTCGGACGAGGAAAAGAAAGAGGTCGAGCTTGGCCGCGTGGGGCAGGTGGTGGATTTTGATCTGGAAAAGATTTTCGCGGCGATTCATGACGAACGCGTACCGGTGGTATCCCCCATCGCGAAGGAAAAGGGGACCGGCCTGTCCCTGAACGTGAATGCCGACCTGGCGGCCAGCGCGCTGGCGGGCCGGCTGCAGGCGGCGAAGCTGGTTTTCCTGAGTGATGTGCGTGGCGTGATGAGCGACCCGCGAGACACTGGCACTTTGATTCCTTCCATTCGCGAAGACGAGGTGGAAACGATGATCAAGGACGGAGTGATTTTTGGCGGGATGATTCCGAAGCTGCGCTCCTCCGTGGAGGCGCTGCAAGCGGGTGTGGGTAAGGTGCACATGATCGACGGACGCATCCGCCACTCTCTATTACTGGAGATCTTTACCGACGTGGGGATCGGAACGGAAATAGTGAAAGCGGAGGCTGACGCGTAAGATAAGACACGCTCATGAGCGAGGAGAGCACGACAGATTTGATCCGGCAATATGTGATGCCGAACTATGCCCGGTTTCCCCTGTGTTTCACCCGGGGAGAAGGTGTGTGGCTGTGGGACGAGGCGGGGAAACGCTACCTGGACTTTGGCGCGGGCATCGCGGTCTGCACCTTGGGACACGCCCCGGCGTTTCTCAGTGACGCCATCGCGGCGCAGGCGAAAAAGCTCATTCACAGCTCCAACCTCTACCAGATCCGCGAGCAGGCTGAGCTGGCGCGTTTCCTGGTGGAGAAGGTGGTGAAGCTGCCGGGGAAGGTCTTCCTCTGCAACAGTGGCGCGGAAGCGAACGATTCGCTCATCAAGCTGGCGCGCATGTTCGGACACGTCACGGCCGAAGCCCACGGGCACGCGCGGTATGAGGTGATCACCTGTGTGAACTCCTTTCATGGCCGGACTCTGGGCGGCATTGCGGCGACGGGGCAGGAGAAGGTGAAGAAGGGATTCGAGCCGTTGCTGGAAGGCTTCCGGCATGTGCCGTACAACGACATTGAAGCCCTGCGGGCAGCTGTAACGGATAAGACGGCGGCCATCCTGCTGGAAGTGATCCAGGGCGAGGGCGGCATTCATGTGGCGACGCCGGAGTATCTGCAGGCCGTGTCCGATCTTTGCCGGGAGAAGCACCTCTTGTTCATGCTGGACGAAGTGCAGTGTGGCCTGGGCCGGACCGGAGAAAGCTGTGCGTGGCGAGCCGTGCTGAAGGACAGCGGAGTGAAGATCGAGCCTGATGCCGTGAGCTGGGCAAAGGGATTGGCGGGCGGCTTTCCCATGGGCGGCATCTGGGCCAAAGCGGCGCCCATTATGGAGGGGGTCAATGACGGGCTGATTTGTGATTTGTTAGGGCCAGGAACTCACGGTTCCACCTTCGGTGGTACCCCCCTGGGTTCCGTGGCGGCTTTGGCCGTGCTCAAGGAAATCGAAGACAAAGACCTGATCCGGCACGCGGGAGAGATGGGGGACTATGCGCGGCAGCGCGTCAAGGATGAGCCGCTGCCTTTTGTGACAGGTATGCGCGGCCTTGGATTGATGCTGGGTTTTGTGCTGGATACCGGCGCGGTGGAAACGCTACCGGCCTTCGTGGGATGCGGCCTGACGCCCAGCGCCTTTGTGGTGCGGCAACTCCAGGAAGCTGGGCTGTTAACGGTGCCGGCTGGGCCAGGCGTGGTGCGTTGGCTGCCACCTCTGAACGTAACCAAAGATGAGATGGATGAGGCGTTCGCAATCATGAAGGAGGTATTGACCCGCCTGGCGGAGACGGTGGCGGCTTCCGCCTGAAGCATCTGAATGAGAATTAGATAGGCTTAGCTTATGAAACATCTGCTTTCCATTGAATCTCTGAGCGCTGAGGAGATCCGCAGTATTGTGGACCTGGCTGACGACCTGAAGGAGCGCCGGGGCAAGGACGAACCCAAAGTGCTGGAAGGGCAGTGCTGGGCCATGCTGTTCAGCAAATCTTCCACCCGGACCCGGGTGAGCTTTGAGGTGGGTATCCGGGAACTGGGCGGCTCGGTCATGTTTCTTTCCGCCGGCGACATGCAACTGGGCCGGGGCGAACCGATCAAGGATACCGCAAGAGTCTTGGGCCGGATGGTGCACGGAGCCGTCATCCGGACCTATGCGCAGAGCAACGTTGAGGAGTTTGCCGAGTTCGGGAAGATTCCCACCATCAATGCTTTGACCGATGAAGAACATCCCTGCCAGGTGCTGGCGGATTTGCAGACCATCCGGGAACGGATTGGTGGCTGGGATGGCAAGAAGATCGTTTTCCTGGGCGATGGGGACTGCAATATGGCGCGGTCCTGGATGTGGGCCGCGAAGCGCCTGAACTTTGAACTGGTGATCGCTGCGCCGGAAACCTTTCAGCCGTCAGCGGAGTACCTGGAGAACCTGGGCGCCGGTAACCTGGTGAGTTGTGATACGGACCCGGCGAAGGCGGTTGTAGGCGCGGACGTGCTCTATACCGACACCTGGGTCAGCATGGGGAAAGAAGCGGAGTCCGCCGGGCGGCTGGCGACGCTGAAGGGGTATGGCATTTCCCAGGAACTCGTGGACTTGGCGAACCCGGGCGCGGCGGTGCTTCACTGCCTGCCGGCCTATCGTGGGCACGAGATCATGGAAGACGTGATGGAAGCGCACGCGGACGAGATCTTTCAGCAGGCGGAAAACCGGCTGCACGCGCAGAAGGCGGTCATGCTGGAACTGGCCAGCGCGTGGGCCTGAGGGACTGGGTTCAATCCGCGGTGGTGACGTATTCGAGTAGGTCGGCCAAGTCCTGACGGGAGAGGGTGGCTTCCAGGCCCACGGGCATGAGGGACTGACCCATGGCCTGCATCTGGGCGAGGTCAGCGCGCGCCACGGTGGTTTCGACGCCGCCGGGCTGACGGATAGTCAGAGAATCGGCGGTTTCGTTGGCGACCAAGCCGATCAGGGTTTCGCCTTGTTTCGTGGTGGCGATATAGGCGGCGTATTGAGGGGCGACTTCGCGATTCGGGTCTATGAGGTTGGTTAGAATGGAAGCCTTTCCCGCGGTCTTGAAGGTCACGCGGTCTGGACCCACGGCAAAGCCCTGGTCACCGGAGCGGTGACAGGTCATGCAGACTTGCTGGAATTTTTCATGACCGCGTTTGGCGTCCGCTTCGAGGTCGAGGACGGAAAGGTAGTCTTCGATCACCGCCTGCCGGTCGATGGCGGTGGAGACGAGGGTTTCTTCCGCAAGGGTGCGGACCTTGGCATCTTTGTATTTTTTCAATGCGGTTTGCTGGGGAGAGGGAATCTCCGCTGCCGCGATCTTTCCGTCCCGGATGGCGGTTAGAAGCTCCACGGCGTAGTCGCCACGGCTGAGAAGACGGCCGATGGCGTGGTTGCGTTCCGCCAGGGTGAGATCCGGCCAGCGAATGACGATGGCGGATGCGAGATCCGGAGAGCGGCGTGCGGCCAGGGTATCGACGGCGGCGGTCCGGAGGGTGGTATCATTGGATGACTCAAGGAGAGACACGGCGGCGCTGGAGGGTTCGTCGCCGGGAGCATAGGCGAGCAGGCGTACGGCGGCGGCCCGGGTCTCAGGGGCAAGAGAGCCGTCCGTAGCCTGGGAAATTGCGTTGGAGAATACCGGTCCCAAGACGTTTTCGACGTCGGCTTTGGCGAGCGACGACTTGGCTTTGGCCAGACCCGAGCCCAGCGCTTCCACCAGGTCCAGGGAACGGGCGGAGGTGGGAGCGGCGGCGATGGATCTGAGGACCGTGTTGACCGAGATGGGGTCGTTCATGTGGCCGATGATCGTGGTAAGATTCTCCAACATGGAGGCGCCGGACTCGCTCTTGTCTTTCAACAGCTCGAACAGCATGGCGGCTTCTTCCGGGGACTTAATGGCGGAAAGGATGGCGGCTTCGTTCCAGGGATCGCCGAGAGCGCTTTCAGCCATGAAAATCAGCAGGGGGTTTGACCCCGCGCCGGAGGCGCGGTTGCTGAGGGCAAGGGCGGCTTCGTAGCGGACTTCGGGATCTTCGTCTCCCGCGGCGTTGGTGGCCAGGTCCGGACCGGCCAGGCGAATGGCGTGGCGGCGAACAGCGGGTGAGGTGTCGTTCAGGGCGTTGAGAAGGGCGAAGTCATCCAGGGCGTCCAGGCTGGACAGAAGATGAAGCGCGAGGAGTTTTCCCGCGCCGGGGTTTTCCTTTTTGATGATGAAGTCTTTCAAAAGGGGAGCGGAATCCGGATCTTTTCGCTCCCAGAGGAGGCGCTGAGCGGTGGCGCGGTGCCAGCCATTTGGATGGCCTAACAGGTTCACCAATGCTTCCGTTGACGCCTGGCTGATTGGGGAAGAAGGGCGGCGTTCGAAGTCTCTCTCAGGAACCGCGCGGTAAATGCGGCCGCGGCGATTGCCGCTGTTGAGATCCAGGTATTGCTTGATGCCGGGCGGCAGGCTCTTGGGATGTTCGATGGTCTCGCGGTACATGTCCGCGATGTAAAGACAGCCGTCCGGGGCATTGGTGAAAGACACGGGCCGGAACCAGTTGTCGGAGGAGGCGACGAACTCGCTCTTGGCATCGTCCGGGTGACGGCTGGCGGAGAGCGTGGCCTGGCCGGGGAGGTTCTGGATGACTTTGCGATGGACGAGGTTGCTGCCCGCGTCGCCGATGAAGGCGTTGTCCGCGAATTCCGGCCCGTAAGCGTCGCCAGTGTAGATCGTGATGCCAGTGGCGGCGGTAAAGTATCCAGAGACACGGCCGCCGCCTTCCACCACGCCGGGCACCATGCCACTGACCCGCCACCGGGTGCGGATGATGCGCCAGGCTTCGTCCGGGCTGATGCGAAAGACTTCCGCCGAGGGACCGTCCGTGGCGATGGAGGCGAGGGCGGACGGCAGGCTGTAGTAGGGGTTGGGAGTCACCTGGCTGAGCTCATACATCACGGCCTGAATGTGGTTGCTGTTGGAGCAGACGTAGCGGCGGCCTTTGCTGTCGAAGGAGAGGCCATACTGAGCGGAGCCGCTTTCGGCCCGTAGATCGCGCTTCACGGGATCGAAGGAAAAGTCGGCGCCGCGCAGGTTCAGGGCTTCGCTTTCCGGTTGGTCCGGCCGGCGGACGAGACCGCCATTGCGGGCGGTGGCGCCGTAAATGCGGTTGTCCGGCCCCCAAGTCAGGCTGTTAACCAGGGCCTGGACGTTCAGTTCATCCACTCCGGCGCCGAAGCCTGTGAAGACGACTTCCTTTTCTTCCGCGACGCCATCGCCGTCCTTGTCGCGGAAGTAGAGAAGGTCAGGCGTGGCGGCGACGAAGATCCCTCCATCGTAGCAGGCGACCCCCGTGGGCCATTTCAGGCCCTCGGCATAGACCGTGGCGCGGTCGAACCTGCCGTCCTGATCTTCATCGACCAGGAGCCGGATGCGGCCTTCCTCCGAATCGCGTCGCTCGGAGTAGCCGCGCATTTCGACGGCGAAGAGCCGTCCGTCAGCATCGAATTCCAGAGCGATGGGATCCTCCACCAGGGGTTCGTGGGCCGCGAGTTCCAGCTTGAAGCCGGGCTTTACCTGGAAGGTTCCCAGCGCATCCGCCGGGTCCGTGGCGGGAAGGCGGGGCAGGTCTTCCGCCTTGGCCTGGGGTTCCGTGGCGTCTCCGGCAGCCCGAGCCGCTGGATGGGGATGAGGAAGGATGGCGATGACGAAGCACCAAAGGACTGGCAAAGTCACGGCCTGGAGAGGGCGGCGGGGGCGTTTCATTGGGAATTTCTGAACCGGTAGAGGGGGCTCTTGTTCAAAGAAGGGGAATCGCAATGGATTGGAGAGCAAGGGCTTGTTCTTGGCAAGACCGTGTTGCGAATGGTAGTACCAAATGTCCATTCAGAAGAACCGGTTTGTCCTCGGTGACCCACCCCCAACGTTTTCCGTCTTAAAGCTCCCATGAAACGCAGACAGTTTATTCGCTATGCGGCGGCTTCGGCTGCCGCGCCGTTGCTCGTTTCCGATATCTCGAAATCCGTGGCCGCGGAGAAGGAAGCTGAGTTGGAGATCATCGACATCCATCAGCACGTGAATTTTCATGGGCGGATGAATGAAGCCTTGGTGGCGCACCAGAGGACCATGGGAGTGAGCAAGACCGTGTTGCTTCCCGCCGGTTCGCAGATCATGAGTGCGTCCACCCACCAGGGGAAGTCGAATGGGTTGGCGGCGAGGGTGTTCGGGACGGAAGCCTCCGCGAGGCTGGCGGCGGCGCATCCGGATGAGTTTATCTACTTCACCAATGAGGTGCCGGATCTGGAGGGAGCCAAGGCGGAACTGGAAAAGTGGCTGGAGCGAGGCGCGCGGGGCATCGGGGAGATGAAGTATGGCATGGACTGCGACTCCGAGCCGATGCAGATGGTCTACCAGATTGCCCGGCACTATGACGTGCCGGTGCTCCTGCATTTCCAGCACGAAAAGTATAATATGGGTTTCGACCGGTTTTATAAAATGCTGGAGAAATACCCGGAGGTGAACTTTTTTGGGCATGCCCAGACTTGGTGGGGGAACATCGATAAGAGCCACCAACAGGAAGAGATGTATCCGAAAGGACCGGTGACCCCCGGTGGTCTGACGGACAAGTATTTGTCAGACTATCCCAACATGTTTGGCGATCTGTCCGCCGGGTCGGGCCGGAATGCGCTGACCCGGGACGAGGAGCACGCCGCGGCCTTCCTGGAGAAACACCAGGATAAGCTATGTTACGGGACAGACTGCGCGGACCCGGAAGGCAGCGGTGAAAAATGCAGTGGCAGCCAGACTCAGGCGATTGTGAAGCGGTTGCTGACGGATCCGGTGGCGCAAAGGAAAGTGTTTTCGTCGAACGCCCGGAGGGTAATTCGGTTCGACTAGACGGTTCTCAAGAAAACCGGAGCAAAAGAGAACGTAACGTGCGGGAACAGATCGGGGTATTCGCATGAGAATGAGGTATGTCTTTGGATTCGTGTGGTTCTTGCTGAATGCCGTCTGTCAGGGCGAGGAACAAGGTATGTCGTCAAGCCCACTCATCATTGCTCATCGGGGAGCCAGCGCGGAAGCGCCGGAGAACACCTTGGCGTCGATCAAGTTGGCGCAGGAAAAGAAGACGGACTGGATTGAATTCGATGTGCGGGTGACGGCGGATGGCGTGCTGATGTTGCAACACGACAAGACACTGGAGCGATTTACGGGTGAGACGGCGGCATTTGAAACGCTCTCTTTGGCTGAGGTTGAACGAAAGGACGTGGGCCGGTGGTTTGGGGAAGCATTTACCGGCGAAAAGATGCCCAGCTTTGCCCAGGCCATAGAGGCGTGCTTGCCGGAAGCCACGCCCTTGATCGAGCAGAAGACAGGTAGCGCGGAGGCCTACGCGGCGGTCTTGAGGGACTTGAATGCGGTGGACCGCGTGGTGGTGCAGAGTTTTGATTGGCAGTTTTTGAGCGAGATCCGGGAGTTGCTTCCTGACCTGACTATTGGAGCGCTGGGGGACAAGGAAGTGACCGCCGAAAAGAAGAGTCAGCTAGAGGCTTTGAAGCCTGAGTGGGTGGGGTGGAACCAGAAGTACCTGACTGAGGCGGCGATCAGCGGGTTTCAGGAATCCGGTTATCGGGTGGCGGTCTGGACGGTGAATGACGTGCGCGGATATCAACGTTTCGTCACCTGGGGGGTGGACGGCATCATTACCGACCGGCCGGATACGGCTCGGGAAGTGGCGGAGGATTTGGCGAAGCCAGCTCAGCCGGAGAATTAGCCGCTTGCGGCATTTGAACTCTGCTACATTCGCGGAGGCTTTTCCCACCCCTTCCCATGCAACCCACTTCATCTTTCTTGCGCACGGCACGACGCTTGGTCGCGATTGTGAGTGTGGTTTTCGGCGGGATCTTTTTGTGTTTTGTTTCGTCGTTCGGAGCCGAACGGGTGAGCCTGGATGAATTGGCGAAAGCCTTGGAGGGCAAGGCGTCGGAGACCGAGTTTGTCGTGCGGGATGGCGAGTATAAGGATCTGAAGTTGAAGCTGGAGGTTTCGGGGAAGGAGGACGCAAGAGTTCAGATCCGGGCGGAGACGCCGGGTGGCGTGGTGATAAGTGGGGAGTCCTGCCTTTTGCTCAAAGGAGAGTATGTGACGGTGGAGGGCTTTCTCTTTCGCGAGGGGCATTCGCCTATTGAAGGGGTAATCGAGTTTGAAGGAAGTCATTGCCGTCTGACGAACTGTGCTATAGATGCCTTTAATCACCCGGACCCCAAGAGGAAGGACAAATGGGTATCTCTGAAAGGGCAGCATCACGAAGTAGATCACTGCACGTTTCGGGGGAAGGCCTCCTTCAGCGTCTTACTGACGGTATGGCATGCGCCAGGGGTGCCCAACCACATTCACATCCATCACAATCACTTCGTGGACCGGGCCCAAATCAAGGGGAAGAACGGCTACGAAACGATACGTATCGGGACCAGTGAAGTGGCGCACAGCGATTCCATTACACTGGTGGAGGAGAATCTTTTCGAGCGGTGCGATGGGGAGATCGAAACCATTTCCTGCAAGTCAGGGGCGAACATCTTTCGCCGCAACACCTTCCGGGAGTGTGCCGGCACCCTGACGCTGCGCCATGGGAATGGCTCGCTGGTGGAGGAGAACTATTTTGACGGCGGCGGAAAGAAAGAAACCGGGGGCGTGCGGGTCTACGGAGAGAATCACATCATCCGGGGAAACTACATCACGAGAACCACGGGCCGGGCCGACGGAGCCATCGCCTTCATGGCGGGGAACCCGAAACCTGAGCCGCACGAATGGCAACAGGTGCGGAACGTGAGCCTGGAGAACAACATTGTGGCTCTGAATCGCGGACCGGCGCTGAAGTATGACGAGAACTACGGCGAAGACAACCGGGTGGTTCTTCCGGAGGGACTGAGGTTTGTGGGGAACACTTTCGTGATCGGGAAAGAAGGTACATTTTCCGAGGGCTCGAAACAAGACACGGTGAGCCAGTGGGAGAACAACGCCATCCTGGAAATGGATGAGTTGCCGGAAGACTTGAAGGAGAAACTCCCCAAGGCCATGACGGTGAAGGAGGCGGGAGCGTCCTGGTTCGAGAACCAGTAAGCGGTATCGCGAGACTTCCGCGACGCTGGCGTTGATCGGGAAAACCTTCGTCTTGCACTGAGCGGACGGAAGCCATAGCCTGCCGGGCCGTGAGAACCCCGAATTCCCTGGGCTGCTGGATGGCGGCCATTCTGTTGTCGATGAGCCTGGTCCCTCGAACGATTGCCGATGTTTTCAACGTGCCCAAGTCTCCCGAAGTGGGCGCGGATGGGACAGTGACTTTCCGGGTGCTGGCACCGAAGGCGAAAGAGGTGCTTTTGGCCGGTCTGCCAGGGAAGAAAGTACCGCTGTCCAAGGAGAAAGATGGGCTGTGGACCGTGACGGCCGGGCCGCTGGAGCCGGGACTTTACAGCTACACGTTTGAGATTGATGGCGCGGCGGTGGCCGACCAATTCAACCGGAAGGTGAAAGCCTGGCGCCGCATGGCCAGCCTGGTGGAAGTGCCGGGGAATCCGCCTACGATCGAACAGCTCAGGGACGTGCCGCATGGGGAGGTCCACCTGCATACCTACTGGTCGGAGGCCCTTCAGGAACATCGTTCCTACCGCGTTTATACGCCGCCGGGGTATGCCGATAACGCGGAAAGCCGGGCGTATCCCGTGCTCTACCTGCTCCATGGATCGGGCGATGACGAGTCCGGGTGGACCGCGATCGGGCAGGCGAATGTGATCGCGGACAATCTGATCGCTGAGGACAAGGCGAAGCCGATGATCATCGTGATGCCGCACGGGCACGCCGCGCCTCCAGGGGTAGACATGGAGGCCATCGAAGACCGGGGCGAGTGGTATAAGCTGAACAACGAAGCCGTTTTCGCGGAGTTGAAGGAACGGATTCAGCCTCAGGTCGAGCAGCGCTACCGCGTCGCGGCGGCGCCGGACAGCCGCGCGGTGGCGGGTTTATCCATGGGGGGAGGACAGGCGGTTGCCTTAGGCCTGAGTGATCCGGAACGCTACCACTGGGTGGCGGGCTTCAGTTCCGCGGTGCCGGAAACGGAAAAAGCGGCCGCGGAGATGTTTCCCGGGATCGTGGAGAAGGGAAAAGAATACGGCGAGGCCTACCGGCTGATCTGGATTGCTTGCGGTGAGGACGATTTCCTCTTGGAGCGAAATGAGACGTTTCACGGGTTTCTGACCTCCCATGGTGTTGAGCATCAGTATTTGCTGACCGAAGGGGCCCATTCCTGGGATGTCTGGCGCGGCTACCTGGCGGAACTGTTGCCCCTCTTGTTTCAATCCTGAACTCTCCGATAACCTCACTTCATGAATAAGAAACGGAACATTGCAGACTTGGTAAGACTCGTGGCCGTGGCGGGAAGCCTGGTCCTCTCGGCGGGAACCTATGCCCAGAAGGCGCCGGAGGCGGAAAAACCCGCTGCCGCGCCGCCAAAACCTGAGACCGTGCTGGATCTTCAAGACGGGGACACCTTTGTCTTCCTGGGAGATTCGATCACTCACCAGTGTCTCTACACGCAGTATGTGGAGGACTTTTTCTACACCCGCTATCCCGACCGGAAGATTCATTTTCACAATGCCGGGGTGAGTGGCGACCGGGCGGCGGATGCCCTGCGCCGGTTTGACGCGGACGTGGCGGCCTTCAAGCCGAAGTACGTCAGCGTGTTGCTGGGGATGAACGATGGAGAGTATCAGAACTTCAACAGCGAGACCTTTGGTCTCTATGAAAAGGGGATGACCGAGATCCTGGGCCGGATCCGGGAGATCGGGGCGGCTCCGATTGTGATGTCGCCCACGATGTTCGATCACCATCAGTTGGCGATCCGCAAGCAGGAAGAGGACTTCCGCTTTGGCGACCGGCCGTTCGATCCGTATTACAATTCCGTGCTGGCCTACTACGGCGCATGGTTGCGGGAACAGGCCGGGGAACAAGGCCTGCCGTTTGTGAACCTGTGGGCGCCGACAAACGACTACACGACCCTGCAACGCAGGACGGAGCCTGACTTTACGCTGGTGCCAGACGCGATTCACCCGGGACCGGGCGGACAGTTCATCATGGCGTATGAGATGATTTCCCAACTTGGGACGGAGCGGAAAAACGTCAGTAGCATCACCGTGGTGAACCGTGGTGGAGCCTGGAAGGGTAACGCGAGCGGTGGAGAACTGAGCGAGGTGAAGGGCTCTCCCGAAGCGGACCACGTGACCTTTACCTTTGCCGCCCAGGCACTGCCCTGGGTGGTGCCGGATGAAGCTTTTGGAGAAGGGGCCAGCAAATGGGAGGACTACCCGAAACCTTCCGTGGGGGCCGCTCTGACGAAGGCCGGTCACCACTGGAGCAACGAACGGGTGAAAATCGTGGGCCTGGAGCCGGGCACCTACGAGGTGTTGATCGATGGGCAATCCGCCGGCAAAAAGTTTTCCCATGTATCGCTGGGGGCAAAGATTGAACTGCAAAGCAATCCGGCCACGCCGCAGTATCAACAGGCCATGGAGGTGGCGCTGCTCAATCGCGAGCGGAATGACATGGCGGTGCGGATGTTGCGGAACCGCTGGAGTCACATCAAAGGAGTCCGCAATCGCTACGCCGAAGCTGCCGAGCCCGATCCCGTCAAGTTAGAGGAGGACATTGCCAAGGCCATGTCCGACATCGAGGAACTGATCAAGCTCGCGGATGACTACGAAGCGCGGATCTGGGAGCTGGCCCAGCCGAAGGCGCGGACTTACGAGATCCGGAAAGTGGATTGAGGGGGGAAGGGGGGAGCGGTGCTTTGTGGCGGTGGCGCTGCGACAGACAGGGAGACAGGGAGACAGGGAGACAGGGAGACAGGGAGACAGGGAGACAGGGAGACAGGGAGACAGGGAGACAGGGAGACAGGGAGACAGGGAGACAGGGAGACAGGGGTGGCCGATTTTGATAAGCGGGTTTTGTGGTATTGGTATGCGAAATGGAGCGAAAGACCAAGATCACCCGATACACTGACCTTGAGGTGTATCAGCGTGCGTTTTCCGCGGCGATGGAGATTTTTCGACTGAGCCGGAGCTTTCCCTCTGAAGAGAGATTCTCTCTGACAGACCAATTGAGGCGTTCCTCGCGATCCGTCGCTGCGAATATTGCAGAGGGTTGGCGAAAGCGAGTCTATCGAGCTTCGTTGATCAGCAAACTCGTGGATAGCGAAGGAGAAGCCGCTGAGACTCGATCTTGGCTACAGTTTGCGGTCGAGTGTTCGTATCTCGATCCCGGAGTGGCCCGGCGTCTCTATGCTGAATACGACGATTTGATTTCCATGCTTGTTAGCATGAGAAATCATTCCGAATCCTGGGAAATCACCCTATTAACCTGACGCTACCTCCTAACGGCCGTATCAGCTCTTTCATCTGACATGGATCTTTGAGGAGTACCCACGTCAAAATCCCTGTCTCCTTGTCTCCCCTTCTCCTTGTCTGGGGTAGCGCGACCGCATACTCTCCACGGTCGCGCCCTTTCTACCCGCTCGCGGCGGGCTCGAAACCTCAGATCATCGTGGCGATGACCAGAGCGACCACGGACATGAGCTTGAGGAGGATGTTCAGGGACGGGCCGGAGGTGTCCTTGAACGGGTCGCCCACGGTGTCGCCGACGACGGCGGCTTTGTGAGCGTCAGAGCCTTTTCTGAGCATCTGGCCATCCACTTCGTAACCTTCCTCGATCATCTTTTTGGCGTTGTCCCAGGCGCCGCCGGCGTTGGACTGGAAGAGGGCCATCAGCACGCCTGAGGCGGTGACACCGGCGAGCAGGCCGCCAAGCATTTCTCCACCGCCAATGAAGCCCACGGCGACGGGAGCTGCCACTGCGAGCAGTCCGGGTTTGATCATTTCCTTGATGGAAGACTTGGTGGAGATCTCCACGCACTTGGAATATTCAGCCTTTCCGTCGGCGGCTTCGAAGGCCGCGCGGTCTGCTTCGTTCCATTCGTTCATTTCCTTGCCCTCGTTGCGGCGCATGGCGTCGAGGGCGCCTTTCAGTTCGGGGATGCTGTTAAATTGGCGCCGCACTTCTTGAATCATGGACATGGCGGCGCGCCCCACCGCCTGCATGGAGAGGGCGGAGAAGAGGAAGGGCAGCATGGCGCCCACCAGGAGGGCGGCGACCACGCGGGGATCCGTCACCAGTATGTTCAGAGGTTCGGGGTGCGAGGCGTCATAGGAGGTCTTGAAGGCCGCGAACAGCGCGAGCGCGGTCAGGGCGGCGGAGCCGATGGCGAAGCCTTTGCCGATGGCGGCGGTGGTGTTGCCCACGGCGTCGAGCTTGTCGGTGCGCTGGCGCACTTCCGGGGGCAGTTCGCTCATTTCGGCGATGCCACCGGCGTTATCCGAAATGGGGCCGTAGGCATCCACCGCCAGCTGAATGCCGGTATTGGAAAGCATGCCCACCGCGGCGATGGCGATGCCGTAGAGGCCGGCGAAGTGATAGGCGCCGAGAATGGCGGCGGCGATGATGATGATCGGGATAGCGGTGGAGAGCATGCCCACGCCGAGGCCCGCGATGATGTTCGTCGCCGAGCCCGTGACCGATTGGCGGACAATGTCTTTCACCGGGCCCGTGCCGGTGCCGGTGTAGTGCTCGGTGACTTTGCCGATAGCCAGGCCGGAGACGAGGCCAAAGATGACGCTCAGCATGACACCGAAGGAGGAATAGGTGGTGCCATCGTGCACCCACTGCTTCGGCAGCATGCCATTGATGATGAGGAAGGTGGCGATGAGCAGGAGGATGGCGGAGCCAAACTCCCCGATGTTCAGAGCGGTGTGAGGGCTGCCGCCTTCTTTCACGCGCACAAAGAATGTTCCGATGATGGAGGCCACGATGCCCGCGCCCGCCAGGACGAGCGGCAGGAGCACGGCGCCCAGGCCATCCAGGGGCATGCCCTCCACGCCCATGAACAGAGCGCCCAGCACCATGGTGCCGATGATGGAGCCCACGTAGGATTCGAAGAGGTCCGCGCCCATGCCGGCCACGTCACCCACGTTGTCGCCCACGTTGTCGGCGATGGTGGCGGGGTTCAGCGGGTGATCTTCCGGGATGCCGGCTTCCACCTTACCCACGAGGTCGGCGCCCACGTCGGCCGCCTTGGTGTAGATGCCGCCGCCCACACGGGCGAACAGGGCGATCGAGGAGGCGCCAAAGGAAAAGCCGGTGATGATCGTGATGACTTTGGCAATGCCGTCCGCGTCACGGCCGAAGGAGCCGCTGAAAATGAGGAAGAGAGCGCCGAGACCCAGCACCCCCAAGCCCACAACGCCCATGCCCATGACCGAGCCGCCGGCGAAAGCGACCTTGAGTCCCTCGCCGAGACTGGTGCGGGCGCCCTGGGTGGTGCGGACATTGGCCTTGGTGGCGACCTTCATTCCAATGTAACCGGCCAGAGCCGAACAGAAAGCGCCCACGACAAAGGACACGGCGACCAGGGGGTGAGACTGTTTCTGGACGAAGCCGCCGATGGTCAGCAGAATCGCCACTCCCGCCACGAAGAGTGCCAGGACCTTGTATTCCGCTCTGAGGAAGGCCATGGCGCCCGCCGTGATGTGGCTGGCGATGCGCTGCATTTTGTCAGTGCCGGCGTCTTGTTTGGAGACCCACAGGGACTTCCAGTAGGTGTAGCCCAGCGCGAGCAGGCCAAACAGGGGGATTAGAATGATCAGTGTCGTTGTCATATGGGTTTGTCAGCGTTCTGGGGAGTTTTTGGGGGATAGGAAAGTTTAGAAGAGAGAGGGGGTAAAAAGTTCAACCGCGACGCAGGAAAGCGGGCCTGGGCTGTCCGAAATTTCCTGAGGCTAGGCTAAACATAAGAGTTATGAATTTCTGAAACTGGAATCGGGAAAAGTGGGGCGAGGGGGTCCCGAGCCCGGGGGTGGAAAAGGGGGAATCTAGCTCAGAGGAAAACGATGGCAATTCCCGGATTTACCTTTTGTTGGGAACGTCACACCCAGAGAGACCTCTCGGTCCCGAGCTCAAAGGGGTTTTGAAAATTACAGTAAACTTTACAATAATGAATTCTAAAGTAAGATTCAGTTCCTTTTGGAGACCCCGGACGTGCTGGGGCGGAAAGGCGGCAACCTAGTGATGATTTTTACCTTCGCAACGGAAAATCAGTTTCCCGAACCGGTTCGGAGGATGGAACGCAGTCCTGACTTGCCGCGCTTGTTCCGGCCTTAATTCCGAGTAACCTTGTCCGTTTACACTGTCTTGCCGAATGGCACTCCTCGCTGCATGAATCCCAACCGTAGCAGGCCCAGGAAAAAGCGGAGCACGGGCCGCCCGAATCAGCTTCCCATTTGGTCCCGCCGCCGGAGCTTGTGGGCGCTGTTGTTGGCGGGATTGGGAATTTTGGGCGTGCGGGTGGCCCCAGCGTCCGGAGCGCGCTTCAGCCGCGTGGTGCTGGACCCCGGACACGGTGGGAAGGACGGCGGCTCGAAGTGGTATGGGGTGACGGAAAAGGACCTGACGCTGGACGTGGCCCAGCGCGTGCAGCGGCTGCTGCAGGCAAAGGGCATGCCCACGGTCCTGACCCGGACGAGTGACGTTTTCGTGGAGCTGGACGACCGGGCCATCAAGGCCAACAAATACAGCGACGTGGTGTTTGTGAGCATTCACTTCAACGCTCACCGCGACCGCAGCATCAAGGGCATCGAGACGTTTTATTACCCGGGCAGCAATGACGGAAAGGCCCTGGCCAGCGCCATTCAAAAAGAACTGGGCAGCCGCATCCGGTCGACGGACCGCGGGGTCAAACCCGCGAAATTGAAAGTGTTGCGTTTGACCAAAGGGACCGCCGCGCTGGTGGAGTGCGGCTTCATTTCCAATCGCTGGGAGTGCCAGAGGTGCGCCACCACGTGGTTCCGGCAAATTCTGGCGGAAGAGATCGCGGAGGGGATTTTGAATTACCGTTGAGGGGTGTGGGGCGGACTGCTGTTTGTGGCCGATAGAATTGTTTGGTTGGGCTCTACGCCCTTACCCAACAATGATTCGAGCAACCAGCCGGATCTTAGCGGTTTGATTCTGAAAACCGGAGTTTCTCTTTAGGGACAGACAAAATCGTTCAAGGCTGAAGGCCTTGCGGCGCCTAGCCAGGGGTGTAAGCCCCTGGAATCCGTAGTCCTCCGAAGTTTGCGAGCTGAAGGCTCGCCGGCGAATACTCGCGTTGTCTTTTTGCGTTCCCTTCGTTGCGGTTCTCTCAATCCCACACGTAGCGTTCGTCGAATTCGATCCGGTATTTTCGGAGGAAGCCGCGGAATTCGTCTTCGAAGGTCACTTTCCGGTGATGTTCCTTTTGGTTTTTGACGTAACTGGCCGCGACTTCCATATCCGCGGGGCTGACGCTGAACCAGCCGTAGCCTTTTGCCAGGCGAAGTCGGGCGAAAGGGTTGGTGAAGCGGAAGAGGATCTCAGGGTGTTTTTCATCCACCGGGATGAATTGGATTTGAGGTCCCGCATGAAATCCTGCACCGCGATGGACTTGGATTCCTGGATGAGGAGGTGCAGATGGTTTGGGGTGCCGTTGATTTCGATCAGGCGTGCCTTCATGTCCCGGACGATGCCGCCCAGGTATTGGTAGAGGCGTTCTTCTATTTCAGGTGAGATGAGAGGGTAGCGGTCCTTGGTGGAAAAGATGATGTGTCCGTAAGCGCAGTGGAGGGAATGGGGCGTGGCGGCTCGACGGCGGAGTGGGCGAGAGGTGAGGAAGTGTGGGGAGGCTCACCCGCGGGTCGATGATCTGCAATCCTAATTGGTGGAATGGGATGCCGGGGGGTTGGGGATTTCGGCTTTTGGAATGGAGGGCGCCCGCCGGCGAGCCTTCAGCTCGCGACATGAGGGGGCGTGGATTCCAGGGGCTTACACCCCTGGCTAAGCGCCGGCGAGCCGTTGGCTCGCTGGGAGGAAAGGGAGGTTTTTGGGTAACCGGTGATTCAAGGGATGCACGATGCACGTTAGGCTGTCCGGCGGGTGGCGGGGATTTTGGAGGCCTAGGACCGGATGCGTTCTTCGGCGGCTTTCAGGATGAGGCCGAGCATGTCTGAGTAGTTATGCCCGGCCAGGGCGGCCATTTTGGCGAGGTGGCCGTCCCAGCACCAGCCGGGGTTGGGGTTGGCTTCCAGGAGGCGCGGAGTGCCGTGGGAATCCATGCGCCAGTCAAAGCGGGCATAGTCCCGGCAGCCGAGGCGTTCGAAAAGCCGCAGGCAACTGGCGATGAGGAAGCCGTGGGTCTTCTCCGGCAGTTCGGCGGGGATGGATCGCAGGGCGGACCAGTAGGGAGATTCGGGGTCCCAC
This sequence comes from Verrucomicrobiia bacterium, assembly GCA_030427505.1. Lineage (GTDB taxonomy): Bacteria > Verrucomicrobiota > Verrucomicrobiia > Verrucomicrobiales > DEV007 > JAUICH01. Next base: position 48,363 of record JAUICH010000026.1, read on the forward strand.
TTCGCTTCGTAGCCGCAGATCTTGGGCAGGCCGTCCGGCAGGGATGAGTAATCCTCTTCGATGACGGGAAGGGCGGTGTAAGGTCCGGGCGGATTCCCGATGATGCCGACACTGAGGTCTTTGCCGGTGAGGAACTGCTCGATCAGGACCGGGTGCTTGTAGCCGAAGGTATCGCGCGCCTTGAGGATGGCGTTTTCGAGTTGGGCCACGTCGTGACAGACGCTGTCCACGGTGATGCCGAAGGACGAGTCTCCAAAGTTCGGCTTCACGATGAAGGGAAAAGGCAGCGTCAATTCGTAGAACGTGGTGTCGTCCGCTTTGATGATGAAGGCTTCCGGCACGGGGATGTCCATCTCCTTGGCCACGCCGCGGACGAGGGATTTGTCGTAGCAATACGCCAGACACTGGGGATTTCCGCCGGTGTAGCGGATGCCGTTCATTTCGAGTAAAGCGGGGACGTGAAGTTCCTGCGTGGCCTGGTTCCCGAAACCTTCGTCGCAGAGGTTCAGCACCAAGTCGAACTCCGCGCGAATGCGCCGGACGTCGGTCTGAAGGGTGTCGTGATTGTCGAAGAACTGAAACCGGTAGCCGTTCAGCTCGGACAGCGCTTCCTTCAGGCGGTGGATGGTGGCGAAATCGTCTTCGTCGAAGGTGCCGTCGGGTTTGACGATGTCCGTTTTCCGGGGGTCGCCCATGACGACGGCCACGTTGCGCAGGGCTTTTTCCTTTTTACGGGGCGCGGCCCATTCTTTCTTGGGGCGGCTGGTATAGATCATCCGGCGGCCCATCATGCCCAGGTCCTGGTTGCGCTGGCTTTCAGTGGTGACCTGCTCGCACAGTTCCGTTTCCATGTAGCCGCACTCTTTCAACAGGTCGCGCATTTGGGGTTCGGAATAGAGCCGCTCGGCGTAGAACTGGTCGGAGATCACGCCTTTGCTGACGTGGGTGATGACCTCCCGTGAAATGAGGCGGTCATCGTCCGTGAGGGAACGCTCCCGGCAGACGAAGTAGTTTTTGTCGATCCACTCCCAACTGCGAGGTTCGAAGCGCGCGCGCATGAAGTCGCCATCGGTCAGATCCAGCAGGAGTTTTCCGGTAGGCTTAAGGATGCGGCGGATCTCGCGCAGTACGGTTTGGTCGTCGTTGCGGGACTCGAAATAGCCGAAGCTGTTGCCGAGGATGAGGACGAAATCGAAGTGATCCGTGGGCCAGGGGAGCTTCCGGGCATCGCCTTCACGGAAGGAGACGTTCAGCCCTTCCTTCCGGGCGGTGCCGCGGGCGCGGGTGATGAGGTAGTGGGACCGGTCCAGCCCCGTGGCTTGGTCAAAGCCGCGCCGGGCCAGGCCCAGCGTGTGGCGGCCCTGACCGCAGCATAGGTCAAGGATGCGAGCCTCCGGCGCGGGCTGGAGGATGTCCACAAGCAGATCGACTTCCCGGTCCGTGATCGCGGCGTCATTGACGACATCGCCGTCGGTGCGCAGGTAGTTGGCGTTGAAGATATGACGCCACCAGTCTGCTTTAACGTAGCTTTGCAGGTCTTCGACGGGGCCGAGGACCTCTGTGAGCTTGATGGATTTCGCCGCGGACCCCTCTTGGGCCTTGGGTCGGCGAACCGCCTTGGGAGCTTTGGATGATGCCGCTCCCCCGGCAAGCGTTTTCATTCTGGATGAATACTTGAGGGTAGTAAGGCGGAAGATCGATTATGCGTTTCCCCCCGCAATGGAATTTTTTGGGCGGGGGAGAGATTTATTGGGAGCGTGGAGGCGTGGGGGTGAACGTGGGGCGTGGCGGCGTTTGGCGACAGGCAAGGAGACAAGGAGACAAGGAGACAAGGAGACGAGGAGGGGCTTGCTGGAGTCAGGCCTTTAGTTTGGTGAGGAGGGTTACGAGATTCGTCGTCATGGCCTTTACCTTTTCGGCGTGGCCCGCGTGGGCGAGCGAACCGCCGTCGTTGAAGGCTTCGTAGGCCTTACCGACGGCCAGTTGTTCAGGTAGGACGGTGACGCCGATGTTTCCCAGGATGGCGCGTAGGTGGACGAGGCCTCGCAGACCGCCGAGGGCGCCGGGGGAGGCGGCGAAGAGGAGGGCCACCTTGTTCCGGTAGGCGGCCAGGGCCGGTTCGTCATCGGTTTCGGAGCGGGAGACCCAGTCGAGGGTGTTTTTCAAGGCGGCGGTAACGCTGCTATTGTACTCGGGTGAGGAGATGATGAGCGCGTCGTGATCCAGGAAAAGCTGCTTCAACTTTTTGGCGTTTTCCGGCAGGCCGGAGGCTTCTTCCTCGTCGGCATCGAAAATTGGTAGGGGAAAGTCCCGCAGGGAGATCAGGGTGACATCCGCGCCAGCCTCACGCGCGGCGGCTGCCGCGACGGCGGCGAGTGTCTGATTGTAGGAATCTTTCCGGAGGCTGCCTCCGAAAGCGAGAATACGTGGTGGTTGGGACATGGTAATGGGTGAGTGAAGTGCGTGCCGCAAGACGATCCGAGATGGGATAGGGATACAAGCAAACAATTTGCCATGAGGAAGCCTCTTCCGCCGGAATCCGCCGAAGCGGCCCTTGATCTTGCTTTCGAAAGCGTGGGAAGATAAAGAGCGGATACGGAGATGGCATGATCGTTCTCGGATACAAACCCGCGCCTCCTTTGGCGGCTTTGGTCAGCCAGTTCTGGTACTGCGAAGACTTCGTGTTGCCGCACGGGTGGGACCGGATGATGCCCTCCACCAGGATGGCGTTGCTCATTAATTTACGGGAAGACGAATTGCGCTACCGGGACCTGTCGGGAGAGTCGCACCGGATGAAAGGTTTTGGCGTGACTGGGCCATCTTTGGGGGCATTTGAAATCGATACCTTTCAGCAGCGCCATATCATGGGTGTGGAATTCTTGCCCGGCGGCGCGGCGCCGTTTCTGAACGTGCCAGCCGGCGAACTGTGCTCGGCGCATGTTTCCATGGAAGATCTGGCGGGCCACGGGGCAAGAGAATTGCAGGAGCGATTGGTGGATGCCCCCTCCATTTCCGAGAAATTCCGGCTGCTGGAAACCTGGTTGGTGCGGCGGTGGAAAGAGGCCCGGACCACGAACAAGCCGGGTCTGGTGCCGAGAGCGATGGAGATGTTCGACCGGCTGCCGATCGGGAAATCCGCCGGGGCATTGGGGGTGACGGCGAAGCGGTTGATCCGCGCCTTTGAATCCGAGGTGGGATTACGCCCCAAGCAGTTCCTCCGGGTGCGCCGGTTTGAGCGGCTGTTGGCGGCTTTGGTAACCGAAAAGGAAGCCGACTGGTGCGGCGCGGCCTTTGACCATGGGTATTGCGACCAGGCACACTTGATTCATGAGTTCCGGGAGCTGTCAGGGTTCTCGCCGACTGAGTATTGGGCGCTGAAAGGTCCGTATGCCCACCACGTTCCGTTGCCGGATTGAAGGTCCGGGAACCGGCGAAACCGGGCCGCCAATGCCACCCGAAAAACTTCCCAGGGGGGAAATTTCTTACAATACGGCGGCGCGCGCGGCGGGGTATGTTGGGGGTATGAAAGACGATCCCGCTTCAAAGGTTCCAGCTGGTTCCACCGCCATTTCGGCGCTGCTTTATCGTGACGCGCCAGCCGCCATCGACTGGCTGTGCGAGGTCTTCGGGTTTGCGAGGCGAATGGTATGCGAAGGCGACAAGCCAGGTGTTATCGCGCATGCCGAACTGACGTTGGGCGGGCGGGGCATGATCATGCTGGGCTCCACGGGCAAAGGTGGGGAGTATGAAAAGCACATCAAACAGCCGGATGAGATTGGCGGGGTGGAAACACAGAGCCAGTACCTCGTGGTGCCGGACGCGGATGTGGTGTACGGGCGAGCCAAAGAAGCCGGCGCGGAGATCGTGATCGACATCCGTGACGAGGACTACGGCGGCCGGGGCTTTTCCTGTAAAGATCCGGAAGGGCACCTCTGGTATGTGGGCACCTACGATCCGTGGTCGGCGGCATCCGGGGAGTCCTGACCCGGCCGGCGCCCGGATTGCTCGGGACTGGCGCAAAGACGGTCTTGATACCGGCGCGGGCTTCGGGGAGGATGACTCCGCTGCTTCAATTCAGCGCAACCCCAACCCGACCCCAGATTCCATGCGTTTTTTGCCTTTGGCTCACCCCGTGTCCCGCCGCGTCTCCGACGCACTTCGTCTGCTAGTATTGACCTTGGCCGTGCTGCTGGTCCTGCCCATGCCGGCCAGCTTTGCGCAGGGTGATAAACCGGCGAAGAAGCCGAACATCTTCTTCGCCTTTGCGGACGACTGGGGCCGCTACGCCAGCATCTACGCGGAGCATGAGGCCAAGCCCACGGCGAACTCCTTCATCAAGACACCGAACTTCGACCGCGTGGCGCGGGAAGGGGTGCTGTTTACCAACGCGTTTGTGACCGCGCCGTCTTGCACGCCGTGCCGCAGCTCGCTGCTGTCGGGGCAGTATTTCTGGCGGACGGGGATGGGGGCCATCCTTTCCGGGGCGCACTGGGATCCGGCGATTCCGTCCTACCCGCTGATCCTGCACAATGAGGCCGGTTATCATATTGGGCAGACCTATAAAGTTTGGAGCCCGGGCACGCCCAACGACGCGCCGTACGGAGAGCGGGAGTACGAATACGAAAAGGCGGGCCGGGCATTTAACAGCTTTTCCCAGAACGTGACGAAGCTGGTGGAACAGGGGAAGAGCCTGGAGGAAGCGAAGCAGAAGATGTATGACGAAGTTCTGGGGAACTTTCAGGACTTCCTGGACGCTCGGGAGGGAGACAAACCCTTCTGCTACTGGTTCGGCCCGACGAACGTCCACCGGAAGTGGATCAAGGGCTCGGGCAAAGCGTTGTGGGGCTTGGACCCGGACGATCTGAAAGGGAAGATGCCAGGTTTCCTGCCGGATGTGCCAGCCATTCGCGAAGACTTCGCGGACTATTTGGGAGAGGCGATGGCCTTCGACACGGCTTGGGGGCTCCTCCTGAAGAAGCTGGAGGAGACCGGTGAACTGGACAACACCATCGTGGTGGTGAGCGGCGACCATGGCGTTCCAGGTTTCCCGCATGGAAAGACCAATCTCTATGATTTCGGCACCAATGTGGCGCTGGCCATCCGCTGGCCCGACGGGGTGAAGGGCGGACGCGTGGTCACGGACTTTGTAAACCTGATGGACCTGGCTCCCACCTTCGTGGAAGCGGGCGGCGCCAAGGTGCCGGATGTGATGACGGGCCGCAGTCTGATGAGCGTGCTGAAGTCCAGCGAAGAAGGGCGGGTGGACCCGAGTCGCGATCACGTGGTGACGGGCCGGGAACGGCATGTGGACGATGCCCGGGAAGGCTTTTTACCCTATCCCCACCGGGCCATCCGGACGGACAAATTTCTGTTCATCCACAACTTCAAGGCGGACCGCTGGCCGGAGGGCGAGCCCAAGGGCATCACGGAAGATTCCGCGCCTTCGGAAGAGGAGCTGACCGAAAATACCCGCGTGACGCTCTCGGATATGGATGCGGGACCGACGAAGGCCTGGCTGGTGCTGAACCGGAATGCCGAGGAGGTAAAGCCATTCTATGAAATGGCCTTTGGTAAGCGGCCGGTGGAGGAACTCTACGACCTGAGCAAAGATCCCGACCAGATGCACAATGTGGCGGACGACCCGGCCTACAAGGAGGCGAAGCAGGAACTGGCCGGCCGCCTTTCGGACGTACTGGTCACCACGGGCGATCCACGGGTGATGGGGGACGGTTCCACCTTTGATAAGCCGCCCTTCGCGGGCCCGATTCCGGAAAAGGAAAATGCCGGAAAAGGGAAAAAGAAGAAAAAGGAGTAGCCGAAATTCGACCGGGGGAGCAGAGGGACAAGATTTGAGCCAGTCTTGCCCGTTTACTTGCGCTCTCGTTCCCTGCCTCCGCTCAGCCACTCAACCCATTGCTTCAGGGCAATGGTGCGCCGCCGCCGCATCTTGGCCAGAATCTGCTTGTGAGTCAGCGGCTTCTTCCGTGGAGCGTTGAATTGTTTCTCCAGGAAGCTGGCGATGGCGGAGACTTCCCGTGGAGCGAAGGAAAACTTGGTCAGTTTGGTCGGCGGCCCGACCCACAGCACGGGTTTTCCCAGATCGCGGAGCATGGCCATCTTGCTTGGCCAGAGCAGACCGGAGGTCTCAGGGCGCTGAGTGACGACGAGAACGTCCGCGGCCAGCAGAGTAGTGAGAAACTCATCGTCCGCGGCGGGCTCCAGCCATTCGCATTGTTTCAGGCCGAACTGACTGGCTGTTTCCCGGGCTTCGTCCATGGCGGGGCCGGTGCCCTGGAAACGCAGCCAGATGGGCAGGCCGCGCACTTCCAGGAGACGCTGCACTTCGAGCAGTGTTTCCCATTCGTGGGCGCGGCCAAGGTTTCCAGAGTAAAGCCAGATAAAGCGATCCTTTTTCTCCGTGGGCTGGGTTTTGGCTTCGCGCGCGTTTTCAGTCGTGATGCCGTCGTACAGAGACGGCAGCGGCCAAGGCAGAGAGACATGGATGGGCCGGTCGGTGATGTGACTCAGGCGGTCCGCCATGGCCTTGTCCAGAGCCACTATGTAGTCACACTGGCGGTAAGCCCGGCGCATGGCGTCGCTGGAAATTTTGGCCGCGGAACTGTCGGGATTCAGCATCCCCAGGGCAATGGCGGTTTCTGGGTAAACGTCCATGGCCCAGTGGATGAGACGAGACCCGGGATGCCACTTTGAAAGGAGAGAAGCGGTCACCAAGAGACAGGCGGGCGAACTGAGGGCAATGATGACATCCACATTCCGGCGGAATCTGCCCGCGACGAAGATGTAAGCGTGCATGCAGATCTCCCGCCAGAGGCGCGCCCGGAGGGAGCCGTCCCGCCGGTCCCGGTAGCCGCGGGGGCTGCCGAGGTATTGGACCTGGTGTCCAGCCTCGATCAGCGCCGAACCCAGTTCCTCCATATAACGGCCCGTGGGCGCGTCGGTAGGCGGTTTGTAGGCGTTGATGAGCAGGAAGCGCATGACTTTTAAGAGCCGGGGAAGGGTTCCTTGTCCAGTGCAGAGTCGTCTAGTTTTTCTAATAAATGGCCTGCTTCTACAATCATGGCTTCTTGTAACGCGGGGGACAGGGTCCAGGCATCGGTTCCGGCGCGGTCTGGATCGATGATCTTTTTCGCCAGGGCCATGACTTCATCAGACGGAGGCAAGCTCGCGAATTCGAGCAGTTTGGGGAGGGTGTGGGAGAAGTCCCGGAGAAGGTCGTCATGGTGAATCTCGATCCAGTTCTCCGGAGGCAAAGCGTGCAGGTCCCGGAGGCCGATTTCCATGAGCGAGCGCCATTGCCGGGCCACCATTCTTTCGGGGGGAAGCGAAAGCCATTCCTTCCAGCCGGGCGGCCGGGGACCCCAATACGCCTTCCGGCCGCCGCGGAGCCGCCGGGCAATGACGTCGCGAAAGAAAAGCGGGACCAGGGCGGGCCAGGCGGAGAGCGGCGTTTCGCGCAGCCGGGCCCAGACGCGGTGGCGCCGGGGAGGCTTGCTCAGCCGTTCCAGCATGGAAGCCACGGCTGGCCGTCCGTCCCGGAGGATGTGGATGATCCGGCAGTCCGGGTAGAGGGCGTGAATGAAGCGCAGCCGCAGCAGGTTACTGGGGGTCTTTTCGGCGAAGCGGGACTTGCCGGATTTTTTAAGAAACCGGTGGAAAGCCCCGTCAATGCGCCGGGCGATCCGTGGCGTCAGGCGCCGTTCGTCCAGCACGTCGTCCGGCAGAGATTCATTCCCGAGGCTCCAGATGGGGCGGGGTTCTTCCCAGTAGGCGACGTCCGGATGGGCCGCGAAGAGGCGGCCGAGCAGGGTGGTTCCAGAGCGAGGGCAGCCCACGAGGATGATGGGCGCGCGAACTTGGGGAATGGTTGCCGAATCAGTCATTTCCGGGGGAGCGGCCGTCCCCGTGGCCGGCGGGAGGGCTTGCGCCACCGGGCGGCTGGTCCCGTAGCGTCCGGGTCCGGACAAAGGTGGCGGGATTGCCCGAATAGACTCCCCAGGCATCCAGGGACTTTGACGCGACCGACCCGGCAGTGAGGACCGCGCATTCGCCAAGGACCACCCCGGGGCAAACGACACTACGCGCCGCGGCCCAGGCGCCTTGCTTGAGTTCTATGGGGGCCAGCATGAGATCGAAACCTGGGGAGTTCATGTCGTGATTTCCCGTAACGAGGTAAACATCCTGGGAAACCACCGCGTGGTCGCCCAAGGTGACGGGCGCGAGATTGTCGATCCAGGCGTGCTCGCCAATCCAGCAAAAATTGCCCACGCTTAGGTTCCAGGGAAATTTGATCTTCACGCTGGGTTTGATGACGGCGCGCTCGCCGATGGCGGCTCCAAAGAGCCGGAGCAGCCCGCGCTTCCACCCGCGAGGCCAAGGCCAGGGACTTTCGAAAAATACCACGCTGGCGACATACCAGAGAACCCGCCGCCAGGAGGGGCCCGGATCGTAGCTGCCGGTATCGTAGTTAGACAGGTCGATCACGTTTCGATAAGTAGAGAACCGGTGACTCTTGTATTCATGTGACGTTCCTATTCCCGGACATCGGCCGGTTTTTCGCCGCGACCCAGAACATACTCATAGAAACTCAGCAGGCGTTTCGCAATGGCGTTCCCATCAAATTCGCGGGCTATCAGCGCCTGGCCCCGCTGGCCCATGGCCTGGAGTTCGTTTGGTTCGAGACAAACGGCGGCATCTAGCGCCTGGCGAATCTCCTCCCCGGTGGGGGCTACCCACCAGCCGCAATCTTCCTTCTCCAAGCATTGCCACGGAGTACCCGTGGTGGTGATGGCGGGCAGGCCGTATTGCAGCGCCTCCGCAATGACGATGCCGAAGTTCTCCGAATACGTGGGGAGAATGAAGAGATCCGCGCGGCGGAGTGCCGTGTCTTTGGCCGCGCCATGCAGGGGGCCGAGGAAATGGATGGTTTCTTCAAGGTCCTGATGATTCAGGCCAGCTTTCAATTGGTTGAAGTAGGATGGCGGACCCGGACCGGCCAAGTGAAGTTCCCAGCCCTTGGGGCGCAGGCGGGACCAGGCGTCCAGAAGCAAGGGTATGCCCTTCTTGGGGTGGACCCGGGAAAGGAAGAGGGCGATCCGTTTTTCCTTCGGGGCGGCTACCGCCGCAGGGTCCAGCGGCGCTGGAGGAATGGGGGGAAGGATATGGGGCAGGACTCCGGTGGGCTGGGTCAGGCCGAGTTTCCGGAGCTGCGCGGCTTCCATTTCCGAAGTGGCCAAGAGAGCGTTTGCCCGGTGCAACTGGCCGCGCTGGTAGAGCCACCAGGCAAGCCGTTTCCGTCCGCGATGATGCCCCAGCGCCCAGGGCTCCAGCATTCCGTGCGGCGAGACGACGAGAGGAATCCTCTGCTCGCGGGAGAACTTGGCAACGGCTCGTCCTCCGGCGGTCCACAGACCGTGCTGATGGACCAGGTCGAAGGGCCGGACCGAGTGAGCGTCCGTGAGGGTTTGAAGGTAGGGCTTGGAATTGAAAGCGCGGTGGAGCAGCGAATCTCCGGCGGAAACCGGGAAAATTTCCACCGGTTCCGGAGGCAAGACCCATTCGTTCTGACCGGCGGCCGAGGAAAGAATGGCGGCTTCGTGGCCCAGGGAGGTCAAGCCTTCCGCCAGAGCCACGGCCGCCACGGGCAGCCCGCCCTGACTGCGGCGGAGGGATTGAACACTGTGGAGAACTCGCATGAAATCTAGTAGCCCGTCAATTTTGAAGTGAGAGATGCTTGGACTGAAACGAAAGCCGTTAGCTGATGGACGCGGACCGGTCTTTTTGGCCGGGGCCTTCGTTGCTCTTCAGTCAGTTATGATTCACATAGCCTCCTTCCTCGCTCCTTGCCCCCGGCCAAAAATCCTCGCCAATCACCCCTCACCTCAAAATTGACGGACTACTAGGGTGTGTGGACAAATTGGCGGACTGCCCGGCGCGAGGCCATTTTTCGGCTGGCAAGGCGCGCCGAACGCCGTTGGGTGACCCCAATAGAGTGAGGCGGAACGCAGCCAGGCGTAAAATGGGCCGCGTTTTTGGAAAATTCGCCGCTTGCGGCGCTGATTCTGTCTTCCTTTTTCATCTATTCCGGGCGGTTCGGGAATTTGTCCATACACCCTAGGCTGAATCCGGCTCCGATCCGGAGAGGTGGCGGCCGGATCTCCAGCCGCTACGCCTTTCCCGGGTCAGCCATACCAAAGCACTCATTACCGCGAGATGCAGCGTCATTTGGAAAAGGCCGTAGCCGAGGCTGCTTCCCACCGCGTTGAAACCCAGGGTCATGGGTCCCGCCACGTAGAGGGCCGCGCGCCATGTTTCGCCGCCGTGTACGGGGAGAAAGTTTTTCTCTAGCCACCTGAGTCCGGTCCCGAAAAGGAAGCCGCCCAGGAGTACGCCGGGAAGGCTGAAGTTCCAGAACAGTTCCGCCACCAGTGCCGGTGGCACGCCCGCCACGGCCTGACCGTAGATCTGATGGCCGATGATGGGGCCGGGGGGAATGATGGGTTTGTCAGGCCACAGCGCGCGGGGGACGGGCGCCGCCAGCCAGATCCAGATGGTTTGCCCGTAGCGAAAGCCGAGTTCGTCCGGAACCGCGTGCAGAATGTGGGCGGTCTTGGCCAGCTCGATCTGATTGCGGTTCAGGACCACGGCATTGAGGGCTTCCGGGGCGGACGGTAGGCGAGAGAAGGCGGCCGCGTTGTCCCGTTCTGAGCGCAGGATGGTCATCACGGACATCATGAGGATCACGGCTCCGCCCAACGCCGCGAGGCGGGGAAGGGACCGTTTCCGGCCCGAAAAGTGAAACATGGCGGCGGAGAGACACAGGTTGAGCGCGACCGTGCTCCGCAGGCTGGCGTAAAAAGGAATGACGCAGGCGGTCAGCAGGAGGAGAACCGCCAGGGTTCCTTTCCAGATCCGCCGGTTCGAGGTGGGGCGTAGAGATTCCCCCAATACCAGCAGGTGAGCATAGATGGCCAGGCCTCCGAGAAACCGGAGCGTGCCGTAAGATTGGTAGCCGGACGAGCCGAGATCCAGAGAGGGAATGGGGGTGCGTTTTGCCGAGAGCAGTCCGGATTCCAACCCCCCGGTCAGGCGAATGTAGAGCAGGGAGGAAGTTAGCGAGACTAACAAGATCACGATCGACAGGCCGTAGAGCCACCGGGAGCTTGTTTCTGATCTTCTTCCGGAAAAAGGAGGGGTGGTGGATTGGGAGTGGCGTTTCCAAGTGAAGAGGAAGCCGCCGGTGAGGCAGGCCAGGCCCGTCAGCAAGACCACGGCGGGCTTTGCGAAAAAGGAGGGATCTTGGCCCAAGAGAAAAAGCCCCTGAATCCGGTCTGTATCCGGATAGTCAAAGCTGATGTAGAAGCCCCGCAGTGTCAGGCCGATGGCGACGGTCAGGATGACAAAGGACCAGGTGGAGAAGAGATCGTACCTCGGCAGCAAAGCGGGGGGCAGCAGGACAATGGACAGCGCCCACATGCCCGTGGCGGCGAAGAGCACGGCCTGGTCTCCCAGGGCTAGGATTGAAAGACCGATGGCAACGAACACGCTCAGGACGGTGGCGGCTCCGTAGAGATTGCGGCGCGATCTCTCGGTATGGAGAAACCGCCCGAGAATCTGACTGGGAACCGGAAAATTCATGAGAGTGGTTTTTCCCGGACAGACTTCGCGGCTTCGTCGAGATCCCAAAGTGGTTCCGGTAATCCTAACAGTATGCTGAACTGTGCGACGTCTTCTTTCAATCGAGAGACGATGTAGTTCACCGCTTCGGGATCTGGTGGAGATGGCAAGTCGTCCGGCTTTGGCAGGAGAAGGTTACGGAAGCGTTCGCGAAGAGGTGGCGGTACCAGCCGGCGAAGGCCTTGGCGGTAGAGTCCGGTCTGGATGATTCGCTTCCAGAAAGTGGTCAATACGGGACGGGATTTTGTGGAATTGTAGATGGCCGCTTCGTCGATGGTGGCCAGACTTTCCTCCACTCCCAGGAAGGAAAAAACCTGTCGCATCGTTTCTTTCCGGCGCCGGATGTAGTCCTCAAACCGGATGACCAGGAGATGATCCCTCCCGAAGGCTTCCAGCCAGGGACGCACTTGCATGGCGTAGCGGCTGTAGTCGATGAGGCAGGGAAAGTCGCGGAGCGATTGATTCAGGTCCGGGCCCATGGGGACACGGTCTTCCGCCCCCTGGGTGCTGACAAAGGCATGGTGACTGAGCGTCCGGCTCAGCGGATCCCGGACGATGTAGAGAAGCTTGAGATCATCGCCGGAAAAGAGGCAGCGGGCCCGGGGCGCCACGCTGGCGGACTCGGGCAGCTTGGCATAGTCCGGGGAAACGTCGCCCCGGATCTGTCCCGGCCGGGCGGCGCGCAGAGCGGCCGCGTATCGCTCCGCCGCGTCGTCGCCGCAAAGGAAATTGGCCTCTTTGTCAGGAAGGAAAATGCCGGGGTGAGCCTTCAGGTCATGATAGAGGGTGGTGGTTCCGCACTTCATCGCGCCGATGACGAGAAAATCCGGCAAGGGGGCACCGGACGGCTGCTGGGGCGAACTCATCATTCGGGAGAGAATACCATGGGGAAACCGAAGATTCACCCGCTGCGTGCCCTCGGGATTCGGTTCGGCGCTACCGCGAGCCCGTGATCCGGGGGTGAAATTGCTTCCCGGGCAGTCCACGGGACCTGGCCCCGGGAGCGCCAAAACGATACCGATGGGTTGACGACTGGGGAGGGGGGAATCATTCTCCCCTCTGTAATATCCGGTATGGAAGAAAACCCAGACGCCTTTTTCTCTGACAAAGCCTCCGCGGTACCTGGCGACGTGGATCTCGGCGGGATCACGAGGGCGCTCCGGGGGGGGCTGACCGTGTTTCTGGTGTGCGCTGGACTGGGAGGGTTTGCGGGTTTGGGATTCGCGGTCCTGAGCCCTTCGAAATATCAGGCAACCACGACGCTGGAAGTCTTTGGACCTTCTCCCAAGGAAGACCCGAGCGAAATGGAACTGAGGACCGTGGTGGAGAAATTGCGGGCGGACTCCTTGTACGAACGCGTGATAAACAGCGCGGTGGTGACGGATAAGCTGGGACTTTCTCCGAAGGAGACAGACGCGAAGAAGGTAGAGAAGAAGAGGGCCGAAGCGGTTAGGGCTTTGAAAGAAAATACCCACATCAACCTGCGTCCCCGGACCAGGCTGATCGCCATCACGGCGGGACACCGGCAGCCGGAACTGGCCAAGCTTCTGGCCGATGGCCTGGCGGAGGAGTTTCTGGCGTCGGAACGCCAGGACCGGCAGGAGGAGGCGCGGGAGCAGGTCGCGTTGTTGAAGAAACAGGAGACCACTCTGCAGAACGAAATGGGTGGTTATGAAGTGGCTCTGATGAAGCTCGAGCCTCTTAAGGGGCTAAGGGAGATCTTCGAGGGCATCATGACCGAGAGGAAAGAAATGCTCAATCACCAGCTCTATTACAGCGAAGACCATCCGGTCTTTGCCGAGCGGAAAGCCCGGGTGGAGATCTTTCAGCAGAAACTTCAGGAGGGATTGGAAGGACTCTCGGAACGGGCGGGAGATCAGGTGCCCGAGCACATTCGGTCGTTTCGGGAACATGATGCCTCAAACCTTTCTGAATACGAGCGGCTCCTGGTAGAGTGGAAGCTATGGGAACAGCAACGCGAAGCGATCGAGCAAAAGGCGAACGCGGCCCGGGAGCTTTACGTTTCCGCGGTCGAGAAGATGGAGAGTCTTCCCGTGGCCGGAGAGTTCAGCCTGGGGACGGTCCAGATCTTTCGGTCCGCCCAGCTTCCCGAGAAACCGGAGGGCCCGCCACGCGTTCTGGCATTTGGCCTTTTCGTCTTCATGGGGTTGATGGCGGGGCTTTGCGCGGTATGGATGCGGAGCATTTTCGCATTTGGTTAGGCAGAGAGGAGGCGGTTTCGTGAGTCGCTTCAGGGCCATGCCAGGTCCAGTCAAGGCGCTGACGGGTTGGGCATTCCTGCTGATGGGAGCGATTCCGGCGCAGGGACATCCAGCGCTCTACCACACTCTGGAAGTGGATCTGCGGGATGCCGCCACGGTGACGTTTTTCTTCTCCGTTCACGCGCCCGAATTGCCGTCTGCTATGAGTGCCGGAGTGGATCCCCTGGGGGTGGACCCGGAGTGGCTGGGCAACCGCACGACGGAGGAACTTTCTCTGCTTCTCGAAGAAGCCGGGGACTTGCTGGACGAGCTTTATGTGTTGTCCCTTGCGGATTTCGAAGATGCGGGCGTGGGGGAAAGGCTGCGCTTACCCTTGATCTGGGAAACTCCGGAACAGCTTCACGATCCGGCTCATGACAATGGGTTGCCTCCGGGGTGTTTCCTGGTGACGGCCAGCATGCGAAATCCGGGCGCGCCTCGACAATTGGTGGTCCGGTATTCGGAGACGGCGGACAAACGGCTGCTGCTTTCCGTCTTCCGGCCCGGCGGATTCCCCAAAGTCCGGGACCTGGCGCCGGGTGACTTGGTCAGGATTGATTTACCAAAGGCACCGGTGGCCAAGCAGGAACCGCAGACGGAAGAAATGTCGCATTCCCATTGGAGTCAGAGAGAAATAGCGGTGCTCATCGGAGCGGGAGCCGTGGTTTTCGGCTTCCTGCTCTTTTGGTGGTTACGCCGCTGCCGGGAAGAGTAGCTTCTTCCGCTACTCCGCCGCCTTGAGGTTTTGAATCATGAATTCCGGTAGACTTCCGTAGGGATCTCCCTCCTGGTGATCGGGAGACACCACCACGCATTCCATTCCCAGATCCTGCATGACCTCCTGAAGCTTCAGGCCGAGCCGGACGTGATGCACCCAGGTACCCTGGCTGGTGTTGGCGTCCACGGGGTCATCGCCGCGGCCATAGACCATGTAAACCGGCACATCATCTTTCGTCAGGTGCGTGATGGCGGAGGCATCGGTCATGAGCGCCTGGACCCGTTCGCTTTCCCAGTCCGCGCCGGACTTGATTCCGTAGAAGTCGATCAAAGCATCGTGCGCCACCAGGTCCGGCACGCCGAACCATTCGCGGAAAGTCCGCAGGTCATAGGTGGACTGGCCGTTCTGGGTGGCGGCGGCCACGATGCGGGTGGACAGGCGGGCCACGGGGTCCTCGGCGTCCGGGTCCGCCAAGTCGTCGTGGAAGCCCAGCCACAGCGAGATACCCGCGCCCGCCGATCCGCCGTAGCAGGCGACCCGTTCCGGATCGAGATTCCACTCTTTGGACTTCGAGCGGATGAACTGAAGGCCACGCGCCGCGTCTTGCATGGGGATGGGGTAGGGATACTTCCCTCCATCCGTCAGCCGGTAGTTCATGGAGGCAAAGGAGATGCCTTCCCGCAAGTAGCTTTCCGGCGTTCCAGCATTTACCTTTTTGTCGCCGCCCCGGAATCCGCCGCCGTGAATGTAGATGCAAAGGGGCGTTGGCTTTCCGTCTTTGGACTCCGCGAGCCAGATATCGAAGCGCTGTTGTTCGTGTTCTCCGTAGGCCACATCCGCATGGGTTGGGGCCATGGCCTCTGGGCGGCCGCCGCTGGGCTCGCCGCGCCGCTTTTGGTTGAAGGCCCGAATCTCTTCGCGGCTCAGTTCGCCGTCTTTGTTCGCGTCACTTTCCGGGAAGCGTTCCAGAAACTGTTGCACTCTGGCGGCGTATTCTTCAGGGCTAAGCCGGTTGCGTCGCTCTTCTTGCTGATCTGGCTGGGACGTCGAGCTTTCATTCTCCTGCCGCGCGTTCGAAACGAGCGGAAAGAGCAGGGCGACGCTGGCGGCGCAAAGAGAAAGGAATTTGAAGGGGGTGCTGGCTCTCATGCCGAATGGAACGGCCGGAGGGTGGGAAAGTTGCAGGTTTGGCGTCATCGCGTGAAGGGCGAAAATGGGGGAAGGGAGGTCAATGGGCAGCGTAGTCTATCCTGCCAGACCGGGTATGATAAGGCCAGCCGGTTTGCGGCGAAGCGGCTACTCCACGCCTTCGTTGGAACCAGCGGCTTCCTTCTCGGCCCTTTCTTTCTCTCGCGTGGCGGCGGGGGTGTACCCGGCGGAGTAGTCGAGCTGAGTGGTCATGAGAAAACGGCGCAGCCGATCTTTCAGAACGGGCGCTATTTCTTTACCCTGCCGGGTGCCGATGAGGTTCGTCTGTTCGAAGGGATCGGTCTCCAGGTCGTAGAGGTGGGTCTCTCCGTCCATGAGGAACCACTTGTATCGCTCGTCACGAACCAGGTAGTTGAGATCTTCGCCGTGGGAGATCTCCGTGAAGACGGCGTCGCGTCCGGGCGCGGCGGGATCGTGGAGTTGGGGCAGGAGCGAGCGGCCGTCCACATGGGGAGAGATCTCCCCGCCCGCGGCTTCGACAAGGGTGGGATAGACATCGATGAGCTGGCAGAGAGCGCTGGATTCCGTGCCGCTGGGGCCGAGACCGGGAGCGCGGATGATGAGGGGGACGCGGGCGACTTCCTCCCAGAACTGGCCTTTCGAGATATTCCGGTGTTCGCCCACGAGCAGGCCGTGATCGGCGGTGAACACGAAGAGCGTCCGGTCCCAGGTGCCGCGTGCTTTGAGGGCGTCCACGGTGCGGCCCACCAGGTCATCGATGAAGCTTATTTTTCCGAGGTAGGCGGCGCGGGCTTCTTTCACGGTTTCGGCGTTGTATTCCGTGCCGTACTTGTTGAAAGGAACCTCAACATTTGGGCGCAGCGAAAGGTTCTCCGGCTCGTACTGACTGGCATACTTTCCCGGCGGGTCGAAGGGAGAGTGAGGATTGGAAATGCCGATCATCAGCGCGAAGGGTTGCGTCTTGGGGGCCTTCCCGATGTATTCGGTGGCGAGGTCCACCATCATCCAGTCTCCGGTTTGTTCAGGCTCCAGCAGGCTGGGCCGGGCGACGTACTGATTGTTTCGCAAACGCTCGGTGAGGTCGGCGGACTGGGCTTCGAACTTTCCAATCTTTCGCAGGTAGTCCTGGTAGAGTCCACTGCCGCCGCGGCTGGCAAAGGTAGTTGCGACGTCTTTGTAGAAGTGGATGCCGATGCCTTCCATGTAGGCCTTCTTGCTCTCGAACTGGTTCTTGAAGCCGTTCCCGGCATACCAGTGAGTCTTCCCAATCACGCCCGTGGCGTAGCCGGCACGGTCCAGGTTGGCGAACAAACTGGTCAGGCGAGGATTGACGAAGAGTTCGTTCGCGTTTCCCCAGCAACCGGTGCTGTGCGGATACAAACCGGTGATGAGGCTGGTGCGGGCGGGCATGCACACCGTACTGGCGGAGTAGCAGCGGGTGAACACCGTGCCCTCCGCCGCCAGGGCATCGATGTGCGGAGTGTGAACATCCGGATCGTCCGCGAAGCCGAGGTAGAAGGAGTTCAGGTCATCGCAGAGGAAGAGGACGATGTCTGGGGCCTGGGGAACCGATGGGACGGCCTCGGCGGCCGCTTCCTGAGCGAAAGTCTGGATGAGCGATACGCAGAACAGCCAGAAGCATGCAAGGGCGGTAGCGGCTGGCCGGAGGGAAGGTGGAGTCTGTGGAGCAGCGGTCATCTTTGGGCGTTTCTGGGGTGCGTCACCGCACCCAAGGAAGGGGGCGTCTGGTCACCCGTTCAGAACACTTGCGACGGCTTTACAGGGAGCGCAACCGGCCGCTTGGACGCGTACAAGGGATGCGGAGGTTGTGAGACCTGCGGGCTTAGTTATTGCGGTCTTTCCCGCCGGGACCTTTCCTTCCTTTTCCGGATCCCCTGCCATTTCCGCCACCGGGGCTCCCCTGGGGACCACGGGTGAGCGTGGGCGGATTTTCGGGATCGTATTGGGGATTTGGGGTGGGGAGGGTCGCGCCTATGGAGTTCAGGTAATCGTCCATCCGAGCTTCCAGGTCCTGGGCCAGGGCGGGTAGGCTTTCGGCCAGGTTCTGGGTTTCTTTGATGTCCTTGCTGAGATCGAAGAGATAGAGGGTGTGGTCTTCGTAGAAGCGGAGAAGTTTGTAGTCCCCCAGGTAGAGAGCGGTATGAGGGGTGTCGCCCTGGTAGTGGGGGAAGTGGAAGACGAGTTCCTCGCGGGGGCGAGTGACGGGCCGGTCTTCGCCTTTCAGGAGGTGGACGATGGAGCCGCCTTCGATGCCGGCGGGAAGAGGCTGGC
The DNA here is from genome assembly GCA_030427505.1 of Verrucomicrobiia bacterium. Taxonomy (GTDB): domain Bacteria; phylum Verrucomicrobiota; class Verrucomicrobiia; order Verrucomicrobiales; family DEV007; genus JAUICH01. The sequence continues at coordinate 66,498 of JAUICH010000026.1, forward strand.
GCACGCCGGCGAGTTGGCAGAGGGTGGGAAAGAGGTCGAAGCCGGCGACTCGCTGGTGGCACCAGGAATTGGGTTCAATGCCCGGCCCGCGAATGATGAGGGGCACGCGGATGCCGCCTTCCCAGGCGTCGCCCTTTCCGCCGCGGAGGGCGTCACCGGAATTGCTGCCGTTGTCCGACATATAGATAACGTAGGTATTGTCCCGGAGGCCGAGGGCTTCGAGTTGGGCGAGGAGTTTGCCGACGCCCCGGTCCAGGTCTTCGGACAGGGCGGCTTGGCCAACGCCCTTGCCCCGGCCCCGGGGCATGAGTTGCTGGTATTTCTCCATGAGTTCCGGAGTGGCGTTTTCCGGGTAGTGGAGGGCGTGGTAGGACATCTGGATGTAGAAAGGCCGCCCAGCGTCCCGGGCCTTTTCCATAAAGGCCGCCGCGCGTTCGCCCATGCCGAAGATGTCCACGGGGTTGGGCGGGACAAAGGGGGCGGCGTGTTGGTTGGAGGTATTGCCGTCGCTTTCGTGGTAGCCGTGTTGTTCGGGACCGCCCCCGCCGAGGTGCCACTTTCCGTAGTGAGCGGTGGCGTAGCCGGCGGACTGGAGGAGTTGGCCGATGGTGACCTCATCTTCCTCGATGTTTTTCCGGCTGGACGGTGGGATGAGCTTGAATCCATCCGCGGCGGTCATGACGGGCGCGGCCTTGGTCCAGTGGCACTGGGCGGGGCTCTTCCCGGTTTGAAGACTGACGCGGGTGGGCGAGCAAACGGGCGAGGGCGAATAGGCGGCGCTGAAGCGCATGCCTTCAGAAGCAAGGGTAGCGATGTGGGGCGTCTGGATGACCGCATGCTTCGAGTCAGGCAGATCCGGGTGCATCTGGCAGGACAAGCCGTTCCAACCCTGGTCGTCGGAAAGGAGGAGAAGAAAATTGGGCTGCCCGGCGAAGAGGGAGGCAGCGGAACAGGTAAGCAGAAAAGAAATGGTGAGAAGCGGAGTCTTCATCAGGAATAGAGAGGCGGGGTAGGTCTTGTTTGGGGTGCTGAATGAGTAAACTCAGGAATTCTTTCTGCCCGGTTACGGAGAGATTACAACGCTGTAATGAAACCATGCCGGGGGCTTGCGAAATGGGCGGTGCGTGCGCGTAAGCCCTTGCAATTTCCCCGTTCCTCTGGTAGCGCCCCAAGAGTTCAACCCACCCGAAACTCCGCTTCTTGCCGTGACCGCTTCACCTTTTTCGCCCGATCTTCCCGCCAAGGCTGTATTGCGCCGAGGAGTGCTGGCGGCGGCACTCACGAGCTTTTCGCTCGGGTTCGCGCTCACCTGGGTAAAGGCGGCCGTGGCGCCGGAGTGCGCTTGTCCCATTGGCGCGATCATGAACGGACCAACCCTGGGTCTCGCTGCTCTGATTGGGGCCACCCTCGCGGCGGGAAATGCGTTGGCCTTCGTGGTGACGGCGGGGCTTCTCTGGTTTTGGAGATTGCGGCGCCACGGCGCGGCAGTGGTCAGTTTCGCCGTTGCTGGCTCGGTTCTGGCGGCACTTTACGTCTTCTCAGGGGTGCCAACCTACTTCGGGCCGCTGCCCGAGGAGATGTGGGGAAGCGGAGAAGATCTTCTCAGCACTTTCCTGATGGTTTTCGCCAATGCCATTGCGCCGTTCGTGCTGGCCGCACTTGTCTTTCGCGTGTTTCGGGGGAAACCGGCGGCGCCGGCGGCTTCGTGAAACGGGAGTTCTTCGCGGCGGCTGTCGGCCCTTCCGCCGAAGCATTCTTTTTCCAGAAATTCGGCCTGTCCTTCTTGACTTCAGGTTTCGTATCGCTCAAGCCTGAACGAAGACCGCCAAGTTTGTTTAGGTCCCGTTCCGGGGCCGTTTTCCGTCCTTCTTTTCCAGCTTCTCAGATTCTTCATGTCCTTGTTTTCGAACGACGAGCCGCCTAATTGGCGAGACCAGGTAGATGGCAATCTTTCCGAGGAACTCTTCGAACACATTGTGGTGGGAGCCTTGGAAGAGTCCGGTTTCTTTGAGGAAATTACCTTGGATGAAGGGTTTCACCTTCGGGTCAAGAACAGCGGGGGAGGGAAGAGTCAGATTTACCTCGATAACCTCTGGGCGGCGCTGGGGTCCAGTCATGGCGACCGGGTCAGCCAGATCGAGCAATTCGTGAGGGCGATGATTCTGTCCGCCAAAGAACGCAAGCTTTCCCCAAAGGACGCGGAACTGATCGTTCCCGTGGTGAGAAACATCGACATGCTGGAGCAGTTTCTCAATGTCGAGCCGCCCTACGCGGAGCCCCTCTTCGATCACTTCGCGGGAGACATGGTGGTCATGTACGCGCTGGATGAAATTGAGGGCATCCGCTACTTGAACGAGCAGCATTTCCTGGAAATCGGCACGCCGCGCGAGGACCTTCGCCAGAGAAGCATCGAAAACCTGCGGAAGCGATTGCCGGAGATCGACTGTCTCAGCGCCGGGCCGGTGTCCATGTTGTCCGCCGGGGGAAACTACGAGTCTTCCTTGCTGTTGTTCGACGACGTTTGGGAGAATGCCCGTTCTTCCGTGGATGGCGAACTAATTGTGGCGGTGCCTACCCGTGATGTTGTTGTTTTCTGTGGTTCCTACGATTTTGAAAGCGTATCCCGTCTGTCGGATCAGGCGGTCGAACTTTTCGAGTCCGGCGCCTACGGGGTGTCAGGCAAGCTTTTCCGCCGCGGAGACGAAGGCTGGGAAGAGTACAAGCTGTAGGCTTTGCTCAACCAGGCGGGAGAGAGGTTACAGCGGGCGGATCCGGATGCTCTGGAAGTAAAACACGCTGTCCGGATCGTGTGCCTGCAAGGCAACGGCGCCGCCGTTGGGGTCCAGAACGCGGCCTTTGCGGTTTTCCGGCCGTTCTTCCACCGCGTTTTCCGGTTCGGTGTAATCCATCACGGACTGGCCGTTGAGGAAGATCTCAATCCGTTTTCCTTTTACCCGCAGGCGAACGGTAAACCAGCCGGTTTCGTCCACGGGAGACTTCGCCAAGTCCACCACGGCGTAGAGGCTGCCGGTTTTGCGCTTTTCTTTTTCGGAGCTGTTCAGCTGAAGCTCGTATCCCTTGCCCAAGTGCATCTTTGCGTCCCGGACGCTCCGGTCTGTATGGAAGAAGATCCCTGAGTTGGAGTTTGGCTCGGCTTTGACGACTGCCTCCAGTTCGAAGTCTTTAAAAGTGGCTGGAGCATTCGCGATGCCGGTGCCCACATAGAAGAGATGGGAGCGGACGTCCGGGCTGGTATCGTGCGCCACGAGCACGCCGTCCCGTACGAAGAAGGAATCCGGTGCCACATTGGCTTCCCACCCGGTCAGGTCTTTTCCGTTGAAGAGCGAGATCCACCCGGCTTCTTCACCTGAAGACTGGCAGGGAAGACCGCAGCAAAGTGCGAAGGCGAAGGCGATGACGAAGGAACGTGGGTGCATGGGAATTCGAATACCAGGCAGGGTAAAATCTAACTTTCAGAATTGACCTGGATCCCGTTTGCCGCAACAAGGTTCGACTTCATGAGTTACAATCCCTATACGGCTCCGCGGACGGATGTCCTTCCTCAGGGGGACATGCAATCCTACAACGAGTCGATTCGCCGGGATCACCTGAGCCACGAGGCGTCCTGCAAGGGGATTGGGGCTCTGTATATCATTAGCGCCATTGGGCTGGCATTGGCCTCTTTCGGCTGGCTGTTGATCGCAAGTGACACATCGGATATGCCGGATGGGGCCCCGGAGCTTGTGGTGGCGTCAATTGTGGTTGGGCTATTCGCCGTTATCTATCTGGTTACCGGATTGGGGCTCAGAAAGCTCAAGGGGAAGGCGCGAATCGCGGCAGTCGTGTTGTGTTGTATCGGGCTTCTCGGCTTTCCTGTTGGAACGATCCTGAACGGCTATTTCCTCTATCTCCTCCTCAGTACGAAGGGGAAAATGGTCTTTTCAGAGGAATACAAAGAAATCATCGCGCAGACTCCGCACGTCAAATACCGGACGCCCGCCTGGTTGTGGGTGCTTCTGGCTGTTCTTCTCGGTCTGTTGGGCCTGGGAATCGTGATGGCCTTTGTATCTTGAACTGGCGGCACCCGGGGGTGGATGCCGGTTGTTCTTGAGCAAGCTTCGGGCAAGAAGAGGCGTGGCATGGTTTTCGGGTGACGGGGCCTTTGCTTGCTCTCTCTGGGGAATCGTTTAGCATTCCTGAAGTAATCTGGCCGCTTTTGGCCATTGGATTGCTTTGTTCCAACCTGCCATGTCCTGCACTCATCCGCGAAATCCGCTCCGCGTGTGCTGCGCTTTGATCGAGCGCGAAGCGGTGATCCGTGGCGGAGAGGAGAGAGGGCCTTCCAGCGAAGCCGTCAGCTACACGGAGATTCTGGCCGCCCAACGGCCCGCTCACAAGTCTCTGGGCGGAAAGTGGGAGTTTCCCGGCGGAAAGATCGAGCCTGGGGAAGATCCCGCGGGAGCCCTGATTCGAGAGGTGAGGGAGGAACTCGATTGCGAGGTCCGCATCGTGGAGCCCCTGTCGTCCGTGCGGCATGTTTATTCTGAGGACTTTACCATCCATCTTTTCCCATTCCGCTGCCGGTTCGCGGGGCCAGAGTCGGAACCTCGCGCATTGGAACATCAGGCGCTCCTCTGGTGTCAGCCCAGTCATCTGCCGGGCCTCGACTGGGCGGAGGCGGATCTTCCGATTATCAGGGAATACCTGGAACGCTTTGAGTCCAGGGTTCCGTCAGTTCGTTGAGCAGAGAGAGGGAGCGAGGTCAGGGGGCGGGCGCCAGGCCGTAGCCTTCCAGATGCAGCCGCAGAATCCGGGCGATTTCCGCAATGGCTTGTTGATTGCGGAAGGCATTGTGTCCCGAATCCACCAGCAACTCGCTCTCCGCGCCTTCCAAGTGGCTGCTGGAGTATTGAACCACGCCGTCGCTGCTTTTTTCAACCGGACCGTCCTTTCCGCGATTGCCCATAATGCAGTGATACACCACGCCCGGTCTGCGCGGCGCCTCGTCCAGGGCCAGCAGGAAAGGCGAGTTCGGGCTCAAGGAACTGATGCTGGTGATCTTCCGGGTTCTTAGTCTGGCCAGGTTTGGTGGTGTAGAGGAGGAAGCAGCTTCCGTCTCGCTGTCTGACGGTGTCCGGAAAAGGCCCTGACCCTGAGCGAAGACAGCCTGCTGCAGTTCCAGAAAATCTCCCGGCAGTCCCACCAGCCGGCTGGCGAAGTTTCCAATCGGGCTGGTAGCCAGATTGGCGCCCCGGTGGGGCGAGGAAATGAAGATGGCCCGTTTGAACCAGGGAACGCCTTCAAAATAGACCATCTCTTTGGCCATGATTTGCTGAGAGGGATTCAGGTCTTCCAGCACTTTTTCGAGGGGGTCTTCGCTGACTCGCGCCCAGTAGGTGTCCTTTACATCCACGGTCAGACTCCGGGCCAGAACACCCCCCATGCTGTGACCGATGACTACCATCTTGTCCAGATTTGGGTTTGTCCGGTCCGGGTCCACATAGTCACGGGCGGAGCGCACGGCGTTCCGCAGAGACCAGGCGGTGCGGTGGAGCGGAAATCCGCTGGGGTAAAAGAAGACCCAGAACTGAAAGTGCTGGCGGATGTAGGGATCCTCCTGGAGCACCGGCATGACATCCCGCCAGATCATGGGGGAGGAGTCCAGGCCATGAATCAGGAGCACGGGTATCTTTTCCGGATCGTAGGGAGCCGCGAAGTAGAGGCCTTCCAGGTCTTTCAGTTCGTCGGAAATGACGAGGCTCTTCAGGCCCATGATGATCTCGTTGTTCCCCCGCATCTGGTAAGCCGGGGGAGCCGTGAAGTTCGCGGAAAGCGGGATGGCTCCCGTGCCGTCGGGCGCCCATTCCAGGACCTTGGTTGCATCCACGATGGTGGCCCGGGCCTCGACGGGATCCGTGGAGCCCGTTCCGTATTCGAAGAAACCCGTCAGGGGCATGGCGGAACCTTCTTCGCCCACGAACCGGGTCTCATCCGCCAGCATCCGGTCCTCGGTATTTTTTCGGATGCCGGTGAGAGGCGTGCCGAAGCCCTCTTCTTTTGCCAGGGTCCGGAAGCCCAGAATCTTGAGATCGCCCGCGGGAATGAACTTATCAAACCACGTTCCCGTGGCGCCGTCTCCAGCCCCGCCCATCAGGCGCGGCGGCACCAGGCGCAGCGTGGCCGCGTAGTCCCAGAGGGGGCCGTCCAGCATGGCTGGCTGGTCCGTCAGGGAGGCAATGCCCGGCGCTTCGTCCATGAGGTCGAAGTAGCGGGCCGCTGCTTTGTTGTAGAGCCGCAGTTGGATCAATTCCGTAGGAAGGGTCAACCACTCCTCCGCGGGAGCCTGGCTTTGCAGGAGGTTCGCCAGGGCCATTTCGGCGGCTGTGGCGTAGAGTCCGGCGGCTTCCATGAGGTTTCCACGCCGTTCTTCCTGAAGCCCCGCTCTCAGGGCCAACTCGGGCAGGGCGGCAAGACCGGCCGTTTTCGCTCCCGCCATTTCGTCCAGTCGTTTAAGAGCCTCTCCCGGCGCTTCGACGACCCCGTTCGGCGCCCACAGGTCTTCCCGGCTGGCGCTCCACAGCATGTCGCGGGAGATGCCCATTTCTTCCAGGTTCTCCGTGCCGCGACCTTTCCAGGCTTTGGCTTCCCCCGGTCTCAACGACCAGGCCGCCAGCGCGCGAATCCCGGCTTCCGGGTCATGCCGGTAGAGGCCTTTCAGGCCCGCTTCCCGCAAGGCGGAGCGCGAAGGGTCGGACATTCCACCGAAGGGGGTATCCGTGATCTGGCCCAAGACACGCACGGGATTCAACTGCCGCACGACGACGGTCGACGAACAACTGCATAGAGTCAGACCCAGCAATCCGGCCACGACAAGCCGCGCGGCCAAGCCCGATAGCCTCTTTCCCGACTGAAGCCCTTTGCGGGATGGAATTGCCATGCCGGAAACCTTTCTCATTCGCTGACCCTTACCACAAGCAAAAGCGGCGGGAGTGGCGGTCTTGTGCGAGCCGTTACGCTCCCGTGGAAACTTTTCGTCCCAGTTTCTTTCTGTGGCGTTTTCTTTCATGGCATCCCTTTCCGGGGCCGGATAGACTTCGATACCATGGCGGGTTTCCTCACGATTGCGGGACTGTTGCTGCTGGGCTTTTTCCTGATGGCCTTGCTGGTGGGCCGCAGAGCCTTCGAGATGAAGGACCTGGCCCACAAGGGGCTTGCCGTTCGGGGCAGAGTGACCGGAAAGTTCCGTCAGAGAGGCGCCTCCGCGAATATGCCGTCCAGCCCTTGTCTTCGATACGAGTACCAGGGACTGGACGGAAACCGGTACGAATACAAGAGCCTCGTGACGGAGTCCGAGTGGGAAGCTCACGAAGAAGGCGGCCCGATCGAGATTGTGATCCTTCCGGGAAAGCCGTCCGTCAGCGCTCCGAAGTATCTCGTCAATCTCAGCCGGGAAGCGCTGAAGCTACCGCCGCTGTGAGGGGAGCCGCGAAAAACTGAGAACCTTCTGTTTTCACGGATCTCCCGATTCTTACTTCCGTGGAATCTGAGTGCCCGGTTCGGGATCCGTTCCGTCGGTCAGGCGTTTCGCGGTGTAGCAGAACAGAGGATTCAGGATAGCGTTACCTTCGGCGTCTCGCAGTGCGTCCAGCCGGAACTGATAGACATAGCCCGCCTTCAGCGGTTCGCCCAGCACCAGCCGGACGCCGGTGCCGTCTTCCCGGACTTCGACGCTCTTCACGGGCGCGGCTTTCTTATCCATTTCGTCCGAGCCATAGTCTTCGTGGTATTCGAAGTAATAACGGCTCACGTTGAAGTTGGCCGGGTCTTTCAGCAGCGCGGTGTCGAAAGGCTTCGTGAAGGTTAGGGCAAAGCCGTCTTCCGTCAGTTTCACCGACTTCACGTCCGGCGGCGTCTCCCCGGTGGGCATGATCTTCTGGATGCCCTGGCCGCCAGCCCAGGAGAGGTGGGTCTGTCCCACCCAGAGAGCGCCGTCCGGGCCAAAGGCCAGGCGGTTGTTTCCCATGTTCAGGCCACCGCCGTCAAAGAGGGGAATGCAGGCTCCCTGCATGACACCCGCCACGTCCTCCAGCATCATGCGCAGGACGCGTGGGTAGTTCATTTCGCCGACGAGCATCTGGTTTTCGAACGCGCCGAACTTTCCACCGGGCTCGACTAGCACCGGTTGGGTGGGGGAGTTTCCGAGGACTCCCTGGGGCACCAGGACCGCTGCCCTCGTCCTCAAGGTGTCCAGTTCCGCCACATCCACCTCCAGCGGGTTCCTCGTCCAGCCGTCCCGCCATACCAGGCTGGCAGGGTGGCCATGGAAGCCGCCTTTTTCGATGTGGAAAAACTTGCTGGTCCCCAGCCAGTCGCCCTGGTTGTCGCAGGCGTAGAGGCGGCCTTCGGCGTCGAAGCCCATGCCGTTGGGTGAACGGAAGCCCGCCGCCCAGGGAGTCGCTTCCCCGGTCTTGCCGTCGATCTTCAGAATCCAGCCCCGCCACGGCACGCGGGAATACATGCGGCCGGCTTTCTCTTTCACCGCCTTCCAGTCCGTGCCGTAGAACTCACTTCGATCCAGGCCGATGGGGCTCCATTCACCGCGGATTTCCTCCCGCACGCTGGCCCCGTTGGAGGCGACGTTCAATGACACGAAGTAGTCTCCATGGGCGTCGCGCACGGGGCCGTAGGCGAACTCGTGGTAGTTGCCCGTCATGCCGAAGCCGTCCCAGACCGTCTCGTACCGGTCCGCCACGCCGTCGCCGTCCGTGTCGCTGACTTTCGTCAGTTCCGGGCGCTGCATGATGAGCAGTTCGGTGTTGGAAAGGGGTAGCAGGCCCAGCGGCTCGTGCAGCCCTTGGGCGAACATTTTCCATTCGCCTTTTGCCGGATTGTAGAAACCTACCTCGCCCTGGTGGAAACAGACCGCGAGGCGTCCGTCAGGCAGGAAGGCCATCCCCCCTACCTGGGAATCGACGCCCGGAGGCGGCAGGATGGGGGTGACGGTGTAGTAGCGGGAAATGTCCGCGCCCGCTGAAAGTGCCGCGTCTTCAGCGTGCAGGCTTTGGAAAAGACCGCCAACGAGACCCGCTGCCGCCACGGCCAGGAGCAAGCGAAGGCGACCGGCCAGCCGGGAAGGGGACAACAAAGAGGATTTCAGCTTCATGACTGGGAAGAGGCTTATTTTCTACGGTAGATATCGAGCGTGAAATCCTGAGCCAGCCGGGGTTCCAGGATCAATTCTCCATTTTTCACGGCGCCTCCAGGCATTTTGACGCCGATCTCGTCACTGGGCCGGATCATGTCCAGAGGCAGGTGGACCGGGCCGGGCGCATTCTCGATCTGGAAACGCCGCTGAATGCCGGGCTTGCCGCTCCCGGTCAGGGCGGTGATGTGCTCCCGGACGAGCACGCCGTCGATTTCGTAGCGGAACTCGGGAACACCGGCCACGATGTCGTAGCCCAGGAACTTAACGCTTTCCGGCGCCATGCCTCCGAAGGTCAGCGGGTAGCCTTCCGGGTTTTCCCAATAGACGTCGCCCAGGATTTCCGCGAGGGCATTGCCGTTGCTGGCGTAGTAATCCTTCGCGTCGATGAAGTCGCCCTGCCAGAGATAGCGAAGCCGGCAGGCGCCCGCGTCCCAGCAGTAGTTCTGGTCTCCTTCCAGCGCCACGGCGATGGCCGCTGGTCCCGCGTCCGGCAGGAACATCCGTTGAAAGGCCGGCCGTGTCACTTCCACCGGCGGAGCGCTCAGAAACATTTTGGAAATGTTAGGATCGTCTTCCAGCTTCGGCATTTCCGTCCCGACGTAGAGTGCCCCAAACATCAGCATGCCGTGGCCCGGGAAGGTGCAGACATAGGGGTAGATGCCGGGTTCCTCAGGGGCTTTGAACTTTAGCGTGGCTTTGTTTCCTGGCTTCAGCAGGGGAGCGTGCGCCAGCACTTGATCGCCTGGAGGCACGTAGTCCAGTTCCGGTCCTTTTTCGGCGAGGGCCAGGGCCGCGTTTACGAGTCCCTGGTGGTTGCCGGGCACGGTCAGGACGAAGTTATGCGGCTGATCGGTGATGTCCAGATTCTGCAAGGTCATCCGGACAGTGTCTCCAGGCTCGACCGCGAACCGGGGCGGATCGAAGCGGAAGGGAGACAGCATTTCCAGGGAGACTTTCACGTCTTTCGCCTGAACCGTGGGCGCGGCTGGCGCCGAAAGAAGCATCAAGGCCAGGCAGGCTGGCAAGATTGACCCAATAAGAGCGCTGGACTGGCAAGGTCTAAGCATCATGACAGGGGGTGAGGGTGGGAATGGACCGGCCGAAGGAAATCGCGGGAGGGTCCCAAAGCCGCCAAAGTAAGCGTGAAGCCACAAAATGCAAAGTGCCCGAGTCTTTGGAAGCCGAAAAGCTTCCACCGGGATCCTTTGTCTGTGAAGGCCTTCTCCCAAAGAGGTCACGGGGCACTGGAATGCCGTTTTTCACGTTCGTGGATCAGATCCTGCCCAAGTGACAGCCTTACTATCGAAAATTTGACTGTCTGAACGTCCGAAAGTTTGATTGTCTGGCCCGGCTGCTTTCCAACACTTCCCGGTACATCTCATGTCTTCAGAAAACGGCTCTGCTCCCTCGATTATTGAAAGACTGTTCCGGCTGCGTGACCATGGCACTTCGCTCTTCCGGGAGGTGGCCGCTGGTCTGGCCACCTTTGCCGCCATGGCCTACATCCTGGTGGTGAACCCGGACATTCTGTCCGCCAGTGGTATGGATAAAGGGGCCTTGATCACCGCCACGGCAATTGCCTCCGCCATTGGGACCCTGCTCATGGCCCTTCTAACCAACTACCCCATCGCCTGTGCTCCGGGCATGGGGATCAACGCTTACTTTTCTTTCAGCATTTGCCTGGGCATGGGGGTGCCGTGGCAGGGGGCGCTGGGCATGGTATTCTGGAATGGGGTGCTCTTCCTCATCCTGGCCCTGACCGGTCTGCGGGGACAGATCGTGAACGCCATTCCCCAGTGCCTGAAGGTGGGCATCCAAGTGGGCATCGGAATTTTTATCGCGTTCCTAGGGCTGCAGGTGTCGGGGGTGATCGTGAACAATGACGTGACCCTCGTGGGGCTCGGGCAGTTCGCCACCCCTGACGGAATCACGGCGGCGGGGCTGTGTATGGTAGGAGTCGTGGCGGGGGCTGTTCTCATCCGGCTCGGGATTCCGGGCGCGATCCTGGTGGTCATCATTCTCGCGGCGGCGGCCGGTCTTTACATTTCTGACGGGTCCGGCTCGGATACGCTCACCCAAGTTCCGGATAAATTGGTCGATGTTCCGGCGTCCCTCGATCCGCTCCTCTTTAAGGCGGATCTGCTCTACCCTTTCCGGGAATGGGAGAAGACGTGGACGGTGGTTCTGGCGCTCCTGTTCGTCGATATGTTTGACGGCATTGGGACGCTGATCGGGGTTTCCAAGCGGGCCCGGCTGACGGATGGGGACGGCAACCTGCCGAAGATGAAGCAGGCGCTGGCGGTGGACGCCATTTCCACGACCGCGGGGGCTTTGTTAGGCACCTCGCCGGTGACTCCCTACATCGAGTCCGCCACGGGAGTTCAGGCGGGTGGGCGCACGGGATTTACCGCCGTGGTGGTGGCCCTTTGTTTTCTGGTGGCGCTGTTCTTTCACCCGCTGATCGTCGCCATCCCGAGGGCCGCCGCGGCTCCCGCGCTCATCCTGGTGGGGATCTCCATGTTGACAGCGTTCCGGGAAATCGACTGGGAAGAATTCCGGGACGCCGTTCCCGCCGCCATCACGGCCCTGATGATTCCGTTCGGCTTTGGCATCGCCAATGGCATCGCGCTGGGCTGCATCGCCTATGCGGTGATCATGGCCGCCACGGGCCGGGCGCACCGGGTGCACTTGATCATGTACGTGCTGGCCGCGCTGTTTGTGGCCAAGTATATCTTTGTGGGAAATGGTTAGCCAGATAGCCGGGAAATCTTTTGCAGCCTTTCCAAGTAAGCATACGCAATCAGGGGCTTGTGCGGGGCGGGATTCTCAGCAACTCTCTTCTCTAGCTGCTCAAACCCCTGGGCCCCAATATCATGGCTGGTAAATCGCTCGTTTCCTTTCGGCTGCTCTTCTGTCTGGCGGTCTGCCTGACACCTTCCCTGACCCGGGGGGCGGAAGCTCCGCCGAACTTCGTCCTCGTGATGTGCGATGACCTGGGGTGGGGAGACGTGGGGTTCAACGGCAACCAGGTGATCAAGACCCCGCACCTGGACGCCATGGCCGCCGCTGGCCTGAAGCTGAACCGGTTTTATGCCGCCGCGCCGGTTTGCTCGCCCACCCGTGGCAGCGTGGTCACGGGCCGTCATCCCTACCGCTATGGCATTTACTTCGCGAATGTGGGCCACCTGAAAACCGAGGAGTTTTCACTGTATGAAGCCCTGAAAACCAAGGGCTACCGGACCGGGCATTTCGGCAAGTGGCACCTGGGTACCCTGACCACCAAGATAAAGGATGCGAATCGTGGGAAATCGGGAAACAAGGAAGACTACTCCGCTCCCTGGCATCACCAGGTGGATGTGTGTCTGGTTACCGAGTCCAAAGTGCCGACCTGGGACCCCATGCTGGCACCGAAAAACGGCGCCAAGCAGCAGGGCTGGGCGGCCCTGAAGGAAGGAGACGCCAGCAAGTTCTACGGCACCCATTACTGGACGGGGGAGAATCAGTTCCTGGACCCGGAATCCCAGGAATTGGGGGGAGACGACTCCAAGATCGTGATGAGCCATGCGTTGGACTTCATCCGGGACTCCGCCGGGAAAAAGAAACCCTTCCTGGCCGTGGTCTGGTTTCACGCGCCGCATTTGCCGGTGGTGGCTGGGCCGGAATACGCCGCGCTCTACCCTGGTGCCACGGAATATGAAGCGAACTTTTACGGATGCATCACCGCTCTGGACGAACAGGTTGGAGCCTTGCGTCAAACGCTGCGCGATCTCGGAGTGGCGGAGAACACAATGGTGGCCTTTTGCAGCGACAACGGGCCCGAAGGGCAAGCCGGAAAAGCTCCGGGGTCGGCGGGTCCTTTCCGGGGGCGGAAGCGCGATCTGCTGGAAGGCGGCGTGCGCGTGCCGGGCATCATCGAATGGCCGGCCCGCATTTCCAGTCCTGGAAAGACGGACTTTCCCTGCGGCACGGTGGACTACTTTCCCACCATCATGGAAGCTGCCGGTTTTGCCCTGCCTGACCCGGACCGTCCAATGGACGGCATCAGCCTGCTGCCGCTGTTCGCGGGAGAGATGACCTCGCGCCCCGAGGCCATGGGCTTCCAATCCCAGAATCAAGTCGCCTACACGGACAACCAGTACAAGCTGTATTCCCAGGATAATGGGAAGACCTGGCAACTGTACGATCTCCACGCCGATCCTGGCGAAACCACGGACATCATCTCCAGTCACGGCAGGGTAGCCGATAAGATGATGGAGAAGGTGGACGCCTGGCGGGCTTCCTGCCAGGCGAGCGATCAGGGACTGGACTACAAGAACTAACCTGCCGCTTGGTTAGCCTTTCGCCTCGTCCGCCATCTTCTGGGCGATCATGGCGAGTTCGGCGGCTTTGAAGACGTGGTCCTGCGTCATGGCGGTTTCCGTGCCGTTCAGGAGGTCCAGGATCATTTCGCCGAAGAAGGGGAAGCCCGTGCTGCCGTCGCAGTCGAGTTCTTGTTCTTCACTGCCGTTGACGAGGAAGATCTTGTTGCCCGGTTCGTCGCGGGCCACGCTGATGTATTTGCGGATTTCCAGGTAGCCTTTGGTCCCCAGCACAAAGCAGCGTCCGTCGCCCCAGACCCGCAGGCCGTCCGGCGTGAGCCAGTCGATCCGGCAGTAGCAGGAGGCGCCCGTGTTCATGGAAAGGGAGGCCTCGCCGAAGTCCTCCAGGCCAGGCTTATCAGGCGCGGTATAGTTCTCCACCCGGGCAAAGTTTACCTTTCCGTCCGTGGCGCCGGTGAAAGCCAGGAACTGCTCGAACTGGTGGCTGCCGATGTCGGTGAGAATGCCGCCGTATTTTTCTTTCTCGAAGAACCATGCGGGGCGTGCGTCTTTGGAAAGCCGGTGCGGCGCCAGGTTGATGACCTGGAGCACGTCGCCCACCGCGCCCGCGCGGATAAGTTCGGTGGCTTTCATTGAGGACTCGTTGTGCAGCCGCTCGCTGAAGTAGCACATGTAGCGCTTCCCGGTTTCCGCCACGGTTTGTTTCACCTCCTCCAACTGCTCCAGCGTGGTGAAGGGAGACTTATCGACAAAGTAGTGTTTGCCCGCCTTCAGGCATTGTAAGCCGATGGGGGCGCGGTCGCAGGGGACGGAGGCATTGGCCACGCAGATGGTTTCCTCGTCTTCCAGGATGGCGTCCAGGCTGTCCACCGCCTTTGCGTCCGGGTAGCGGCCCAGGAAGTCTTCCACTTTTTTAGGGTCGGGATCGTAAACGTATTTCAGCGTGCCGCCGGCGTCCAGCAGGCCATTGGTCTGGCCGAAAATGTGGCCGTGATCCAGCCCGGTCACGGAGAAGATGAACTCGCCCGGCTGCACCACTGGCGGCAGGGTTTTGGAGGTTGGCGCGTAATCGTATCCCGTCTTGCCCATGGCCTTGGCCCTACCGTAATCGGCCAGCCGGGGCAAGCGGATTCTGCCCTCCGGCATGGCGCACAAACGTTGTTTCAATGGTCTTGCGCCTTACACGACCGACGCCGATACTCGGAATCTGTTTCAATTTGGAAAACCCGACATCCCCGCATTCATGACACGATTTCTGTTCCCTCGCGGCGCGGCCGGTGCCGCTGCTTTGGCCTTTCTTATCGCGTTCTCTTCCGTGGCTCCGGCTGGGGAAATCGACAACTATTCTCCCGGCCCGGAGGCGTCTCCGCAAGAAGGTGTGCCCCAGGGCACGGTGACGCAGCACCAGTGGACGAGTGAGATTTTCCCCGGCACGGAGCGGGACTACTGGGTTTACGTTCCCGCCCAGTATGACAAGAGCGGCAAGACGCCCACCTGCGTGATGGTCTTTCAAGACGGCGGTGGTTTCGTGAATGAAAAGGGCTCCTTCCGCGCGCCCACGGTTTTCGACAATCTCATCGCAAAGGGCGACATGCCCGTGACCATCGGGATCTTCATCAATCCAGGTGTCATTCCTCCCGCCAAGGAGGGACAAGCGCCGCTGAAGAACCGCAGTTTTGAATATGACACTTTGAGCGACCAGTATGCCCGCTTTCTCCTGGAAGAAATCCTGCCCGAGGTGGCCAAGGACTACAACCTGACGGAGAATCCGGACTGCCGCGCCATCTGCGGAAATTCTTCCGGCGGCATCTGCGCCTTCACCGTCGCCTGGGAACGCCCTGACGCCTTCCGCAAAGTGGTGAGCCACATCGGCAGTTTCACCAACATTCGCGGCGGTCATGTCTATCCCGCCCTGATTCGCAAGACCGATCCCAAGCCTCTGCGTGTTTTTCTCCAGGATGGCGAGAACGACCTGGATAACCTCCACGGCAACTGGCCTCTCGCTAATCAGCAGATGGACAAGGCGCTCACCTTCGCGGCCTACGATCACCAGTTCGTCCTCGGCAACGGCAAGCACAGTGGGAAGCACGGCGGAGCGATTTTCCCGGATACGTTGCGCTGGCTGTGGCGGGATTGGAAGACGTTGAAGCCTTGATGGGGTCGATCTCTGGGTAAACAGACTTAGTAATTTTGTTATGAAAAAATTCTATTCCACTGCGCTTTTGTTTCTCTTCCTCGGGCTAGTTACTTCGGCTAAGGCTCAGGACATGCCCCTTTCCCAGATCCTCATTGAGGGCGAAGGGTGGGAGCCCGTCACGGGCCATGAAGCCAGCGGTCGCACCTTTGGCTTTACCGATGGCCTTTCCACTGATGCGGACGGGAATCTCTATTTCTCCGATGTCCGTTCTGGCAACGCGGTTTACAAGGTCGATCTGGAGGGTAAGACGTCCGAATTCATTCCGAATGCCGAGGGGATTTCCGGGCTTCAGTGGGGTGCCGATGGCCGCCTGTATGCCTGCGTGTCCCGCCAGCGGGAGGTGGTGGTGTTTACGAAGGAAGGGGAACGCACCCAGCTAGCCGCGCCGGTTCAGCCGAACGACTTGGTCGTGACTTATGACGGCAACCTTTACTATACCCAGACCAAGGACAAAGAGATCCGCCGCATCTCTCCGGATGGGGAAATGACCGTGGTCAGCAAAGACGTGGTGACGAAGCCCAATGGTATCACCCTTTCGACCGATCAGGGAATTTTGGCGGTGTCCGATCATGGTGGGAAGTATGTGTGGACCTTTCGCATTGCCGCGGATGGCACGCTGGAAAACGCCGAACCCTATATGGAAATGCGCACCCCGGTGGCGGACCCGGAAATCGCCAAGGGTGACGGCATGGCCACCGACGCTCACGGACGCTACTACGTGACCACCGCCGAGGGCCTTCAGGTATTCGACCCCACGGGCCGCCTCTGCGGCGTGATCGCCAAGCCGCAGGATGAGAACCTGGTCTCCGTGGCCTTTGCCGGTCCGGACCACGCCTATCTATATGTGGCTTGCGGCCAACAGATCTTTCGTCGTAAAACGAAGACTCATGGCGCCCTCTTTTTTCAAGAGCCCAAGCCCGCTGAAGCGCCGCCGAAATAATACGCCCTGCTTGCGATGAAAAGATTCCTCCGCGTCAGCCTGATTGTCCTTCTCTTTCTGGCTGCCGGTTCGGCGGTTCTTTGGTTCGGAGTTCTCACCAGCGCCGAGTCCCGCGCGGCGGCGGCTTGTTTGAACCGGCTGGAGGAGGTGCTTCAACCGGTCTCGGCTGAGGCCGCGAAGACGCTTTCGGCGGACTTCACCATCACGGGCGTCGAGGGATTGCCTAAGGAACTGACGGAGCACCGGGTGCACGTGGACTTCCGGTATCCGGATTGCCTGCACCTGGCGGTGGAGATTGACGGCCACACTTATGCCATGGCCAGGAACGGCGACGAGGCCTGGATTCATGTGCCACATCAGCATTTCGGGATGGTTGGTATCAATGAGGTGCCCCGGTTTGCTGGCTTTCCCGATTCGGTGGAAACCGTAGACCTTCCGGACCTTAATCTGCCGGTTTCGCGATTTCAGCGGCAGCTTCTTCCCGTAGCGCTCTTAGCCAAGAAAACGGAAACCGGTGCTTTGGAATGCCGGCTGCGGCCTTCCCTGGCCGAACGGTGGAACGCAGGGGATGCCGTACTGACACTTGTAACCGGTGAAGACGGGTATCCACGGGAGATCGGGCTCCGGTCCGGGGAGAAAGCGGTTACCTTGGAGGTTAGAAGTGTGAGACTTGCTTCCGAGAATCGCGACTGGAGTCTGCAGGCCGTGCCGGAAGACCAGATCGAACGCGTGGCCCTGAGTCACTTGGTGCGGTTTTCGACTTCCACGCTAGAACATCTTGGAAAGGAGATTCCAGCTCTGCCGCCGCTGGATGGCAGCCGCTCGGTGGTGGCCTCGCATAGAAAAGGCCGACTGGAACAGATTGAAGGCACCCGGGTGCTGTTCCTCAAAGGTACCCCGGAAGAAATGGGCGAACAACACGGTACGCTGCTAAGGGAAGAGGTGCGCGACCTGATGGACCGCATTCTTTATGGAGTGGGCGTGGGCAGTTCCTTCGCCAAAGGCCGCTGGTTTTTCGGGGAGATCGAGGAGGCTCAAAGCCGCATCGAGCCGTTTATCTCGGACCGTTATTTGCGCGAGATGGACGCCATGGCGACCGCTGCCGGCCTGCACCGGCAGGAAGCGCGGTTGGGCAATTTCTTTCCCGAGCTCTTCCACTGCTCTGGCTTCGCCTTACGCGGCGGCGCGACGAAGGACGGGCGAATGTTTCACGGGCGTGTCCTGGATTATCTGCGAGGCATGGGTCTGGAAGAGAACTCGGTGGTCATGGTCATGCAACCGGACGAAGGGAATGCGTGGGTGAATGTGAGCTACGCGGGGTTTATTGGCTCCGTGACGGCCATGAATGAGAAGCACCTGGCCATCGGTGAAATGGGTGGCCGGGGAGAGGGGAACTGGGATGGAAAGCCGATGGCCCAGCTTATGAGGGAAGTTATGGAACGCGCCAACACCATCGACGAAGCCATAGAGATCATGCGCGCCGGGCCACGCACCTGTGAATACTACTACGTGATTTCAGACGCCAAGACCATGCAAGCAGTGGGGATCAAAGCCACGCCGGACCTGTTTGAGATCATCTGGAGCGGCGAATCCCACCCCCAACTTCTGGACCCCGTGCCCGACACCGTGCTGATGTCCGCGGGCGACCGCTACACGGAGCTTGTTCGCCGTGTGAAAGAAGGCTTTGGGAATTTTGATGCGGACTCTGCTCGCAACCTGATGGCCCGTCCGGTCTGCATGAAGTCCAATATTCAATCCGTGCTCTTTGCCCCGGATACCCTGGACTTCTGGGTCGGTAACGCTGACTCAGCCAACGTGGCCAGTCACACGCGCTACACCCACTACAACCTGCGAGAACTCCTCGACAGCGCACCGCCGGCGGAGATTACGAGCGCGGAGTAGGTCTTCGGGTAAAGGGGAACTTTGCCCTGGTGTTGACCACAGATGACACAGAGAGCACAGATGAACTTGGATGAGACTGGAAAGAGCTCTCGATGGCATGGCGTCTTACCTTCAATTCGCCTCCCCGTATAGCTTAAGGAAAATGGGACCCGGGGTTTGTGGCGCGAACGTCAATCCCTGGCTTTCGCTGATCCTCAGTATCAGTGTAATCTGAGTTATTTGACTTCGCGTTGCTCCGTCTATCTCCGCTTCGCTTCGATTGTGGTTAAAAAGGGCAGCCGTTTCTTCGCATTCCCAAGCCACAAATCTCTGTGATCTCTGTGTTCTCCGTGGTTCAGAAACTTCCGCGTGGAGACACGGTAGACTAGGCAGTGTGGACAAATTGGAGAACGGACCGGAAATGAAGAAGGGGAAAGAGAACTCAGCGCCGCGAAGCGGCGAATACCAAGAGACGCGGCCCATTCTTCGCCTGGCTTCGTTCCCGCTCACTCTATTGGGGGTAGGCCCAATGC
>JAUICH010000027.1 GCA_030427505.1 Verrucomicrobiia bacterium
TCCGCAGCGCGGGCACGGGAGGCATCAACATCGTGGCTGGTTGGGACGGCTCCACGGGCCTCACCAACGGTATCGATACCCTGACCCTCGCCGACGCGGACACCTCTGATCCCTCGGGCATCTTCGATATCAGCGCGATCCTGGCCACGATGAATGATGGGGATGTGGACAACGACGCCGCCGGCCGGGATGGCGGTTCCGTTTTCATCGGCCGGACCGCCAGTACCGTTTACGCGGTGAACGTCGGCAGCCGCTATGGCGATACCAATCTGGCTGCCCACGATCTTATCATGAAGGGTAGCAACAGTAATGCCAGCGGCGCTGGGAACACTGGAGAGCGCTACACCCAGCTAGGCTTCCGCGATACCGGTTACGAGTACGAACTGGCTACCGCCAACGCTAACCTCGAGAAGAACGAATGGTGGGGGAATGCCGCCGGGAATGTCCGCGGCAAAGACTACATCACGGATCTGGGCGGCACCCGGCTGGACGACGGCAAATTTGACGGCGCGGGCAGCGGCGCCACGGGGGACATCAATGTCGAACTCAGCGGGCGGCTGGAAATGCGCACCAGCGATGACAACCGCGGCTACGCCCAAATCGGTCACGGCGGTTCCGCCCGTCAGGACATGGAGGTGCAAGACACTGGCGGCTCCACCTCCTCCCGGCCCACCCTCACGACTCGCGATGGCATTACAATGGACTCGGGAGACACGAACTATCAGTTCTTCGGCACCACCTGGCGCACCAACACGGAAGCGACACCCGACAATGCATCGCTCTACATTGTGGACAGTGACATCAACATCCACGTCGGGGAGGACGTCTTCATCAATGCCGATGACGATCCGATTGACGATGTGACAGACACGGCTGGCGCGGACGGCAGCACGGGGATGTACGTCCAGATCGGTCACGGTGGTGACGAAAACGTGGGGAGCTACCACGGGAACATCACGGTAATCGCGGAAGGAACCCGGGGCAGCACCGGTGTCGGTATCGAAATGCGGAGCGGTAATGGCAGTTCCCGCTACGCTCAGATCGGGCACGGTTCCAACTCAGAGGGCAACCGCCGTTACATTTTGGACCAGCGTACCAGTGGCGACATCACGGTCCGCGCGGAGACCGGAGCGGTTCGAATGATTGGCTATAACCTCGTTCCCGATGTGGACGAAAACACCGCGCTTCCGGCCGGTTCCGGGTTGGATTCCGAACACCAGTACAGCCCCATTCAGATCGGTCATGGCGGCGCCTACGCCGCTCAGGCAACCACGGGAACGCCTAACATGTCTTCTCATGGCAACATTCAGGTGTTCGCCGGAGGGGTATACACGGATGCCACCTACGGTGACCTGGGCATTCAGGTTCAGGCCGGCAACCAGCAGGCCGCCTACGCCATGATCGGTAACGGTGGTTACAACCTGCGGGCAAACACCGGCAGCGCGACCGGGTTCACCGGCAACATCGAAGTCATCGCTGACAAAGGGTCCATCCGGTTCGCGGGCGGCGAAGAGAAGCGTTCCCAACGCGACTGGGGCTATGGCTACAACTTCGTCCAGATCGGCAACGGTGGTTATAACGTGGACGGAAACTTCGAAGGCTCCATCACCGTTTCCGCCGGTCAGGGCGCCGGAGCCACTGGCGGCGACATCATCTTCGATTCCGGCCGCATGCGGCAGAGCTTTGCGCAGATCGGCCACGGAGGATCGGAATCCCAGGGCATCGTAACGGGAGACGGCACCTCGCCCATTTCCGTGACCGCCCTCAATGACATTACCTTCACCTCCCGTCCATCGGCCCCCAGCAATGCCTACGGCCTTTCCACGGACTACCAGAACAACTGGAACAGTGAAGCCGCGCGGATCGACGGCAATCACCCGGAGGCGAATATCCGCAACCGCGCCTGGGATACCTCGATCAAGTTCGCCCACATCGGTCACGGCGGGAATAACTCGAACCTCAGCTCCACGAACAACGATCTCTCGGTCATTGCTCAGAACGGCGACATCGTCTTCACCGGAGGCGACGGGAACCGCGACTTCATCATGATCGGCGGCGGCGGCTGGGAAGACGGCACCGACCGCAACATCAGCGGCAACATCCTGGTTTCCGCGGCAAATGGCGACATTATCTTCGATGCCTCCAATGGCGGCGCGCCGGAATATTTCCGCACCTACGTCGGCTACGAAACCATCACGGCGGGGCAGGGCCTGGAGTCCTTCGCCATGATCGGTAACGGGGGCTACGACTACGATGGCGACCACAGCGGCTCCATCACCGTCACGGCTGGTGGCAACCTGCACATGATCGGGCCTAACACCAATACCACCATCCACACGGTTTCCGGATTTACCGGCAACAAACTGGTTGGGTATGACAGCACGGTTCACTCCTACACCATGCTGGAAGAGGCCAGCCAGCAGTCCCGCACCTTCTTCCTGAGCCACGGGAATGTCGATCCCGGCACGTTCGTAATCGACGTGAATGCGAACCCGGACGTGGTCGATTCCGACAATGGGGACGGCACCGGCAAGCTGATGCGAGGCACGACCCAGGTTGGCACCATCAACTACGTGACTGGGGAAGTCACCTTTACGGCCAAGGCTCAGACGACCGACAGCGAAGCGAACAAGAACATCGACTACAAGTTCGACGGCGGCACAAGCGTCAATGACGAACGCACCATCGAGACGGACTCCTCCCTGCGTCCGACGGAAGCTTTCCTCGGTCACGGCGCGCTCGTTCCCGGCACGGTCACCATCGTCATCGATGCCGATGGAAGTGGCGGCGGCCGCATCGTCCTGACCGATCCCCTGGGTGATGGCAACCTCCGGACTTCCAACGGTCAGTCCGTGGCCAGCATCGACTACAACATTGGGCGGGTGCGTTTCAATACCGTGGTGAATACCGCCGGTGACGAGGTGGAAGCCAGCTATAGCTATACGGAGGGAAATTCCGACCGCGCTTTCGTTCAGATCGGTAACGGTGGTTACGGTTCCACGGTGGGCAATGCCTACAGTACTGGGCAAAGCGGCAAGATTGCGGTCACGGCGGGTGGTGACATTCGCTTTCACGGGGGCGCCTTTGACGGCGCCTACGCGCAACTGGGCCACGGCGGTTCAGGCACTCAGGGCCAGCATGGCCAAGACCCCAATGCTGGGGATGGCGGGCTTATCGATGTAAGCGCGGGCGGAGTCATCGAGTTCCTCGCGGGACGCGGGCTTAGCTACTACGACAACGAGGCCTATACTCAACTCGGTCACGGCGGACGCGATGGCGATGGCCGTCACCAGGGGAACATCAACGTGACCTCCGGTTCCGGGGTGGCCAGCCTGGCGCCCGGGGTCATCGGGGGCGGTGCTTCCACGCAGGGCCTCATCTTCACCGCCGGCGTGGGCCGGGAGGCCTATGCTCAGCTAGGTCACGGCGGCTACGGAGCCGAGTCGAACACCGCCAGCGGATCGGGCGGCGAAGCCGGTTTGATCGGTGACATCTCCATCAGTACGGACGGCGATGTCCGTTTCACGGCGGGGACCTTGTTGTCAAACTTCTACGACTACGACGATGGCCGTGTTTACACCCAGCTCGGTCATGGAGGTTATGATTCCGACACTGCCAACGGCACCGGCGCCAATGGCCGCGTGGCGGGCCACCTCGGCGACATAGAGGTCATGAGCCAGAGCGGGGGTATTTACTTCAGCGCCGGGGATCACGATGCCAGCGGCCTGGGCGAAGGTTACGGGATTCTTCATTACGCTCAGCTTGGTCATGGGGGGTATGGTTCCAATGGCTCCCACTCCGGGGACATCACCGCCACCGCCGCGACCGACATCATCTTTACCGGCGGCGAACGCACCCATGACGATTCCGGTGACAAGCGCAACTGGGCCCAACTCGGTCACGGCGGCGATTCCACGGCGGGGAATTTCGGAACCCTCAATCCTAACGGCTACGATACTCATACGGTTACCGCGGGGGGAGACATCATCTTTACCGCCGGGGAAGGGCGCCGCAGCGTCGCACAGCTGGGTAACGGTGGCTACGGCGCTCGCGGAGACAGCGCGGCCAACCTGAACCTGAACGCCGGAGGCGACGTGCTCTTCACCGCCGGTGTCGGAACTGAAACTGGTCACGCTATCTTCAATGAGACGTCCCGGGAAA
Organism: Verrucomicrobiia bacterium; assembly: GCA_030427505.1. Taxonomy (GTDB): domain Bacteria; phylum Verrucomicrobiota; class Verrucomicrobiia; order Verrucomicrobiales; family DEV007; genus JAUICH01. The sequence goes on from JAUICH010000027.1 coordinate 4,162, forward strand.
TCGATGCCAGCACCTACGAAATGGGCTGGGCGCCGCTGCGTTACCGGGGCATCAACTCTGGTTCGCTCATCATCGCCATCGATGGCGATGTGACTGACGGTGGCGATTTCATCGATGACGGCTCGGGCAATCTGATCGACCCCGACGGCGTGCTGGGGACTCCCGGAGCCATCGTCGGCAAGGTGAACTATAGCTCTGGCCACGTCCGCTTCGACGTGGCGATCGACGCGGCAGGCACGGGAGTGATCTCCCGCTACACCACTGGAAGTGGCTCCAGCCTGGCGACCCGGAATGAGACCGCTGGCGTGAATGGCGCCATGGATCTGGCGGCCAACAGCGGACCGAACGTCAGCTTGGCCGGCATCGCGGCTTCCTTCAACAGCACCCGCGGCGGCATCGTGAACGTGCAGGAAGAAACCGGTACGCTGGACCAGAACATCGGCATCCTGGCGGGTAGCTTTACCTTGACCCTGCCGGACGGAACCGTCATTACCGACAGCGATCTGGGCGGTGGCAGCGGTCAACTGATCCGGGACGGCAACCCGGCGGACGTGGTGGGGAACATTGACTACGTCAATGGGTTCTACGCCCTCACGGAAGTGATCAATCCCACGGGACAAGCGGGCGTTTCCCTGGACTACCAGGTGGATCGCGGCATCGGCTCCGACCTCTCCTTTGCTCAACTGGGTAACGGCGGTTACGAAGCGGACAATCCTAACAATGCCGCCAACAATACGCCCGGCAACACCGGCGACATCCACGTAAAACTGGACGGAGACCTGCGCTTCCAAGCAGGGGATGGGAACTACGGCTACGCCCAACTCGGAAATGGCGGAGCGCTGAACAAGGGCGCTCACAGCGGTAACATCACCATCGAAGGCCTGACCGGTACCAATAGCGGTGGCGTGGTGGAATTTCTCGGCGGCACGGAGGGCAAGGACACCACGGACCTCCGCGGCTACGCCCAACTGGGTCACGGCGGCTACGACGCGGACGGCAATCACTTCGGGAATATTACCATCCGCTCCGGTTCTGACTTGAGTGGCTATGGAGTGAACTTCCGCGGGGGCAACTTGGCGGACAACTACGTGCAACTCGGCCACGGAGGCCGCAGCGCGCGCAGCGGGACGTCTACTGAAGCCTTCGGCTTGAACGGCGCGATCTATATCTCCACCGTCGGCGACGTGAATTTCGTGGCTGGCACCAAGGGGGCTCCCGACACCTCCAATGAAGATGCCCGCATCTATGCCCAACTCGGTCACGGCGGCTACGACGCGGACCACAAGAGCGACGGTTCATTGGACGATGTGAATGACCCCGGCTACACGCCGGAAGGTCACCACGGAGACATCACGGTCATCAGTTCCGAAGGGGACATCAACTTCCTCGGCGGTGACGCCACGCGCAACGGCAGCGAAGGGGATGGCACTGGCCAGAAGCATTACGCGCAACTGGGCCATGGGGGTTATGACGCCCGGGGCGACCACTACGGCAACATTACCGTGGAAGCCACGCAGGGGAACATCAACTTCATCGCCGGTTCCACCACGGACAACACGGCGGAAAAATACAACTACGCTCAACTGGGACACGGCGGCGCCTTTGCCCGTGGCGACCTGGGCCGCGCCGGAGAGACCATCAGCGTCAAGGCGGGTGGAGACATCAACTTCGCCAGCGGGGACGGGAACAACTCCCGCCGCAGCTATGCCCAGCTGGGCCACGGCGGGTACGATGCCGATAACCCGAATCCCGGCTACTATCCGGACGACGATCCGCTGAATCCCGACCGCGGTCCGACGGACGCCGAGCGCGTGGGGAACACGGCGGACATCATCGTGGAAAGCGTGAACGGCAGCGTCCTCTTCACCGCCGGAGCCAGCGTGGACTCCTACATCCAGCTCGGTCACGGTGGGATTACCACGGACGGAGATCATGTGGGTAACATCACGGTTTACGCCGACCGGGATGGCAGTTCCAGTGGAGTGGGTGGCGACGTCAAGTTCGATGCCTCAGAAGGAACCTCGGGCGGCCACTACGGCCATTTGGGGCATGGAGGAAATTTGGCCTCTGGCGGCCATACCGGAAATATCATGGTGGACGCCAGCGGGGAGATCAGCTTCCTGGCGGGTGTTGGCTCCAGCTACGTTCAGTTGGGGCACGGCGGCCGGAACGATCATCGCTTGACTCGGGGTGGTAATTCCACAGCCGGTTATACCTACAACAATAACAACGACCGCTACTACGCAGGCACTCACACCGGAGACATCACGGTCCACTCTGGCGACGACATTACCTTTACCGCTGGGCACACCACGGGGGACACTGCGTTTGCCCAGATCGGGCACGGCGGTTTCCGTAACGCGGCGGAAGAAAATGAAGGGCACACCGGCGCCATCGAAGTTATCAGCGGCGGCGCCATTGCTTTCAGCGCGGGCGAGCGGAACCAGACCTACGCTCAGATCGGTCACGGTGGCTATGAAGCCTTCGGTAACCACGGTATCGTTCTGGAAGCCCGGTCCATCGCCGGAGACAATGTGTTGGACGGCGCCGCGTTGGCGGGCGACGGCACGGAAGCCTTCCTGGGGCAGGCTTATCAGGTGGGTAAGATCATTCCCGGTTCCGTGGTTATCACCGTGGACCCGTCCGTGACGGCCGTGGTTTACACGGATGATGGCTCGGGCAAGATCGTGGACGGGAGCGATACCCAGGTCGGCTGGATCGACTACTCAACGGGACGAGTCTTCTTCATGTCCTCCATCGACCCAGGGGGTGACGGTACCTCCGTGGACTATGAGATGTTCGAAGTAGTGGATGACAGCAGCAGCACCATCCTGGTGGAAGCCGTGGGCGACATCGAGTTTACCGCGGGCACCGTTGGCACCCGGGGCGATCAGGCTTACGCCCAGATTGGCCACGGCGGGGCCACGGCGGACTTCAGCGCCACCCGTACCATCACGGATGAACTGGCGGCACAATCGACGCTTACCACGACCACGGCCTATCACCTGAATACCCCCACAACCACTCCGGTTGGCACGGCGGGCGACGTGACGGTCCGTACTACCGGCACGGACTCGGACATCCGGTTCACCACTGGGGCGGATACCGATAACTATGCCCAGATCGGGAACGGAGGCCGCGCCAATCGCGGCGATCACCGGGGCGACGTGACCGTGGAGGCCACGGGCGATGTGGAGTTCCTGCGCAATGACTCCCTTCAAAGCGCGACCAATGTCACGGTGTCTTCCACCACCGGCTCCAATCAGAATGTGGGCAGCGACTTCGACTGGGCTCCCGGCTCCGTCACGGTCACCGTGGACGCGGATGGATCGAATGGCGGCCCCTTTGTCTTCGACGACGACGGTCTGGGCGGCTTGATCGACACGGCGGGCGCTGTCTCCGATCCTGGGACAAAGGTGGCGACCATTGACTACGACGACCGCCGCTTCACCTGGGACGGGGCCTACCAGATCAATCCTTCAAGCGATACCGTCACGGCGGATTATCAATACAGCCAGAACCTGCGCAGCTACGCCCAGATCGGGAACGGCGGGCAGGACAGCGACAACGAAAACGGCCGCATGATGACCATGGGCCACACGGGTAACATCAGCGTCACCGCTGGAGGGGACGTTCGCATGCATGCCGGGCAGCACTACCAGTCCTATGCCCAGATCGGGAACGGAGGGTATGACACCGAAGGCGCCAGCAGCGGCAGCATCGATGTTCACGCTGGCGGCTTGATCGAATTCCTCGCGGGCCAGGGCTATACCACCAATTCCGATGGCTCCTATGCTCAGATCGGCCACGGCGGCTACAGTTCCAGCGGCGCTCACACCGGAGACATCAACATCTCCGCCGGCGACAATAGCGGCGGTCTGTTTTTCAAGGCGGGTGACGTGGCAGGTAACTACGTCCAGATCGGTCACGGCGGGTTGGCTTCGAAAGCGGGCGGCAATCAGACCCTGACCGATTCCGACTTCGGCGCCGCGGCGGGCTTCTCCGGTTCCATTACCATCAATGCGGTGGGAGACGTGACCTTCCTCGGAGGCACCGGTAAAGCGTTTGAAGGTACCTCCGATGGCGATCTCTACGCCATGGTGGGCCACGGCGGATACGATGCCGATACCACGGAGAGCGAAACGCTGCTGGATCCGGCCGGGGCTCCCGGGCATACGGGAGACATCAGCGTGACCAGCAGCCAGGGGAACATTTCCTTCCAGGCGGGTGATACGGCCCAGGGAAGCCTCGGCGAAGGCTTTGGACGTTTCCACTTCACCCAGTTGGGTCACGGGGGTTACGAGTCTATCGGGAATCACAGCGGCAACATCACGGTGGAGGCGACTCTCGGCTCGATCACCTTCCGGGGCGGTTCTTCCACGGATAACACGGGGGACCGCTACAACTATGCCCAGCTCGGTCACGGGGGCGCGGTGGCCCGGGGCGACCATGGCAAAGACGGGGAACTCATCTCCGTTCTGGCGGGTGGCGACATTAACTTCCTTGGCGGCGGTCCTTTGGGGAATCGTTCCTATGCTCAGTTGGGCCATGGCGGCATTGATTCGGACAACCCGAATGGAGGAGCGCCGGGCGATCCGGGAAACCAGGCTGACATCATGGTGGTTTCCACCGGTGGGGACATCAACTTCACTGGCGGTAGCGCCGGTGTTGCCTATGCCCAGCTCGGCCACGGCGGTTATGCCACCAATGGCGACCACTCTGGAAACATCACGGTCCAGGCTGAAAGCGGCTCCATCAATTTCACCGGCGGCACCTCCGGAACGACCTACACACAACTCGGTCATGGCGGCCGCGAAGCGTCCGGTAATCATACCGGGAACATTCTGGTGGAAGCCCTGGGCGGCGGGCTCAGCTTCCTCGCCAGCACGACGTCTTCGGAAAGCTACGCCCACCTCGGCCATGGTGGACGCTCCGCCCGCGGTGACTACACGGGGAACATTGAGGTGAACGCCCTGAACGACATCCTCTTCACCGGCGGCGCCGGTTCTCAGGACTACGCCATGCTCGGCCATGGTGGCTACGATGCCGACAATCCGAGTCCGAGCTACTATCCGGATGACGATCCGCTCAACCCCGACCGTGGTCCGACCGCCGCGGAACGCGTGGGCAACACCGGCAACATCACTGTCCGGAGCACGAACGGCAGTATTGGCTTTACCGCGGGCACGGCCAATAACACCTCCGCCCAGCTCGGTCATGGCGGCGTGATCACGGATGGCGACCACACCGGTAACATCACGGTGGAAGCCGACATCGATAAGAGCCACGTGGGCAGTGGGGGAGGGAACATCACCTTCGATGCCTCACCCGTCGGTGGCAGCAACCACTACGCTCAGCTGGGCCATGGCGGATACCTGGCTTCCGGTGGTCACACGGGGAACATCTCCGTGGAGGCTGGCGCGAAGATCACCTTCACGGGTGGCCGGTCCAATGCCTACGTTCAGCTCGGTCACGGTGGAAAGAACGACCACCGCGTGAACCGTGGCGGCTCCAGTGGAGCCTACACCTACGCGAACGCAAATGACCGCTACTACGCCGGCACGCACACCGGAGATATTACGGTGCATTCCGGCGACAACATCACCTTCACCGCGGGCACCACCTCCGGTGACGGAATGTATGCCCAGATCGGTCACGGCGGGTTCCGCAACGCGGCGGAAGCGGAAGAAGGCCACACGGGCGCCATTGAGGTCATCAGCGGTGGCGCCATTGCCTTTACCGCCGGAGACCGGAACCAGACCTACGTCCAGATCGGACACGGCGGTTACGAAGCCTTTGGTAACCACGGTATTGTCCTTCAGGCGCAGAACGTCACGGGAGATACCGTGCTGGACGCCGCCGCCCTGGCGGGCGACGGGACGGAAGCCTTCCTCGGCAGCGCTTACACGGTAGGTAAGATCACCCCCGGTTCGGTCACCATCACGGTGGATCCCTCCGGAACGCCAGTCGTTTATACGGATGACGGCGCGGGCAAGATCGTGGACGCCGGCTCGACCCAGGTTGGCTGGATTGAGTACTCCACGGGCCGGGTCTTCTTCACCACGTCCATCGACGCGGGCGGAGCCGGAACCACGGTGGACTACGACCTCTATGAGGTGGTGGATGACACTAGCAGCACCATCCTGGTGGAAGCCGCGGACGACATTACCTTCTCCGCTGGAACCAACCCGGCGCGAGGGGACCAGGCCTACGCCCACATCGGTCATGGCGGCGCCACGGCGGACTTCAGCGCCACGCGCACCATCACGGACGAACTGGCCGCGCAAGCCACTTTGACCACCACCACGGCTTATCACCTGAACCTGCCGAAGACCACGCCAGTCGGCGCGGCGGGGGACGTTACCGTCAGGACCACGGGTGCGGACGCGGACATCACCTTCACCGCGGGCGCGGACAGCGATACCTATGTTCAGATTGGGAACGGCGGCCGCGCCAACCGTGGCGACCATCGCGGTGACGTGACCGTGGAAGCCACCGGGGATGTCGAGTTCCTGCGGGTCGATCCTTCAACCACGCTGGTGACCATCAGCAACCAGAACGTTTCTGGAGTGTCGGGTAACGTCAACCTGGGCAGCGATGTGGATCTTTTGCCGGGGTCTCTCACCATCACCGTGGATGGAGACGGTTCCGCAGGTGGTCCCTTTGTCTTCCAGGACGATGGCCAGGGCCAGTTGATCGATACCGCCGGAGCAGTTGCCGCTCCCGGCACGGTGGTGGCGATCATCCGTTATGACGTCCGCCGGGTGGACTTCAATGCCTCCTATAACATCAATCCGGGCAGCGATACCGTTCAGGCCACCTATCAGTACACCAATGCCTTCCGGAACTATGCCCAGATCGGGAACGGCGGTCACGACTCGGACAACGAGAATGCCCGGGTCAATACCACCGGCCACACCGGGAACATCAGCGTGGACGCGGGCGGCGACATCCGCATGCACGCGGGCAACCACTATCAAGCCTACGCGCAACTGGGGAATGGCGGTTACGACACCGAAGGCGCCAGCACCGGCAGCATCAATGTCAGCGCGGGCGGAATCATCGAGTTCCTCGCGGGGCTGAGCACTTCCACCAACTCAGAGGCCTCCTACGCCCAGTTGGGTCACGGCGGTTACGGCTCCAGCGGCACGCATTCCGGGGACATCAGCGTGACTGCCGGTGACAATGGCGGCGGCCTGTTCTTTAAAGCGGGCGATACCGTGGGGAACTACGTTCAGCTCGGTCACGGTGGCTTCGCCGCCAAGTCGGGTGGCAATCAGACCCTTACCGACGCAGACTATGGCGCGCCCGCGGGCTACAGCGGCAGCATCACGGTGGAGAGCGAAGGCGACATCACCTTCCTCGGCGGCACCGTCCGTCAGGTGGAGCAGTTCACCCAGAGCAGTCCGGACGGCGCCATCTATGCCCAACTGGGTCATGGCGGTTACGACAGCGACACCACGGAAAACGGCGCGCTGGAAGATCCCAATACCGTCGTTAATATTGCCGGCCATTCGGGCGACATCAGCGTGACCAGCTCCAATGGAGACATCAACTTCTCCGGCGGCAGCGTCGCCAACGGCAGCGCTGGCGATGGCTACGGCCGCATTCATTACACCCAGTTGGGTCACGGCGGTTACGGCGCCAATGGGAACCACCATGGCGACATCGCCGTGGAAGCCACCTCGGGTGAGATCAACTTCAAGGCCGGTTCCTCCACGGATAACTCCAACGAGAAATACAACTACGCCCAACTCGGTCACGGCGGCGCCGTGGCGCGGGGCGACCATGGTTTGGCCACCGATCTGATCAGCGTGACGGCGGGTAGCGACATCAACTTCATGAGCGGAGACGGTAACAATTCCCGCCGTTCGTACGCGCAGTTGGGTAATGGTGGCTTCGAAACGGATAACCCACAGCCGGCGGCGCCTTTCTACCACCTGAATCCGGATGGCACCGGCCTGGTGGGACCCACCGCGGCGGAAGCCGTCGGTCATCAGGGCGACATCTTCGTCGAAAGCGTGGACGGCAGCATTACCTTCACGGCGGGGGCGTCCACGGACTACTCCTACATCCAGATCGGTCACGGCGGTGGCATCACGGACGGCGACCATTCCGGAAACATCACCGTGTATGCCGACAAAGACGGCAGCAACGCCGCGGGCGGTGGAGGAAACCTGACCTTCGACGCCTCCGAAGGCACCCAGAGCACCCACTACGGTCACCTGGGCCACGGCGGCTACAACTCCTCCGGAGACATGACCGGTGACATCGACATCCAGACCGGTGGCGCGATTACCTTCACCGCCAGCCGGAACAGTTACGTGAAGATTGGTCACGGGGGGCGGAACGACCATGTCGTGAACAATGGCACCGGCGGCGTGTCGCCACGCTCCAACGCGAACGACCGCTACTACGCCTCCACCCTCAGCGGGAACATCGGCGTGATGGCAGGTGGAGACATTACCTTCACCTACAACGCGGCCAGCACCGGCAGTACCACGGGCAACCTGCAGATCGGTCACGGTGGTTTCCGTTACGCGGCCAAAGCGGACGAAGGTCACAATGGGGACATTTCCGTGGTTAGCGGTGGCCTGCTTACCTTCGCCGCGGGCAACCGCAGCCAGACCATGGCCCAGATCGGCCACGGTGGTTACGAGGCCTTCGGTAATCACAGTGGCGACATCTACGTCCAAGCCACGGACGGGGTGGTCCTGACCGCCACCACGGGCACCAGCGGTGCGGACCAGAGCTACGCCCAGATCGGTCACGGCGGCTACGACGCGGACTTCAGCACCACGCGCATCACCACGGTGGAAGGCGCTCACGGCGACCCGAATCCGTCTCCGCCGGCGAACGATCCGGGCAATGCGGACAACGAACTCATCAGCGCCACCGGTACGCGCTATCACCTGAATATCCCGATCGCGGATCCCGGCGGAAACATGGGGAACATCACGGTGCTCGCCGGGGTGGACGGTTCCGGTAACATCCTGAATGGCGGCGCTTCCATTACCGTTACCGGTGGGAATGAAGACGATGCCTATGCCCAGATCGGCCATGGCGGCCGGGCCACCAGTGGAAGTCACTCGGGCACTATTGTTGTCAGGGCCGCGGAAGACATCAGTCTGAGCGCGGGACAGTCCGCCCAGGATGAGGCCTTTGGCCAGATTGGCCACGGTGGCATGGGCTCCCAAGGCGATCATTCGGGTGACATCACCGTGGAAGCCGCGGCCGATGGTTCCGGCGGTAAGTTGACGGTCCTCGCCGGAACGAACACGGACAACTACGCGCAGATCGGCAACGGCGGCCGCCAGGCTCGTGGAGATCATTCGGGGAACATCACCCTGTTCGCCGATGGCGACATCATGGTCTCCGCCGGCACGGGCAGCAACGCCTACGCCATGGTGGGGAACGGCGGTTACGACGCGGACAGCCAGAACCCCTCATACTACCAGGACAACGATCCTCTGAACCCGGATCGCGGCCCGACACCCGCCGAGCGTGTTGGCAACAGCGGTAACATTTCCGTGGTCAGTCTGAACGGCAGCATCGGATTCAACGCGGGCAGCGCGAACAACACCTCCGCCCAGCTCGGCCACGGCGGCCTGGTCAATGACGGAGACAACACGGGTAACATCTACGTCCGCGCTGACGAAGACGGCAGCAACCTGGCCGGAGGCGGCGGCAACCTCATCTTCGATGGTTCCATCAATACCGGTGGCAACCATTACGTGCAGCTCGGCCACGGCGGCTACCTGTCTTCCGGCGGTCACACCGGCGATATCGACGTCGCCGCCGGCGGTGAGGTTCAGTTCCTCGGAGGCCGGAGCAACGCCTATGCCCAGTTGGGTCATGGCGGGAAGAACGATCACCGCGCGAACCGCGGCGGTAGTGGTGGAAACTACACCTACTCCAACGGAAACGACCGCTACTACGCGGGCACGCACACTGGGGACATTACGGTTCACTCCGGAAGCGACATCACCTTCAACGCCGGAACATCCGCGGGAGACACTTCCTATGCTCAGCTGGGGCATGGCGGGTTCCGCAACGCGGCGGAAGCGAACGAAGGACACACCGGCGCCATCGAAGTCATCAGCGGCGGCGCCATCGCCTTCAGCGCGGGCGACCGGAACCAGACCTACGTCCAGATCGGTCACGGAGGTTACGAAGCCTTCGGCAACCACGGGATTGTGTTGCAGGGTCAGACCATTACCGGAGACATCGCGCTGAACACCGTCGCTCAGGCGGGTGACGGTTCCGAAGCCTTCCTGGGGAACGGTCTTCAAGTTGGCAAGATCATCCCCGGTTCCGTCATCATCACGGTGGATCCCTCCGGTTCGGCGGTGGAGTACCACGACAACGGAGCGGGTGAGATCTTCAACAGCGCCAATTCTCGGGTAGGGTTCATCGAATACTCCACCGGCCGGGTGTTCTTCATCTCCGCCATCGATGCGGCTGGCGACGGCACGGCCGCGAACTACGACATGTTCGAGGTGGTGGACGACTCCAGCAGCACCATCACGGTGGAAGCAGTGGGCGACATCACCTTCACGGCGGGCACCAATCCCACGCGGAACGACCAGTCTTACGCCCAGATCGGTCACGGTGGCGCCACGGCGGACTTCAATGCCGGCCGGGTGCTCGTCCAGGAAATTCCCACGGCCCAGTCCGCGATTACCGCTTCCACCGCATATCACCTGAATACTCCGGTCACCACTCCGGTGGGCACGGCGGGTGACATCACGGTGCGGACCACGGGAACGGATTCCGACATCCGGTTCACCACCGGTCCGGACAGCGACAACTACGGCCAGATCGGGAATGGCGGCCGCGGCACTCGCGGCGATCATCGCGGAAACATTACCGTGGAAGCCACGGGAGACGTGGAGTTCCTGCGTAACGAATCCGTGCAGTCCATCTCCAACGTGACGGTCAGCTCCACCACGGGGAATAACCAGAACGTGGGCAGCGACTTCGACTGGGAGGTCGGGTCCGTGGTTGTCACCGTGGACGCGGACGGATCCCTCGGAACCCCGGTCGTCTTCCTGGACGATGGAAATGGCGGCTTGATTGACGTCTCCGGCGCGGTTTCAACGGCGGGAACCAAAGTGGCTACCATCGACTACGACGACCGCCGCTTCTCCTGGGATGCGAACTACCAGATCAATCCTCTGGGTGAAGACGTGAGGGCGGCTTACAACTACAGTCAGGCCTTCCGCTCCTACGCTCAGATCGGGAATGGCGGTCACGACTCGGACAACGAGAACGGCCGTATGATGACCACCGGTCACACCGGAAACATCAGCGTCACGGCGGGCGGAGATGTCCGCATGCACGCGGGGCATCACTACCAGTCCTATGCCCAGATCGGGAACGGCGGCTACGACACCGAGGGCGCGCACACGGGCGACATCGATGTCCATGCCGGCGGCATCATCGAATTCCTGGCTGGCTTGGGCTACACTCTGAACTCAGACGGTTCCTATGCCCAGCTGGGTCACGGCGGCTACAGCTCCAGCGGCGCTCACTCGGGCAACATCAACGTCAGTGCCGGGGACAACAGCGGCGGACTGCTCTTCGTGGGTGGCGATACCGCTGGCAACTATGTCCAACTGGGTCATGGGGGCTATGCCGCCCGTTCCGGCGGTCACCAGACCGTGAACAACATCGACCACGGCGCGGCTGTCGGATTCACCGGCTCCATCACCGTGGATGCCGTGGGCAGCATCACCTTCCTGGGTGGCACCACCAAGGCTATCGAGGGCAATACGGATGGCATCATCTACGCCCAGTTGGGCCACGGGGGGTACGACGCGGACACCACCCAAAGCGAAACCCTGCAGACAGCCGCCACGGCGGTGGGCCACAGTGGCGACATCAGCGTGACCAGCACCATGGGGGACATCAACTTCATGGCTGGTAGCCTGGCCAATGGCAGCCACGGGGAAGGGCTGGGCCGTGTCCACTACACCCAGCTCGGCCATGGCGGCTACGAGGTGTATGGCAACCACACCGGGAATATCGATGTGGAAGCGACCCTGGGTGACATCGGCTTCCGGGCCGGCTCATCCACGGATAACAACAACGAGCGCTACAACTATGCTCAGTTGGGGCACGGCGGCGCCAATTCCCGGGGCGACCATGGCCTGACTGACGAAACCATCGCGGTCACGGCGGGAGGTGACGTCACCTTCACCGCCGGAGACGGGGTGCGCAGCTATGCGCAACTCGGCAGTGGCGGCTATGACACCGATAACCCAAACAGCGGCAACGGCACCCAGCCCGGCATCAACGCCAACATCACCGTTAACGCCGGTGGGAAAGTCAGCTTTGTGGCCGGAGATGGAGACGACGCCTATGCGCAACTGGGCAATGGCGGCCGGGCTTCTCGCGGTGGGCATACGGGCACCATTTCCGTGGAGGCCAGCGGCGGCTTCGATCTGCTCGGCGGCGCGGGTCTCAGGGCCTACGCTCAGGCGGGGCACGGGGGGCATGCTTCTCCGATTGTCACGGACTACGCCATTTCCATCCTGGGTGGTGGCGAATTCAACATCATCGGCGGCACCGGAGATCAGGCCTACGTTCAGGTCGGGCACGGCGGTCAGGACTCCGACGGGGATAAAGCGGGCGACATCACTGTCCGTTCCACGACCGGGGGCTTGCGGCTGATTTCCGGCGGATCCGACGCCTACGCCATGATCGGTCACGGCGGGCTGAATGTGGACGGCACGAAGAGCGGCAATATCGAGGCCAGCGGAATGGGTGGCGACCTGATCATTCAGAGCGGTAGCGACCTGCGTTCCCTCGCCCAGGTGGGTCACGGCGGTGAAGGCGCGACCACTCCTCCAACGGGAACCATCTCCGGAGACATCTTCGTCACCGGCGGCACGAGCGTCCAGGTCCTGGCGGGCACCGGAGACACCACCCCGGCCCGCATCGGTCACGGCGAAGCCTATGGTGAGCTGGACGTCAACTCCGGCGATATCTACGTGGAGGCTTTGGCCGGTTCCGTCATTTTGACGGCGGCCTCAGTGGACGACTTCAACTACTCGCAGATCGGTCACGGTGGCGCCTACAGCGGGGTGGGGGACAAGACCGGCTCCATCGAAGTGGTGGCGTCTCAGGATGTGAACCTGAATGCTGGCGCGGCTAACAACGCCTGGGCTCAGATCGGTCACGGTGGCAAGAACGCCGACAACCTGACCCTCGGAACGCCCGAGGACGCCGATCCGAACGTGGCGACGATGGACTTCATCAAAGTCACGGCTGGAAATGACGTGAACCTCCTCGCGGCGGGTACCAGTTCCACGGACGACTCCTACGCCCAGATCGGGAATGGCGGTTACAGTTCCAGTGGAGCCAAGAACAGCCACGTCATCGTGGTGGCGGGCAATGACATCACCCTTCAGGGAGCAGCCACGGGCGACCGCGGTTACGCCCAGATTGGGAACGGCGGGGCGCTGGCTTCCGGAGACATGACCGGAGATATCTTTGTGCACGCGGGCAATAACCTTACCCTTACTCGTGGCGCGGGCGGCAACGCCTACGCGAAGATAGGGCTTGGCGACCACATGTTCCTGGGAGCCAGCGGTTCCGGCTTGAGGGACGGAGACATCCAGGTCAGCGCCGGAGAGAACCTGACCTCCACCGGGGGCTTGATCGGTCACGCGGATACCCGCTTCAGCGGCGCCCAGGTTGCGGCGGGAAGCAGCACCTACATTGCCGTGAGCCGGAACGATCCCACGGCGACGGGAACCGGGGTTCTGCTCGCGGACGCCGGCACGGCCTTCACCAGTTCCGCCACCGGCGAACTGCGGTTCTACCTGCCGTCCCGTTCCAGCAACCAGATGGCGGCGGGCACCTTGCTCAACGGCACGCCATTCGTTGGCTCGGCTGCCGAGGCGGATCCGCAGCGCGCCGACGAGTTCTTCTTCTCCCTGAGCGAGCATGAAAACCTGGCGGACTCCGTGGACCTCGAGGACTACTACAGCGGAGCCACCGACGGGACCTCTCTGGAGCGCTGGCAGGAAAACCTGGAAACCATCGGTCTGACCCAGGATACGGCCAACTACTCCACCGCTCTGGGCAACTACAGCCTCTACCTGGACGCCGCCGCCGCCGATACCAGCGGTAGCAGTGGAACCGGTGGAACGGGCGGCACCGGCAGCGGTGGAGGCACCGGCGACTCGGGCACGGGAGGGGATACTGGCACCACCGGAGACGGCGGTACCACTGGCGGCGCCACGGAAGACCTGCTGGCCGAAGCCATCGACTCGCTGTTGGCCGGCATCTCCGGTGGCTCGGAGGTCGTGACGATCACCCTGCCGGACGGCACGGAAGCCTCCGTTCTGGTGGAGAATCTGCTCGTCGTCCGCGAAGGGGTGGTGGGCTTTGCTCCCGGCATCTTCGCCGAGAACTGGATTCCGATCGGCACTGTGGTCTCCGAAGAATTCCTGGACGACTTCCTAAACTCCGACCAGTCGAATAACTTGGGAGACAGCTTTGGGAACGACACCGTCAGCGGATGGGGTGAGCCCGGCTTGTTTGCCTTCTTCTTCGGTTTCGCGGGGACCGGAGGCGAAAACGGCAGCAGCCCATACAGCAGCTTCCTGGTCTTCGGGGATGATGCCAACGGCATCCATTCGCCGGTTATCATCGGGATCGACAACTCCGCGGACTTGCTGCTCCTCATTCAGCAGCAGATCTCCGCGCTCGGCTTCTCCGAAGTCTTCCTGAACGATTTGCTGAATCGTGACGAAGAGGGAGATGGCGAAGGGGATGGAGACGGCGATGGTGAAACGGAGGAGTAGTCTCCGCGTTCAGCTACCAAATTCCAAAAAACTCAGATCCCCCTGGAAACCCCAGGGGGATTTGTTTTTTTGGTCCTAAAGTTTTCGCGCTCCTCTTGAGGGAGGGTGCTTGCCAATCCTGGAGACTCATTGATCCTGAGTGGGTTGGCGGGTGTCTTCGAGGCTTTTCTGGCTCCGGATACGCGATCGTGCCATTTTTGAAATTGTTACTTTTGCGAGGGCCATATCTTTGGCAACGTAATTCCGGTACGACACATTTGTGTCTCCCATGACAAATTCCCTTGAGGGAGAGGGGGTAATCGCCCTTTATCAAGAAGCCCTGTTCCTTTTTTGTAGCCCACCCCTAGATCGTGAAACCGCTTCTAAGTTTTCTCAGAAATAAGAATTTAACTAAGCTCCTCATTGTCTGTCTGGTGATGCCTGGGCTCGTTGCGTGGCCCACGGTGTCATGGTCCAATCCTTCCGGAGGCGTGGTCGTCAATGGGCTGGCGGAGATTGGAGAAGGTCTGGATGGAAACCTTTCCATCCTTCAACACAGCGACAAAGCGATCATCAATTGGGAAAGTTTCTCGATCGGACCGGGCGAACTGACCCAGTTCTTCCAACCTGGCGCCACTTCAGCGGCTCTAAACCGGGTTAGTACCGGAAATCCCAGCCTCATCCAGGGGGCCTTGCGCGCGAACGGGAACCTCCTTCTGATCAACCCGAACGGCATCGTGGTGGGACCCACCGGGACGGTGGATGTTAATGGGTTCGTGGCCTCTACCCTGGAACTGTCTGACGCTCAGTTCCTGGCGGGGGGAGATCTGCTGTTCAGCGGGGTCACTGAGGCGGGTGTGCAGAACTTTGGCCGGATCAATGGCGTGGGCGGAGACGTTTTCCTGATCGGGAAAACCGTCACCAACTCCGGATCCATCCTGGCGCCGAACGGCCGGGTGGGTCTGGCGGCTGGTCAGGAGGTCCTCATTAGTGCCGCACCGGACGCCAATGGCGAACGCGTTTTCGTCCGGCCCACTGCCGGCACGGGCGGTATCGGCATCGGCGTGGACAACAGCGGCCTCATCGAAGGCGCCGCCGTCGAGCTGAAGGCCCACGGGAACATGTATGCTTTGGCTATCAACAACAGCGGCTCCATCCGGGCCACGGGCGCGGTCAATTCCGGAGGCGGTGTCTATCTTCGTTCCGAAGGCGGACGCATTGACAATACCGGTGTCATCGAGGCCACCATGCCGAATGGCGATGGCGGACGCATCCTGATCGATGCCGGTGTCGGGGGCATCGTGAACGCGGGCGGCACCTTGAAGGCTGACGCCGCTGGCAGCGGGCACGGCGGCAGCGTGACACTCTTGGGTGACCAGATCAATGTTCAGGCCGGGGCCAGCATCAGCGCCGAGGGCGATCTGGGCGGGGGAACCGTGCAGATTGGCGCGAATCCCATCAGCGGCCGTCCCGGGGAAGCCGAGGCCAGCGACATCAACATCGCGGAAGGCTCAAACATCAGCGTGCGGAGCGGCTCGGCGGAAGGCGGCAAGATCTTCGTCACTGGGAACTCCGCGAGTACGGTTCGCATCGGCGGCGAGCTCAATGCCCGCAGCGACACTCAGAAAGGCGGGACCGTTCAGGTCTGGGGAGCGCAGGTCACTTTGGCGCCCGGCAGTTACATCGATGCCGGGGGCGGCACCGGCGGCGGAGATATCGAAATCACTGCGGATGGCGAACTGATGGTGAATGGCGTGGTCGTGGCCCAGGGGGACACCGGCAAGGGCGGGGAAATCCATCTCGGCGGTAAAGACAAAGTGACCGTGACGCCCGGCGCCGTGGTCAACGCGGACGGCGGCACTGATGGCGGAACCATTCAGGTGGCCAGCGACGCGAACGGCGCCACCCAGGTGGACGGAGCGCTTTCCGCCGTGGGAGGCAGCGGACAGGGCGGTACCATTTCCGTGGAAGGCGGCGAAGTTGGCGTGGGAGGCACAGCGGTCATCGATGCCAGCGGCGGAAGCGGGGGCGGCCAGGTCTTTGTGGGCGGCGGCTTCCGGGGCAGCGATCCCAGCTTGCTGAATGCCAGTAAGACCACTGTCGCGGCGGGTGCCCAGATCAAGGCCGACGCCACCCAGAGCGGCGCGGGCGGTAGCGTGGTGGTCTGGTCGGATGGCGACACGCTTTTCCAGGGCGACATCAGCGCCCAGGGGATGAACCAGGGCGGCTTCGTGGAAGTGTCCGGAAAACAGCGGCTCGGGTTTCACGGAACTGTGTCCACCCTGGCCTCTCAGGGGCCTTCGGGGACACTCCTCCTCGACCCGCACAACGGCGTCATCAGCTCGGGGGCGAGCACCGGCCAACAGGACGACTTCGTGGTAAACAACACCGCCCTGGCGGGAACGCTTCAAGCCGGTAACAACGTCATCATCAGCACTTCGGGACCGGGTGTCACTCAAGATGGGGATTTGACCGTTGAAGACGCGGTACTCTGGGACTCGGTGGGCAGCTTGACCTTGCTGGCGAATGACGACCTGCAGTTCAATGCTTCAGTCCGGAACGATGGCTCGGGCGCGATCAACATCGTGTCTGGGTGGGACGATTCCACGGGTCTGCCTTTCCCGATCGTCTACACGCCGCCGCAAACCACGGGGGCCGGTGCTTTTGACATGGCGGCCATCTTTACCGATCCCACCAGCTACGGCGCCAGCAGCGGCACGGTCACGATTGGCGACGGCACGCAGACTACCGGCATCGAGGTCGGTTCCCGCCAGGGAGATACCAATGTGGCGGCCTATGGAGTGGCCTTGAATGGTGGGACGGCCGCCGACGCCTACGCCCAGCTCGGCTACCGCACTCAGGTCACCGGCACGGGCGCCACGGGGAACATCCGCGTGGACACGCTGGAGGGTGGGGTGTCCCTGGCGAGCGGTTCCGCTCAAAACACCTATACCCAGATTGGTCATGGGGGCTCCGGTTCAGCCGCCACGGCCCCTCAGTCTGGAAACGTGACGGTGGACGCCACCCGCGGAACCACGGATGGCGACATCCTGTTGCAGGGCGGGGGCGCGAATGCCTACGCGCAAATCGGTCACGGCGGGTTTGAGAATGACGGCGCATTCGGTTTGGCAGGTGACCAGTTAGTGGTCAATGCGAATGCCATTACCCTGAACGGCGGCGGTGCCAGCGAAGCCTATGCCCAGATTGGGTTTGGCGGCATGAACGCCTCCGGAGCGCACACCGGGGATATCTTCATCAACTACGATCCTAACTCCAACACCGCGGCAGGGGGTGGTGGCGCCATTCAGCTTAATGGAGGCGGAGCTTCCGGCACTACCAACGCCTATGCTCAGATTGGCCATGGCGGGGTAAATACCGATAGTACGAAGACCGGAAACATCACCCTGGGCCAGGCGGGCGCTATCACGCTTCAGGGCGGTGATGGCACGGCGGCTTACGCTCAATTTGGTCACGGGGGATATGAGAGCGATGGCGGCATGAGTGGGGATATCAACATCCAGAGCGCCACGTCCGTCACCCTGACGGGCGGGGGCACGGATGACGGGGCCTATGCTCACATTGGGCACGGCGGCATCGATGGTTCGGGGAACCTTTCCGGAGACGTGATTCTCGACACCATCGACAATGCCGTAACCTTGAACGGTGGCACCGGAAACGAAACCTACGCCATGATCGGCCACGGCGGCGTGCGCGCCACGGGGACGAAGGGCAACCTTGTCGCCATTGACGACCCCGGCGTGGAAGAAATTCGCGTGGTGGCGGGATCGGTCGTGTTGAATGGCGGCACGTTTGATACCGCTCTTGGCGACCGGACCGACAGCTTTGCCATGATCGGTCATGGCGGGGTCAGTTCGAGTGGCCTTTCCGGGGCTCACATCAACGTCACGGCGGAAGACACGGTAGTGGACATCAATGGCGGCAGCGCGGTGAACGCCTACGGCATGATTGGCCACGGCGGTGTCTTGTCCAGGAGCAATCACTTTGGAAACATATCGGTGACCGCGGAAACGGACGTGACGGTCACGGGCGGTCTGGGGCGTCCCACCTTTACCCAGATAGGTCATGGTGGTTATGACTCGGATGCCTCCTCTGGTGGCGGGCACACGGGTGACATCACCGTGACGGCCACCACGGGGGATTTGATCCAGCAAGGCGGCCAACAATCCGCGGGTTCGGTGGGCGAGTATGCCTGGTCTCAGATCGGGCACGGCGGACACATATCCACTGGGAATCACTCAGGCGATGTCACCGTGAGCGTGGGTGACAGTCTCCTCATGGAAAGAGGCTTGCGGGACGTGACCTACAAGCAGATTGGTCACGGGGGGCTTAATTTTTCGGGTAACCTGAGCGGGAATATCATCGTCGCGGTCGAGAACGACATCGACATGTTCGGCCACACAAATGACTTCAGCTACGCCATGATCGGTCACGGCGGGCGAAACATCACTGGCACCAAGTCTTCTGACATTTTTGCGGTCACCTCTAACAACGGTTCTCTCGATATGCGGGCCGGCAATGTGGGAAGCGTGAACGAAGACGGCCGGCGCGTGTTTTCGCAGATCGGTCACGGCGGGGTAGAGTCCAACGGCGCCATCACGGGAGATATGTCCGTTCAGATCGACGGGTCCATCACCATGCAGGGAGGTGGCCGGGACTTCAACTATGTCCAGATTGGTCACGGCGGGTACGATTCGGACAGCACCCGTGCGGGTACCCTCTCGATCAACACAGTTGCCGGAACTGGAAATGGTGCCATCACGCTGACGGGCGGTGACAACACCGGTACCTATGCCATGATCGGCCACGGCGGCGCCAGCGCGGATGGTGCCAAAGACGGCGACCTCGTCATCGGCAACGCCACGGGCATCACCCTGAATGGGGTCGGAACCAGTGCCGCCGGTACCGTCAATCCCTCTGATTCCACCGACACCCTCGGCGTCTTCGCCCAGATCGGTCATGGTGGGGCGGATGGTTCGGGAAACATCACGGGCGACGTCATCCTGGAAGACATTGCGGGCACCGTGACTCTCAACGGTAGCTCCGTGGCCGCTGGCGGAAGCGCCGTGGAAGAAACCTATGCCATGATCGGCCACGGTGGCACCCGCTACGACGGCACGAAGGGCGACCTCGACAATGACGAGGTGACGGTCAATGCCGTCAGCGTCACTGGCACCGCGGGAACGGCCACGGGTGTGTATGTGCAGATTGGGAATGGGGGCTACCTCTCCAGCGGCTCGGGCCTGGCCAACATCAACGTCATCACCACAGGCAACAGCGTCACCATGAGTGGTGGCAGCATGCTGGGGGCTTACGCGCAGATCGGCCATGGCGGCTACAACGAAAGCCGCGACCTGAGCGGGACGGGCGGCACGGACATCGGCGCCCGGACGGGCTATGCCTACGCGACCCATGGAGGCCATATCACCATCAATGGCGGCACTGGTTCGGTGACCTTCTCGGGTGGAGGGGGCGTGGGCGCCTACGCCCAGGCCGGACACGGAGGCTATCGGAACTCCGCCGTAATCGGTGAAGGCCATTACGGCGACATCGACATCGATGCTGGGACCTTCGTGGCCGTCGAAGGCGGGGCGGGTGAAAATTCGTATGCCCAGGTGGGGCACGGCGGATTCCAGGCCGTGGGCAATCATGGCTTTGGCGACGTGGAAGGCGGCGCGGACGATGATGGCGACATCTCCATCGACGCCGGATCCTACGTCTTTATCGGTGACAATGGAGCCGACAACGACGCGGACGGCCTCCGCGCCTATTCTCAGGTCGGCCATGGTGGTTTCGACGCGGACTACGATACCTTTACCGGCGCCGCCGGCCTTCAGGACACTCAGGCAGTGTATGACGACAACCGGCCGGTGAACCTTCAGGGTTCCATCACCGTGAATGCCGGCGGCAACATCGACGTACGGTCCAGTCAGGATACCAACGAAGCCGCGCAGGCCTACGGGCAGATCGGTCACGGCGGGTTCGATACCACGGGGAACTTTGGCGTGGCGGGAAATGTCATCACCGTCAACAACTCCAGCGGTTCCGGGTCCATCGAGATTTTCGCGACCCGTGCTTCGGGCGGAAGCGTGGACCGGGGCACGAGCGGCAACTACGCCATGATCGGGAACGGGGGCGCGGTCAATACGGAGGACGGAAGCGCCGTTCAGGACGCCACCGGTACGACCAACCTGGACTTTTCAGATCCAAACCTCAACGCCACTCCCGCCGAAGGCGATCACACTGCCAATATTGTGGTTAGTGCGGGCACGGGCGGATTGACGGCCTTTGCCGGGACTGGCAACACCAGTGAAGCTCACATCGGACATGGCGGTTACAACAATGGGGACGGCAACGCGGACGGAACGGGCCACACCGGCGACGTCACCGTCACTTCCGTGAATGGTAACATTACCATTCAAGGCGGGAACGGCGGTGGCTATGAGAGCCCCGCCCAGATAGGTCATGGAGGCATCAATTCGGACGGCGATCATTCCGGCAACATCACCGTGACGGCGGGCGGAACCGGCCAGGTGCGCCTGAATGGCAGCGGATCCAGTAACTCCAGCGTGCATATCGGTCACGGCGGACGGAATTCGGACGGTAACTTTGGCGCCACGGACGAAGACATTTTGATCACCGCGGGCGGCAACGTTCTGGTGAACGCGGGCGGCAGCGGTTCCTTTGCCCAGATCGGGCATGGCGGACCCAATGCGAATGGCAGCCACTCGATCCGGAATATCAGGGTCGAGTCCACCGGCGGCCGGATCGACCTGACGGCGGGCGGGTCCGGGGGCTACACCCAGATTGGTCTGGGTGGGTCGAGCGTCAGCGGCGACATGACTTCCACCTTGATCTCGGTGATTTCCAACGGAGGAATTGCCCTGGTATCCGGAAACAGCTCCACCTCCAACACCTATTCCCAGATTGGCAACGGTGGGCAGACGCAGCAGGGCACCAAGTCGGGTGACGTCGCGGTCACGGCTGGTGGAGACGTCACCCTCACCGCCGGGGACGGCACGGCGAACTATTCTCACATCGGGAACGGCGGGCACTCCGCTTACGGGAATGCCACGGGCAATGTGTCCGTCACCACCACGGGTGGCGGCAGCGTCTCCATGACCGCCAGTTCCCTGGCCAACCAGTCCTATGCCCAGATCGGGAACGGGGGGCGGTACGAGCCGGGTTCCGGTGGCTTTATCTACACCAACCAGACCGGCAACATTACCGTGAACGCGGACGGAAACATCACCATCCAGGGCGGTGGAGGCACTTCCTATGCATTGCTTGGAAACGGGGGGCGTGGCGTTCAGTCCTTCGATCCCGGTGGAACGGACCCGTTTACCGGGGGGCACTCCGGAACCATCGACATCGACGCGGGGGGGGATATCTCTCTTACGGGTGGTTCGGTGACCGATCCCATTAATGGTAACGGTTTTGCGCTGATCGGTCACGGGGGGGACAACTCGGACGGGAACCATAGCGGCCAGATAGATGTGGATTTCGACGGCACGCTCATGTTGACGGGCGGTGGGAATCCGGCTGATGTCCGGGATTCCGAGTTTGCCCAAATAGGCCACGGCGGTTCGTCCCACACCGGTACGCTGGATGGCGACATTCTCGTCAACCAGGATGGCGGCACCGGCACCGGTATTACCCTGACGGCTGGCGTGAGCAACAACACCAACGCCTCCATCGGGCACGGCGGGAACAATCACAGTGGCGACATCGGCGCAAACACCAGCGCCAACATTACGGTTAACACGGGTGGCAACGTGGACCTGAATGGCTCATCCGAAGCCACGGCTTCCAATGCCTACGCCCAGATCGGTCATGGCGGCGCGAACGCCAATGGCGCTGTTGGAAACGCCGCGGTTTCCGTGACGGCGGCAGGCGCGGTCTTGATGGATGCCGGGCTTGGCTCCAATGATTACGTCCAGATCGGCCACGGCGGCTACGGTTCCAATCTGGTGATGGATGCCGCGTCCAACGTCAATGTCACGGTTCAAGCTGATGGAGCAGTCGTCATCAATGGCACGACCGGTACGACTGGAGTCAGCGCTTACGCTCAGATCGGCCACGGAGGGATCAATGCCCAACTGGACATGAGCACGGTTACCAGTGCAAACATCACCGTTGGATCCGGAGGAGACGTGGACCTGAACGGGTCGACGGAATCCACTGCCACCAATGCCTATGCCCAGATCGGTCATGGCGGCACGAACATCAGTGGCGGCATTCAGAACGCCATGGTTTCCGTGACCGCGGCGGACGCGGTATTACTGGATGGAGGTCTGGGCTCTAACAACTATGCCCAGATCGGTCACGGAGGGGTCAATTCAGGTCTGGATATTAGCAACTCTTCCATCATGGTCACCGCTCAGGGGGGACGGGTGGATGTCCTCGCGGGAGCGGCCTCCCAGGCCTATGCTCAGATCGGTCACGGGGGCGCGGTGTCCAATACCAACCCCGTCGGGACGAGCGTGTCTAACTCTGACGTAACCGTCCTGGCGCAGGCTGGCACGGTGTTCGTGAAGGGCGCAGTGGGGAATGACGCCTTTGCTCAGATCGGTCACGGTGGCAGTCAGAACAGTGGAGGCCTGTCAGGAGACATCCTCGTCAACGCCACCGGAGATGTCTCCGTGATTGCGGGCGATCAGTCCCGCGCCTATGCCCAGATCGGTCTGGGGGGGCACGACTCTTATGGCGCCAAGACCGGCACGGTATCGGTCACCAGCCAGACAGGCAGCATCACCGTTCAGGCCAGTAAGACCGCCAACCAGTCCCAGGCTCAGATCGGGCATGGCGGTAGAAAGGACAATACCGATGATGATTATGCCACCGGGCCATTCGACTACACTGGCGGTATCACCATCGACGCCGCACAGGACTTTACCGTGGATGGCGGCGGCGGCACCTCCTACGCCATGGTCGGACATGGCGGTTATGATTCAGATGCCGTCACCGGACACAACGGCGACTTCAACATAGACGTGGGGAACGACTTCAAGATTCTCGGCGGCGCGGCTGACGATCTCGGCAACAGTAACGGCTTTGCCCAGGTGGGGCACGGGGGCACGGAGTCCCAGGGGGCTCACAATGGCACCATGAATGTCGACTTTGGGGGAAACCTCATCATCACTGGCGGTGGAGATTCGGTGGGGGACATCAAGACGCAGGAGCAAGCCCAACTGGGCCATGGGGGGCTGAATTCCCATGGCGCGCAGTTTGGTGACATTCTCATCAACCAGGATGGCGGCACCGGCACCGGCATTGCTCTGAGCGGGGGTATTGAAAACCGCAGCTTCGCCCAGATCGGACACGGTGGGCGAAACGCGGACGGAGCGCAGACGGGCAACATCACCATCTTTGTGAATGGAGACGTCAGCCTGACGGGCGGTTCGGACCTGGAAACCTATGCGCAGATCGGTCACGCGGGCTACAGTTCCAGCGGAACCAAGACGGGCCAGATTACCATCGTGACCACCAGCGGTGGACTGGACCTGGTGGGCGGTTCGGACGCGACGGCTTACGCGATGATCGGTCATGGCGACGGCACCGGCACCGTGGGCGGAAACCGCACCGGCGATATCTTCCTCCAGATCGATGGTGAGACCAGCCTGGAGTCTAACACCGGCGGATACACCCTGGGGCACCGCACCTCATCCGGCGCCATCAATTCCGAGTTTGTTCTGTTGTCAAATTCATTGGACTTCGATGCTTCATCGGCCGCCACGGATTTCACCATTTCGGGAACGGATGGCGATGCGTTCCAGAGCCAGATGGCCGCCAATCTCGCGGCGGGAAATGTGACGGTTGGAAATCTGAGCACCGGGGACATGAATGTAGTTTCCGATCTGCTCTACAACGGCGCCAACACGCTGAGCTACCTGAGCCGGGGAGATCTTAACTTTGTGGATAGTCAGGTGCTCAATAGCGGCTCCGGAGATTTGAACCTGATCGCCGGTTGGGACGGCGCCACCGGCCTCGCCACGCTGGACACCTCCGCGCCTTTTGACAACCCGCCCATCACCGGCCCGCTCTTCCAGGCCAGCGCGATTCAGGACGACGTCACCGCCGCCGGCTTCGGCAACGCGGACGATGATGGCTTTGGCGTGGTGACCGTTGGCGGCGACACCGCGACGGAACTCTCCGCCGCGGGCAGCAAGAGCGGAACGACCTATGTCGCGGGCAACGCGGTGAACCTGCGGGGCAGCGACGGCACGGTGGGCGCGGGAGCCCAGATTGGTTACCAGACCACCACGGTGGATGATGACGCCACCGGCGGCATTCTGGTGGAGTCCAAGGAAGGCGGCGTCAATCTCACTTCGGGAACGGCAGGCAGCACCTACACCCAGATCGGTCACGGTGGCCTGGCCGCGGGTGACGCGGGCAACCACACCGGCGACGTCACGGTGAACGCCCGGCGCGGCGCCGCGGATGGTGACGTTACGCTGACCGGTGGCGGTACCAATGCGGCGTCTTACGCCCAGATCGGCCATGGCGGGTACAACCACGAAGGTAACCACGGCGCGGCCAGCGATGTCATCACGGTTATCGCGGGGAATGTGACGGGCCAGGGCGGAGGTTCCGGTGGCGCGGAGAGCTACGTTCAGATCGGAAACGGCGGCTATCTGGCGCGTGGTTCTCACCAGGGGATTGTTCAAGTCTATGCCGAGGACAGCATCAGCTTCTCTGGCGGAACGACCCACGCCTACGCTCAGATCGGGAATGGCGGCTACGATTCGGATGACGCCGGCGGAGACACCACGGCGGCCCGGCACAGTGGCAATGTCAGCCTGGTGGCGCGCACGGGGGATATCTATTTTGAGGGCGGCAGCGGGTCCAGTTCCTACGCGCAGGCGGGGAATGGCGGGAGCAACGTCTCCGGAGTCCTGACGGGCAACGTGACGGCCCGCGCGGGCGGCGACGTAACCTTCCTGGGGGGGACGGGCGGAGATGCCTACGCCCAGGCGGGGAACGGCGGTTTTGCGGCGGTGGCGGACACGGCGACGAATCTGGGTCACTCCGGCAACGTCACGATCAGTTCCGGCCTCGCGGGCCCCTTTAGCGACGTGGGCGACTTTGACGGAGACAGCACGCCGGACTCCATCACGTTTGTGAACAACAGCGTGGATGGCATTCTCATCAAGGGCGGACCGGGTTCCGGCACGGGCGGCTACGCCATGGCGGGGAATGGGGGGCGCAATGCCAATGGCGATCACACGGGTGATATTTCGATCACCGCTTCACAGAATGTCGCCGTTGAAGGCGGCGCCGGAAACACGGCCTTTGCTCAGGTGGGGAATGGCGGGGACGCTTCCTCGGGAGACCAGAACGGCAGCATCTCCATTCAGTCCACGGGTGGCGCCGTGAGCGTCCTGGGTGGCACGGGTGGAAACGCCTCCGCCCAGGTAGGGCACGGCGGCCGGCTGACCACCGGAAACAAGGGTGACGCGGACGATACCCTCACCGTGCAGGCGGCAGGGGACATCACGCTGCAGGGCGCGAATGGCGATAACGGCTACGCGCAGATCGGGAACGGTGGCATCGCCTCCACCACCGGAACCCGGATGGGAGACATCGCCGTGATTTCCGACGATGGGGACATTCTTCTGTCGGGAGGGATATCCACGACGCTGGATGACTCTTACGCCATGATCGGCCATGGTGGAACTCAGTCCACCGCCAACAACACCGCCACCAGTGGAGACATCACGGTCACCGCGCTGGGAACCACGGGCGGAAACATCACCCTGACCGCCGGCAGCGGCGGCACCGGGAATGGTAACTTCGCCAAGATCGGTCATGGCGGAAATCAGATTCGCAGCAATCAGGGCACGGCGGGCGACTTCATTGCCGTGAATGCGTCTAAGAACCTTACGCTGACGGGCGGCAGTAACGATCCCTCCGCTCCCGGCGCCTTCGCCCAGATTGGGAACGGTGGCTACGATTCCGACGGCAACCACGCTGGAGACATCTTGATTAACCAAGACGCGGCGGCCAGTGGCGCGAATGTCACTCTCCAGGGCGGCTCGGGCGTGGGCGCCTTCGCCCAGATCGGTCACGGCGGCTACCTCTCGACCGGCGACGCGGATGGAAACCTGACCCTGTATCTGGACGGAAACGTCAGCCTGACCGGCGGATCGAACACGGGAGCCTATGCGCAAATCGGCCACGGTGGTGACGGTTCCTCCGGTGATAAGAACGGCCAGATTTCCATCGTGACCAACGGGGGTGACCTGGACGTGATCGGCGGAGCCG
The DNA here is from genome assembly GCA_030427505.1 of Verrucomicrobiia bacterium. Lineage (GTDB taxonomy): Bacteria > Verrucomicrobiota > Verrucomicrobiia > Verrucomicrobiales > DEV007 > JAUICH01. The sequence continues at coordinate 31,239 of JAUICH010000027.1, forward strand.
CCGCCGCTGGCTATGCCATGATTGGCCATGGCGAGCCCGATGGCACCGAAACCGGGGAACGCACCGGCGACATCTTCATCCGGATCGATGGCGAAACCAGCCTGGAGTCCAACTCCGGGGGCTACATTTTGGGCCACCGCACGGCGGACACCGCGGACAACAGTTTTGAGTTTGTCTTCCTGTCCGATCTGCTGGACTTCGATTCCACTTCAGCCGCCACGGACTTCACGATTTCCGGAGCGGATGGAGACGGCTTCCAAGCCATGTTGGGGACCAACGCGGACTTCGGCAACGTCACCGTCGGAAGCCTGGGCACGGGGAACATGAACATCCAGTCGGGCCTGCTTTACAATGGCAGCAACGTGCTGAGCTACCTGAGCGAGGGGGACCTGAACCTCTTGAACGCGGAAATCATGAACGCGGGTTCCGGCGGCTTGAACCTCATTGCCGGTTGGGACGGCGCCACGGGCCTGGCCACACTGGACACGACGTTCCCTTATGACAATCCGCCCATCACCGGACCGCTTTTCCAGGCCAGCGCCATCCAGGGAGATGCCACGGGCAACAGCTTCGGCAACGCGGATGACGATGGCTTTGGCGAAGTGACCGTGGGCGGCACGGCGGCTACTGGCCGCTCCACCGCCGCCACCGCCGGTGGCGAAACTTACGTCGCCGGTTTTGCCGTGAACGTGAACGCCAGCGACTCGTTCGCCAACTCCAGCGCGCAGATTGGCTATCGCTCCACGACGGTGTCCGCCACGGGTGACATCGTGGTGCAGGCGAAAGAAGGGGGCGTCACGCTGGATAGTGGTTCCGCTTCAAGCGGCTACACCCAGATCGGTCACGGCACCCGGGGCGGCGGAACGGGCGTGGCACAGTCCGGAAACATTTCGGTGGATGCCACGCGGGGCGCCACTGACGGCGCGGTCCAGTTGCTCGGCGGCGGGTCGGGCGGCAGTGCCCAGATCGGGCATGGCGGAAACAATTACAATGGCAACATGGGCCTGGCGACTCAGACCATTACAGTCAGAGGTGGCGCCCTTACGCTTCAAAGCGGGACCGCCGGTCAATCCTACACCCAGATCGGGAACGGCGGTTACGACTCGGACGGAGATCACACTGGCGATATTGACGTCGTGGTGAGTGGAGACATCTCCCTGGCCACTAGCACGGGCGGCTCCGCCATGGCCCAGGTGGGACACGGCGGGCACAGCACCAGTGGCGACATGAGTGGCAGCATTCTCCTCCAGACCACGGGCGGCACCTTTTCCATGCAGGGATCCACGGGCGACAGTTCCTTCCTCATGGTGGGCCACGGCGGGCAGTCCAGCAGCGGCTCCAAGGGCGCCGATGGCGACACCATCACGGTCCAGGCGGACGGCGATATCCTGCTGGCGGCCGGCACGGTGAACAATTCCAACGTGCAGATCGGCAACGGCGGTCTGGCGGCGACGGCGGGGAGTGGAAAAATCCAGTTTGCGGACATCAGCGTCATTTCCGACAATGGCAACGTCACCCTCACGGGCGGCACCACGGCAGCGGACGATGCCTGGGTGTTAATCGGGAACGGCGGCGCCCAGCATTCCTCGACCGCCACGGGTGACATCCTGGTCGAAGCCCTCAACGGTACCGTCACGCTGAACGCCGGGACGGGCGCCAGCGCGGGCGGCGTGGACAATCCCAGCTTCGTCCAGATCGGTCATGGCGGTCATGAGAATGATGGGACCCTGGGCGCCGCGGACAGCCGTCTGGTGGTCAACGCCGACAGCATTGAGCTGAATGGGGGCGACGCCTCTGAAGCCTACGCGCAGATCGGGAACGGCGGCTTCGACGCGGACGGTACGCACCGGGGCGACATCTTCATCAACTACGATCCGGATTCCAACACCGCCGTGGGCGGCGGGGGCGGCATTCAGATCAACGGCGGAGGCACCTCTGGCACCGTTGACGCCTATGCTCAGATCGGCCACGGCGGCGCGAACGGAGGCGGGACTCAGAGCGGAAACCTGACCCTGGGTCAGGCGGGTGCCATCTCGCTCCAGGGCGGTGCCGGCGAAGCGGCCTACGCCCAGTTTGGCCACGGCGGTCACGGTGGCGGCGGCGGAAACATGAGCGGCGACATTGACATCCAGAGCACCACGTCCGTCACCCTGACGGGCGGGGACACGGATGACGGCGCCTACGCCCACATCGGCCACGGCGGCATCGATCGTTCGGGGAACCTCTCGGGCGACATCATTCTCGACACCATCGCCAATGCCGTGACTCTGAATGGCGGCACCGGCAATGAAACCTACGCCATGATCGGCCATGGCGGCGTGCGGGCCACTGGCACGAAGGGCACCTTTACCGGGGTTGCCGATCCAGACCTGGATGAAGTGCGCGTCGTCGCCGGCAGCGTGGTGCTGAATGGAGGCACTTTCGACACGACTCTTGGCGACCGCGATTCCAGCTTTGCCCAGATCGGGCACGGTGGGGTGGATTCCAGCGGAAACTCCGGCGCCCACATCAACGTCACGGCGGAAGACACCGTGGTGGATCTCAATGCCGGCAGCGCGGTGGATGGCTACAGCATGATCGGTCACGGGGGCGACGGCGCCACGGGCGATCACCTGGGGAACGTCAGCGTCACCGCCGCCACCGACGTGACCGTGACCGGCGGCCTGGGCCGTCCGACCTTTGCGCAGATCGGCCATGGCGGCAATAATTCAGGCGCCACCACGGGGCATACCGGAAACGTCAACGTCACCGCCACGGCGGGAGACTTGATCCTGGAAGGCGGGCAGCAGTCCACGGGAGGCGGCGTGGGTGAGGAGTCCTTTGCCCACATCGGTCACGGGGGAGACGGCTCCGGAGGCGACCACTCCGGCGACGTAACGGCCATCGTGGGGGACCAGCTCATCATGCGCCTGGGGCTGCGCGACCTGAATCACAAGCAGATCGGCCACGGCGGGACCAACGCCTCGGGTAACCTGAGCGGAAACATCACCGTCACCGTGGAGAACGATATCGACATGTTCGGTCATTCGAACGATTTCAGCTACGCCATGATCGGCCACGGCGGGCGCAATTTCAGCGGCTCGAAGTCTTCGGATTCCTTCACCGTCACGTCGAACAACGGGTCTCTCGATATGCGGGCCGGTAACGTGGGTAGCGTGAACGAAGACGGTCGCCGGGTATTCTCTCAGATCGGTCACGGCGGGGCGGAGTCCGACGGCACCATCACGGGAGATTTGTCCGTGCAGATTGACGGTTCCATCACCATGCAGGGCGGCGGCCGGGAGTTCAACTACGTCCAGATCGGTCACGGCGGTTATGAATCCGATGGCAGCTTCTCGGGCAGCCTTTCGATCAACACGGATACGGGAACCGGCACCGGGGCCATCACCCTGACGGGAGGTGACAACACCGGCGCTTACGCCATGATCGGTCACGGCGGCATGGAAGCGGACGGCACGAAGGACGGCGACGTGATCGTCGGCAACGCCACGGGCATTACGCTGAACGGCGGCGGTCTCGCCACATCCCCCTTGTCCACCGGCTACTACGCCCAGATCGGCCACGGCGGGGCGGATGGATCGGGAGCCATTACCGGAGACGTCATCCTGCAGGACATCGCGGGCGCCGTGGCGCTGAACGGGGGAAGCTTTGATGAAGCCTACGCCCAGATCGGCCACGGTGGCACCCGCTACGACGGGACGAAGGGAGACCTCGCCAACGACGAAGTGACGGTCAACGCGGTGAGCATCACCGGCACCGCCGGGTCCGCCGTGGGGGCCTACGTCCAGGTTGGAAATGGCGGCTACCTGTCCACCGGCTCCGGCCTGGCGAACATCAACGTTCTCACCACCGGCAACAGCGTGACCATGAGCGGCGGCAGCGCGCTGGGCGCCTATGCGCAGATCGGTCACGGCGGCTACAATGAAACGCGCGAGTTCGACGGCACGGGCGACGATATCGGCGCCAGCGCCATTTACGCGGACGCCACCCACGCCGGCCACATCGTCATCAACGGCGGCACCGGCGCGGTCACCTTCACCGGCGGCAGCGGGGACGGGGCCTACGCCCAGGCCGGTCACGGCGGTCACCGGAACTCCGCCGTGGATGGCGAAGGCCACCACGGAGACCTCAGCATCACCGCCGGAACGAATATCGTCTTTACCGGCGGAACGGGAGAGGGAGCCTACGTGCAGGCCGGCCACGGCGGTTACCAGTCCGTGGGCAATCACGGCTTCGGTGACGTGGAAGGCGGCACGGATGACGATGGCGACATCTCCCTGTCGGCGGCTGGCACCATCACCATTCAGGGCGACAACGACAGCGAAACCGATGCCGACGGTCTCCGCGCCTACGCCCAGGTCGGGCACGGCGGGTTCGACGCGGACTATGACACCTTCATCGTGACGGACACGGATATCGCCGACGGTGGCGTGCCGGTCTATGAGGACAACCGCGCGTCGAATTTACAGGGCAACATTTCGGTGACCTCCACCAGCACCACGAATGGCAGCATCATCCTCCGGGCCGGTCAGAATAACGAGGGCGCCCAGGCCTACGCCCAGATCGGTCACGGCGGTTTCGACACCACCGGGAACTTCGGCGTGGCGGGCAACACCATCGTGGTGGACAACTCCGCCGACACCACCTCCACCGGATACGTCCGCCTGATCTCCACGCAGGACGGCGGGGCGTCGGACCGGTCGTCGGCGGGTAGCTACACCCAGATCGGCCATGGCGGGCCGGTGAACATTGAAACCGGCAGCACGCAGATCTTCACGGGCGACGCTGCGGACCCGAACGCGAACTTGGCGCCGGCGGAGGGCGATCATACCGGCAATATCACGGTGTCAGCTGGGGGCGGCGGCGTTCTTCTGGATGCGGGCACGGGCAATGACGGCGACGCGCGCATCGGCCACGGCGGCCAGCGGAACAATGACGGCTCCGCCGATGGCACGGCGACCACCGGCGACATCACCGTCACCACCGTGGCGGGGGATATCAACATGCTCGGCGGCGCGGGCGGCGGCTTCCAGAGCCCGGCGCAGATCGGTCACGGAGGGATCGAGTATGACGGTCCGGCGTCCGGCAGCATCACGGTAGAGGCGGGCACCGGAGGCACGGGTGGCGCGGTATTGCTCAACGGCAGCGGTTCGCAGCGCTCCTACGTCATGATCGGTCACGGCGGCAACCGGGCCGACGGGAGCTTCGGCGTCGCCACGGACAACATCAGCGTGACCGCGGTGGATGAAATTCTCCTGCAGGCGGGTCCGCTGGAGTCCTTCGCCATGATCGGGAACGGCGGCTTTACCGCTGTCGGCGATCACCTGGTGGATTCCCTGTCCGTCACGGCGGGCCTGGGAATCACCCTGAACGCGGTCAATCAGAACGACTCCTTTGCCATGATCGGTCTCGGTGGGCGGGACTCCGACGGCAATCACACCGCGGGCTCCATTACCGTGGAAGCCGGGAATGGCGACATCCAGTTAAACAGCGCTGCGGGAACGCGCGCCTACACTCAGATCGGGGTGGGCGGTCATGGAGCCCAGGGAGACATGGCCATTACGGGCGACTTGACCGTGACGGCGTCGGACAATGTGTCCCTGAACAGCGGCGAGGGTGCCCAGGCTTACTCCATGATCGGTGTCGGCGGTAATGCCGTGGACGGCACGAATAGCGCCAACGCCATCAACGTCACGGCCACAAGCGGCGGGGTTACTCTGACTTCGGCCAGCGGCGGTTCCGATAGCTTTACCCAGATCGGAATTGGCGGTCATGAAACGGATGGCACCAAGACCTCTGCCATCAATGTCTCCGCCGGGACGAACGTCACTGTCACCGCGGGTAACGCGGACACCAACTACGCGATGATCGGTCTCGGTGGGCACGGGGCCTATGGAAACGGGACCGGTGCCATTTCCGTGACCGCGGGCACCTCCGGCGACGGTAGCGTCACCGTGACGGCCAGCGATACCAACAACCAAGCCTACGCTCAGATCGGCCACGGCGGTCGCTGGGAGCCCACGGAAGGCACGTTCGCCGAATCGGATTTCGACGGAGGCATTACCGTGAACGCAGCCACGGACATCCTCGTGGATGGCGGTGGCGGCACCTCCTACGCCCAGATTGGTCATGGTGGCCGCTCTGCCCGTGCCACTACCGGCCACACGGGTAACATTGACATCGACGCGGGGAACGACATTACCCTGTCTGGAGGGGTGGTGAGCGATCCGGCGAACTCGGATGGCTTCGCCATGATCGGTCACGGTGGAGCGGACTCTGACGGAAACCACGGCGGCACCATTGAGGTGGATCTAGGTGGCGATCTGACCCTGAACGGTGGAGGAAATCCGGCGGATACGCGGATCAATGAGTTCGCCCAGATTGGCCACGGCGGCACCGCGCATTCCGGAACGCTGAATGGCGACATACTCATCAATCAGGATGGAGGCACCGGAGGCGACATCACGCTGACCGGCGGAAATCAATCCACCACCTATGCCCAGATCGGTCACGGCGGCGCGGGCCAGTCCGGCGACATCGGCGCCACGACGGCTAATATCGTGATCGATACCGATGGCGCCATCACGCTGCAAGGCGGTTTGAACGCGCTGAGCAGCACCGCCTACGCCATGATCGGCGGCGGTGGAAATGGCCACACCGGGGCGGTTAACGGGAATGTGACCGTGAACGCTGATGACGCGGTCACGCTGACGGGTGGCGCTGGCGCCGCCGCGTTTGCCCAGATCGGTGGGGGAGGTTACTACCAGAACGGCAATGTCTCGGGCAACGTCTCGGTAACCACGGGTGCCTCCGTGACCCTACAGGGCGGCAGCGCCGCGGACACCTACGCGCAGATTGGGAACGGCGGCCGGTTCACCCGGGGTGACCTGGGCGGAAACGTGACGGTGGATGCCACCACGGGCGTGGACATGAATGGCGGCGTGGGCGACAACCGCGCCTACGTCCACATCGGGCACGGTGGGCACGACTCCGAAGCCGCCAGCGCGGACGGTTACAGCGGCACGGTCATGGTGACCACCAACACGGGCGACATTACGCTGGACGGCGGCAGCCCCAGCACCACTTACGCGCAAATCGGTCATGGCGGCTACAACAACCCGGGCGAAACTTTCGCCACGGCCTTCAGTGGAGACATCACGGTGGAAGCCACCACTGGCAACGTTTCCCTGACGGGGGGCATCACCGCGATGGGCGGTAGCCAGCCCTATGCCATGATCGGCCACGGCGGTTATGAGCGCGACGTGACGGTGGCGAATACCGATGGAGACACCGGGCACCACGGCAACATCTCAGTGACCGCGGGGCAGGACATTTCCCTGGCCAGTACGGGTACCGGCGGCCAGGTTTACGCTCAGATCGGTCACGGCGGAGCGCACGCGGATGGCGACCACGGTCAGGCGGACGAGGATATTACCGTCACCGCTGGCGGAAGCGTGACTCTTACCGGCGGCGTCAATACAGACAACTACGTCCAGATAGGCAACGGGGGCCGCTTGGGGATCGGGGACAAGTCAGGCGACATTTCGGTGACAGCCCAGACCGGTAGCATCAGCATCACCGGCGGCTCCGGTGGCCGGACTTATGCGATGATCGGTCATGGGGGGCACAACTCGTCAGGTGACCTGACTGGCAGCATTACCGCGGATGCTCAGACGGGTGTTGCTGTCAATGGTGGCTCGAACCAGGAATCCTTCGCCATGATCGGCCACGGGGGGGACAGCGCCACGGCGTCTGGGGGCGTCTTCTCTGGTGCCGTGGAGGTGACGACCAATACCGGCGACATTTCACTACTGTCCAACCCTACTGACAACGGCAGTGCGAACCGCACCTTTGCCCAGATCGGTCACGGCGGTTATGCGGCTGCGAATGGAGACTACACCGGTAACCTCACGGTGGAAGCCACGGCGGGCAATGTGACCCTGATGGCCAGCGACCTGGCGAACAACAACTACGTCATGATCGGGAACGGCGGCATCTCCGCCACGGCGGTGAACGGCCACGGAGGTAACATCGACGTGACCGCCGGACTTGGCGTGACCGTCCAGGCGGGCGGCTTGGGAACGGGTAGCGCCCGCTTTGCCATGATCGGCCACGGCGGAACAAATTCGGACGGCAATCACGGCAGCACGGGCGAGTCCATCGAAGTCACCGCCCACGGTGGCAATGTCGAGGTGCTCGGTGGCGATGGGGACGACTACTTCGCCCAGATCGGGAGTGGTGGCGCCAGCAACAATGGAAACATCACGGCGAACATTATCGTTACCTCAGACACGGGGAACGTAAATGTGGTGGGCGGCACCTTCACGGAATCCTACGCCCAGATTGGTCACGGTGGGGTGAATTCCATCGGCGACGCGACTGGCAGTATTACCGTGGATGCTCAGACGGGAGTGAATGTCACGGGCGGTGAGCTGCAGGAATCTTACGCGCAAATTGGCCACGGCGGCGATAACGCCCGCGCGGGGGGCGTGGGCTTCACCGGCGCGGTGACCGTCACCACGGATACCGGGAATATTGCGCTGACTTCGAACCCCACCACGAATTCCGGCGCGAACCGCACGTTCGCCCACATCGGTCACGGTGGCCTTCTCAATGCTTCCGTGGACGGAGACTCCACCGGAGACATCGAAGTGATTGCTTCCGCCGGCAGTATCACCTTGGTCGCGGGGGATATCGCGTCCAACAACTATGTGATGATCGGCCATGGTGGCATCGGCAACGACGCCCTGACTGGTCACAGTGGAAACATCACGGTCACGGCCAACCAGGACGTCTTGGTGGAGGCAGCCGATGCCGGGAGTGGTGGTCCGCGTTTTGCCCAGATCGGCCACGGTGGCGTCGGCACGGACGGAAGCCATGGCCTGGACGGCGAAAGCATTTCCGTCACGGCGGAGAACGGCTCCGTTCAGGTCTTGGGCGGTCAGGGCGATGACTTCTATGCTCAGATCGGGAATGGAGGCCGGAGCGCTGTTGGCAATCACACCGCGGACATTACCGTCACGGCCGCCACAAATGTGATCGTTACCGCCAACGACGGCACGGGTGGATCGCGTGGCTATGCCCAGATTGGGAATGGTGGGCACAATGCCGACGGAAATCACACCGGCAATATCAGCGTCACGGCCACGGCCGGAAACGTGGAACTCACTGGCGGCACCAATGGGACTTTCGAGTCCTACGCTCAGATCGGTCACGGTGGGGTGGAAGCCCAGGGTAATTTGGGCGAGGTGAATGAGACGCTGGATGTCATCGCGGGCACCAGCATCATTCTCAATGCCGGCGGGTCAGGGGATGCCCTGGCCCATATCGGCTACGGCGGCACCAATGCCAGCGGGACGATGATCGCTGACATTACCGTCAATGCTCAGAATGGCATGGTGACCTTGACGGGCGGCACCAATACCGGCGCCAATGCCCGCATCGGTCACGGCGGACGGGTTGCGGACGGCACCATTACCGGGGACATTGATGTGGATGCCGAGACGGGCGTCTCCGTTTCAGGCGGTTCGGGTGCGACGGCCGTGTTTGCCCAGATCGGCCACGGCGGGCACAGCTGGGCCGGAAACATCACTGGTAGCGTGGATGTCACCACCCAGTCAGGAGGCATTGCCATCAGCGGCGGTTCCAGCCAGGAAAGCTACGCGCTGCTCGGCCACGGGGGTGACTCCGCGGTCGCGGGTGGCTCCGGCTTCGACGGCAGCGTCACGGTGCTGGCGGTGAATGGAAATATCGAGATTCTTTCCAACCCCACGGATACCGCGGGCGGCAACCGGACCTTTGCCCACATCGGCCATGGCGGGTTCAACAATGGAAACGTCAGCGGAGACTTCACCGGTGACGTGTCCGTCACGGCCAGCAATGGCGACATCAGTCTGCAGGCCGCGGACGAAGGGAATAACAACTACGTAATGATCGGTCACGGGGGCGTGAATGATGACGCCACCAATGGGCACTCCGGAAACATCACGGTCACCGCTTCGGATGACATTGAGCTGATCGGCGGCGGCATCGGCAGTGGTACCGCTACCCGGCAAGCTCAGATCGGTCACGGCGGCAACGGTTCCGCCGGAGATCACGGCTCGGCGGGCGAATCCATCATCGTGACCGCGGGCACGGACGGAACCGGGACGATCACCATACAGGGCGGCGATGAAGATGCCGCCTACGCGCAGATCGGTCACGGGGGCACCAACTCCAATGGCGACATGACGGCGGACATCACCGTCACCGCCCCGGACGGCATCCTGGTGCAGGGGAATCCGGGCACCAGCGGCACGGAGTCCTACGCCCAGATCGGCCACGGAGGCTACGATTCCGACGGAACCCGCACCGGGAATATCCGGGTGGTCGCCACGAATACTGGCGCGGACGTAGTCGTGCAGGGGGGCGCCTCCCTCCATTCCTATGGGATGATCGGTCACGGGGGCATCCTTTCCTCCGGCTCCGCCACCGGCGACATCGTGGTGATCGGTGACGAGCTTTTTGATGTCTTGGGTGGTACCGGCGAGCAGGCCTTTGCCAAGGTCGGTCACGGGGGCTTCAATTCCGATGCCAGTGCCTCCGGCGATATCTACATCAACTACGATCCGCTGCTTCCCGGGAATTCGGGCGGTTCCGGCATCCTGAGAGTCCTCGGTGGGACCGGCACGGCGGGCGACGATGCCTTCGCCCAGATCGGTCACGGCGGCAGCGAGAGCGATGGCGACAAGGACGGCGATATTCTGGTTCAGTCCGCTACCGATATTCAGATCGAAGGCGGTGACTCTGATGATAACCTGGCGGTCATCGGTCACGGTGGAGCCAGGGCCTCGGGCCTGAAGGACGGAGCCATTACCGTCACATCGGGGGCGGCTCTTACGATCCAGGGTGGGGATGAAAACAACGCCTTCGCCCAGATCGGTCACGCGGGGGGAGACGGCTATATCGGGGTGGAATCCGGGACCATTACCGTTACCGCCGAAGACAGCCTGGACCTCCTGGGCGGCACGGATAACAACACCGCCGCGCGTATCGGTCATGGCGCCGCTTCGAACGACTTGAACGACGCCAGCGGCAATATCGTGGTGACGGTCAACAATGGCACCCTGACCTTGGAGGGCGGCACGGACGCGAACTTCTCCTATTCCCAGATCGGTCACGGGGGCGCGGATGGCGGACTGGGTGACAAGACGGGGAACATTCTCGTGAACGTCTCAAACGACGTGCTTCTGAACGCCGGGGTGGAAGACGCCACCTATGCCCAGATCGGTCACGGCGGGTTTGGTAGTGACCTTGGCGTGTTGGGCATGGACGAAGACAGCAATCCCAGCACCACGACGCGGGACCTTATCATGGTCATGGCGGGGAATGATGTCATCCTGACAGCCAGCGCCACGTCGGGTGCCAGCGATGCCTATGCTCAGATCGGTAACGGTGGGGCTGAGGCGGATTCCGATGCCAACAGCCACATCGTGGTCATGGCGGGTAACGATATCGGCTTGGTGGGCGGCGCCGGAGTGCGTAGCTACGCGCAGATCGGCAATGGCGGCACGCGGGCGGATGGCGACCGGACGGGCGACACCTTCGTGGACGCGGGGAACAACGTTTCCCTGACCCGTGGCGGCGGTTCCAATGCCTATGCCAAGATCGGTCATGGGGACCAGATGTTCTCGGGTGGAAACAACAGCAGCGGCGCCAGCAGCGGCAACATCCAGGTCACTGCCGGGGAAGACTTCACGTCCACCGGCGGCATGGTGGGTCACTTGGACCCGGACATTACCACTTCAGCCACGGTAAGCGACGCAAGCACCTACATTGCCGTCAGCCGCAACGATGTTGAGGCCACCGGCACCGGAACCATCACCACGGACGCGGACTCCGTGTTTACCAGCGCGCCGGACGGCGAACTCCGGTTCTACATTCCGGCTCGCGACAACAACTTGATGGCCGTGGGCACCCAACTGAATGGCACGGCCTTCATTGGCGCCGTCGCGGCCGCTGACGACCAGAGAGAGGACGAGTTCATCATCCACGCTTCGGATAGCGATCCGGCGGAACATGCCAACCTGGCCGATCTGGTGGACCTGGCGAATCTCTACACGGGCTCCACCGATGGGACTTCACAGGTTCGCTGGCTGGAGAACAAGACCGCCATCCAACTGACGGAGGACACGGCCAACTACTCCACCTCGCTGGGCAACTACAGCCTCTACTACGACACCATCGAAGGCATCGCGGTCTCATCGGGCGGCGGTGACGATGGCGGTGGCGATACCGGTGGAACCGGCGGCGACGGAAGTGGTGGCGGCAGTACCGGCGGAACGGGTGGCGGTTCTGATACGGGTGGAACCGGTGGAACGGGTGGCGGTTCTGATACGGGTGGAACCGGTGGAACGGGTGGCGGTATCGGAGGTACTGGTGGCGGCGCCGACGGAGGAGAAGAGGTGGACGAAGACGCGGATATCGTCTTGGTGGAAGGTTTGTTCCTGATTCGTGACGGTGTGGTGGGATTTGTTCCGGGGCTCCTCGGCCCGAACTTCACACCGGTCGGGCCGGTCGTGTCGAATGATTACCTGGACGATTCCCTGACTCATCTTATCGACCGTTGGTCGGATTCGTTTGGGAAATACTCGACGTTTGGCTGGGGCGAGCCGGGAGGGTACTTCTTCGAAATCGGCTACTCCGAACTCGCGGGTCCTGGCGGCTACTCCAGCTTCTTGGTATTCGGCACGGGAGAATTTGGCACCACCTTATTCCAACCGGAGATTTACGTCGGGCTGGAAAACTCCGATGAACTCCGCAAGCTGATCGAGCTGCAATTGGAACTCTACGGCAGCTTTGGCGATGGTGCGGACGAGCCGGACGGCGAAGAGAAAGAAGAGGAATAATCTCGAGGCCCGCGCGGGATCGTTCCAGTGAGGTTAGAAATCTGGATGCGGAGACTTTTTTCTCCAAATCGCATAGACTACTGGAAAATAGTCTGACCTGCTGATTAGATGAGAGGATGTCTCATGAATCGACGGCTTCGCTTTTCGAATCGCTCTCAAACGCGTCCGGCATCCCGTTTTATTCCGGAGGCTCCGCCGGAAGGGAAGTGACCTTGATGGCGACGTGCCTCTGCGACGCCTTCTTTTCGGACGTGGCCGCGGCCACGGTGGAAGTTCTGGAACACGCGGGCTGCAAGGTCCGGTTTCCTGAAAAGCAAACCTGCTGCGGACAACCGGCGTTCAATTCCGGAGACTTCCACGCGGCGCGGGTGGTGGCCCGGCATACGGCCTGGGTGTTTTCGGGCGAGCAGCCGGTGGTCACTCCCTCCGGTTCTTGCGCCGCCATGCACCGGCATGGGCTGGGCGTGCTTTTTGAAGGGGCGGAACTCAGCGGAAATCTCAAGAGCCTGTCCGAACGTACTTGGGAACTGGCCGATTTTCTCGTTAACCAGCTCGGCGTTACCGAGTGGAAAGGAAAGATGGACCGGCGCCAGCGGATCGCTATTCATGACTCCTGCCACACGCGTGGCAGCGGCACCAGTCAGGCCATTCGGACTTTGTTAGGATCCATCGAGGGGCTCGAGATCGTGGAGTTCGACCAGGAGGAGCAATGCTGTGGCTTCGGTGGGACCTTTTCCATCTGTTTCCCCCACATTTCTCGCGAAATGGGCACCTTGAAGCTGGACCATGCCTTGGCAGGCGGGCCAGAATGGCTGGTATCGGGAGACATGAGCTGCCTCATGCACCTTAAGGGACTGGCGGAACGGGAAGAACGCCCCCTCAAGATTCGGCATGTGGCACAGGTGTTGCGCGACGCCATCGCCTGACTTAGTTCTCCTCCGGCCTCATTCAGAAATGTCCTCCAAGCCACAGCCCGTCGATCTCTTCGCCCAGCAGTTGCCGCTGGAAACGAGGCAGTCAGTGATGAGCAGTGGCGCTTCCCGGACGGCGGGGAGGAAAGCCGTCCTGGAGAATGATTTCAGCGACCCCGATGCGCTCCGCCGTCTGGCGGGACAGATCAAACAGCACACACTGGATCACCTGGACCAGTACCTGGAGCAGGCGGAAGCCTCGCTGCAGAAAGCGGGTGCGGCGGTTTACTACGCGGCGGACGCAAAGGCCGCCCGGCGGCGGATCCGGCTGATCCTGGAGGAGAGAGAGATTCACCGGGTGGTCAAGGCCAAGAGCATGGCCACTGAGGAAATCCATCTCAATAGCTACCTCGAAGAACACGGCATCGAGTGCGTGGAGACCGACCTGGGCGAGTTCATCGTCCAGTTGGATGGCGACACTCCGAGCCACATCGTTCAGCCCATCATCCACAAGAATCGCCGCCAGGTCGCGAGTGCCTTTGAGTCGCATGGGCTGGGGGAGTTCAATGACGATCCCGAAGTCATTACGCAGCGGGCCCGGGCCCACCTGCGGACGAAGTATTTCAAAAGCGGCGCGGGCATTACGGGGGCGAACTTCGTCTCGGCGGAATCCGGGCGCCTGGTGCTGGTGACCAATGAAGGCAACGCGCGCTTCAGCCTGGCGCCCAACAGCGTGCACATCGCTCTGGTGGGGATCGAGAAAGTGGTGCCCCGGGACCAGGACCTGGCGGTGTTTCTGAACCTCCTGGCCCGCTCCGCCACCGGACAGCAGCTGACGGTCTACACCCAGTTCATCAATGGGCCGAAGGCCTCGTCACAGCCCTCGGGCCCGCGGGAGATGCATGTGATCTTCCTGGACAATGGCCGCGGCGACATCCTGGACTCCAACTGCCGGGAGATCCTGCGCTGCATCCGGTGTGGCGCGTGTCAGAACGTGTGCCCGGTGTACCGGCAGGCCAGCGGACATGCCTACCGCGCCACCTATGGCGGGCCGGTGGGCGCGGTGCTCAGCCCCCTGCTTTCGGGATCGAATTTCGTGGATCTGGCGGACCTGCCAAAGGCCTCCAGCCTTTGCGGCGCCTGCCGCGAAGTCTGCCCGGTGGACATTCCCATACCGGACATGCTCCTGAAGCTCCGCAACCGCGCGCACCTGCTGGGCCTGAAAACTCGCCACGTTCCCTCCATGGAACCCTTCGTGAAGCTGGCGACCAAGCCGGCGCTTTGGAAAATGGCAATGATCTTGGGGAAAGCGATCGACCTGCTGCCCCTGAAGATGCAGAAGCTGCCAGGAATCCAGGAATGGCTAAAGCTTCGCACCCTGCCGTCTTGGAAAGGGGGCGAGTTCCGCCGCTGGATGAAGAAACACCAGCGCAGAAAAGGGAAAGGAAAAAGGGTATGAAAAACGACCGCCCCGAAGTCCTGACCAATGTAAAGCAATCGCTGGCCCGGAAACCAGCCGCGGCCCGGGTGGAGATGCCGGAGTACGATCTTGCGGATCTGACCTGCGAGTCCCGCATGCTCTTTTCCTCCCTGCGGCAGTCGTTTTACAAGAATTTCCAAGCGGTCAACGGCCTGGTGATCGACACCGCGGCCGAACTGATCATGTTTCTTAAGAAGCAGGGTGGTTACAGCGGGTATTGCGACCCCAAGCTGCATGAGACCATCGGGAACCGCTTGAAAGAAGAGTCCGGTTTTACCATCTCCAAGAAGTTCGAAAGGAACCGGGCCGACGAATACGCCTTCGGCATCACTCAGGCCACGGGAGCCATTGCGGAGTCCGGTTCTCTCATCCTGAATGACTACGATACCTCGGACCGCTTGGCCGCGCTGGCGCCATGGATTCACATTGCCGTACTGAAGGAGTCCCAGATTCACCGCACCATCAGTGACGCCATCGCCGCCATGGGGGATTGTCCTAACACCGTCTGGGTCACGGGTCCGTCTAAGACGGCGGATATCGAAGGTATCTTGGTGGAAGGCGTTCACGGTCCCGGCATCCAGGTGGCGTTTCTGGTGGACGAAGATTGACCTCGCTTCTCCGTTGAGTCCCGGCAGAGGGCTCTGCTAGGCTGGCGGCATGAGAATCCCCGTTTTCGTGTTGGCTCTTTGTTATGTCGCTCTGTCTCCCTGGTTTCCGTCTCGCCCTGCCGTGGCCGAAGAGGACAGCCTGCCTAAGGTAAAGACCGTCTCCGTGCGGAGGGTGTTTCACAATGGCGAACACAATGCGTTCACGGATCTGACGCGCTACGGCGGGAACTTCTACCTCACGTTCCGAAGCTGTCCGGATGGTCACCCCGTTCATCCCACTGCTTCGGTTATCGTCCTGCGCAGCCCGGATGGCCAGGACTGGACCCAAGTGCACCGTTTTTCGGTCCCGAAGCGGGACACCCGGGATCCCCATTTTCTTACCTTCCAGGGTAAGCTATTCGTCTATACCGGAACCTGGTACTGTGGAGACAGCTCGCCCAGGCCGGAAGACTACGACATGAATCGCCACCTCGGCTATGCCCTGTGGAGTGAAGATGGCGAGTCCTGGAGCGAACCCGCCATGCTCGAGGGCACCTACGGGCACTACATCTGGCGGGCGGCGGAGCATGGTGGGAAGGCTTACCTCTGTGGCCGGCGGGTGAGGGAGCTCCAGGAGACGGAAGACCGGAGCGCCCGCTTTCCGCTGACGGAATCCGCCCTGCTTGAAAGCGAAGACGGGCTGATCTGGCGGTTCAAGGGACTGTTTCAGGAAGAGTATGGAGACGAAACCGCCTTCCTCTTCGAAGACGATGGCGAAGTCGTGGCCGTGGCACGGAGTGGTTCGAAGAACGCACAGCTTTGCGTTTCCAGTCCGCCGTATCAGGCCTGGGAACGGAGCGACCTGGGCCGCTACATCGGTGGCCCCATGCTCGCGAAATGGGGCGAACGCTACGTGGTGGGGGGCCGCCACTCCACTCCGGAGGGTCCCCGGACGACCCTCTATTGGCTTGTCGATGGGGAACTGTCGCCCTTCGCCGAACTGCCCAGCGATGGCGACAACTCCTACACCGGACTCGTTGCCCTGAGTCCTAAGAAAGCCCTGGTCTCCTACTATTCTTCACATGAGAAAGACGCGGACGGAAAAGTCCTGACCGCCATCTACTTGGCGGAGCTGGAGATCATGCCCTGACAAACCCGCCCAATGTATTCTGTAGCATCAAAGATCAGAACGATGAAACGCTCCCCCTTGATCGCTCTCATACTTGCGGCCCTGAGTCTTTGCGCCGCCTGGACGCAAACCACCAGAGGTGCGGAACCGCCGAACGTGGTGCTCATCGTCGCGGATGATCTGGGCTGGGCGGACGTGTCGTTTCATGGGGAGGAGATCCAGACGCCGAATATCGACCGCATTGCGCGGGAAGGCGTGGAGCTGGCCCGTTTCTACGTGTGCCCCATTTGCAGTCCCACGCGGGCCGGAATCATGACCGGCCGCTACCCCATTCGCATGGGTCTCATGCGGGCGGTCTTGCCTCCGTGGCGGGACGGCGGGTTGGACATTGACGAGCCCACGCTGCCGGAGGCGCTCGCCAAAGTGGGCTACGAACACCGTGGCTGCTTCGGCAAATGGCACCTGGGGCACTCCAGCCGGAAGTATCATCCGTTGAATCAGGGCTTCACCGAATTCGTCGGCCATTACAATGGAGCGATCGACTACTTCACCCATGAGAGGGAAGGGGAACTCGACTGGCACCATGGCTTTGAGTCTAACCATGACGATGGCTATTCCACGGACCTGATCGCGGAGGCCGCCGTGAAGTTCATCCAGGCGCACGCGGGCGGAGACGCGCCCTTCTTCTGCTACGTGCCATTCAATGCTCCCCATTCGCCTTTACAGGCGAAGGAAGAAAAGCTGGCCCTCTACGAGCACCTCATCACGGAGAAGGAAAAGGCGGCCGATCCTACGAAGGGAAACAAAGGCAAGAAACGAAAAAGAGAAGGTACCCAGGGGCGGGGCCAGGGGGAGCGGCAAACCCTGGCGGCGATGATCAGCAGCCTGGACGACAGCGTCGGAAGCATTCTCCAGGCGCTCGAAGACCAGGGCATCAGCCAGAACACGCTGGTGTGGTTCTTTTCCGACAATGGCGGCACCGGCACGGGAGACAACCGCCCTCTGAAAGGCGCAAAGTCCACCGCCTGGGAAGGAGGCATCCGCGTGACCGCCGCTCTCCGCTGGCCGGGGCAGGTGAAACCCGGAGGGAAGATCGAAAGTCAGATGGGCTACATCGACGTCTTGCCCACGCTTTGGGCGCTGGCGGGTGGAAAGCTGGAAGATCTGGGCTTCACACCGGATGGAGTGGACGTGTCTCCGTTCTTTAAAGGAGAAACCGCTGATCCGCCCGCGAGAAAGTGGCTTTCCTACTATGGTCAGAAAGGAGAGCAGGAGGAGCAAGTGGCCGTCCACGAAGGGCCCTGGAAGCTGGTGGTTACGGGCCCGAAGGTCACCGATGACTCTCCCGGGGCCGAGGAGCGCAGGGAAGTATATCTGTTTGATATTCTAGAGGACCCTAACGAAACCACCAATTTGGCAGCGGGTCATCCGAAGGTAGTCGCCAGGCTTCGCCAAGCGGTGAAGGAGTTTCGAGCCCTGCAACCCGCCGATGCCGTGCCGCCTTATGATGAAGGAAAGGGCGGCGATTTCGTGCCTCCGAAGGAGTGGCAGGTGGGAGAGTAACCGGCAGGCTTTCCGGCTGTCGAATTGCGAGCACGAAACGAAAAAGCCCGGCGGATCGAAATCCCCGGGCTTAGACGTTAGAGCGGCGCACTGAGGGTGACCGCTTAAGTTTGCCTGACGGAACTCAGGAAACTTCTTCGACGGAGTCAGCTTTCTTGTGTTCGCTGACGACCTTGACCTTTTTACCGATCAAGTCCGCGATTTCGACTTTGTCGCCGCTGGCGCCCTTGGATTCGGTGGACGGCGTGGCGGTGATTTCGGCGGTTTTTCCGTCGCCCAGATCGACCACGATGGTCTTGGTGTCGGCGTCGTATTTGCTGAGGGTGCCTTCATCAGTCACCTTCTTGCCGCAACCGGCGTAGGCAACACCGGCGGAAAACGTGACGGCTGCCAGGATAGCGAGGATTTTCTTCATGGGATATTGGAGTGGTTGTATGTTGGATGGATCGAGCTTGACGCCCGATACCAGTTACATGAGAACCTAAACGGGAACAGGCATCAAGAATAATTGAATGGTGCCCTTTTCGCGATTAGGCCAGACTGCCTTTCTCGCGCCCACCCATCCCATGAAATTCTCTTCCGTTCTGTCCGCCCGTCTCTGGATTTTCCCACTGGTTCTGGTTCTTTTCAGTGGGAGACCTGTCGTGGTGGAGGCCCATCCAGTTCCCGACATCCCGGTCTGGTCTTTTTTCAATCAGAATGGCTCATGTAAGATTGAGGTTCAGGTAGATACGCGGTGTTTTTCCGAAGATCCCTTAAATGAGCCTTACCTGCTGAACTGGGTCCTGAAAGAGATGCCGGACGCGGAGAAACAGGCTCTCCTCAAGCAGGCGGCCGAACTGGTGAAGAAATCGATCCGGTTTCGGTTCGAACCGTCGGGAGATCTGGAGCCGGTGTTCAAGTTCGAGTTTTTGACCCACGACATGAGCCCGTTGGAGAAGGACGACGATCCCGTGATGGTTTCGGGACATTGGTCGGCGCCACAACCCGCGGAAGTGACCGGCTACCAGATTGAGGCTCTGCCGGAAGGGGAATTGAGCGTTCTCTATATCAATCACATTGGCGAAGCCGCGGTGAAGCGTTTCCAGGTGCTGTTTCCGGGAGAGACCAGTTACCTGCTGGACCTGGAGCATCCGCCGGAACTGGTCGAACCTGCGGCCATCCCGAAGACGGCGCCGCCCCAGGAGGAAGCTCACTCCGGACCGAGTGGTGACGACATTACCCTTCCCAAGGAAGAGGCCAAAAGAAGCCTGCTGATGGGCGGCTATCTGACCGTGGTGGCCATCGTCGTGGCCCTGCTGGTCATGATCATTTTTGCCGCGCTGATCGTCCTGTTCGTGGTGCGCAAGCGGCGTGGGAGTGAGATGAGTTCCTGAGGCCTTTTGGCCGAAAGATTGGGGACGCCGGAAGCTGGACGCCAGAACGGAACCTTAGGGTTCAGCTTCTTACGGCTGCTTCTTTTTCGCGTTCTTTCCGGGGCCGGGTTTCCTGGCGGGGGCGGGAAAGACTTGGGCGCGGTTGGCCCAGGCTTTCCAGAGAGCTTCCAGTTCCGCCACCTTGTCCGGGCGGGTGGGGGCGAGGTCGGTGGTTTCGGTGAAGTCCTGGCCCAGGTCGTAGAGTTCCCACGGCTTACCTGAGAGGGAAACGAGTTTCCAGTTGCCCTGGCGGATGGCACGGGCGCCGAAGTGTTCGAAATAGATCGCTTCGTGGCCTTCGCGGGTGCCGGTCTGAAAGATGGGGAGGAGGGATTTCCCTTCCAGCGGGAGGAGGAAGTGGTCGTTGAAGATGGGGGGGTGCCGGGTTTCGGCCACGTCTTCGCAGGTGGCCGCGAGGTCGATGACGTGGCCCGGGGTGGCGTTAATACTGCCGGGCTCCACCTTCAGGCCGGCGGGCCAGTGAACGATGAGGGGCGTGGCGACGCCGCCCTGGTATTCTTCCTTCTTCCAGTAGCGGAAGGGAGTGTTCGCCACGTTGGCCCAGGCGCGGCCGATGCCGGTACTGGTGGTCTCGGGCCCGGGCAGGATGTTCTGGGACTTCAGTTCGCTGGTGTAGAGGACGGGGCGGCCGTCGCGCGTTTCGGAGGGGCGGTCGAAGCCGGGGCGTTCCAGGCGCTCGGGGCTGGCGCCGTTGTCGGCCAGGAAGAAGATGAGGGTGTTGTCATAGACGCCGCTGGCTTTGAGCTGGGCGAAGACGCGGCCCAGGCCCTGGTCCAGGCGGTCGATCATGGCGGCGTGGGTGGCCATGGCGGCGGCTTCCCATTCGCTGTTCGGCTCGTCTTCCCATTTTATATCCGCGTCCATGCGGGCGGAGAGCGGGGCGGAGTCCGCGTCGAAGAGGCCCAGTTCGACCTGGCGCCGGTAGCGGGCTTCGCGGATGGCCTGCCAGCCGGCTTTGTAGGTGTCCCGGTATTTCGCGATGTCCTCCGGCAGGGCATGCAGGGGCCAGTGGGGAGCGCAGTGGGCGAGGTAGAGGAAGAAGGGCTGGTCCGGCTTCTGGGCCATGTCCTTGATGTAGTCCACGGCCCGGCCGTTCAGCGCGTCGGTGATGTAGTAGCCCTCCGGCACGGTGGTGACGGGCTGGTCCCCGTCCATGAGGCTGAAGGGATCGAAGTAGTCCACGACTCCCCAGAGATTGCCGTAGTAACGGTCGAACCCTCGGGCGGTGGGAATAGTGTCAGGGTCCGTGAAGTCGCCCAGGTCCGCCTGGTGGTTGAGCCAGGGGAGTTGCTTTTCGTCTCCGTAGTTTGGCGTGGGGGAGACGTGCCATTTGCCCACCATGGCGGTCTGGTAGCCAGCGGACTTCAGGACTTCGGCAATGGTCACGGTGTGGCGGCTGAGCACGCCTTTGTATCCGGGCAGTTCTTCATTGGACGCACCGGCGCCCGCCGTCATGCGTCCGATGCCCGCCTGGTGCGGGTAAACGCCGGTCAGCAGGGAGGCCCGGGTGGGGCAGCAGCGGGAGGCGTTGTAGAAGTTTGTCAGGCGCAGGCCGCCGGCGGCCAGGGCGTCCAGGTTCGGCGTCTGGATCTCGCCGCCGTAGCACCCGAGATCCGAATAGCCGAGGTCATCGGCCATGATGATGAGGATATTGGGACGGTCCGCGGCGTGAGCGATCTCAGGAACCGTGAAACCCGCGACAAAGACGAACGCGAGCGAGAGCATGACGAGGGCCGCCAAGCCGTGGCGGCGGCCTTCCTGCGGAGGTCGGGAGCGCATCATGGGATCCAGCAAGGGTCAGCCGGTTTTCAGGGCTTAGCCAGGTAGGCACGCAGGGCATCGGCGCGGTCGCCGTCCACCACCACGGTATTGGCCAGGGCGTCGCCGAAGGTTTCGAAATCTTTGAATGACCAGACGAGTTCCTTGTCGCGGGTGATCTCGATGATC
This sequence comes from Verrucomicrobiia bacterium, assembly GCA_030427505.1. GTDB lineage: Bacteria > Verrucomicrobiota > Verrucomicrobiia > Verrucomicrobiales > DEV007 > JAUICH01. The sequence continues at coordinate 53,179 of JAUICH010000027.1, forward strand.
TGGGGGTTCTCCGGTCCCGCGTGGCAGTTGCCGATGATGAGGTTGCCGTTGGGCAGTTCTGTCAAGTTCGTGACCCAGGCCAGGGTAACACCGGGGATCTCGTTCTGCTCCAGCTTCCAGACAATCTCTTTCTCCGGGGTGACTTCCAGCACGCTGTGGCCGTTGCCGGTGGCGATGAGGTAGTTGCCATTGGCCCGCTTCAGGGCGCTGAAAAGCTTGCCGCCCCAGGCTTCCGGGCCGTGACCGTTCGCGGGTTCCTTGCCGAAGAGAGGCACCTGGTATTCCCAGACGACCTTGCCTTCGGCGTCGTATTCCTTCAGCACTTCATCGCCCTCGTGAGCGACGAGGTAGTGGCCGTCCTCCAGCTTCCGGACAATGCGGGTATCCCGGTGGGGGTGGGGTTCGGAGACCACGAGGGGAAAGTGCTTCACGATCTTCCCTTCGGGGGTCACTTCGATGATCCGCGCGGCGCCGGACTCAGCGATCATGGTGTCGCCATTGGCGAGGCGCTGGTAGCCGTGAACTTCTATCTTCTTGCCTTCGTTGCCGCCCTGCTTAGCGGAGTGGTAGGACCAGACCACGGTGTCCGTGGCGGGATCCAGCTCGATGATATTCGGGTAACCGTCCTGGGTGAGGAGGTGGTTGTTGTCCAGCAGGTGCAGGTCGTGGACGGTGCCGATCTTGTGATGATAGAGCACGGCATTGTCCTTGGCGGGATCGACAATGGCGACGCCTTTGCCAGCTTCCGCGCCGATGACGAGGCGGCCGGGACGGCTTTCTTCCGCGTGGACCGGCAGGAGGGAGCCTGACAAAGCCACCAAGGCAAACAGAACAGAGGTGATTTTCATAGGGAGTATTTTGGAAAGGGGGAAACAGACAGGGGGGCGAACAGGTGAAGGGTCAGGCGATCACCTGGTGGATCGGGTCCGCGCCTTCCACGCCGACCAGCTTGTGGTCCAGGCCCCCATAGAAGAAGCTCAGGTCGTTCGGGTCAAGCCCCATGAGCGACAGGATGGTGGCGTGCAGGTGCTTCACGTGGAAGCGGTCCTCCACCGCCGTGCTGCCCAGCTCGTCCGTCTGGCCCACGCTGACGCCGCCTTTCACGCCGCCGCCGGCCATCCACATGGTGAAGCCGTAGGCATTGTGATCCCGGCCGGTGCCCTTCTCGTATTCGGCGGTGGGCTGGCGTCCGAACTCGCCGCCCCAGACGATGAGCGTTTCGTCCAGCATGCCGCGGCGTTTCAGGTCTTTGATTAGCCCGGCGATGGGCTTGTCCGTGCCACCGGCGTGGTGGTTGTGATTCTTCTCCAGGTCGCCGTGGGCGTCCCAGTTGTCGTCATTGTGAGCGCCGCCGGAGTAAACCTGGATGAAGCGCACGCCGCGCTCCACGAGACGGCGGGCGAGCAGGCACTTCCGCCCGAAGTCCTCCGTCTTCGGCTGATCGATGCCGTAGAGCTGCTTCGTTTCCTCGGGCTCGGAGTCGAGATCGATCGCTTCCGGCGCGGTGGTCTGCATCTTGTAAGCCAGCTCATAGCTGGAGATGCGGGCCTCGAGGTTGGTGTTGTCGAAGCGTTCCTCCAGGTGGCCGTGGTTCAGGTGGTTCAGCGAGTCGATGAGCATGCGCTGTTCCTGGGGCGCCATGCCGTTGACGTGCTTCAAGTTCAGGATGGGTTCGCCCTGGGAACGGAAGACGGTGCCCTGGTAGCTGGCGGGCATGAAGCCGGAGGTCCAGTTCTTCGCGCCGGAAATGGGGCCGCCGGTCTTGTCCAGCATGACGACGTAGCCCGGCAGGTTCTGGTTCACGCTGCCCAGGCCGTAGTTCAGCCAGGAGCCGAGGGAAGGTTTCCCGCTGATGATGGAGCCGCAGTTCATCATCAGCATGGCGGAGCCGTGGATGGGGGAGTCCGCCGTCATTGAGTGCATGAAGGCGATGTCATCCACGCAGGAGCCCACGTGGGGGAAAAGGTCGGACACCCATTTACCGCTCTGACCGTACTGCTTGAACTTCCACTTGGGCTCCACGATGCGGCCCTGGTTTTTCTTCCCGCCGCGTCCGAAGGTCTTCACGTCGATGGTCTTGCCGTCCATGCCGTACATGTGCGGCTTATAATCGAAGGTATCGATATGGCTGGGGCCGCCATACATGAAGAGGAAGATGACGTTCTTCGCCTTGGCGGGAATAAGGGGCGTCTTCGGCGCCAGGGGATTCGTGTAACCGGCGGCGTTGGCCTTATTGAAGAATCCGTCGCCCGCGAGCATGCCGGCCAGGGCCAGGTGGGTGAAGCCACCGCCCACGGTGGTGAGAAATTCCCGGCGGCGGACATTTCCGCAGAAGGAGTTTTTAGGTTTGTCAGGATGATTCATGGCGTGACTTCCTTTCAAGGTTCGGGGGGTAGCTTAGTCCAGGTAGACAAATTCGTTCAGGTTCATCGTGAGCAGGGCGAGGCGTTCCAGGGCGTCTTCCGGTTTCATGCCCAGTTCGGACTCCAGGCGGTTTACCAGGCTGACGCACTCGGCGACTTCCTCCGCCCTGGGCTCGCGGTTCAGGGTGAGAGTCAGGGCGTAGCGGACCTGGGCCTCGGGCGTGGGGTCAGCCTCCGCCTGGATGCGGCGGGCGAAGGTGGCGGCCTGGGTATTCACGAACTCGCTGTTCAGCATGCAGAGAGACTGAGTGGGGACGGTGGTGGCGAAGCGCACCGCGCAGGGCACGTCCGTGTCCGCCTGGTCGAAGTCCGCCAGGAAAGGCACGCGCATGCTGCGTTTCACATGAACGTAGATGCTGCGGCGGGCGGCGTCCTCAGGCGAGGAATGTCCCCAGGCCTGGTCGGGGCGGGAGGCGGTCTGGAGCACTTCCGCCGGCAGGGGTGGGAAGACCGGTTCGCCACCCTGGCGGAGATTCAGGTCGCCAGACAGGGCCAGCATGGAGTCGCGGATTTCTTCCGCCGTCAGGCGGCGCATGCTGTAGCGCCAGAAGAGGTTGTTCGTGGGGTCCACCGCCAGGGCGTCCTGCCGTGGGGCGGAGGACATCTGGTAGGTGGCGCTGGTCATGAGGAGGCGGTGCATTTCCTTGATGCTCCAGCCCTGACGAATAAACTCAGCCGCCAGCCAGTTCAGCAGTTCCGGGTGGGTGGGGGCTTCGCCCAGCTTGCCGAAGTCGCTGGTGCTGGGGACGATGCCCCGGCCGAAGTGGTGTTGCCACAGGCGGTTCATCATGACGCGGGCGGTCAGGGGATTCTCCGGTGACGCGATCCACTCCGCGAGAATGCGGCGGCGGCCGGAGGTGTTCTTACCCTGGTAAGCCGCCGGGATGACGGCGGGCTTGGAGTGTTCCGTGCCGCTGAGCACGGCGGGAAAAGCGGGCGCCACGGGGTCTCCCTCCGCGTGGGCGCTGCCGCGAATGTGGATGAACATGGGCTCCGGGTTCTGGCCGGCCTCGGTGACGCCGTTGATCTGGATGCCGGGGCGCTGGTGGCGCAGCGTTTCGATCTCTGTCTCCAGCTGGCTGTAGTCCCGCAGGATCTCCCGGCCAAAGTCCTTGTTGATGCGGTTCGCGAGACGGGGGCCGCCTTCGCGCTTGATAAGGGCCTTGATGCTGCGCGCCTCGGGACGCCCCGTGCGCAGGGCGGCGTCCACATACTGTCCGCCCTTCGTCTGGTGGCAGTGGATGGCCAGGATATTCTTGCCCGTCTGCAGGGCGGCCAGGGCTTCGGGGCCAAGGTCGATGGTTTGGTATTGGGTGACGAAGCCGGTGGCGCGATAGACTTCCACGCCGTTCAGGTAAACCTCTACGTCTTCGTCGTGGTGGAGTTCCAGGGCCAGCGTCTCCGGCAGTTCCATGAGGCCGAACTGGGCGCGCATCCAGATGTCCGCCGTCTTCCAGGGCGTGCGCACTCTGGCGCCGGGGGTGCCTTCCTTGCCGAAGCCGCCTTCGGCTTTCAGCCAGCTCTTGTTCACAAAGCCCACGCTCATCCAGTCCGGGCTGGGACGCTCCGTGGCGTAGAACCAGTCGGTGGGATTTGCGTCCAGGGCATTGGCGACAAAGGTCAGCACCTCCGTCTCTCCTTCCTTCAGGAAATCGTGATTGCGCAGCCAGCTTAGGATCTCGGTTTCCAGTTTGTCCTTTTGCTGATTCAGGTCCGCGAGCTTCTGCTTGCGCTCCGTCTCGAACTTCTGCTTCTCCGCTTCCGTGGCCCAGGCGATGAGGGTGCCTTCGGTCTGGTAGTGGGTGACGCCGTGGAAGAAGGCCATGAAGCTATAGTAGTCCTCCTGGGTGAAGGGGTCCGCCTTGTGGTCGTGGCAGCGGGCGCAGCCCAGGGTGGAGCCGAGGAAGGTCTCCGCCGTGACCTGGAGATTGTCCGCCAGCACATCGTAAACGTGCTGCTTGCGGTCGGCGGGTTCGTCGTCCCACTGCATGAGGCGATGGAAACCGGTGGCGACCAGGGAGTCGAAGGTGGGCTGGTCCAGCTCGTCGCCCGCGAGTTGCTCGATGACGAAGCGGTCGTAGGGCTTGTCTGAGTTGAAGGCGTTAATGATGTAGTCCCGGTAGCGCCAGATTTCCGGCTTCGGGTTATCGCGTTCGAAGCCGTTCGTCTCCGCGTAGCGCACCAGGTCCAGCCAGTGGCGGGCCCATTTCTCACCATACTGGGGACGCTCCAGGAGGTCTTCGATGAGGTCGCACCAGGCTTCCTCCTCCGGACGGGGATCGTTGACGAACTTCGCCACCTCCTCCGGCGTGGGCGGCAGGCCGATGAGGTCGTAGTACGCGCGGCGCACCAGCACTTGGCGCGTGGCCCGGGGACTGGGGGAGAGGCCACTGTCCGCCAGCTTCGCGCTGATGAAGGCGTCCACGGGATTCCGCGCCCAGGTGGCGTCCGGCGCTTTCGGGACAGGGGTTTCATTCACGGTCTGGTAGGCCCAGTACTTCCGGTCTTCGTCTGAAATGTGGCTGCGCTTGTGCTCGGCGGGATCGCCCGCAATTTCCAAGGCGGGATCATACGGCGCGCCGCGGGAGAACCATTCGGTCAGCACGGCCAGGTGCTCCGGGGCGAGCTTTTCCTTTGGCGGCATCTGGTGCTCGTCATCCTTGTAGCTGACCATTTCCAGGAGCAGGCTTTCGTCCGGCGCGTCGGGATTATACCCGCTGCCCAGTTCGCCGCCGCGCAGCAGCCCTTCCCGGCTGGTCACGCGGAAGCCGCCCTTCAGCTTGTCTTCGCCGCCGTGGCACTTGAAGCAGTTCGCCTCCAGGATGGGGAAGACCTTCTCTTTATAATAAGCCTGGCCTTCGGCCTCGAGGCTGACTTCGGCATCGGCGCCGGTATCAGCAGCTGAGGCGGAGGAAAGGAAGGGGGGGGCGGTCGACGACATCAGCCAGCCCAGCAGGGCCAGCGAAGCGAAGAGCGGGGGGATGGAGACGCGGATCGGCATCGGACAGGAAAGGAGAGGGGAAAAATAGGGATTTGAGACGTCTCCAGAGTAACCCGAAACCGCCCCCCGTCTTGTATGGGAAGGGTAGTTTTTGGTATGAATGCGACATTTTGGGAGGGAGAGAACAGGCGAAAGGCCCGCCCATTGCGAGTGCCAAAGGCGCGACACGCACCAGCCCAAGGTGGTAGGCCTGGGAACCCGCTCAGGTGGATATGCGCCTTGCTCCACGCCAATCATCCATCACTTGAGGGCGGTCAGAACACCAATGCCGGGGGGCGCCTTTCCGGTCCGATGAATAACCCCGGACTGCCTGCAAACGCGTGGGCGGAACTCAGTCTTGTCAGGCGGATGGTGTGCGATCCGTCTGAAAGCCAATCAAGCGACTCCCTCAATGTCCATCGCCTTGTGCTCTGGCATACCGGGTTGGTTCCGGGACTTCTCGGCGACGTTCCGGTGCACCCACACGCTCTGCACCAGGCCCAGCAAGGACATCACGATGATGATAAATGTCCCCCCGTAACTGATAAGGGGCAGAGGAATCCCGGTGATGGGCATGATGAGGAGGTCCATGCCCACGTTTTGGAAAATGTGCGCGAAAATAAGGCCCACGACCCCCACGACAATGAGCCGCCCGAACATATCGCGGCTATAAAAGGCGACAAAGAGGCACTGCAATAGCAGTAGAAGGAAGGCGGACAGCAGCAGCACGGCGCCGCGAAAGCCGTGCTCCTCCGCCAGCACCACGAAGATAAAGTCGTTAATCGCCGTGGGCGGAGAGATGAAGCCTTTGGCGTTCACCGTGTCCTCACTCTTGAAACCTTTTCCCGTGAACCCGGCGGAGCCGATGGCTAGCAGGTTGTTGTGAGCGCTGTAGGCGGCCCCCAGGGTGTCCACCTTCTTACCCATCAGCATGTCGAACTGCACGGTAATGCGCCGCTTCTGGTATTCTTTCAGTCCGAAGTAGTAGCCGTAGGGAATGACCAGCGTTCCGATCAGGACAATGGTAATGAGGTAGCGGAAGGGGATGTTGCCCACCAGGAACATGGCGCCCACCACGGGCAGCCAGACAAAAGCGGAGCCGAAGTCGCCCTGTTTCAGGACGATCAGGCAGGGGATCGCGCCCACCATGCCCGCCAGGCACAGGCGGACAAAGGGGTTCCGGAAAAAGGGGTGGATCCGGTGCAGGTGACTCAGGATCAGGGCGATCAAGACGATGCCGCCCGCCATGGCCACCTGAGAGGGCTGAAAGGACAGGGGCCCCAGCGAAAGGCTCAGAGTCTGCTCATAGACCTCGCCACTGCTGACCACGCCATCGGAGTCGCCGCCCACCACGAAGAGCAGTAGCAGCAAGAGCATGCCCAGGCTATAAAAGGGCAGCGCCAGCCACTTCATCCACTTGTAGTCCACCAAGCTGGCCAGGAAGTAAGGCACCAGACCCGCGATGGCCAGGATGGCCTGCGTCCGCCACTTGTCCCGCAGGGCGGCGTGCACGCCCTCGCGCATCCAACTGGCGCTGTAAATGGCGGACACGCCAAAGATGAGCAGCCCCACCATGGTGAAGAACAGCACCCAGTTCATGCCGATGAACTTTCGAAACAGGGGAGTCATTCCGTGGCTAACAAGTGGCTGAGAATACGCGGGTCTTCAAAGGGATCTTTCGTCATTGCACCGTGGTCGTGGAGGACACCAGCCGGCGGGTATAGTCGTGCGACGGACGGCGCACGATGTCTTCCGGCGAGGCCGATTCCAGAACCTTTCCCCGATGCAGAATGACGATATGGTCGCTCATGTGGTCGGCGATGGCAAGGTCGTGCGTCACAAAGAGATAGGTCATGTTCAAGTCCTCGCGCAGCGTCTTCAGCAGGTTCAGAAGTTCCGACTGCTGACCGATGTCCAGGCCGTGCACGAAGTCATGGCAAATAAGCAGACGGGGTTCCAGGGCCAGGGCCCGGGCCAGCACCGCGCGCTGCCGCGGGCCGGCATCCGTTTCATGCGGATAGAGGGTCCAGGCCTCCTTCGGCAGGCGGGCCCGGATCATGGCCTGTTCCGCCCGCCGGTGCATCTCGTAGGGGTTCAGAGCGGAGAAATGAATTTCCACCGGTTCCCGGACGGCTTGGGCCAGGGTCAGACGGGGGTTCAGAGGGCCGAATGAATCGGGAAACAGGGGTTGGATCTGCTTCCGCAGAGCCCTCAGTTCCGCGCCCCGGGCCCGGAGGAGATTCCTACCCGCGTAAATGACTTCGCCCGAGCGGGCCGGAATCAACCGCAGCAGCGCTTCCGTCAGCGCCATCTTGCCACTACCACGTTCGCCCACCAGCCCCATGCAGGTGTTTTCCATTACCTCGAAAGAGACGTCCTCCAGGAGGCGCAAGCTGGGCCGGGGCGGGTCGAACCAGCCGCAGGGTTGCCGCCTGTAAACGCTCAAGTTCCTGACCTCAAGAAAAGGCATGGGATGAAGGAAAACGAAGGGAGAAGAAAAAGCCGAAGGAGAGGCAGATCCGCGAAGCCTCTCAACCGGCGGTCCCGGCGGTAGTGCTTTCGTAAAGGAACCCCGTCAGCGGGCTGGTGGCGGACGCGGTGATGGAAGCATCTCCCAGGCCCGTCTCATAGGCCAGGCGTCCGGCTTCCACCGCCATGCGGAAGGCGTGAGCCATGGCCACCGGGTTTGGCGCGATGGCGATGGCGGTGTTCACCAGCACGGCGTCCGCCCCCATTTCCAGGGCCTCCGCCGCGTGGCTGGGCGCGCCCAGACCGGCATCGACCACCACGGGCACCGTGGCCTGTTCGATGATGATCTCGATCTGCCGCCGTGTCTCGATGCCCCGGTTGCTACCAATCGGCGAGCCCAGCGGCATGACCGTGGCCGCCCCGGCGTCCTGGAGGCGCTTTGCCAGCACCGGGTCCGCGTTGATGTACGGCAGCACGGTAAAGCCCTCCTTCACCAGGATCTCCGTGGCCTTCAGGGTCTCAATCGGGTCGGGCAGGAGGTAGGTGGGGTCCGGGTGGATCTCCAGCTTTACCCACTTCGGCAGCCCGGCCGTTGCCGCCAGGCGGGCCAGCCGCGCCGCTTCCTCCGCGTTCATCGCCCCGCTGGTGTTCGGCAGCAGCAAGTATTTCTCCGGATCGATGTAGTCCAGGATGTCCGCATACGGGTCGTGCCCCCCGGACAGGTCCGCCCGCCGTAGCGCGACGGTCACGATCTCCGAGCCGGAAGCCGCCAGCGCGTCCCGCATCGCGGTGTTGGAAGAAAACTTACCCGTGCCCGTGAGGAGCCGGGATTGAAACACGCGGTCCGCGATGTGGAGAGGCTCGGTAGCGGTGGGAGGAGGAGTGTGTGGTTGTTCGGGTTCGGTCACAGCGCCTTCACTGTAACCGCCTGAGGCGGGCGATCATCTGAAAAGTCTGAGAGCCTAGAATCCTGTGGCGGACTGGTGCTATTCCTCAGAGTCCGGATTCGGCCGCCACTTGGGTTCGGGGAGTTGTTGGTCCCACGCATTCCAGAGGTCCTGGAGTTCTTTGACTTTGTCGGGGTGGGTGGGGGCGAGATCGGTTTCTTCGGCGATGTCGTCCGTCAGGTTGTAGAGACGGACGGGGCCGGTGTTGGCGATCTGGATGTTGCCGCCTTTGCCTTCGCGGGATTGGAGGAGTTTCCAGGGACCCTGGCGGATGGCCCATTGGGTGCCGAAGCGCCAGTAGAGCGTGTCGTGGGGGGAGGCGTCCGGGCCCTGGCTGCCGTCCAGGTAGGGAAGGAGATTCACGCCGTCGAGCTTCCAGGCGGGATCGATCTCTCCGCCGGCGGCGGCGAGAGCGGTGGGCAGAAGATCGAGCGAGATGATGAGGCCGCTATAGACTTTCCCCGCGGGCAGGCGGTCTTTCCACTGGACGAGGAAGGGGGTGCGGAAGCCGCCTTCCCAGGTGGAGCCTTTGGCGCCGCGCAGCGGGGTGTTGTCCCCCGCGCCGCCGGTGCCTCCGTTGTCGCTGAGGAAGAAAATCAGGGTGTTATCTTCCAGACCGTGTTGGCGGAGGGCGTCGAGGACTTCGCCCACGGCGTCGTCCAGGGCGATGGTCATCGCGGCATAGGTGCGGCGTTTCTTGTCGGTGACGTCCTTGGGAACGCGGTTGAGGTATTCCTGGGTCGCGTCCCAGGGTTTGTGCACGGCGAAGTGGGGGAGGTAGAGAAAGAAAGGCGCGCCGCCGTGGTGATGGCGGTTGATGAAGTCCACCGCGCGGGCGGCGTAGTCATCGGTCAGGTAGTAGCCTTCGGTTTTCTTCAGAGTGTGGGGTTCGGGATCCTTTAGTGAGTCTACCAGGCGGGGGGTGAAGTAGTTGGACTGGCCGAGGGATCCGTAGAACTCGTCGAAGCCCCTCTGGGTGGGGCGGAACTCGGGTTCTACGCCGAGGTGCCATTTGCCAATGCAGCCGGTGGTGTAACCGAGCGCTTTCATGCGGCCGGCGAAGGTCGCTTCGCCAGTAGCGAGCCCGGCCTTCTCGCCCTCGGCCACGATGGAGGTGCCGTTGACGAGGAACTCGAAGCCGAAGCGGTTCTGGTAGCGCCCGGTGATCAATCCCGCGCGGGAGGGGGAGCAGACGGAGGCGGACACATAGGCGTCCGTGCAGCGGATTCCGTTCGTGGCCAGAGAATCGATGTGCGGGGTGGGAATGTCTTCGCAGCCCTGAACGCCCAGATCGTGGTACCCGAGATCGTCGGCCAGGATGACGACGATGTTGGGCTGGGAAGGCGCTTTTCCTGCGGCAAGGAGATTACCGCCCGCGCAGGCGGCCGCGATGAGCGCGGCCAGAAAAAACGCTTTCCTCATGATCCTACAACCCCACCCGGCGGAACAGCTTGTCCAGGGGGAGTTGGAGGCCGATGTAGAAGTCGCCGAACTCCGCGAACCGGGCGCTGGCTTCGTCGAAGCGCATGCGATAGACGATTTCCTTCACGTCCTGGCTGTTGTGGGCAAAGAGGGTGACGCCCCATTCCATGTCATCCAGGCCGGTGCTGCCAGTGATGAGCTGGAGGATTTTTCCGTGCCACTGGCGGCCCAGCATGCCGTGGGAGCGCATGAGGGGGACGCGTTCCTCGAAGTCCAGGGAGTACCAGTTGTCCTTTTCGCCCCGGCGCTTGGACATGGGGTAGAAGCAGTAGACCGGCCAGTCGGGCAAGTTCGGGTACAGCTTGTCGTTGTTGTACTTTTTCATCCGCTGGCGGAACTCCTCCATCTTGTTCACGTAGTCCGGCGTATCGGGATCGATGCCTTCCTTGTGGATGAGGGTGTCGGAATACTGCTCGTCAGTGGTGACGTATTCGCTCAGTTCCGTCATGGAAAGGTAGCTGTAGACGGGGGTCAGAATGTCCGCGCCCAGGGAGAGTGTCAGCTTTTTCTCGAACTCGTTGGCTTTATGGAGATTCGGTGTCAGGAGCATGAAGCCGACGTCCGCCTTCGGAGAGACGATGGAGAAGGTCAGGAGCTGCGTATTTGGCTCGGAGCGAATGTCTTGGGCCAGCCGGGTGAGGTTGGTCTTGGCCTCCAGCTTCTCTTCATCGGAGAGCAGGGACCACTGGGAGTGGTCCACCTGGTAGAAGAGGTGAATGACATGCCAGCCCTCGTAGGGGATGACTTCGTCCGGGCGGGAGGCTTCTTGGGGCGTATCGTTCATGGTCGCTAGCTGTTTACAGCTTGAACCTTACGCGGGGGATCGCAATGAAATCTTCGCGGGGTTTTGTAGCGTAAGTGTGTGAAAAATCCGTTGCGGCACCGGTTGTATCCACTACGTTCGTACCGAGTACAAATACTCTCGCGACCCACCAACCTCAACAACATGGCTGACTTAGAGAACCGATACGAAGACAACGTCAAGGGGACGTACTACGTGGATGACCAGTGCATCGACTGTGACCTGTGCCGCGAGACGGCCCCGGACAACTTCACCCGTAACGAAGACGGCGGATACTCTTACGTTTACAAGCAGCCGGAAAGCGACGACGAACGCGCCCTGTGCGAGGAAGCCATGGAAGGCTGCCCGGTGGAAGCGATCGGTGACGACGGCGGAGACTGATTGAGATCATCCGAAGATAAGATGCCAGCGCGCATTGGTGCGCTGGCGAAATTTTTTCCGACCGCGCCGGATTTGTCTGGCGCGGTTTTTTTGTGTCCCGGAGGATGGCGGTGGCGTCCTAACCCTGCTACGGAGGACAACGAATAGAAGAAAGCGTGAGAAAGCCTGACGAAGAGGAAAAAGCCCACTTTCTAAACCGGCAGCGCGTGCTGGCGGAGTGGCGGCGCTATTGGGAACCGCGGGACATCAAGAAAAACACCCATACTCTGCGGGAGGTCATGCCGGGGGCCATGAAAGAGTTGGGCCTGGAGAAACGCTACGCGGAAGAAGAGATGCTCATGGCTTGGTCCGAGATCGTGGGGCCCTTCATCGCAAGCCATTCAAAGCCGGTAAAAATGGACCGGAATGTGCTCTTGATCAGGGTCTTGCAGCCTGCCATCCGTTATACCTTGGAGCGGGATCTGAAAGGGCAGATTCTCGCCAAGTTGCGGGAGCGATTCGGCGAAAAAAGAGTGAAGGACCTGCGTTTCGTTTTGTGACGAACTCTATGCCTGTCTGGGTTTGCTTCCGCCCGCGCCGGAAGCTACAAAGGTCCGGTCCGTATCCCAATTGACATCAGCCAGCCGGACGAGGGGAGCCTTTTTATGAATCAGGAAGAGTACATCATGCTGCGCGGCTTGGAATTGCGTTGCCGCATCGGCGTCACGGAGGCGGAGCGGGCGAAATTTCAGCGTATCCTGGCGGACGTGCGGCTTTGGCCGGAAGGCGGCCTGAAAGGGCTGGGGGATGACCTTTCCAATACGGTGGACTACTACGAACTGTCCCGCCAAATCGTCCGCATGGCCAAGACGGGCGAACGGCGCCTCATCGAGACCCTGGCGGAAGACATCTGCCGCTTGGTGCTGGAAAACCCGCGCGTGGCCAAAACCTCGGTCCGCATCCGGAAATTCATCCTGTCGAACACGGAATACGTGGCGGTGCAGGCGGAGATGGGAAGGTAGGGGGAGAGGGGGCGCGTTGTTTCTGACTGGGGCGGTCGTGGCGGGGCGCTGGGTAGCCGCGTTCCCAGACAAGGAATCGGAGCGAAGCGGAGATGGACGGAGCGAAGCAAAGTCAAACAAAGAGACAAGGTATGCTGACGCGGAGTCAAAGAAGGGAAGGGGCGAACTCACTGAGGACGCCATATCACTAGCCGCGAAAGAACCAATCCCCAGAGTCCCCCAAAAGAATTTCTCCTTGTCTCCTTGTCTGGCGCAACCCGTGGCTTCCCGGCGGGCGCTACCTTCCCAAACCGCTCCGCCTCCACGCCCCACCCCCCTTGCGCAAATCCGCTCACCTTTCCGGTTGTCATACCGTGTGGAGGCGTGCTTCTTATGGGCTTCCCGCTCGCGGAGCCCTCCGGCACGGGCCTTTGGGGGCGCGTCTCAATCCCCCCGACTGAATGACCCAGAGAAAGCGAAAGCCGGACGAAGACAAAGCTCTGGTGAAGGCCGCCAAGACCGGCGATACGGAGGCGTTTGACCAACTTGTCATCAAGTACACGCCCAAGCTCTATGGGCTGGTCTACAACATGACGTCCAACCATGAGGACACCAACGACGTCCTCCAGGAAGTCTTTGCCAAGGCCTACAAGTCCCTGAAACGCTTCCGTGGGAAGAGCACCTTCTACACCTGGATTTACTCCATCTCGGTGAACATGACGCTCAACTTTCTGAAGAAGCGGGGCCGCCACCGGAAGATGAGTCTGGACGACGTGGACTCCGGCATTCAGAACGATCCGGACTTCATCGAGGCCACCGCAAAAAGCGATCCGGTTCGCGAGACAAATATCAGCGAACTGCAGGAAAGATTGAACATGGCCATGATGCAACTGTCAGAGGATCACAGAGCGGTGGTTACGATGTTTGACATTCAGGGCCTGCCGCACGCGGAAATCAGTAAGATTTTGGGCGTCTCTGAAGGAACGGTCCGGTCCCGGCTCTTCTACGCGCACCGGCAACTGCAAAATTACCTAGAAGAATTTAGAAAGTAGGGAGATTCCCCAATTGAGGAATTTCAAACCCGAGTGCTTATTTTGAGAGTGGTAAAGAGCCATGAGTGAGTTCCAGGACATTGAAAAACTGATTCGCCTCAAGCGTTACGAGCAGCCTCCGGAAGGCTATTACGGCCAATTTCTGGAGGAGTTCCATCAACGCCAGCGCTCCGCGGTGCTTCGGCAAAACGCTTCAGACCGCCTCTTTGAGCGCGCGGCCGGCTGGTTTACGGATTTTGGAAATTCTCATTGGCTCTACGCTGCGGCAGGGGCTTATTTGGTGGTCATGACCACCGCCCTGCTTAGACTGTCGCCGGATGCGCCAGGGCAGCAGCCGGTGGCTGACTCCCACACCTCGCCGCAGTACGAAGTAGCCAGCCCGGCTCCGGTGTTCCAGCCTGTTGGAAATACTACCGGTACGACGGTGGGGGAAAAACCGTCCTCTGATGAATCCGTTCAACCGGTCAAGCTACTCCGGGAGTTTTGAACTGACAAAACTCCACCCTTCAGGCTCGCGACAAGAGTTCGTCCCGATCCCGAATGGGATGCTCCTTTCCGGCTTTATAGCCACGCGAACGGTTCTGACCGTTCTGATATTTCTCCTCGGCATAGCGCCCGTTGTTTCTGTCAGGGTCCAGGCACAGCAGACCCGGCGCGACGATCCCCTCATGGAGTTCACCGCGTCTCCCGGCGTGCAGACGCCCTCCGTGGTGGACGAAACCATTCGCTTCGGCGTCTCGCTTTCTCAGTTGTACGAACTGGCGGAGCCCTGCCTGGTGGAGGTGCTCTGGCATTCCGGCACGCCGGGTTCCACGGACACCGCGTTCTGCGTGGACCCGGAGGGACTCTATATGGCGGTGAACCGGGAAGCTCGGAAGGGCGACCGTTTGACTCTGCGTAAAGGAGCAGACAAGATTCGCACGGAAGTCGCGGCGGTGGATTCATTGACCGGCCTCTGTCTGCTGAAGGCCCAGGAGGAATTTGAGGACGATCTTATTCACCTGCGGTTGCGCCGGGAAGCGGTGCTGGAACCGGGCGAAGTGGTGTTCGGCTTTCACGGTTTTGGCACTGGAGCGGGCGAGCCCTGCGTGGCCGGAAGGCTCGTGGGACGGGACTCGTCCTACTTTGGAGAGACGCTGCCTATTTCACACCTGCGGATCTACATGAACCTGGCTGGCGGTCCGGTGGGGGGACCGGTCCTGGACGAGTCCGGCGCCGTGGTGGGGGTGCTGACCCGGAGAAAGCTGGAGAACCCAGGAGAGTATCACGCCCTGCCGGCGGCCCTGATTGAGAAAATGATTCAGGACTACCGGGCTTTCGGTGATAGCGGACCGGCCTGGCTGGGCGCTTCTTTTCATGTACAGTCCACCACGCCGCAGATCATCAGCGTGCGGGAAGGCTCCCCGGCGGTGGAAGCAGGGTTGCTGCCCGGAGACATCATCCTCCGGCTGGGCGATCGCCGGGTGCAGCGCTTGTCCGATATGGTGGACGCCTGCTATCTGCTCCTTCCCGGTCAAGGCACGGATGTGGAAGTCATCCGCGGTCTGGAACGGCTGACCCTGCGCTGCACACCGGTCTTATACTCGGAGCGGCCTTCCAGGCAGTCTGGCAAGACCAAACCCGACAAGGCTTCTGATGGGACACCTGAAGTATCTTTCGACGAAACGCACCCGCACGGCGATCTCTTGATGGATGAAGAACCCTCCGCGACCGTGGGCGAGCCGGTGGGGAATTGAGACCGCTCTTAGGTACGAAACGTTCAGAACGTCCGCTAAAGCAAAGGTGGAACGCGATCTCCGAGTGCGTTCACGAGTGGGCTGAGGGTTCTCCTCAATGCCAGGATTTAGACATTTTTTTGCCCGGAAAGGAGGCTTGGGAAAATTGCGATCAAGCCCCTGAATCAGGAACCGCCGCCCTGAAACGAACGCCCGGTTCCCGCGTTCCTTGCCCGGAGGTCGAGGGCTACACCTTATGTCTGCAAGACTCTCTCCGGAGAATGCGCGCGAATCTTCCGTCCCGCGAAACGCAGTGTCGCGTCCGCCTCTACTCCAGCATCGCGTTCAGTTCGTCTTCGCCAATCACGGCTACCTTCAGAGACTCTGCCTTGTCCCGTTTGGAACCGCCGCCTTCCCCGGCCAACAGGTAGTCCGTGTTCTTGGAAATAGACCCGCTGACTTTGCCGCCTTTGCTTTCGATCAAGTCTTTGAACTCCGGGCGCGGCTTGGAAAGCGTGCCGGTAATGACAAAGGTCTTTCCCGCCAACGGCAGGTCGCCAGAGGCGGCAAGTTCGGCGGGCTTAGGGGCATGGTTATCTGATGCCGGTTTGATATCCAGTTCCCTTAACCGGCTGAGAAAGCGTTCCCCGGCTTCCGATTCGAAGAACGAAAGCAGGCTGGCGGACACCACGGGTCCGGCGTCGGGGCTGACCTGGTAGGGTTCGATCTCTGTCTTCAGCCTCCCGATTTCTTCTTTCAGCTCGTCATAGGCCTTCTGGCGCTCCTGCTTTTCCTCATCGTCCGCGGGAGGATTGCTCTTGTTGCGGGGGGAAATCTCTTTTTGTTCGGCCTCCAGTTCCGCGATCTTCCGGGTCGTCTTGAGAACTTCCGAACTCGCCAGGGCGAAGAGATCTTCATGCAGCCGGGACAGTTCACGGGCGGCGGACTCGCCCACGTTCGGAATGCCCATGGCGTAGATCCATCGATTCAAGGGCTGGGCGCGGGCGCGCTCCAGGGTTTTGACCACTTTGGCGGCGTTCTTCTCGCCAAAGACGCGGGGATCTTCGTCCGTGCCCAGGTTCAGGACGGCCAGGGTTTCTTCCGGTATCTCGAAAAGATCCAGCGGGCTGCTCGCCAAACCTCGCTCTACGAGTTTCTCCGCCACGATGTTCCCGATGCCTTCAATATCCAGGGCGCGGCGACTAACGAACATCTTAATCTTATTCGTCGCCTGGGCGGGACACTCGGGGTTGAAGCAGCGCCAGGCCACGAAACCTTCTTCCTTCCGGATGGGACCGCCACAGGAGGGACACTGGCCGTTCACATGTTCGTAAAGATTGAAGGGCTTGGCGTTCGGCGGGCGTTTGTCCTTGTTCACCCGGACCACGGCGGGAATGATTTCGCCCGCTTTTTCGATCAGCACCGTGTCGCCTTCGCGAACGTCTTTACGCTGTATCTCGTCCTCGTTGTGCAGCGTGGCGCGGGACACCGTGGTGCCGGAGACAAAGACCGGCTCCAATTCCGCCACGGGAGTGAGCACCCCCGTCCGGCCCACCTGGATGGTAATGGATTTCAGGACGGTTTCCTTCTGTTCCGGCGGGTACTTATAAGCCGCCGCCCAGCGCGGAGCGCGGGAGCGGAAGCCCAGCGTTTCCTGCTGAGCCCGGCTATCCACCTTGATCACCGCGCCGTCGGTCTGGTAGGGCATGTGGTGACGCTTCTCGTCCAGCTCATGAATGGCGTTCAAAACACCTTCCAGCGTGTCTGCGTGCCAGAGCGGTTCGTTGGGCCGGATCTTGAGCTTTTTGAAAAGCTGGTGGTAAGCGGAGACAGACTCCAACTCCGTACCCTCCAGCAGGCCGATGCCGTGGGCGATGAATTCCAGGGGCCGCTTGGCGACTTCCTTCGGATCTTTCAGCTTTAGCGTGCCAGCGGATGAGTTTCTAGGATTAGCAAAAGTGGTGAGCCCCTGTTCGTCCCGTTCTTCGTTCATTTTGGCGAAGGCCTCATTGGACATGAAGATCTCGCCGCGGACTTCCAGGGTCTCTGGAGCATCTTTTCCCAGCTTTAAAGGCACCGTCTGAATGGTGCGGACGTTGGCGGTAATGACGTCGCCCGTCACGCCGTCGCCCCGCGTGGCCGCGTAGTCCAGTTCGCCATTCCGGTAAACCAGCGAAACCGCCACGCCGTCGATCTTCGGCTCAATGACCACCGGCACCTTCTCTTCGCCCAGGTTTTTCTGAAGGCGCTCGAAAAACTTCACGACTTCCTCCTCGGCGAACAGATCATCGATGCTGAGCATCGGCACCGGGTGGCGGATCTCGTCGAAGCCTTCGATGGGGGCGCCGCCCACGCGCTGGGTGGGGGAGTTTGGCGAGGCCAGGTCCGGAAAGGCTTCCTCTAGTTCTTCCAGGCGCCGGAAGAGTTGATCGTATTGACGGTCGGAGATTTCCGGCGCGGCATCCAGGTAATAGAGCCGGTTATGGCGTTCGAGTTCGGCGCTGAGGCGCTCGATTTCCTGGGTGGCTTCGTCTTTGGAAAGTCCGGAAGGGGAGTCTGCGGATGGCATGGCGAGAGGGCAGTGGGAGAAAAAGGTCGATCTCCACTTTATTAGAAGGGGATGTGTCTCCAGGCAAGCCCCCTCGCCATGCGGTTGGTGTTTCCGGCTGTTGGCCCGTTACGCGGCGGCGGTTGCGGGGGCCTCGCTCCAGGCGCCCGCGCTGGCGGCGTCCCGGGCGAACTCCGCGAAATCCTTCGGCGGACGGCCCAGGGCGCGCTGCACGCCATCGGTCAGGTATTCGTTCCGCCCGTCCAGCACCGTGCGGAAAAGGTAGTCCAGTAGCCAGGTGAATTCCCGGGGCAGACCCAGAGCTTCCATGGCGGCGTTGGATTGCTCCAGGGTGATG
Source organism: Verrucomicrobiia bacterium (assembly GCA_030427505.1). Taxonomy (GTDB): domain Bacteria; phylum Verrucomicrobiota; class Verrucomicrobiia; order Verrucomicrobiales; family DEV007; genus JAUICH01. The sequence goes on from JAUICH010000027.1 coordinate 71,316, forward strand.
GGCTGGAAGCGGACTTCGCGGCCGCTGGCCTGGGCGATTTCTTCCACCGCTTCGGTAAAGGACAGGAGACGGGGACCGGTCACTTCATAGAGCTGACCGGCGTGTCCTTCCTCCGTCAGGGCCGCCACGGCCACGTCCGCGATGTCGTCCGCGTCCACGAAAGGTTCCTTCACGTCCCCGGCGGGCAGCGCCACCACGCCTTCCATGACCTGGTCGCGCATGAAGTTTTCGCTGAAGTTCTGGGCGAACCAGCTGGCCCGCACGATGGTCCATTCCAAGCCGCTGTTTTGGACGATCTGCTCGCAGAGCTGAGCTTCCTCTTCGCCCCGGCCAGAGAGCAGGACGGCTCTTCTCACACCGCTTTCGGCGGCTTGTTTCACCAGGGCCCGGATGGTGTCCGTGGCGCCGGGGACGGCCAGGTCCGGGTGGTAGGCAATGTAAACGGCTTTCACGCCCTCCAGGACGGGCGCCCAGGTAGCGGGATCGTTCCAGTCAAAGGGCAGCGCCGCCGAGCGGGACCCAGCACGGACGGGCAAGCCCTTTTCCGTGAGGCGTTCGACAATCCGGCGGCCGGTCTTGCCGGTGGCGCCGAGAACGAGGATGGGTTCGGTTGCGAGGGAGGTGTTCGTCTTCGTGGTCATTTGCTTGGTATGGTTTGTTGGTTTGTTTTGTGTGGTTTTGTGTCTTGCAACGGGTCCAAGGATAGGGACAGAAACCGGACGGACAATGACTGCACGTCTCCATAAATTGCTCGAACGTCCAAAGCGGTGGACTTTTGGAATCGCGGCTGTTTGTTGGAAACCATGAGCGCGACCGAAAAAATCCTGGAGGCCCTGCGCCCAGTGGACCCGCTGGGAGAGGCTCTGCATTCCCTGCGAATGAGCGGAGCCTTCTACTGCCGCTCTGAACTCTCCGCGCCCTGGGGAATAGACCTACCGCCCATGGAAAACTGCCTGATGTTTCACATCGTGACCGCCGGGAGCGGCTGGATCCGGGTGAAAGGCGCCAAGGATAAATGGCTGCAAACTGGAGACTTGGCCCTGGTGCCGCACGGGGCGGGGCACCGCCTGATGGACGCGCCCGAGACGAAAGCGGCGCCACTCTTCGACCTGCCCCGGGAACTGCTGAGCGAACGCTACGAAGTCCTTTGCCACGGAGGCGGTGGGGCTCCCGCCACGATGATCTGCGGAGCCGTGACCTTCGACCATCCCGCTGCGCTGCGGGTCATCGAGCTATTGCCCCGGCTCATTGTGATTGAGGCTTCAGGAGAACCAACGCCGCAGACCGAGTGGATTCGCGACACGGTGCGCTTCCTGATGGCGGAGGCGAAAGCGATGAAACCCGGCGGCGACACCGTGATTTCCCGCCTGGCGGACATCCTGGTTATCCAGGCCATTCGCTCCTGGCTGGCGGAGCACCCGGACGCGCGAAAGGGCTGGCTCGGCTCGCTGCAGGACAAGCAGATCGGGCATGCCATCGCGCTCATTCACCGGGATCCCGTGCGGCCATGGACGGTCGCTTCCCTGGCGGAGGCGGCGGGAATGTCACGCTCGGCCTTTGCCGCGCGCTTTCAAGAGCAGGTGGGCGAGACGCCCATCCACTACGTGAGACGCTGGCGCATGCATGTGGCCCTGGACTGGATGAAGGGAGAGCGGGCGGTGCCCCTGAGCGAAATCGCGGAGCGGCTGGGGTATGAATCCGAAGCAGCCTTCAACCGAGCCTTCAAGCGCTGCCTGGGAATGACCCCCGGGCGAGCCCGCCGCCGTCTGGCGGCCTGAGAGAAAGGCTGGAGCTTAGTTTGAGAGTCAGGTGGGGAACGGGAGATTCAGCCGGAAGGATCTGCTCCCGCTCCCCCCTGTAGGACGGAGGAAACTCAAACTCTGGCCTGGCGGCCTTTACTTTTGCTTAGACGGAAACCGCGCCTTTACCGCGCCCGCTAAGGATGACGAACAAAGCGTGAACCACCCCAGGCAGATACATCAGCAAGGTGAGCAGGATGTTTATCCAGAAATGAATCGTCAGCCCCACCTGCATGAACACGCCCACGGGAGGGATGAAGATGGCGAGTATGATTTTGAGGACTTTGTTTTCGTCTGTGGTCATACTGATGGTTACGGAGCCGGCATCCCAGTGCGGTTGCTCTTTTTAAGCGTATTCAGGCGGAACCCGCGCGCGAGCGACATTCGATCAGGCCGCCGCTAGTCCGTGCCTAGGATTTTCCCCAATTCCTTATGAGATAGAGTCTGAGTTTTGCCCGGCTTTGGCGGTGCGGAAAAACTGAGGTATGGGTGAAAACGAAACGAATGATGACGGTCCGCGAATTCGCAGAACAGGTGCTGCTTTCCACTGACTTGGAGACCAAGTTGGGCTGGCGGGCGGACCTGGTGGACGAAGGCCGCGCTCGTCCGGGTCTGGCGCCGGACGCGCCGGGCCGGCCGGAAGCCCTCCGGATGCACGACGACCGCGAACGTCCGCCGCTCCCAAAGGCGCATCGGCTGGACGATGACGAACAGCGTGGCTTGCTGCTGCATTTCTTCGCCAATCACGAACTGCTGGCCACGGAGCTGATGGCGTTGGTGCTGCTGAAGTTTCCCGATGCGCCGGCGGAGTTCCGTAAAGGGGTGCTCCGTACCTTGCGCGAAGAACAGCGGCACACCACTTGGTATCTGAGCCGCATGGCGGACTGCGGGGTGACGTTTGGCGATTATCCAGTGAGCGACTTTTTCTGGAAGTCCGTCGCGCCGATGGAGACGCCGCTGGACTATGTGACGCGGCTTAGCCTGACCTTTGAGCAGGCGAACCTCGATTACTCCCGCCACTTCGCCGAAGTGCTGCGGCGTTCGGGTGATGAAAAATCCGCCCGCATCCTGGAACGCATCTACCTGGATGAGATCGGTCATGTGGGCTATGGCCTGAAGTGGTTTCGCCGGTGGAAGGGAAAGGAAGAGGGGACCGGCGGGGCCCTTTGGGAAGCCTTTGAACGGCAACTGCACTTCCCTCTGTCGCCTAGCCGGGCTAAGGGAAACGGCACCACTTTCAATGTGGAGGGGCGTCTGAAAGCTGGGCTAGACGAGACCTTCGTGAAACGCCTGGAACTCTACCGCCGGTCCAAGGGCCGCACACCGAATGTTTACTGGTTCTGTCCCACGGCGGAAAGCGAGATGGCGGAAGGACTGAACGGTGGCGGCTTTCAACCCACCAAGGGCGTAGAGACGCTGGCACGGGACCTGGAGATCCTACCCGCCTTCCTGGCCGGGAGGGACGACGTGGTCCTGATGCGGCAGTTGCCCTCGCTTCAGCACCGGGAAACCCTCCTGGCACTGGGCTTCGATCTCCCGGAGTTCGAGGCTCTCGACTCGTCCGGGAATCTGGCCGCGGAAAGCCTGACGCGAAAACGTAAGCTGAACAGCCTGCGCCCCTGGGCCTGGTGTCCCTCCGCCGCAAGGTTGATGGCTCCCCTGATCAGCCGACTGCCTGGGAACAGGCAGCAGGTGGAGCGGTTTTGGAACGAGGCAATCCGCCAACTGAGCTCCAAGGCGGCCGCCCTGACATTCGAATATTATCTTCTGAAAGATGGAGCAAGGGCGCAGGACATCTCAGAAGCGGGCCGGGTCGTAAAGTCCAGAGCCGCGGCCAGCGATGGAGTCCGTCACTTTCGCGAAATGGGACTGAAAGAACTGGTATGCAAAGCTCCCTATTCGACAGCGGGCCAAGGCTTTCTTCGTCTGTCTCTGGATGAGAACGTGAAAGATGCTGTCTTGAACCAACGTGTTACCGGCTGGATTGATCGGGTGTTATCAAAGCAAAGCGCTGTCATCATCGAACCCTGGCGAGAGAGAGTCTTCGACTTTTCCCTGCAGTATGAAATGGGCGAAGCGGGTCTGCGGCGGCTGGGAATCATTCGCCTGCACAACGATCCCCGGGGACAGTTCAAAGCGTGTTCCCATGGAGTTAAGACGTGCCAAGGTTTGGAGCCAGAACCGGCTCGCTTCCTGATGGAAGAAGCCTTCCCATTTTACGGTCCGCCGTTCGAGGAGGCTCTCCAGGCGAAGCTTCAGGCAGTCGGCTACCGTGGTCCTTTGGGAATCGATGCCTTCGTTTTTCGAGATGCCGGCGGGCGCCTGCGCCACCGTGCGGTCAGCGAGATCAATCTCCGCTACACCATGGGAAGGATAACTTACGAGCTGAGCCGAAAAGTTGCCGCTGGTCACTGGGTGCGCTTTTCTCTGGGCAACCCAAAAGCCTTTTCCGCCGCGGATCTCTCTCTTCCGGTCAAGCCGCTCTTGAACGGCAAAGGAAAACTCAGCCACGGAGACGTCATCCTGAACGATCCCACACAGGCAAAGACCAAGCTGGCCGTACTGACGGTAGCCAAGCGGCCGGAGGATCTGGAGACGGCGTCAGCGGTGGGGGGATGAATGGTGGAAGGAAGAGAGGTTTCGGCTCCGGGGCAACCCGGAAGCCGATGCCACTTTGCGCCGCGCTTCACACCAGCCCATCCAGCCCCATGGCACGGAGGTACCAGTGCAGGATATCCTTTCCCGCGACCATCCAACCCACGGCGCCGAGGGTCAGGTAGGGACCGAAGGGAATGGGGCGGGCCCATTCTTCGCGGGCGATGATCTTTTGCAAGATACCCACCACGGCGCCCACGATGGCGGCGGCGAACACGGTGAATAGCACCGCTTTCCAGCCCAGGAACGCGCCGATCATCGCAATGTATTTCACGTCCCCAAAACCCATCGCCTCCCGGGGAATGGTGAACTTCGTGGCCTTGCCGGAAACGCTTTTCACGTCCTCCAGGGCGACTCTCTCACCGTCTATCATGAAACGGTCGTGGAAGACCGTCACGGTCTGGGCGGACTTGGGTTCGCCATTCACCACCAGCTCGGTGCATTCCATGATGAGACGGTCGCTGGGCCGGAAAAACACGTCGCACCAGTCGTTCTTCTCCCCGGCAATGGTGATCTGCGGGTTCTCGTCTTCCTTCGGCTGCGAAATGTCCCAGCCGGCGGGTTTCTCGAACTCTTGGACGATCTTGCCGAAGGCCAGCTTGCCCAGCCGCACCACCAGCCAGAGGAGGGCAAAGCCCACCGCGGCCCCCAGAGCGGAATAGCCCAGCGCCTTGAGACGGGAGCTGGTTTCCATCAGCGTGGGCACGGCCACGCAGGCCAGCACCCCGGCCACCGCGCCACCTTTGGTAATGGAGTCCGGGATGATGAAGTGCTCGAAGTCGATGAACGTCGCCCCGATCATCAGGCTGATCAGGACCCAATAGGCAATCGCCTGGGCCGGTGGAAAGGCCAGCCAGAGGGCCAGGAAAGCGCAGCCGGTCATGAACTCGATGACCGGGTAGCGAATGGAAATGCGGGACCCGCAGTTGGCGCACTTGCCCCGGAGCAGAATCCAGCTCAGCACCGGGAGGTTCAGCCAGCTGGGGATCTGGTACTTGCAGGAGGGGCAGAAGCTTCGCTTTGGCTGGTCCACCCGCATCCCCAGGGGCAGGCGATAGATCACCACGTTCAGAAACGAGCCCACACAGCAGCCAATGAGGAACGCGCCAACCGGGAGCACGAAATTCACGTATTGTTCGACCGTCATGGGCAGGAAAGAAAAACGAGAAAAGGCAGAGGCGGAGAGCAGAAAGAACTAGAAAAACCAGCGAAGTGGAAGGACAGAACTTGCCCGGCAATAATTGCTCAAATAACGTGTAATGTCCATATTTTCTAAAATTTCGATGTGGATTGGTTTTTCCCGCCGGATTGGCCTTGTGGCCTGCCTCGCTGGCGTCGCCTCGGGCTGCGCGACACCGGCCCATTACACCAGCCGCCCCAATCCTTCTCAATCCTTTGCCGAAAAGCTGGCCGAGCGCCGCTATGTGGACCTGAATCAGTTCGCGCCCTGGATCCGGACGGACCTCCAGTACCGCTACAGTTACAACGTGACCGGCAGGCCCATTTACCCGTCTAACATGCCTTGCCTGATCCGTAAGGATACCGCCGAGAAACTCGTGAAGGCCGAGGAGATCCTGCGCGCTCAGGGCTACGGACTGAAAGTCTGGGACGCCTGGCGGCCGCCGGAGGCCCACACCGCGCTGTGGAACGCCTATCCGGACGACAACTACATCGCCCCGCCGAGCAAAGGCTGGTCGCTGCACTGCTACGGAAAGGCCGTGGACGTGACGCTGGTGGACTCTTGGGGGAACGATGTGGAAATGCCCACGGGCTTCGACAATTTCACCCCAAACGCCGCCATGGAATACAAGGGCGGAAATTTCCTGATCAAGCGCCGTCTTCAGTGGCTGCGCTACGCCATGAGCCAGGCCGGTTTCCGCGAAACCGACAGCGAATGGTGGCACTACTACGACCCCGATCTCGTGGTGGCCCGTCCGGTCTACGCGAAGGAACTGGGTATCCAGTTGCCCATCCCTCCAAACTAGGCAGTGTGGACAAATTGGAGAACGGAGCGGAAATGAAAAGAAGGACAGTGAACTCAGCGCCGCGAAGCGGCGAAAACCTGAAGACGCGGCCCATTTTTCGCCTGGCTTCGTTCCCGCTCACTC